>JADJBC010000013.1 GCA_016703945.1 Candidatus Aalborgicola danicus
CACACCCTGCAACAACCCGCAGACCGCTGAATTACCCGTAGGTCCGAACCAGCGATGCCAATACCTGACACGGGTCGATCGCCCTTGACGCTGGCCCGGTCGTTCACAGGCTTCTCAGGGGTGCGATACTTTGCCCCATGGTGTTGTGAAATTCTTGTCCTTTGTTTGCTTGGCGACGCTCAGGGCGGTAGGTCAAGGCCCTGAACGGCAGCAACCATTGACAGTGACTGAACAACAGGCCCGCAGAATCACGCTGGTTCTGGTTTCTTGAGCAGAGCAAGGCAATGATGCGGCGGTCAACGTGATGCCAAAAAAGCAACCCGCGCACCACCACCCCACGAACTGCTGGGTTCCAAAAAGCACTTTTGCCGAGTTTTTGGCGCCCGATCGCAGTGGATTCTGGAAACCATCAGCAAGCGTGCGCCCGATCGCGCCACTTGCGGTGCGGCCGCCTCGGTGGCGCGGTTTGCCGGACTGGAACGTCCGCGTCTTCACTGGTATTGGATTTGACGGACCTCTAGACAAGCCTCAGCATCCGGGACATATCAAACGTCGTTGAGTTGCCTCTGGCACTGCTGATGGTGTGGAACCCTGGCGTTTCTGGCTGGTTTGTTGCGTCAAATGGGTCGCGCGTCTGTTCGTGCGTGACAGCAGTCACTCGGCCCCGTGACCGAACTGTTTGGCAAATTTGTCGCATCCGAATCGCTCAGGTTTGCTGGAAGCGGCAGATACCGTGGCTAGACACGTTCAAGCACGACTGGAGCCGACCTGTGCGGCCCCATCAACACGGTCCGTCCCAAAGTGGCGGCGAACCCGGGCGTCGATGTTTTTCACCTCGGCGCATTGGCGCATCTGATCTATCGCGCCGCCTTCGACCACCACTACACGGCTGGCTGGAAGACCACCCTGACTAGCCCGATCGACGCCGGTTCGGTACACACCCACTATCAGCTGGGTGCATGGCCCGGCTCGCTTCTAGTTAGTCTGCCAATACCAGACGCTCGGCACATCGAAGCTTGCGCATGCCGCCCGTCTTGGAAGTAGAAGTTGCAGAGAAATGGATCTGGCTCTACTCGTCCTGTTTGGCTGGGGCGTACATTAATGCCCGATGTTCTTGGTCATAGAATGCTGTCGGTGAGCTGGCGAAAAGGTTGATGACTTTGCTTTGCCCATGACGGCTTACTTCACCACACTGCGCGCAGTTTGGCGCGGCAACGCATCGGTGTTTCCAGTGGTGCGTTCCCGCATGAGTTGTCACCCGCGTTGCGCGCCAACCTGGGCGCGATGCTCCAGCGCGTCCATGGACTGGCGGTGGACATCACCATCGATCAGCCGGTCTTCTCATGGAACTTGACGCCACAGACTGGAAGAACCCCTGTCAAGCCAAACGGTTCGTTGCTGTCATGGTGATCGCAACCCTGGCAGCGACCGCAGAGACACGCGCGGGGCGCGTTACAGGCTGCGAAAGGCCATCAAGCGGCACCCGATTGTTGCCATGCGTGGACACGGGGGCATACCGCCGAGGATCCTGATCGCTTTCGGCAGCGCTGCAAACCAATGGCGCCAAACCCTGGGCAAATGAAGTTCACCCCTTGTTTCTGGATCTGCACAAGGCCTGACGATGACCTGAAACCACTGAGACAGACTCAACCATGCCAGCCTATGACCAACCACTGGGCCGCAGATTGGCATCTTCTAGGTGGCGCGCACCAACGTAGGAGACCCTGCTGCACGCTGCCGGGTCAGGACGTTGGCGAGGTAGACGACGCGCCAGATGTATCCAGTCCACCATGGCCTACGACTCATCGTTGACCCAACCCACTGGCGCATTGCGTTTGTGGGATACACTGGTTTCGGTGACAGCTTTCGCCTTGCCAAACGCGGCTCAGCCAGGAACATCGCTGGATCGCATGGGGTGCGTGAAATTTGGGATCGGGTCTTCAATCGAAAACTTTGGCAGTGCCAGCGACTGGCGCTCGTTGCGCCCGTGCCAACGTGATTCTGTACCCGGTGAACCTGCAAGAGCGACCGTTTGAGGCTGTGTATGTGGCGCCGGAACTTCAGGTGTTGGCCTGGGTGGGAAAGCCGGTATTGGCCATTCTCAACCAGGGCGCAGGTCCACTCGGTGAAGCGCCGCATGCCGAGCGAGCGATGGAGTGGCGCAACCACCTGTCGGGCTTCCCCGTCATCAGTGGCATCACAAACCTGGACGCCTACACCCCGGTGCGGGGGGCAGGAGGTGTCGCTATTCAACCAAATCGGACAGGTATTACCTGAAAAGGAGCGCGACGGCTACCTGAAATTGGCGGCCGCTTTGGGGAAAACCTACGCTGATCGTTTTGATGAATCCGTGGCGGCCATAACGGACTATCTGATGCACCTGGCCAGCGACAAGATGGAGCTTGAGGCCGGTATTTTGACGGCGTGAAAGACATCTGGGGCAGCTTGCGAAAGTCCATGTCCTGGGGCAAACCCAACAGTTTGAGTCCACTTGAATCGGCGATGCAGGGTTTGGCGCAGCGCTGCGCTGAAGAAAGCAAGGCCGTGACCGACAAGCTGATTGCCATCAACCGCCTGGATGGTGGCCACAGCAGAAATCATGAACATCGCCAACGCAAAAACTGGTGACTGACAAACCCATGGACGGCGGTTCCGTGGCCGTTTTCGGTGGCGTGATGTCCGGCGTCTTGACCGGCCTGGCCGCTGATCTGCTGGCTGGCGGGTTGACACTGGGCACCGGCGCGTTGGTTGGAGGGGGTTCTGGGTGCTACCGGGGGGCGCTTAGGCTAAGGGCTACAACGTCGGAACCCACAAAGACAAAAAGTGGTTGGCTGGAGCCCGGACGCTTTGACTGAGGCCTTTGAAAAGTCGCTGATGCTGTACCTCGCCGTCGCACACTTCGGACGTGGTCAGGGCCAGTGGCGTCCCGGAGCAAAGAACCCAAGGTCTGGAGCACCGCTGTTGAAAGCCACCGTCAGCCGTTACCAGGGCGACTGCAACCCCTGTGGCAGGGCATGGGCTCCAACCAAAAACCGCCAGTGCGCAGGCCGACTGCCTGCTATTGGTCCGCACCATCCGGGACGTGCTGTTGGATATTCACCCGGAATCCAATGCCTTGCATCTTGAAAATATCGGGGCACCAACGCAAGTAGCCTTATTCCGCCCTGCCGGGCAACAAACGCAGTTGCTCTACGCCAAGCCGCGCTATTCCCAACAAGGCCCATACCAACAACAGCGGCAGCAACAAAGTCTGTAGCAGGAAGACCACCATCAGGTTGACGATGTTTTCGGTCGACTGCTCCACCGCCTGCTTCATCTTGGTATAGCGATCTTTCACTTCCTGCAGGCTTGGGATCCAGTTAGGCAATTTGGGAAGCCATGATTTGTCGTCACTCGCTTGCGGTTCCGGGGCTTTCGTTTTGCTGGCCTCTGCATTGGTGGCATCAATCGCGCTCTGGGCCGCGGTGTAGTTCGCGTCCAGAAATTTCTGCGAAAGCGCGTCAGTAGCCAACAGGGCCACCGGTATGGCGAAGCGCAGCATCACCATCACCACAAACGCCACCGACAACCACCTCGGCGCAAACCCCCGACGGACCTGAGACCCGGCCCACGCCAACGCCACCACAGTCAATGCACCAGAGACCACCCAGTAGCCGCTGATGCTGATCAAAACCTTTTGCTGCCGAACGCCACGCATGCCAACAGCATCAGGTCGGCAAAGTGTTTCACCAACTCGTTCACCGGCGCCAGCAATTGCCCGGGTGACAGGGTGACCCCAATGCCTGCTGGCTGGATGTCCACCTGCGCAGCCTGAACCACCGACAGCAACCCATTGAGGGTGCGCGGAGGCAAAGCTCACCAACGCCCTCTTAAGGCCAGCATCCACCTGGGCCATGGCCGGCGCATCCATGGGCGCAACCCACGAACAGACCAGCACCGCCAACAGGCCAAGGATCAGGAGTATGTGGCGGGCAATTTTCATGGACGGTTCCTTGAGCTCATGCAGGGATGATCGAAACGGCCAGAGGGTTGGCAACGGCACAGTACTCGCGCCCGCAGCAGCAAGGAAACATGCTACAAAAACAAGAGCTGCTTACGCATATTCTACGAGGGCTGGAGCCCTATTTGGCACATAAAATTTAGTCGATGCGAACCCCAACAAGTGCCACGACCCCACTCTCACCCGTGTTTGTCGGCCACCGGTTTTGGCTGCACCGACCAGGTCGCCGGCTCATCGTCTTTGTCGGCTTCGGCCGCCGCCGCCGTCGCGTGCACCTTGCCGGGCGAGTGGTGGGCGGGTGCATAGATCGTATAGACCTGCATGGGCTCCGTCCCGATATTGGTAATGTTGTGCCAAGTACCCGCCGGAACGAGGACGCACCAACCATCTGAAACATCCTTTTCAAACGTCAGCTTGTCCTTCGTGGCTCCCATCTGCACTCGGCCCTGCCAGCGTCGAGGCGCAGGAACTGATCTGTCTCGGGATGCGCTTCAAGACCAATGTCGCCGCCCACGGGAATGGACATCAGTGTGACTTGCAAATAGCGCCCGCTCCAGGCGACGGAACGGTAATTTGTATTTGCCTTTGTCGCTCTCAATGTCGAATGATTGCGGTTGTGGTCCGATGTCTTTGACCGTTTCAGTAGTGCTGCCCATGTCTTGCTCCCGAGAGAATTAGCCGAATCACGCGTCGACGCGCTGCAACAGCAACGCATTCCCACCGTAGTTCAACGTTCACGCCAGGTCTGTTCGTCGCCGCACACACTTGATAGGGACTGCGGGGCTATGCGGCAATGTCCGGGGAGAAAACCAACGCCATGTCCAGCACCTCCAAAAACTCGGTGATCTTGAAAGGTTTGGTCAGGTAGCGAAAGAATCCAGCAGAAAGGCCGTTGACAACATCCATCGGCATGGCATTGGCGCTGACCGCAACCGCCGGAATGTGACACGTTGCAGGGTCCTGGCGCAAGATCTTCAATGTCTCCATACCGCTGATGCCAGGGAGATTGATATCCATGAGGATCACATTGGGGCGGTGGCGACGCGCCAATTCAATGCCCTGCGCACCATCGTGGGCAAGAAGCAGCCTAAGGTTGGGACGATCGGCCAGAATCTGCTCCACCAGTTGTGCATTGGCAGGGTTGTCTTCCACATACAAAATAGTCAATGTTGCCTCTTCCGCGAGATTCTTCAATGGACTCGCGACCACAGGTCCTTGTTTGGCGTCCATTGCGTGAGGCACCTCTTGCGCCGCACTCAGTTCAACCCAAAACACGCTGCCGACCCCTACTTCGCTTTGAGCTCCGACAGTGCCCCCCATCAACTCGGTGAGCCGCTTTGTTACGACTAGGCCAATGCCTGTGCCTTCGGTGGTGGTCCCCTCTTGTCCGAGTCGATTGAACGGTTGAAAAAGCTGTGCTACTTTCTCGGGCGACAAGCCCACGCCGGTATCCTGAACACTGATGCGCAACATCTTCTTGGGACCCGTGCTCACCATGACATCCACCGTTCCGTTGGCGCGGTTGTACTTGATGGCGTTGGACAGCAAGTTGACGATGACCTGCTTCACCGGATCGGATCTGCAATCACGAGAAATGGACTGGTGAAACTTGGGAAGTTGACTTTGATTCCCTTGACCTCTGCCTGCTGGGCAACCATGTCTTGACAATCGACCAGCACTTGAGCCAGCGACAAAGGCTCCAAGGACAGGCGGGTTTGCCCGACTCGATCAAAGGCCAGATCCAGGATTTCGTTGATCGGTGTCAGCAAATACCAGCCGCCGCGCGAAATCATGTCGATGCTTCTTTGTTGCCTTGGCGTGGGCGAAGGCGCACCTGCCTCCAGCAATTGGGCAAAGCCCAGTATGGAGTTCAGTGGTGAGCGCAACTCATGGCTCATACCGGACAGAAAGTCCGACTTGGCAAGATTGGCCTTCTCGGCAATGGCTGTGAGTCGTTGCAGTTCCAAATTTTTGTCTTGGAGCAACTGATCCAGCCTTCTTCGTTCGCTGATATCGATGTTGATGCTAACGAAGTGGGTCCAATACGCCCTGTTCGTCAAAGACCGCGAAACGGCTAGCGCATTCCAGAAACTGCTGCCATCTTTACGGTAGTTGATGATTTCGCAGGAGAATTGCCGTTGTTCCTCAATCGCCTTAAGAGGAAGGCCGCGATGGTCACCGGGTCAGTAAGGGGCCCATTCAAGCGAACACAATCGAAGCCCAATAGTTCCGACTCTAAATAGCCTGTCATCGTCAGGAACGCCTGGTTGGCAGAAATCACGCGAAGTTCAGGGGTAGTTATGACCACCCCCTGCAAGATGGCTTTGATGGCGGTGTCACTCACGCGCAGTCGATCTTCTGCCACTTTGCGCTTGTCAATATTGATCAACACCATCCGTTGGATGTCGTGATGTTCTGGCTCTAGCGAAAGAGTAGCCTGCAAACTAGCCCAAAAGATCGCCCCATCGTGGTCAATCAAACGCAATTCGCAAGATTGGGGCTGTCCCGTTGCCGCCAGTTTCTTGCGGTGCAGGTAATAGGTGTCTTGGTCAGGCGGATAGATGAACTGCCGCACGGACCGCCCGATCAGTTTGTCGCGAGTCAGGCCCAACAGAGTACAGACGGTGAGATTGACCTCCAGAATATGTTCTGTTTCGCTGATCGTGCAATAGCCCACGGGCGCAAGGTCGTACAGGTCAAAATAGAGACTGCGTGCGGCGTCCAGTTCGGCCTGTGTTCGGCGCAAGACCTCATTTTGCATTTCCAGTTGTACCTGGTGCACACGAAGGTTGTGAATCAGTTGTTGCGATCCGGCTGGGTCAACAACCTCGCGTCGCTCCAGCTTTTCAGCGATGGCGATGCGGCCTTCCGCCAATCGCCTGAGCACGGATTCGGTGGCCATGCTTTGGTTCATTTCGTTGACCATCTTGACCGTCCATGGGTAGGTAGTCGACTTCGACTATTCGTTCTCGTCAGGCCTACTGGTCAGACATCTCTTGTCTGGGCAGCCCGAAAGAAACCTTGACTCGGCCCTGCACTATTGCTCAGTAGTGGCGGGGGACTACCCCAACATGAATGGACGATCAGGTTCTCGGTGACAACGAACTCCAAGGCAAGCAACCGAACCCACGATCCATTTTCAGAGCGTTTCAGTACTGGTATGGAACCACGCCCCTGTGCAGGTAACTCTATGCGCCTGAATAAAAACAAGCTTGATATGGGTCAAAAGATTTCGAATAGTGGATTGACACCCCGAAACAGAGGCCGACGAACACATGGTCGTCCCGCACAGATGAGTATGACTCCAAAGCACCGTTCTACTCTGCCTCCGAGTGTTAGGTCCCGCACATACGCCAACGTTGCACTGTACCTAGACTAGCGTTCAAACGGCGCGGATAATCGTCAGCTGATCCGATCGTGCCCCGGAGCTGGAAAGGCCCACCATGACAGTCGCACTCGCGCAGCCGCCCTCGCGTTGCCAACCAGAGGCTGCTTTGTCCCGAAGTACTTCGCCTGTCGGCTCACGGCGATGATTCACACTGACTTTGCCGAGCTGAGCGATGCCACGTTGTTACGTCAACGGGCAGAAGCCATCTTCCATGAATATCCTGAGCAAGCACCAGTTCTTGCAAAAGGTGCTCAAACGCCACAGAAACTTCGCGACCTGGGCGTGCACCAAATCGAACTGGAACTGCAAAACGAAGAACTGCACACCCTGCGACTTGCGCTCGAAGCATCGCGGTCCCGCTACCTGGATTTGTATGACATGGCCCCCGTAGGCTATTGCACATTGGACACCCATGGTTTGATCTTGAGGGGCAACTTGAAGGCCGCGGCTCTGCTGGGCTTGCCCCGCGCCGCGCTGCTGCAGCGACCCTTCTCCAACTTCATCTTTGCAGAGGATCGTTGCCAATACACCCAGTTGCACGACCGCCTACTGGCAACACGGCAACCCCAGGATTGCGATTTGCGTATGCTGGACGGGAACGGCTTGACGTTCTGGACCCATTTGGCAACTACTTTTGCCGAGTCGGAAGATGGTGCGGCGGTCTTGCGCGTGGTGGTGACCGATATATCCTGCCGCAAGCAAGCGGAATCCGAGCTGCGGCGTGCGGCCAGTGTGTTCACGCACTCGGGGGAGGGCATCATGATCACCTCCACCGACGGCAAGATCATCGATGTCAACGAGGCTTTCTGCCGCATCACTGGCTACAGCCGGCAGGAAGTTCTGGAAAAACCCCCAGAACTGCTCAAGTCCGGGTCACAGGATGACAATTTTTACCGGGGTCTTTGGGACGCTTTGGCCGCGACCGGGCGATGGTGCGGAGAAGTGTGGAACCGGCGCAAGAGCGGCGAGATGTACGCCGCATTGCTCAACGTCAGCACAGTACAGGATGGGCAAGGCAACACGTTGCAGTATGTGGCCCTGTTCTCCGACATCACCGCCATCAAGGACCACCAAAGCCACCTGGAGCACCTCGCCCATTTTGACGCGCTAACCAATTTGCCCAACCGCCTGCTGCTGGCCGATCGGTTGCAACAGGCTATGGCGCACGCGCGACGGCGCGGCCAACTTCTGGCGGTGGCCTATCTGGACCTCGATGGGTTCAAAGATGTCAACGACCGATACGGGCACGACGTCGGAGACCACATGCTCGTTCATCTGGCCACAACCATGAAAGACACCTTGCGAGTCGGCGACACGCTGGCCCGGATCGGTGGTGACGAGTTCGTGGCGGTGCTGGTCGATCTGGATGGCATCGAGAGTTGCGGGCCGATGCTGAAGCGGCTTTTGGAATCCGCGGCCGTGCCTGTAGCAATGGGCGGCATTGTGCTGAGATGTTCAATCAGTATTGGTGTCACGTTCTTCCCGCAGACCGACAAAATGGAGGCTGAACAACTTTTGCGCCAGGCCGACCAGGCCATGTACCAGGCCAAGCTGTTGGGCAAAAACTGCTACCAGGTCTTTGATTCCGGGCACGACAGTCGCCCAGGTGCTCGCCACCAAAGCCTTGAGGGTATGCGCGAGCAAATTCCTTTACTCTGATCGAAGGCCACGCGATACCTGCTGCCCGCTATCAAGGGCGACGCCGCTCTGCCTGAGGATTCCGCTGGACGGGCCAAACTGGCTCAGGCCGTACGGCGATTGGATGCCGTTGGCACGTACGAATCACAACAGCCAACTCCGCAAGCCGAAGCCCTGTCAAAGCGCACCTTCGTTCTGGAACCGAACGACTGGCGGTTTAGCGAATTCGCGCTGGCGCTTTCAGGCCCTGATCCCAGTTTTCGACTCGAACAAGCCGCTCGAAGGTCCCATGGCGTTGCGTGGGCGGTGGATCAATGGGGACACCTTCCGGACGGACGCTCAACAATTGGAGGGTTCCATCGTCGCGGAATGGACTGCAGAATTTGCCGGCGAGGAATTGAAACCATCCTATGTGGACGGAGACGGCCGCACATTCAAGACGCGGGGCACTCCGAAAGAGTGACAGGCATGGCAACTGCTACAAAAATATGAGCTGCTTACGCACATTCCACGAGGGCTAGAGGCCTATTTGGCACCACAATTTTCGGCCGCTGCACCCCCATGGAACCTGCGGCAGTCTCCAAACGGAAAACTTCGCTCTTCATCCCCCCTGGGTGGTACATCCCTCACCTGGAACTGCAGGTCCTCTGCATGTTCAGCAGCCGGCCATCGCCAAAATGGGAAAACGGACCGACATGTATTTGTCCACTTTGCGCAGTCACATTGAAGCCATGGGCGGTCAGCTCGAAATGGTCGCACGCTTCCCGAACGATGCTGTCCCACCCGGCGGAAACTTGACCTCAACAAACAGTGGCTTTGAGGCGACGCGTCGTCCACTCGACCAGCGCCTGGTGCAGAAACAAACGCCGTGTTCAAACTCTGGATGACCGGCCACATGAAACCCGTCACCAACTACGGCTGCCTGCCCAAGCCGACCGGCTGCGTTTGATCTGGGAGCAACCGAGCACACTGAGTGCAGCAAGCGAAATTGGGGCCGGATCACCGGTAGAGCAGCGGAAGTGTGCTCAGACCCCAATTTCGCGTGGTAACCGGAGCGCGGATACCCGGTTCAGACGCTTTGTCGACCGCCAACATACCGATCTGCTCGCTCCAAAGCTGGCGGTCGAGTCAGCTTGTGTAGGGGAGCTTTCTGGCGACGATTTCGCCATAACAGGCACCTCCTATTGGCCAGTTGCGGTCACTCGCAAATCACTGGTATCGGGAAGTAGGTTGAGTCAAATTCAGATCCACTGTCCAAAGGCAACATCGAGTGGAAGCGGACATTTTGGCAAAAAGCTACTTGAGCCAGGACCCGATCAGTCCTTTGATGTAACCCCCCAGGGTATTCAACTTCTTTGCATTCGAATCCCCGCGTTTTGCTGCCTTTGCAGCTGTTTCCACGACCGCCTGAATCGCCTTGGGCCCCTTTTGTTCAACACCTTTGATCAATCCGAACTTGTGCGCAGCAGCAGCCTGCGCTCTCTTGAAAGAAGCGATCAGTTCGGCATGGATAGCGGGTTGATGCACAAGGGCCTTACACGGGGCAAAGCCCATTTTTCAGCGCTTTTCCACGCCCGTCACGCGCCAAATGACATTGCCAACGTCATCAGCAACAAGCAATCCGCCACGCTTGTCGATCGTTACGCCAACTGGTCGGCCAAGAGCATCCCCCTTCGCACTGACAAACCCGCTCAGCACCACCACGGGCTGGGCCGTTGGCATCGCCTTGCCGTCATACGGCACGAATACTACGTTGTAGCCACTGCGTGGCTTGCGGTTCCAGGAACCGTGCTGACCGATGAAGAAGCCGGCATTAAAGGGCGCAGGCAGAGCGGCACCCTCGGAGGAGGTGAGGCCCAGCGGCGCGACGTGTGAGCCAAGAGAGTAGTCGGGTTTCACGGCTTTGGCGACCAGCTCGGGCGCAGGCGGTTTCACACGCACGTCGACGTTCTGGCCGTAGTAGCTGTACGGCCAGCCGTAGAACGCACTGTCCTTGACTGATGTCATGTAGTCGGGCACCAGGTCGTTGCCGATCTCGTCGCGCTCATTCACGACCGTCCACAACTTGCCGCCTGCCCAGGCCATGCCATTGGGGTTGCGCAGGCCGGTGGCGAAGAGGCGACCTTTGCCGCTGGCGATGTCGAACTCCCAGATGGCCGCGCGGCCTTCTTCGGCCGGCATGCCGTTCTCGGCCACGTTGCTGTTGGAGCCAACGGTCGCATACAACTTGCTGCCGTCCGGGCTGGCGATGATGTTTTTGGTCCAGTGGTGGTTGAGCGGGCCGCCCGGCAGGTCAAACACCTTGGTGGGCGCGACCGTGATCTGTGACTGGCCCGCCACATAGGGGAAACGTACGATAGCGTCCGAGTTCGCCACGTAGAAGTTGGTGCCAACCAGTGCCATGCCGAAAGGTGAGTTCAGGCCCTCTAGGAAGGTGGTGCGAAGTTCAACCGTGCCGTCGCCGTCAGCGTCGCGCAGCAGCGTTATGCGGTTGGCGGTGGGCGCGGCCGCACCAGCGCGTTTCATCATCAAGCCCATGACGGCGCCCTTGATACCTTTGCCGTCTTCGGGCTTGGGCGGTGCATTGGTCTCGGCCACCAGCACATCGCCGTTGGGCAGCACGTAAATCCAACGTGGGTGGTCCAGTCCCGTGGCCAGAGCCGCGACCGACAGGCCGGCCGCTGCGGTCGGCCCGGTGCCTTCGGGCCAGCCCTTGGCGGGCGCTATGTGCACTGTGGGGATGGTCTGCTTGTTCGGCTTGGCCAACTGTGGGTTCGGGCCTATGGTCTGCGCGGGGGGCTGCATGCTGGGTGGTTGGGTTTGTGCGAGCAAGCTGCCCGAGCACAGCACAGTGATAGATATGAACAAAAGTTTACTGTGCATGGTGGCTCCTGGAAACAACCCATACTCAAGCAAACGGGCGCGGGATTCTGTGCGGCCGGCCACACACCGTTTACAGCCAACGCCCAATCATTTGTATGGCGCCAGTCCCTACCAGACCTTGCGCTGTGACCCCGAGCCACATCAGCCAGCTGTTGTCCAGTGTCGCGCGCGCCTGTGGCAGCAACCTTCCGCTGAAAGAACGCGCCAGTAAATAAGCTCCCATTAAGAGCAGAACGACAATATTGAAGCCATGCCAAGATAGCAGGGCCGACACTGTGGCGCTCCAGGCCTGCGCGGTGGGCTCCAGGCCGGCGCGCCAGTGGCCAAGTACGTCGATACTGACGGATGCGCCGGCGCACACCATGGCGCATGCAACCAGCAGGCGCAGCAGGGCTTGGCCCCTGCGTCCTTCGAGGCGCGCACGCGCCAGCGTCATTGCGGCTGCGCCCAGCAGCATCAGCACGGCTGACAATACTGGCCAGCCGATTGGCGGCAGAGCGGCACCAAACGGCGGGCAGATGTCGGAAGCCATAGCCACGTGAAGGGTGCAAACAGCAGCGACGCGAAGACCGTCGCATTGACGCACAACAGGATAACCATGGCCCCAGGAATGCGAGGCCGGGCCGGTCGCACCCATTGGCAGGGTCACGCCATCTGCCACCAATGCCAGGTCCGCGTGGGCGACATCGTCGGTGAACCAGAGCCACCAGCAGATGGCGGCGATGGCCACCGCGCCAAAGGCGAACGCAGTGCCCACCCATTCGACTGTGAGCAGCAAGAAGAAACCCGCCGTGCCCACCGCCGCTATGAACGGCGGCCAGCCATCTGTGGGCAGCACCAGCACATGGTGCGGGATAGCATCGACCACGCTGGTGATCAGCGTCTCACGTCCGCCGCTGATGGTGCCGGGTAACCAATGCTGCCCGGCATGCATCTCCTGGGCGAGCTGCGGCCGGTCCCACAGTGGCTCGGGGGAATCAATCTGCGCAATGCTGCGCGTGCCGAATTCGCCCTGAGTCGCCCATTCCAACGTGGCTGCGTTCCAGGGATTGCCATGCTCGCGCTTCTCCTTCAGCGCCGTGCGCACGGCATCCCACAGGAACAGCACCACCCCCGCCGCAAAGATGAAGGCGCCAATGCTTGGAGAGCATGTTCAGCAGGTTCCATCCCAGGTCTGCGTCATAGGTGTACACACGGCGCGGCATGCCCAGGATGCCGGTGATGTGCATGGGAAAGAAGGCCAGGTTGAAGCCGAAGAACATCAGGCCGAACACCCAGCGGCCCAGCCGCTGTGAGAGCTGGTGCCCGTTCATCACGGGCGCCCAGTAGTACAACCCTGCGAACACCGGGAACACCGCTCCGCCGATCAGCACGTAATGCAGGTGGGCGACGATGAAATAGGTGTCGTGCACCTGCCAGTCGAAGGGCAGCACCGCCACCATCACGCCGGTAAGGCCGCCCAGCACAAAAATGAAGTGAAAGCCCAGCAGAAACAGCGTGTAGGTATTGAACTGCACGTGCCCCTTCCAGAAGGTAGCGATCCACGAGAACACCTGCACGGCGCTCGGTATCGCCACCGCAAAGCTGGCAGCGGCTACGAAGCCCATGGTCATGACACCCAGGCCCGCGGTAAACATGTGGTGCGCCCACAGCGCAAAACTGATAAAGCCGACCGCGATCAGCGCATAGACGATGGCTCGATGCCCCACGAGCGGCGTGCGCGCTGCCGTGGGCACCATCATGGACACCATGCCCGCGGCAGGCAAAAAGATGATATAGACCTCCGGATGGCCAAAGAACCAGAATAGGTGCTGCCACAACAGCGGGTCGCCACCCCGGGCTGCGATGAAGAAGGGCCAATCGAAAGCACGCTCCAGCTCCAGCAGCAGCGTGCCCGCGATGATGGCCGGGAAGGCAAAGATGATCATGACTGCACTGACCAACATGGCCCAGGCGAACACCGGCATCTTCATCAGTGTCATGCCCGGCGCGCGGGTGAAGAGAATGCCGATGATCAGCTCGATGGCGCCGGCAATCGCCGAAATCTCGATAAAGCCAATGCCCAGCAGCCACCAGTCTGCGCCAATGCCGGGCGAGTACTCCTTGCCCGTGAGCGGTGGGTACATGAACCAGCCGCCGTCTGGCGATGCACCGAAGAAGATGGTGCAGAAGAAGGCGAGGCCACCGATGGCGTACGACCAGAACGCATAGGCTGAGAGGCGGGGGAACGGCAGGTCGCGTGCGCCCAGCATGCCCGGCAGCAGGTAAACGGCAATCGCCTCGACCATCGGCACTGCGAAGAGAAACATCATCACCGTGCCGTGCATGGTGAAGACCTGGTTGTAGGTCTGGGCGCTGAGCAAGGTGTTGTCAGGCACGGCGAGTTGCGCGCGCATCAGCAAACCAAGGATGCCGGCCAGCAAAAAAAACACCAGCGCAGTGGCGATGTAGAACAGGCCGATGTGGGTGTTGTTGACGGCCGAGAGGTAACGCCAGCCTTTAGGTGGCTCCCAGGCGCGCTCCAGTGCCTCGCGCTCGCCCGGCGGGCGAGGCAGGGAAGAAGGAAGGTATTCGTTCACTTCAACGACTCCAACCACGCCGCCATCGCTTCCAGGGTCGCCGCGTCGCGCTCCCCGAACGACGGCATCCGCGCCCCCGGCTTCACTTGCTGTACGTGCGCAATCCACCGCTGCATCGCAGCCGCACCGTTGCGTACTGTCCCTGCGCCCAGGTACAGCCGGCTGCCCACATGCGTGAGGTCTGGCCCCAGCCGCCCTTCCTCCGACACGCCGCGCACCGCGTGGCAAGCGGTACAACGCTGCGCAACAAAAGCCGCACGCCCGCGCTCTGCAAGCGGTGAGACAGGCGCGCGTGCCGGTTGAGCCTGCGCTGCCAGCCAAATAGAGAAGTCCGCAGGCGCGTGCGCAACGACATGCATCGCCATACGCGCATGCTGCTCACCGCAATACTCCGCACACTGGCCGCGGTACATGCCGGGCGCCGTGGCCTGGAGTACCAGCTGGTTGGTGCGCCCCGGCACCATATCCATCTTGCCACCTAGCTGCGGGACCCAGAAGCTGTGGATCACGTCGCTGCTGGACAGGCCGATCACAACGGGCCGGTTCACCGGGATGTGGATCTCGTTGGCCAGCACGACGTCCGTGCCGTCGGGTGTACGGTAGCGCACCTCCCACCACCACATCTTGCCGACAACGGAAATCACCAATGCATCGACCGGGGCCACGCGCGTGAGCTGCGCGCTGCGCACGGCGGTGTAGCCCATGAGGACGGAGAGCACGACGGTGGGAAAGACGAGACCGCCACCGACGATCCACCAACGCGTGTTGACCTCGCTCCCTCGCTGCCGCAGGGCGACCACCAGCAAAGCCATGACACCGGCAAATATCAGCGTCGAACCAACGAACAGGCTCCACGCCACACCGGCAATCGTGTGGGCTGTGGGTCCGGCTGGGTCGAGCATGCTCATGGAGGCCCGCTCATTGCAGCGTATGCAGGTAAGCCGCCATCGAACGTGCATCATTGGGCGACACGCCCATAGCCGGCATGGTCGTGGCGGGGATAAGGGCCTGGGGGTCGACAAGCCAAAGCGCTAGCGCAGTAGGCTGGTTGGGCACGTTGCCCGCTATGTAGCTGCGCCGGCTGAAGGCCTTTAGGCTCGGGCCGACAGGGCCCCGTGATGCAGCCACGCCGGGGATCACATGGCAACTGCCACACTGGTACTGGGCGAGCAGCAGCTTGCCGCGCGCCGCTTGCTGACGGTCTTGCTGCGCTTGCAGCTGCGGCGGCTCTCCTGAGCAGGCGGACAGCAGCCCGGCCATCAGTATCGGAAAGAACCGTGACAGACCGCACAGTGCGGAATGGCGATGCGCGTCCACAATGGGCTGAACTTCATGAACAGAATCCGCACCATCCTCGCAACGATTGCAGCGCTCGCCATCCTTGGCGTGGTTGGTGCTGCGGGTTTCATCTGGGTAGGTTTCTATAACGTCGGCGCGACGCGCCAGCATTTGCAGCCGGTCTACTCGGTGCTGGAGTTCGCCATGCACCGCTCGGTTCGCCTGCACGCGCTCAACATCGATACGCCGCCGCTGGAGGACGAGGCCATGGTTCGCCGTGGTGCCACCTGCTTCGATGCCAATTGCGTGCAGTGCCATGGCGCGCCCGGCGTTGCGCAGGACGACATCGGCAAGAGTATGCAGCCGCTGCCCGGTCCGCTGGTGGATGCGACGCAGAACTTCCATCCGCGTGAGTTGTATTGGATCACCCGCCACGGCATCCGCCTCTCCGGCATGCCGGCGTGGGAGTTCCGGCTGACGGATGGTGAAATATGGGACGTGGTGGCCTTCTTGCGGCGTCTGCCGATGCTCACGCCACAGGCCTATCCCGAGATGGCTCGGCCGCAGCTTGCCGCCTTCCCCTGTGGTCGTGACGTAAACATTGCGGCCATGCGTGCGCCCGATGTGCCGCGTGCCAAGCAGGCACTCTACCAATACGCCTGCAGCGCCTGCCACACGATTCCCGGCGTGACCAGCTCGTTTCCCAACGTCGGACCGCCGCTGGCGGGCCTTGCCAGCCGCACGCTGATTGCGGGAACCTTGCCCAACACGCAGGACAACATGGTGATTTGGCTGCGAGGCCCGAACAAGGTCAAGCCCCACACAGCCATGCCCGACTTGCGGGTAACCCAAGAGGATGCTGCCGACATGGCGGCGTACCTGGCGACCTTGCGCTAGAGTGCCGCCCCGCGTTGTTGTGTTGAGCGGCGTGCCGTGGTGCATCACACGAGTACACACGATCCCCCGCCGAAGATATGTTCGCTTCACCACATACTCCGAGCCACCGTCGCGCTAGAGTTCACGCCATCCAATCCCAGAAAATGAACCTATACACACGCATGGCCCTCTTTGGGGGCTACCTTGCGCCGGCAATGGCATGTGCGCAATCCCTGGCGCCGGTAGAACCTGAAGACAGTGTTTTGCAACCCGTGGTCGTGACCGGTGCAGCAGTCCATCGGATGCGCTGGTTGTCACCCGCCACGGTGGACATCGTTGAAACGGATGCAGTCCAAGCCGGTCAATTGCAGGTCAATGTGTCGGAAAGCCTGGGGCGGGTGCCAGGTCTGCTGATTCAGAACCGGCAAAACTACGCCCAAGATCTGCAAATATCGGTGCGAGGTTACGGCGCGCGCTCGACCTTCGGTGTGCGCGGCGTGCGGCTGTTTGTCGACGGCATTCCAGCCAGCGCACCCGACGGTCAGGGCCAGGCCGCCAATTTTCCGCTGGGCATGGCCCAACGCATCGAGGTCATACGCGGCCCCTATGCGGCGCTCTATGGCAGTTCCGCAGGCGGCGTCATCGCGCTCTACACCGGCGAAGGGCGAACACCCGCCAGTCTGCAGGCGGGTGTGGCGGGCGGATCCGATGGACTGCGGCGGATATCGACCCAGGCACAAGGCACGGTCGGCACCCTGAACTACGCGCTCGATGTATCCGGCTTTGCAACCGATGGCCTGCGGCCCCAATCGGCAGCGCGGCGCGACACGGGTTACCTCAAACTGTCCCATCCCTATGACCAAGGACGGGTGGTCGTGGTCGTCAACCGGCAAACCGGAACTGCGCAGGACCCACTGGGCCTGTCCAGGGCCGAGTTCGCGGCCAATGCCTACCAGGCCACCCCAAACGCAAGCACCTTCAACACCCGTAAAGGCTTTGACCAAACCCAGGTGGGCGCTGCTTGGGAACACCGTCTGGGTGGCGGGCAACGCCTGGAATCATGGGTTACCTCGGGCGACGCGCGGTCACGCAGTACCAGGCTATTCCCGCTACAACACAGCTAGCCGCGAGCAGCCCTGGCGGCGTGATTGATTTGGACCGCAACTACGGCGGAATCAACGCCCGTTGGCGTGTAAACCGCGAATGGGGCAACGGGCGCCTGACC
The DNA here is from genome assembly GCA_016703945.1 of Candidatus Aalborgicola danicus. Taxonomy (GTDB): domain Bacteria; phylum Pseudomonadota; class Gammaproteobacteria; order Burkholderiales; family Burkholderiaceae_C; genus Allorhodoferax; species Allorhodoferax danicus. The sequence goes on from JADJBC010000013.1 coordinate 17,868, forward strand.
GCCTCTGCGGGTGTTGCATCCGACCTGCAAGACGAATGGCGGCGCGGGTTCGACAATTTCACAGGGCAGGCCACGGCGCCCAGCCAGTTGGGCGTGATGGGGCGGTTGCGGCGCGACGAGGACAATTCTGCAAGCACGCTGGACCCGTACGCCCAGGTGGAATGGGAAAGTGCAGCGTGGACCGCCACCGCGGGGCTGCGGCATTCCCGTGTGCGCATGCGCTCAACCGACCACTATGTGGCGCCTGGCAATCCAGACGACAGCGGATCCAGTGGCTACTCGACAACCATCCCGGTATTCGGACTGCGGTACCGTTTGAGGGACGGGTTGCAGGCCTTTGCCAGCATCGGCTTGGGCTTTGAGACGCCAACCCTGAACGAAGTGGCCTACCAGGCTTCAGGCTCCAGCGGGCTGAACAACCAGTTGCAGGCCAGCCGCAGCCGAAACAGCGAGATGGGACTGCGGGCGCGGCATGCCGATTGGACCTGGAATGCGACCGTGTTTGACATCCGCACGGACAAGGAAATCGCCGTCCTGTCCAACATCGGGGGCCGTTCGACGTTCCAGAATGCAGGTCGTAGCCAGCGGCAGGGCCTGGAGTTCTCAACCGAGGCCCGTTGGGGCGGTGTCAGCTTGACTTCCGCACTCACGCTGATGGATGCTGCATACAGCGACAGCTTTCGGTCCTGCGCAGCCAGCCCCTGCGCCACTCCAACGCTATGGATACCCGCCGGTAATCGCATACCCGGCATTGCAGCGCGGCAACTGTTTGTGCAGCTTGCGTGGGAGCCGAAAACGCTGCCTGGCGTCTACACGATGGAGGCCAAACACATGGGTCACATCGCTGCCAATGACAGCAACAGCGAACAAACCGACGCCTACACCGTTCTCAATCTTTGGGCAAAATTCCAGCAAACATGGGGCGCGTGGCAGTTGAACGAGTTTGTGCGGATCGACAACGTGTCGAACCGTGTGTATGCCGGCTCAGTAATTGTGAATGAGGGCAATGGCCGGTACTTCGAGGCTGCGACCGGGCGCAGCCTGTATGCGGGAGTGACGTTCGTGCGCCGCTTTCCGTAGAATAGGACTCCAGTTCAGTGCCAGCGTACCGGTAGTTCATTCGCTCGATGTAGTATGGATCCATCAAGACCGTGGCCACGGAGGAGCCCAAGTTGCCACTGGCACCGGTGGAGTCTCTATGCCGACGCTACTGGGCGAGAGGAGGTTCTGCGCAGTCATAACGCTAGTGCCGCCTCAAGCTGCGCTTTGTTCATCCCGGAACGTCCCTTCAGACCGCGCTGACGGGCCTCATTGCGCAGCTGAAGCACGGTTCGACCACCCGGGCCTTGGTGGGAGCGCAAGCCACCACGTCGACCTGCGGACATGTCGTTGATCGACGAGGCGCTGGCAGTCACCGATTCGCCGTGCTGTGCCCGCTCCTTGTTGACGACCCGCGCCGCAATCTCCTGGGCCAGAGACTCGGGCTTGCCGCCTTCCAGCAGGCTGTCCTTGATGTGGCGTACTGACGTTCGCGCTTGGCGCTCCAGGCTTTTTTTGGCATGACCGATCCCTGGGGGTTAGATTGGGCAGGAGAAATCTCGGCCACTGATTCGACTGAGGGCTGTTCTTTAGGGATGCGCCCGCAGAAACGACAGCAGCGCCTCGTTGAAAACCTTCGCGTGTGACAGGTTCAGCCTGGGGTGCACCGGCTACCCTCACCAGTTGGCTGTGGGGTACGGCGAGGTGGGTGCGCAAGCCCGAGCCTTCGATGGGAACAATCGCGTCGGCATCGCCGTGAATCACCAGCGTTGGCACGGTCAGCTTCTTCAAGTCTTCACGGAAGTCGGTGGTGCTGAAAGAGTCCATGCATGCCAAGGCCGCATGCTGCGCTGACTGGTGACAGATGGCGACCGCTTCGTTGCGCTGCGACTCGGTGACCTGGAGCAACCCGTTGGAGGAGAAGAAATTCTGAGTGAACTGTTCGAAGTAGGCACTTCGATCTTGCTCAAGCGCGTGTTTCTTTTGTTGCGCCTTCTCGGACGTGAGCGGCCCTTCGGGGGTTGTCGGCCGTCTTCATCAGATACGGCGGTACGGCTGAGGCGAATACCACACTGCGCAGGCGCGATTGGCCGTGGCGTGCGACATAGCGTGCCACTTCGCCCCCACCCATTGAAAAGCCCACCAACGTCACATCTTGCAGTCCACACTGGACCATCACGCGTTGCAGGTCGTCTGCCAGTGTGTCATAGCTGTAACCTGATGCCGGTTTGTCGGAACGACCGAAGCCCCGTCGGTCGTACGCCACCACGCGAAAACCAGCGGCTTGAAGCACCGACACTTGCGGTTCCCAGGCTTGGGCTGACAGCGGCCAGCCATGAATCAGCACCACCGGTCGGCCATCGCCACCGCTGTCGTCGATGTGGAGGTGCACGTTGTCCGCAGGCACAGTGTCGACACTGCTGGAATCCTCTGCGTTCGCCGCAGCACCGGCAGCGGCTCCGCCCAGCGCACCGGCAACCGCACCCAGCGAGGCTCCGACCAAGACCCCGACTGGTCCGGCCGTCGCAATACCGATGACGGCACCTGCGGCCGCGCCGGCCATTACGCCGCCACCGATCAGCACTGAGTTGGCCTCGCGCTCAACATCCTGGGGCTCCAGCGGATTCTGCGCCGCCGCATCCGGGTCCTGCGATGGAATGCCGTGGCCAGGGTTGGCCTGCTCAGCCATGTCTTCGTCGACAGGTGTGGTGTTCGATGATGGGGCGGTCAATGGGTTCATATGCTTCTCCTGATTCAGTTGAAGAGGGAATGAGCACGACGCTCGGTCTGTCAACCGTTTGGCGACGTTATGCCCGCGGTAGTGGTCCTGTCTGTGCCGTAGCGTACGGTTCCAGTTGCCTGGTTGCGTCAACGTTGACGGACCAGGCTTGACCAACAGCAACCAGCCTTGACTTTCCAAAGACGTCACCGAGTCGTGTTACGAACTTTGGCGATCACGCACCAACGAGCAGAAGAACAATCTTCCCCGGCGGGGTGATTGGGCTTGAGGCTCTTTGGATGTCGGCTCTAAGGCGACCAATTGTTCGGTCGCTATGTCTGCAGTGGGCACTTTGAGTCGCTGGAGTCCGTCCGGTATCGAGCGAATCCGCGGTTGAGATTTCAACGTCCAGTCAGCCGCCATTCGTGAGCGTCGGCAGATGGCCCAAAGCTGTGCCCGTCAACAAGCAGTCCCTCCCGCAGCGCCATCAAGCGACGTTCAATGCCGCTGAAATGTCGGTTGTTTGGGTGGGGCGCACCAAGCGTGCGACTTCCTGTCCGTCACGCAGTAGCACCAACGTGGGCCAGAGCTTGACGCGGAAGCTTCGCCCAAGAGCGCGGCCAGGCCCGTCTTCCACTCTGATGTGACGCCACTGCGCATGTTGTGACAGCGCTTCAACAAGCGCGGGTTGTGCAGCACGACAATGGCCGCACCAGCTCGTGCCGAATTCGAGCAGGGTCAAGCCTGGCAGGGCGTCAACTTCGGCACGCGCCGGCGCTTCGATTTCGCTGAGGTAAGGTTTGGATGAACTCATGCCCGGATTGTGTCTCACCATTAAGGACGCTTCCACGGTGCGGTACTTGGCCCAGTGTGGTTGAACTGCCTTATCAATTCGCCGCATTGGCATGCATCGTGACTTGAGCACTTGGCGTACCATTTCACGTTCCCGCAGCACAGAGGCATGCATGCACACCACACTTCCCAACTTCGATACGTTCAAGCCTGAGACCCCAAACGTTGACGCCGTCGTCTCCGAGTACGCAACAATTAACGCTGCGTTTGAAGCAGCAAAGGACGCCGCCGGTCGTGTGGCAGCGATTAAGCGCTGGGACGCTTTGCGCATCAAGCTGGGCACCTGGCAGAGCGTGGTACATGCCCGCTTCACGCAGGACACCAGGAACGAAGACTACATGGCCGCCAAGGACCGGGAGTCGGAGCTATCGCCGAGGTTCCTCGGCCCTGAAACCGAGTTCAAGAAAATGCTCCTGAAGTCGCCGCACCGCGCTGAGCTCGAAGCGGAGTTTGGTGCGCAAGCGTTTCGCATGTGGGAGAACGATGTGATCACCTTCGATCCCAAGATCGAGGCCGATCTGGTGGCCGAAAGCAAGCTGGCCTCGAAGTACACATCACTCAAGTCTGGGGCCCAAATCCCGTTCCGTGGTGAGAGCTACAACCTTTCGCGTCTGGCTGCATTTGCGATGCACGCTGACCGTGCTACCCGCCAGGCAGCAAGCGAGGCACAGTGGGGATGGTTCGCCTCCAACGCGGCCGAGCTAGACGCGATATTTGACGAGCTGGTTGCGCTGCGCCACGCAATGTCGCAGAAGCTCGGCTTCAAGAACTACGTTGAGATGGCCTACCGCATGCGCCAGCGCAACGACTATGACCAAGCTGCAGTTGCCAAGTTTCGCGAGCAGGTTCGCGATGACATCGTACCGCTCGCCTTCGCACTCAAGCAGACGCAAGCCAGGGACCTTGGCATAGACAAGGTGATGTCTTGGGACGAAAAGGTCTGGGACGTCCAGGGCAGCCCCCGCCCAAAAGGTGACCATGATTGGATGGTGGCGCGCGCCCAAACGATGTTTGACGAGCTTGGCAACGACATGGGCGAGTTCTTCGCACAGATGCGCGAGCGCGGTCTGCTTGACCTCAAGGCCCGCGACGGCAAGGCGGGTGGCGGCTACTGCACCAGCATCACCGAGTGGGGTCTGCCGTTCATTTTTGCCAATTTCAACGGCACCAGTGCGGACGTCACCGTTTTTACCCACGAGATGGGACACGCTTACCAGAACTATTCCTCACGCCAACAGCGTTTGTCCGACTACTACTGGCCGAGCGCCGACGCTGCTGAGGTTCATTCGATGAGTCTGGAGTACCTGACGTGGCCTTGGATGGAGGAGTTCTTCGGCAAGGGTGATGCCGACCGTTTCCGACGCCAGGAGCTGCAAAGCAAACTCGCCTTTTTGCCCTATGGTTCGGCGGTCGATCATTTTCAGCACCTCGTGTATGCAGAGCCAGATGCGACAGCTCAGCGCCGCCGCGAGATGTGGCAGGAGATGGAGCGGACGTACCTCCCTTGGCGCAACTACGGCGGGATGTCGCATGCGAGCCAGGGCGGCATGTGGCAGGCGCAGTCCCACATCTACGGCACACCCTTTTATTACATTGACTACGTGCTTGCCGAGACTTGTGCCATGCAATTTTGGGTGCGCGCTGACAAGGACCGGGCGGCCGCGATGAAGGACTATGTCGCGCTGTGCAGGCGCGGCGGCGAGGCGCCTTTCCAGTCGCTGGTGCGGGGAGCAGGTCTCGTTTCCCCCTTCGATGACGGATGTCTGACCGATGTCGTCGGTCAGGCCAAGCGCTGGCTTGGTGTGTAGACCGCACATCCCGATGCACAGTGGGCACTATTTCCAGTCAAACCATGGAAGCCAATTGACAAGCCTGTTCAATCGCTCTTTTAGCATCTAGTTCTGCTGCCTCAAAGGCGCCACCGACCAAGCTTGGCCGACACTACAGCGTGCTACGCCCATGGGCTTTCGCAATAGAAGTTGGCAGACGTGCTGCATGTTCAGCAGCCCGCCATCGGCAACATGGAAAAATGGGCCGACATGTTTTCAACGCGTCCGCCAAGAATAGTGGCAGGCCACGCAGGCGCTGGTCAAATTGGGCAGGAGCGTCAGCGCGCGGTCGCGCTCACCCGCGCGTGCAGCCTTGGCAAATTCACTCGCGGCTTTGTGGCCATCCATGCCCAGTGCATGCATGTCGGCTGGCATGTGAGGTCCAGGGCGGGCGTCGAGAGGCAGACTGCGATTTTTGCCTTGAGCGCTGACACCTAGCTTTAGCTCCGCGACGTCGCCTGCCTCCTTGATTTTGCCCGTCGCCATGAGGGTCAGGACTTCATTGATCGCGAGCAGGTTGTCCAGCATTTCCAGCCGCAGTGACTCCTGCGCGGCCGCAGGCAGCGTTGCACGTTGCCTGGTGTCTTCGGCCAGTGCCGCATGCGACATCAGCAGGCCACTGGCCCAAACAATGCCAAGGCGGGCCAAGCTGGTTCGATTGACAAAGAGGTGTTTCATAGAGTTCTCCCGTTGAATGATGAGTCAAGAATAGTCGCAGTGATCCACGCCTCCAGGCCACCACCGGGGCGGCTAGACAGCGTCACGACCCAGCCATTGGCGTGTGCCAGTTCTCGCACAATCGCCAGACCTAGCCCGGAGCCGCCGGTTGCGGGGCTCCGCGAGGGGTCCCCCCGCTGAAAGGGCTGAAACATGACCTCCATTCTGCTGAGGTCAATGCCGGGTCCCCGATCGAGTATGCCAATGCGCCAGCCCGGGCGCTCAACCGTGCAGACCAGATCGACGCGCGTGCCGGCTGCGTAGCGCTGGGCGTTTTGCAGCAGATTGCCAATGGCGCGGCGTAGCGCATGGCGGGCAATGGCCATCTGGCCCGGCGGGCAATCTACGAATATCACGCTACCGCTTGCAGAAAAGTCAACCGCAATTTCGTGCAAAAAATCGCTCAGTTCGGTGGTCACGGGTACCTCGTGTTCCAGCCCGCGCGCAAGGTCCAGCACATTGGCGATCAACTGGTTCATCTGCTCAATGTCGTGCTCCATGCGGGCGATCAAGGCCGCTGCGGGATCCGTCTTCATGATTTCGAGCGCCAGCCGCATCCGTGCCAGCGGAGTGCGAAGGTCGTGCGACACACCGGCCAATAAAGTGGTGCGCGCCGTAAGCAAATCCTGCACCTGTAGTGCCATGGCGTTGAAGCGCCGGCTCAAAGCGGCTACTTCCCGGGGGCCGGTCTCGGGCAGAAGCGTTGGGCCCGTACCTTGCCCGATTCGGGCACTCGCAGCTTCAAGCAGTGCCAGAGGCCGCGTGATGCGACGCGCCAGCCACAGTGCCAGTGCGGCGGCAACCAGCACGCCCGCGACCAGCGCGACCAACAGGGCGACCAGCGGTTGGCTGCCAATACGGGTCTTGGAAAGTCCGACCGACAACGCGCCGCTACCCGTTTCAATGGTTGACCAATACCAGGTGCCTTGCGGTGTGGATTCGCTCAGCAAGTGCCGAGTCACACCGGTGCGTCGCGCAAGGGCATCTTCCAAAATGTAAAAGAAAAACGGGTGCCATTCATCTCGTCCGACGGCTGCGTTTGCTGGTCTCAGGGCCAGGGAATGGCTGGCAAACAACTCTTCCTCAAACGCAGGACGTGTCAGGGGCGGCAGTTCGGCCCAGGTCTGTGCGGAAAGAACCATCAAGCCGGCCAGGTCATCGGCCGAGCGGCGTGCCAGTGGGAGCAGCACGAAGACGACAAACAGGGTCACCACCAGAAGTTCGACCACGACAAACGCCCCGGCCAGCAACCATGTGGTCTGTCGCGCCAAACTGGATGGAGCTTTCAGGACGGGCCTCCGTGCGGGTTGAACAGATAACCTTCTCCGCGAACTGTTCGAATGTAGGCCGGAGCGGTCGGATCGGCTTCGATCTTGCGCCGTAAACGGGTGACCCGGTTGTCAATGCTGCGGTCAAAAGGGTCGCGGTCATAGCCCCGCAGCAGGTCGACCAGCATATCGCGCGACAGCACGCGGTTGGCGTGCACAACAAATGCGGCAAGCAAGTCAAACTCGGCGCTGGTCAGGTGTACTTCGAGTCCGCCACGCATTAGCCGACGGCCAAAAGTGTCCAGTGAAAAGGGGCCAAACTGCCCGTGCGCCGGCTGTGCAGGTGTCTGCGTTGTGACCGGGTTACCGCGTCTCAAAAGGGCCCGAAGGCGAGCAAGCAATTCGCGTGGGCCGAATGGTTTGGCCAGATAGTCGTCTGCTCCAACTTCGAGCCCCACCACCCGGTCCATCTCTTCGCCACGGGCTGACAACATCAAGATGGGCACCGCCGACTGCGCGCGCACCCACCGGGTTAACGACAGGCCATCTTCACCGGGCAACATCAGGTCCAGCACGATGGCATCGGGCACGGCATGGGCCATCGCAGTTCGCATGGAAACACCGTCGCTGGCGGTGATGACCTCAAACCCATTGCCACCGAGATAGGTGCTGAGCAGGTCGCGCAAATCAGGGTCATCGTCGACAACAAGAATGCGGGGGACAGACGGTGTGCTCATGATGGGCATTCAGTTTACGGCAAGGGTCGGAATGTTCATCGGCCATGACACACAGCGACACCCTTGGCGACAAACGGATACACATGGAGCCGATTGCGACATGACGCCGCGACATGGGCCTCGCACCATACAAACACCCCCCCAAATCACCATGAACAAGCATATTTCACTCCAGCCTGGTTTTTGCTGATGGCGAGCGTATCGGCCGTTGCCCAGCCTGTGCCAACGGCGCCGATCCAAACGCCGTCGGCGCCCACTGGTACAGGCCCTCTTTCAACGCCCAAAGCCGTCGAACAGGAGGCGGCGATTGTTAAGCGTTTGCCCTACGGGGCAGGGGTTTGAGAGCCGCCAGCAAGTCCGGGTGCACGGTGGTGGCGCGCGGTGGTATGGGCCACAAGCGTTAACCGGTTTTTTGCGTTTTTAAGGACATTCATCATGAAAAATATGGTCTCGCTCCCACAGTAGCTTTACTCGCAGCTTTGACTTTGAACGCGTGCGGGGGTGGCGGTAGCTCCGACCAGGGGGGCAATGGACCCGACATGGGGCAACCGCTTGTCGTAGATGCCAATGGTGCCTCCGGCTTTGACCGTGTTTTGCTGGGCAGCACGCTGACGGCATTGCCAGTTGAAACCCTCTCCGCTGCCGAAATGGCCACGTTGGTTTTTATGCGTGAAGAGGAGAAGCTGGCGCACGATGTGTATGCACAGTTGGACGCCCGCTGGGGTGCCAATGTCCGGGTATTTGGCAATATTGCGAACAGCGAGGCAACCCATACCGAGGCTGTGCGCCAATTGCTGGTGCGTTACGGCCTGCCTGATCCCGCATCGGCCCTGGCGACAGGCGTTTTCCAGAATACCTCCCTGCAATTGCTTTACACCCAATTAGTTGCAAGTGGCACGCTATCACTGACAGAGGCGCTCAGGGCGGGCGCCGCGATTGAGGAGATTGACATGATGGACATCAACACGGCGTTACTAGCGGTAGACAATCAGGACATTCGGCTGGTGTATGAGAGTTTGCTCAAAGGTTCCCGCAATCATTTGCGGTCCTTTGTGGCAACTCTCCTTAACCATGGTGTGACCTATGTTCCACAGTACATGAATGTGGTGGACTACAGTGCGATTGTTGCGACCGCAATAGAGCGCTGATGGTGTGGTACCGTCCGTCAGCCATCCCGCATAAGACTCGAACTCCCCGATGGTCGCGATGAAAAAGCAATGCCATACGCTACAAATATATGAGCTGTCTACGCATATTCCACGGGGGCTAGCGGCCTATTTGGCACGCAGAATCCAAACGGAAGGCCTCGCTATTCATCCCCCGTCGGTGGCGCATCCCTCAGCCACTGGTTACAGGGCTTGATGTTGCCCACTGCATCACGCTTTGCCCACAAAGTTGGGGTTACTCACGCTGGCCTGTCGATGATTTCCCAGTGGCCAGCCTTGTCCGAACCCACGCGCTGGATTCGGCCTTGCTCACCCAGCGTTTTGAGGTGGCGCTTGATGGTCTTGTCCGCCACGCCCAGCGCGAGCGCCATCTTCTGAGCCGTCACCTTGGGATTGGCGCGCACCATCGTCAAAATTTTGTCCGAGAGTTCGTTTACAGGGACATTTGCAGGGACATTTGCAGGGACATCCACCACTGTCTGCGTGGCCACATCGATGTATTTGTACAGCGAGTTGGCGATGGCATCCAGCATAAAGTCGATGAACGGACGGCAATCCACCTGCGCGACAGCATGTGAATCCTGCAAGGCCTTGTAGTACAGCGCCTGGTTGTGGTGAACCAGCGTCTCAATCGGCATCCAGGCAAACAGCGGATTCCATTGCGAAAGAATCAGCGTTTGCCACAGCGCCCGATTCTGCCGTTGCGGTCGCGAAAGGGATGGATGTCTTCCAGCCCGTATTGAACGGCGGAACTCTTGATGAGCGGATGCGCTTCACTGGCTTCCCCCAATCCGGGCTGCGCGACAAGGTCGCGAGCCGATAACGCGCCGCGATGCAACAAAGTGCCGTCACTGCCCACGACGGCCACACCGCCCGAACGGAACCGGCCCGATTCGCCGATGAGCGTATCGGTCAGGTGTGCGTGCGCCCGCAGCAGGTCATCTACCGACCAGGGCGTGTAGCCCGGTATCTCGTTGTAGGCGTGCCAGGCGTTTTGCACCTCCTTGATGTCCTTGGGTGGCCCCCAGACCGGTTTGCCGTTGATGACATCTGTCACCTGTCCCAAGGTGAGCTGATTGCCTTCAATGGCGGTTGAGGCGTGCACCGAGAGAATGCGGTTGAGCTTGCGCAGGTGCAGCACATCGCCCGACTGCTCTTCGCTGATCTTGACGCGCTCCAGCAAGGCGTGAATGGCGCCAATTTTTTCGTGCCACTTCGGGTCTTCTGTGAAGAATTTTTCCAATGGCTTCACGGCCTGCCTCCGGGCGACCTGGGGTTGAGAATGCCTTTGCAGCGGGCATCGATGCGCTCGGTCTCGTCCTTCACCAGGTCAAGCATGACCTCAACCATCCAAGGCGGGGTGAATACCTCACCGTGGTCGGCGACGCGTTGTTTGGACTTGACGAGGTTCATGCAATGGCCATGGCTTGAGGGAGCGCGATTTAGGGCAATGGAGTCTGCTCATTGTCAACTACATCAAGGTCGACGCGGGAGCCACGACTGGCCTACCGTGCGCTTTTTCTCGCAAAAGATTCAGATTCCACTGATAGCCGCGATCAGAAAGTACGGCCATACGCTACAAAAATATGAGCTGTCTACGAATATTTCACGAGGGCTGGCGGCCCATTTGGCACACAGTCTTCGGCTGCTAAAGCCCCATGGAACCTGCGGCAGTCACCAAACTCGGTGAATCTGCGGAAACTTGACCCAACAAGCAGAGGGCTTCAGACGCACCGCCTCGTCCACTCGATCAGCGCCTGGTGCAGAAGCAAAAAGCCGTGTTCAAACTCTGGATGACCGGCCCCATGAAACCCATCACCAACTACGGCGGCCCGCCCAAGCCGACTGGCTGCGTTTGATCGGGGAGCAATCGAAAAGACCGGGTGCAGCAAGCGAAATTGGGGTCGGTTCACCGGTAGCGCAGCGGAAGTGTGCTCAGACCCCAATTTCGCATGGCAACCGGAGCGCGGATACCCGGTTAAGACGCACAGCGGGAATTCGGTTTTCCAGCGTGTGCGATAGGTACCGACCCAAAGCGGAAATACGCATCCCTCAACTGGTCACCACACAGCAGTCATCCAATTGAAGTGATCTGCAAACTGAGTGGTGGACCGGATTGCCGATATAGCTGACAGTCTTCTCTTGCGCAGCACCGCTGGTTTCTGCTACTTCCAGGTAGTTACGACTTGCTTGTGTGGCCGGCCACCTGTCGTCCGAACAACCTGGCCATGTTTCGCAAGGGTGACTCAGGGCAGATCAGGCCTGTTGCGACAGCAGGATCGTGACCCCACCCGTTGCAAATTTGGGTACGTCAGCCACGACTTTTTGCCATTCGGGCGAGCCCGTCACCGCAGCCAAGTGTTCCGGGCTGTCGAACCAGGCCTCGAATAGCCGGTAGAACGGCGGCGCAGATCCGTCAGGGCCAGGCACCCCAATAGAGACTTCTGCTCTGGCCGGGGCAGGCGCTGCAGCCACCAGGGGCATGTGTGTGCCCAGGTAGTAGGCTTCGAAAGCTGCCGGGTCTTGCGGGTGACCATATAAAACAGACAGCTTCATAGCGGTTGCAGGCATTGCTGGTTTCATGATGATCTCCTTAAGGGTTGGGGTGGAGGGTGCAGAAATCGAGGTTTGCGCAGGTGCTCAGTGAGAATCCGATCGCCGAAGCCCGCAATCAAAGCCGCCACTTCGGCAGGCGCTGTGATGATGGGAACATGGCCCAGCTCGGGCAATATATGAAGCTGGGCGCTGCCCAGACGCTCGGCCAGTTCGCGCGCATCCTGCGGCGGCACAATGCGGTCGCGCTCGCCATGAATCAGCAGCGTTGGCAGCGTGAGTCGTGGCAACTGGTCAGGGGGCGCAATGAGTTCCCGGCAACGGAGCATATCCACCGCGTCGTCCACGCTTGACCGAGTCAACATCTGCATGCCCCAGCGCCGCAGCGCGATGCTGTCGGTTTCCGGCAGGCTGTTGTCGATGAAAGCACGCAGCGTGGCTGTGTAGTCATGCCGCAGGGCTGCAATGAAGGCGTCAGAGGCGCGAGGTTCAATGCGCTTCCAGGCCGCGCCCACCAGCACTTGGCCGATGAAGCGCTGCGGTGCGCGCTGAACGGCGCGCAAGACTGCAGTGGCACCCGACGACTCGGCTGCCAGCACGCATGGACCGACTTGCAGCGCATCGGCCACCGCCAGCAGGTCATCGGCCATGTCTTCCACCGTGATGGGGCCACTGTGCATGCTGGCCCCAGTACCACGGTGGTCAACGCTGATGCAGCGCCAGTTTGCAAGCTCCCCGAAGAGCGTATGCCAGATCTCACCGCCGGCTGTCCAGCCGCCCACGGCCAGCAAGGTCAGTGGGCCTTGGCCAAAACTTAAAGTGTGCAATTGGGCGGTGGGGCGTTGTATGAACATATCGGGCTCTTGTGATGACGGTGTGGGTATTTCACCGCCATTGCAAGCCCACGGCCATGGGGCAGGCGTCCCGGATGGCTCAATCAGTCCCGGCTCAGTCCCGAATTTACAAGCCCATGTCCCGCACCTTGACGACTGCCATGGCCCGGCCTTCCACGCCGAGCTTGGTATACAGGGCAGACAACATGTTTCGCACGGTTTTGTCGGCCAGTCCCAGATGGGCGGCAATTTGTAGATTGTCCAGACCTTGCCCAACCAGGCCTGCCAGTTCGCGTTCACGTGGGGTCAACTGCACAGGCGACGGCTTCTGCGCCACAAACTCGGTGATGACTTGGCACATGCGCTCAAACGCGGGCTCTTGCGGCAACGGAAGGTGGTTTCGCGAACGCAGCAGCTCAAAGCGGGCACCAGGGATGCTGACGGCCAACTCATGCCCCAAAGCCAGCGGTATGACCAGATCGCCTTCGCTGTGCAACACCAGTGTGGGTGCCTGCACTTTTGCGGCTAGCGCACGCGCATCTTGCTCAGACTTGGCGCGAACGATGGCTGCAGCGTGCTGACCACCACAGCTCAGGCGCTGGTGTTCGTTGAACGAAGCGATCTGCTCGGCATTGCCACCCGGCATGAAGCGGCTGGTGAACATCGCCTGCACACCGGGGTCGTTGCGGCCCCAGCCCAGTTCGATGAGTTTTAACTGCGCCTCGTGGAAGGCCAGAGTCTGGGCAGACGGGTTGCGGTGCAGCAAGCCATGGGTGTAACCGGCCAGCAAAATGAGGTGAGAGACCCGCTCAGAGTGTCGTGCCGCATAAGCCACCGCCGCCGCTGCGCCACCGGAAATACCGAGGAGTGCAAAGCGCTCGGCGCCATGGGCTTCAGCCACGACCTCGATTTCTTCGACCGCCGTATCCAAGCTCAGAGGCACATCGTCAGCCGTTGACAGACCACAGCCACGCTCGTCGTAGCGCACCACTTCCAGTTGACGACCAATCCGTTCGATGAACGGCTGCCACAAGGGTGACCGCAGGTCGTAGTCCACGTGCGTCATCCAGTGCGCCGCACGCAGCAGCACCGGCGCCCCCAGTCGGCCACTGCGCGCCCAGGCAATGCGTGCACCGGACGCCACGTGGGTAAAGCGCAGTTCGTGGGTCAATGGGCGAGTGGAAAGCGACATGGGTCAATGGTAAGGGCATCAAGCCTGACAAAAGGGCGATGGATTTCCAGGCGATGAATTTCAAACCCCCTGATGACCAAAATCGTCTCACCGGCCGATTCTCAGGATGGCGCGCATGTCGTCGAGTCGTTGGCTCCCGATGTGGTGATGGCCGTACTGGCCAGCATCGGTCTGCACGGCGATAACCGCTTACCTGGATTTGCCTGATGTCGGCACTGTGCTATTGACTACTTGAAGCGCCACCATTGCCAAAGAGGGCTTGATCTGAACTCTGCTCTTTCGTTTGCACATCCCCGCCGTTCACCAGTGACTGGATGTGGCCCAAACCAGATACTCACGATTTCCATGTGACCGACCGCCCCGAGCCTCATTGCCGTACGTCACCCACCCCCACGAGAGATTCATATCCAGCTGTGATCAGAAAACACAACTCCTTCCGCTACAAAAATATGAGCTGTATGCGCATATTCCACGATGGCTAGCGGCCTATTTGACACACAGTCTTCGACCCCGGCCGTTGCACCCCATGGAACCAGCGACCACGGCCAACCAGAGAACAACCCTACTCATCCCCCCTCGGCGGCGCATCCCGCACCTGGCACAGCAGGTCCTGCGCATGCAGCTCGTTTTCTGCAAACATCAATTTGATCTTTCCAGGCGTCCCACCGCTCTGCGCGGCGCGCGCAGGTCTTGGCCTGTGCCGAGGCTTCTGTGAAGGCGTCAAAGGTGGCCAGCTTTTCGAGCTGCGCGAAGGGTTTCACCCGGTAGATGTAGTAGGGCATGGAGCCATCCTTCGGTTTTGGAGAACTGTTATTCAGACGTAGAACTTGGAAGCACGGCGGCGCCCGGGCAGCGCCTTCTGGATGATGACGCCGCGCACGGCCGACAGGTCGGCCAGGGGCACGTCGGCAAACTCCGGGCTCAGCGGGTGCAGTACCCAGCCCGCGTTGGCCCGCAGCAGTTGCCGAAATGTCCACTCGTCGTTGTGCCAGGCCAGCACGTAGGCGCCATCCTTGGCCAGGCCCTCGGGCTCGATGATGATGATTTCGCCCTCCAGAAACTCGGGCGCCATGCTGTGTCCCATCACCATCAGCGCGAACGACTCCCCGCCCCCGCACTCTGGTACTGACAAGTCGTTGGTTTGCACGGGGCTACAGAATTTCGGCGAATATTTGCGCCTGGGCCACGCCAGCACTGCGCAGCTCGTCGCGCAGGGTGACGACAAATTCGGGCGGCCCAGCCAGGTAAAAATCGCAATCCAGTTCAAACAGATCGGCGCGCATGGCCTGCGCGATCTGCTGCGCACCGACCACCGTGTCGGCGTGGGTTACCAGTTCATACTCAAACTGGTCCAGCGCCTCGGACCAGGCTCGGCACTGGTTATTGGCAAAGTGGCCGTCGCTTTGGGTGGCCAGCCAGAATAGCGAGAGTGAGGGCGCTGCGTCGAGCGACAAGGCGTGTTCGATCAGGCTCTTGATGGGTGCAAATCCGTTGTCGCAGGCGGCAAACACCAGGGGGCGGTGCCCATCGGCCAACACAAACTCGCCGGTGGGGCCCAACACGGTGATGGCTTCGCCCGGCTTGATGTCGTCTGCGAACAGATGCAGCGCCAGCGCATCGGCCGGGTCCCGCAATGAAGAAGAGCAGGTTGCGGTCGTCGCAAGGGCAACTGGCCACCGGGTAGGTGGTGTGCACATCGCCCTGCCCCGGCATGGTCCAGCCCAGCCGGACCGACTGCCCCGCCAGGAAGCGCAGGCGGTGGCTACGGGGCGTTTGCAGGTGCAGCATGCGGGTATTGGCCGCCAGAGAGCTGACAGCACGTACATGGGTCACGATCTGCTGCTCGGGAATGTCTTCTGGGCCGGACGCCTCCAGCAGCTCCAGCGTGAGTTCACTGCTGGCGGCGGTGTTGCAGCACATCAGCGTGTAGCCCTGGGCTTTTTCGTTTTCTGACAACTGGTAGTCGCTGTGCTGGGTCTGCGCCACTTCACCCGCAATCACCCGCACCTTGCACATGCCACAGCTGCCATTGCCACAACCGTAGTTCAGCCGCAGGCCGGAATGCAGGCCCGACTGCAGCAGGTTGGCGTGCCCCTCCACCAGAAACTGGTGGCCACTGGGGCGCACCGTGACTTGTGCCGTCATGATTTTTAGCATGTCGTCCATCACCTCCAGCAAATCGACCGACTCTGTGGCCAGCGCCTGCGCCAGGCCCTGGGTGACTTGGCGTTCCATGTCTAGCCACGCACTGTCGCCCGGGTGCTCCAGCACGCCAGCGCGGGCCTGCTTTTGTAGCGCGATAACCAGGCCGTGGTAACGCTGCAGGTGCCGTCGCACGTCGGCCAGCTCCTGGGTTTGCGCAAACAGGCGTTGCGCCAGCACTTCCTGGCTGGGCAGCATGCGCTCGCGCACCCGTTTGCCGAAGGCTTCGTCGCGGATTTGCGCCACGCGCTCCAACAAGCCCGACTCCTCCAGCTGAGCCTGCGGATACAACCTGAGCAAGGCTTCGACGCCCAGCAGACCGTCGTTGAGGATCAGGGCGCCATCGCGCACCTGCTGCTGCAAAACGCCGCGCGCCACACCCAACAACTGGGCAGCACGCCAAACGGTCAACTGGTGTGTCATATCAATTTGCTACCGTTTTAATAGCTGTTTACGCATATTTCACGTGGGCTAGAGGCATATTTTTCATATGACTTTCCAGCAATACGGTCCAGATAGCGGGCCCGGTACAGCAACCGTGGCTGCAGCGGATCGTCAATAAAACCCGCGCGGTCGTGCAGCACGTTGTTGCACACCAGGCCCATGCCGGGTTGTAGCGTCAGGCGAAACACGGGGCTGTCGTCACTGGCCAGCATCTGTTCCAGGAAGGCGACAGCCGCACGGGTGGGCGCATCGTCCTTCCACACAATGCTGCGCGTGCGGGCGGTGTAGCGCAATGCAGCGCACCGCTGGCCGCGTCCACCAGAAAACGGGGCCGGTCTGCTCGGCGCGGGCCACGCCGTCTTCATCGGTTCGCTCGGGGATGGTCATGGCGTCGGGTTGCATCAGCGCACGCACCCAGTCTGGGTTGGCTTCGCGCAGGGCGATGTAGGCCATCTCGTGGTCCATCACCGCGCTCTCGCCGCCGGTCTGGGCCCTGCGCACGCAGTGCAGCACCATGGCCCGGATCTGGCGCGTCTGCGGATGGTAGTAGCCGTCGGTATGCCACTTGATGGGGCGGTTGGTGTAGGGAATGAACGCCGGGCGCTCGCTGGGTTGAGCCGCCACTGCAATCGGCGAAATGCCATCGTCATCCGCCAGCCAATTGCCGTCCAGCCGGTGCAAGCCCATTCGCGCAGCCAACAGGCGGGGAATAGGCCTTGTCTTCTGCCACCACCGGGCTGCGGTAGATGGCCATATTGGCGGTCGCACACAGGGCCAGCAAGCGGTCCCGCTCGGCCTGGCTCAGGGCGCGCGGGTCGGCCACATCCACGATCAAGTCCTCGGCCCGCCGGGGATGGCAGGCACGCTTGGTGTCGCGCCAATGCTGGTAGGCGGCGTGGCTGTCCAGATCAAACGGGTGCTTGTCCATGGTGGTGCTTTCAGTCTCCGGTCGCGCCCGCACGGGCAGCGCGCCGTGGGCGTGGCTCCGTGGAAGCACGCCGTTCATTGTTGAGCTCTGGAGGATTTCCAGAGCCTCCAGACTTCCGGTGGCCATCATCTGGTCGATGACCCAGCGCTGGTCCTTCTGCGGCATCAGCATCTCGACGCGGTGCCCCGGGTAGCGCACAAACGCAAAGTCCGGCCCCTTGGCGTCAAAACCAAAGTCGGC
>JADJBC010000014.1 GCA_016703945.1 Candidatus Aalborgicola danicus
TGATAGCACAAGACATAACGGAACAGCCTGGAAATGCTGGCCATAGCGGGTGATAGCCCCGTACGTGAAATGACCTGTGTGGTACTGAGCTTGCGACAAGTAGGGCGGGACACGAGAAATCCTGTCTGAATATGGGGGACCATCCTCCAAGGCTAAATACTCATCATTGACCGATAGTGAACTAGTACCGTGAGGGAAAGGCGAAAAAGAACCCCGGGAGGGGAGTGAAATAGATCCTGAAACCGTGTGCTTACAAAAAGTAGGAGCCTCGCAAGGGGTGACTGCGTACCTTTTGTATAATGGGTCAGCGACTTACATTCAGTGGCAAGGTTAACCGAATAGGGAAGCCGTAGAGAAATCGAGTCCGAATAGGGCGTCAAGTCGCTGGGTGTAGACCCGAAACCAAGTGATCTATCCATGGCCAGGATGAAGGTGCCGTAACAGGTACTGGAGGTCCGAACCGACTAGTGTTGCAAAACTAGCGGATGAGCTGTGGATAGGGGTGAAAGGCTAAACAAACTTGGAAATAGCTGGTTCTCTCCGAAAACTATTTAGGTAGTGCCTCAGGTATTACCGACGGGGGGGTAGAGCACTGTTTTGGCTAGGGGGTCATGGCGACTTACCAAACCAATGCAAACTCCGAATACCGTCGAGTACAGCCTGGGAGACAGAGCACCGGGTGCTAACGTCCGGACTCAAGAGGGAAACAACCCAGACCGCCAGCTAAGGTCCCTAAAATTGGCTAAGTGGGAAACGAAGTGGGAAGGCTAAAACAGTCAGGATGTTGGCTTAGAAGCAGCCATCATTTAAAGAAAGCGTAATAGCTCACTGATCGAGTCGTCCTGCGCGGAAGATGTAACGGGGCTAAGCCAGTTACCGAAGCTGCGGATTTGCAATTTATTGCAAGTGGTAGGAGAGCGTTCTGTAAGCCTGTGAAGGTGGTGGTGTAAACCCTGCTGGAGGTATCAGAAGTGCGAATGCTGACATGAGTAGCGTTAAAGGGGGTGAAAAGCCCCCTCGCCGTAAGCGCAAGGTTTTCTACGCAACGTTCATCGGCGTAGAGTGAGTCGGCCCCTAAGGCGAGGCAGAGATGCGTAGCTGATGGGAAACAGGTCAATATTCCTGTACCGATGTGTAGTGCGATGTGGGGACGGAGAAGGTTAGCTCAGCCAACTGTTGGATATGTTGGTTCAAGCCTGTAGTCGTGCCTGGTAGGTAAATCCGCCGGGCTTAGATGAGGGGTGATAACGAGTCTGCTTGCAGACGAAGTGAGTGATACCCTGCTTCCAGGAAAAGCCACTAAGCTTCAGCTACACACGACCGTACCGCAAACCGACACTGGTGCGCGAGATGAGTATTCTAAGGCGCTTGAGAGAACTCAGGAGAAGGAACTCGGCAAATTGACACCGTAACTTCGGAAGAAGGTGTGCCTTTAGTAGGTGAACCATTTACTTGGGGAGCCCAATGAGGTTGCAAAAAATCGGTGGCTGCGACTGTTTATTAAAACACAGCACTCTGCAAACACGAAAGTGGACGTATAGGGTGTGACGCCTGCCCGGTGCTGGAAGATTAAATGATGGGGTGCAAGCTCTTGATTGAAGTCCCAGTAAACGGCGGCCGTAACTATAACGGTCCTAAGGTAGCGAAATTCCTTGTCGGGTAAGTTCCGACCTGCACGAATGGCGTAACGATGGCCACACTGTCTCCTCCTGAGACTCAGCGAAGTTGAAATGTTTGTGATGATGCAATCTCCCCGCGGAAAGACGGAAAGACCCCATGAACCTTTACTGTAGCTTTGTATTGGACTTTGAACAGATCTGTGTAGGATAGGTGGGAGGCTTTGAAGTAGGGTCGCTAGATCTTATGGAGCCAACGTTGAAATACCACCCTGGTGTGTTTGAGGTTCTAACCTAGGTCCATTATCTGGATCGGGGACAGTGCATGGTAGGCAGTTTGACTGGGGCGGTCTCCTCCCAAAGCGTAACGGAGGAGTTCGAAGGTACGCTAGTTACGGTCGGACATCGTGACGATAGTGCAATGGCATAAGCGTGCTTAACTGCGAGACTGACAAGTCGAGCAGATGCGAAAGCAGGACATAGTGATCCGGTGGTTCTGTATGGAAGGGCCATCGCTCAACGGATAAAAGGTACTCTGGGGATAACAGGCTGATACCGCCCAAGAGTTCATATCGACGGCGGTGTTTGGCACCTCGATGTCGGCTCATCTCATCCTGGGGCTGTAGCCGGTCCCAAGGGTATGGCTGTTCGCCATTTAAAGAGGTACGTGAGCTGGGTTTAAAACGTCGTGAGACAGTTTGGTCCCCTATCTTCCGTGGGCGCTGCAGATTTGAGGAAGCCTGCTCCTAGTACGAGAGGACCGGAGTGGACACACCTCCTGGTGTATCGGTTGTCACGCCAGTGGCATTGCCGAGTAGCTAAGTGTGGAAGAGATAACCGCTGAAAGCATCTAAGCGGGAAACTCGTTTCAAGATGAGATCTGCCGGGGCCTTGAGCCCCCTAAAGAGTCGTTCAAGACCAGGACGTTGATAGGTCAGGTGTGGAAGCGCAGTAATGCGTTAAGCTAACTGATACTAATTGCTCGTGCGGCTTGACCCTATAACTTTGATCGTTAGATCAAGGAAGTTATGCCAAGTTGACGCATTCAAAAATCCTATGCAAATAGGTTCGTTAAATCGATGAAGCTGATTAGCTCTATAAATTGGTTGTCTTGACTGGGTAACTCCAAATCAAGATGACAAAAAGTTATGTCTGACGACCATAGCGAAGTGGTACCACTCCTTCCCATCCCGAACAGGACAGTGAAACGCTTCTGCGCCGATGATAGTGCGGGTTCCCGTGTGAAAGTAGGTCATCGTCAGACTATTAAACCGAAAACGCCCAGTCAATTGACTGGGCGTTTTTTTTTGTGGTTTGTAAATCCTTCAAGTAACATTCCCGATTCAACTTTGCCCGCGACCGGGCACTAACGGAGAAAGTTATGTTCAGTCATGTGATGGTCGGAGTGAATGACCTGGAAACTTCAAGGAAGTTTTACGACGCTCTTCTGGGCACGCTGGGCATTGGCCCCGGGGTTGCTAACAAAAACCGCTATTTTTACCGCAGCCCAACCGGCACGTTTGGCATCACCACGCCCATCAACGGCGAGCCCGCCACACATGGCAACGGTAGCACGCTGGGATTTACCACAGTTTCCCCCGAACAAGCGGATGCATTCCATAACGCAGGCGTGGCAAACGGAGGTACGTCGTGTGAAGACCCACCGGGCTGGCGTGAAGGCGCAGTGGGCAAGCTCTATCTGGCCTATTTGCGTGACCCCGACGGAAATAAGTTGTGCGCGTTGCACCGCCCATCCAAATAGGTCAGCTTCACCCGCGCCCAGGCTCGTCGGGCGCACCGAGAGGAACAGCGTGCAATCTGCCGATAAAAACCTGTTTGACGAGGCGTATTACGAGCGCTACTACTTCAATAAGAAAACCAGCGTGGCAGACCCCGAACATGTCGATCGCCTCGGTGCTTTCGTGTGCAGCTACTTGCAGTTCATTAGGGTGCCGGTGCGCCGGGTTCTGGATGTCGGCTGCGGCATCGGGCTGTGGCGCGATGTCGTCAAGCGCCACTACCCGCATGCAGAGTTCCACGGTGTGGAGTACAGCGAGTATTTGTGCAGCCGCTTCGGCTGGGAGCGCGGCTCTGTGGTGGATTACAAGGCCACAACCCCGTTTGATCTGGTGATCTGCCAGGGCGTGCTGCCCTACCTGAGCGCGGCCGACGCCAAGCGGGCCATGCACAACCTGGGGCGGTTGAGTACAGGCGCGCTGTATGTAGAGGCCGTGGCCCGCGAAGACTGGGAGCAGGACATTGTGGACGAGACGCTGACCGACCCCCGGCTTTTCAAACACCGGGCCCAGCTCTACCGTCAGGGTCTGGCCGATGGTTTTATCGAGCTCGGCGGTGGTGTGTGGCTGAGCCGCAAGGCAGACCTGCCGGTGTTTGCACTGGAGCGCGCCAGCGAGCGTTAACGTGTCGCAATCGAACGTCAAAACCACACCATGCCCATCACCCCAGACACCCTGCGCCGCTACGCCATCGCGCGCACCCTGTTTGCGCCCACCACGCTGCCCCGGGCCATCGCCAGGCTGGGCTTTGTGCAGGCCGACCCGATTCGCGCCCCGGCGCGCGCGCAAGACCTGACGCTGCGCCACCGCGTCAAGGGCTACCGCGCGGGCGACCTGGAGCGGCGCTACGCCGCGCTGGACATTGAAGAAGACTTCTTCGTCAACTACGGCTTCCTGCCGCGCGCCACGCAGGCGCTGATGCACCCGCGCACACCCCGCACGGCGCTGACCCCGGCGCGGCGCAAGCAGATGGACGCGGTGCTGGCCTTTGTGCAGGCGCACGGCGTGGTGCACCCGCGCGCGGTGGACGCGCACTTTGCCCACGGCAAGTCGCGCAACTGGTTTGGCGGCTCCAGCAATGCCAGCACCCAGCTGCTGGACGACATGCACTACCGCGGCCTGTTGCGCATTGCGGGCCGCGCCAGCGGCGTGCGCACCTATGCCGAGCGCATCGCGCCCGCAGCACAAGGCCTGCCCGACGACCCGCAACTGGCCCTGGACGCGCTGGTGGATGTGATCGTCCACAAATACGCACCGCTGCCCGAACGCACCTTGGGCGAGCTGATCAGCCACCTGCGCGGCGGCGCACCGCAGTGGGCCCACTTGCGCCGCGACGCTTTAGGGCGCGCCAAAGAGCGCCTGGCCAGTGCCACCGTCGACGGCCAAACCTACTACTGGAGCGCCACCGAAAACCCGGCATCGCTCCGCCATGCGCCCGACGAGGTGGTGCGCTTGCTCGCGCCGTTTGACCCGCTGGTGTGGGACCGCCGCCGCTTCGAGCACCTGTGGGGCTGGGCCTACCGTTTTGAGGCCTACACACCCGCGCCCAAACGGGTGCGCGGCTACTACGCACTGCCGCTGCTGTGGCACGACCAGGTCATAGGCTGGGGCAACGTGGCCGTGGTCGATGGCGCCTTGCACGCCGACCTGGGCTACACGGCGGGCAAGCCACCAAGCGGCACCGCGTACAAGACGGCGCTGGCCGATGAGCTGGACCGGCTGCGCGCGTTCCTGCACCTGGAAGCTCCTTAGGTTCGCCTATCTTCCACGGCAGCCACACTACGCTTTTGATAGCGCATCATGCAGCATATACGAGGGCTACAGCCCTTTTTCAACCATATCCAACAGCCGCTGGCCAAACATCTCAAAGTGCGGCCCCACCGGCGCAGCCAGCGGGCCATCGACCACCAGCATGGCCAGGCCGTGCACCGCGGACCAGGCCAGGATCTCGGCGCCCGGCCGCTTGGCGGCTGGCATCACACCGGCCTGCACCAACGCATCCACCGCATCGCACAGCAGTTCATACGGGTTGCGCCCGCCCGGCCCTGCCGTGGGCCATTCGGGGGTGGCCTGGATCAGCTTGTCGGACAGCGCAAACGCGGTGCGGAACAAACCGGTCTCGGCCTTGGCAAAGCGCAGGTAGCCGGTGCCCACCGCGCGCAGACGGGCGCGAGCGTGGTCTGGCGGCGGCAGTTCGGGCGGCACTGTGGCCAACTCCGCCTCCATGGCTCTGGCCCCTGCTTGCAGCGCCGAGGCGCGCACCGCCAGCAGCAGCGCCTGCTGGCTTGCGAAGTGGCGGTAGGCCGCGTTGGGCGCCACACCGGCGCGGCGCGTGGCCTCGCGCAGCGTGACTGCCGCCGGCCCACCGTCGCGGGCCAGCGCAATACCAGCCTCCAGCAGGGCACGGCGCAGGTCGCCATGGCGATAGGTTTTGCGTGCGGCGGGGGCGGAAGGTGTGGGCATAAAGGGCAATGTGGACACTGTCCATTCTCTATGGTATTCTTTTTGTGTACGCCGTCCACAATTGAATTCGCGCCCTGTTGCGAGCGTACGAAACAAGGCGCAACCACACTTCAAACCAGAGACAGCCAGCTTGGTGGGCCTTTTGGCCCATGCCAGGCGTGGCTACCGCCCTCGGCTTTACCTGCAAGGTCCACCATGAGCCCGTTGGCGGCACCTTCAAAATGTCGTTCACCAACTTTGGCAGTGGCAACGGTCACAGCTTTGGTGGCGAATATCTGGAGCTGGTGCCAGGGGCCAAGATTTGCTACACCGACCAATTTGACGACCCCAACTTGCCCGGCACCATGAAGACCACCATCATCCTCAAACCCGTGATGTGCGGCACCGAAGTGAGCACGCGACCTGCCCAGGCCCCGGGAGTGCACCGGGCTGGCTCCGCACAACTGGCCATGCTGGTTGAGCCCAACATCCCGGATTGAACACCAAGGGAGAACACCATGAAAGTTGAACCCTATCTGTTTTTCAACGGCCGCTGCGAGGAAGCCATGGCCTTCTACAAACAAGCCATTGGCGCGGAAGTCACGATCCAGATGCGCATGAACGAAGCCCCCGATCCGCCTCCACCCGGCGCCATCCCCGAGGGCTTTGAAAACAAGATCATGCATGCCAACCTGCGCATCGGCGACACCATGCTGATGGTGTCCGACGGCAACAGCAATATGCAGCCCACATTCAACGGCTTCACCCTGTCTCTGTCTGTGGCCGATGCGGCCGAGGCCGAACGCACATTCAACGCGCTGCAACAAGGCGGCGGCAAGGTGACTATGCCACTGGGCAAGACCTTCTGGTCCCCCGCCTTTGGCATGCTGGAAGACCGCTTTGGCGTGGGCTGGATGGTGATCGTGCCCTGAAAGGAAGCACATGTCTTTCCAAGCGTACCTGGACAACATCCAAACCAAGACCGGCAAAAGCCCCGACGACTTCAGGAGAATGGCCGAGCAAAAGAAATACACCGCGGACGGACGGCTTCGCGCCGACGTGAAGGCCGGCGAAATCGTGCAATGGCTGAAGGCCGAATTCGATTTGGGCCACGGCCATGCAATGGCCATCGTTGCATTGCTCAAAGGCAAGAAGTGAGTCGCAACAAAACCCAAACCTACCGAGGTAGCTGCCACTGCGGGCAGATCCAGTTTGAAGTGGACGGCGAACTGACCGGCGCGATGGACTGCAATTGCTCCATCTGCCAGCGCAAGGGCTCGCTGCTGTGGTTTGTGCCGCGCGCCCAGCTGCGCCTGCTCACCCCGCCCGAGGCCCTGCGCAGCTACACCTTCAACCAGCACGCCATCCGGCACCAGTTCTGCCCCACCTGCGGCATCCACCCATTTGGCGAGGGCACCGACCCCAAGGGCAATGCGATGGCGGCGGTGAATGTGCGGTGCTTGGATGGGGTGGATGTGTATGAGATACCGGTGCGCTTTTATGATGGGCGGGCGGTGTAGGCGCTACATCTTTTGCAGCTGCACACGCATATTTCACGAGGGCTAGCGGCCTATTCAGCACTCAACGATTGGCTGAATCCGCCTCTGCCTTGCTAGAGCTGCTCACGCCCATTCCACGCGGGATAGCGGCCGGTTTACCTCGGCATAAACCCCACACCTTGACCAAACCCCCTGGCCGCATGCCGAGAAAGTCGGCATGATGGTTACATAAAAACACAAATTCACTCAGGGGGTGATTCCGGGATGGCAACTCTCATTCCTTCCATCAGCACATGCACGTCCCGCATGACCAGCGGCGAGCGGCGCGTGGCCCAGCGGCTGGAAGACAAGCTCGATGACGACTACCTGCTCTGGTACGACGTACCCATGGGGCCCAAGAACGCCCACCCCGACTTTTGCGTCATGCACCCGCGCCGCGGCATTCTGGTGCTGGAGGTGAAGGACTGGAAGCTCAGCACCATCCAGCAAGCCGACAAGCAGACCTGGACCATCATCCCCGACGGCGTTCCCAAAAGCGTGCCCAGCCCGCTGGAGCAAGCCCGGCAATACGCGCATCAGGTGGTCAACGCGCTGGAGCGCGACCCGCAACTGGTGCAGCCCGACGGCCCGCACGCAGGCAAGCTGGCCTTTCCCTGGAGCTATGGCGTGGTGTTTACCAACATCACCCGCAAGCAGTTTGAAGCGGCCGAACTGCAACACGCCATCGAACCCCACCGCGTGCTGTGCCAGGACGAAATGCTGGAGAGTGTGGGCGCCGAAGACCTGCAAAGCCGCCTCTGGGACATGTTCCCCTACATGATGCGCGGCGTAATGAGCCTGCCGCAACTGGACCGCGTGCGCTGGATCATGTTCCCGCAAGTGCGCGTGCCAGATGCGTCAATGTTGCAAGGCGCTCTGTTTGACGACGCGGATGCGGACACCGAGATGCCCAGCATCATGCGCGTGATGGACATCCAGCAAGAGCAACTGGCCCGCAGCCTGGGCGATGGCCACCGTGTCATCCACGGCGTGGCGGGCTCGGGCAAGACCATGATCCTGGGATACCGCGCCGAGTACCTTGCGCAAGCCAGTACCGCCAACAGCAAGCCCATCCTCATCCTCTGCTTTAACGAGCCGCTGGGCGTGAAGTTGCACAGCGTCATGCAGGCCAAGGGCCTGGGCGGCAAGGTGCATGTGCGGCACTTTCATAAATGGTGCCGCGACCAACTGGTGGCCTATGGGCAAGCCATACCCCCGCAAGGCCCGCGCATGTTTGACGTGATGGTGGACAACGTCATTCGCGGCGTAGACCGCAAGCAAATCCCCAGCGGCCAATACCAGGCGGTGATGATTGACGAAGGCCACGACTTTGCGCCCGAATGGCTCAAGTTGGTGACGCAGATGGTGGACCCCACCACCAACAGCCTGCTGGTGCTGTACGACGACGCGCAAAGCATTTACGAGCGTGCGCGCAGCAAACAGTTCAGCTTCAAGAGCGTGGGCATCCAGGCGCAGGGCCGCACCACCATCCTGAAGATCAACTACCGCAACACGCGGCAGATTCTGCAGACCGCCAGCCTGGTGGCGGCAGACCTGCTGACTGCGGACGACAAAGACGACGATGGCATCCCCCTGGTCAAACCCGTGAGCTGCGGGCGCGATGGGCAAGCCCCCATCATCATCAAGCTACCCACCCTGCGCGAAGAAGCAGCGGCCATAGCCGACCAACTGAGCCACGCGCACAAAGAAGGCCACGCCTGGGGCGACATGGCCATCCTGTGCGCTGACTGGAAAACCATGGACCTGTGCGCCGCCGCCCTCCACCAGCGCAAGCTGCCGTTCAACGTGCGCAAGCGCACCGGCGAATACAACCCCGCCGCCGACGCCATTCAGATCATGACCATGAAGGTCAGCAAAGGCCTGGAGTTCCCCGTGGTGGCGCTGCCCGGCGTGGGGCACATGCCTGCGAAGGGCGAAGACGAGCAGGAGTCCGCGCGGGTGTTTTATGTGGCGGCGACGCGGGCGACGCAGAGGTTGGTGATTGGGGTGGGTGGGGATGGGGGGTTTGGGATGAAGTTCGGGTGAACAGATTTATGCTCCACACCGCTTACTACGAAGCCGACATTTCTGCATTCTGCGTCGCTGATGACAACGCGATACTTGGTGAACTGACAGCGCGACACAGCTTTGTGCTGGAGAATCAGCAACGAAGCGCATGGCAACAACAAATCAGGCTACTGAAAACAGCGCTAGTCGGCGTCCCTGCCGGTCGCATTTACTTTGAATTCGCCATACCTCGTATGGGCAAGCGGGCGGATGTGGTGGTGCTAGCTGGAGGCGTTGTCTTCGTCGTCGAATTCAAGGTGGGATCGACCACGTTTGACCACTCAGCGCTTGAGCAAGTACATGACTACGCATTGGATCTGAAGAACTTCCACAAAGGTAGCCACGACGCGACGATCTTGCCAATTTTGATCGCGACGAATGCGGCAAATCAGCCGCTACCAACCTACGCCTGGGCGGACGACAGCGTGGCAAAGCCTGTTTGCGCGGCACCATCAGGATTGGCAAACATCATTGAGTCGGCTTGCACCCAAATAAGGACGTCCCTGTTCGACCATGCCCAATGGTCTAGTTCCGGCTACCAACCAACCCCTACCATCGTCGAAGCAGCGCAAGCGCTCTATCGCAACCATGACGTGACTGAAATTGCGCGTTCTGGTGCGGATGCAGAAAACTTGGGTCGGACGACAGACCGCATCAGTGCGCTGGTTGAAAACGCAAAGGCGACCAATCGAAAAGTCATATGCTTCGTGACCGGCGTTCCCGGTGCGGGTAAAACGCTTGCAGGTCTCAATATTGCCACCACACGCGCGATTGGCCATGATGATGAGCACGCAGTCTTTTTGTCGGGAAACGGCCCCCTAGTCGATGTGCTTCGCGAAGCCTTGGCTCGTGATCAATCCGACCGAGAAGGTGTATCCAAGAAGGAAGCGGCCCGCAAGGTATCGGGGTTTGTT
Source organism: Candidatus Aalborgicola danicus (assembly GCA_016703945.1). Classification (GTDB taxonomy): domain Bacteria; phylum Pseudomonadota; class Gammaproteobacteria; order Burkholderiales; family Burkholderiaceae_C; genus Allorhodoferax; species Allorhodoferax danicus. Next base: position 10,374 of record JADJBC010000014.1, read on the forward strand.
CAAAACATCCACCATTTCAGAGACGAGGCGCTTCGAGATCCCAAAGCACCTATTGAACGTGTGGTGGTTTTCGATGAGGCGCAGCGTGCCTGGAACCGGGATCAGGCAGCCAAATTCATGCAACAGAAGCGGGGCCACGCTGACTTCGACATGTCAGAGCCCAGCTTCTTGGTGGGTGTCATGAATCGCCATAAGTCGTGGTGCGTCATCGTTTGCCTCATCGGCGGCGGTCAGGAAATCAATACCGGTGAAGGCGGTTTAGCCGAGTGGATCAATGTGATGGGCCAGCAATTCCCGCATTGGGACGTGCATGTGTCCAGTCGGCTCGATGATCCAGACTACATATGGGATCGCGACACAAGCGAAGCACTGAAAAGGGTCGTAGCGACCAAAGACGAAGCATTGCACTTGGGTGTTTCAATGCGTTCGTTTCGCGCGGAGACGCTGTCCGAGTATGTCGGACATGTCATTGAGAACCGGCCCAACGATGCCCGCCTGGCCTACGAAAGAATCGCGGACCGCTATCCGATTCGACTGACCCGCGACCTCCGCGCTGCCCGCCAGTGGCTGCGCGATAAGGCACGGGGCAGCGAGCGTTTTGGCCTTGTTGCTTCTTCTGGGGCCAATCGCCTCCGACCTGAAGGCATCTTCATGAAATCGCAGATTGATGCGCCTGTTTGGTTTTTGAATGACCGAGCCGATGTGCGGTCCTCGTACTATCTGGAAGAGGTCGCGAGCGAATTTGACATACAAGGTTTGGAGTTGGACTGGGCCGGTGTTTGCTGGGATGCCGACTATCGTTATGAAGCGGGCGCCTGGAAGCACTACAGCTTTCGTGGTACCAAATGGCAGCGCTCAAATGCCACTGAGAAGCAACTATTTTTGAAGAATGCTTACCGGGTGATCCTGACCCGCGCACGCCAGGGGATGGTGATTTTTGTGCCCCATGGCAGCCCCACCGACCCCACCCGTCCTTGTGCCTACTACGATCCAATATTCAACTACTTGCAATTATGTGGATTACCTGAGTTATGCGCAGCAAATCCCCTTGTACCGGCAGCAACTTAGCGGACGCAGCCTGATGCGAGAACAAAATAGGCCGGACTCGATTTACCAAGCGAGCTCATTTCAATAGATGACAGATTGAGCGACAACAAGCAAAAACAGGACGCACAAACATGCATGAAATCATCTGCCCCCACTGTGGCAAAGCTTTCAAAATCGACGAAGCGGGATACGCAGATATCTTGAAGCAAGTTCGCGACGGCGCGTTCGAGCAGCAGTTGCACGAGCGCCTTGAATTGGCCGAGCAAGACAAGCGCAATGCTGTTGAGCTTGCCCAGGCCAAGGTTGCCAGCGAAATGCAGAAGTCTGCTGTAGCCAAGGACTCCGAAATCCAGGAACTGAAAGCCCGGCTCGATGCTAGTGAGGTCGCGCGGAAGCTCGCAGTCTCCGAGGCCTTAAGTGCTGTTGAAAAAGAGCGTGACGCGCTCGCGCATGAACTTGAGCAGGCGAAGCGCGACAAGCACGCTGCTTCAGAATTAGCAGAGGCGAAGCTCGTAAACGGGCTACAAATAGCCGCTGCGGCGAAAGATGCGGAGATTCAAGGGCTGAAGGCAAAGCTGGATTCCACCGTAGTTATGCAAAAGCTCGCGATCACCGAGGCGGTGAATGGGGTCGAGCGGGAACGCGACGAGTTGAAGAGTGGCCTGGCACGGGCCGAACTTGAAAAACAACTCGCAGAGAAGTCGCTCAAAGACAAATACGAAACGCAGATCAAGGATCGCGATGATGCGATCGAACGCCTGCGCGACATGAAGGCGCGCCTATCCACCAAGATGGTTGGCGAAACGCTGGAGCAGCACTGCGAGACGGAGTTCAACCGCATTCGCGCCACGGCGTTTCCACGGGCCTATTTCGAGAAAGACAACGATGCGCGCACCGGCAGCAAGGGTGACTACATTTTTCGCGACCTGGACGAGTCAGGCACCGAGATCGTCTCCATCATGTTCGAAATGAAAAATGAGAACGACCGCACCAGCACCAAGAACAAGAACGAGGACTTTCTGAAGGAGCTGGACAAGGATCGCCTTGAGAAGGGGTGCGAATATGCCGTGCTGGTCTCCCTGCTGGAGCCAGACAGTGAGCTGTACAACACCGGCATCGTGGACGTGTTCCATCGCTTCCCCAAGATGTACATCGTCCGCCCACAGTTTTTTCTCCCCATCATCACGCTGCTGCGCAATGCAGCGATGAACTCGCTCAAGTACAAATCGGAGCTGGCGCTGGTCAGGGCGCAGAACATTGACATCACCAACTTCGAAAGCAGCCTCGATACATTCAAGACCGCATTCGCGCGGAACTACGACCTCGCATCCAATAGCTTCAAAAAGGCAATCGATGAGATCGACAAATCCATCGACCACCTGCAGAAAACGAAGGACGCCCTGCTGGGCACAGACCGGAACCTGCGTCTTGCGAACGATAAGGCGCAAGACGTGACGATCAAGAAGCTGACGCGGGGCAACCCGACGATGGCAGCCAAGTTCGCCGAGCTCAAGAATTCTGGTGCTTCCGACGGCGAATGAGCCGTGTTGTGGATGCCTAAAGGGGGCGGTTTGAATGCGCTGAGCAAAGTCGCACTGTGAACTGCTATTGGTTTGATAGCTGCTCGCGCACGTTCCACGAGGGCTAGACGGCAATTTGGCTCAATTGTGCCGTCAACACAGCCCGCGTCGCCTCATCCGCAGGAAACACATGCTCCACACGCAGTGATGCCAGTGTGATGTCTTGCGGCGTGCCGAACGTCGAGAACATGCTGAAGAAGGCCAGCTCGCCGTATCGGGTGGCAAAAACGGGTGGTGAGCACCGGTGCCATTTGGCGCGGCCAGGACGCGAGCACCCGCTTGCCCAGGCGCTGCTGCATCTGCTGCGCCAGCTGCTCGACGCGGGGCAGGATTTCGGGGACCACGCTGGCGTCATCGCGCATGTGGGCCAGCAGGGCGGGGGCCACTTCTTCCAGGTTGGTGATGTGCTTGGTCATGCCCTCGGGGTGCAGCATGGCGTCGATCATGTTGATGGGCTGGCCGGGTGGCAAATCGGCCACCCAGGGCATGAGGGTGGTGGCCATCCACTGTGCGCCGCGGTTCATTTGCAGCACGTTCCACGCGGCATCCATCACCATGGCGGGCATGGGGTCGTGCGCCTGCAGAAGCTGGCCCAGGGCGTCGCGCACCGGGGCAAGCACGGCGTCGGCCAGTTCGCTGCCACGGTAAACGGGGGCAAAGCCGGCCTGCTGCAGTGCCACGTTGCGCAGCGCCAGCGGGGCTTGCAGTTCGTGCAGCCAGCTCAGCAACAGCTCGCGGCTGGGCTGGGAGCGGCCGCTTTCCACAAAGCTCACATGCCGCTGGCTCACGCCCATGCGCAGGGCCAGCTCTAGCTGGCTCAGGCGCTTGGACTTGCGCGCTGTTTGCAGGGTGGTTTGCAGGCTCTGTGGCAGGGTGGTGGTGCTGGTTTCCATGGGGTTATTGAATCACAGCGCCGCGCATTGGCAATTACCTGCAACGTAATTGCGCGCACGCAAACGGCTGCGCACACTTGCATGGTCAGCGCTTGTTGCCGACACCACAAAACACAAGGAACTCTCATGAACAAGGCTTTGTTGATCACCGTATTGATTATTTTTGGTGCCCTGAGCGGGTACACGCTGGTGCACTACGGCGGGCTGTTCGCGTGGCTGGCGTTTTACACCCGTGACCCAGCCAGCTGGCAGATATTTGCAGACCTGGTGATCACCATGTGTTTGCTGCTGGTCTTTATCCGACGCGATGCACAAGCCAACGGCCGCCCGTTTGTGCCTTGGGCTATGTTCAGCCTGGTGGTGGGTTCGTTCGGGCCGCTGCTGTATTTCATTACCGCCAAGAAGCGTGTTGATGGCTGAGCCTGCAGGAAAAGGGGCCAGGCTCGATTTAATTTGCAGAGGGCAAGACGTGTGGCAACCCATCAATCGGCTCAGCATTTGCTACGATTTCAATAGCCGCTTGCGCACATTCCACCTGGGCTAGTGGCCTATTTTGCCTTCAACTCTGAGGCAAATACCGTTCCAGCAGTTCTTGCACCGCATCCGCCTGCAGCACATCCCGGCGGCGCTTCAGGGCATCACGGTCAGGTTGTTTGGCCATCCAGCGCTTGAACGCGACAAAGGTGGCCGGGTGCACCGTGTTCATGCGCGCCATGGTGCCGTTGCTGGCCACGATCACCGCCGAAAAACCGGGCGAGTCCAGCAACACATTGGCGCGGCGCGCCTGCACCACCCAAAAGTCTTCATCCTCATCACTGAGCTTGATCGGGTGCGGGTCGTCGCTCGCGCGCTCGCGTCGGATGATGTCGACCTCAAAGCCGTCTTTGTTGACGGCGGTGTATTTTTGACTTTTGCGGATGCGGAATGTGTCGTCAACCTTCTTCAGCACGCCCAGCATGGAGCTGTCTACCTTGGCAAGCTGGGTGGAAAAGAGGATCCGCTTTCGGGTGTCCCACTGCAGGTCCATGTCACGGGTGGCCAGCATATCCGAGTCCAGGCGCACCCCAGCGGTGGCTTCAAATGCGTAAAGCGCATGGGTGCCGACTACGCGAAAATGCGGGCTCAGTCGGGTGCTGGCCAGGCGGGCCAGCAGCACCACCACCAATGGGTCCACCCGACCCACGCGCAGGGCGCGGTTCAGGCGCTGGAGTTGCGCAAGGGCCGCTTTGAGGCCCGACACACGCTCTGCACTTTCGCGCTTGCGCTGGGTGAAGCGCTCATAAATCGCCACGTTTTCTGGTGTGCGCGGGCCTAGGCTGGTTTCGGCCCCCGCGGGGGTGGTGCGCACCAGGTATTTGGCGTCGGGTGCAGACGCAGGCCCTGCATGCCAGTACATGCCGCCGCGCACCTGGGCGGCTTCCTCTTGGGCTTCTTCCTAGGCTTAGAAAAAGGGGCCAGGCTCGATTTATGCTACGTATTTCGTAGCTTCTTACGCATATTTCACGAGGGCTAGCGGCCTATTTGACATGCGATCCGTGGCAAAAGCCCTCTGGCTAGCTCAAGACGACAATACGACCGTTGTAGCCCATAGCGATGGCCTTGGCGATCACGCCCAGCCTGGACGGCCTGATGTGCGGCTGATGCACGACCAAGCCGTGACTTACTGGCTGGAGTGGACCCAGTTCTCCACTTCGAGCGCCGGCACGCGCTCGAATTCCGACATGTTGTTCGTCACCAGCACCAAGCCTTCGCTGCGTGCGTGGCCTGCGATGTGCAGGTCGTTCACGCCAATAGGTTGGCCGAGTCTTTCCAGGGCCGCACGGATGGCACCGTAGTGCTGGGCGGCCTTGGCGCCATAGGGCAGAACCTCCAGGCGGCTGCAAAAATCCTCGATGGCGGTCAGGTTATCGCTCACGCGGCTGCTTTTCTCGGCGCCGTGCAAGAGTTCAGCCAGGGTGATGGAAGAGATTGCCATGCGGCTGGCGTTGGCGTTGAAGGTTGCCAGCACCTCGACGGGGCGCCGCTTCAACACGTAGATGACGATGTTGGTGTCCAGCAGGTAGCGCAGCATCAGAGCGCTTCCCGCTCCGGTTGGTGCTGGTTGGCGCGCTCGGGCAGGAAGTCGTCGCTAACATGTGGGCCGCCCAGGAAGAAGCTGTCCCAGGTTTGGCCGAGGGGGGCGATGATGCGCTCGTTACCTCTGGCGCGAATTTCTACCTTGTGGACACCCTCGGGCAGGCGCACGTCCAACGGGAGGCGAACGGCCTGGGTGCGATTGTTGACGAAAACAGTGCCGATTGACATGCCTAACTCCTAAGGAAGATGTATATGGCGATTGTATATCGCACTGCGGGCACACTCCATTCAGCGCTTTCCAAAGGGCTGAAGTCCATCCCTTACCATCATCCCTTCCCCGAAAAAGCCTCGAAAGAACCCCCTTGTTTCGCCATCTCATACTTGGTGCAATGCCTTGATCACCGACCCCTACTTCTACGCCGTCACCATCCCCGCCGTCCTCTTGCTGGGCATCAGCAAAAGCGGCTTCGGCGCGGGGTTCGGCTCCCTGGCCGTGCCCATGATGGCGCTGGCCGTGACCGTGCCGCAGGCGGCGGCCATCCTCATGCCGGTGCTGCTGGTGATGGACCTGCTCGGCATGGCTGCTTTTCGCAAGGACTTTGACCACACGCTGTTGCGCTTCATTCTTCCCTTCGGGGTGCTGGGCATCATCGTGGGGGCGCTGCTGTTCAAGCTGCTGAATGCGCACACGGTGGCGGCCATTGTTGGTGTGTTCACCTTGCTCTTTCTGGCCCAGCGTCTGGTGTTTCCGCCCGAACCCAACAGCCCCTTGCCGCCCAAGTGGCTGGGCGCTGTGCTGAGCACGCTGTCGGGCTTTACCAGCTTTGTGGCGCATGCGGGCGGCCCGCCCATCAACGCGTATGTGATCCCGCTCAAGCTGTCGCCCATCAAGTTCACGGCCACCATGGCGTTTTTCTTCTTCGTGGTCAATCTGTGCAAGTGGATTCCCTATGCCTGGCTGGGCCTGCTGGACATGCGCAACATGACCACATCGCTGGTGTTGCTGCCCATCGCGCCGATCGGGGTGTGGATTGGCGTGCACTGGGCGCGGCGCATCAGCCAGGTGCTGTTCTACCGCTTCCTGTATGCGGGCATGCTGTTGACAGGGCTAAAGCTGGTGTGGGACGGGTTGGTAGCGTAGGACGAAGGGCAACGCGTGACAATGTCCACAACATGTCCGAAATAGCGCTATCGCCCCACGCCGTCTCCCTTCTGCGCACCGCCCGCCTGGCCCGCAGCGCCAAGCCCTTCCGCGCCCGTGGTGGCACACACGGGGAGCGCTGCGCGGGCTGCCGTCTGCTGCCCAGCCATTGCATGTGCGCGTTGCGCCCGGCGGTGGCAACCGCGGCGGGGGTGTGCCTGCTGATGGCAGACATCGAGCCACTCAAGCCCAGCAACACGGGCTGGCTGATTGCCGATGTGGTGGCCGACACCTTTGCCTTCGGCTGGGCGCGTACCGAGGTAGACCCCGCGCTGCTGGCCCTGCTGGCCGATCCGCAGTGGCAGCCGTATGTGGTGTTTCCGGGAGAGTTTGTGGCGCCCGAGCGCGTGGTGACGCAGTTGATCGGGGGAGCAGCGACCCGCGTAGCGGCGGAGCGTGGGGGCGTCCGCTCTTCATTTTGTTGGACGCCACCTGGCCCGAGGCCCGCAAGATGTTCCGCAAGAGCCCGTACCTGAATCACTTGCCAGTGCTGAGCCTGGCCTCAGAGCAAATTTCGCGCTACAAGCTGCGCCGCTCCCGGCGCGATGACCACTTCTGCACGTCCGAGGTGGCGGCCTTGTGCCTGGACCTGGCAGGTGAGCCGCTGGCCGCGCAAACGCTGGAGGCGTATCTGGATGTATTCACCCACCACTACCTGCGGGCCAAGAACCAGTTGCCAGTGCAGTGGGATGGCGAGGCGCATGCGCGGTTGTGTGAGTTGGCAACCTGATGCGGCCTTAGCTAGAAACCCGATGGCGCTGGCGGCGACAATCTGGGTATTTACGAGCTGCCCACCATGACCCAAGACGCCAACCCTCGGCCCGAGCCCGTTATCACACCGCAGATGTGCGAAGCCTGCGCTGGTGTGCAGCAACACTGGCGCCGCGCCAAGGGTCACCCGGAGCTGATGCAGGGCACCCACCGCTCGGTGGCGCACCGCCATGGGTCAGTCACCATCACCAAATACCGCTGCGAGCGCTGCGGTACGGTGTGGGAATACGAGAACAACAAAGTCAACCGGCAAGCCGGTTGGTCGGTGTTGCAGAAATAGCCCTTACGCAGCAGCCAGCGCGTAGTCCGTGTAACCCTTGGCGCCGGGTGTGAAGAAGGTGCCCATGTCGGGTGGGTTCAAAGGCTGGCCTTTTTGCAGGCGCTGCACCAGATCCGGGTTCGCCAGGAAGGCGCGGCCGATGCCGACAAGGTCCACCAATCCATCGTCCACCGCCTGCTGGCCCGACGCCTGGTCAAAGCTGCCACCGATGAAGAAGGTGCGCGGCCAGGCCTTGCGCAATGCTTGCTTGAACGGTGTCGGCACGACCGGCGCACCCATGGCAGAGTGGTCCACGATGTGCACATACACCAAGCCGGCATTGGCCAGCAAGGGCAGCAGTTTCAGGTAAGTCTCTTCCACTTCGGGGTAAGCCACCATGCCGGAGTTGGTGCCGTATGGCGACAGGCGAATGCCCAGCTTGTCGCCACCAATGGCGGCTGCCGTCTCGCGCGCCACTTCAACGACGAATTTGATGCGCTTTTCCACGCTGCCGCCCCAGGCGTCGGTGCGCTGGTTGGTGGTGGGGCTGAGGAACTGCTCCAGCAGGTAGCCGTTGGCGCCGTGTAATTCAACGCCGTCAAAACCGGCGGCGATGGCGTTTTTGGCGGCCTGCACAAACTCGGCCTTGGCCTGGGCGATGTCGGCTTCCGTCATCTCTTGGGGTACGGGGTAGTCCTGCATGCCCAGGGAGTCGGTGTACATCTTTTCGGCCAGAGCCACGGCGCTGGGGGCCACAATTTTGGCGTCTGCTGCCATATTGGCCGGGTGGCTGACACGGCCGGTGTGCATCAACTGGGCAAAGATCTTGCCGCCTTTTGCGTGCACGGCGCTGACCACCGGTTTCCAGGCCTGCACCTGTGCGTCACTCCACAGGCCGGGAATGCGCGCATAACCTTTGCCGTTGGCGGAAGGCGCGATGCCTTCGGACACGATCAAACCGGCGGTGGCACGCTGGCCGTAGTACTCGGCCATCGGGTCTTGCGGCGTGCCGGTGGCGTCTGCGCGGCAGCGTGTCATGGGGTTCATGACGAAGCGGTTGGCCAACAGGGTGGTGCCCATGCGGTACGGTTCAAACAGGTTTTTGGGGGTGTTGCTCAAAGGAGGCTCCGATTTCAGGGTTGATGAATTGAGATGCAGGTTGTGCTGCGAGGGCGAATTGCAAGTGCGCAAGGGCGGACGTTTACAGCCGCCCCTGCTGGCGCAACAGGTGCGCCCGCTCGCGGATGCCGGCCTGACCCTGGCGCAGCGCCTCGGCGCTGGTATGCACCGAGTAGGGCCCCAAGAACAAATCGTGTGGATGTTTCACACCCGAGCCCACGACAAAGGCGGTGTCGGTCTGCGCTTCAAATGTGACGGCATGCTCGGATTCGTCAAAGGCGATCAGGTCGCCGGTAGAAAGCCGAGCGGGCGCGCTCAATGCGCCTTCGCCCAGCGCGACCCAGGCCACGGTATGGCCGGCGGGTGGCTGAAAGCGCCAGGTCTCGCCAGCCTTCAGGTGCACGCCGAGGTAAACGATGTCGGAAGGCGCTGGGATGGGGCTGGTCTGCCCGCCAAAACTGCCCAACAGCACACGCGCCGGGCCGACCTGGGGCACGTTCTCAGGCCCCAGGTAGATGCTGTGGGCCGTGGCCAGCTCCAGTTCGGGCGGCATCGCCACCCACAACTGAAAGCCCAACACACGCTCGGTATTGCGGGGCGCGCCGGTGTGCCAGACGCCGCCGCCCGCCATCATCCACTCCACACCACCGGTGGGCAGCGTGCCACGCGCGCCGTGTTCGCCCGTGGTGTCTTCATAGTCGGCCTGCCCGTGGATCAGGTAAGTCAGCGTGGCAATGCCGGAGTGCGGATGCATGCCGAACTGCGGCGGCTGGCCGCCTGCGGGCACTTCAAAACGGTCCAGAAAGATAAACGGCTTGAGCACCTGGCCCAGGTCCGACGGACTGACCAGCCGGGTGATGGGGCCGTGCGAGCTGCCGCGGGTGTGTTGGACCACGGACCGTGGTGCGGATTCACGGCGGAGGGGTGTGGGTAAATGCATGGTGCAGTTAGGTTAAGGGCGCAGGCATTACTTGAGTAGGTGCCACAATCGACATTCACTATGCCGTTTTTGTAAGGAATGCCATGCTGGACCTGAACCAAATGTCTCTCTTTGTGCAGGTGGTGCAAGCGGGCAGCTTTGCCGAAGCAGCGCGCAGGCTGTCCATGCCGCCCACCACGCTGAGCCGCCAGGTGGCGCAACTGGAAGACGCGCTGCAAGCCCGCCTGCTGCAGCGCACCACGCGCAAGCTGACGCTGACGGACGCGGGGCGTACGCTGTTTGACCAGTGCGCCACGCAGATTGACGCGCTGCGGAACGCCGCCAGCCAGTTGGCCGGAGATAACCAGACGCCCAAGGGCAACATTCGTGTGGCGGCGTCGGCCGGGTTCTTTGAGTTTTTCCAGATGGAATGGATCGCCGAGTTCTTGGACCAGTACCCCGGCGTGCAACTGGAGTTTGTGCTGGCCGACGCCATGGCCGACTTCATTGGTGAGGGCATTGACGTGGCATTTCGTGGCAGCCCGGAACTGCCGGACTCCAGCCTGATAGCCCGCAAGGTGGCCAGCAGTTACCTGGCTCTGGCCGCCAGCCCGGCCTATCTGGCGGCGCGCGGCACACCGCACCGTGTGGAAGACCTGGCCGCACACGACTGCATCCGCGCCGTTGGCCAAGCTGGTCCCACGACGTGGCGGCTGACCGGGCCGCAAGGCGCCACACAAATAACAGTGACCGGGCGCTTCAGCGCCAACACCGGTCCGGCGCAACAGAAGGCTGCCATTGGCGGACTGGGCATTTGCCTGTTGCCCATCAGCTCGCTACTGCCCAGCTTGCGTTCCGGCGAACTGGTGGAGGTGTTGCCCGGCATCGCCAGCAGCGCGGGCAATATGTATGTGGTCTACCCCAGCCGCCGCCATGTGCCGCGTGCGGTGACGGCTTTTGTGGAGATGACGGTGCAGCGGCTCGCACCGTTGATACAGCCACCGTTTGCCAGCGCCACACCATCAGTGTCAGCGTGAGAGCGAGAGCGAGAGCGAGAATTTGCTATTAAAACAGAAGCTACTTACGCTTATTCCACGTGGGCTAGCGGCACATATCGCTTTCATGAAATGTCTGAAGCGGCTGCCGTGCCCGAGCACTAGCACGTAGGTGACCGACACCGCCGTGGTTTGCTTCTAAGCTTATGGCATCACAACTGTCTACTAACCCATTGTCTGGAACAAAGCCATGAACCAACTCTTTTCTCTCCAGGGCCGCACGGCCCTGATCACCGGTGGCTCCCGTGGCATTGGCCGCATGATTGCCGAGGGCTTCTTGAAGCAAGGTGCCAGGGTCTACATCAGTGCGCGCAAGGCCGCCGCCTGTGATCAGACCGCCGCCGAGTTGTCAGCCTTTGGCACCTGCGTGTCACTGCCAGCGGACGTGTCGACTGTTGAAGGTGTGCGTGCCTTGGTCGCGGCCTATGCTGCACACGAAGACCAACTCGACATTCTGGTCAACAACGCTGGGGCCGCGTGGGGGGCACCGTTTGACACGTTTCCCGAGAGCGGCTGGGACAAAGTGGTGGATTTGAACCTGAAGACTCCGTTTTTTCTGACTCAGGCTCTGCATGGCCACCTGTGCAAGGCCGGCCAGAGCCGGGTCGCCAAAGTCATCAACATTGCCTCCATTGATGGGGTCTCCATCAACCCGCAGGAGACCTATTCCTACGCGGCGAGTAAAGCCGGCCTCATCCACCTGACACGGCGCATGGCGTTGCACCTGGTCAAGGACAAGATCGTCGTCACGGCGATTGCACCCGGTGCCTTTGCGTCCGACATGAACAAGGACGCCCGCGACCACGCAACAGAAGTGTCGGCGCGCATTCCGGCCGGGCGCATTGGTACTGCCGAAGACATGGCCGGTGCTGCGATTTATCTTGCGTCCCGAGCCGGCGACTATGTGGTGGGCTCCACGCTGGTGGTGGACGGCGGTGTGACGCACGCGCGGGGGTAGGCTGGGTCAGCCGCGTCAGGCCACCCGCACACGGCGAAACGTCAGGTTGATGCGCCTGCGACCCAGCAGCGCGTGCTCGCCATCTGCCAGCGGCATCACGCCGTGGTAGGCCAGGCGCGATGGCCCTCCCCAAACGACAACATCGCCATGCACCAGGCGGTAACGTTGTGCACGGTCTTTGCGACTGGCCGAGCCAAACAGAAACACGGCGGGCAAACCCAGTGACAGCGACACGATGGGTGCGGATAGATCCTTTTCATCCTTATCCTGGTGCAGCGACAGCTTGGCGCCGGGCACATATTCATTGATCAGGCAGGACTCGGGCGTGAAGTCGGCATAACCCGTCCGCGCTGCAGCGCACCGGGCCAAGTCCAGGAAACTGGCGGGCAGGGCGGGCCAGGGTTGGCCTGAGCGCGGGTCCAGAGCGGCATAACGATAGCCCCGCGCGTCGGACACCCAGCCCAGCGCGCCGCAACTGGTGGTGGCCACCGACATGGTGTAGCCGCCGGGGGTCTGCATATGGCGCAAGGGCGCAGCCGCCATGACGGCCTCTACGACCTGCAGCACCTCCACATCCGCGCCACATGCAAAGCCGCGCAACAGCATGGCACCCGGGGCAAGGGGCAAACACCCGGGACCATCTTGCTGTGGTGAATCGTCAAAGAGGCCTGCGGTCATCAGTGTGGTGTACAGCAGTTTGGATGCCAACGCCTGTTTTCGCAACCGGCCGGATGTAATCCTGATCCGAGCTTACGATCTCGACCCAGTGGGCTTGGCAACGGGCATCTGGTTTTTGTGCACGATTCCGCGAAACATTTCGGTAATCGTGTCAAGCTGCTGGCGGGCTGCCTTCTCGCCGTGACGTTCGGACAGCGAACGCAAGAGTTCGCTGCGCAAGTACCACAGCGTCTGGATGTCCGAGGCACGCATCACATCGCTCCAGATCTTGGACGTATCCTGCGTTGGACTGTCATCCACTTCTGCCAGCGCCTGCAGCATGGCGGTACGGATATTCTCCGTGCGACCATCCGCATCAATGACCGTGGTCTGGTCGGTCAGCAGTGCGGCAAAGCTGGAGGTGAATCGGGAAATGGTGTTTCGCATGGTGTTGCGTCTCTTGGGTAAGAGAATCCTATCTCCGCAACATTACGCTTTCCTTATGAAACGGTCGGTGCGTTAGCACTCCCAGTGCCACGTTGGCGCTCACCGCGTGCTGCGCGCCGTCAGCTTGAAGGTCCCGGAAGGCCCTTGCACCAGGTAGCCGGACTGCACCAACTTGACAATTGCCGCGCCTACAGAGCCACGTGGCAGCCCCACTTCGGTGACCACTTGCCTGCGGTCGATCCTGGCGAAATCGGTCGTATTGAGAATTTGCACCAGCCGTGCAAGCAGTTTCAGCGCGTTGCCACGCAAGTCGGAATGCCCAGTTTGGTCCGCGCGCGCGCGCCGCAGCATGGCCGGGCTCTTTTTGATCACGGCATCCGTTGCCTGAATCTCCTTCACCACTTCAAGTTCCCCGGACGTAACGCCTTGGGGAGAAGCCAGCGTCGGCATCGTCGCAAAGCCCGCAGCTGAACCAGCCGACAGGTCAGAAGCGGCATCGTAGATCTTGCGGAATTCAGCTTCAATCTGGGTGACCGCCTGTGCCAGACGGGCAACGGTTTTCCAATCCTCGAACAGCGTGTCATTGCCCAGGTCAAAGGGGTTTTGCAACATTGCCAGTTTGACCTGGTCAGCGTAGTCCTGTGCCGAGGTCTTCAGGGCCGCGTCAGCGGCAAAAATGGCGGCACCCGCAGTTTGAATGGCAGCAAGTGTGGTGGATGGCAATGGCATGAACGAATCCCTTTCTATAGCACCGAGCGCCCCCAGCAAATGGGAGCCCTGCAAAGCGCACTTGGCGTTTGGTGGAGCGGGAGCCGCGCAAAGGCCTTGGAACCCGCTGTTGCTCCGATTCTAAAGATTTTGCTTTTGGCCGCTCTTTTTGCTTGTGTGGTTGCATGGCCTGGGTCCGTGGTGCCTGGCACATGTAAACAAAGGTAAACACGGTCAACAGGCTTGAGTGCACGGCGTTAAAGGGCTTTACGAGAGACACCATGAACCATACGCACTCCCCACTGCAACACCGTTCTCCGTCACTCCTGCAAGCAGCGGGGCTGGGCCGCAAGGCATTGGCAGCTTTCGCGCTGACGCTGGCTATCGCTGGCACCGCGCAGGCACAGACCTATGCCAACGTTACCGTCGGTGGCGCTTTTGCGCCCGGCGTCTATGGGCAGATTTCACTGGGCAACAACCCGGCACCCCCGGTCTGGAACGCTCAGCCGATGGTTGTCGGGCGACCGGTCTATGGGGCGCCGGTGATGTACCTGCATGTGCCACAGCAGGAGTACCGTGACTGGGGACGTTATTGTGGCCATTACCGCGCCTGCGGTCGCCCGGTCCACTTTGTGCGGGTCGACAACAACAACCGCTGGTGGGACCACCAACACGGGTACCAGCGGGGTTACAACAATGACTACCGCAGGGCCGAAGAACGCAGAGACGATCGTCGGGACGAGCGCCGCTATGACCGTCGGGATGAGCGCAGGGACGAGCGCCGCCACGAACGTCGGCAGGACATCCGCGCCGACTGGCAGCAGGAGCGCTACAACCAGGCCACCGATCCCCGGTTTGAAAGCATACGCGGCGAACGCTGAAACGGCGGCGGGCGACACAGGGCAAAATAGCTGCATGAAAGCACCCCCCAGACTCCAGACCCTGATTGACGAAGGCCTGATCGACACCGTGGTGCGACAGCTGATGAGCGGCAAAGAGGCCATGGTATTTGTGGTGCGTTGCGGTGACGAAACCCGCTGCGCCAAAATCTACAAAGAAGCCAACAACCGCAGTTTTCGTCAGGCGGTGGACTACACCGAAAACCGCAAGGTCAAAAACTCACGCTCGGCGCGCGCCATCGCCAAGGGCAGCCGATTTGGCCGCCAGGAGCAGGAAGCCGCCTGGCAAAGCGCCGAGGTCGACGCCTTGTACCGGCTCGCCGGCGCCGGCGTGCGTGTGCCGCAACCCTTTAACTTCCATGAAGGCGTGTTGCTGATGGAGCTGGTGACTGACGCCCATGGCGACGCCGCCCCGCGCCTGAATGACGTGTCGTTCTCCCCCGAACAGGCCCGCAAACACCACGCCACGCTGATTGCCGAGGTGGTTCGCATGTTGTGTGCGGGGGTGGTGCATGGGGATTTGTCGGAGTTCAACATATTGCTGGCACACACCACCGGCGTCGACGATCAGGACGGAACCGACGGCCCGGTCATCATCGACCTGCCGCAGGCCGTGGATGCCGCCGGCAACAACCACGCCCAGCGCATGTTGCTGCGTGATGTGGCGAATTTGCGAGACTTCTTTGGCCAGTTTGCCCCCGAGCTGTTGCGCACCGACTATGGCCCCGAGATCTGGGCCCACTACCAAAGCGGCCTGCTCAGCAACGAAACCGTGTTGACCGGCCGCTATGTGCGCAGCAAGGCCGATGTGGACCTGGGCAGCGTGATGCGGGAAATTGACGATGCACGGGCCGAAGACGCAGCACGCCGCCTGCGCATGGCCACGGGTGTTTGATCCGCCCCATGGTTTTTGTGCCGCGGCAGGTGCTACCCAAAACGGGAATCATTCTGGTCCTCAATGGGACCTCAAGTGCTGGCAAGACATCGATCGCGCGGGCACTGCAATGGGTGCATAACGAGCCCTTTCACCACTTGCAGTTGAACGCCTTTCGGGACATGGAACCGCCCGGGCATTGGGACAACTGGAAACAACAACCCGCCGAGGTGGTGGCGTTGAAGCTCGCTGCGCTGAATCGGGCCATGCATGCCGCCCTGGCCCAATACGCGCGACACGGGCAAAACGTTATTTTTGATACCGTCCTGTCGACAGCCGATTCCATGCACTACCTGCTGGAAGACCTATCGGACCTGCACGTGCTTCTATTGGCTGTCCACTGCAATGTCGAGGTGTTGGCCGCGCGTGAAAAGACCCGCGGTGACAGGCCTCTAGGGCTGGCCGCCAGCCAGGTTGGCCAGGTGCACACGGACAAGGCGTATGACCTGGAGGTTGACACTTCCGCGACCAGTGCGAACGAATGTGCGATGCAGATTGCCGCCTGGTTGAGCCAGTCCCCCGCCGTCGACGCCTTCACCCAACTGCGGGCAACCCATGCATCGCCAGTTCCCAAACCTTGCACATGACAACTCAGTTTCGCAGACATCGATGGAGTCTTGGTTCTGTATCGGTGTTGGCCGTAGCCGCGCTCGCTGTCGGCTGCGCCGATACCGCGTATTTGTTGCAGTCAACCACCGGCCACCTGAAGGTATTGCAGGCGGCACGACCGGTAGAGTCCTGGCTGGCTGACGACAGCAGCCCGCCCGCATTAAAACAACGTCTGCAATTGGCGCAGGCCATACGCCGCTATGCGGTTGATCAACTGAAACTTCCCGACAACGCCAGCTACCAGCGTTTTGCACAGCTGCAGCGGCGAGCTGTCGTGTGGAACGTGGTCGCAGCCCCGGCCTTTTCGCTGACGTTGAAGACTTGGTGTTTTCCAGTGGCCGGGTGCGTGGGTTACCGTGGTTACTTTGACGAACAGGAAGCGAAAGCGCAGGCCGATCAATTACGCGCGCAGGGTCTGGAAGCCAGCGTCTACGGCGTGCCCGCGTATTCCACGCTGGGGTGGACCAACTGGTTGGGCGGTGACCCGCTGCTGAGCACCTTCATTCATTACCCGGAGGGGGAATTGGCGCGTATGGTTTTCCATGAAATGGCACACCAGGTGTTGTATGTGAAAGACGATACCGCGTTCAACGAATCATTTGCCACCGCGGTGGAGCGACTGGGCAGCGCCGGTTGGCTCGCCACCCGGGCCAGCCCTGCGGCACAAGCCGAGTACCAAGCATTCGATGCCAGACGCCGGGCGTTCAGGGCTCTCGCCGCCACGACGCGCAACACGCTCAAGGACATCTATGCCTCGGCGTCAGACTCGTCCACTGCAACCGGACAACAAGAGGTGCTGAAGGCCGCCGCCTACGCGGAGTTCCGTCGTTCCTACGCGCTGCTCAAGGACCAGTGGAGTGGCGACACGCGTTATGACGCCTGGGTTGCCAACGCCAACAACGCTGCCTTCGGTGCGCTGGCTGCTTATGACGATTGGGTACCGGCGTTTGAAAACCTGTTCAAGCGGCATGGCAGTGATTGGGCTGCGTTTTACGCGGCAGTGCGCCAAATCGCAGAGTTGCCGCGAGATGAGCGCACGCGCCCACTGCAAGACCTGATGGGCACAGCAGCCCGCTCCTGAAACGATAGCTGCTTGCGCTTATTACACGAGGGCCGGAGGGCATTTTGACTCATAAGTTTGCAGGGAACAGCCCACACTGGTCATCCGACCCCTTGCCGGCCAAAATTTGGCTCTAAACTGGCCGTACCCCTGCAGAAGGAATTCCCATGACCGCGCTATCTGACTTTCCTGTCACCCAAAAATGGCCCGCCACCTACCCCGAGCGCCTGCAGTTGTATTCGCTGCCCACGCCCAATGGGGTCAAGGTGTCCATCATGCTGGAGGAGATTGGTCTGCCCTACGAGGCGCACCTGGTCAGCTTTGACACCCAGGACCAGATGTCTCCCGAGTTTTTGTCGCTCAACCCGAACAACAAAATTCCGGCCATCATCGACCCCAACGGCCCCGGCGGGCAGCCACTGGCGCTGTTTGAATCGGGCGCGATTCTGCTGTACCTGGCGGAAAAATCGGGGCAGTTCATCCCGCCCGACGCAGGTGGGCGCTACGAGTTGATCCAGTGGCTGATGTTCCAGATGGGTGGTGTGGGGCCGATGTTTGGGCAACTGGGTTTTTTCCACAAGTTTGCCGGCCGCGAGTTTGAGGACAAACGCCCGCGCGACCGTTATGCCGCCGAGAGCCGGCGCCTGCTGGGTGTGCTGAACCAGCGCCTGGCGACCCGACTATGGGTCATGGGCGACGTCTACACCATCGCCGACATGGCGATCTTTCCCTGGGTGCGCAACTTGCTGGGTTTTTATGACGCCGGCGCCTTGGTGGGCATAGAGGACTTTCCTCATGTGACAAGGGCGTTGGCAGCGTTTGTGGAGCGGCCCGCCGTGGTGCGTGGCTTGGCCATTCCGCAGCGCGGCTGACCCATGACGCCCAAACCCCGCATTCTTCTGGTGGAAGACGAGTCCGGTATTGCGGATACCTTGCAGTACGTGCTGGCCACCGACGGTTTTGCGCCGGTGTGGTGCAGCACGGCGGCCGAGGCGCTGCGCCAGTTCGCCAGCGAGCCGCCAGCCCTGGTGGTGCTGGATGTGGGTTTGCCGGACCTCAACGGATTCGAGCTGTTTCGCCGCCTGCAGGCACTGCCAGGGTGCAACCAAGTGCCGATGTTGTTTTTGACCGCGCGCAGTGACGAGATTGACCGTGTCGTGGGCCTGGAACTGGGTGCCGACGATTACATTGCCAAGCCCTTTTCGCCGCGTGAACTGGTGGCCCGAGTGCGTACCATCCTGCGCCGCAGTGCCCGCCCAACCGGCGCGGCCACCAGCACGGCGCCAACGGTGATCACCAGCCTATCGACCGCGGCCGCCGCGCCGATCCCCATTTGGCTGCTGGACGAGGAACGCCACCAGATTCGTTTTTATGGCCGCGCGCTGGAGCTATCGCGGTATGAATACGGTGTGCTGCGCCTACTGGTGCAAAAACCCGGGCGTGTGTTCACCCGCGACGAATTGCTGCAAAAGGTCTGGGGCGACGCCAACGACAGCTTCGACCGCACGGTGGACGCCCACATCAAGACCCTGCGCGCCAAGCTCAAAGCCGTCGCCCCCGCCCTAGAGCCCATCCGCACGCTGCGTGGCACCGGTTATGCGTTGAACGAAGAGCTTCCGGCGGGCTAAAGTGTCCAAACGCACCCGCATATTTTTGGGCATCCTGCTGATCTACACAGTGGGCATTGCCTTTGTGTTGTACCGCGTGGTGTCGGACATTGACCCGCGCTACCGCGAGTCGGCCGAAGAATCCCTGGTGGAAACCTCGCAACTGCTGGCCACCCTGGTGGAGCAGGATGTACGCGACGGCACCCTGGATACGACCCGGCTGGACACTTTGTTCAAGGCGGTTTATGCCCGCAGCTTTGAGGCGCAGATTTTCAACATCAGCAAGTCGCGTGTGGAGCTGCGCACCTATGTGACCGACCGCAACGGCGTGGTGGTTTATGACTCCACCGGGCAGTCGCTGGGCAAGGACTTTTCGCAGTGGCGGGATGTGCGCCTGACACTCAAGGGCGAATACGGCGCCCGCACCACGTTGGACATTGCCAGTGACAGCAACTCCGCCGTGATGTACATGGCCGCGCCGGTGCGCTGGGTCACGACGCCCAACGGCGTTGGCAATGGGGAAATCATCGGCAGCATCACCGTGGGCAAACCGGTGCAGACCTTTGGCCAGTTTGTGGCCGCCGCCCGCAGCCGCACGCTGTACGTGGGCCTGTTGTCGGTGTTTACCGTGCTGGTGCTGGCGGTCACCGTGTCCGTGTGGCTGGTGCGGCCTTTCGGTTTGATTGCGGACTACGCACGATTTGTGCGGCTGCAGCAGGGCTTTCACCCGGGCCGTCTGCTGCGCCGGGGCTGGGACCTGTTGCGTGCCGCCTATGATGAGATGCGCGATGCGCTGGCCGGGCGCAATTACGTAGCCGACTATGTGCAAACGCTGACTCACGAAGTCAAAAGCCCGCTGTCGGCCATTCGCGGTGCCGCCGAGCTGCTGCAAGAACCCATGGAAGAGGCACAAAGGCAGCGTTTTCTGGGCAATATTCAGCGCGAAACCCAGCGCATCCAGGAGATGGTGGACCGCATGCTGGAGCTCACCACGCTGGAAACCCGCCGGGTGCTGGATGCGGTGCAGAGCGTGGCTCTGCTGCCTTTGCTTGATGAGTTGGCGCACGCGTCGCAAAGCGTTGCTGCGAGGCGCCAGGTTCGTATTCAGGTGGTAGCCAACACCGATGCCACGGTGGAGGCCGACCCCTTTTTGCTGCGCCGCGCTGTCAGCAACCTGCTGGACAACGCCTTGGACTTTTCACACGAGGGCGGTCTGGTGGAGCTGGGCCTGCACCTGGAGGGTCGCTGGGTCTGCATCACGGTGCGAGACCAGGGCTCCGGCATTCCCGCCTATGCGCAGGACAAGGTGTTTGAGAAGTTCTACTCGCTGGAGCGGCCCCATTCGCGCAAGAAAAGCACCGGCCTGGGTTTGAGTTTTGTGAAGGAAATCGCGTCGCTGCACCGGGGCGTGTGGAACTCAACAACCGGGATGAAAGTGAGGCCAGCCCCGGGGCCATCGCCACGCTCTGGCTGCCTCGCTCGCGCACAGCCAGCCGCGCCTTCACGCTGACTTCACACAGTTTTCACATTAGTCCGCCGCGCCTTCTTACTGGCTTCTCTCGCGGGCGGGATGCTCTCCTCACCGTGCAATCGTGCACGCAGTCTGGAGAACAGCACCATGGCCTTCACAGCCCCGGAAAACACCACGCTCAATACCGCGCGACCCAGCGCCAATCCGCCCCCTTTGCCAATCGACCGGTCCCGCTGGCTGTGGCTGGCCACCACCGCCCTGTCAGCCCTGTGTTTTGTGGCGCTGGTCAGCTGCCCGGCGCAGGCCCAAGACCGTGATACCGCACCGCGCCAGAAGACCGAAAGTCCTTACTTCTTTGTCAAAAGCGACAACCCCGGCGTCGACCAGTTGCCGCTGAAGTCCACACACGTGGACGTGCGGGTCAGCGGCGTGATTGCCGACGTGACCGTGGTGCAGACCTACAAGAACGAAGGCCAGCGCGCCATCGAGGCCAAATACGTGTTCCCCGGCTCCACCCGCGCAGCGGTGCACGGCATGAACGTGCGCCTGGCTGACCGTCTGATCACCGCCAAGATCCGCGAGAAACAACAGGCCCGCATTGAATACGATGCCGCCAAGAAAGAAGGCAAGACCGCTGCCCTGCTGGAACAACACCTGCCCAATGTGTTCCAGATGAACGTGGCCAACATCATGCCCGGTGACGACGTCAAGGTGGAGCTGCGCTACACCGAGCTGCTGGTGCCCACGGACGGCAACTACCAGTTTGTCTTCCCCACCGTGGTGGGCCCGCGCTACAACAGCCCGCAGAGTGGCCAGGCCAACGCGACCTGGGTGGCCCAGCCGTTTATGCCCAAGGGACAACAACTGCCCCACAGCAGCAACAGCCCGGCGTTTGACATCCATGTCACGCTGAACACACCGATTGGCATCAAGGAAGTGCGCTCATCCTCCCACGCGGTCAACACCGCCACCGAAGCGGGTGGTGCCACCATCGTGGGCCTGCAGCCTAGCGCGGAGCCCGGCAACAACCGCGACTTCATCCTCGACTACCGCTTGGCGGGTGACCGCATCGAGAGTGGTGTGATGTTCTACAAGGGCCAGGACGAGAACTTTTTCCTGGCCATGGTGGAGCCACCCAAGGCCCCTCCGCCCACCGCCATCAGCCCGCGTGACTACATCTTTGTCGTGGACATTTCCGGCTCCATGCACGGCTTTCCGCTGGACACCGCCAAAGGCGTGTTGCGCGAACTGATTGGCAGCCTGCGCCCCAGCGACACCTTCAACGTGCTGCTGTTCTCGGGCAGCAACCGCTTCCTCAATGCCCACTCGGTGCCCGCCAGTCCGGCCAATATCGAACAGGCGGTGCGAACCATCGACAAACAGGGCGGGGGAGGCAGCACCGAGCTGATCCCGGCCCTCAAACGGGTCTACGCCGAACCCAAAGCGACCGATGTGTCGCGCACCGTGGTGGTGGTGACCGACGGCTATGTGACGGTGGAGCGCGAAGCCTTTGAGCTGGTGCGCAACAACCTGTCCAAGGCCAATGTGTTTTCGTTCGGCATTGGCTCCAGCGTCAACCGCCACCTGATGGAAGGCCTGGCCCGCGCCGGCATGGGTGAGCCTTTCATCATCACCAAACCGGCCGAGGCCGCCGAACAGGCCGCGCGTTTTCGCAAGATGATTGACTCACCGGTGCTGACCAACGTGAAGCTGCGCTTTGAAGGCATGGACGTGTACGACGTGGAACCGCGCAACCTGCCCGACCTGCTGGCCCAACGCCCGGTCATCGTGTTTGGCAAATGGCGTGGCGAGGCCAAGGGCAAACTGGTGCTGGAAGGCCAGTCGGCCAACGGCCCGGTGCAACAGAGGTTGGACATCAGCGCGAACCAGGGCACCGACACGGTGGCCCTGCGCCACCTGTGGGCGCGCCACCGCATCGCGTCTTTGAGCGACCAGGAAGCGCTGGAGGGTGGCAGCGCCTTCGCCAAAGCCATTACCGACCTGGGCCTGCAATACAGCCTGCTCACGCAATACACCAGCTTCCTGGCCGTGGACCAGGTGGTGCGCAACACCGCCCCGGCGGACAGCACCACGGTGAACCAACCCTCACCCCTGCCCCAAGGGGTGGAGAACACCGCGCTGGGCGTAGAAGTGCCCAGCACACCCGAACCCGCCACCTGGGGCGCCATGTTGGTCACCTTATCGGTACTGGCCATGCTGGCCACCCGCCGCCGCCGCGCCCGTAGCCACCATTTCACAAGTTGAGCAGTATGTCTCCACGCTTGTTGCAGATGCCGCGCTTGGTGCGTTTTGGCATCGCCATCGATACCGCCTCCGAATGGCGCTGGCTGGCCCTGCTGGCCGTGGCGCTGTGGCCCACCTGGTGGTGGATGGGCCAGCGCATGGTGGATGGTTCGGACGATCCGCTGGGTGTGCTGGCCCTGGCGGCCCTGGGCGCGCTGATGTGGCAGCATCGGCTGCGCTTGCGGGCGGCGCCCCGGCTTGGTTTTCAGGCGGCCGCATTGGCGGGTGTGATCTTGACCACTGCGCTACACAACCAGTTGCCCGATTTGTTGGTGGGGCTGATCGGTTTGTTGTCGCTTGCCGCAGGTCTGCTGGCTTTTTTGCCAGCGCGTGTGGCGGTGACGCCGGTGTTGGGACTGTCGGTGTTGTCGCTGCCACTGCTGGCATCCCTGCAGTTTTACGCCGGTTTTCCGCTGCGTGTGGTGACCGCAGAAGCCAGCCGCTGGCTGCTGGCACTGGCGCATACGGTGGAGCGCAGCGGCGCCAGCTTGGTGGTGAATGGGCAACTCATCATCGTGGACGCACCCTGCTCAGGTGTGCAAATGGCCTGGCTGGGCTACTTCACGGCCTGTGCCGTGGCACTGGCCACCGGGCGTGACAACCGCAGTTTTGTTGTGCGCCTGCCGGTGGTCGGCTTGCTCGTACTGCTGGGCAATGTGCTGCGCAACACCGTGTTGGTGGCCTTGCAGGTGTCCGGCCATCCCTTGCCCGGCTGGGGCCATGACGCAGTGGGTCTGGTGGTTCTGGGCGCGGTGTGTGCCGGCATTGCCTGGGCGATGGGAACCTCACTAAAAAGGGAGCGTGCAGCATCATGATGAAACTTCTGGAAAACCGCTTTTTGAACCGCGTGTTGCACAAGACCTTGTGGGCTGTCGTTCTGCCGCTGTGTGCGATAGCGGGTGTCGCGCAAGTTGTTGTAGAGCAGCATCGCGCGGCAGACAGCGGTCATGCGGGCAACGGCACACGTGCATCGATCCATCCGACCAGAGAATTCCCCACCCAGTGGCACGGTTCCACCTTGCGCCCACTGGCCCTCAGCGACGTGGAGCTGCGTTTTGCCAAACACTTTCCCGGCACGATCACGCGCCTGACCAACGACAAACAGACGCTAGTGCTGCGCACTGTCAACCAACCCACGCGTTTGCTGCACCCCGCCACCGATTGCTACCGTGGCCTGGGTTATCACATCCGTGATGAACAACTGGAAGAGCAAAGCGATCACGTCCGCTGGCGCTGCTTTGTCGCCGAGCGTGGCGGTCAACGTGTGCGCGTCTGTGAACACATTGAAGACGCCAGCGGTCAGGGGTTTACCGACACGTCGGCCTGGTACTGGGCCGCCATCGCGGGTCAGTCGACCGGCCCCTGGAGGGCCATCACCGTGGCCACGCCGTTTTAAGAGTCGCTTCTCGCTCCAGGCGTGAATTGCACCCCGCGCAGCGAAATCGCACAGGGAGGCCGAGAACCCGGACTGGTTGACGAACGATTCGTTTTCACTGACGGTGTAAGAAATTCGCACGCCGTGCGACCAACTTTTTCAATGTTGTCCAACCCCTTTGCCTTGCTCCTGACGTTCCTGTTCGTTCTGTTGCCTGCTGAATTGCAGGCAACAACGTTGACACTGGCGGCAGCCGCCCACGGTTGTGGTGTCAGCGACAGGGCGCAGGCGCCGCCGCCGCCGTTTGCGCAGCAGCGCCTGGCGCAAAGCGAGGTGGTCCCTGGAGCGCGCGACATCGCCTGGGTCTGGCTGGGTTCGCCGACGTCGCGGTATCCGCATGCGGCTCTCGGATCGACGCTGCACGCTGCAAGCCTCCATGTTCTTCCGGCTGCACCGGCGGCTCGGTCGCAGCCGCAGACCTACACACTGCCCCTGTATCGGGTGTTCGAGGACCGAGTGCCCCGGCTGGCCGACCTGGACGGTGATGGTCGCGACGAAATCATTCTGGTGGAGGCCGATGCCCTGCAAGGCGCGGCACTGGTGGTCTACGGGTTACGCAATGGCGCAGTCGTCGAACTGGCGCGTGGCCCGCACGCGGGATCGACCTTTCGATGGCTCAATCCGGTGGGCGTGGCCGATTTTGACGGCGACGGCCGACCCGACCTGGCTAGCGTGACCACTCCTCACATCGGTGGCGTGCTCACCTTGCACCACTACCGCCCGCCTCGGTTGGAACCCTATGCGCGCCATACCGAAGTTTCCAACCACCGCATGGGCGAACTGGAGCAGCAACTGGCGGTGATCGTGGCTCAGACGGGCCAGCGACCGGCCATCCTGATCCCCGACATGCAGTTGATGGCGCTGCAGGCCCTGCGCTGGGATGCTCCTGGGCAATGGACCGAGCTGGCCCGCCCGCTGGCCCTGCCCTCACGTGCCGAGCGCTTTACTCCGCTGGATGGCGGAGGCTGTCTGCGGCTGGCCGACGGCAGCTGGTGGCGAGTGACACTGTCGACCTGACACACGATTTCAACCAAGGAGCGACTGTATGCTGCTACCCCGAAAACCCGTGCCTGCCCTGCGGGTGAGCACACTGGACCACGGCGACTATGACCTGAGCGGCGATGCGCCCACGCGCTTTTCGTTGGTGGTGTTTTACCGTGGCCTGCACTGCCCGGTCTGCGCCAAATACCTGCTGGAACTGGGCCGCCTGCAGACCGAGTTTGAACAACGCGGCGTGAAGGTGATTGCCATCTCCAGTGATGGCGCCGAACGCGCCCGCGAGATGGCGACCAAGGTGGGTTCACCGGCCTTGCGTTTCGGCCATGGTTTGACCCTTGCGAATGCGCGCGAATGGGGTTTATACATTTCCACCAGCCGGGGCAAAACGTCGATCGGCATTGAGGAGCCCGCGCTGTTCGCCGAGCCCGGTGTGTTCATCGTGCGGCCAGACGGCACACTCTACTATGGCGCGGTGCAGACGATGCCGTTTGCGCGGCCACGTTTCGACGAATTGCTGGGCGCCATCGACTTTGCCATCAGCAAAGACTACCCGGCCCGCGGCGAGTTTACCGGGGCGGTCTGATTCGCCTGAGGCAGCGCACTAACGCCGCAACCGTACCGCGGCATGCGTTACATCAACATGTGGGCAGAAAGTCGCCGCGTCGGGGCTGGGCGCCTTACCATCGGTCAGCTTTTTTGAGGCACAAACCCATGCTCACACTCTCGCTTTCCGATTTCACGCTCGAACACTTCATGCAGCACTACTGGCAGCAAAAACCGGTCGTCATACGCCAGGGCTTTCAGCAGTTCAAAGACCTGATCAGCCCCGAGGAATTGGCCGGGCTGGCTTGTGAGTCGGATATCGAGTCCCGCCTGGTCTACAAAAAGCGTGGCAAATGGCAAGCCGAAAGCGGGCCGTTTGAATCATACGACCACCTGGGAAAGACCGGCTGGTCGCTGATCGTGCAGGCGGTCAACCACTGGTCGCCCGAAGTGGCCGAACTGGTCAAGCCGTTTGACTTTCTCCCCAAGTGGCGACTAGACGATGTGATGATCAGTTACTCCACACCCAAGGGCGGCGTGGGGCCGCATATCGACCTGTACGACGTGTTCATCTGCCAGGGCTCCGGGCGGCGCCAGTGGCGGGTAGGGGACAAAGGCAACCACCGTCAGTTTGCCGCGCACGCAGCGCTTTTGCATGTCGACCCGTTCGAAGCCATGATTGACGTGGAACTGCTGCCCGGCGACATTTTGTACATCCCGCCGGGATTTCCGCACGACGGTGTGTCGCTGGAAACCTCCATGAGTTTCTCGGTCGGTTTCAGAGCCAAGTCGGCGTGCGACATGCTCAGCGGCCTGGCCGACTATGTGATTGACAAGGAACTGGGCAGCAACTTGCTGAGCGACCCCGGTCGCCCGATTCACAAAAACCAGGGCCAGATCAATGCCAGCGACTTTGCGCTGATCAAGGCGCACCTGCGCTCCATCCTCGACGACGACACCCTCTTGGCGGACTTTGCGGGCAGCTTCTTGTCCAGGACCAAATGCCAGCTCGACCTGCAGGCACTGGACGAACCGTTGGATGCAGTTGAGCTGATCGACACCCTGCAACAGCAACCCCTGGCGCGCACCGGCGGCTTGCGTTGCTTCTATCTGGACGAAACGCTGTCAAAGGGTGTTTGTTATATCGACGGCGAGCGCCACGCCTTTGGCGCCAAGGCGAAAGCTGCCGTCAAAGCCCTGTGCGACCGCGACCGCGTGACCCACACCCAGCTGCTCGGCGGCCTGAAGATCCCAGAGTTTGTGGCGGCGCTGACCCAGTGGGTCAACGCGGGCTACTGGTACTTCGAAAACTGACGTCCTGAGGAGCTTGGGCGGCAGAGCGTGCTGCGCAGGTCAAGGAGGAGCCCGAAGGGCGGGGGACACGGAGCGGCATGCTCTGCCGCCCAGGCTCCGAGCGCCACCACACTGTGTCGCGTGTTCCATGGTTTACCCCCTGCATGGGCCTTCAGGTCTGTGCTAATGTCTGCGCCTTGTCTTTTTTCGACCCCCAAAATCCATGAAACGACTCCTTTTTACCGCGGGCCTGCTGCTCGCATCGGTGCTGTCACAAGCCGCGCCGGTAGCAGTCAAAGGTTACACCCACGTCAAAACCGTGGGCAGCATTGACGAATACACCCTGGCGTCCAACGGCCTGCAGGTCTTGCTGATGCCCGAACATTCCAGCCCGACGCTGACCTTTATGGTGACCTATCGGGTGGGTTCCAAAAACGAGGTGACCGGTACCACTGGCGCCACCCATTTGCTGGAACACCTGATGTTCAAGGGCTCCAAGAACCACACCCGCGAAAAGGGCAACAACGTGGACCAGTTGCTGGAGCGCACCGGCGCCCTGTACAACGCCACCACCTGGCTGGACCGCACCAACTACTACGCCAATATGGGCAGCGAGCACTTGGGCACGGTGATGGCCATGGAGGCCGACCGCATGCGCAACCTGCTGTTGCGCGAAGCGGACCGCAAGCCCGAGATGACCGTGGTGCGCAACGAGTTTGAGCGCGGCGAGAACTCCCCCATCCAGGCCCTGTACAAAGAGATTTACCAGACCGCTTTTGTGGCCCACCCCTACCACCACAGCACCATTGGCCACCGCAGCGACATTGAAAAAGTGTCCATCGAGAAGCTGCGCGAGTTTTACGACACCTACTACTGGCCCAACAACGCCACCATCACCATCATTGGTGACTTCCAGCCGGCCAAGGCCTTGGAAATGGTCCAGAAGACCTTTGGCGCCTATCCCCGTTCACCCAAGCCGATCCCCGCGGTGTACACCGAGGAGCCGGTTCAAAATGGCGCCCGCCGCGTGACGGTCAAACGCCCCGGTCAATTGGGCGTGGTGGCGGTGGCGCACAAAATTCCGGCCGCAACCCACCCGGACTTTGCCGCTGTGGCCATGATGAGCGCCATTCTGGGCGACGGCAAAAACAGCCGTATGTACAAGGCCATCACCAACAAAAACCTGTCCACCGGTGTGGAAGGCGAGATGGGCATTTTGTCTGACCCCTCCATGCACATCGTGTTTGCCCCGCTGGCCCCCGGCGCCAAACATGAAGAAGTGGAAGCCATCATTGTTCAGGAAATCGAACGCCTGAAAAAAGATGGCGTGACCGACGGTGAACTCAAAGCCGCCGCAGCCAAAAACGCAGCGGACTCCGCCTTCAAGCTCGATGGCTCGTTTGGCATTGCCGGCAACATCAATGAGTTCATTTCTGCTGGCGACTGGACGCTGTTTTACGGCCTGGACGAAGCCATCAAAAAGGTCACCGCCGCCGACATCCAGCGTGTGGCGCAAAAGTACCTGATTGAAGACTCCAGCACCACCGGCTGGTTTGTGCCCGTTACCGCCGCACCCGCCGCCGCGGCAACGGCGGCACCTGCAGCGGGCACAGGCGCCGCTAGTGCCAAGGCGGGTTTCAAAGACACGTTATCGGACGGCCCCTACTACTACCGCGACCCGCGCCTGAATGCAGCCTCACAACCCTCGATGGCTGCCGCCAAAGACGGCATGGCCGCTGCCGCTGCAGCGCCTAGCGCCAAGATTGCGCCCCATGTCAAACGCAGCAAAATTGCTGGTGTGGACGTCATCGCTTACCCCACCGGTGTCAAGGATGTGGTGACCCTGCGCGCCAGTTTGCCCGCCGGTCGCTCGCAAGGCACCAAGGGCAACCCCGCCGTTCCCACACTGACCGGCATGTTGCTGGACCAGGGCACCAAGACCCAGGACAAGTTCGCCATTGCGGAAAAGCTGGAAGCCGTGGGTGCGGCTATCAATTTCCGGGTGGGGACCGACCTGCTGGACATCAGCGCCCGTTCCCTGAAGAAAGACGCGCCCCTGGTGCTGGGCCTGATTGCCGAGCAGTTGCGCACACCGGCCTTCAGCGCCGAAGAGTTTGCCAAGGTCAAGAAACAAATGGCCGGTGGCATCAAACGCGGTCTGGAGAGTACCGACTACCGCGCCAGTGATGCCTTCAACCGCGCCACCTACCCGGTGGGCCACCCCAACCGCAACGTGGCACCCGACGACATGCTGGTCGCTATCGAGTCCGCCACGCTGGACGAAGTGTTGGCCTTTCACAAAACCAACTATGGCCCGGCTGCCATGACCCTGGTGCTGGTGGGCGACCTGGATCTGCCAGCCCTGCAGGCTGAAATCGGCAAGGCCTTTGCCGGCTGGACCGGTGGCCAGGCGGTGGTGCGTGCTGAGAAGCCGGCGCCCATGGGTACTGCCGTCAAGCAGGACGTGGTGATGGACGGCAAAACCAGCGTGTCCGTGGTGATGGGCCAAGCCAGCGGCCTGCGTTACAGCGACCCGGACTACCAGGCCCTGCGTCTGGCTACCGCCATTTTGGGCAGCGGCTTCACCGGGCGCCTGATGGCCAATGTGCGCGACAAGGAAGGCTTGACCTACGATGTCGGGGCATTGCTGCAGGCCGACATGTTCAATGATGGGGATTGGCGTGTCTACGGCAGTTTTGCACCTGGTCTGCTGGACCAAGGCATTGCGTCCACACAACGTCAGCTCAAACTTTGGTACGACGCAGGCGTCACCCCTGCTGAGCTCAGTGCCCGCAAGAGCAACCTGATCGGTGGTTTCAAGGTCGACCTGGCCACCACGGGCGGCATGGCCAATGCGCTGATCGCGGCGGTCAATCGGGGCTTGGACGTGACCTGGCTGGACGACTTGCCCGTCAAAGTGAACGCCGTGAGCAACGAGCAGGTCAACGCCGCCATCAAAAAGTACCTCAAGCCCGAAAACATGGTGACGGTGCGCGCCGGCAGCTTTGCCGGCGCAGCGGTTGGGGCTGCGGCCAAGTAATCAGGTCCCCACACTCCCCAGCAGCGTGGGGGGCACCGCTCCATAAGGGGCGGTGCGGGCGCAAGCCTCTTGTCAGAGGTGGCGAATTGCTGCACAGTTGGGCCTTGTCATGACACCTTCGACACCCCGCAAACCCAAGCTGCTGGTCGTAGACGACCAGGCTTTTAATATCCAGATCCTGTATCAGATATTCAAAGGCGACTACGAGGTGTTTATGGCCACCAGCGGTGCCCAGGCGCTGACCCTGTGTGCCGACCAATCCCCCGACCTGATCTTGCTTGATGTGGTAATGCCCGACATGGACGGGCACGAGGTTTGTCGGCGGCTGAAGGCAGACCCGCACGCCCGGGATATTCCGGTCATCTTCGTGACCGGACACAATAATTCCGAAGAAGAGTCCCTGGGCCTGCAATTGGGAGCGGTGGATTTCATTTCCAAACCCGTGAATGCCACCGTAGTGCGGGCCCGCGTGCACTCCCAACTGATGCTGCGCGAGACCTTGCGCCAGGTGCAGGAGCTCAACGAAACCCTGGAACAGCGTGTCGCCCAGCGAACCGCCGAGCTTGAGCGGGCGCTGGAGAACTTGAAACAATCACAAGACAACCTGGCCAACAGCGAAGCCAAAGCCACGCTGAGCACCTTGTTTGCCAGTGTTTCGCACGAGTTGGGTACACCGCTGGGCAATAGCAAAATGGTCGCCAGTGCCATGGCAGAGCAAACGCTCAGCATGGCCCAAGACATGGAAAACGGCCAACTGAAGCGTTCCGCGCTCAGCGCCTTCATGGAACAACTCAATGACGGTCTAGCCCTCTTGCAACGCAACCTGGAGCGGGCCGTGGAGTTGCTGGGTGACTTTCGCCAAGTGGCCGCGGACCAGGCCAGCGAGCAGCGCCGCGTGTTTGACCTGAAGCTGGTGGTCCAGGAGATTCTGCACACCCTGAGCCCCAGCCTCAAACACAAGCCTCACCAGATCGTGGTGGAGATTGCCGACGAACTGATGATGGACAGCCAACCAGGGCCACTGGGCCAAATCGTCATCAATCTGGTGAATAACGCCTACCTCCACGCTTTTGAGGGCCGCAGCAATGGGGTGTTGACCATCAGCGCCCGGATTGATGGTGACCAGGTGCAGATGTGTGTGGCCGATAACGGCGTTGGCATGAGCCCCGAGGTGAAGGAGAAATTGTTCGAACCCTTCTTCAGTACCAAGATTGGCAAAGGCGGTACGGGCCTGGGCATGGCCATCGTTCGCAATCTGGTCACCAAGACCCTCGGTGGGCGCATTTCCGTGGTGTCCAAGGTTGGCGAGGGCACGCGGGTTGACATCGTGCTGCCACGGGTTCTGCCCGGCTGATTGCAAAAGCGCTACTGAATAGATAGCTGACTACGCATATTCTACGAGGGCTAGCGCTCGATTTCGCTTAAGAAATCTGGCCAAACCGGTTTTTGTGCATTGGGCGACATTTTATTTATACCAAGCAAATGCTTGCTATAAATAGACGAATTTGGTATCGTCCTGGCATGACCCCTGATGCAGCGCAGACTCTCGTAGACGCCACGGCCAAACGCCCGCGGGGGCGCCCACGCAAGACGGTGGACGAACGTGATGACGGCAACCGCCGCCAGGCTTTGCTGACTGCGGCAGCGCAGCTTTTTCGTCGCAAAGGTTTCGCCGCTACCACCACCCGGGATATTGCCGCCGCTGCTGGTATGCAAAGTGGCTCGCCGTTCTACCATTTCAAAAGCAAGGAGGCCTTGCTCTACGCGGTGATGGAAGAGGGCATGCACTCTGCGTTGGCGCGCCAGCGCGCCGCCGTGGTTGCCCCCGGTCAGGCGGATCTGCCGCCCGCAGCCCAATTGCGCACCCTGGTGCAGGCCCACTTTGACGTGTTGCTCGGCCCCGGCAGCGACTTTGTACCGGTGATGTTGTACGAGTCACGCTCGTTACCGCAGCGCCAACAAAAATCGCTTGGCAAATTGATTGCCGACTACGAGGCCTTGTGGTTACCCGTGTTGACCGCACTACATGCCAGCGGCGAATTAAACGCGCCGGTGCGACTGGCCCGGCTTTTGATCCTGGGCGCATTGAACTGGTCGGTGCAGTGGTTTGACCCCCAAAAGGGTGCGTCACTGCAGGAGCTAACCGACGCTGCCATGGCCTTGTTTCTAAAAACCACTGATTGAGGATTGACGACTATGGTTTACGGTTCTGTTTTCGCACCCGGCCTGTTTGCGGGCAAAGTCATCATCGTCACGGGGGGAGGTTCGGGTATTGGACGCTGTGTGGCCCATGAGCTGGCGTCTCTGGGTGCCCAGGTCGCCCTGGTGGGGCGCAAGATCGAGAAACTCCAAAAGGTGGCGGACGAGATTACGCAGGATGGCGGCAAAGTCAGCTTCCAGGTATGCGACATCCGACAGGAGGAAGCGGTGAAACAAACCGTGGCCACCATCATTGGGGAACACGGCCCGGTCGATGGCCTGGTCAACAACGCCGGTGGCCAGTTCATGACGCCGCTGGAGGCTATCACTGCCAAGGGTTGGGAGGCTGTGGTCAACACCAACCTGACCGGCGGCTTTTTGATGGCGCGGGAGTGTTTTGTGCAGGGCATGAACAAGACCGGCGGCGCGATCGTCAACATCGTGGCCGATATGTGGGGCTCCATGCCGGGCATGGGCCACAGCGGCGCGGCGCGCGCCGGCATGGTCAGCTTCACCGAAACAGCTGCAGTGGAATGGGCCGGAAAAGGGGTGCGCGTCAATGCCGTAGCGCCGGGCTACATCGCGTCCAGTGGCATGGACAACTATCCCGTAGAGATGGCGCCCATGATCCGTGAGATGGCCAAGACCATTCCCGCCGGGCGCTTTGGCACCGAGGCCGAAACGGCTGCGGGCATTGTGTTTTTGCTCAGCCCGGCCGCATCGTTTATCAGCGGCACCACCTTGCGTATTGATGGCGCGCGCCCCCAAGCCCGCGCCGGCTACCCGATGCGGGTGCCCGATGCCGCTGTGCAGGCACGCGATGCTGTCAAGCCCTTCAACGGTTTTCATAGAGCCCAAATGCCGAAGGTGTTTTCCCAATAATTCGCCCAAAGTGTTTCAGGTCTGAGCCGCCCCATCTTCTTCGAAATCGACACCATGCAATTCACCCACGAACACCTCGAAATCCAGAAAACCCTGAAGCGTTTTATCGACGCCGAGATCAACCCCCATGTCGACGAATGGGAAGCCGCCGAAATTTTCCCGGCGCACGAAGTCTTCAAGAAGCTGGGTAACCTGGGCCTGCTGGGTGTGACCAAACCCGAAGCCTATGGCGGTATGGGGCTGGACTATTCGTATGGCATGGCCATGGCCGAAACCTTGGGATATGTGGACTGCGGTGGTGTGCCCATGGCGATTGGTGTGCAGACCGATATGTGTACACCGGCGTTGGCACGTTTTGGCAGCGAAGAACTAAAGAAGGAGTTTTTGGTGCCCGCCATCGCGGGCGATGCTGTGGGTTGTATTGGCGTGAGCGAACCCGGTGCCGGGAGCGATGTGTCGGCCATCACCAGTCGGGCGCGCAAGGATGGTGATGACTATGTCATCACCGGCCAGAAGATGTGGATCACCAACAGCCTGCAGGCGGACTGGATGTGTATGCTGGTCAACACCGGCGACGGGCCCGCGCACAAAAACAAGAGCCTGGTTATGGTGCCCCTGCGCGACAACGGCAAGCTGCGCAAAGGCATTGAGGTGGCGCAGCAAGATCAAGAAAATCGGCATGCACTCCAGCGACACCGGGCTGATCTATTTCGACGAAGTGCGTGTGCCGCAACGTAACCTCATTGGCCAGGAGGGCGCGGGTTTTGTCTACCAGATGCAGCAGTTCCAAGAAGAGCGCCTGTGGTGCGCGGCCAGTGGTTTGCAGTCCTTGAACAACTGCATCCAGTGGACCGTGGAATGGGCGCAGGAGCGCAAGATGTTTGGCGCCACGCTCGCCGACCAGCAGTGGGTGCAGTTCAGGCTGGCCGAGATGAAGACCGAGGTAGAGGCCTTGCGCGCGTTGACCTACCGGGCCTGCGAGTTGTATGTCAGTGGGCAAGATGTGCTGGAGCTGGCGTCTATGGCCAAGTTGAAAGCCGGCCGCCTGAACCGCATCGTGGCCGATGGCTGCCTGCAGTTCTGGGGCGGCATGGGTTACACCTGGGAGAACAAGGTGGCGCGCCTGTTCCGCGATGGCCGTTTGGGCTCCATCGGCGGTGGTGCTGATGAGGTCATGATGGGCATCATCGCCAAGACCATGGGCGTGGCAAAACGCAAAACAGCATGACCATGAATGATTTCGCAGTAGACGCGCAAGACATTGCTGCGGTAGAAGACTCCGTGCGCCGGTTCGTACAGACCGAAGTCAAGCCGCATTTGGAGGCCTGGGAAGAAGCGGGCCAGTTTCCGCGTGAGCTTTATCAGCGCGCGGCCGATCTGGGCTGGCTGTCCATGGGCTACCCCGAACAGTTTGGCGGCACGCCCGCACCCTGGAGTTTGCGCAATGCGATGACGGTGGCGTTGGCCCGCACAGGTGGCAGCGGCGGCCTGATGGCCGGCCTGTTCAGCCATAACATTGGCCTGCCGCCGGTGGTGCGTCATGGCAGTAGCGCCTTGCAACAGCAGGTCATTCCCGACGTGTTGGCGGGCCGGAAGATTGCGGCGCTTGCCATTACGGAGCCTGGTGGTGGCACCGATGTGTCGGCGCTGAAGACCACGGCACGCCGTGACGGCGACGAGTATGTGGTTGACGGCGAAAAGGTTTTCATCACCTCCGGCGTGCGGGCCGACTGGCTGACAGTGGCCGTGCGCACGGACCTGAAGAACAAAGGGCCCATGGGTATATCGATGCTGATGGTCCCGGGTGATGCGGTGGGATTGAGCCGCAGCCCGCTCAAAAAAATGGGCTGGCTGTGTTCCGACACGGCGCAGATTCGTTTTGACGGCGTGCGGGTGCCTATTGGCAATTTGGTCGGTGAAGAGGGCTCGGGCTTCAAGATGATCCTGACCAATTTCAATGGCGAGCGCCTGTCCATGGCCGCCATGGCGCTGGGCTTTTCCGAGTGTTGTTACGACGAAGCCTTGAGTTGGGCGCAGCAGCGCAAGACCTTTGGCAGCGCGCTGGTCGACCACCAGGTGATTCGCCACAAGCTGATGGATATGAAGATGCGTATTGAGTCCACCCGTGCGTGGCTCAACGCCGTGTCGGCCCGCGCCGATGCCGGCGACCGGGGTGACAAGTCTGCCAAGGGTGCGGAGTGGGTGGCGCAAGTGTGCCTGCTAAAAAACCACGCTACCCAAACCATGCAGTTTTGTGCCGACCAGGGCGTGCAGATTCTGGGGGGGATGGGCTTTATGCGCGGCACGGCGTGCGAGCGCATCTACCGTGAGGTCAAGGTCATGATGATTGGCGGTGGCGCCGAAGAAATCATGAAAGAGTTGGCGTCCCGTCAGCTCAATATCTGATACTTCGCTGGCCGGACTGTTTGTTCTGTCCCCAATGGATCAAAAATGCCAAAAACAACACACAACCTCGCTGTCACCCATCCGGTCGAGTTTGAGCCCGAATTCATTCAGGGCCTGACCAAGATCTTTGAAGAGTTCATCGTCTTTAACACCGTGCTGGGTCTGAAGATCGCGTCCATCAAGCCCGAGCGTGTCGTGGCCCACATCGCGATGAAGCCGGAACTGGTGGGCCATCATCTCTTCAACCGGATCCACGGTGGCGTCATCAGCGCGGGGCTGGACGCCATGGGCGGTTTGGCAGTGATGGCCGCGATTGGTGCACGCCACATGGACGAGGCGCCGCTTCAGCGCCTGCACCGTTTCAGCAAACTGGGCACCATCGACCTGCGTATTGACTACCTGCGCCCCGGCATAGGCGAGAATTTTGAGCTGCGGGCCGAGGTCATGCGTCTGGGCTCACGTGTGGCCTCCACCCGCATGGAGTTTTTGGCGGCAGACGGCAAGCTGTTATCCACTGGAGCCGGGGCTTACATCGTTTCCTGAAACAAACCATAAAAAAAGGCCACCGCTGGGTGGCCTTCGCGGTTAGGCGGCAGTTTACTTTTTGGCTGTGGCAGTGCTGCCAAAATAGTCCGACACGGTTTTCCACTTCCCGTCGACGATTTGTGACAGGCGCGACGCATCGCTTCCCAGGCGTTTGGTGGCGCTGAAGGTCTGCACGGCTCCACCAAAGAAGTCTGGTTCGATGGTCAGGTTGTCCATCACCTTGATAAAGCTGTCGGTCGTCAGGTTCTTGCCAGCGCGTCCCGCTGCGGTGGCAAAACTGGTGATGATGGTGTAGCCATAGACCGAGAACACGGTGGGGTCTTCATTGAACTTGGTCTTGTACTTGCTGGCCCAGAAACGAATGGGCTGTGAGGCTTCATCCAGATACGGGTTCTGCACGGTCATGGTGGCGTACAGACCGTCCATGGCCTTGCCGCCGAGCTTGTGGATCAGGTCGGTGTAGGACGCGCTGGAACCCAGGAAGATGGGGTTGTAGCCCAGCTTGCGGGCCGTGCCGATGGCGCCAATGGTTTCGCGGATGATGGTGCCCAGCACAATCATGTCGCAGCCGCCCGCCTGCATCTTGGAGATCTGCGACGAGAAGTCGGTGGCGCCACGTTTGTAGGATGTCTTCTCGGCAAACTCCATGTTCAGTGTTTTCAGGCCGGCCTCGCCGCCCTTGAGCACTTCCAGGCCAAAGTCGTCATCCTGGTACATGGTGCAAACCTTCTTGGCGCCCTTTTCCTTGACCAGCTTGGGTACGGCGTTGCGCATCTGGTCGAAGTAGGTCGCGGCGTAGGAGTACTTGAGCTTGTGGAACGGGTCGTACATTTCCCGCGCTGCCGTGATCGGGAAGAAGTTGATGACGTTCTTCTCGAACTGCACCGGCATGGCCGCCATGTTCTGTGCCGTACCGATGTGGCCCACCATCATGAAAATCTTGTCCTGGTTGACCAGCTTCTGGGCTGCCAGCACGGCCTTCTTGGGATCATAGGCCGAGTCCTCGACGATGATCTTGAGCTTTCGGCCATTGATGCCGCCTTGCTCGTTGACCTCATCCACGGCCAAAAGCATACCCAAACGCGCCTGTTTGCCAAAGCCGGCAATAGGCCCCGATAAATCCTGGATGGAGCCAAGCACGATTTCATCTTTGCTGACACCCTGCTGCGCATGGGCGAGGCCGCCGGCAAGGGTGAGGGACGCGATGGCGAGGCTGGTTTTTAACTTCATGGGAGGTATCCTTCAGTGGTTTTCGGGGACAAAAAAAGCGGTGAATTGTGCCTATTTGGCGGTGTAGTCGATGACAACTTTCCAGCGACCATCCTGGATTTGTGACAGGCGCGATTCATCACTGCCCAAGCGCCGGGTGGGTGTGAACTTCAGCGGTGGGGCGCCAAACATGTCACCCGGGATCTGGGTGAATTCCATGGCGCGAATGAATTTGGCAGGGGTGGGCCGCGCACCAGCGTCACGCATGGCGGTCGCAAACATATTGACGGCGGTGTAGCCAAACACGGATATAACAGAGGGGTCTTCGTTGAACTGTGTGCGGTATTTTGTGGCCCAACGGCGTACCGCGGGTGACGGGTCATCCGCATAAGGAAACTGCGCCGTCATGGTGGCGTAAAAACCCTCGGTGGCCTTGCCGCCGATTTTGTGAATCAGATCGGTATAGGCCGCGCTGGACCCGAGAAAGACTGGGTTGAAACCCATCTTGCGGGCGGTGCCTATGGTGCCGACGGTCTCCCGGATGATGGTGCCCAGCACCACCAACTCACAGCCGCTGGCCTGCATCTTGGCCACCTGGGACGAGAAGTCGGTCGCGCCACGCTTGAACGAGGCTTTGTCCGTCAGCGTCAGCCTGGCGGCCTTGAGCCCCTCTTCGGTGCCTTTCAACACTTCCAGACCAAAGTCATCGTCCTGGTAGATCGCGCAAACTTTGGTCACGCTTTTTTGGCGGATCAGTTTGGGCAGGGCGCCATGGATTTGCTCGAAGTAGGTCGACGCAATGGAAAACTTGAACCGGTGGAACGGTTCGTACATGGAGCGGGCGGCGGTGATGGGCAAGAAGTTGATCACCTCCTTCTCAAACTGTATGGGCATCGCTGCTTCGTTCTGCGCCGTGCCGATGTGGCCCACCATCATGAAAATCTTGTCTTGGGTGACCAATTTTTGAGCCGCCAGTATCGCCTTGCGGGGATCGTAGCCCGAGTCTTCGACCAACAGCTTGATCTTGCGGCCGTGGATGCCACCGAGTTCGTTGACTTCGTCCAGCGCCATTTGCATGCCGCTGCGCGCCTGTTTACCGTAGCCCGCCAGCGGGCCGGAGAGGTCTTGAATCGACCCGATGAGAATTTCGTCCTTGCTAATGCCTTGCTGCGCGCTTGCGGCGCAGGACAGTGTGAGTGCAGCGATCGCGAGGGTGGTTTGTAGTTTCATGATGATGTCTCCTTCTGTGGTTCCACGGTGCCTGGAATTCTGCGATTGGCTGTGTCCGCGTTCAGCGGTACATGGCTTCGATCTGGGCCGCATATTTTTGTTCCACCAGTTTGCGTTTGAGCTTCATGGTGGGGGTGAGTTCCTCGTCCTCTGCTGTTAATTGTGTTTCCAGCAGGAAAAACTTTTGATTTGCTCAACGCGCGCAAACTTTTGGTTGACGCGGTCCAGCTCGGTTTGTATCAAGGCCTGCACTTCGGCAGCGCGGGTCAGGGAGGCGTAGTTGCTAAAGGGCACGTCGGCATCCTGCGCAAACTTCTCCACGTTTTCCTGGTCGATCATGATGATGACGACCAGGTAGGGACGCTTGTCGCCAATGACCACAGCGTCCGTGATGTAGGGAGAGAACTTCAGGTCGTTTTCCAACTCGCTGGGGGTGATGTTCTTGCCGCCCGCCGTGATGATGATGTCCTTCATGCGGTCGGTGATGCGGTAGTAGCCATCGGCATCCACTACGCCCACGTCGCCGGTGTGCAACCAGCCGTCTTTGTCGATGGTTTCAGCGGTTTTTTCGGGCAGGTTCAGGTAACCGGCAAACACGTTTTTGCCGCGCACCAGAATCTCGCCGGTGGCAGGGTCCAAACGGACCTCGTTGTAGGCCGCAGCAGGGCCGATCGAGCCGGGTTTCATTTTGCTGGCAGGCACACCCGTGGAGGCGCCACAGGTCTCGGTCATGCCCCAGACTTCCAGCATGGGCAGGCCCAGGGCCATGTACCAGCGCACCAGATCGGGTGAAATGGGGGCGGCACCGGTAACCAGGAAACGCGAACGGTGGATGCCAATCAGTTTGCGCACGTTGTTCAGCACCAGCCATTGGGCGATGGTGAACTGGATCTTCAGCCAGCCACTCACGGGTTGACCGGCCATCACCCGGTCAGCAATGCGGGTGCCCACACCAATGCCCCAGGCATAGGCGGCCTGCTGGACAGCGCCCGCCTCCTTGAGTGAAATCATCACGCCCGAATAAAACTTCTCCCACACCCGTGGTACAGCAGTGAATACGGTAGGGGCTATCTCGCGCACGTTTTCGGGAATGGTCTCGGGGTTCTCGACAAAGTTGAGTTTCGCCCCGGTATACAGCGCAAAGTACTCGCCGCCCATGCGTTCGGCGATATGGCACAGCGGCAAAAAACACATACGCTCATCCCGCTCGTCTTGCGCCACCAGCGTGTTGTAGCCCCGCACGGTGAACACCAGACCCTGGTGCAAGTGCATGGCGCCCTTGGGTTTGCCGGTGGTGCCCGAGGTGTAGACCAGGATGGCCAGGTCCTCGGGTTTGCAGGCCTGAACACGCTGCTCTACCGTGCCGGGGTTGTGTTTCAGGTAGTCGCGCCCCAAGGCGCGCAAGGCGTCCAGACTGATCACGTCGGGGTCTGCCAGGTCACGCAGCCCCTCCATGTCAAACACCACAATTTTGCGCAGGCCCGGTAGGTCCGCGCGCACTTCCAAGGCCTTGTCCAGTTGTTCGTCGTCTTCGACAAACAACACGGTGGTGCGGGAGTCCTCGCACAGGTACTTCAATTGGGAGGCTGCGTCAGTTGGGTAAACGCCGTTGGACACACCACCGGCCGACAACACGGCCAGGTCGGCCCAGACCCACTCCACAACGGTGTTGGCCAGGATCGAGGCGCAGTCGCCTTTGGCAAAACCCAGGCTCATCAAACCGCCGGCGATTTCACGCACAGCGTCAGCAGTCTGGTTCCAGGTCCAACTGCGCCACAGGCCTAGATGCTTTTGTCGCATCCAGACGTTGGGGCCGCGTTGGGCCACCGCGTTCCAGAACATGGCGGGTATGGTTTCGCCTGCCATGACGATGTCATTGCAGGGTTGAATCTTGGATGTATCCCAGAGTTGAGTCATGCTGTCCTATCTCCAGGTTTTCTTCTTTTTCCAGCGCCGCTCGCCACGCACACCGTCTTCCTTCATACCGAGATAGAACTCCTTGATGTCGTCCTTCTCGCGCAGGTGGGCGCAGGTGTCTTCCATGACGATGCGGCCGTTCTCCAGCACGTAGCCGTAGTCCGAGGCGTTGAGCGCCATGTTGGCGTTTTGCTCGACCAGCAAAATGGTGGTGCCGCGTTCGCGGTTGATGCGCACCACAATCTCAAAAATCTCTTTGGTGAGTTTGGGGCTGAGGCCCAGGCTGGGTTCATCGAGCAAGATCAGATCGGGGTTGGCCATCAGGGCGCGTGAAATCGCCAGCATCTGCTGCTGCCCACCCGAGAGCAGGCCTGCGTTTTGGGACGCACGCTCTTTGAGAATGGGGAAATAGGAAAACACGTTTTCCATCTCGCGCGCCACGCCGTCGCGGTCGGAGCGGGTGTAAGCGCCCATCAGAAGGTTGTCGTGCACGCTGAGCAAGGGGAATACTTCGCGCCCCTCCGGCACGTGGGATAGGCCCTGCTGCACGATGACAGCCGGGTCTTTGGCGGTGATGTCTTCACCCTTGAATTCGATCGAGCCCTTGCGCGGGTCGATGATGCCGGAGATGGTTTTCAGAATGGTGGTTTTGCCCGCGCCGTTGGAGCCTAGCACCGTGGCGATTTCACTGCGGCGCACCTGCAAGCTGACGCCGCGAATGGCCTTGATGGGGCCATAGGCGCTCTCGACATTGAGCAGCTTGAGAACGGGCAGGTCACTGATGGGGGGTGGTTGTGTGCTCATGTCGGCCCCCCGTTTGACGTTTGGCCAGCAGCGCTGCGGCGCAGCGACGACACATCGTCGATAGAGCCCAGGTAGGCCTCGATCACGCCGGGGTCGTTCTGCACCTCGCGCGGTGTGCCCATGGCCAGCATTTCGCCCTGGTTCATGGCCAACACCCGGTCCGATACCTTGGACACCAGCGACATGTCGTGCTCCACCATCAGCACGGTGATGCCCAACTCGTGTTTGATGTCTTGAATCCAGAACGCCATATCGTCTGTCTCCTCCACGTTCAGACCCGAAGAGGGCTCGTCTAGCAACAGGAGTTTGGGCTCGGTGCACAAGGCGCGGGCCATTTCAACCACCTTGCGAACGCCGTAGGGGAGGCCGGCCACGAACAGGTCGCGGTAATGGTGCAGGCCCAGGAAGTCGATCACCTCTTCGGCCTTCTCCCGCGCCTTGAGTTCTGCCTCGCGCACCCTGGATGTAAAGAACAGGTCCTGCCACACGCCGGTAGCACGGTGGGTGTGGCGGCCAATCAGCAGGTTGTGCAAGACCGAGGCATGTTCGAACAATTCAATGTTCTGGAAGGTGCGCGCAATGCCGAGTGAAGCCACGTTTTGGGGCGGCTGCTCGGTGAGTTTGAGCATGCCCTTGGGCCCTGCGTAGTCGATCTCGCCCATGGTGGGTGTGTAAATGCGGCTGATCAAATTGAACACCGTAGTCTTGCCCGCGCCATTGGGGCCAATCAGGGTAAACACCTCGCCCTGTTTGACGTCAAAACTCACGTTGTTGACGGCCAGCACACCGCCAAAGCGCACGCTCA
Source organism: Candidatus Aalborgicola danicus (assembly GCA_016703945.1). GTDB lineage: Bacteria > Pseudomonadota > Gammaproteobacteria > Burkholderiales > Burkholderiaceae_C > Allorhodoferax > Allorhodoferax danicus. Next base: position 52,256 of record JADJBC010000014.1, read on the forward strand.
GGTTTTTGGCCGAAAGAAGGGTTTCGTTCATCACTTCAGCCTGTCGGATTTTTGAAAGGATTTCTGCCGCTTGAACATGCCCTTGCGGTAGAACGGAAACATCTGCAGGTAGGTGCGAATCTTGAGCCAGCGGCCATACAGGCCCATGGGTTCGAACAGCACAAACGACACCAGCACCACGCCATACACCACGGCCTTCAACCCTGGGGCCTGTCCCACCGCGGCGGGCAGGTAGTCTTTCACAATGGTGATCAGCTCGGGCAGGGTAATCAGGAAGATGGCACCCAGGAAGGCCCCATGTACGGAACCTACTCCCCCGATCACAATCATCAGCAGCAGGTCGATCGACTGCAGGATGTTGAACTGGTCGGGCGAGATGAACTGCATCTTGTGCCCGTACAGGGCACCGGCAATACCGGCCAGGGCCGCCGACAGCGCAAACGACAAGGTCTTGTAATAGGCCAGGTGAATGCCCATACTCTGCGCCGAAATTTCGGAGTCCCGAATCGCCACAAAAGCCCGCCCCGTGGGGGATCGCAACAGATTCAAAATACCCAGTGTGGCCAGCACCGTGATGACCAGACACAGGAAATAGAACTCTTCATTCGACCCCAGGGTCCAGCCAAAGATATCGGGCTTCTTGATGTGAATGCCGGCATTGCCCCCGGTGACCGACTCCCAACGCGCGAGCACCTCTTCCACAATAAAGCCGAATGACAGGGTTGCCATACCGAGGTAAATGCCTTTGACGCGCAGCGCTGGCAGGCCAACCACAAAGCCCACTGCGGCAGACAACCCAGCCGCACAGACCAGTGCCAATGGAAAGGGCAGGCCGGCATTGGTCAACACCGCCTGCGTGTAGGCCCCCACGCCCAGAAAGGCCGCATGCCCCAATGAAAACAAGCCCGTGAAACCGGCCAGCAGCATCAGCCCGAGGCCGGCCACCGCATAGATCAAAATGAATGTGAGTTGAGCCAGCCAATACTCCGTCGCGATCCATGGCGCTGCCATCAGAACCAGCATCAATGCGCTGTACCAGAACACATGCCCGCCATGTTTGGCCAGCTTGATGTCTTGTGCGTAGTCCGTCTTGAATATAAACCGCATGTCTAGACTTTCTTGCGCAATTGCTCGCCAAACAAACCATTGGGCTTGACGACCAGCATGATCAGTACGACCACGTACGCAGCGGTGTCCTTGAAGCCATCGGGCAGGTAAAAGCCCGAAAGCGACTCCACAATGCCAATCACCAAACCGCCCACAATGGCGCCGGGCAAACTGCCAAAACCACCGACCACCGCAGCGGGAAAAGCCTTGAGTCCAATGAAGCCCATGTTGGCGTGGACAAAGGTAATGGGTGCCAGCAAAAGTCCCGCAATGGCTGCCACACCCGCCGCAAGCCCCCAGGCAATGCCATTGAGGCGTTGCACCGGTATGCCCATGTAATAGGCCGCCAACTGGTTTTGTGACGCGGCCTGCATTGCAATGCCAAGCTTGCTGTAGCGGAACAACGCAAACAGCAGCGCACACAACACGGCAGTTGCGCCAATCACGACCATGTGTTCGACATTCAGAATCAGGCCGCTCACATTCCAGATTTCATCCTTGTACGGCACCGGCAGCGCCTGTGTGTCGGTGCCGATGCCCGGCACCATGGTGATCAGCCCGCGCGCCACATACCCGATTCCAATGGTGAGCATCACAACCGAAAATGCTGGCTGACCCAGGATGGGACGAATCACCACGCGTTCCAGCACGACGCCAAACAACGCCATACCGGCGATGGAGCTGATGATGGCCAGCCAATATGGAAAGCCCAGCATGGTCATGCCCACCAGACCACCAAAAGCGCCGAGCATCATCAGTTCGCCCTGGGCGAAACTCACAGTCTCGGTGGCCTTGTAGATCAGCACAAAGCCCAGGGCGATCAATCCGTAGATACAGCCCTGTGCAATTCCACTGATCACCAGTTGAAGAAGCAGCACGTCGTCTCCTGTAATTTTTTTGCTTCCCGGTTATAGCTTCATTGCTCTGGATAACTGACAGGGTTTGTACCGACGCCCTGTCAGGCAGGCGACAAGCGGACTGAAAAAGAGCGAAAACAGGGGCATCATGGAAACCATGACTGCTTCTGTGGACATTTATCAGCACGGTGCGATCCGCGTCGTGACCATCAACCGTGCCGACGTGCGCAACGCCGTCGACGCCGACACGGCCCGCCAGCTTTACGAAGCATTCGCAGCGTTTGATGCAGACCCCGACTCCAGGGTCGCGGTGTTTCATGGTGCGCATGGTCATTTTTGCGCTGGCTGGGATTTGCAGGCCGGTGCACGTTTGGCGCAACAACAGGTGCAGGGGGTTGACCCGTTCGAGGCACTGGAGTTCTCCGCACATACCTATGAGAGGAATCCGGTCGGTCCGACAGGGCCCATGGGTCCGTCACGCCTGGTGTTGTCCAAGCCGGTGATTGCGGCCGTCAGTGGCGCGGCAGTCGCGGGCGGCATGGAGTTGGCGCTGTGGTGTGATATGCGGGTGATGGAGGAAGACGCCTACTTCGGTGTCTTCTGCCGCCGTTTCGGTGTGCCCCTGATCGACGGCGGCACCGTGCGTTTGCCGCGCCTGATCGGCATGGGCCACGCCATGGATCTGATACTGACCGGGCGCAAGGTCGAGGCTGTCGAGGCATTGCAAATGGGCTTGTGCAACCGCGTGGTGCCAAAAGGCGAGGCACTGTCGGCGGCCATCACACTGGCCGAGCAATTGGCGGGCTTTCCGCAACAAACCATGCTGGCTGACCGCGCCAGCGCGTATGCCCAGTGGAATCTGGATTTACCGCAGGCCCTGCAGCAGGAATGGCAACGGGGCAAGGCGTGTATCGCGTCGGGGTTGGATGGCGCGGCGCGGTTTGCGGCGGGAGCCGGTTGCCACGGAAAGTTTTAGTGAAATTCGGCTGTAGCCCTCGTGAATATTGCTTGAGGCGCTATCGAATCTATAGTGAATATTTTTGCTGGCCTTGTGTGCCTGCGGGTGTGGGGGCTGGTGAATCGTGTATTCGTTCTCTGGCCCACGCTCGCCGTTGGAAATGGCTGGCTCGCTTGCCTTGCTTCGTTAACGCTGTGACTGGCACGCTTGCTCTGAGGCAACGTCGAATGGGGCCGACGCCCGAACACCCAATCCACCAGCCTGCGGGCGTTGCTGGTTGAGCGGAAAGGGGAGGAGGGAAAAACCCCCCCCGGGTTTGTTTTCCCCCCCCCCCCCCCCCCCCAGGGGGGGGGGGGGGGGGGGGGGGGGGGGGGGGCCCCCGGGGGCCCGGGCGGGCGGGGCCCCGCCCGGGGGGGGGGGGCGGGGCCGGCCCGCGGGCCCCGGGGGGGGCGGGGGGGGGGGGGGGGGGGGGGGGGGGGGGGGGGGGCGGCGGCGGTGCAGGCCACCAACTCCCAGCAATAAATTCGCTTGTAGCCCCCGTATATATTGCGTGAAGCGCTATTGAATATGTAGCGATTGGCTTGTCAACGGAGAAGCGCCCGCGCGCGTACCCGCTCACGGCGCTTGTCGGCGCAGTCGCCGCTGCGGTCTGTCATTGGGGCCCCCATGGGGTCACCCCGCGCTTCGCGCATCAGGCCGGCGGGAGGGCAAGGTGGCTCTGACATGTCGGCAAATGCCAGCTTCAGCGGGTCCGGCCGCTCAGGGTCAATGAGATTCGTCTGACCACTCTCACGTGCCAGACGGCGCACGGATTTCCGGTCCACTTCGCGCGCGGCATTTCTGAGGGTTGCCGAGTCGATCTGCAGATCCAATTGCGGGCCGGTAGGGTTTGACGCAGAGACGGCGTTGTTGATGCCGGGGGTAGGTGTCGAAGACGTTTCACGAGCCGGAGCTGGTCCATCCGCCAACGGCGGAGCGTTTTCGGGGACGGGCGGCGGTGTCACTCGTGACGCGTGGACGGGGCTTTGTTGCGGGTCGGGTCTTACCTTGGGTACAACAGGGTTATTGAGCGCGGGTGGCGCCAGTGAGACCGAAACAGTCTCCAACTCTTTGGACGGAGCGCTGCGCATCGGCGACTGCAATGTTCCGAAATGGGACAGCACCAACAGCAGCAAGAGGTGCAATACCAACACGCCGCCCAGCACCAGCCAACGGTCGGTGCGCAGGGATTTGGTGGCGGACGGGAGCAGCGGAATGGAAATCATCACGCCATCCACCGTGGACGAGGTGCTCGCCAGCATTGTTTATGGATGAAAATGCCTCTAGCCCTCGCAAGTGCTACGGTTATAGCTACAAAACAAGGAGCACTCGGGATTCTAATCAGTTTCAGGGCTTGGGGATTTCGCGCGGTTTTCCGTCGTCGTCTATCGCCACATAGGTGACCGATGCTTCGGTCACCTTGATGTATTGTCCCTGCGCGCGATAACGCTCGGCATACACCTCCACCTTCACCGTGATGGAGGTTCTTCCAATGCGTGTCACTTTGGAAAAGAAGGACAGAATGTCGCCCACGCGCACCGGGTGCTTGAAGACAAATTCATTGACCGCCACCGTTGCCATGCGGCCCTGGGTGTAGCGCGCGGGCAGCACGGAGCCCGCCAGGTCGACCTGGGCCATGACCCAGCCGCCAAAGATGTCGCCGTTGGCGTTGCAGTCCGCCGGCATGGGGATGACTTTGAGGACCAGTTCCTCGTCTTTGGGCAATTGGATGGTGGGGGGGCTTGAGTTTGTAGACATAGGCACAATCCTATCTTGAAACCTTGCGGGACAGACCGTAGCGTAGCGAAGCTCTTTCCTCGACCAACCTGAAGCCTTGCGGGACAGACCGCAGCGTAGTGAAGCTCTGTCCTCAACTGTTCAAAATACCCCATATGCGCTCCCACGGCTCCTCCGCTCTTGCACCTCTCCCTGCCCCGGACCCCAGCGTACCGGTCACGCCTCCCAAGTCCGACTGGGCCACGATCCAGCGTCTGTTTCCCTACCTGTGGACCTACAAGTGGCGCGTTGTTTTTGCGTTGACCTTCATGGTCGGTGCCAAGCTGACCAATGTGGGTGTGCCGTTGCTGCTGAAGAATCTGGTGGACAGCATGAGTTACAAGCCGGGGGACCCGGCGGCTGTCCTCGTAGTGCCGGTGGCCTTGTTGTTTGCCTATGGCGCGCTGCGCCTGTCGACCACACTGCTCACTGAACTGCGGGAACTGGTGTTTTCCAAGGCCACCCAGGGTGCGGCGCGCAGCATCGCGCTGGAAACCTTTGAGCATTTGCACGCCTTGAGTCTGCGTTTTCATCTGGAGCGGCAGACCGGTGGCATGACACGCGACATCGAGCGCGGGGTGCGTGGCATCGAGTCGCTGATTTCGTTTTCACTGTTCAGCATCGTGCCCACGCTGCTGGAGGTGGCGATGGTGTTGACCATTCTGGCGGTGAAGTTTGATGTGTGGTTTGCGTGGATCACGCTGGGTGCCCTGGTGTTGTACATCTCCTTTACGGTGCTGGTGACCGAATGGCGCACCAAGTTCCGCCGTGAGGCCAACGAGTTTGACTCGGCAGCACACTCCAAAGCCGTTGACTCCCTGTTGAACTATGAAACGGTGAAATATTTCAACAACGAGGGTTTTGAGGCCAAACGGTACGACGAAAGCCTGGAGCGTTTGCGCCGTGCCCGCCTGAAGAGCCAGACCACCCTGTCCATGCTGAACATCGGTCAGCAGTTGATCATCGCGGTGGGGCTGGTGGCCATGCTGTGGCGGGCCACGCAAGGCGTGGTGGATGGCAGCATGACTCTGGGTGACCTGGTCATGGTCAATGCCTTCATGATCCAGCTTTACATACCATTGAACTTCCTGGGTGTGATTTATCGCGAGATCAAACAAAGCCTGACCGACCTGGAGAAGATGTTCACGCTGATGGAGCGTGAGCGGGAGATTGCCGATGTGCCGGGCGCACCAGCTTTGCGTCTGGACGGCGAAACCCCCGTGGCATTTGAGAACGTGAGTTTTTCCTATGACGTGGGCAGTGCGGCCCATCCGGGTGACGGCCGCACGATCTTGCACAACATCAGTTTCGAGATACCGGCAGGCAAGACGGTGGCTGTGGTGGGCCCATCCGGCTCCTGGCAAGTCCACGATGGCGCGTCTGCTGTTTCGTTTTTACGACGTGAGCAATCCTCAGGAGGGGGGTCGTATCCTGATTGCCGGGCAGGACATCAAACAGGTGACGCAGTCCAGCGTGCGCCAGGCGATAGGCATCGTGCCGCAAGACACGGTACTGTTCAACGACACGGTTGAATACAACATTGCCTACGGCAAGCCCGGTGCCACGCGCGCCGAAGTGGAGGAGGCTGCTGCCTCCGCCCACATTCACAACTTCATCAGCTCCACGCCCAAGGGCTACGCCACGATGGTCGGCGAGCGGGGACTCAAGTTGTCAGGTGGCGAGAAGCAGCGTGTGGCGATTGCCCGCACGCTGCTGAAAAATCCGCCCATTCTGATCTTTGACGAGGCAACCTCTGCACTGGACTCTGCCAACGAGCGTGCCATTCAGGCCGAACTGCAAAGTGTGGCCCGCAACAAAACCACGCTGGTGATCGCGCACCGCCTGTCTACCGTGGTGGATGCCCACGAAATTCTGGTGATGGACACCGGGCGCATTGTGGAGCGTGGCAACCACACTGCCTTGCTGGCGGCCCAGGGCCGCTACGCGCAGATGTGGGCGCTGCAACAGCAAAGTTCGGATTAGGTTGCTCGCTCTGTTTGGTGCCTGCCATGCAATCCGCGCATAATGTTGGCCATGGAAACCAAATGGCTTGAAGATTTTGTGTCGCTGGCTGAAACCCGCAGCTTCAGCCGGTCTGCGCAGTTGCGCCATGTCACCCAGCCGGCGTTCTCGCGGCGCATCCAATCGTTGGAGGCATGGGCCGGAACCGACTTGGTGGATCGCAGCAGCTACCCCACACGCCTGACGCCCGCTGGTGAAACCCTGTACGACCAGTCGATGGAGGTGTTGCAGTCTTTGCAGACCACGCGGGCGATGTTGCGCGGGCATACCTCGGCAGCGCAGGACGTGATTGAGTTCGCCGTGCCACATACCCTGGCCTTCACCTTCTTTCCGGCCTGGGTATCGAGTTTGCGGGAAACCTTTGGCCCCATCAAAAGTCGACTGATTGCGCTCAATGTGCACGATGCCGTCATGCGCATGGTGGAGGGCAGTTGTGATTTGTTGATTGCTTACTATCATCCGTCCCAGCCGTTCCAGCTTGACGCGGATCGTTACGAAATGGTCAGCCTGGGCGAAGAGGTGGTGGCGCCGTATGTCAAACCCGCCAGCAATGGAGCGCCGTTGTACCAGTTGCCGGGACGTGCGGGCCAGCCCCTGCCCTATTTGGGCTATGCCCCGGGCGCCTACCTGGGGCAGATGGTCGAGTTGATCTTGAAGCAGTCGAACACGGCCATTCATTTTGACCGGGTTTATGAAACCGACATGGCGGAAGGACTCAAGGCCATGGCGTTGGAAGGTCATGGCATCGCGTTCTTACCCCATAGCGCGGTGAAGAAAGAGCTGCGGGCCAAGCGGCTGGTCAGCGCCTTGCCACCGGATACCCGTGGGCTAGACATCACGATGGATGTTCGGGTGTACCGGGAAAAGCCGGTATTCAAAGAGTCGACTCGGGCAGGTGGGTCGAGTCCCCGGGGTACTCCGGCGGTGCCCAAAAGCAGCGCCCAGGCGCTGTGGGGCTACCTGGTGGCGCAGTCGGCGCGCAGGTGAGTTGTTTCCGGTAATCTGCAGATAAAACCGGCGCAAAACGGTGTTTGGGGCTCAGTTACAATGCTCCCCCGGCAAGGCGTGGGCGTTTAGCACCGTTACGTCAAGTATTTCTGTTTTTTCATATCGCACAGCCCACCCAGGCCGGCTGGGCCTGATTACCACGGTGTCCCCATGGGAACAAATTCTTCCAATTCAGTCGGCATTGAGGTCAATAGCCTAAGCGAATATGGGGCATCGTTCGGGCTTCCCGTGCTGGAAACGGATGCCTTGGACGTGGTCAATTTGCAGGCCGTCAATGGGCTCAACGCGGCTTTTTTGTTGGGCAACGCCTTGTTGCCTTTGTCGGGTGACGAGGTTTCGTACCGTGTTGCCGCGGGCTTGCCGCTCAAGACCGCCGCCATTGACGCGCTCGAACAGTTTCTGGGCGTGACGGTCAAAGTCGAACTGGCGTCTGGCGCCTGGATTCGGGAACAACTCAATCGCCTGTACGCCGTCGGTGCCGTGCCGACGGACCCGTTTGCCGATGGTGCCTCTGCCGAAGAAGCCCAGGATGATGACCTGGAAACGCTGAAAGCACTGGCGGGCGACGCTCCGGTGGTGCGCCTGGTGCAGACCATTTTGTTGCGGGCCATTGAGGGCCGGGCTTCGGACATTCACTTCGAGGTCTCACAAAATCGATTTCGAGTCCGCTTTCGCATCGATGGTGTTTTGTTTGACGTCGATACCCCACCCAAACGACTCTATTTGCCGACGATTTCCCATCTGAAATTGCGCGCAAAAATGAATATTGCGGAGCGCAGACTGCCGCAAGACGGCCGCATGAAAATGGACGTGGCTGGGCGGCAGGTGGACATGCGGGTATCGACCGTACCAACGGTCCACGGCGAAAGTATGGTCATTCGTCTGCTGGACCAAGGCCCTGGAATGATGGGATTGGATTCTCTGGGCTTCGATCCGCAACTGCTGACGGTGTTCGAAGCGGCCATTTTGCAACCGCATGGAATGATTTTGGTGACAGGCCCCACCGGCAGCGGCAAGACCAGTACGTTGTATGCGGCGTTGGGCCGGGTCAATAACTCCGAGAACAAGATCATCACGGTAGAGGATCCGGTTGAGTACCAGATTGACGGCATTAACCAGATCCAGGTCAAGCCCCAAATCAACCTGACCTTTGCCAGCGCCTTGCGCTCCATTGTCCGGCAGGATCCCGACATCATCATGGTGGGCGAAATCCGCGACCACGAGACCGCAGAAATTTCCATCCAGTCCGCGTTGACGGGCCACTTGGTGTTTTCCACCCTGCACACCAATGACTCGTTTGGCGCACCGCACCGCCTGATGGAAATGGGGGTTGAAAGTTATTTGATTGCGTCGTCTGTGGTGCTGATCATTGCGCAGCGCCTGGTTCGCATCATTTGTCCGCATTGCAAAGAAAGCATCAAACCCAATGAAGCGGACTTGTTGTTCTTGTCTGAGGAAGGCGTCGACCCGTCCGAAGTCAAAAACCTGTACCACGGCGTCGGTTGCCACCATTGCGGACAATCAGGCTACATCGGGCGCACTGGTATTTACGAGTTATTGCCCGTAACACCGGCCATCAAAGAAGCGATCATCAAGAAGTTGTCAGCTGAAGGTGTGCGTCGGTGTGCAGCCCAGGAGGGGGTGCAAACCATGCGGGCGGACGGTATTCGAAAGGTTCTGGCCGGTGTGACAACGCTGGAAGAGCTGGCGCGCGTGACCCGACAGGATCTTTGATGCGACCCCGTCCCAAGTCTTTGGCCATTGACGCCAGCGTGCGAGTGCCAGCGCCCGCAGTGCCGCGCACCACCAATACAGCCACCGCGACAGCGCCGGGTGGTTTGGGGTCGCGATGGTCACGGTCTGTCGGTATCAAACATGTGCTCGCCATGACGGAGCAACTGCTCACCTTGCAAGAGGCCGGATTGCCTTTGGACCGCGCACTGCACATCTGTCTTGGAAGCATTGAGCACGCCTATTTCCGACGGGTGATGCAACTCGTGTTGGTGGATGTCGAGAAAGGCAACACCTTGGCCGATGCATTTGCCAAGACACCGGCTGTATTTCCGCGTCTGTACATCAACATGATCCGGGCCGGGGAAGAAGGTGGTGTGCTGCCCATCGTCATGAAGCGGTTGATTGAGTTTTACACCCGCAGCATCGAATTTCGCTCGTTCCTGGTTACCTCGTCCATTTACCCTGCCTTGTTGTTTACGTTTGGTGTGTGTGCCTTGCTTGGCTTGACCGTGTTTGTGCTGCCAAAGTTCGGGCAAATATTTGCCGACATGAACCAGGCCCTGCCCCTGCCCGCGGCGGTCTTGATAGGCGTGGGGGATTTTCTGAAAACCTACGGCGCGTACATCTTTGCCCTTTTTGTGCTGCTCGGGATCGGGTTTAGCTACGCGATCAAAGACAGCTATTGGCGTGAAAAATGGCAACGGTTCTTGCTGCGTATGCCCTTGCTGGGCTCCTTGCTGCTAAAGATCAAGCTGGCCAATGTGTGCCGCACCTGGGGCACCCTGATGGCCAGTGGTGTCCCCATCCTGACCGGCATGCGCATTGTTCGTGAGCTGTCGGACAATATTCCGCTGATGCAGGCGCTGGATCGGCTGGTTGTGGCCGTCCAGGAGGGACGCGGCGTATCGGGACCGGTGCTGGCGGACCCTTTTTTCCCTCGATTGCTCGGCCAACTCGCCACAGTGGGTGAAGAATCCGGGTCCCTGGACAAGATGCTGATCAAGGTCGCAGACCAGTATGAAAAAGATATCCAGAAGGCCACCCGAAATCTTGTGGCACTTTTTGAGCCCGCCATGATCCTAGTGATGGGCGGGTTGATTGGCGCCGTCGTGGTTTCCATGTTGACGGCAATTTTTTCTATCAATGACATGCCTCTCTAAATTGGCAAATGGTAAATCTATGAATATGTTGAAGCGTAACCCTCGAAAGTCATCGCAGCGCCGCGGCGCCTACGGTTTTACCCTGATTGAGTTATTGATCGTGATGGTCATTTTGGTACTTCTGGCGTCGCTGGTTGGGCCGCGTCTGTTTGGTCAACTGGGCGGTGCCAAGGTCAAGGCCGCACGCGCCCAAATCGAAATGATGGGTGCTGCATTTGATGGTTATCGGCTGGACATGTCCAAGTATCCGACCACTGAGCAAGGCATCGCTGCCTTATCGGTGGCACCGGTAGATCCAGCCGCAGCGGCAATTTGGCGCGGCCCGTATCTTAAAAAACCAGTTGAACGTGATCCTTGGGGCAATAACTATATCTACAAGTCACCCGGTACGAATGGTGAATACGAGCTGTCATCCCTGGGCGCCGACGGCAAAGAAGGCGGAACCGGCGATGACGCGGACGTGCTTAGCTGGAAGTAATGGGCAAGTGCACGCTCCAAAGAGATTCCAACTCTGGATTCACGCTGCTGGAGTTATTGATCGTTCTGGCGTTGATCGCCGTTGCCTCTGTTTTCTCCATCGCGGCCGTCGACCGATTGGCCGGGCGTGTTCAGGAACGGCGCTGGTCTGATCTGACGCAGCAGTCTCTGGCAAAGCTTAGAAACAAGGCAGTTATGGGTGGCATGGTGGTCAGCGCAGAGGTGGATTTTGAGGGCGGACAACTGGTCCAGGGGGCGGGCGACGCCCAGGATCGTTTGCTAGTTTTGCCCACATCGTTTCGTTTTCTGCCAACCAATGCGGTCGCCAGTGGCAACACGACACCCAGCAAACTTGCGCTGTATTTTTACCCGGATGGAACCATGGATGACGTCATGTTTGACCTCGTCCTGCCCTCGGAGGGGCGGCGCCGTTTTCACTTGATGCGGTTTACCGGCAAGATCGAGCGGACCACAGTTCAAGATGTGCTGCAATAAGGCCGTGTCCTTGCGAAAGCAATCCGGCTTTACTTTGCTGGAAGTCCTGGTGGCAATGACCCTCATCGGAATCGGCTTTTCGGCCTCATTTGTGGCGATATCAGGTACCCGGCGTTTGAGTGAAAAATCACTCGCACATGAGTCTGCCCGAATCCTTGCGCGTGCCAAGTTGGACGAGATCCTGAGCAGCAAAGTCAATGCCCTGACGGATGACAGCAAGGAAGATCGTTATGCCGGGCAACTGTATGGATACCAGATCAAAGTGAGACCGGTGGATCTGCCTTTACCAGATGGTCTCAATAAGAATGCCCTGCCTTTTGTGTTGGAGGATGTCAGCGTCGATGTTTATTGGGGGCCAAAGGGCGAGCAGCAGTCCTACCAACTTTCGACCATGCGTCTTTCCAGCAAACAGGGTCTTCCCAACCCGGTGGGCTCTCCCTCGCCGGCTCCCGTAAGGACGACACCATGAGTGGGCGTCGCCATCAACGGGGTTTCACCCTGCTGGAGATGATTGTTGCCATGGCCTTGTCGGCGCTGGTGTCGTTGATTGGCGCCATGGCCTTGGGGGCCGGAGCCGACTTTTATGCACGCAGCGGTTTGCGCCAACACAGCCATGCGGATATTCGCGCTGCCGAGCGAACCATGCGAATCGAATGGGAGACGCGCGGTTCCAGCATCGCGCTGGCTCCCGATGTCATCGAATTTGACACGACGACGCCGGTCACGATGTTGACCACGCCCGGTGTTGCCACGATACGCTACCGATGCCTGTCCGATGGCGACGGGCGTTTCAAACTTGTCAGCGAAACAAAACCTCTGGTTCCAGACCCTGGGCGTTCGGCCCCCGCAGGCTCCGCAAATGGTCCGGGCACGCCAGTGGCCCAGGTGTTGATCACCGGGCTCACTGCGTGTGGGTTTGCAGCGTTGCAGAACCGTGTCGACCAGGCAGGACGTGTCAGCACGGCCTGGGTTGATTCTTGGAGTAGTAAGGACCGGTCACCTCAACTCATGCGTGTGAAATTGACGGGGCAGTTCGGCGACATGCCATCCATGGTATTTGTTGCGATGAGAGCGTGACGTGATGAATGGGCCATCCAAGTTGACGCGACGCGACCGCTGGCAGCGGTCACCTGCCGACCAGGGTTACATCCTGTTGTTTACCTTGGGTGTGCTCGCCGTTATATCGGTGTTGGTCCTTAGCATGGCTTTGACATTGCGACTGGATGCGCAATTGGTTGCCAAGGAAAAAACGCGTTTGCAGGACGAATACGCATTAAAGGGCGCAGTGCAATATGCTGTTGCTCGCCTTAATTTGACAGCCTTGGCGCAGAGTCAGTTGGCGGGAAAACCGCCAGACCCGATAACACGACGTAAACTTTGGTTTCCTGGAGAGGGCCCCTACGCCATGCAATTTGCAGGCGCCCAAATGAACGTGCATTTGCAGGATGCCGGTGTGTTGCCAGATGCCAATCTTTTAACGGAACAAGAGTGGCAGCGTTTGTTCGTCGAATTGGGCGTGAGTAATGTCGAGGAAGCTGGCGCTGTTGCGAAGGCAGTTGTCGCGACCAAGTTCAGGATTGCAAGAAATATGGGGTCGCTGGGGTTTTCTTCCGTGCGGGAATTGGTCAATATCCAAAGTCTGCCGCTGCATGTGGCGACAGGAAAAGGTGCACAAGGGCGGTTTGGAATGCCGGATTTGTTGGTGGTCGGTTCCGAGTTGAAACAATTGGACATCAACCGATCACCCCTTGTCCTGTTCAAGGTTCTAGGCGGGTTTAGCGATAGCCAATTGAGCAACCTACAATTGTTGCGTTCACGTGGCCCCATTGCGCCAACCGAGGGCCCCAAAATCTTGGCAGGTTCCCCGGCAAAATTGATGTCTGGTAGCAGTGATCTGCTGAGCGTCAAAATTCATTTCGATCGTGAAAGTGATTCCGTTGGCGGGTTAATGGTGTTTGCATTGTTGAAACTGGAAAATAACGCCTACAAATTAATAGACCAGTTGATTGCTCAAAAGTATTGAACTGGTTAAATCAGATGCAGATAAAGTTAAATCAAATTTCCCGTCGACAGCATATTTTTGTTTTTCTCACCGCTTCTGGCTTGTCGGTTGTCCAGTTTCAAAGGAGATTTACGGGGTGGGTTTGCCTCCACAGTTCAAACCTTGTGCTTGCAGAAGCTTCTCAGGATTTTTCTGAGATATTGATCAAACTGCGGGATACCACTGCCGACTGGAAAATTCCGGCGGCCACCTGGGTATCCTGGATAATGCCCGGCGATATTTTGGCCGTGCTGCAATATTGCAAACCAAAGGACCAGGTTGCCGATATTTCGAATCTATTTCCGTTCGAGAGCAAGGATATTCTTATATCCGACTTTAGTGAAAGTAGTGACAAGCCACAGTCCATTTATTGGATTCACAAAGACTGGGTGACTGAGATCGCAAAGGTTTCTGCCGAACTGAGTTGGGTGTGTGATGAGATTTATACAAGAGCGCAACTATTGAAGGGAGTCTTACCCAAAGGGGTGAACCAATTTCGCCTCCTTCTGGAAGGCGAAGACTCAGAAAAACACCTTCATATTTATGCCTCGAATGGATCCATAGTAAGGACGACACAGGTCGTTGCGACCGGGCCAGAAGATGTAGCGAAGACTATCCGACGAGAGATGGGCGCTGTGGCGGCACAGTCAAGTGGTGGCTTTCAGTTGTTTGTACACAATCTGCCGGTTCAATCAACAGGCTTGTCGCCTGACGAGATGCCGGTCCAGCTATTGGCAGGACTGGATTTTGAAAGCTTGGCAGCGCGCCTGATCAGTTCGGCGGAGACCGGCATCGAAGTGCGTCCGACGTTTGGGGCACTCGTAAACCGAATCAATGCATACAGCTTGGGGTTTGCGATGGTTGGCAGTCTTTTGCTTGCTCTGATGGTCTGGCACGACAGCGTACTGCAGACTGAGGTTGAAGGCAGTCGCCGCCAAGTCCGCACGGACACTGCACGGTACCAAGCTGCCAAGCTTGCGCGCAGAGAGTCGGTGAAGATGGCTGAGGCGGTGAAGCTCAAGGCTTCCATCGTAGCCGACCCCCCGGTATTTCAGCCGTTGGCGGACATTATGTCGGTGCTCAGTCCGCCTTCGAGTCTTTCACTGTATGAAAAAAATGCCGTGGTTGTTCGTATCGCCGGCTTAAATGGAAAGCCCGAAGCACTGAAGTCGTTATTCGAACACAACTCGAAGTTTTCCGGCGTACGCGTGACAAATACCCCTGATTTCTTGAAAACAAGCGCAGGTGCTTTTGCGTTGGAAATGCAATGGGCTGAAACGGTGGCGATTGCAAAACCCGATGAAAAACAAAAGGTTGCGAAATGAAAAGGGACCTGCTAAGGATGTTTCAACGCCAAGGTTTAAAACCGATGGTCATTCCTTTGGTCGTCATGTTTACGATGTTATTTGTTTTCTACCAATACATCGATGATTATGTGGCGCACCGCGACGAAGCGGCAGAACTGGCGTTGCGTTTGGATGTCATGGAAACCACGGTTAATCTATCCAAAAATGTCGATGCGCATAACTCAGCGCTAAAACCAGAATATGCGAGCATCGAGGCGCGCGCCTATCGTGCGGAAAGGTCGGATGACTCCCTGAATGCCATGAAAACACTGCTGACTGAATTGCTGCAATCACTTTACTTTGACAATATTGAAGTTAGGAAAGCAAGTCTGCCCCCAAAAGCTGAGGTTATGCGGATTGCCGCCACTGCGCAGTTTTCGGGCGTACCGCAGCAATTGCCGCGATTGGAGGCCTTGTTGGCCAGCAACCCAAAAGCCATGAGGGTCAGCGAGGTTCGAGTCAGAGTTGTGGATGACGCTGCTGGTGGTGCACCTCATCTGGACATCAATGCCCTGTTCCTAGGGGTGCATGTGGAGCCGGATGTTGTGGGCAAGACGCAGCCACTGACAGCCCGCGCTGAAGCGGCCAATTCTCAAATGAATACAAAAAAATGATCAATCATCAAAAGAAGCGGGATTTTCCTGGCCATCGTCTTGGGCAGCGACTGGCCTTGGCTGCGGCACTGAGTTCAGTTTTTGCCGTCCTCCCCGCTGTTGCTCAAGGAATAAACCCGTTTGCGGCCGCACCCCCTGCTGCGCCGGCATCTAGCAGTCAGGTCGAAACAAAACCGATTTTGCCGGCGGGGCCATCGCCCGTCGATAACAAGGGTACACAGTCGGTCCAGCAACCCTTGCCGTCGTCGGCGCCTGCTATAGCACCAGCGCCATCCCCCTTTGGCGGCACTCCGGATAAGCAGGCTCCGAGCTTGGCGCAGACACCCAATCCCGGAATCAGTTTGATGTTTGACAATGCAGACATCTACGATGTGCTCAAGGTGGTCCTGGGTGACGCACTCAAATTAGATTATGTGATTGACCCGTCAGTACAAGGACGGATTACGCTGAAGAGCAGTGGCGCCGTAAGCATGGCGGACATTTTCAGTGTTCTGGAGACTGCCCTGGCAACCAGCAATGTGGCGATTGTGAAGCAGGACAAGATTTATCGGGTGACCAAGGATGCCAATGCGGTGCGCGAAAAGCTGCCGTCGATGGGGGTTGGTCCGGCATCTCCAGTCATGCAGATCATCCCCGTCAAGTTTGTGCAGGCCAGTCAACTGGCCAATACCATTCGCAGTTTTCTTGGACCTCAGGCCATTGTCACCAATGACCCAACCAGCCGGTATTTGATCGTTGCGGATCGGGCATCCAACCTTGAAAAAGTGGTCGACATGGTCGCCACATTGGATGTTGATTATCTGCAGCAAGTACAGGTGCGATTGATTCCAGTGACAAACTCTGACGCGAGTGACATCGCCAGAGATCTCGACGCCTTGTTCAAAACTTCGGGCATGTTCAACTGGGCTGGAACGGATGGAACAAAGGTCTATTTCTTGCCGATTTCCAGGATGAACGCCGTTCTGGTTGCGACCTCCAACGACAAACTGATGGGCGCAGCAGAACAATGGATCAAGAGACTCGATGCAGAGCCGAAAAATGGTCTGGAATCGTTTGTGCACATCTACTCCGTCGCCAATGGCAACGCATCACACCTTGCCGATATTTTGCGACAACTTTTTGGCGGTGCCGCAAGCTCGGCAACAGGCACGAACCGCAACTCCGTGGCAGGTGCAGGTGTAACAACTCCCGCACTGGGCGCGCAGGGCGCTGCACCAGCAGGTGGCGCTCCCCAGGCCGCCCCAACCACCACGATTAGCAGGGGCAACGTGCCTGCAGGTGGCAGTGCCAGTGGTACGGCCAACGGCTTGGGTGGTTCGGTGCAGGTCATTGCGGACGAAATCACCAACACTTTGATCATCAAGGCAACAGCTCAAGACTACGCACAAATCAAGAAAGTACTGGAGCGAATTGATACGGTGTCGCGCCAAGTCCTAATTCAAGTGATGGTCGCGGAGGTTGCGTTAAACGACACCCTTCAATACGGGGTTGAATGGTGGTTGAATGACACGCTGAGAGCCAATGGTCAGAGTTGGCCAGCCAGGGTGGGGCTTGGCGGGTCAATGAAACCTTCGGAGGCGCCTGGGATCGTTGCAGGTACCGGTGGGGGTTTGACCTACTCGGTATTGAATACCACTGGACAAATCATTGGCCTGTTGAACCTGTTGGGTCAGGACACCAATGTCAATGTTTTGTCAACCCCCCATGTGATGGCGGGAGACGGCAAACTGGCCAGAATTGAAGTGGGTGACGAGGTGGCAGTTGTCACGCAAACTTCCTCGACCCCGAACGCAATTGGGTCAACTTCCATCTCCAATTCTGTGACCTATCGTCCAACAGGCATCATTTTGGAAGTCACTCCTGTGATAAGTGCCTCGGGACGGGTGTCGCTCACGGTGTCACAAGAAGTCAGTTCAGTGCAGGCCGTCGGCTCAACAGTGGGCGGCGTGACCTATCCTAACTTCTCCAAACGCAAAGTGAGTACCGAAGTGGTCGTCGAGGATGGCAGGCCTCTTTTGATTGCAGGATTGATCAGAGATTCAGGGAATAACAGCGTTGCCGGATTGCCGGGCCTCAAGGATATTCCCGTTTTTGGTGGTCTTTTTGGCTCAACCAAGAAAGTCAGAGAGAAGACGGAATTGATTATGTCCATTACCTCTTTTATCGTAAACGGTAAGGGAGATGGTGAGCGGGTTACTGCGCAGTTTGAAAACGCATTGAAGGAGCTGAAACCTCTGCTCAAAAGCAATTCCATGCGAGGTTCAGCCAACGTATACGACGAGAAGGCTGTCTCGGGGCAGGTTATCAACTGATGTTCACATGATCAAAATTGAATGGGTGATCGTACACAGTTCGACGGAGCTTTCACGTGCGGCCGAGTTTGAGTTCGCCGTCTCTGAATTGCGCCGCCAACTGCCCGGCGACGCCCGTTGGCTTTTTGGGGCTGACGTCGAGCAAGTACTCAACGAGGAGCGTGCGGATTCCGAGGCTTTGGTGTTGATTTTGGAGCATCCGTGGTTATCTCTGGAACGACATTGTCTTGATCGTCTGGCGCGCGCGTTATTGCAAGGCTTCGATACCGTAGAGGCTTGTGACTCGCGTTGCGCCGCTCCCATGGGACCCGGTGGATACGCCACACAACGTGGCATGGAGCGATTTGTCGATGCGTATGATTTTCATGTAGAAGAAGCAACTGGGGAAAGCGGAAAGCCTGACGCGTTGGTCAAATTGACGACATTGGTGAGTATTGCGGCGGCGTTCGCTGCATGCGGAAAAGTCAGGTCGTGTTGTTGGTGCGTTTGCACACGATGTCAGCAGCTATTTCGGGTCCGATCGTGCCGAAGTATTGGCGCTCGTCCCGATTCACGCACAGAGCTTTCTGGACGTAGGCGGGGGTGAGGGAAATTTCTTGAAGTTGATCAAATCAACTCGCGAAGCACAAACCCATCTAGTGGAGTTGGATCCAGATGTCGCCAGCGGTGCTCTGACTAACGGTAAAGCGGATCACGTTTGGAATGGCGATTTTCTGGGCTACCAGTCACCATTGAAGTTTGATTGCATTAGTTTCCTGGACATGTTGGAACATGTGGAACACCCTGACCGATACCTGTCACATGCCAGGACCCTACTGTCTGCGAGTGGTGTGGTGTTGGCATCTATACCGAATGTTGGGCATTGGTCGGTTGTCGCCGACCTCATTGAGGGGCGCTGGGACTACGTTCCTGCAGGCATTCACTGTGTCACGCATTTGCGATTCTTTACTGAACATACGATCAGAGATTTGTTTGATGCTGCCGGCTTTACCATGGAAAGCGTCAAACGTGTCTGTGTTCCCGGTCCCGCTGAGTGGCTTGACCAGTGGCGACAGACCAGGGGATTGAAGACGGATCTTGCGAGTTTGGACACTTATGCATTCCTCATTACTGGGCGGCCCAAGGCCGACTCCCAGCAATATGAGCTGTAGCGCAATACTTGTCAATTTCCACGGGGCGGCGGACACAGCCGCTGCCGCCCGCAGTGCGATTGCGGGAACGCCAGGTTTGGAAGTGCTGGTCGTTGACAACAGCGCGGACGACGATGAGTTCAACAGATTGAAACTTCTACTGCCAAGTGAAGTGCGTCTGATGCGCGCATCGCACAATCTCGGTTTTGGTCGGGCTTGTAACCTGGCGTTCAATGCCAGTGAATCCGAATTCGTTTTTCTGGTCAATCCGGACGTCAAGATTTTGCCCGGATGTATTTCAAGTCTGATTGAGACACTCCAAACTGATCCCCTAGTTGGGGCTGTGGCACCGCGGCAGTACTTGGATGACGCCTGCCAGTGGCGACTGCCACCAAGCTGGTTTCCCACGGCGTTACGTGCTTGGGCGACGGAGATGGCCTTGAAGGACAGGGTGTCAGCAAGTCGCCTGAGCCATGCGTTACGCGCGGAGTCCTTGCGTTATTGGATGGCGTCGAAAGCCGTCACACAGAGGGCGCTATCGGGTGGGGCCCTTCTTGTTAGGCGGAGTGCTCTTGGCCCAACTGAAGAGTTGTTCGACCCGAGATTTTTTATGTATTTCGAGGACTCTGATTTATGCAGTCGACTCAAGCGCCGTGGGTACCGTCTTGCGATGCTACCGAGCGCTGTAGCCATCCATCGCTGGCGTAATCAGCCGCACAAAGCAACATTGATGGCGGAAGGAGCCGCCGTGTACTTTGACAAACATCGGAGTGCTACAAATCGATGGCAAGAGAAATCAGCGCGCTTGGCAGCACTTCCGTCGTTGCGTCCGTTGTTGGGCGAAAGTCGCGTCTTCCCTAGTGCTGGTCTGATCGTGCCGAAGGATTGGGAAGATGGTGGATGGTTGTTTGAGCTCAGTCCAAGCCCCCTGTTGAGCCCGTCCATCGGCCGTCTCGGAGCAGGGCCGCAGGTGGGTTTTCCGCACGAAGCACTTTCGAATTTCGAAGGAGCCACAGTCTATGGTCGCCTAGGTCCTGCAATCAACTCGCGGTCACAGGATAATTGTTGGTTTTTTGAATTCAATGTGGACGCACAGTTCGGAGAGGTATGCAAAAAATGAAACCGAAACTTTGCTCTTCTGTGTCTTTCTCGGAAGTCGTCGGCTGGATACTGGCGCATGGCTTGTTTTCCTTGGCAGTTGTTGCTCACGGGCAGCCCTCAATGCCCCCGAATGTGCCGAACTCAAAGCCGTCTGCTATTGCGAAGGATGCTGGTCAAAACAGTGATTCCGTGGTCGCACCAGCGGTTGCCACAATTTCCAAGCCGTTGACTCCGGCGCCGTATCTGTCTTCGTTGGAAAATTCCAATATTTTTGACCCTCAACGAAGGGTGTGGCCAGATAAAAGGCCACCTCCCAGTCCACCTCCACCTCCACCTCCGCCCCCTCCGGTCACCGACAAGGACCTGCAGTTGTATGGTGTTGTGATTGTGGGGCAAACAAAAAGAGCAACCATCAAGGTTGGAAGTCGTTTTGCGCAGATCGATACACAGGGGCGCGGTTTTGTGTCGGTCTCAGAGGGGCAAGTACTCGGCGAGTGGAGGCTTACTGAAATACATCCGACGCACATTGTGTTGGGCGCACCCGGGGGGCAACAGAATGTGATGTTCAATAAGAAGACAGATCGGGTAGCCACCGCGGGTCTCCAACCGACGCCGCCAACAGCAAGTGTTAGCAGCAACGACACGCCGTCGAATGCGTCGTCCGCTGCGTCGGTATCGCAGCAACCTACTGAGCCAAATGCAGCGCGGCCGACAATTGCCGCCGCTACAGGAGGTGGTGCCACGCCGGGTCTCCCAGTAGGGCCTGAGAATACAATCAAGAACGCTCAGCCTGGAAGTTTGGCTGCCGCCATAGGGGCTGCTCAGGCAGCCGCTGGTGCTTCACCGTCGCAAAACATCTCTCCACCGGCCAATTTCAATCCGTTTTTGCAACTATTCCCCAAACAATAGCGGCAATTCTAAGTCCACTATCTATTGGCAATGGGACCTGCAGGGGTCCACTTTGAGACTGAAAATGAATATCCAAGAGGCGGAAATAGTTCCATACCACGTGTCGAGCATTCCCCTAGCACGGGTTGTAGTCGTTTTTGCACCGCACCCAGACGACGAGGTGTTTGGTTGCGGAGGTTCCCTTGCGCTGCATGCCAAAGCCGGGCACGCGGTGCGGGTGATACTGCTCACTGCCGGGGACCGAAAGACTGATGGAGTGTCTGATCTGGAATACGCAAATCTAAGGCTGAACGAGAGCGCTGCCGCTGCTTCTGTTTTAGGTATTGCAACCCCCGAGTGCTGGGAAATCGCGGATCGAGCTGTGGGTTATGGGGAGACCTTGGTTGAACGCATCATGGGTGCGATTGTTGCTGCAGAAGCGGACGTTGTGTATGCCCCATCTCTATGGGAGTCGCATCCAGACCATCGCGCGACGGCCATGTCGGCAATCGAGGCGGTGCGCAGGCTGGGTGGTAGCCGTAGTCTTCTTCTCTATGAGCTGAGCGCACCACTCCGTCCGAATCGATTGGTGGATATCTCGTCGGTTTGGGTTGACAAGGCAAAGGCCATGGCTTGTTTTGACAGTCAGAACAAGAATTTGGACTACCCTGACTTTATTGGCTCTTTGAATCGGTACCGAGCGCTTACTCTCGGCGCATCTGTCAATAGAGCTGAGGCTTTCGAGGCCTACTCCGCCGAATCGCTGAATCAACCAGCATTGATGCCGTTTGAGTCCGAGCACCGTCGTTTGTTGGTTCGAGGTGTGTCTGGCACGCCTAATGATTGCCCTATGGTGTCGGTAATCGTCCGCACAAAGTTGCGTCCTACTTTGAGGGGGGCATTGGATTCGATTGTTTCCCAAACCTACTCGAATATCGAACTGGTGCTGGTGGACGTTGTGGGTGACGGTCTAACTCAAGTAGATTTAAGCGGGATTTCCTTCCCCGTGCGAATCGCTTCTACGGCTCAGAGTCTAAGCAGAGCCAGTGCTGCGAATCTTGGTTTGCAAACGGCAACTGGGGAGTTTTGCCTGTTTCTCGATGATGACGATTGGCTTTTTTCTGACCATTTAGCGAAGCTAGTCCGTTGTGCTGGTTTGAACACCTCGGTCAAAGCAGTTCATACGGCGGTAACGTGTGTTGATACTCTCGGGAACCCGACGGGGGTCGTCTTCGACTTTCCATACTCGCCGGGGGAGCTCAAGTATGGGAATTTCATGCCTATTCATGGTGTGTTGTTTCGCCGATCCTTGGTGGCATTGGGGTGCAATTTTGACAGCCAGTTTGATCTCTATGAAGATTGGGACTTCTGGATGCAAGTCGAGGCTCATACGGCTTTTGCGTTTGTTCCTGGTGTTTCCGCCGCATATCGAATTGACGCAGCAAGTGGGTCGGGTGTTCAGGTTGATCCCGAAAAGGCACGGGGTGCTACCGCCGCGCTGTTTTTAAAATGGGAGACTTTTCAGTCTGAAACAGTTTTCTCTGAATTGGTTACACGTTCCCTTGCCCGACGGCATTTGTCAAGCCAGGTGGCTCATCTTCAACAGCAGTTTCAGAGGGTAACTGCAGAATATGACGCGACTGCGAAATTTGCACTCGAGCGACTGACACGCGCTCAGGCGGAAGCGTCCTTGCAACAAGAACGCGCGGCGACTGCGGAGCGTCTTGCGGATGAGGCGCGACAAGACGCACACCATTTCCGAGAGGCGCACGATCGGGCCTGCAGTGACCGCGATCTGGCTCGCGGGGCAAGCATTTTTTCTAGGGAAGAGGCGCAGCGCTCACGAGAAGAAGCACTGCGGTTTAGAGACGAGGCCCTGCGTTTGCATGGCGAAGCGGTCCGAGCGTCCGATGAGACAAAACGGGTCTATCAAGAGTTTCTGTTGTTGACCGGAGATTTGGAAAAAAGCCGCATTGAAATACAACAGCGGGACGCAGAACTTCATCACCGCAACGTTCTGGCACAGCAAGAGATGGATCATGTGCGCCAATTGCAGGCGCGTGCGATACAGGCGCAGGCGGAGCTGGATAAAATGCGAGCCCAGATGGACGCCCTCCACATGGTCGACGTTGCACGGCAGCGCGACTTGGAAACGCAGAAGAACGTGGTTGCTGAGCTCATGGCCAGCACTTCTTGGCAGATCACACAACCCATTCGCCAACTTGGAACTGTCGTACTTCGAGTCCGGCGCGCAAAAGCCGCCCTCGTCTCGTCTGGTGCCTGGCAACTGGGGCTTGCCTATATGGTCAGGCGCCTGTTCCTTACCCTCCAGCGTGAGGGGGTTGCGGGGGTTCGCGGTAGGGTCTCGCGGTTGCTCAATCCGGCGGCTACGTTAGCTGCATCGGAGGGGGGGGGCACTGCGTCACCAAAGGATGAACGAACATATGCAGAGTGGCTGGCGACTTTCGAGCCTTTCGATGCTGCGCAATTGACCGCACTCCGGCAAATGATGATCGAGTTGCCAAAGCAACCGCTGATCTCTATTGTGATGCCTGTCTACAACTCTGTTCCTGCCCATCTCGCGAGCGCCATTGAGTCTGTGCAGTCCCAACTCTATACAAATTGGGAACTATGCATTTGTGATGATGCCTCCACCGATCCGCGTGTGAAGGACGTTCTGATTGGATTTGCGAATAAAGATAGTCGTATTCGGTTGAATTTCCAAACGACAAATGGACATATTTCCAGGGCCAGCAACGTGGCGATCCACATGGCACGGGGGCAATATATCGCCTTCCTGGACCATGATGATGAATTGAGTCGACACGCTTTGTTGCGGGTTGCGCAGTCCATTGTCGTGGAGACCGGGGCTCAAGTATTCTATTCAGACGAAGACAAAATCGACGAGTCGGGTCAACGATTTGACCCGTATTTCAAACCAGACTTCAACTTGGGACTCTTGCGATCGCACAACTACATGTGCCATTTTGCGGTGTATGAGGCCGATTTTCTGCGCCAACTGGGTGGATTGCGTGAAGGGTTCGAAGGTGCCCAAGACTACGATTTGGCATTGAGAGCTGTCGACTCCATCGGCTCAGAACACGTGGTCCACTTGCCCTATGTGCTTTACCATTGGCGTGCTGCCAGCGGGAGCACTGCAGCTGGGCATGGTGAGAAGTCGTATGCGTTCGCCGCTGGGCAGCGGGCGTTGACGGATCACTTGGCGCGGCGTCAATTGGATGGGGTTGTTGAAGAAGCACCGGAGGCGTCCGGTATGTACCGAATGTGTTGGGCTCCTCCTAAAACTTTTCCGCTGGTCAGTATTGTTATCCCGACACGCAACGGTGAGGCGATTTTGCGGCAGTGCCTCAATAGCCTCCGAACAACCACATACCCCAATTTCGAAACAATCGTTGTTGACAACGGTAGTGACGATCCTGCCACACTTGCATTATTGACAGAGCGCTCGGCTGCCGGGCATATAAAGGTGCTTCGAGACGAACAGCCCTTTAATTTTTCCGCACTCAATAACCATGCTGTGAACAGCCTCGCTAAGGGTGAGTTTGTCTTGTTACTCAACAACGATATTGAGGCAATCAGCCCTGCCTGGCTTGATGAGATGGTCGGCGCGGCGATGGAGGCAGGTGTTGGCTGTGTCGGTGCAAGGCTTTGGTATCCTGACTGGCGGCTCCAACATGGGGTGTCATCCTCGTGTGCGGAGTAGCCGGGCATGCCCACAAGTATTTGCCACGCGGGCAGCACGGTTATATGGGGCGCGCTGTTTTGGCGCAAGACATGATTGCGGTGACCGCCGCTTGTCTGTTGGTAAAAAAGAGCATCTTCTTAGAGGTTGGTGGACTCGACGAGAGTCTTGCAGTTGCATTCAACGACATTGATTTTTGTCTGCGGGTACATAAGGCGGGGTACCGAAACCACTGGACTCCCTACGCTGAGCTGATTCACCACGAGTCGGTAACGCGAGGATATGAAGATACTCCTGAAAAACAGAGACGGTTCCGCGCGGAAGTTGAAAAAATGCAGGCTCGCTGGCCAGAACTACTGGCGCATGCTGACCCGTGTTACAGCCCGAACTTGACTGCGAATGCGGAGGACTTTTCCCTGGCATGGCCACCTCGTAGAGAGTTGCCATGACGATCACCTATTCTGATGTTTCTCAGGAGACGCAGTCGGAGCGACTTGAGCGCATCTTACCGATTCTGTCTTGTCCTCGGTGTCGTGGAGTACTTGAGATGCAGCCCACGGGTTTGCATTGCAAGGGTTGCGATGCAATACACCCCATCAGAGGCGGCGTGCCAATTTTGCTCCCGCAAGGAGTGTTAGACGGAGGTGCGGTCGGCCTGAACGAAAAAGATCGCGTGTCCCGCCATCCTTACAGTGTTCATGCTGAAGAGATCATAACGAACCATGAATCGGGCTGGGTTCTCGATTTGGGTGCCGGCGGAAAATTTGATCGCCGTAAGAATGTTGTTCAGATCGACATATTTCGATACCCCGCCGTGGACGTAGTTGGCTCTGCTGATTGCCTTCCCTTTTTGGACAACTCGTTTGACGCTGTCATAAGTCAAGCGGTTTTCGAGCACTTGCAATATCCGGAGTGGGCTGTCCGAGAAGTACGCCGAGTGCTAAAACCGGGCGGAGTTGCAAAGATCGACACTGCCTTTTTGCAGCCGGAACATGGGTACCCCCATCATTTCTACAACGCGACAGAGTCAGGACTATTGCATTGGTTTCGGGATTTTGAGATTCAGTGGAGTGGAGTGGAGCCATTTCAACACCCGAAGTGGGCATTGCATTGGTTTCTTGGTGTATACCTGGATTTCATTGGAATAGAACAGGCTGGTGTTCTTCGGAATGTGTCAGTCGGTAACCTTCTAGATGCATTGCAACGGCACTCCACACAGCAAACGACGCAGGACGATCTGTCGATTACATCCGCGCTAGACGCAATGCCTGAGCACTTTTTGAGAGTGCTTGCCGCTGGAGTGTCGGTGCACGCAATTAACCCGCCGAAGCACCACATTGGGTTGAATGAAGAGATTTCTTCCGTGTCATCTTCTCTAGATCGGGAGCGAGAGATGGCGCAATTGCGGATCGAGAAAAACATCTTGATCGCGAAGTCACGAACTCTCCAAGAAAGTCTTATTGCTGCGCAGGAGAAGGCGGAGTACCTTGCTCAGTTCTATCCAAGCGCATGCAACTTGGCGCAGTTCGCGGCTGCCTGGGCTGATCCGCTGCATCTTCGTTCAATTGGTTCAGCTTTACGCGACTTCGATACTGAAGAAATGTCGAAACCGTTTGCTACAGTCATTGTGCGGCCAATCGCGATTAGTCCTTTACTGGATACCTTCTTTTCGTTGGTGGCTCAAGTTTTTGGTGGATGGGAGTTGCTTTTAGAATTGGATGCTGATGCCCTCGCTGATGTCGAAAGCGGCCGATGCATTGCGCCGACTGGATCGGCGCGTACATTTCCTCGGTGCTATCGGCCGCAAAGTCTGAAGCTGCCTTCAACATCGAATCACGCGGTGAGTATTGGATGCGCCTGCCGCAAGGGGCGATGCTTGCATCCAACGCACTTCAGGAGGTCGTGACAGTGGCCCGGCATTTGCCAGGGACTGTGCGAATAGGCTTTGATTTTGATCACCGATCGTCAGGGGACAGTGACCCCATGCGATGCCATACGTTGATGAGCGATGGTGAAAATTTTGTTGGCGTAAGTGCTGAAGCATTTGCTCCATACTTCATGAGTTCGCAAAAGACCCTGGAATCGGGTTTGACCGGGGTGAGTGCATGCGCAGATGCGCATATTCCCCATTCGTTGGTTCACTTAACACCGTTTCACCGGGATGGATGCGAGTCTGAAAAGGCGAGTGTTCGCTATTTGTTGGAGCAATACCGAGAAGTTTCAGACGAACTTCAACAAATGAATGTCGAGTCCCCCGCAGCGGCCCGAGAGGTTCGGCAACTGAGTATCGATATCAGCAACTATCTTGCGCAGTTTTACTTTGACAGCACGCCCATCAGATCTTCTGGTTTAAAACATGTTGGACTTATCCGGAGCGCGAGACAAGCGGTTGGTCGCTGGGTGCGAAGCAGGGTTCCTATCGCGACCCTCACGGTGCTATTTCAATGGAGAGACTGGTTTTCCACTAGCATGACGCGCAGTGCAGAACCTTCCAACGCAGCGCCATTTGTGTCGCTGATACTTGAACCTGAGAATGCGTTGGCGCTAATCGGGACATTTTTTTCGCTAGTTCATCAAACATTTTCTGGCTGGGAACTTATCCTCATCGAAACTGAGCAGCAAAGTCCTGCAGTTCGGCGTGCCATCCGAGATTTTCGTGCTCTTGACAAAAGGGTCGTCGTTACGGGTAGTAGAGAATTAGCGCAAAAGCGTTGGGAGCCAGAGCGAAATTCTCTTCGTGGTGAGTTCTATCTCAGGCTGGTCGATGGCGTTACTTTGGCGTTTACCGCAATCGAACAGGTTGTAACGTTGGTTCGATCTGCGCCAGGCATAGAACGCGTTATTTGCGACTTTGACTTCATCTCCCAAGCGGATCGTTTGCCCCTGCGTTGCTATAATTTTTCATCATGGTCGGTGGATGCAGAACCTGATGCGTCTCGTCAATTTGATGGGACTTTTGTTCGTTTGTCGGCTGAAGGGCCTGCCACGAGTCCGTTGCGATCTGCTCAAACTACCGCGCATATACCTTTGAGCTTGTTTCATCAAATGAGACAGGGACGCGGGTCGCCAACACCAAACTGAAGCAAATTACCTGACTACTCCGTCAGGCATATCGTCATCTATAAAGGGTATCACTATGAAAAATCGCCTACCGGCTTGCGCGATATCAATCGCGATTGGGGCCGTGATTTTTGTATCTGGTTGTGCAACAAGCAACAGCAATTCTTCGACAGCCTCGGCGGCGAATACAGCTCTTTCATTCGTCTATGGCTCGCCCGCGATGGTTGATCAACTACGTAACGCTGGGTTGGGATTCATTTGTCGACTATTGGCAAGCGCATGCCGACCGGAACTGGAAGCGCCGGTATGCCATAGAAAAGTTTCCGCGCGCACTTGAGGAGAAGTTCTATGTTGCTTACCACGCAAATGCTTGGCAATTGAAATCTATCATGATCACTGGAGTTCAAGTCGCTGCAAAAGAGGCTACCGTCGATATCGTTCTGACGGTAGTTGACCCTGAGAAGAAGACTGAAATCCCCACAGTACCAGAAGGACAAGTGGGCAGTCGTTGATGGAGTTTGGCGGCATGTTGTCCAAGACCCGATGCTCTCGGGAACATTTCAGTAGTCTGATACTTTCAGTGGGCGGCATCCGTGTTGCGAGTTGACAACGAAATATTCAAACTTGTGACGGCGAACACAAATACTGCTGGCAAATCATTCCATTGGCCGTCGCTTTGGGTACCATTCATCAACAGTCTGAAGTCCTGAAAAAAATTGATGTTCACAGGGTGTGATTGTTGAACTTTCTGGTGTAAACTGTCTGACGCAATAAGCGTGGGCTTGCTCAGGTTCTTTTGTTTTATTCTTTTTTGGAGATTTCACGTGATGAAGAAAAATTCCTTGCTGCTGCCATTGGCGCTATGCTTGTTGGTGGTTCCGCGATGGCGGTTGAAGTGGCCCACGGCGGTAAGGGCGATGTCCTGATCGCTCCTATGTTTATGGCTGGCGGTGGTTGGACGTCTGAGATCAAAGTGATCAACACGAATACGACCGACTCTGCTGTTGCTAAGGTCGTGTTTCACGCTCCCACGAACAGTGCTGAGTTGCTGGACTTTTTGATCTTTTTGACCCCTGGCGATGTGTGGGTTGGTACGGTGTCTCAAAATGCAGACGGCTCCGTCGGTATTGTCAGCACTGATGATTCGGCTATCCGTGTTACTGATGCTGCTGGCTGCCCTTCGGCAACAGGAACTGTTGGCATCACTGCTAACTTCGCTGCTCCGTTTACAACCGGCTATCTGAATGTGTTTGAAACACGCATGATTCGCGGTACTGTTCCAACTCCTTACTCTAAGGCGTCTTTGGTTGCTGCGTACTCTGCTGCTTGCCTGGCAGGTACACCGATCACGACTGCTCTGACAGACAATGTGTTGACGGGTTCCGTCAAGCTGGCCAATCCTTTGAACGGCAACATGTTGGCTTTGCCCATGACTGCTCTGGCGAACTACGATAACTTCACATACCATAGCGTTGGTCGTTACACAGGCTTCTTTGCCAATGCTGCTGCAAGCAACAAGGCAATGGTGGAAGATGCTATCTGGTCTTCTGACTACGTTGTTCCTTACAACAACGCAGCTGGTCAGTACACATTTGCAACAGTTACCTTCCCGACCAAGGAGGCGTTCTATGCACCTAGCGCATCTGGCTCACAGTACACACCGTTCCCAGGAACCCCAACAGTTGGTTACACGGTTCGTGACGAAGAAGAGCGTTCATTGACAACAACGGGTTGCAGTGTTTCTCCTTGCTCAGTTGATTCTCCAGGCCATCGTTTCCAAATGAGTTGAACATCATCGCAATCACATCCGGTGCTGGTACCTCTACTGTTGGCCAGCTGTTCACAAACACTTTCACAAAGGGTTGGGTAAACGCAGCTCCTTTCTCTGAAGTGTCTGACACACGCAGCAAAACAGGTAACAACAATCTGGGCGTCGTCGGTCTGCCAGCTTTGGCAACTTACATCCAGTGGAACTTTGTTGGTAATTCGCTGCAAGGCGCATGGAACTATGCACCAAGCACGTTCACACCTGGAAATTTCTAAGCCAGCCTAGGCTAGCTTAATTTAGAGAACGCCAAGGGTTTCCTTGGCGTTTTTCCATTTCTAGGCGGCAAACATTTGCTTACTAATTAGTTTTTTTAGTAGTTATGAATAAATGTTTGCCAATTTTTCCGGAAAGCGATTTGAAAATGCACACGAAATTCAATAAACCGGTGATCATCAGATCAATTGTGGCTGGATTGCTTGGAGTGATGGCGGCTGTATCGGGTGCGCATGCCTCGAATTACAGTCCGTTAGTGCAAGAGGAACGTCGGCCTTTAATACCAAATTTGAGCCGTCTTCACCGCTTCTGGCAATATCCGATCAAGAAGTGATACTACCTTCTGTTGTGGGTGAGACCTTTCAACTGCAATGGAGGGTTTTCATTCCGCCGGGGACCAAGTCACTTCAAATGACCATGTACACGTTTGCATCGGCACCAGAAGCGAAGGTTCTGATGCGATTTGGCAGCCCACCAGCAGGATCCGCGTTGAATGTAACACCGGAGAATGCCGCGTCAGTCGATATTAGCAAGGTGGTTCAAACTTTGACGGCAAATGGTGGGGGTGTCGAACTACCGTTTTCGGCACCTGCAAGTGCTGGTGCTTTGAAATTGTCTTCGC
>JADJBC010000015.1 GCA_016703945.1 Candidatus Aalborgicola danicus
CCCTTGGTCAATACCTTGTTACGGGCTTTGTCCATTGGCTTTTAAAGCTCGCAGGTTGGAAGATCGAGGGGCACTGCTCGCCAATGGCCAAAAGTGTGTGCTCATTGCAGCACCCCACACCCAGCAAATTGGGACCTGCCCCACACACTGATGGTGGCTTTGTTTTACGCCTGAACATGTATTGGATGGGCAAAGACCAATTGGTTCCAATTTCCGTTTCGCCATAATGATGATGTGGCTCGGCGGCATACCAGTTCGCCGCGAAACATCCAACAACCTGGTCGCTGCGTCGGTGGAAGCTATGAAAGCTGCCGTTGACCACTGCAATTGATTGTCCCGCCCGAAGGCACCCGCAACAAAACACGGTATTGGAAGACCGGCTTTACTACATTGCGCTCCCTGCGCAGGTGCCCATCGTCATGTGGCGTATATGGACTATGAACGCAAACTCAGCGGCCTCGGCCCGGTGTTCCATCCCATCTGAGACATTGAGGCCGACATGTTGGCCATCAAGGCGTTTTATGCACCCTTCAAAGGCAAAATGCCAGGAGCAGTTTCATACCGACTGAACAACCCTGACATGGATACCCAACACCATCCGTAGACGCCATGGATCGCAGTGGTCAAAAAGGTCGTTCGCAGCAGGCACTTGTGGCCTGATGGTCGCACAATGTCTTGCTGCTGCTGATCACCACCGGGAGTACTTTGGGCTACCACTACATCGGGCGCCCCACAGCCACGTGGATTGACAGCTTCTACATGACGTTTATCACCGTGGCCACGATTGGTTACGGTGAAACGAGTGGACCTGGCCACCATCCCATGGGGCGCCTGTTTACCGGTGGTCATCGCCTTGTTTGGCATCGCAACCATGAGTTACCAGTTTTCCGACCCCTAGTGGCCCTGTTGCTTGAATCCGATCTGAACGCCGCACTTAAGAGGAAGCGCATGGAAAAGCAAATCGCCAGGCTCTCGGGCCACTACATCGTCTGTGGTATCGGACGCGTGGGCACCAACGTGGCCAACGAACTGGTCAAGACCAAGCGCACAATGGTGGTGATTGAACAGGACCGCGCGGCTCTGGATGCCTGGCTGGAACACCACCCGCACACCTTGCACCTGCACGACGACGCGGCCGACGACGACGCATTGCGCAACGGCCGGCCTGGAAGCGCGCCGGTGTGTTTGCCGTCACCGGCGACGACAGTCACAACCTGATGGTGGCCATGTCGGTGAAGCTGATGCGGCCGCAGGTCCGCGTGGTAGTGCGTCGGCACGACATTCACAACGCCAATAAGGCAAGTCGCGCGGGCGCCGATGAGATCGTCTCACCGGATTTCACCGGCGGCATGCGCATCGCCTCGGCGATGGTGCGGCCCCATGTGGTGAGCTTTCTCGACCAGATGCTGCGCAGCGATGAGGGCTTGCGTGTGGAGGAAGTTGTCATTCCTGACGATTTTTCAAGCACGCCCCTGGGCATCCTGTTGCCCCCTCGCGAAAACTACCTGTTGATGGCAACCCGCGAAAGTGGCGCATGGGTCTTTAACCCGCCGTCGGAACAGCTTGCAACCGCCGGTTCCGTTCTGGTGCTGATGACCAATCCGGACGGGCGAGCGCAGGTAGAGAAGTTGCTGCATACCCCTGAACCCACACCGCATGGCGGTGCAGGCTTGGCGCCGAGGACTGCTGACCAAGTGCGCAGAAAACGCGCCCGAAGGCGCGTGAGACTGAGCAGTGCCGAAGTGTGCCTGCACCAGGGCTACCGCGGAACCGGCTCAGCCGGGCCGCTGGTAGCGCCCCCTGCAAGGGGGGAGGCGGCGCAGCCGCCACGGGGGTGAGCCTTGTTTCGCCGCCGGGCCGCCCCCAAGGCGTGGACTTGGGGTTTTGCCAGATTGCGCCCTTGGGGGCAGCGTCCGCGCAGCGGCGGAGCGTGGGGGGCCCTATTTCGCGACGACGCGCACCATCTCCAGGCACTTGTTGGAGTAGCCCCACTCGTTGTCGTACCAGGCCACGATCTTGATGAAGGTGCCGTCCAGCGCGATGGAAGCGTCCGCGTCAAACACGCTGGTGCAGGTCTCGCCACGGAAGTCGGTCGCAACCACCTTGTCTTCGGTGTAGCCCAGCACACCCCTCAAGGCGCCCTGGCTCTGCGCCTTCATTTCGGCGCAGATTTCCTTGAGCGTAGCCTCGGAATTCAGCTCGCAGGTCAGATCGACCACGGAACATCGCTGGTGGGCACGCGGAACGACATGCCGGTGAGCTTCTTGTTCAGTGCCGGGATGACCACGCCCACGGCCTTGGCAGCACCGGTGCTCGATGGAATGATGTTTTCCAGAATGCCGCGGCCGCCACGCCAGTCTTTGTTGGACGGGCCGTCCACGGTTTTTTGCGTGGCGGTGGCCGCGTGCACCGTCGTCATCAGACCGCGCTTGATGCCCCACTTGTCATTCAACACCTTGGCCACGGGTGCCAGGCAGTTGGTGGTGCAGGATGCGTTGGAGATGATGGTCTGGCCGGCGTAGGTGGTGTCGTTCACGCCGAACACGAACATCGGGGTGTCGTCCTTGGAGGGGCGGAGAAGATGACTTTCTTGGCGCCCGCAGCCAGGTGCTTCTCGCCGCCGGCCTTGTCCAAGAAGATGCCGGTGGACTCGATCACGATGTCGGCACCGACTTCATTCCACTTCAAGTTGGTCGGGTCTTTTTCTTGCGTCAGGCGGATCTTCTTGCCGTTGACGATCAGGGTGTTGCCGTCCACGCTGACGGTGCCCTTGAAGCGGCCATGCACGCTGTCGTATTGCAGCATATAGGCCAGGTAGTCCGGCTCCAACAGGTCGTTGATGGCAACGACTTCGATGTCCGAGAAATTCTGGATGGCGGAGCGCAACACGTTGCGTCCGATGCGGCCGAAGCCGTTGATGCCGATCTTGATAGTCATATGCTTCTTTCGTAAATAAAAAACGGAAACCTAACCTAACCTCAACACAACAGACCCCCGTTGGAGGCAGCGACCCGCATCGTGACCGAGTGCGGGCGCTCAACATCATTGCGGCTCAACACCGATTGCACCGTATCCGCCACGTTCTCGGGCGTGAAACCAAAAATGCTTGAACAGAACGGGCGCCGGGGCCGACTCACCATAGGTGTCAATGCCCACGACGGCTGCCGTGCCGTATTTCCACCAGCCACCGGTCGCACCCATTTCAACCGCCACGCGGGGCAGGCCTGCTGGCAGCACCGATGATTTGTACTCGGCGCTCTGCAGGTCAAACGTCGTGGTGGAGGGCATGGAGACCACACGCACCGCAATCTTGCGCTCGGCCAGCAGCTTTGAGCGGCAATGGCCAGTTGCACTTCGGAGCCGGTGGCAATTATCACGGCCTGGGCCTTCTTCTTCAGTCCGGCGTCTGCGGGCTCGGCCAACACATACGCACCCTTGCTGATCGCGTCCAGGCCGGAGGCGTCGGGCGCCACGGCGGAGTCGCCCTTGGCGATGTAGGCAATGTTCTGGCGGCTCAGCAGCAGGGCCGTGGGCTTGCTCTTGTTCTGCAGGGCCACGGTCCAGGCGACGGCGGTCTCGGCGGTATCGCCAGGGCGCCCACACGTCCAGATTCGGAATCAGTCGCAGGGACGCGGCATGTTCTATGGACTGGTGCGTGGGGCCGTCTTCGCCCAGACCGATGGAGTCGTGGGTGAACACGTGGATCACGCGTTGCTTCATCAGCGCGGCCATGCGAATGGCGTTGCGGCTGTAATCGCTGAAAGTCAGGAAGGTGCCGCCGTAGGGGATGAAACCACCGTGCAGGGCCACGCCGTTCATGATGGCAGCCATGCCGAATTCGCGCACACCATAGTTGATGTGGCGGCCACCCACCATTTCGCCGTTCGCGGCTTCCGTTTTGACGACAGCGCCGGTCAGCGCGTCAAAGCGCAGGTTGGGCGTGCTCTTGGTGTTGGTCAGGTTGGAGCCGGTCAAATCAGCCGAACCGCCCAGCAGCTCGGGCAGAGCGGCCGTGAAGGATTCCAGTGCCAGTTGGCTGGCCTTGCGGCTGGCCACGGTTTCGGCCTTGGTGTGTGCGGCAATGACGGTGTCCACCGCAGTCTGTACGAAATTCTTGGGCAGATCACCCTTCATGCGGCGCACCAGCTCCTTGGCCAGCGCGGGGAAGGCGGCCTGGTAGGCGGCGAACGTGTCTTTCCAGGCTTGCTCGGCGGCCTTGCCCGCTTCCTTGGCGTCCCAATCGGCGTACACCTCTTTGGGGATTGAGAAAGGCACATGGCTCCAGCCAATGGACTCGCGGGTCAACTTGATTTCTTCGGCGCCCAGCGGTTCGCCGTGGGCCTTGGCGGTGTTGGCGCGGTTGGGGCTGCCCTTGCCGATGTGGGTCTTGCAGATGACCAGTGTGGGGCGGTCATTGGTCTTCTTGGCTTCCGCAATCGCGTGGGACACGGCATTCACGTCATGGCCGTCGACGGGGCCGATCACGTTCCAGCCATAGGCCACAAAACGCTGGGGGGTGTTGTCGATGAACCAGGGGGCGACCTGGCCGTCGATGGAGATGCCGTTGTCGTCGTACAGGGCGATCAGCTTGCCCAGCTTCCAGGCGCCAGCCAGTGCAGCGGCTTCGTGGCTGATGCCTTCCATCAGGCAGCCGTCACCCATGAACACGTAGGTGTGGTGGTCGACCACGGCATGGCCTTCGCGGTTGAATTCGCTGGCCAGCAGCTTTTCGGCCAGCGCCATGCCGACCGCATTGGTCAGGCCCTGACCCAGCGGGCCGGTGGTGGTTTCCACGCCAGGGGTGACGCCTACTTCGGGGTGGCCGGCGGTCTTGCTGTGCAACTGGCGAAAGTTTTTCAGCTCGGCCATGGGCAGCTTGTAACCGGTGAGGTGCAGCAGCGCATAAATCAGCATGGAACCGTGGCCATTGGACAGCACAAAACGGTCGCGGTTCAACCAGTGGGGGTTGGTCGGGTTGTGGCTCAGGTGTTGTCCCCAGAGTGCCACTGCCATGTCGGCCATGCCCATAGGGGCGCCGGGGTGGCCGGAATTGGCGGCCTGAACGGCGTCCATTGCGAGGGCGCGAATGGCGTTGGCCATTTGCTGGTCCGATTGTGGGCTGGGGGGGGTGGTGGCCATGGGCTGGGCGACTCCGGGTAATGTGGGGACTGGGGGAAACCCGATATTTTACTTTGCGCTGGAGATGGTCCCCACGGTCTCCTACTTTGTGTGACTCCCTGCCCCAAAAAGTACTCTACAGTGGCGCTTATGCAAGGCCTTCACCTCACCGCCGATCTCAGCCGCTGCCAGTGCGACAACGTGTGGCTTACCGACGCGGTGCGCTTATTGCATCGTTGCGTGCAAGAGGTCTCCCACGCTGGCCTGCAAGCGGTGAGCCAACTGGCCCACACCTTTCCCGCAACCGGCCAAGGTCCGGGCGGAGTGACCGCCACCGTGCTGCTGGCCGAATCCCACTTGTGTGTGCACACCTGGCCTGAGCAAATAGGCGTGACGGTGGATGTGTATGTGTGTAATTTTGGCGCCGATCACTCGGGCAAGGCGCATGCGCTGATGGATGCGCTGGTCGCGCTGTTTGCGCCGCAGCGGGTGCTTCGCCAGGCGCTGCAGCGTGGTGGCACCCCGGAAGCGCTACAAATTTAGTAGCTACCTGCGCTTGTTTCACGGGGGCCAGAGGTCTAAATGGTTACCATTGTTTGCAGAATATGCAGCGATCCCATTGATGGTCGGCCATGATCAGGCCAAGGCGTCATGCAAAGCCACAAACTCTTGGGTCAGCGTATGGCTGGGGTCCAGGAAGATCATCGGCATGGATTGCTCGTGTGATTCACGAATGCGCACCGACGAGCGCAGGTAGGGTTGCAGCACCGGCAGCCCCTCGTCGATCAGCTCCTGCACCATGCGCTGGGGCAGGTTGGCACGGGCCTGGAACTGGTTGACGATGATGCCTTCGACCTTGAGGTCCGAGTTGTGGTCGGCCTGGATCTCCTGCACGTTTTCCAGCAGTGTGTAGCGGCGCGGCGCGAAAAGTCGTCGCAGTCAAACGGAATCAAACAACCCTGGGCGGCAATCAACGCGCAGCGGGTGTAGAAATTCAGCGCCGGTGGCGTGTCAATGTAGATCTGGTCGTAGTCTTCGGCCAGCAGCTCCAGTGCATCGCGCAGTTTGTAGATCTTGTGGCGCGACTCCAGCTTGCTGTGCAGTTCGTCCAGGAGCGGGCTGGACGGCATCAGGTCCAGGCCCTCCCACTGGGTGTTGACGATAAATTCCGTGGCGCCCTTGTCGCGGATCGTGAATTTGAGGCTTTGCTCAAAGAACTCGGCCACATTGGGCAAGTCTTCGGGCATGTCGGGGCCCAGCAGGTAGCGGGTGGAATTGCCCTGGGAGTCGAGGTCAATCACCAGCGTGCGCAAGCCTTGCCAGGCGCTGATGGCCGCCAGGTTGCAGGTGATGGTGGATTTGCCAACGCCACCTTTTTGGTTAAAAACGACATGCTGCATGGGAGGGTGCCTTGAAGAAGAGTGGGATGGTGGGCAAAGCAAGAGGAATGCCGACGGCCCAAGTTTAGCGGGCGATCAGCGCGCTATCAGAGCGGTGTAGGCCTGGCGTGTGCCCGGCGAAACCGAGTCCAGCACCTTTTCGTAGGGTGTCTGGTGGCGCATGACCAGGCGGGCCGATGCCACCCCCAGGGACTTGCAATACCAGTGGCAGCTGTGCTGCATCAAAAAGATCTCAGCCAGCAAAGTGAAGGCCTTGTCCCGGTCGCTGCGCTGTGGGCTGGTGTTGGCTACGGTCTCGCTGATGCCGCGGGCATGCACCCCCAAAACTTTGCGCAGATCAAAGGTGCTGTTGGGCCACCATTTGCCGGTGTAGAAAATCGAAATTGGGAGCTTGCTGACCCGCGCGGCAGCCTCGTCGACGTGGGCAAAGTCCGCCACAAACTTTTGAAATTGCTCGCTTAACGCCGTCTCGGCACTGCCCAACATGCTCCAGATTTGCTGTTGACGGGCCGCATCGGTTTCGCCCAAGGCGCGCATATAGCCTTCGGTTAACGTGGCCATTAACTGCTCGATCTGGTAGTGGCCCAGATAGGTTGCCAGCAGACCGACGCGGCGGCGCTCGTCGCGCACCTGAAAAACGTAGCCCACCAGGGCCAGTATCAACAACAGCAGAGAAACATCCATGTGCGGGGTCGGGCTCCAATCAAACAGGCCCTGAGTGTAGTCACACGGCTGGCCGGCTAACGGCTTGGATCAGCGAAGGGTTGCCACAGACGACACACTCCAATGCCCTGCCGTGAACGCTTCTTCAAACACCGAATACCCCGCCCAGTCGCTGTGGGCAAAATGCAGGCGCTCCCAGGTCAGCGTCGGCCGGGACAGCAGTCGCTCTTTTTTTGATAGCTGCTCACGCTTATTCGACGCGGTCCAGAACCCGATTTGACCATTGGCACTGGGTATCGGAACGGCCATGGCGTGGCCATAACGGGTAATGTCGACGGCGGTAGTTTTGGCCACAAGATCCGGGTGGGCCACGGACAGCTCGGCCAGGATTTGGTCACGCCAGTCGGCCCAGGGGCGATTGAGCAGCCAGGCACGCCCGCCAGCACCGATAGGCGCCCCTGCCGCAGAGGCGCCGCCAGCAGCACCAACCGAAAAGTCACCCAGCGCCCGGTAATGCGTCAGCACGGTGGCGCCGGGCTGGGCTTGAAGGTGCTGGTGGGTTGCGTCCACATAACCCAGACCGCCGACGCCTTGGGCACCATCAGCACCCTTGACGCCGTCAAACAACACGTTGTCCCAACTGGGCGCAGCACCGGGCCGGTCGTGCAGGGCGCTGTGTAGGTGGATATTGGCCACCAGCCATGGCGCATAGACCACCTGGCGCGCCGCTTGCCGCAGAACATCGGGCGGGTTCTGGACCACCCGGGCCGCCACGAAGAGGGGCAAAGCAACCACGGCGCGCTCTGCCTGCCAACGTTCCAGTGACTGGGTCACCGCGTTGAAGGCGTCGACCTCCACACCCTGTTTGTTGTGTGTGATGCCCACCACCACACGCCCTGTGTGCAGGCGTTCACCCAGTGGCGCTGCCAGGCGTTGGGTCAGCCAGGCATTGCCTTCGGGCCAGGTCAACAGGCCCTCGCGCTCGGGTGCGTCGCTTCCCGGCGCGTGGAAGCCGTGGCGGCTGGCAAAGTAGTGGATGCCGGCCCAGGCCGACACGGTGGCAATACCGGCGCCGTAGTCGTCGCGGCAGCAGTAATCAAGGTACCAGCGCAGATGACGGTCGGTAATGCCATGCTGGTCTAGATATGCTATGAACTTCATAGCCACCAATGCAGATTTCACGGGGGCTAGAGGCCAATTTTGTACTGGTAATGTCCACCGAGCGGCCTTTCGGGCCTGTTCCACCAGGGTCGCAAATACGCGGTACTGCGCCAAGGTTTCTTCGCCCACCCCGCTCAACGGCAGCAAACCCTCCTGCCATTCCCCTTGAAAGAACAATCGCTCCTGTGGGCTGTGGCAAAGGTAACGGTCGTCGTACTGCCAGCGCCCAGCCATTCGCTGGCGCAAACCGAGTTCTTCCAGCAGATCCTGCACCTCGGGCGCGTCGTCTCCTGGCAAGGGCAGGTAGTGGGCGCCCAAGGGGCAGGCCAGACCGCCCAGTTGCCCGCCCCGGCTGTTGCCTCCGGCGGTGTCCTCCATTTCCAGCAGCGCAAAGTCTTCCATGCCGCGCAGCCGCAAGGCCCGCGCCGCCGCCAGACCCGCCACACCGCCGCCGGCGATCAGTACCCGGGTGGTGAACACCTTGTCCGGCAGCGGCCAGGGCTTGCCGCTGTGTAAACGGTCGCGCAACCAGTGGCCACGTTCAGGCTGACCATCGGTGAAACCGCCCTGGATGGGGGATGCCGAGGGGGCCGTGCGTCCGCAACCGGAGCCGGTCCAGGCCGCGCCCAGACCGGCACCCAAGCACTGGCGTCGGTTCAGCATGTTATGGCGCGTTCGACCACACAGTCAGCAATGGCCCGTATGTCGGCCAGGTCAAATACCAGGAGTTGGTTTGCGTCCGGCAACCCCTGACCGGGACCGGGCGGGCCATCACCCGCAATACCCACAATGCCCGGCCAGTTGGGCCACAGGGCGTCGCGCCCCAGCTCGGCGCGCCAGACTTCGATTTTCGGAAAGTGGCCATCCTTGAAGCCTTCAATCAGCACCAGGTCACAGTCTTGCAGTCGGCCGATCAAATATTCAAGCGACGGCTCTGGCGCGCCCCGCAACTCATGCATCAGAGCCCAGCGCTCGTTGCCCAGCAACACCACCTCGCTGCAGCCGGCTTCCCGCAGCCGGTACGAGTCCTTGCCGGGGCGGTCAATGTCAATGGCCTTGTGGCTGTGTTTGATAAGGGATACGCGCAGGCCCCGTGCGGTCAGCTCGGGCACCAAACGTTCCAGCAGTGTGGTCTTGCCCATGCCGGAGTGCCCGGCGATTCCAAAAACTCTCATGGTGGTGGATGGTGTGTTGTCGATACCGGTTGATTGTGCAATGCCATACTGGATCCCCAATATTCCTGCAAAATTTGACTCATGCAAAAAAAGACACTCGCACTGACCACCCTGGCTCTTCTGGCGGTGATTGCCATTGGCGCCTGGTGGTACGCCTCCAACCAAAATCCGAGTGGACAAGCAACGGTTGCCGTGGACCGCTCTGCGCTGATTCGCCCGCATTCTCCAAGCTTGGGCAAGGCCGACGCGCCGGTCGTCATCGTTGAGTTTCTGGACCCGGCCTGTGAAACCTGCCGCACCTTTTACCCCATGGTCAAACAACTGATGGCACAACATCCTGACCGCATTCGGCTGGTGATACGGTATGCGCCGTTTCACAAGGGTTCGGACAAGGTCGTCGCCGTATTGGAAGCGGCCAGACGGCAAGGAAAGTTCTGGCCGTCACTTGAGGCCCTGCTGGCAAGCCAACAAGACTGGGCGTCGAACCACACCGCCAAAGTGGATTTGGCCTGGAAATACCTCGAACCCGTCGGTCTCAATATGGAGCAGCTGGCGATTGACTTGACGGCACCCGAAGTCAAGCAGGCCGTCGCGCAGGACTTGGCCGACGCCAACACACTGGGCGTCTCCCAGACACCGGAATATTTCGTCAACGGACGGCCGCTGCCTTCGTTTGGCTTCGAACAGTTGCGCCAGCTGGTGGGAGAAGAACTCGCCAAAGGGCGTTGAGGGACGTTGCGGATGACTTGAACAGCGCTCGTGTGGGCTGACCCAGGATTCGACTTGCGGCGAGAATCGTGCGGGTTTGCGCAAGGCTGATGACTGATCGAAGGTGTCATACTGGCTTTAACGCGCCTCCGTTACCGCTACACCAAGGCCCCCCGCAACTGACCACATGACACAGAAACCCTCAGTTCCATTTAAGAACCCTTTGCCCGGCGTGCCACACGTCGAGTCGCCATTTTTTGATGCGCTGTTTGCGGATGCAGACGACGCCATCCGCACAATTGCCAAGCAATTGCACTCTCAAGGGTACGCGGTTATAGATTTTCCCGAGGCGGACATTGCAGACATAGCCGACGCGATTAAAGCAAATCTCACGCCCCACTTTCCGCTGGATGCGTTGGCCTTCTGAAGCGGTCAATCGCGGGAGATACAACTTTAGTTCGTGTGATAGGAACTGGTCGATCTCGACCTCGACGGTCTTGGTCGCCGCCATGGCGGAGTCAGTTTAGCAAAATGGCAGCAAATCCAGCCTAGATTGCTCAGCCCCCGGTTTGTTCCACTCCCTATCAGATTCCACTTAAAACCGAATCCATCGCTGCGATGATCTCGTAAGACAGGTCCTTAGCTGAGCTAATTTTTTTTCCAAGCCTCTTCACTCAGAACAGATGCAGCGAACGACTGGCACCTGCGGCAGTGTTTTAGCCGTGGTCACGACGCATCGATAAACTCGGCGTCCGGTGAAATCCATAGCGGCCCGAAAACCGATTCACAGCCCACACTGCAATGCACAGCGATGGCAGTCGGCAGTTGCTCGACTCCGATGTCTGCTGGCCGCTCTACTTCGAGCAGGTAGCCAAAATAGGGGTGCGGCAACTGCAGATGGTGCTGCACATCCACCCGCGGCACGCGTTCGTGTGAGATGACCTTGGCCTCTTGCCCGCCCAGGGTGACGAAGAAGTTGGTGGGTGCAACGCTGCTGTGGTGCACCGCCCAGCCCCATACGTGAAGGCGACCTCTGGTGCAGCGCACCCGGTCTACGTGGCCATGGATTCCAGTGAACGGCAGTGCGGGCAGCGGTGAGGCTGGCTCGTTGGCGTGCCCTTGCTTCAGAAGGCTTACTTCATATGCGTTGGCCCAGCCCATGGCGTCGTGCAACGGCGGAACGCCTTTGCCCTGCGGTGGGTCCCAATGCAATGCCACGACCATATACCCGCCAGCCGAAAGTTGCTCGCGCACAGCTTCATGCACCGCTTGCGGGAGGTACCCATCGAGCGCAAAATCCAGTCCGTTGGCCTGGGTAAGCCAGACTTGCACCAAGTCATCAAGCAGGGTGGCTTCGATCACCTTCGCCAGGGTTCGGTCCAGTGCATCCGCGTAAAAATGCGACGCCACCACTGCCTGCAAGGCGGGGCTTCCACAGGCCTCTCCCGACGCAATGCGGCACAGGCAGTAGTCGTTTTCGACCACCCGTATGCCCGCGGGAATAAAAACTTTGCGACACAACGACGACTTGCCATAGCCCGGCGGCTGCGCCAGCAGGTAGGCCACTGGCCTGCGCCGGCACACATGAATCACACGGCGTGGAATAGGGTCCCCGCGCTGGTTCACGCTGGGGCCAATGTCTTTCCACTC
The DNA here is from genome assembly GCA_016703945.1 of Candidatus Aalborgicola danicus. Taxonomy (GTDB): domain Bacteria; phylum Pseudomonadota; class Gammaproteobacteria; order Burkholderiales; family Burkholderiaceae_C; genus Allorhodoferax; species Allorhodoferax danicus. Next base: position 11,876 of record JADJBC010000015.1, read on the forward strand.
ATAGGGGCTCAGTATCTCCATGAGCGTGGGCCAGGTGGGGAACCATCTGCTGTCTATGCCGCGTTCAACTTCGCACCATTCGTTGGTTTCGCCAGGCGCAATGCCCAGCTCCAGTACCAGCACACCGTTGTCTGACAATGCGCCGACCAGGCGCGACAGGAGTGCCGCCTGGTCTTCTGCGTAGTGCAGCGCAGAGGCCAGGAGGACTACGTCAAACGGGGCGTCGGGCAAGTTGTCCCACGACTGGCATTCAAAGCTGGCCTGTGTAAACCTACGCCGCGCCCGTTCAATGAAGAGCTCTGATGCGTCCAGCCCCACCACCTTGCTGGCACCGGCAAAGAGGGCAAAGCCGCAAAAATAGCCTTCGTTGCAACCGACATCAAGAAAACTGCGCCCAGCCAGAGGTGGCAAGCGAAGGGCTTTGAGTTTTTCCAGCGAAACGGAGTCGCCAGCGGCATCAGGGAAGCTCTGGTATTGCGGCATGGGTGGGTTAATGTAAAACGAACTAATGTCTTGACTGTCGTGGAGTTTTCAAAAAAGGAAGCGGTTGCACTGCAACTGGTGGGCACACGAAAATACCACGTGCGAGTGAAAGACGGGCGAATGTCCTCGGATACTGATTTTTGGCATCTCTCGAAACAGACGTAATCGTTTCGAGAAGGGCCAAATAAGCTCAACAAAATCAACTGCCATGACGCCAGTCGCACTGCAGTCAAGAGATTAGTTCGATTCACACCAGCCAATCAGCGAGTTCTTGGTTGGGTAGCCCAACTGGCGAATAGTCGCTCCAAGACGCTTTTCGAGCTTGATGTAGAGCTTGACGGCTCGAATGCGATCTTCGTATGAAAACATGAACTACCTCCAAGTGGTCCAAGTTATTGTCCGCACCCCCTGTGAGCTGGATTGCCCGAATCCCTAAGGCCCGACCCGACCCCACTCCTGCTCATAGGTTGTCACCAGAACCTGGTTGGACAAGCGGTTCACCTCGGCCGGAACACGTGCCATGTCTTTTGGGAAATCAAACAGCAAGGGCAGGGTTGGAGGACTTAAAAACCGCAGACCGTCCGGCAGGGATGCCGGCATATGCCAGGGTCTATGGCTAGCGATGATGTAGCCCCATTCACCAAAGCTGGGCACATTGGCGTGGTACGGGGTTGCGTGCAGGCCAACCGATTCAATCGTGTTTGCCACGGTCCAAAAACTCTGGCGCGCCACCAGCGGCGACGTGGTCTGGATCACCGCATAACCACTGGCCGAGAGGCGCTGGGCCAGCAGCGCGTAGAAGGTGTTGGTGTAGAGCTTGCCAATGGAAAAATTGGTGGGATCGGGGAAGTCCACAATGATGACGTCGAACATCTCGGGCTCGGGGAGTACCGCCCCCGCGCTCTCCGTGGCGGTGCCCGGTACCTCTTTGCCCTGCAGCCACTGGAAGGCGTCCATGTTGATGGTCTTCAACTTGGGTGACGAGAGCGATCCGCCGTTAAGCTGGGCCATCGCCGGGTCTTTGGCAAACAGTCCGGTCATGTTGGGGTCGAGCTCCACCAGGGTCACACTTTCCACACTCGGGTATTTGAGGACTTCCCGTACGGCCATGCCGTCACCCCCGCCCAGCACCGCCACCCTGCGTGGCGCACCATAGGCGGACATGGCGGGGTGGACCAGTGACTCGTGGTAGCGGTATTCATCGCGTTCAGCAAACTGCAGATTGCCATTGAGGTACAACTTGTGGCCGGTCTTGCCACTGGTCACGACGATGCGCTGGTAGGGCGAGGTAGCCGCCAGCACAATGCGGTCGTGGTAGAACTTGTCTTCGGCCAGGGTGGTGATCTGATCCGCCATCGCGAACCCCGCAGCCAGTAGCGCCACGGTTACCACGCAGGCCCAGGCATGCGCGGCAAAACGCCGCAACTCATGGCGGAACACCCACAGCGTCCAGAACCCGACCGATGCATTGAGCAGGCCAAACAGCAAGCCGGTGCGTATCAGTCCCAACTGCGGCACCAAAATCAGCGGGAACGCCACAGACACCGCCAACGCGCCCAGGTAGTCAAAAGTCAGCACCTGCGACACCAGGTCTTTGAGCGCCACCTCGCGCTTGAGAATACGCATGACCAGCGGAATCTCCAGCCCCACCAAAATGCCCACCAATCCCACCATGCCGTACAACAGGAAGCGGAAAGCGCCTGGTATGTAGGCGTTAGACAAAAACAGCAGACCGGGCAGCGCACCGCCTGCAAGGGCTACCAAGAGTTCAATGCGCAAGAAGTGCGCTGGCAACTGGCGTTCAAAAAACCGCGATAACCACGAGCCAATGCCCATGGCAAACAAATAGCAACCAATGACCGTGGAGAACTGAAGAACCGAGTCACCCAACAAGTAGGAGGCCAGCGCCCCGGCGGCCAGCTCGTACACCAGCCCGCAGGCGGCCACCACAAACACGCTGGCTAACAGCGTGACTTCCAGCGGGCGGGGCGTGCGCCGCGACGGCGCGTCGGCCAAATGTTGCACACTCACCCCTGCAACGAAACCGAATTCGCCGCCGGGCCGCCCCAAGGCGTGGACTTGGGGTTTTGCCAATTGCGCCCCACTGGGGGGCAGCGTAGTACGCGAAGCGACAAGCGTGGGGGCCTTAATGAATGGCCGCAGCGATGATGACGCAAATGCCCAGGCTCATGGCCGCCACCACCAGCGCGAGGGCCACGTTTTGCTTCTCGACGATCTCGCCCCACAAATCGTAGGGGGTGATCTTGTCGATGATCAGAAAGCACAACCAGAATATCGCGACACCCATCAGTGCGAACACCAACGAGGCGAGGATTGCGCCGGGTTTCAACATTTCAAAGCCCATGGGACTCTCCTAATAAAACTTGCATTACTTGTGACCTCCGCCGCCCGAAAAACCACCAAACGAGCCACCCGAACTGCGCGAACTGGACGACGAAGAACAGTTCTCCACCTTAGGGTCGCAACTGGAGCAGCGGCTCAGCAGTGACAGCAAAATCAGAATGACAACCAGCACCACAATGATGGTGCCAATGCCAACACTTTTTGCGGCACTGAAAGGCGCAACGTCGCGTTTGAGCAGGTCTTGCTTGCCTTCAAGCTTGAAGGCCTTGGCGACGACCTCACTGGCGATCTGGTCCCCGCTGGACCACACCACCTCGCTGGCGCTCTGCTCCAGCGACAACATGCGTTTGCCATTGGCAAAGTCTTTGTTCTGCGTTTTCTGGCCACGCTGCACCAGCCAGTAAAACTCGCCACAGACGTAGTTGGTTTCGGCGGTGTAGCTGTACTTCAGGGAATACGTGGTGCCCTGGTAAGTGGCGCTGTTGGCGTTTGAGCTGGCCATGCTGGGTGCGCCGGTGGTGGGGCGAACCAGGCTCCAGCCTTCCTCGGAATCCACCAGGAAACAAAATCCCCGCTTCTGGTTGTAGAGCAGGTATTCGCTCCAGCCAAAGTGCTCGTCGTCCCCCGGCGCTACCCCCATGCGGTGCTGAAAACCCACCACTTGCCACTGCGTGCCCTGCAGTTGGCCCAGGGTGCCCAGCGGAATCAACGGTTGAATCGGCTCATCCTGAATCGCGGATTTGAGTTCGCCACCAATGCCCTGGCTCAGGTCGATGACACTGTTGCAACTGCCACAGCTGATACTTTTGCTGGTGGCCAATGCCACGGTCACCGGCGCGCCGCAATGCGGGCAATTGAACTGGCGGCCTTTTTCCTCCTTCGCAGATTCGTCCTTCAGGCCCTTGAGCGCCAAATCGTCCAGCAGCACAGCGGTGCCCTGCGAGACGGCAGGCGGCGTGCCGGTGTAGTCAATGCTGATGACCTCGCCACTGGCGCTGCGCAGCTCCACCACGTCAAACGGGTGGCCCAGCGGTGGCAGCTTGGGCAGCTCGCCCTGGGCACTGATGAGAACGGCCGAGACATTGCTGGCCACGCTGAACGGCTTGCCATTGACCCCCACCTGTTTGCCCACCACATAACGGTCCGCCGGCGGCATGTTTTGCTGCTGGTTACTGGGCTGGGTAAAGACGTAGGCGCCGTTGTCTTCGGCCAGCCAGCCGGTCTGGCCATCGTCGAACATCGCGTTCCACTCGGCCCAGGTGCCCTCTGCCGTCTTGTACTGCAGACGACCAATCAGCGTGAAATTGCGTTTTTGGTACTGACCTGTGGCAAAGAGTTGCAACGGGCTATGGTCGTCAAACAGCTCGCCCATCTTGCCGATGCGCGACAGCACATCGCCCTGGCGCACCACCGTGCTCTGGCAAAAGCCGCAGACCGCGTGGGTGGACTGCGCCGAGCGGAACTCCACCGGCGCGCCGCACCCCGGGCACGGCGCGGTGTAGGAACGTTGGTTAGCGGTGGCCACGGAGGAAGGGGCGGTAGAGGGTTGTGCGCAGGTAAAACCGTGACGAGAGGTCTGGGCGGCAAAGCGTTATGCGTAGGTCAAGGAAGAGCCCGAAGGGCGGGGGACACGCAGCAGAACGCTTTGCCGCCCAGACCGGCCCCTTCCAGGGGCTACACCAGCTTCTTCAACAACTCGGCCTTCTTGGCGGCAAACTCATCCTCACTCAAGATACCCTTGGCTTTCAAATCCCCCAGTTTTTCCAGCGTGGCGAGGATGTCATCGGGTTTGAGCGTGGCAGCTGCCTGGGCAGCCGCTGCCTGTGCCGCAGCCTGTGGGTTGCCCTGCAAGCCGGCCTGCAGGTTTTGCGCCAGCACCTGACCGAGCGCCACCCCGGCGCCCAAGCCCATGGCGTCACCCGCAATGCCACTGCCGCCACCGCCTTCGGCAAATTTGGGAATGGCCTGTGCGGTCTGGTACTGCATGAACTTGCCCATGTCGTTGCCGACCATGCCCATGCCAATCTTCTGGTCCAGGATCTTTTGCAGCTCTTCGGGCAGCGAGACGCTTTGCACCGTCATGCTTTCAAGCTTCAGGCCCAGCTTGGCCATCTCGGGATCAAGCTGGGTGCGCAAGGCCTTGGCAAACTCCATCAGGTTGGTCGCCAGGTCCAGGAAGGGGATGCCGCTGGACGCAATCGCGTTGCTGATGTTTTGCAACACCAGGCCGCGCAACTGGCCTTCGAGTTCTGACACCGTGTATTCCTCACGCGTTCCGGATATCTCGGTATGGAACAGTTTGGGGTCAGTGACACGGAAAGCGTAGTTGCCAAAGGCCCGGATACGCACGGCACCAAAGTCCTTGTCGCGGATGGTGATCGGCTGGGGCGTGCCCCATTTCTGGTCGATCTGCTGGCGCGTGCTGAAGTAGTAGACGTCGCTCTTGAACGGAGACTCAAACAGCTTGTCCCAGTTCTTCAAATAGGTCAGCACCGGCAGCGTTTGTGTGGTCAGTTTGTAAGTGCCGGGACCAAACACGTCGGCGATCTTGCCTTCATTGACGAACACGGCCATCTGCGACTCGCGCACCACCAGCTGGCCGCCGTTCTGGATTTCCATACCGGCCATGGGGAAACGCCAGGCCAGCGTGCCGTCACCCTCTTCGGTCCACTGAATAACGTCTATGAACTGTTTCTTGATGAAATCCATTAGTGCCATGGTGTGGGTCTCCTGCTTGGGGTTAACGTGAACCGGAGGCAATGATACACAGTAGGTTGGCCCTTGTGTCACCCCAACGGGCGTATGGGATATGCTGGCACCATGAGCCTGCTTTTCACCCCCTACACACTACCCTCTCCGCGGGGCGGCCTGTCGCTGGCCAACCGCATCGTTGTTGCACCCATGTGCCAATACGCCGCCAACAACGGCGAGGCCACCGACTGGCACTTGATGCACTGGGGCAACCTGCTTAACAGCGGCGCCGGCCTGTTCACGATCGAAGCCACGGCTGTGGTGCCTGAGGGACGCATCACCCCGGCCTGCCTGGGTCTGTGGGATGACCGCACGGAAGCCGCTCTAGGCGATACCCTTCACCGCGCCCGCAAACTGGCGCCGCCTGTGCCTGTGTGTATCCAACTGGCGCACGCCGGCCGCAAGGCCTCCAGCGCCGTGCCATGGGCCGGGGCGCAACTGCTGTCACCGGCGCAAGGTGGCTGGGAGACCTTTGGCCCGTCTGCCCTGCCGCAATTGCCCACCGAAGCCCC
>JADJBC010000016.1 GCA_016703945.1 Candidatus Aalborgicola danicus
ACGTCGATGACGCTGGCCAACCGCCCAACTGTTCCTGCGTGTCAGCATAGGGGCCGTTCCGCGCTCGGGACTTGCCGTTGCGTACCCGCACCGACGTTGCGTCGGTGACCGGCCACTGAAAGCGCTCGCCAGCCTGTGGCACCGTGGCGCGGTAAGTAGGGCGTCGGTAGGCGCCGTAGGCCCTGCATAGTAAGCGCCCATCTCTGCGGGGGCATGGCGTTCTCGGCGGTTTCACTGGCGTAGATCATCAACAGGTATTTCATGGGAAGCTCCTTCAATGCGGTTGCGATGTGGCACATGCCCCATCTCCTCATGACGTTTGAGTCTTGCAGATTTCGAAACAAGCAGAACAAAAAGCTATTTACGCAGGGCTTATCCCCATACGGTTCACCACACGTGATTCAGAGGGTTTCAGATATTAAGCTAACGGGCGCAGCCACGGCGACCGCACGTTGAGCGTACAGGAAGTCGGTATCCAGCAGCCCAGTACGGTGCCCACCACGAGCAGGGGCTCCACCACCACCTTAACGTGCAGCGGTACCAGCCAGTAGGCCAGCAATACGGTCAGGCTCTGGTGCAGGATGTACCAGGGGTAGACCGATTCAGTCGCCCAGGGCAGCCAGCGAAACGGACGGTTCAGCAGGGCGTAGCTCCAGCCCAGAATGGCGCACAGCGTAGCCCACAGCCAGAGGTTGCGCCAGCGTCCAGATCAGCCACTGGGTGGCGGTGGAGACCTCTTCATTGGACTTGAACTGCAGCACCAGGGCCAGGGTAGATGGCACCCAGGCCCAGGGCGGAGCCCAGCGCCGGTTTGCGCGAGCGCAGCAAGCTCGGCCCACAGCGCGTCAGGCGGGCCGGGCACCAACCAGAACCGAGAATGGTGAAGTAAAAGCGTGCATGTACCAGTCATGGACTAGATCGTTGGTGCCGGGGAAACGCTGTTGCAGCGCCACGGTGTACAGCAGCAGGGGCAGCGCGGGCAGCAGCAACAGCCGTGCGCCGCGCAGGCCCGTGAGGCCTGCGCCTGCGGTCGCTTAGCCGGCGGCTTGCCAACGCGGGTTGCAGCAGCGCCAGCAGCAGGGTGTAGCACCACAGGTAGGCCAGGTACCACAGGTGGTTCCATGTGTAGCCGTGTTGCCAGCCGGCAAATGCGTGCTCGGGCCAGGCGGCGGCGGTGTAGTAACGCGCCAGGAATTGCACAAAACCGGGTTGCACCACGCCGTTGGTCACGCCCTCGGCATAAGTCCGGAGCAACGGGACGACCGCGATGCCAAACACCAGGGCGGCAGCAGGCCGGTTGCGCTGGCGCAAAAAGTCACCATTTTGAAGTGTTTTGCATCAGAAAGGCGTGGAGATGCCCCGGAGATCAAAAGATCGGGTCCATGCGCCAGCAGTTCCAGCATCAGCATCAGGGTTTAAAGGGCTCGGACCGGTAGCTACTGCGGACGCCGCCAGCCCACTGTTCGGTCACATACAGCATGGGACCGTTGGTACGGGATCAACAGGCCCAAAGGCCAGGGCGCCCAAAACGTCGATATCGTGGCGGCGGTTCATGGGCGGGTAGAGTTTGGGTTAAAGAACGCCAGATTAGGTTCGGGTGAGCCCTGGCGGGTCAAATGTGACGGTTTGGGGGCTAGAAAGGGACCGGTGGCGGGTGCTGGTGACGAATTTCGGCGTTGGACGGGACCGGCGTCGCTAACATCGCCCGCACGGCAAACCATTCAGAACCTTCATCCCCGGACGCCGAGGCCTGGCTGGCGCGCTACCGGCCCTGGCAACATGTGGTCGAGCCCGTGCTGTGGATCCTGTTTTTCTGCGGCCAGGCCAGTTTGAACAGCCTGACCGTCTGGCTGGACATAGAGCGCACCGGCCTGGGCTTTGCGCGCTGGGAGCCTGTGGCGTGGGAATGGAGCAGCAACCTGGTGTTGCTGGCGCTGGTGCCGACGGTGCTGGCTTTTGAGCGGCGCTTTGGGCTGCAGTGGGACAACTGGCGGGCCAATTGGCGCTGGCATGTGCTGGCCAGCGTGGTCTTCAGCGTTGTCCATGTGCTGGCCATGGTGGGCCTGCGAAGCCGGCCCTATACCAGCCAGGTTGCGAGGAAAGGTTTGGCAGCTGGCCGCTGGAACTGTTCTACGAGTATTTAAAAGACGCCCGCAGCTATGGCTCCATCGTGATATTAGTGACCCTGTACCGCTTGCTGCTGCTTCGCCCCCCTGCAGGGGAGAGCCAGTTTGCTGGACGCTCCAGGACGATAGCCACCGGTGGAGGCCGGTTGAGCCACCCGAAGGCGCTTTTTGGTGCCCAAGCTGGGCAAGCCAATGGCTTTGCTGCCCGCGGCCGGGTGGGAGTGGCACCCTGCGGGCTTGGGGAAGCTACGTCCAACTAACTGCGGGTGCGCGCCCACGACTACCCGCTGCGTGCCACCATGGCTTCTATCGAGGCGCGGCTGGACCCGGCCCGTTTTGTGCGTGTGCACCGCAGCTACATCGTCAACCTGGACTATGTGCAGGAGATCGAGCCGCTGGACTCGGGCGACGCCCGCGCCCGCATGCGCGATGGCGGCCAGGTGCCGGTGAGCCGGCGCTACCGCGACAGTTTGCGCCGGGTGGCGGAGACAGGTGATTAGATTAAGGACAGTGTTCTATGGGAGGAAGTCCCCCAATCTGGAGAAAAAGTGCCTCTTGCCCTCGTAAATGCTATGTTGTTTGCTATCAATAGCATAGTATTTAGTGTAGCTAATCAGGGCAACCGATTGGATGAGCCCAGCGTTGCACTATCGCCCCGGCCCTTGGCCGAGCGTACCCGGCGATCACCCGGATGCAGATAGGTGCGTGGGCAGGTTGGCGGGTTGCCCGCATTAATGTGAGTCCACGCCGTCACCGAGTCGAACGAAGCATGTGGCGACGAATCCCCAGTGTTCCGCTGCTGCAACCAGAACGATAGATTCTCCTGTTGCAACAAGCCCATCAACCTCAACGAGCATGATACACACATCGAGGACGCTGCGCCTGAGGGGTGGGGTCGTCGATTTCACGCAAGAATTCTGACAGCGTGTACTCGTCCCGCCGGGCAGTTGTCGGCCCAGGCCAGCTGCTGCTGGACAACAAGTCTTCGCAAAAGTATCAAGTACGGCGTGCGGCGCATCGCAGCTCAGTCCGGGCTGTTCGTGCACCGCCAACTCGTCGAAAGCAGTTCAAACTCAGTCTTATCCGCTTCACCGTCTGCAACAATGGTCAAGGCGATGATTCTTGCAGCAACCTGGGGACTGTTTTAGGCGTATTGCGCATTTCGAACTTTCCTTTTTAACGGGTAAGGGTCGTCGTCTTCACAATGAGTCGTGCCGCATATACATAGAGCGGTATGCCGACCAAAATATTGAACGGGAAGGTAAGACCCAGCGACATGCCGAAGTACAGCGAGGGGTGGGCTTCCGGAATGGCATGGCGTATGACTGCGGGCACGGCGATGTACGACGCGCTGGCCGCCAGCACCATCAGCAGTGCCACATTGCCGTGTGTCATTCCCAGTGCCCAACCCAAACCAAGCGCAATACCCGCATGTACCAGCGGCCCCGCAATTGCGTATACCAGCAGCCAACCCGACTGGCCTCGCAAGTTGCCCATATTTCGTGCGGCCAGTAGACCCATGTCCAGCAGAAAGAAGGCCAACATGCCCTTGAACAGGTCCACGGAAAACGGCTTCATGGCAGCCTGGCCCGCGTCGCCGGTCAACACTCCGATGAGCATGGCCCCCAGGAGCAGCAGTTGTGCGCCATCGGTCAATGCTTCGTGCAGGATGCGCCCTAGCGGCGGGATTGGCTCCCTGCTGCTGCGCCGCCGGGTTGAACTGTTGCCGCTGCTTTTTGGCGCGCGTGGTTGGCCAATACCACCGCCAGAACGATAGCGGGGGACTCCATCAGTGCCATGGCTGCTGCCATGTGTCCACCGAAGGCAATGCCATGGGAGTCGAGGTACTGCACTGCGGTGATGAAGGTGACCGCGCTGACAGACCCGTAAGTGGCTGCAATGGCGGCTGAGTCAAAGCCATTGAGGAATCGCCGCAACACCAGGTAGCCAAGCATGGGCACGAGCGTGGCCATGCCCAGTGCAGCCCCCAGACTCACCAACACCTCACCTGTCATTCCCGACTGGGCCAAGGCAAAGCCGCCCTTGAGACCCAAAGCCATCAGCAAATACAGCGACAGAAATCGCGAGATTTGGGGCGGAATTTCAAGGTTTGACTTCAGCGATCCCGCCAAGATGCCAAACACAAAAAACAAGATTGCGGGGTCGGAGAAGTTTTGCATCGGGGCAGGTGAAAGTCAGTCAAACATCTCGTTCAGCCACGATTTTTTGCGGTTCCGGTGGTAGCCCTGTCCACTGCGGTAGTCGGAGTCTTCAAAGTCAGGCTGCTTGCGGTTCTGCGCAGCAGATGCAGCTGGTGCGGGCGGCGGCGCCGACATCGCAGCGGAACGTTCCAGCAGTTTGTCCAGCTCGCCGCGGTCGAGCCAGATTCCGCGGCACGCGGGGCAGTAGTCGATTTCAACACCTTGGCGATCAGACATGACCAGGGTGGAGTCGGGGCAGTTAGGGCATTTCATGGTGATTGCTTTCCAGTAACGTTAGTCGCTCGATCCGCCCAACCCAAACAGGCTCAACAGGCTGGTGAACAAATTGAAGACCGACACATACAGGCCCACGGTGGCCATCACGTAGTTGGTCTCGCCCCCATTCACGATGCGGCTGGTCTCAAACAGAATCAGCCCTGCCGACAGCAAGGCCATCATGGCCGACACAGCCAGACCCAAGGCCGGCATTTGAAAAAACATCGCGGCAATGCCCGCTAACAGCGCAATCACCATGCCCACGAACAAAAAGCCGCCCATGAAGCTGAAGTCGCGTCGGGTCAGGAGCACGTAGCTGGAGAGTGCCAGAAAGGTCACACCGGTTGCGCCCAAAGCCAGCGTTACGGTTTGTGCGCCACCGGGCAAGGCCAGCGCGTTTGTGAGCAGCGGCCCCAGGGTGTATCCCATGAAGCCGGTCAGTGCAAAGACGGCGGGCAAGGCCCAGCCGCTGTTCTGCAGCTTGTGGACGGCAAACAGCAGGCCAAAGTAGCCCACCAGCGTTACGACCAGGCCGGGCGCTGGCAGTTGCAGCGTGAGCGTGGCCACGGCCACCCCGGCACTGAACAGCAGTGTCATGGCCAGCAGCGCATAGGTGTTGCGCAAGACCCGTTTCACATCGGCTGAATGCAATTCGCCGTGTGAGGCAGCATTGCCGGAGAAGTTGTCCGGGTACTGACCCGGGTTACGGTCGGTCTGGGGTGAATAGGCGTTGTTCATGGTGATTTCCTCAATGGTTTAAAAGTGTTAGCTGTCCAGGGCAAGTTTTGCCGTGCGGTCTCGCGTTGGTTTGTGGTTGCGCTGCAGGCTGCGCGTTAGCACCCGGGTTGCGCGACCCAGTGAACGGTCCAGCGCGGTACGCCAGTCGCGGGCCAGTGAGGCAATGACCACTGTGCCAGCGGCATCGGTGCTTAGTTCGACCTGGCAGCGTTTGTCTATGCCACCGCGCGGGCCGTTCACGTCGGAGAACTGCACTTTGGCGCGCGGCACCATTGCGGTCAGGCGGCGCAGCGCAAAGCGGACGCGCTCCACAGACAAGTCGCGCATTTGGGCGCCATCGGCATCGCGGGATTCAAAAATGACTTGCATTGAATTTTCTCCAGTGGGTTGATTGAACGTTGAGAATAGGCGTCAACAGATTGTTGAAAAAGCAGATAATTCGACATCATTTATCTTAAAAAAACTGAATATGAGCACCACTTTCAACTACAAGCACCTGTACTACTTTTGGGTCGTGGCCAAAGAGGGCGGAATCTCCCGGGCTGCCGACAAGCTGGATATGGCGGTGCAAACCGTCAGCGCCCAGGTGCGTGAGCTGGAGCGCTCTTTGGGTTATGCCTTGCTGAAACCCGCTGGGCGCGGTCTGGTGCTCACCGCTGCGGGCCTGGCGGCCATGCAGCAAGCGGACCAGATTTTTCAGTTGGGCGAAGACCTGCCGGCGCGGGTGCGCGATGCCGTGAGCGCGCCGACCGTGCGGCTGGCAGTGGGTATTTGTGATGGCCTGCCCAAGTTGGTCGTGCATAGGCTCATTCAGCCGGTCATAGCCGAGCCCCACTTGCGACTGCTGTGCCACGAGGGAAATTTGAACGATTTGCTGGGTGACCTGGCCTTGCACCGGCTCGATGTGGTGTTGTCTGACCGTCCGGCACCGGTCAACCCCAACATCAAGCTCTACAGCCACAACCTGGGGTCTTCAACCATCGGCTGGTACGGCAACGCTGCGATGCTGAAGGATGCAGGCAAAGACTTCCCACAAAGTTTGGCCGACGTACCCATGTTATTGCCAACCCCGCACACTGCCGTGCGCGATCGACTGGACCAGTGGTTCGAGCAGCGCGCCATTCGACCAAGATAGTGGGCGAGTTTGCCGACAGCGCATTGCTCAAAACCTTTGGTGCCAGTGGCATGGGTGTGTTTCCAGCAGCGGATGGGTGCACGACGACCTGCTGGCCCACTACGCCGTGCAGCGCGTAGGCCCGTGCGAAGGTGTTAGCGAGCAATTCTTTGCCATTGGGACCGAGAAGAAAGTGCAGCACCCGCTGGTGCAGCGCTTGCTGCAGCCGGCGCTGTAATACGGCGCAGGGCCGGGATGTCAACTTACAAGGATGCTTTTTTCGGGCGCAAGCGTCCTGCCAATTTCAGCCCGTCACGCATGTTCCTGGATAGCAGCCAAAAGTTGATGGCCCCGGCTACCAGTTCCACCACTTGAACCGCGTAAAAGCTTGTATCGAACACTCCCGCCTGGGCCTTGGCGTGCAGGTAGAAAGCCGACGGCAAGAGGATGAACAGGCCATTGAGCGCGATAAAAGGCATGCGTTTCATTTTGGACTCAAGCAACCGGCCAGAGCGACCCTTGGCAAGCGCGAAGCCGCTGCCTCCGGTTGCCACCATCGCTGGTATGAGCACCCACATCGCCTGCAGGATGGCGCCTTTGACCGTGACGATTGCCGCGGGTGACAAAAACAGCTCGGAGAAAAGTGTCGAAGTCCAAAAGCTCAAAATGCAGAGCATGGCAATGCTGCCAAAAATTGCGTGGACGCGTGATTTCATTTTTTGGTACCTTGGTTTTTACGGGTGGTGCGTTTTGGCGTTGCGGGTGCGCGTATCTTTTCCAGTTGCACAACAAGCTGCTCCAGCACGCGAAGCGCACTTGCGATGTCCGCATCGCCGATAGCGCTCCGTAACACTTCGACGCGCTGCGCCCATGCAGAAGAAATGGCGGCATAGGTGGCTTTGCCCTCTGGACTCAGCGTGTAGACCGCCGCACGGGCGTCCTGCGGGTTGTCCTGTGGGGCCAGTAGCCCTTGATCGACCAACAGGTTGATTTGCTTGGTCGCAGCCTGGCGGGTCAAACCCATGATGCGGGCGATACCAGAGGCGGAAGGGGGCGAATCGGAAAGCTCTACGGCCCCTAAAACTTTCCACTTAGCACTGGTCATTCCCCACTGCGAGGTCAAAGCATCGCCCACGCTGGAGAGGCTCTGCTGTGCCCGAAACACGTGCAGCGCCAATTGTGAAATTGGATCGAGAAGCTCTTGGCCCATGACTGTGAATATTGACAACTAGGTGTCAATCATCTCAGTTTGACAACCTGTTGTCAATAATGCGGATTTTTTGCCTCCAGCCCTCGCCGAATGTGCGGGAAAAGCTATTCTTTCAGGAGCAAAATTTCCCACCGGCACCACCCCTGGCGAGTGCGTACCGGTACGCGTTATCGCGGGAGCAGATGCGGGGGGTGACGTTCGAGGTGCTCATTCAGATCAGTACGAACCTGCATGTAAGCATTGGACGGGGCGTTGTCATCGGCCAGAGGAGCGGACGCCCGGAACTAAAGAAAACTTGCTTCGGAGTAACCATCAGCCGCCGCAGTGCATTCTCGCCTCCAAACCCGCCTGCAATGATTTTCGCGGGAAGCGCGAAGGTGACGAGAACCGCAAGTGTGCTGCAGTAGTTGGGCTCCAGATAGACACAGTGCCGATAGCCTTCAACTTCCCTTTTATGCGACCAAAGCTCGAAGTCAGCCTCTCGCGGAACCAGCGAGAAATCTTCGTTCAGTATCTCGCGTGCGAGTCGTTGCAGCACGCGTGACGATTCTGCAGAGGAAAGAGAGTTTATTAGGGCTGGCGGCAAGGCGCCGGGCAAGCCCAGTTCATCGCCGTGTTGATAGCGATCGGAGAAGAAATGAACGATGTCCTGCCGGGTCTGAAAAGATCGGTAGATCGCTGTGACTTGCTCCAAAACAAGGCGTTCATCAACTGATGCGGCCGATCAGATGCGAGGAAAGGTCGAATGGTGTCCGTGGCTTGCCAACTCTTCAGACAGCAAGGGCTGGGCTTGCCCTGTCAAAGAAACATGCTGGTGAATCTGAATGCTGCCGGACAAGCCCCGGACCGCCGTGACTTCGACGCAGTGCGTCAGTTCTTGCGACTGACGAATGAAGTGTGGCCCGTCCTCTGCGAAGCCTGCGTCGCCAAAGTGCTTACGAAGCGCTGCGCGCACCTTTTTGGGAATCATGAATCGTGGTGTTGCTTGTCCGAGTGAGCCGAAGTATTAGCTTTCACGTTGCCCGTTCACTCACATCACAATGCAGAAGTGGAACTGGTCATTCTCTCGCTCAGCTTCGCTGACCTTTACGATGCAGTCCTCAAGTTCCTCTAGCAACTCGGGCCGCGACTTCTCTTTGATGCCCTTTACCTCGCCAGCCTTGAGGCGTGCTACGATTTTGGTGAGCACCGGCAGCGCATCGGACGGGGAAAACCAGTTCTCGTTCTCCGCAATCCAGGTTTCGGGAAGGTCTTCTTCGGCCATGTTGTACTGGAGATCGGTCGTGTCAAAAAAGTGGGACAGCTTGCAAACGCCAATCGACTGCGCGAGTTTGTCTAATGCTTCGGAGTTCTTGCAAAAGAGCGAATGATCGACGTCATCGCCTGAATTTGCCGAACCCGCTTGCGACTTTCTCCGTACCCATATCGTATCGCTCATGGCTCCGTCCTGGTTTGGTTTGGTGGTTGCTGACTCTGCTGATTCTAGGAGGCAGGCGGACCTTGACTCAAAATGGACAACAATCGGTAAGGATTGCTTTTGACTGGACAGCGCCATGGACTCGATGGAAACCCTGCAGGCCGCACTGAAACCGTTCCAGGAACAGATGCGCGCGCGCAGCCTGGTCTACGCGCCCGGTGACCCCTACTGGTACCACCGGCCGGCGCTGGACTTTCCGCCGCCAACCGTGCGCGACCCGGCGGACTATGGCGGTGGCGCGCGGCTGTCGCTCGCAATCACCCAGACCACCCTCAAGCCCGTGCAGCAAAAGGCTCTCGTGCGCGAGTGGTGCGCGCTGCTGCCCACGCTCGACAAAGTACGTACGCTGTGGTTTCACACCAAAGTAACGCAGGAGATGTTTGAGGCCGCGTCCGCCATGCCGAACCTGGAAGGGCTGTTCATCAAATGGAGCGCCATCACCTCGCTGGCGCCAATCGCGGGTCTCAAGCGCCTGGCCCACCTGCATCTAGGCGGGGCGCCGTCGGCCACGCATATCGAGGCGCTGGCACAGCTGCCAGTGCTGGTTTCCCTGGACGTCACCAACGTGCGCGCCGCCGGCGACCAGCGCTTCCTGCAGGGTCTGCCAAAACTCCGTGAGCTGTGGGTTGGTGGCGATTCCAACAGCCTCAAGCCGCTGCTGATCGAAAGCCTGGCACCGCTCACCGCGCTGCGCGAGCTGGAGCTGCTCACCCTCACCACCGTGCGCCTGGCCGACGGCTCCCTGGCGCCGCTGGCTGAGCTGCCCCGGCTCATCCACCTGGGCCTGGCGAACATGTTCTCGATGGAGGAATACGCCTGGCTCGCCGGTCGACGCCCCGACATCCTGTGTGATCGCTTCGAGCCCAGCTACGGCCCCAATGAATCGCTGCGCTGCAAGGCCTGCGGCCAGTACAGCCTGTTTGCACTCACCGGCAAGGGCAAACCCTGGCTTTGCCAGCACTGCGACGCAGAGCGACTGGCCCTGCATAACGCCGGGTTCAGGGCGCTGGTGAAGGCTGCTGCTGCAGGCTAATTTGATGTCGGCACCAACAGCTGAAGCCAAAGCGGTGAATGAAGGCAATTGCGCCGATGTGCAGGGCCACCTTGTCCACCTGCGCCGCCCCAGGGCTGTTGGATTGCAGCCAGCTGTTTGCCCCGATGCCAAGGGATCAACAAAGTATTTACAAAGTAAATACATTTATTAGAATTCACTGCATGGACATTCACTTCAAACTGAACGGAGAATCCTTAGTCTGGAACGCGGTCAAAGCGCAAAAGAATCTGCGCAAACATGGGCGTGCGGTTTGAAGAGGCTGCGGCTGTGTTTGCAGACCCAGCGTTTGTCCTGGTGCAGGCTTCGCGCAATGAGGAGGCGCGCGATCCTGCTATTGGCTTCGATGCGGTAGGGCGGCTGCTGTATGAGGTGCATATCGAGTTCGAGGCAACTTACATCTGCATCATTTCCGCGCGTCGCGCAGAACCCCAAGAGGAGCAAATCTATGTTGTCTGAACGTTTGAAATCGCGGTTGGTTAAAGACCGGCCCATGACGTCGATCACGCTGCGCATCCCGGTGGACGTAGTGGAATCCATGAAAGCCATTGCGCCACAGCGTGGATTTACCGGATACCAGACGCTGCTCAAGCTGTATTTGAGCGACGGGCTGCGCAAGGATGAGGCGCTGTTTATGCCTGCCCCCACTGCGCGGCTGCTGGAGGTGCTCAAGAAGCACGGCGTGCCGCAGGAGGTGCTCGACGACGCGGCGCGCGAGCTGCGGGCGGCGTAGTGACCAAGGCTCGCTAGCGTTCTAGCCCTCGCCAGATAAGCGCAAGCAGCTATCAACAAAATAGCAATTAACATCTCCGAAATCCATGACCCTCAACCCCGCCAACGAGCCGCCCATCGACACCACGCTGGCCCACTAGCTAAATAGTGCCTAAACGGAAACCCCACCAACCCACCGCATTTTGCTGCTTAATATTTAAGCATATAGGGTTTACCCTGGAAAGGCGCCTGGCAATGGCGCGGCCAATTCTGCTGGCGCCACCGGTGACGATGGCGACCTTGTTTCGAATGTCCATGAAAAGCTCCTGCTGGGGGCTGTCAGTGTCTGGTCTGGCACATGGCAGGTCAACCACGCAGGTGACACATGGAAAAATGGACGCGATTTCGACGTCGGGGTGCTACCATCAAAAGATGCTGGATTGGTCGTTATGCCCTGTTGTTGAGCGAGATGCTGAGCGTGTGAGTGGCGCTTGGGTGTTTCATGGCACGCGTGTGCCGGTAGCGGCGCTTTTTGAAAATCTGGAAGAAGATGCGTCGGTTAATCAGTTTGTGGATTGGTTCCCCGGTGTGACGTTGGCCCAGGCCAAGGCGGTTTTGGAATACGCAGCGCGCAGCACATTGGAGCCTGCGTAAGTGCACGTCCTGTTTGACCAGGGTACGCCAGTTCCGTTGCGTCTTGTTATTGGCTCCCATGTGGTCGCTACGGCTTTTGAACAAGGCTGGGCCACACTCAAAAATGGCGAATTGCTTCAAGCCGCAGAAGATGCGGGTTTTGAAGTCATGGTGACGACGGACACCAATCTCAAATACCAGCAAAACCTTTCAGGTCGCAAGAGTGCCATTGTGGTGCTGACATCAACCAGTTGGCCTCGCATCAAAGGGGTCGCTGCGGCGATCGCCGTGGCGGTCGGTGATGCCACAGCGGGCAGCTATGTGGAAATCACGATTCCTTGGGTGTAGCTACAGATTCCTGACTTCGGCTGAAGGAAGAAGGCTAAGCCTTGCCCTCGTCCTTGGCTGATTGGTCCAACGCTTTGAAGAACTCGGACGGCTGAATCCCCAAGGCGGTGATGATTTTCTCTACGTTGACGAGGGCAATGTTGCACTCCCCACGCTCAACGCCGCCCATGTAGCTTCGATCAATCCCGCACTCATCTGCGAAAGTTTCTTGAGAAAAGCCCTTGCCCTTGCGGCAATTACGAACGGCTGCACCAAATGCCAAGAGGATGGGTTGCCGGTCTTCGGGTGGGGGTGGAATGCGAGCCATGCCCCAATGATTCAGATTAACGGACTAAAAGGCCACGGTCTATAAATGCGCGGTCTTTATATCCAGTTTTGTGGACTGCACTGCCTTAGAAGGCAGGCCATTAACTCCTGAATTAATAGCTGCTTGCGCACATTCCACTAGGGCTACAGCCCGATTTGGCTTATAACTGCGGCCTAAGATTACACCGTCTTTCAGTGCCTGACGCACACCCTGGGCTGGCCCGCCAACCGCTGACGCGTATTGGACACCGCGCACCAAAAACGCAATCTGGCGGAGTACGAAGGCTACCTTGAGGTTGAAGACTCCACCGTGGCCGAGATGTGCGCGTTGGTTCAAGGTCTGATTGCTGAGGTGCAAATCCAAATAGCTAAATAGGCCTCTAGCCCTCGCCATACTTGCACAAGCAGCTATCAACAACATAGCAATTACCATCTCCGAAATCCATGACCCACACCCCCGCCAACGAGCCCCCCATCGACACCACGCGGGCCCATTACATGGAGCAGCAGGCCTTGGCGATTGCACTGGACAAGGCCCACACGCCTGAGGGCGTACTGAAGGCCCACGCGCGTTCGCACTTTGCCTACGCGTTGGTGTCGGCGCGCCTCTTGCTGGCACGCTATCCGTCGGACATGGCGGATGCGGCCCGCGCGATGCAGCGATTTGAGGAGGCCTTTGCCAATGCCTGGGTTGACGCTATTGATGACGCCAACTTCAAGCCCGAGCTGCGCCAGTCGCAGCGCGAAGCCCTGCGCACTCTGCGCACCTCAACCCACCCGATGTTTCTGGTCACGCAACCGGCCAAACACCTTGCCAGACAATCCGCCGTTTTGCACTTGGACGACCTTGACGCCCACGAGCTGGGCAAAGCATGGAACAAGCTGGACGAACTCGCGCAGGAGCTTGGCGTAGAGCCGCTATCGACCTTTATCGCCCTTCCTGGTGAAGATGACACCGCTGGCGTGCCGCCCCATCACATGCTGCCCACGCTCAACGCGCTGATCGACGCGTTGCAGGGCCAAGGCCAGAAGTTCCCCGCCAAGCGTGCTGTCAAACTGGTGCTGACCCAAATTCGCGCCGTCTTGCTGCAGCTTGGCGAACAAGGTGGGCGCGCGTACTTTGAGGTGGACCTGTGATCCGCCACAGCGTGATTTAGACTATGCCCGCGTGTGGGCTGATCTACCGGAGAACCAATGAATGTCGATACTGATGAATAGCGTTGGGATCATTGGGCTGGCAATAGTCGCGCTGGTGCTGCTGGTCTATGCCATCGGCGTGCAGCGCTTGCTGCGCCTGCGCTGGCAACCCATTGGCAGTGCCCCGGTGAACCGGGCAGATATTCCAGAGGCCCGCCTGAAAATTTTGGAGCAAGCCGCACCCGATTTGGCGGCCCTGGGTTTTAACTACCTGAGCAGCGGCGTGACCCAGACCGCCGTGGTGACCCCTGCCGACCTGCCGGTGTACTTTGACGTCTACCGCCACGCCGACCACGCCACCTACGTGCTGGTAACCCCTTCGCCCATGCCGGAGCACCAACAGCCCTGTGTGCTGCAATTCATCACCTGCTTTGACGACGCGAGCCAGTGGATCACGCTCAACTGCTTCCGGCACAACTCGCCCATAGATCTGCCGCGCTGGCGCGTGTTTGACGACTACCTGCCCACCTGGCAACAAGCACTGCAGCGCCACACGGCACGGGTGCAGGCCGCCAGTGTGCCGGTGTGTACCGATAGTGCAGAGCTGCTGCGCAGGCTGCACCAATCGTTTGCGGAACTGGTGCCGTACATGCAGCAGTCCGGTCAGTTGCAGGCAGTTGCCCAAAAAACACACCCAAACCCGAACCCGCATCTGCGCCTGACCTGGGCCGCCGCCATGCGCTTGACTGCCGTGGCCTTGGTTGGGCAATGGCGTGCAGGCCGCGCAGTCAGCGCCGACCGCGCAGGCAACGCAGCAAGCAACTTGCCCGCCACCACTGCGCAGCAAGGCAGCACAAGCCCGGAATCAGATGCCGACCTGGCCGCATATCAAGCACACAGATCGCTGCACCACGGCGCACCCAGTAGCAGCCGCACCAAGTGGCTGGTGTTTGGGATCAGCGCCTTGCTGTTTTTGGGCGTGGGCGGGTTCTGGCTGTCGTGGAGCTTTGTGCCCATTGTGCTGGCGGTGGTCGCCCTGCACGAAGGCGGGCACTACCTGGCCATGCGTCTCACGGGCTACCGCAATGTGTCGGTGTTCTTTCTGCCGGGCCTGGGTGGCTTGGCGGTGGGCGAAAAGGCCACCGCCACACCCATGGAAAAGCTGCTGGTCTACCTGGCCGGCCCGGTGCCCGGCATAGCATTGGCGGGCGTGGCCTTTTGGGCGTCTGCCAGCGGGTGGTGGACGGCACCGCCCTGGCTCAACGCATTCTTGATTGCATCGTTGGTCATCAACTATTTAAACCTGCTGCCCATCGTGCCGCTGGATGGCGGGCGTGTGCTGGAAACTTTTTTGTTTGCGCGCGCACCCCGGCTGCGCCTGGGCTTTGCCGTGCTGTGCTGCGGCCTGCTATTTGGCCTTGGGCACTGGCTGGATGACATGGTGCTGCGCGTGGTGGCCGTGCTGATCGCCTTTGGCCTGCCACACCAGTGGCGGGTGATGCAACTCGACCTGGCTACGCAAAGGCCCGTTAGAGCGGCATTGGATGAGTCGCAGGCCGTCCAAGCCTTGTTTGCGGGGCTGCAGGCACTCCCCGGGCGCACCTGGTCGTTTGCCCAGCGCAGCGCGGCGGTCACCACTTTGCTGCCCGAGCTCATGGGCCGCAAGGCCCGGCGCTGGGAGTCGGCAGTGGGCCTTGCGCTGTATGCCGTCGTACTCTGCGCTCCGGTCGCAGTGGCGTGGGTCGCAGTGCCGCAGTTCGGCTTTTTGGCCTCGGCATTCAACTCGGCATTGATACCCGGCTTGCAAGTGCCTGCGGACGACGTGGAGCCCGCGCCAGTGCCCACCGCTGCGCCAAAACCAGAACTCTCACCCGCCGACTGGGAGGCACGGCTGGCAAAGTTGGCGCAAGCCCCCGCACTCCCCGACGCCGAGCGTCTGATGCTGCTTCTGGGGGCCGGAAAAGCCGCCAACGACTCGGAGGACACCGACGCCGCCATGCGCCACTACCGCGCCGCATGGGCCATTGCGCAACACCTGCCCGCGCGCGAACTACTCCGCATTGATGCGCTGGAAGGGCTGGCCTCGCTCGTAGAGCCGCAAGCCGAACGCGTGGCACTCCTGAACCAGATCGTGGACGAACTCACGGCGCCGCAAGGCGAGGAGCGCCTGCGCGTGGCCTGGGCCAAAGAACAGCTCTCCTATGGTGAGCTGGAGCCCGCCGCGCAGGTGGCGCTGCTGCAAGACGCCGTGCGCCTGCGCGCCGCCGCAAGCACTGCTCAGAATCCGGTACTCCTGGGCACGCGCCTGGTGCTTGCCCGGGCGCTCGACCAGGCCAATTTCCCCCTTGCCGCAGAGGCTGAACTCACCACCCGCATTGAAAGCCTCACACTGCCTGAGCGCGGCGACCGCACCCGCGAAGCGCTGCACAGAGGCGTGCAGCGGGTCTTGGCCCAAGTGGACTTGGCCTGGTTTCTGATGGCCCACCAACGCCATGCCGATGCACAGCGCACCGTGTCCGTCGCATTGGCCAGCGTGCCGGCCCAGATCACCGTGAGCTGGGTGTACCCCCAGCAACAAGCCCTGGAAGCTGCGGTGTGGGCCGAGGTTCTGGCGCCCTCCACCACCGAACTACGCCGCAGCTGGGATGCGTATGAAGCAGCCCGCAAGCAGGGCTTTGGTGGCAGCCGCCCCACCCTGGCCCATGAGGCCGACCGCGCCGTGGTGGCGCAGGCCCTAAAAGATGCAGGCCTACAGAATCAGGCACAGCGCGGCATGGCGCAGGTGCGGGCACAGCTGACGCGCCGCCCGGCGCTGTGCGAGGCAGTCGCGCCCTATACCCAAACCAACTGGCGCCAGCCACAACAGGACGCACGCAGGCGTGTGCTGCAGGCGTCCGGCAACTGCAACCATTAATTTTTTAGCGCCAGGACACTGCCATGACGCCATTGCAAGAACTGCTAAACCAACGCGACACCACAGATCCATCGGAACTGATGCAGCAACTGCGCGAGGGTTTGTCGCACACCCCCGCAGCTTCGGGGCCGGGCAGTGCCACCCACCAGTTGCTATTGGCGTACTTCAAGCTCAATGAACGCGCCTGCGACGCCAGCTTTGCGTCGGCCTTCAAGCGCTACCCGGACACCGCCCTGGCGCTGCTGGAGTTGTGCGCCCAGCATCAGCTCACGGCGCTGGGCACCTTGATGCACTCGGTCATGCAGGGTCAGGCCAAGCCCGATGGCACATTTCAGCGTGCGCTCAAGGCGCAGGCCACAGAAAAAGCCAACCATCCTGGGCTGGTGGCGGCGCTCCAAGGCTTTGCCAGTGCGGCTTTTGCTACCCCTGGCCATGAGGCGGAAATCGAGCTGTCGCTCGCTTGGAGCGCGCTGGAAGACTGCCTGCTGGACGAGGTTGCGCTGCACGGCGCCCACATCGACTTTGCCTGGGGACCCACCGAGCGCAAAAAGCTCCAGGAAGCCCAAGCCGTGCAGTCCGCGCTGGCGGACAAGCCTGCGGCGCAGATGCTGCAAGACTTTTTGACCGATGCCGCCCCGTATGTGATGGCGCAGCCCAGCGAGTGGGATATGTCACACGACGGGGCTCCTGCCGATATCATCCAGATGCCAGTGCAGCACGTGGCGCTCAATGACCCGCTCACGCAGGCGCAGGTCACCCACCTGGCAGCCTACCCCGCTGCCCTGCAGTTGCTCGCGGTCTACCGCCAGACCCCCGGTGTCGCCCTGTTTTGCACCGACCCAGACGACCACTGGACGGCTGGGTTTCTATTTCTGCCCCCGGCCCAATGGGAAGACGCCGGTGCAGAAATGGTGGATTGGCTCACCAGCGTTGATTTTCAGGATGACCCGGAAAGTCTACCTGCGTGGGTGCGCAGCGCCATTGCGTTCGGCAAAATTCCGGGCGATGCCAGTTACTGGATGCTGCCCCTGGAAGGCCCATTGGCCGGACATGTGTTGCTGTCCAACGACGATGTGAGTGCGCAGACCTCGCGTTACCCCAACTTTGACCACTTTGTGGCAACTTTGCGCGTGGCCCCGCAAGCCATTCTGGGCAGCGGTGGCTACGTGAGCTACCCCAGTGCCGGTGGAGGGCATCAGTTGTACCCTGTGAGCTACGGTTGCGCAACTCCGGGCCGGAACTGATGTTTCGTGGAACCACGTTGCCGGATGTAGCCCCATGTCTGGATGTTCGCTGCGATTGCGCGGCACTTTATCCTCTGGGTTGCGTCGTAGCGCTTCGCACGCTCAGCAGCATGGTCAAGGCCAAAATACCCACAACCACTCCCAGAGAGATGCCTACAGGAATTTTGTAAACATCGATCAGGCACATCTTGGTTCCAATAAACACCAAAATGACGGCCAGCCCATAGTTGAGTAAGTGGAACTTGTTGGCCACTGCTGCGAGAAGGAAGTACATGGCACGCAAACCCAATATCGCAAATACGTTACTGGTCAGCACAATAAAGGGGTCGCTCGTAATGGCAAAAATGGCGGGAATGGAGTCGACTGCAAAAATGACGTCGGTCAACGCGATCAGGCAGATCACCATGAACAGCGGGGTGGCAATCCGTCTGCCGTTCTCTACCGTCCAGAAGTTCTCGCCGTCGTAGTTTTTGCTCACTGGCAGCAGTTTGCGCAGCAGCTTCAAGGCGGGGTTGTCGTCAAGGTCTGGCTCTTTGCCGGCGGCCCACCACATCTTCACGCCAGTCAGGATCAGGAACGCGCCGAACACGTACAAAATCCAGTGGAACTCCGCCAGCAACCAGCCGCCCACCAAAATCATGACGGTGCGCAGCACAATCGCACCGATGATGCCGATCATCAGCACCCGTTTCTGAAAGTGCGTGGGCACGGCAAAGTAGGTGAAGATCATCAAAAACAGGAAGATGTTGTCCACCGCCAGCGACTTCTCGATGAGGTAACCGGTCAGAAACTCCAGCGACTTGGTGTTGGCAATCTCGCTGGAGCCCGTACTGTCTTTCACTGCCCACCAGAACAGGCCGTTGAACAAAAAGCTCAATCCAATCCAGACCAGTGACCAATTCAAGGCTTCCTTGACGCCAATATCGTGCGAGCCCTGTTTCTTGAGCACGACGAAGTCAATGAACAGAGAAACCAGCACAATGCCGACGAACGTGGCCCAGAGCCAAAGGGGGGCAATAGTTTGCATAGAGTTCTCAAAAGTTGGTGGAAAGCATCCGTTCTCAGGATGTTTTCCAAAAAATGGCGGAAGAGAGCGCCGCAGCGCAGTACGAAGAAAATTTTATCTGGATATCGCCAAGTTTATTCTGATAAAAACTTCAATACAGTTCGTAAAAACGGGATCTATTTGACGAGCGACCTTACGTCGCCGCTGGCCCCAAAAACACGGCTTTGGGGCTGCCGAAGTCAGGAAGCATCGGCCGATCAATGAAACCGCGCATAGGCGCGAGCACGCTACTTCGCGGCTTTCAGGGTCATCGCTTGGTGACCAGCCATTCGCGGCGGAACAGCCACTCCTGTGGGTACCACAGGTTCTGCAGCGTGACCTCGCCGGCCTTGTGCCGGCTTTTCACATGCCAGCGCGAGCCCAGTAGTGTGCAGCGTGGAATACAGCTGGGCTGGGGCTGATTCAGGCTCTCTTGTATCCACACCACGGCGTCAAACTGGTCCAACAAAAAGTCTAGGCGTTCTGTTGGTGGCAACTCCGGTTGAAAGGCACCGGTGTTGCGACCCTCTGCGTCATAGGGCGTGATGTGCGCGCCTGGCAGCACAAAGTGGAAACGTTCAAACTGCCCGGTAAAACCGTTGGGCACGGCCACCTGTTGTTCCTGCACCCGGGACAGAGCCTCTGGCGTGTATCCCAGACTGCTGTTGCCCAGAGGGGCCACCATCAGGCTAAAACTGGCGTACAAGGCAAGCACCACCACCAAGGTAGCCGCTTTACACCATTTTTCTACAAGAAATCCGGCTCCAGCCCACGTAAAACCTGCGCTAGCAGCTATCAAAGTCATAGCGACTTCGGAATCGCTGGCGATCTGTTGTTCACCCATCACCCAGCCAATGCGGGCCAGCATGACCAGCGCCGGGATGGCCAGGGCCAGCGTAGCCCAGAACCAGACCCTGGCAATCTTGCCCCAGGCCAGGGCCATCACAATGGCCACAGCGGGCATGGCGGGAATCAGGTAACGCTCAGAACGTTGGCTGGGAATTGTGAAAACAACCAGCCAAACCAGCAGCCAAACCAGCAGGATGCGCAGTGCCGGTGATAGTTCAGCATAGGTCTGGCGCTTGAATGCCACTTTCAGTCCCACCCAACCCAGGCCCAGCACGGTGAAGAACAACAAACCGGCATTGACCGGGTAGGCCAGTAACTGCGTCCACATCGGGTACGTGCCGAAAAACGCTGCGTGCCAGTAGCCCTGGGTGTTGGACATCTTTCCGGCGTTCTCGGCCAGCACAAACTCTTGCCACACGGAAGCCGGGTCCGGGTCCAACACAAACCAGAGCGCGAAAATGCCAACCGCCAGCGCCGTACTCCAACCCACACCCAGCGTGGTGCGAATAATCAGGGGCCAGCGTATGGCTGGTGCCGTTAGCAGGATGGCGCACCACAGTCCCGCAGCAGCCGGTGCAGCCAGCGCAAAAGACTTGTAGGCGCAACCCAGGCCCATGGCCACACCGATCAGGGTGTAGGTGCCAAAGCCCCAACTCGTGGGTTTGTTGAGGCTCTGCCCGGCACCCCTCAGGTGTGACCACAACAGCCACCACATGGGCAAGGCCAGCCAGAAGGTCTCTGGCGCGGAGGTCAGGTAGACCCGGCCATACCGAAACGTCGAGAAAAACAGCAAGTACAACGCGGCGGCCAGGCAGGCGGTGCGCACTTGGTCACTGATGCGGTGCGCGAAAAAGGCCAATACGGCGGTCGTTGCAAAGGTGTAGGCGATGCTGGGCAGGCGCAGCGCAAACAGGCTCCAGTTGTGGCCCCAATTGCCCGCAGCAATAGCCTGCCAGAAGAGTAACGGCGGCTTGGTGTTGCGGGTGTCCACAATCTCGGACTGCAGCGGCAGCCAATGGCCACTTTCTGCCGTCATGCGGGCGATGTGAATGTAGACCATCTCGTCGCCATTGGTCGGCGCGTAGGCGCTGCCCAGGCCGAACAGGTACAAAGCCGCTGCCAGAAACACCAGGGCCAGCCAGGGCCAGGGTAGGGGGGCAGCAACCCGCGCAGCGGTGGAGCGTGGGGGCCTCATTCCTTTTTGTGGCGCTTGAAGGTCCAGCGGTCGTTGGCGAGGAAATTGCTCACGCTAGCCGCCAGAATGGCGATGATGTTGGCCACGCGGTAATCCATGGAGCCCGAGAGCAGCAAGGTCAGGACATACTGCAGGCCGCTTCCAAAGGCCGAGGCGGTAACGTATTGGCCAAACTCCATGCCCACCACACGCAGCCCTACCGGCTGCAACTGTTCGTCCGCTTCCAGAATACGAACGCGGTCAGACCAGGTCCACAGCCGGTTCCAGGTGAAGTTGTTGACCGTGGCCACGCTGATGGCCAATGCCAGCGACAGGTACGGGCGCTTGTAGGAGGCCTCAATGGCATTGAACAGGTACTCGTGCCCCAGGTACAACACGGTCAGGTTCACCACGGTGCCGCTGGCGCCAACAATACCGAATTTGAGGTAACGGTATCTCTCAATCCAGCCCAGCACCGATAACACGGCGCGCTGTACCAGCGAATGCCCGTTCATACCACGACACCTGTAGGACCTTGTGGGTTGTCGGCACCGTTGTCGCGCAAAAAAGCCAAGGCCTGCTCCAGCACCGGGTCGGGCGCGATGCGCTTGAGGCACTGGTTGTCGCCATCACAAAAAGTCAAGCGGTGGTTGTAGGCGGTCAGGCACGGCGAGCAGGCAATGCCACTTTCCAGAATGATGGTGCGTTTGCCCAGCGGGCCATACAACTTGCCGGTCTCGGGGCCGAAGAAAACCATCGTCTGAATCGGTGTGACGGTGGCGAAATGGCTCGGACCGCCGTCGTTGGTGATCAGCAGGCTGCTGGCATGCATCAACATCAGCAGTTCGCGAATGCTTTTGGTGTAGCCAGTGAGGTCGATGCAGGCGTCACTGCCAACTTGGGCCTTGAGGTCGCGCGCCAGAACGGCATCATCCTTCAAGCCGATCAGGCCGACGGCGTGGCCCGCAGCACACAGACCCTGCACCACCCGGACATAGTGCGAGGCCGGCCAGGCGCGCTCGGGCAAGATGCCGCCACCGGCGTACACCAGCACCAGTTGGCGCGTTTTCGTCACCGGATGGTCGGCTTCGACTTGGCCGCGGTAGGCAGCCAGTTCCTCGGGTGTGAAGTTCACTGACAGTTCCGGATCGCCAGGGATCTCGCGGATCGCTCCGGCACGGTTGCGTGGCATGCTGGTCGGCGACTGCAGTGCATCCACCAGTGACAAAAATTGTTTGCTGATGTGCTGGTAGGGGTTGTACGGAATGCTGTGGTTGATGAAACTGCCGCGGTACAGGCCTTCTTGGGTATGCGGCGTAAAGCCCACGCGCACCGCAGCACCGGTGGAAAACGACAGCAGGGCGCTGACACGCGAGAACAATTCGCAGTCGATCACCGCGTCCAGTCCCAGGCGGCGCATCTTCAGGCTCACCGTCAGAATGTCGCCGATGAGCGAACCACCGGAGCTGTCATCCAGCGTGTGCATGTGCGCCACCTCGGTGAGCGACAGCAGTTTGGAGACTTCCTGGTTCTTCTTGAGCTGCAGGATGTGGATGGCCGCGCCCGGGTATTGGCGGCGCAGGGCTGCAAACATCGGTCCGGCAAGGACGATGCTGCCCATTTCGGACAGCAGGATCACCAGAATATTGTTCGGTGCTTTGCCCAGACGGGCGGGCGCACCGAAGAGCGCGGTGAAACGAACCCAGCCAGACACTACGCCGCACAGAAGCTGACCCGCCCAGCGGTCAATGAAGCGTTGTGTCTGCAGTTTCATCGGGTCACAATCCCGCTGCTGCCCGCAGAATTTGGGCTTTGTCGGTGCGCTCCCAGGTGAATTCGGGCTCTTCGCGACCGAAATGGCCGTAGGCTGCGGTCTTCTCGTAGATCGGGCGCAGCAGGTCCAGCATCTGGATAATGCCCTTGGGGCGCAGGTCGAAGTGTAGGTTCACCAGCGCTGCGATCTGCTCATCGGGAATCACACCCGTGCCTTCGGTGTAGACCGTCACGTTCATGGGCCTGGCCACACCAATCGCGTAGGCCACCTGCACCTGGCATTGGCGCGCCAATCCGGCGGCCACGATGTTCTTGGCCACATAACGCGTGGCATAGGCGGCCGAGCGGTCCACCTTGCTGGGGTCCTTGCCGCTGAACGCGCCGCCACCGTGGGGGCAAGCACCGCCGTAGGTGTCGACAATGATCTTGCGCCCGGTCAGGCCGCAATCACCCTGCGGGCCGCCGACGACAAAACGTCCGGTGGGGTTGATCAGGTACTTGGTGTCTTCGGTGAGCCATTCCTTGGGGAGCACGGGCTTGATGATTTCTTCGCGCACCGCTTCATAAAACGCATCCGTCATGCGGTTGCCCAGGCTCATCTCCGGGCTGTGCTGGGTGGATAACACCACAGTGTCGATGCTGTGGGGCTTGCCGTCCACATACCGCATGGTGACTTGGCTCTTGGCGTCTGGACGCAAAAATGGCAAGCGGCCATCCTTGCGCAACTGGGCCTGGCGCTCCACCAGACGGTGGGCGTAATAAATGGGCGCGGGCATCAACTCGGGCGTCTCGTTGCAGGCGTAGCCGAACATCAGGCCCTGGTCACCGGCGCCGGTGTTCAGGTGGTCGTCGCTTGCATGGTCCACGCCCTGGGCGATGTCGTTGGACTGCTTGTCGTAGGCCACCAGCACGGCGCAACCCTTGTAGTCGATGCCGTATTCGGTGTTGTCGTAGCCAATGCGCTTGATGGTGTCGCGCGCCACCTGGATGTAGTCCACATGGGCGTTGGTGGTGATTTCACCGGCCAGCACGACCAGACCGGTGTTGGTCAGGGTTTCGGCCGCGACACGGGACTTGGGATCCTGTTTGAAAATCGCGTCCAGGATGGCGTCAGAGATCTGGTCGGCGACTTTGTCGGGGTGGCCTTCGGAAACAGATTCGGACGTAAAAAGAAAATCGTTCGCCATGGTTAATTGCTCCAAAAAAAACATCAAGTCGCGTTGCTTGGGCTTTTTGGGGCTTCGGCGAACGCTTTAGCAGATTTGTCTTTTACGACAAGGCACAATGGCAACCCAATCAAGAGTCACCACCGTGTGCGTCGCCCTGCAAGTAGTTCTGTAACTCAGCGACGCCTGCAATTTTATCCCAGACAAAACCTTGCTTCATAAAATTCAGCCCTCTATGTCATTGTGGGTTTTGTCGTTGCGCCAGAACACTCCGCGATGTTGACCCGCGCCGTACTTGTGTTGATCCAGTGGTTGGGCTACCTGCCGTTGCCGGTGGTACGCGCCTTGGGGGCGATGCTGGGCTTGTTGCTGTACGGGTTAGTCGCATCCAGGCGGCGGGTCGTGACGACCAATCTGCGCTTGTGTTTTCCACATTGGTCCAAGGTCGAGGTGCGCTGCCAGACCATCCTGGTTTTCATTCACTTCGCGCAGAGTTGGCTGGACCGAGGTTGGCTGTGGTACGGCCCAGCCCGGTACATCCGCAATCGGCTGCAACTGACGGGCGCGTTGGAAGAACTGGACGGGATTTCACCCACGGTCATCTTTTTGCCACACTTTGTCGGACTCGACGCGGTGGGCATGGCATTGACACAGCAGACCACGCGGCGCTACACCACGATCTACACCAACCAGGCCAATGCCGTCTCGGATGCCTGGATTTTGCAGGGCCGCCAGCGGTTTGGCTCGATGCGGCTGTTCGGCCGTGTCGATGGTGTTAAACCGATTGTGGAGGCCTTGCGCAAAGGCGATCCCTTGATCCTGTTGCCCGACATGAATTTCGGGCCTGAGGATTCTTTGTTTGTGCCTTTTTATGGCGTACCCGCCGCGACTGTCCCGTCGTTGTCGCGGTTTGCGAGGCTGGGGCGGGCCAAGGTGGTGCCCATTCTTGCAAAGATGACCTCGAACGGGTACGAGATCCAGGTGCTGCGCGCTTGGGACAATTTCCCGTCTGGCGACCTGGTGGCCGACACCACCCTGATGAATAGCCGCCTGCAGAGCTACATCGATAACATGCCGTCCCAGTATTACTGGGTCCACAAGCGGTTCAAGGACCGGCCCCAGGGCGCGCCATCCGTTTATTGAGTACCGTGGGGTAGTTCAAGTGAGGCGTCAATCATTGCGCCGCAGGGGGCTCGTTGGCAGCGGGCGCGGGAAGTGCAGGAGCGGCTTTCACCTCAGGGTGTGCCCATTTCCACAGCAGTTTGGCAACGTCGTCAATGCCTTTGCGTTTGGGCGCCGAAAACAGCATGACTTCGCCGCCACCGGCCTGTAGCTTGGTGATGGACAAAATTTTGGTGGCTTCGCTACGCGTCAGTTTGTCGGATTTGGTCAAAACGATCAGGAACTTGAGCCCTTCCTGCACACGGGGGCGGATTACGTCCAGCAAAATCTCGTCCAGTTCGGTCAAACCATGGCGTGGGTCACACATCAGCACGATCCCCATCAGGTTCTTGCGGGTGATCAGGTAGTTGGCCATGACCTGCTGCCAGCGGATTTTGTCCTGCTTGGGCACGGCTGCGTAGCCATAACCTGGCAGGTCCGTCAACACGGCATCCATGACCCCCTGTTTTCCCAGGCTGAACAGGTTGATGTGCTGGGTGCGCCCGGGTTTCTTGGATGCAAACGCCAATTGTTTTTGCTGGGTCAAGGTATTGATACACGTGGACTTGCCGGCGTTGGAGCGGCCCACAAACGCAATTTCCGGCACTTCCAGGGGCGGCAGAAAGTGCAATTCCGGTGCCGTGGTCAGAAACTTGGCAGTGTGCAGCCATCCCAAGGCGATGGTGGCCTCGCTTTTTTCACCAGCGCCGGGCACCGGCAAGGGTTGTGTTTTGGTTGGGGGGGTGATGTTGGTAGTCATTGAGAACGGGAAGAGACCCGAGGCACCATTGTAGAATGGTGCAGTTTTGCCCACTAGACACACACCGCAGCACCATGAAGTTGATTGCCCAATTACTCCTCGCCGCCACCGCGGCCGCCACACCCTTCCTTGCAAACGCAGCCGACGCCGCGCCGGCACCGGCCGCAGTGGTTGCCAAGGTGGCCAAGCCCGATTTGGTAAAAGGGGAGGCAACCTATGCAGCGGTATGCGCCGCCTGCCACGGCGCGGATGGAAATTCCGGTACACCAGCCTATCCCAAGCTGGCCCAGCAACATCCAGAGTATCTGGTCAAACAGTTGCAGGAGTTCAAGTCCGACAAGCGGGCCAATGCCATCATGAAGGGATTCGCAACCGCGCTGTCCGATGAAGACATGAAAAATGTCGCGTATTGGGTATCTGCCAAAAAGGCCAAGCCCGGTTCGGCAACCGACAAGCAATTGGTCATGTTGGGTGAGCGTATTTACCGTGGCGGTATTGCGGAGCGTCAGATCGCGGCCTGCGCCGGTTGCCACAGCCCCAATGGTGCTGGTATTCCCTCGCAGTATCCCCGTCTGAGTGGCCAGCATGCGGATTACGCCGTGGCGCAGTTGACGGCATTCCGCGACGGTATCCGCAAGAACAGTTTGCAAATGAACCAGGTTGCCGCCAAGCTGAATGATCGTGAAATTAAGGCGGTGTCTGACTACGTTGCGGGACTGCGGTAGAGTCCAAATCGAGTGGGCTTCGGTTTCATTTTGATACTGGGCCAGAAGTAAACGCTCAAATGGGCAGATTCGTCGCCAGAGGTCAGGAGAGAGGCACCGAGCCCCGTGGAAAAAACGCTTCTTGCTACCAATATCGTAGCAACTAGTAAAGAGCGATTACAACAACCGCTCCCCGCGCATTTGGTCTGCCATGGTGTCGCGTGACCGAATGAGATGGGCGTTTGAACCGTCCACCAGCAACTCGGCGGCTCTGGGCCGTGAGTTGTAATTGCTAGACATGCTCATGCAATAGGCGCCCGCAGACAGGACAGCGAGGTGGTCTCCGGCACGGACATTCAAGGACCGGTCGTGACCAATCCAGTCGCCGCTCTCGCAGACCGGCCCCACCACATCGCACAGTGCGGAGTCTGCATCACCCTGCTTGGACTGGGCCAGCGGCACGATGGCATGGTATGCCTGGTAGAGTGCCGGGCGGGGCAGGTCGTTCATGGCCGCGTCGACGATGCAAAAGTTCTTCTGCTCGCCCGGTTTCATGAACAGCACTTCCGTGACACAGACGCCAGCATTGCCCACCAAAGATCGGCCGGGTTCTATCATTAACTTGCGTTGACCAAAACCCCGGGCGTCGAGTTTGGCCAACAATTTGGCCCACAAGGTGTCGGCCGGGGGTGGTGTGTCGCCCTGGTAATCAATGCCCAGGCCGCCACCAAAATCGATGTGGTGGATGGAAATCCCGGCGGCCTCAATAGCCGTCACCAGATCCAGCATGCGGTCCATGGCATCCAGGTAGGGTGCTTCCTGCGTGATCTGCGAACCGATATGGCAGTCAATCCCGACAATCCGCAAGCCCGCCAGCGTGGCCGCGTGTTGGTAAGTTGCCAGTGTGCGTTCGTGCGCTATACCAAATTTGTTGCCCTTCAAGCCGGTGGAGATGTAGGGGTGGGTTTTGGGGTCGACGTTGGGGTTGACGCGGATGCTGATGGGGGCCGTTTTGCCCAGTTTCAGGGCCACGTCATTCAAGACCTCAATTTCGGCTTCACTTTCCACGTTGAAACAGCCGATGCCAACTTGCAGCGCGTGCTGCATTTCATGGCGCGTCTTGCCTACACCGGAAAAAATAATGCGGGAGGGCACCCCCCCGGCTGCTAAAACACGTTCCAGTTCGCCGCCCGACACGATGTCAAAGCCGCATCCAGCCCGCGCAAAAACCTGTAGTACCGCCAACGATGAGTTGGCTTTCATCGCGTAGCATATCTGCGCATCACGGCCAGCAAACCCACGCTGGTAAGCGGCAAGAGCCGCGAGCATGGCGGCCTTTGAGTAGACGAAAAGCGGTGTGCCGTGCTGTGCTGCCATCGCCTCCAAATCGCAATCTTCGATGTGAAGGTGTGAGTCCTTGTAGTGGATGTGGGGCTGACCCGGAAGTGCGGAAGGTGTCATGAAGCGCGGAGTTCCGAAGTGATGAGGAGGGCGAGAGGTGCGGCCAGTCCCGTCGCCGCTGCGGGTTTTTTGTTGGGTTGGGCCGGTGGCGTGGGCAAGTACAGGGAACCGGTCTGTCCGCAACTGACCAAAGTGGCCATGCACGCACCCAGCAAGAGCATCCTGACTAGAATTCGTTTTGATATCAACATGGTGAAATTGTATGACTGACTCCGAATACTTGGACCGCGCCGACGCATTGTTAAAGGCGGTTGAGACCAACTGTGACCGCATCAATGATGAAACCGATGCCGACGTGGATAACCAACGGGTCGGTGCCATGGTGACGCTGACGTTTGCGAACCGAAGCCAGATTGTGATCAACCAGCAAAAACCCTTGCATGAGATCTGGATGGCGGCCCGCGCCGGTGGCTTCCACTACCGGTGGGTCGATGGTCATTGGCAAGATACCAAACACCAGGGAGAGTTTTTTGACGCGTTATCCGGCAATGCAACGGCGCAGGCGGAACTGCCTTTGAAATTCACGCCCTGATCAGTTGCGGAACAGGTCCAGAATTTTCTTTTTCTCCTCTGCCGGTGGCAGTGGAATGGTGTTGTCTTCAGGTGTGTCGTCAAGTCCGACTGCCGAAACACCCGAACTCTTGACGTACTCGTCGTAGTACCACTCGCCACCTACATGCACCACCCCCTCGGGTGCGCTGAGCTCCGTGACGGGTACGCCTTTTAGCGCATTCTCCATGAAGCTGATCCAAACCGGAAGGCTCAATCCGCCACCGGTTTCCCGGTCCCCCAATTTTCGCGGAGTGTCATATCCGATCCAGGTGACCGCCGTCAGCGTCGGGTGGAAGCCCGCAAACCATGCGTCCATCGAATCGTTCGTAGTCCCTGTTTTTCCATACACGTCGTGCCGTTTGAGGGTCGCCTGTGCACGTGCCGCCGTGCCGGAGCGGGTCACCTCCTGGAGCAGGCTGGTCATTAAAAAAGCATTCCTGGCGTCAATCGTGCGCTCGGCATCCTCCAAGGTGGGTACTTTGGGTTCTATGAGCACCTTGCCGCGTTGCTCGCTGATTCTGGACACCAGCCACGGATTCACACGGTATCCCCCGTTTGCAAACGTCGAATACCCTACCGCCATTTGCATGGGAGTCACCGCTCCGGCGCCGAGCGCCATAGTGAGGTAGGGCGGATGTTTTTCGCCTTCAAAGCCAAATCGCGTGATCCAGTTCTGCGCATATTGGGTGCCAATGGAGCGCAGGATTTGGATAGAAATCATGTTTTTGGATTTGGCCAAACCCCGGCGCAAGGTCATAGGGCCCTCAAAAGTACCGTCGTAGTTCTTGGGTTCCCAGGGTTGACCTCCTGTGACGCCAGCGTCGAAAAAGAGCGGGGCGTCATTGATGATCGTGGCCGGCGTAAAACCTTTCTCCAACGCCGCTGAATAGATGAAGGGCTTGAAGCTTGAACCGGGTTGCCTCCATGCTTGCGCCACATGGTTGAACTTGTTCTTGGCAAAGTCAAAACCACCCACCAGTGCCTTGATGGAGCCGTCACGCGGGTCAAGGGCAACGAACGCTCCTTCTACTTCAGGCAATTGGGTGATCTCCCAAGTGTCCTTGGGTGTTTTTACGACGCGTATGATGGCCCCGCGGCGTAATTTGATATTCGGCGCAGCCTTTTCGGATAGGCCGGATTGAGCGGGTCGAAGGCCGTCGCCCGTAATCTCGACCAAGGCGCCACCTTGGCGCATCGCCTTGATTTTTTTCGGATCGGCCTCCAGTACCACCGCAGACATCACATCCCCATTGTCGGGGTGGTCATCCAAGGCATCGTCAACCGCCTCTTCGGCTTCTTGCGGGTTAGTCGGTACCGTAATGAACTTCTCGGGTCCGCGGTAGATTTGACGCCTCTCGAAGTCCATGATGCCCCGCCGCAGTGCTTTGTACGCAGCGTTCTGGTCGGCCGTTCTCAGCGTGGTTCGCACGTCCAGACCACGGGTG
Source organism: Candidatus Aalborgicola danicus (assembly GCA_016703945.1). Lineage (GTDB taxonomy): Bacteria > Pseudomonadota > Gammaproteobacteria > Burkholderiales > Burkholderiaceae_C > Allorhodoferax > Allorhodoferax danicus. The sequence continues at coordinate 29,577 of JADJBC010000016.1, forward strand.
TAGGTCTCGTCGCCGTATTGGGTGTACATCAGTTGCCGCACCATTTCCGCGACATACTCCGCATGCACCGGGGGCGATCCATTGCCGGATTTGATCTTGAGTTCCTGTTTTTTCGCGGCTTGCGCTTCCTCTGTGTCAATGAATCCGTTTTCCAACATGCGGTCGATGATGTGGCGCTGGCGGATGCGCGCCCGCTGTGGGTTGCTAATGGGGTTGTAAGCCGACGGTGCCTTCGGCAGCCCGGCCAACATGGCCGCTTCGGCAATCGTGATGTCTTTCAGTGGCTTGCCATAGTAGGCTTCGGACGCAGCCGCAAATCCATAAGCGCGGTTACCGAGGAAAATCTGGTTCATATAGATTTCCAAGATTTGGTCCTTGGAAAGCATATGCTCCAGTTTAAATGTCAGCAGGATTTCGTAGATCTTCCGGGTGAAGGTTTTCTCTGAGGACAGATACACATTGCGCGCCACCTGCATCGTGATGGTTGATGCGCCTTGGCTCTTGGCCTTGCCAACGTTGGCCAAACCGGCTCGCAGTACGCCAAGGTAATCGACGCCGCCATGCTGGTAAAAACGTGCATCTTCAATGGCCAACACCGCATTGGTCATCACTTTGGGTATTTCGGCGATCGGTGTCAGGTTTCGCCGCTCTTCCCCAAACTCGGCCAATAAATCACCTTCGGCGGAAAAAATGCGCAGTGGGAGCTTGGGTCGGTAGTCTGACAAATCCGAAATATCAGGCAAATTAGGAAATGCAACCGCAAGAGCCAAAGCAACCAACATCAACACAGACGCAAAACCTGCGACCAAAACACCGATCGTCCATAACGAGACACGAATCAAACAATGCATGGGCGCTTTGGTCGTGCGAGCGGTGTGGTTTTCTATTTCAGGCTTTGTGGAAATCGATGGCATAACGGTGGCCCATTGGCGCGACGATATTATAAAAAGCGCGCTGCGGGGGGCTCTGAGACATTCGAAACCGCATTGTTGCCGCTTCTAGCCTTGGCAACAAAATATGGCGATTCATTTTCAGAATGTCCCAAAACCGTCTGCTTTTGGCAACGCTTGAAATTGGCTAGATTTGAAAAAACCTTTGCGGGACAAGGAGCTTACTGATAGCATTCAAGTGATTTCTTAAGTCTGACCGGTGCGTGACCGGTTTGTTTCAGGGGACCGTTTTGATCTCTTTGGGGTCTTTATTTAGCAATCAGCCCGCACCCATGTTCGGGCTGGACATCAGTTCGTCCAGTGTAAAGTTGGTGGAGCTGGGACGCGACAAGGCGGGAAACCTGATGTTGCAGGCTTGCGCGATTGAGCCGTTGGAGCGCGGTTGGATCACCGATGGCAATATTGAGAAATTCGATGAGGTTGCCGGTGCGTTGAAGCGGCTGGTCAAAAAGAGTGGAACCAAGACCAAGAACGTGGCCATGGCACTGCCGCCCTCAGCTGTTATTACCAAGAAAATCATCTTGCCTGGCGGCATGTCCGACCAGGAGTTGGAGCAACAAGTCGAAAACGAGGCCAATCAGTACATCCCCTTTCCATTGGACGAGGTTAGCCTTGATTTTTGTGTCATTGGACCTAGCGCAACCTCCGCCGGTGATGTCGAGGTTTTGATCGCCGCCTCACGCAAAGAGAAAGTACAGGACATCCAGGGCTTGGCTGAGGCCGCTGGATTGACCCCCGTGGTAGTGGATGTCGAATCCTATGCGTCTCGGTTGGCGGCAGGCCGATTGATTGAGAATCTGCCCAACAAAGGCGCAGGGCTGATCGTGGCTTTGTTTGAGATCGGGGCGTTGACAACCAGTATGCAGGTGTTGCGAGACGATGATGTGCTGTATGACCGCGACCAAGCGTTTGGCGGAGCACAACTCACACAACTCATCGTCAGACAGTATGGATTTTCTCAGGAAGAAGCGGAAAGCAAGAAACGCAGTGGCGAATTGCCAGAAGACTATGAGTCGACGGTTTTGAACCCGTTTATCGAGACCATGGTCCAGGAATTGGGTCGTGCATTGCAGTTCTTCTTTACCAGCACGCCTCACAATAAAGTGGACTACATCATGTTAGCGGGCGGTTCCGCTGCCTTGCCAGGACTTACGGCTGCGGTCACGCAGCACACTACATTTCCATGCAGTCTGCTCAATCCGTTTGACGGTATGGAAATTGGAGACGGCGTCCGTCTCAAAAAGATGACGCGTGAAGCACCGTCTTATCTGACGTCTTGCGGATTGGCTTTGCGGAGGTTTGCGCAGTGATTCTGATCAACCTGCTCCCGCACCGTGAAGCTGCCCGCAAACGGCGCCGTGACGTCTTCAACGTGTCACTGGCCGCATCGGCCATATTCGGCGGTCTGATAGCCGGTGCAGTGTTTCTCTGGTATCAGGCTGCTATCTCAGTGCAACAAGGCACCAATTTGACGCTGGAATCGGAGATCAAGAAGCTCGAGGGCCAGATTAAGGAAATCAGCGGTTTGGAGGGGGAGATCACTGCGTTGCGTGCACGACAGCAGGCCGTTGAGGATTTGCAGTCGGATCGAAATTTGCCCGTGCATCTGTTGACTGAAATTGTCAATCAACTACCAGATGGTGTTTATGTTTCGAAAATGGTACAACTGGATCAGTCCGTAACCATCAACGGCGTAGCGCAATCCCAAGAGCGGGTGTCTGAACTCTTGCGCAATTTGGCTACCAAAACGCCGTGGTTTACCAAACCCGAGTTGGTTGAGATTGTTACTGGTACTGTGGCCTTGACACCCAAGGACTTGAGGCGGGTTTCGAATTTCACTATGCGAATTCGTTTGGTTCGTGCCAGCGAAGCGGAAAAAGCAAGTGCAAAGCCAGGTGCTGCAGCTTCAGCGGCAGTGGTAAATGCGGCAGGTTCGGCTGCTTTGCCGTCGGCTGTTGAAAAGAAATAGCAGGAATCTAAATGGCTACCAAATCTTTAGGTTCGATCGACTTTGCGCTAATCCAGGAGAAAGTGGCATCCCAGTTTAAGGATCTTGATCCCAAAGATCCTTCCTCTTGGCCCCCCTTTCCGCGCTACGCATTGTTTCTGGCGGTTACCGCCGGGGTGGTCGTTGCCCTGTGGTTCGTATGGCTCAGCGGGTCTGATGAAGTGCTGCAACAGGAACAGGAAAAAGAGGGGAAGTTACGCATCGATTACAAAGCAAAATTGACGAAAGCCGTCAATCTGGATGTCTTGAAGAAGCAGCGTGAGCAAGTACAGCAGTACGTAACACAGCTCGAAAAACAGTTGCCGAGTAAAGCAGAAATGGACGCCTTGTTGTCCGATATCAACCAAGCCGGTTTGGGACGCAGTCTGCAGTTTGATTTGTTCCGGCCAGGCCAAGTGGCGGTCAAAGACTATTACGCAGAACTCCCCATCACCATTAGAGTAGTGGGTCGTTACCACGATATCGGGGCGTTTGCTTCAGATATTGCCAATCTGTCACGGATCGTGACTCTCAACAACTTGAGTATTGTTCCAAGAACCGACGGCAATCTGGTACTTGACTCAACAGCCAAGACCTTCCGGTATCTGGACCAAAATGAAGTGGCTGCACAGAGCAAGTCTGCCGGTAAGGGTGGCAAAAAATGAAGAGTGCAAATTGGCCAGTCATAGCCTTTGTTGCGGGGCTGTTGGGCGGATGCGGGTCCTCCAAAGAGGATGACATCCGCCAGTGGATGGTGGAGGAAAGAAATCAGACGCGTCCCAAAGTGGCGCCCATTCCAGCACCCAAACAATTCAAGCCTGAAGCGTACACCAACGGGACTGCGACGGAGCCGTTTAGCAATCAGAAATTGACGCAGGCATTGAAGCGTGATTCCGCTCAGGTGGCCGCCAATGGTGCACTGGTAGAGCCAGAGCTTGCGCGACGCAAGGAGCCAATGGAGGCGTTTCCGTTGGACGCGATGACGCTGGTTGGGAGCATTGTCAAAGCCGGGCAGCCCGTTGCACTAGTTCTCGCAGAAGGCTTGCTCTACCAAGTCAAATTAGGAAGTTACTTGGGCCAGCACTATGGTCGCGTAACGAAGATCAGTGAGTCGGAGGTTACGTTGCGTGAAATTGTTCAGGATGCCGCCGGAGAGTGGATCGAACGCATTGCAACATTGCAATTGCAAGAGAGGGCTAAATGAAAAATCAAAACCATTGGTTGGGGACAAACATGTGGCGGTGCATCGTATTCGCAGCGATTTTGCCATGGTGGGGCTTTGCTCAAGCCCAAACTGCCATCGAGGCCGTGAGTGGGTCAATTCAAAGTGGTGCTGAGGTTGTGCGCATCGATCTATCGAAGGAACTTACGGCGCTGCCGTCGGGGTTTGCTATTCAATCGCCGGCCCGCATTGCACTGGATTTTCCTGGGGTATCGAGCGCCATGGGGCGCTCCACCATCGACCTGAATCAGGGTAACTTGAAGTCGGTTAGCGTGGTTCAGGCAGGTGAACGCACGAGGGTGGTTTTGAATCTGAAGACTCCGTCCGCGTACAAGGCGGAAATTCGTGGCAAATCGTTGTTTATCGTATTGGAATCTGTGGTCGCAAGTTCACCGGCTGTAGCTGTGGCAGCCAACTTCGCGGAGACGCGCAGTCGCGACTCCCTTCCGCTCAAGGACATGGATTTCCGTCGTACAAATGAAGGTGCCGGGCGGGTTATTGTGACGCTGCCTAACAACCAGGTGGGCGTGGACATTCGTCAACAAGGTCAGACCTTGGTTGTTGAATTCATGAAATCCTCCTTGCCCGAGGGTTTGCGTCGTCGACTGGATGTGGCTGACTTTGGAACGCCCATCAAGACAGTGACAACCTCACAATCTGGAGAACGGGTGCGGATGGTCATCGAGCCAACTGGGCAGTGGGAGCATAGCGCCTACCAGAGTGACGAGCAGTTTGTGATTGAGGTAAAGGAAATAAAGATAGATCCCAAGAAACTCACGCAAGGAGTGGGTTATTCGGGGCAAAAACTGTCCTTGAATTTCCAGAATATTGAAGTGCGCTCCTTGCTGCAGGTAATTGCAGACTTTACGAACTTCAATATTGTTACGTCTGACTCTGTATCGGGCGCTGTTACATTGCGCTTGCAGGATGTTCCATGGGACCAGGCGCTTGAAATTATTCTGCAGGCCAAAGGCCTTGGCATGCGCAAATCCGGGAACGTGCTGTGGGTTGCACCAAAGGACGAAATTGCAGCCAAAGAAAAGATCGATTTGGAGTCCGCCGTGGCCATTCAGGGGCTGGAGGCGCTGCGCACGCAATCCTTCCAAATCAACTACGCAAAAGCTGCAGAGATTGCGGCACATTTGAAGGCTGGCGGCGCCGGCGCAAACGCTGAGGCCAGAATTTTGAGTGCACGAGGCAGCGTCATTGCCGAGCCGCGAACTAACCAGCTCTTTGTCACAGATATTCCGAGCAAGCTTGAGCAGATACAGCAACTCGTCCTGAAGCTGGACATTGCGGTTCGGCAAGTCCTGATCGAGGCCCGAATTGTTGAGGCAACGGATACCTTTGGCAAGTCGCTGGGTGTCAAGTTGGGAGGTGTCGACTCAAGGGCGCAGATGGGTGGCGACGGTGGTTACCAGGTTAGTGGTGATAACCGCGTGGCCTTCGGAACCAGTTATTCGAACCTGACCTACACCACGTCCAATAAGGTCGAAGGCCAACTTGATGCCGGTGGCCAGTTTTTGACGATGCCAGCGGTTGTCAACTATCCTGCGTTGTCGTCTCCCGCTGCATTTGCGGTTTCCATTTTTAATACTGCGGCCAATCGTTTTTTGAACCTTGAAATTTCCGCCCTCGAAGCGGATGGCAAGGGTAAAGTTGTGTCGAGCCCACGTGTTGTGACAGCGGACCAGGTTAAGGCGACGATAGAGCAGGGGGAGGAATTGCCATACCAGGTGGCATCTGCTAGCGGAGCGACCTCGATAGCGTTCAGAAAGGCCAATTTGAAACTGGAAGTAACACCACAGATTACTCCTGAGGGAAGCATTATTCTTAAACTCGACGTTACCAAGGACACCGTGGGGCGCGTGACGTCAGCGGGTTTTGCCATCAATACCAAACATATCAATACAGAGGTTTTGGTTGAGAATGGTGGTACGGTCGTTATCGGTGGTATCTATACCGAGAACCAGGCGGAAGATGAAACGCGAGTCCCCTTGCTTGGCGACATACCAGTCGTTGGAAATCTATTTAAATCCAAGGTTCGTTCCACCCAAAAGACCGAATTGCTGGTGTTTATCACTCCGAAGACGATTGCTGACCGTGGTGCGGCACGATAATTCTTCTTCATTGGAAAACTAAAGAGTATCCCTATGCGTGTCATATCCTACCTGTCGACGTTCCTGATGGTTGCCTTCCTTGCCGCTTGCGGTGGTGGCGGTGGGTCGCCGGGCTTGAGTTCAGGTGCAACTCCAACGACAACAGCATTCTTCACGACTGTTCCGTCGGCTGGATTGACGTTGGCCAAAGGCGTGTCCAACTCGTTTGCAATCGGTGGAGGCACACCGCCCTACCTGGCAACCAGTAGCAATCTGGCCATCGCTAGCGGCTCAGTCAATGGCACGGTTTTGTCAATTGCTGGCGTAGGAGCGGGAGCAACATCCATTGATGTTCGTGACTCGGCGGGCGCCACGAAGGCGGTCACGGTAACTGTCACAGAGTCGGCAGCTCCGACACCAGTAACCATGTTTACGACGGCCCCATCGAATGTCAGTATTGCCAATGGAACAACCGTGTCCTACACCATCACAGGTGGCAAAACCCCGTACACCGTCACCAGCGACGACCTCAGCGTATTGCGTGCAACTGTCAGTGGATCAAATTTGTCAGTCAGTGCCGTTGGTGGCGGAAGCGCCAACCTGACCATCAAGGACGCTGATGGTGCCAGCAGTATCTCTATCGCTGTGTCGGTTGGTTCGTCGACCAAGTTTTTCATAAATGCACCGGGATCCGTGAATATGGTGCCAGGCGCTTCTGCCACCTATTTGTTGAGTGGCGGTACAGCGCCCTACAGCGTAGTCAGCAGTGATGTGCGTGTTGCCAACGGTGGCATTGTCGGGACGGCATTGACTGTTTCAGCGGTAGCTGTCGGTAGTGCGAGTCTGCAGATAACAGATGCGTCGGGTACTTCTCTGACTCTGTCGATTACGGTTGCAGTGCCGCCATCGACCACAGCCGTCAGTCAGGACCCCGTATTGAAGTCTCCGACTTTGCGTGACGCGGCCGGGCTCACTACCAACTCTCTTGCCGCCTCCGGAAATACATTGCTGAGCGTAACTTTAACTGACCCCAGCGGGCTGGGCATCCCCAATCAGGTGATTGACGTCGCCGGTGACCCGACACAAGTTGTCTTTCCAGAAGGTAGCGCTGGTCTGACCAATTCTTCCGGAGTCGCTACCATCAAAGTAGCACGGGCATCGCTGTTGGCAAGTGGAGCGGGTTCATTGACCTTAACCTATAGCTACAAGTTTGGGGCGTTTGCCGCTTATCCCAATGGAAGCCTGCCACCCACTGCCAATAAGGTCATAACTACTTATATTGGTTACCAGCTCTCGGCCTCGAACATTACGCTGACCAATCTGGACGTTGGGACTGGAACCTTGGCGGCATACGGAACACGTCAGGTGTCGGTCCAGGCCAACGTCAACGGAGTTCCGGCGACTGGAACGCCGGTTCAGGTGAACTTTACCGCGAGTTGTGGGCAGATATCGCCCGCCACCGCTTCTACCAATAGCAGCGGACTGGCTGTAGTTAGCTACACGGCAACGGACGCACTTGGCACAACCCCGAGCACATTGGGGTGCAGTGGTAAATCTGTTGAAATTACTGCCAGCACGGTCGGCGCCACCGTTGTTTCAAGAACTTTAAATATCGCGGCGGCACCAGCAACCAATCTCAGTTTCGTTAGTGCCACTCCATCCCGAATTTATCTTGATGGTGCGGGTGGACCTACCCAATCCATTGTTGAATTCAAGTTGGTCAATGCACGTGGTGAAGCGATCCTGGGTCAAGACGTCTCATTGACACTCAAGACATTGAATGGTGGTATTCCAAAGGCGTCGATTGGTTCGGTCGGAAGCCTTGCGGCCGTTCGTATCACTACAGACGCCGATGGGAAGGTTTCCGTGCCGGTGTTTTCTGGTACCGTTCCGACCAGTGTATTGTGAACGCCGCCTTGGTTTCCAACCCGCTTATCCAAACCGATTCAGCAACTTTGACCATTGCATCCGGGCGCCCTGCGCAGGTGCGTGTCAGTCTTTCTATTGGGAAAAGCTATCAGGATTCAATTTCGACGGATCGGAAACGACGGTGACTTTATCGTTGGCTGACCGTCAAGGCAATCCGGTTCCGGACGGTACTGCAGTAAACTTTGTCACTGAGGGTGGCGTCATGATCCCACCCGTTTGCACAACCGGTGGAGTCGCCGGAAATTCACAATGCAATGTGAAAATTCGTACGCAGAATCCCCGGCCTGTAAACGGGCTGGTGACGATTTTGGCCTATGCTGCTGGTGAGGAAGATTTTGTGGACGCTAATTTCAACAATGTTTTCGATTGCGGAGAAGCGTATACGGACCTTGGCATTGCTTACAGAGACGACACTGCAACCGTGCTTGGCGCCGTCAATGCATTTGTTACTGGCGAGTTCTCTGTGCCCAGAAGTGCGTCTGCAAGTGCGTGTGCGACGGGCGTCACTCCTTCACCTACAGTTGGAGACGGGGTATGGGGTGCGGCCGATGTGAGAATGCAAACTATAGTTGTATTCTCCACGGATGACCTGAACAAATATCGCCCTTTGAATCCAGTGTTTGGGTCTGCGCAATGGGGCGGCTCCGTTGTTGCCAGCCAGATTGGATGATTTCTGTTCAACATTTGAACGGTAATAGTGTTCCAACAAGGAGTACCATTATGCCATTTGGCAACGAATACATCGGAGCGCCGTGGACAACAGCCAGGAGCATCCGACTGACTGGCACTTGCTCCGTATGGGTCAATCTCGCACTTTGCCGTGCCGAACACTTTTTCCCCTGCCATTGAGGCAAATATTTGAGGCTAATTGTGTGACTGGCGACCAGGTCAAGGTCACAGTCACTACTTCCGCAGGCGTCAAAGCAATAACCTTCGCCGTTCCATAAGCTGGCTGGAAGACTGGATTCGCCTGCCGTGATCGCCCTCGTAGGCCTCCCAGGCTCAGGCAAATCCACGGTCGGGCGGCAACTTGCTCGGCGGTTGCAGGTTCCGTTTTTTGACTCGGACCATGTCATCGAGCAACGCCAGGGTTACTCGATCAAGGAGGCGTTTCTACGGTATGGGGAGGATCGCTTTCGTGATCTCGAAGAAGTCGTGCTTGACGAGTTGTCACAAAAGCCGCAGGCCATCATCTCAACCGGTGGTGGCGCAATATTGAAAGCGGCAACGCGTCAAAGGCTTCGTGAACGCGGCCACGTGGTCTATCTAAATTCCACTCCTGAAGAGTTGTACAGGCGACTGCGCCACGATACCAACCGTCCTTTGTTGCAAGTTGCCGATCCTTTGAGCCGTTTGCGTGATCTGTACGCGGTACGTGATCCTTTGTACCGTGAAGTGGCGCACTTTGTGATTGAGACCGGCCGACCTTCCGTGGCCTCCCTGGTCAACATGATCTTGATGCAATTGGAACTTGCGGGTCTGGTCCCTAGCGCTTGAGCGGCCGTCGTTTCCGCCAACGCCTTACGCCGAGGCGGAAATTTTGACTGCCGCTGGCCCTGACAACTCGACATTTTCCAATCCTCTAAACTAAGGAGTTATGCACTCTCCTACACCACCCCAGCAGGTCCACATCGACCTTGGCGATCGCAGTTATCCCATTCTGATCGCATCTTCTCTGTTGGATAACGCCGCTACCTTTGCCAATTTGCCCACTGCAAGCAGCGCATTGATTGTGAGCAACACGACGGTCGCGCCCCTGTATGCGCAGCGCCTGCACACCGCACTGCAGTCCCGCTACAAGAATGTTCACCTGGTGACATTGCCCGATGGCGAAGAGTACAAGACCTGGGAGACATTGAACCTGATTTTTGATGCCTTGCTTGAAAACACCTGTGACCGCAAGACGGTGTTGTTTGCATTGGGCGGCGGCGTGGTCGGCGACATGACTGGATTTGCGGCCGCGAGTTATATGCGCGGTGTTCCGTTTGTGCAAATTCCAACCACCTTACTGTCGCAAGTCGACTCGTCCGTTGGCGGCAAGACCGGCATCAACCACCCGCACGGCAAGAACATGATTGGCGCGTTCTACCAACCATTGGCGGTCGTGTGTGATCTGGATACGCTCAAGACCTTGCCGGACCGTGAACTCAGTGCCGGTTTGGCCGAAGTCATTAAATACGGACCCATTGCGGACGATTCTTTCCTGGACTGGATTGAGGCCAATATGGACCGGCTATTGGCACGTGATGTTGACGCACTGACCTTTGCCGTGAAACGCAGTTGCGAGATCAAGGCCTGGGTGGTGGCGCAAGATGAGCGCGAGTCCGGCTTGCGCGCGATCCTGAACTTTGGCCATACATTTGGTCACGCCATTGAGGCGGGTATGGGCTACGGCCAGTGGTTGCATGGTGAGGCGGTCGGTTGCGGCATGGTTATGGCGGCCGAATTGTCTCGCCAACTGGAGCTTGTTGACGCGCATTTTGTGACACGTCTGCGCACACTGGTACAGCGCGCCGGTTTGCCGGTGATCGGCCCACGCCTGCGACCGGACGACAATGCCGGCCGTTACCTGGAATTGATGCGGGTCGACAAGAAGTCCGAGGCCGGCGAGATCCGTTTTGTCGTGATTGACGGCGCCGCCCATGCTGCCGTACGGGGTGCCGAAGATGCCGTGGTGCGCCGGGTGATTGATGCCTGCTGCGCATGAAATGCTATCAAGTATATAGCAAACTATTGAATATTCACGGGGGCTTGTTCGCTCTTTTGCTTGTATGAATTTGGCTTCATACGCCTGCGACCCGGCGCACTCACGTGGCAGGCGGTACCCAGAAGAACCGGCTCCAACACGCACGGCCTTTCAGCGTGACCGCGACCGCATCGTCCATTCCACCGCCTTTAGACGATTGGTCTACAAAACACAGGTTTTTCTAAACCATGAAGGGGACCTGTTTCGCACGCGGTTGACCCATTCATTGGAAGTTGCCCAACTGGGACGATCGATTGCCAGAGCACTGCAACTCAACGAAGACTTGGTGGAAGCCATCGCCTTGGCCCACGACCTGGGGCACACGCCCTTTGGACACGCTGGTCAGGATGCGCTGAATGATTGCATGCGCGACCACGGCGGCTTTGAACACAACCTGCAAAGTCTGCGCGTGGTCGACCGGCTGGAAGAGAGTTACCCTCAGTTTGACGGTATCAACCTCTGTTTTGAAACCCGCGAGGGCATTCTCAAACATTGCAGTCGGATCAACGCACAGGCCCTTGAGGCCGTGGAGCCGGGTGGGGTGGGGCGTCGCTTTCTGGTGGGTGGCCAGCCGAGTCTGGAGGCGCAGCTGTGTAATCTGGCGGACGAAATTGCCTACAACGCGCATGACATGGACGATGGCGTGCGATCGGGCCTGATCACGATGGATCAATTGCAGGAAGTAGGTTTGTTTGCAGTTTATTGTGCGCAGGCTTTGCAGGACTATCCCGAGTTGGCAACCCCTAACAAGCAGCGTCGCCTGCTTTTTGAAACGATACGCCGCATGTTGAGCGCCCAGGTGTATGACCTGATCAACGTCAGCCAACGCGCGTTAAGAGATGCAGCCCCCCAAAACCCAAACGCCGTGCGGGATATGCCGCCCCTGCTGGCCTTCAGCGAAGACATGCGAAGCCAGTCTCAGCAACTAAAGAAATTTCTGTTTCGCAATCTGTACCGCCATCCCCAGGTCATGGCCACCACTGGAACGGCGCAGTTGGTAGTGCGTGAGCTATTTGCGGCCTATGTGTCTGCACCGCATGAAATGTCCGATAGTTTTTCCGCTGGCATCGAGCGCACAGCTACAGTTCAGCCCGATGGCAATGCCGTGGCGTGTGTCGTGGCCGACTACATCGCAGGCATGACCGACCGGTTTGCGGCCCGTGAACACGCCCGCTTGACCGGAAAGCAGTTGCTCGTTTAATCCGACCGTGCAGCACGCCAAATCGGTAAAATTGCATGGTTTAGTGGCCTGCCCGGAGGGATTGTGAGTTTTTTGAATCAGCTAAAAATGCAGGCCAGCGCTTTGCAGAATGAGCAGGTCGCCCAGTTGCAGAACTTGGAGGAAAACGCGGACAAGACGGAGCGTGCCTGCAAAATCGTTTGGCAATACCTGCAAGAACTGGCGCGCCAGTTAAGTGTCATTGCTCCCGAGGCTCCGCGATTTTCCCTGGATGGCAAGACCTACTGGCCGCCAATGAAACTGGTCAATTTCCGGGCGGACGCCCGAAAAAAGAAGTTACGTGACAAAGACGTCTACGACTACATCGCCGTCGGTTGGGAGATTGTTCCCAGGGTTGGTGCGCCGATTTCGGGATCTGTCAGCGTCAATTTCCCACCGGAACTGGATCGCGTGCAGAAACGCCTGGCGTTTGGTCACGTCGAACATGAACGCAAAGACGTTCGCCACCCAGAAAAAAATACGCTGCAAGCCATTCGGTTTGACTATGTCACACAAGCGCGTGGCAATGTCACCGTCACCGCGGACCACAACAATGCACAACTGGTGTTTCGCCTGGCCAATGCCGACGGATTTGGCGTTGTCAGCACAACGTGGCAGGCCGAACGCCTGAACAACGAGTGGATGGACGAGTTGGCGAAATTGATCGTCGCCCAACCCAGCCGTTTTGCATGAGTGCTGGCGCAGGCGCAATCGATGATGCGGTCATTGAAGACACCCGAAACTGGCTGCGGCGCGCCGTCATTGGCTTGAACCTGTGCCCGTTCGCCAAATCGGTGGATGTCAAGGACCAGGTGCACTATGCGGTGACCCGCCATGTGGGTTTCAATGACCTGCTGGCAGACTTGAAGCAAGAGCTTAATGCGCTTGCAGCCCTCGAATCTACTGAAAGGGACACTACACTTTTCATAGCGCCCGATGGCCTGGCGGATTTTCTGGAATTCAATGACTTTCTGGCCCAGGCCAACCGCCTGTTGAGCAAGATGGGTTATGAGGGCGTGTTCCAGATCGCCAGCCTGCATCCGCACTACCAGTTTGCCGATGCGTCGCCGGACGCGATCACCAACTGCACCAACCGCTCGCCGTATCCGACGCTGCACCTGTTGCGCGAGGACAGCATTGACCGCGCGGTGAAAGCCTTTCCCCATGCCGAGGCCATTTTCGAGACCAATATGCGGACCATGGAACGTCTTGGCCCCGTTGGCTGGGCCGCACTGGATGTGGGCGCCAGCACTGGGCGTGGCAAACTCCCGCCATGAAACAGCACAAGTCCCGCGCAATGGCAGCCACCATCCCGGCGGCGAACAAACCGGCGCCCGCCCATCCCCTGGCTGAAGAAGTGCGTCCTGGCCAAAGCGTGGAACTGCTCAAGGAACTGCACATCCTGACCCGCGAGGGCAAGCTCAACCAGGATTCGCGGCGCAAGCTCAAGCAGGTCTACCACCTGTACCAGTTCATCGAGAAGCTGCTGCTGGAGTTACCGCAGGGTGGAGAGGGTGCAACGCTGGCCGACCATGGGGCGGGCAAATCCTATCTGGGCTTCATCATTTATGACCTTTTCTTCAAGAACCTCAAGAGAGGCCATATCTACGGCATTGAGACCCGACCGGAGCTGGTGCAAAAATCCCGCGAACTGGCGGCGCGCCTGGGGTTCGAGAGGATGTCGTTCCTGAACCTCAGCGTGGCCGAGTCCACCGCATCGGAGGCCCTGCCGGACCAGATTGACGTCGTCACCGCATTGCACGCCTGCGACACCGCAACCGACGACGCCATCGCCTTCGGGTTAAAAAAACACGCGCGCTATCTAGTGCTGGTGCCCTGCTGCCAGGCCGAGATTGCCCGCTGCCTGAATGCCAACAAGGCCCTGTCGCTGCGCCGCACGCCGCTGGCCGAACTCTGGCGCCACCCGCTGCACACGCGCGAGATGGGCAGCCAGATCACCAATGTGCTGCGCTGCCTGTACCTGGAGGCCAGCGGCTACCAGGTCACCGTGACCGAGCTGGTGGGCTGGGAGCACAGCATGAAGAACGAACTCATCATTGCCCGGCGCACCGGCAAACCCAACCGGGCGGCGGCCCAGCGCTTGCAGTCGCTGTTGGGGGAGTTTGGCCTGACGGCTTTGATGGACACCCGCTTTGTGCTGCCCGCGGACCTTGCGCAGGCAGGGGATGCCCTTCCCGTGGCCTGACCCAGATCCTGCACCTGTGTGGTGAATCCCCAATGGCCCGCCTTCCTCGTCTGACGCTGCCGGGTCATCCCCACCACGTCATCCAGCGGGGCAACAACCGCCAGGCCATTTTTGCGTCTGCTGCCGACTACCAGATGATGCTGGATCTGCTGGACGAAAACGCCCGCAAGTTCAAGGTCGCCATCCACGCCTATGTGCTGATGGGCAACCATTTCCACCTGTTGGCCACACCCGAAACGGCAGATGGCTTGCCGCAGATGATGCAGGCCGTGGGCCGGCGTTATGTGCGTTATTTCAATGACAGCCAGAAGCGAACCGGCACCTTGTGGGAAGGACGGTACAAATCCACGTTGATCCAGACGGAGCGCTATTTGCTGGCCTGTATGGCCTACATCGACCTCAACCCGGTGCGCGCCGGCCTGGTGGCCCAGGCCAGAGACTACCCCTGGTCCAGCCATGCGCATTACGTGGGTTTACGGACCGACAAATTGATCACACCGCATGCGCTGGTCTGGGCGTTGGGCAACACGCCTTTTGCGCGTGAAGCGGCATATGCGGAATTGGTGCAGGCTGGCATCAGCATGGGGCAGCAACAGGCCTTGACCGACTCGGCCCTGCGTGGCTGGGCCTTGGGCGGACCGGAATTTGTGGAAAATTTGCAAAAAAAGACAATACGCCGCGTATCCAAAGGCACCGCCGGTCGGCCGGTTTCCATGCCAAAGATCAAGGACTAAATTGGGCCTTAGCCCCCGTAAAATAAGGATTTATTGCTATTATTTTTGATATGTCCCCAATTATTCATTGATTTATTGATTGATTTTAAATTGGAATCTGACCCCAATTAATTTGCTTGGCACTCTTGTTGCATTGCAGTATTCTTCACTTCCATTGCAATTTTCAGAGGAACGCCATGACTACGGCAGCCGAGATCCAACATCTTCAGAACAACGGTTTGTATTCCACAGCCAATGAGCACGATGCGTGTGGCGTCGGTTTTGTGGCCCATATCAAGGGCACCAAGTCGCACGACATCGTCAAGAATGCGCTGAAGATTCTGGACAACCTGGACCACCGGGGTGCAGTGGGCGCGGACAAGCTGATGGGAGACGGTGCTGGCATCCTGATCCAGTTGCCTGACGCGTTGTACCGCGAAGAAATGGCCGCCCAGGGCGTGACGCTGCCGCCACCCGGTGAATACGGCGTTGGCATGATCTTCCTGCCCAAGGAACACGCGTCCCGTCTGGCATGTGAACAAGAGATGGAGCGCGCCATCAAGGCCGAGGGCCAGGTGCTGCTGGGTTGGCGCGATGTGCCGGTCAACCGTGACATGCCCATGTCGCCCACCGTGCGCGAAAAAGAACCCATCCAGCGCCAGGTCTTCATCGGCCGTGGCCAGGACGTCATCGTGCAGGACGCGTTGGAGCGCAAGTTGTACGTGATCCGCAAGACTGCCAGCGCCGCCATCCAGAGCCTGCAGCTCAAGCACAGCAAAGAGTATTACGTTCCCAGCATGAGCAGCCGCACCGTGGTCTACAAGGGCCTGCTGCTGGCCGACCAGGTGGGTGTCTACTTCCAGGATCTGAGCGATATTCGCTGCGTCTCGGCGCTGGGCCTGGTGCACCAGCGTTTCTCCACCAACACCTTCCCCGAGTGGCCGCTGGCACACCCGTACCGCTATGTGGCGCACAACGGTGAAATCAATACTGTCAAGGGCAACTACAACTGGATGAAGGCGCGCGAAGGCGTCATGTCGTCCCCCGTGCTGGGCGCGGACCTGCAAAAGCTGTACCCCATCAGCTTTGCCAGCCAGTCCGACACGGCCACCTTTGACAACTGCCTGGAACTGCTGACCATGGCCGGTTACCCGCTGAGCCAGGCCGTGATGATGATGATCCCCGAGCCGTGGGAGCAACACACCACGATGGACGGCCGCCGCAAGGCCTTCTACGAATACCACGCCGCGATGATGGAACCCTGGGACGGCCCGGCCTCCATCGTGTTCACCGATGGCCGCCAGATCGGCGCCACACTGGACCGCAACGGCCTGCGTCCATCGCGTTACTGCATCACCGATGACGACCTGGTCATCATGGGCTCCGAGTCCGGCGTGTTGCCCGTGCCCGAAAACAAAATCGTGCGCAAGTGGCGCCTGCAGCCCGGCAAGATGTTCCTGATCGACCTGGAACAGGGCCGCATGATCGACGACGAGGAGCTCAAGGCCAGCCTCGCCAACAGCAAGCCCTACAAGCAGTGGATCGAAAACCTGCGCATCCGCCTGGACGACGTTCAAGGCAGTGGCGAGCCCGCCAGCGAAATGGAAAGCCAGGTCAGCTTGCTGGACCGCCAGCAGGCCTTTGGCTTCACGCAGGAAGACCTGAAGTTCCTGATTGCGCCCATGGCATCCGCTGGCGAAGAAGCCATCGGCTCGATGGGCAACGACAGCCCGCTGGCCGTTTTGAGCGACAAGAACAAGCCGCTGTACAACTACTTCAAGCAGTTGTTCGCGCAGGTGACCAACCCGCCCATCGACCCGATCCGCGAAGCGATCGTGATGTCGCTGGTGTCCTTCATCGGCCCCAAGCCCAACCTGCTGGACATCAACCAGGTCAACCCGCCCATGCGTATGGAGGTCAGCCAGCCGGTGCTGGACTTTGCCGACATGGCCAAGCTGCGCGATATCGAGAAGCACACGCAGGGCAAGTTCCGCAGCTACACGCTGGACATCACTTACCCGCTGGCATGGGGCCACGAAGGTGTGGAAGCCAAGCTGGCATCCTTGTGCGCCGAAGCCGTGGACGCGATCAAGGGAGGCAAAAACATCCTGATCATCAGCGACCGCGGTATCAGTGCCACGCAGGTGGCGATCCCCGCGCTGCTGGCCTTGAGCGCCATCCACCAGCACCTGGTGATCGAAGGCCTGCGCACGACGGCTGGCCTGGTGGTCGAGACCGGCACGGCACGTGAAGTCCACCACTTCGGCGTGTTGGCGGGTTATGGGGCGGAAGCCGTCCACCCCTACCTGGCCATGGAAACCCTGGTCAGCATCCACAAAGACCTGCCGGGCGATCTGTCCGCTGACAAGGCCATCTACAACTACGTCAAGGCGGTGGGTAAGGGCCTGTCCAAGATCATGTCCAAGATGGGCGTGTCAACGTACATGAGCTATTGCGGTGCACAGTTGTTCGAAGCCATTGGCCTGTCCAGCGCGACCGTGGCCAAGTATTTCACTGGCACCCCCAGCCGCGTCGAAGGCATAGGCGTTTTCGAAATCGCCGAAGAAGCCATCCGTATGCACAAGGCCGCGTTTGGCACCGACCCCGTGTTGGCCAATGCGCTGGATGCCGGTGGTGAATACGCCTGGCGCGTCCGCGGTGAAGACCATATGTGGTCGCCAGACGCGATTGCCAAGCTGCAGCACAGCACCCGTTCCAACAACTGGAACACGTATAAAGAATACGCGCAGATCATCAACGACCAGAGCAAGCGCCACCTGACACTGCGCGGCCTGTTCGAGTTCAAGTTCGATCCGGCCAAGGCCATTCCGGTGGATGAGGTCGAGCCCGCCAAGGAAATCGTCAAACGCTTCGCCACCGGCGCCATGTCTCTGGGTTCCATCAGCACCGAAGCCCACGCCACACTGGCCATTGCGATGAACCGCATCGGCGGCAAGAGCAACACGGGTGAGGGTGGTGAAGACCCCGCGCGTTACCGTAACGAACTCAAGGGCATCCCGATCACCCAGGGCCAGACCATGGCCGACATCATCGGCAAGGACGTGGTCGAGGTCGATATCCCGATGAATGCCGGTGACAGCCTGCGTTCGCGCATCAAGCAGGTCGCGTCCGGTCGTTTTGGTGTCACCGCCGAGTACCTGTCCAGCGCCGACCAGATCCAGATCAAAATGGCCCAGGGCGCCAAACCGGGTGAGGGCGGGCAACTGCCCGGCGGCAAGGTGTCCGACTACATCGGTCGCCTACGCCACTCGGTGCCCGGAGTCGGCCTGATTTCGCCGCCGCCACACCACGACATCTATTCGATCGAAGACTTGGCGCAGCTGATCCACGATCTGAAGAACGTGGCACCGCACAGCTCCATCAGCGTCAAGCTGGTGTCTGAAATCGGTGTCGGCACGATCGCCGCAGGCGTGGCCAAGTGCAAGAGTGACCACGTGGTGATCGCCGGGCACGACGGGGGCACGGGCGCTTCGCCCTGGTCGTCGATCAAACATGCTGGCAGCCCCTGGGAAATCGGTTTGGCTGAGACCCAGCAGACATTGGTTCTGAACCGCCTGCGCAGCCGTATTCGTGTGCAGGCCGACGGCCAGATGAAGACCGGCCGCGACGTCGCCATCGGCGCGCTGCTGGGTGCGGATGAATTCGGCTTTGCGACAGCGCCACTGGTGGTCGAAGGCTGCATCATGATGCGCAAGTGCCACCTGAACACCTGCCCGGTGGGCGTGGCCACACAAGACCCCTTGTTGCGCAAGAAGTTCTCCGGCAAGCCCGAGCATGTCGTCAACTACTTCTTCTTTGTCGCCGAAGAAGTGCGCCAGATCATGGCCCAACTGGGCATCCGCAAGTTCGACGACCTGATTGGCCGCTCTGACCTGCTGGACATGCGCAAGGGCATTGAACACTGGAAGGCCAGCGGTCTGGATTTCAGCCGCCTGTTCGCCCAGCCACAAGTGCCGGCCGATGTGCCCCGCTTCCAGACGCTGGAGCAGGACCACGGCCTGGAAAAGGCGCTGGACAATGTGCTGATCGCCAAGTGCCGCGCCGCCATCGACAAGGGCGAAAAGGTGCAATTCATGGAAGCGGCGCGCAACGTCAACCGCTCGGTCGGCGCCATGCTGTCCGGCGCGGTGACCAAGGTGCATCCGCAGGGCCTGCCCGACAACACCATCCACATCCAGCTGGAAGGCACCGGTGGCCAGTCCTTCGGCGCCTTCCTGACCAACGGAATCACCCTGTACCTGATTGGTGACGCCAATGACTACACCGGCAAAGGCCTGTCCGGCGGCCGCGTCGTTGTGCGCCCCAGCATTGATTTCCGTGGCGTGGCAGTCAACAACACCATCGTTGGCAACACCGTGATGTACGGTGCCACGGCCGGTGAAGCCTTCTTCAGCGGTGTCGGCGGTGAGCGTTTTGCAGTGCGCCTGTCCGGCGCCACTGCGGTGGTCGAAGGCACGGGTGACCATGGCTGCGAATACATGACCGGCGGCACCGTGGCGGTGCTGGGCAAGACCGGGCGCAATTTTGCGGCCGGCATGAGCGGTGGCATCGCCTATGTGTACGACGAAGACGGCCAGTTTGTCAAACGGTGCAACACCGCCATGGTGTCCATGGAAAAAGTGCTGCCGGCAGCTGAGCAAGAGGCAAATGTGAATCAAGCCATATGGCACCGTGGCAAGACCGACGAGGCACAGCTACGCAAGTTGCTGGAGGACCACAACCGATGGACCGGCAGCAAGCGTGCGCGCGACCTGTTGGACGACTGGGACACGGCCCGTGCCAAGTTCATCAAGGTTTTCCCCAACGAGTACAAACGTGCGCTGGGCGAAATCCATATGAAAAAACAGGCTGTAGCCCCGGCAAAAACCTGTACCTGCTGCTACAAAAAGAGCAGCAACGACCGGTAAATAACATCCCCAACGGACTAGACAGGAATCATCATGGGAAAAGTCACTGGCTTCATGGAATACGAGCGCATCGAAGAGGGCTACAAGCCCGTTGCCGAGCGTGTGAAGCATTACAAAGAGTTCGTCATCGGTCTGGACGATGCGCAGGCCAACAAACAGGCCGCCCGTTGCATGGATTGCGGCACGCCGTTTTGCAACAACGGCTGCCCGGTCAACAACATCATTCCGGATTTCAACGACATGGTGTACCGCGACGACTGGAAAGCCGCCATCGACACGCTGCACAGTACCAACAACTTCCCCGAGTTCACCGGCCGCATTTGCCCGGCACCCTGTGAAGCGGCTTGTACGCTGAATGTGAATGACGAGGCCGTAGGCATCAAATCTATCGAACACGCCATCATCGATCGTGCCTGGGTCGAGGGCTGGGTGTTGGCGCAACCACCCAAGTTCAAGACCGGTAAGACCGTGGCCGTCGTCGGTTCCGGCCCCGCCGGCATGGCGGCAGCACAACAACTGGCCCGCGCCGGACACGCCGTGACGCTGTTTGAGAAGAACGATCGGGTCGGTGGCCTGCTGCGCTACGGCATTCCGGACTTCAAGATGGAAAAGTCGCACATTGATCGCCGTGTCGACCAGATGGTCAAGGAAGGCGTCACCATTCGCACCGGCGTGCTGATCGGTGAGATGCCCAAAGATTCCAAAGTGACCAACTGGGCCAAAGAGACGATTTCGGCCACCCAGTTGCAAAAAGACTTTGATGCTGTTTTGCTGGCCGGCGGGTCCGAGCAGTCGCGCGATCTGCCGGTGCCGGGGCGCGACCTGAACGGTATCCACTTCGCGATGGAGTTCCTGCCACAGCAAAACAAGGTCAATGCGGGCGACAAGCTCAAGGGCCAACTGCGTGCGGACGGCAAACACGTCATTGTGATTGGCGGCGGTGATACCGGTTCCGACTGTGTGGGCACCAGCAACCGCCACGGTGCGACCAGCGTGACCCAGTTCGAAGTGATGCCCCAACCTCCAGTCGAAGAAAACCGTCCCATGACCTGGCCTAACTGGCCGATCAAGCTGCGCACCAGTTCCAGCCATGAGGAAGGGTGCGAGCGCGAATTTGCCATTTCCACCAAGGAATTCATCGGTGAAAAAGGCAAGGTTACGGGCCTGAAGACCGTGCGGGTCGAATGGAAAGACGGAAAAATGGTTGAGGTGGCGGGCAGCGAGCAAGTTCTCAAGGCGGACCTGGTTCTGCTGGCCATGGGTTTTGTCAACCCCGTTGCCACCATGCTGGATTCCTTTGGTGTGGACAAGGATGCCCGCGGCAATGCCAAAGCGAGCACTGACTTCATCGGCGGTTACGCCACCAACGTGCCCAAGGTTTTTGCCGCCGGCGACGTGCGCCGAGGCCAGAGCCTGGTGGTCTGGGCGATACGTGAAGGTCGTCAAGCTGCAAGATCTGTCGACGAGTTTCTGATGGGGAGCAGCGACTTGCCGCGCTGATACACCCCCGATACAAGGGTTTACACGAATCCTTTATCATCCAAGAGCCGGAAATTGCCCGGCTTTTTGTTTTTTATGGTCCCAAACCCGTCATCATCGCTGGTTGAATTGCGTCACTTGACCTTTGGTTATGGCGAGCGCGTCATCCTGGACGACGTGTCACTGAACGTGCCGCGTGGCAAGGTGACGGCGCTGATGGGTGCCTCCGGCGGCGGCAAGACAACCATCCTGCGGCTGATCGGTGGTCAAAACCGTGCCCAGTCTGGGCAAATGTTGTTTGATGGACAAGACGTTACCCATATGGACGCGCAGCAGTTGTATGCCGCGAGGCGCCGTATGGGCATGTTGTTTCAGTTTGGAGCCCTGTTTGCTGACCTGAGCGTGTTTGACAATGTGGCTTTCCCGCTGCGCGAACACACCGACCTGACGGACGCAATGATCCACGACATCGTGCTCATGAAACTTAACGCGGTCGGATTACGTGGCGCGCGGGATCTGATGCCCAACGCGCTGTCGGGTGGCATGGCACGCCGCGTGGCCCTGGCCAGGGCGATTGCGCTGGACCCCGAACTAGTGATGTACGACGAACCTTTTTCTGGCATTGACCCCATCTCGATCGGAACTTCGGCACAACTCATTCGGCAACTGAACGACTCCATGGGTCTGACCAGCATTTTCGTTTCGCATGAACTGGAGCAAACCTTTGCAATTGCAGACCATGTGATTATTTTGGCCAATGGCCGTGTGGCGTCCCAAGGCACCCCCCAGGAAGTGTTGCACAGCACCGACCCCTTGGTGTACCAGTATGTGAATGCGCTATCAGAGGGTCCGGTTCGCTTTCACTACCCGGCGTTGTCCGTTGAAGACGACTTTGGAGCGGTAGCGACCACCGCCGCGCGGCAGTTGAGGGGTGCTCGATGACCTGGTACAAACCCGCTGACATTGGTTTCGCTACACGCAGCAAACTGGCTGACCTGGGTTATGCCGCACGACTGTTTTTCCGCTTGTTGTTGGCCGTTGTGCCGACTTTCCGACGCTTTGGACTGGTGCGTGACCAATTGCACTTTCTGGGCAACTATTCCCTGGCCATCATCGCGGTGTCGGGGCTTTTTGTCGGCTTTGTATTTGGGCTGCAGGGTTATTACACCCTGCAACGTTATGGTTCGTCCGAGGCCTTGGGATTGCTGGTGACCTTGAGCCTGGTGCGGGAATTGGGCCCGGTGGTCACGGCGTTGTTGTTCGCCGGACGGGCCGGGACGTCGCTGACCGCCGAGATTGGTTTGATGAAAGCCGGTGAACAGATCAGCGTGATGGAAATGATGGCGGTGGACCCGATTCAACGGGTTTTGGCGCCCAGGTTCTGGGCCGGCGTGGTCGCCATGCCCTTGTTGGCAGCGGTGTTCAGTGCCATGGGTGTGATTGGCGGCTGGGTGGTGGGTGTCTTGATGATTGGTGTGGATGCTGGTTCTTTCTGGAGCCAGATTCAAGGTGGTGTTGACGTGTGGCAGGACGTAGGCAACGGTGTCATCAAGAGTGTGGTGTTCGGCCTCACGGTGACTTTTATTGCCGTATTCCAGGGGTTTGAAGCCCAGGCCACTCCTGAAGGCGTGGCCAGCGCGACCACCCGAACAGTGGTGGTGGCTTCGCTGGCAGTGCTCGGTCTGGACTTCATCCTGACCGCGATGATGTTTACCATTTGAATATTTTGCGGGACAGACCGAAGCGCAGCGCAGCTCTGTCCCCAACTGATTGTTTGTAAGGAAGTTTATGCAGCGTTCCAAGAACGACGTCTGGGTGGGGTTGTTTGTACTGATTGGTGCAGTTGCCATCCTGTTCCTGGCTTTGCAGTCAGCCAATTTGATGACGCTGAGTTTTCAGTCCACGTACGCGGTGTCTGCCAAGTTTGAAAATGTGGGCGGTCTCAAGCCCAAGGCGGCCGTGCGCAGTGGTGGTGTGGTGGTGGGGCGTGTCGAGTCGTTGACGTTTGACGACAAGACCTTTCAGGCGCGCGTGACATTGGCCTTGGAAAGCCGTTATGCATTTCCGAAAGACAGCTCGCTGAAAATTCTGACCAGTGGCCTGCTGGGTGAACAGTACATCGGAATCGAGGCGGGTGCAGCCGATACCAATCTGGTGGCCGGTGATGTCATTGGCGCAACTCAATCTGCAGTGGTATTGGAGAACCTGATTAGCCAGTTCTTGTATAGCAAGGCGGCCGAGGGTACTACGCCAACTACAGGGGCCGAGAAGAAATGAATGCGGTGGCCCCTGGCTTGACAAGCCTTTCCTTGCGCCAATGGATCTGGCCGGCCTTCGTAACACGCTGGAGCGTGTTGGGCTTGTTGGTGCTGTTGCAGGCGTGTGCCACGGTGGCCAATCCGGACCCACGTGACCCCATGGAGTCCTTGAACCGTAGCGTGTTTGCCTTCAATGATGCGGTCGATGGGGCGGTGGTCAAACCGGTGGCTGTGGTCTACCGCGATGTATTGCCCCACTGGGTTCGTACGGGCGTCGGCAATTTCTTCGGCAATCTGGAGGACTTGTGGTCGGGCATCAACAACGCCCTGCAGTTGCGTGGGCAGGATACCGCTGACAGCCTGGGCCGTTTTGCGATCAACAGCACTTTCGGGCTGGGCGGTTTGTTCGACCTCGCCAGTGAAATGGATATTGAACGCCACCCGGCCAACTTCGGGCTGACCCTGGGTCGCTGGGGCGTTGGCTCCGGCCCATTTGTTGTCATCCCTTTTCTGGGTTCATCGACGTTGCGTGACACGGTGGCGATGCCAGTGGATCTCAAGGGCAATCTGGTGCGCAGTGTCCCCGATGAAGGCGCCCGAACCGCGTTGACTTTGGTAAATTTGGTGGATACCCGGGCAACCTATTTGAAGGCTGGTGAAGTCGTGGAAGGGGCGGCCCTGGACAAATACAGTTTCACCCGTGATGCGTATTTGCAGCGTCGGCGCAACCAGGTGTACGACGGCAACCCGCCGGACGAGGAAATGGCGTTGGATCCCAGCGCCGAATCAAAACCCTGACAACCGTCGCACCTGAAGCGCCGTTGTGTGGTCCAGAGTGCCCGGCAAAATTGAGCAATATGGCTTTGAGATTGGAAAAATGAATATGAAGCGAGTTTTTTTACGCCAACTGGTGTCCGCGTCGGTATTGCTGTTGGCCGCACTGGTGGCGCCAAGCGTCCACGCGGCAGACGAAGCGCCGGACGCGCTGATCAAGCGGCTCTCGGTCGACATTCTGGAAACCATCAAGAATGACAAGGCCATACGCGCTGGCGATATGGCCAAGGTGATTGCGCTGGTGGACACCCGCATCATGCCCAACGTCAACTTTCAGCGCATGACGGCGTCTGCCGTGGGGCCTGCCTGGCGCCAGGCGACCCCGGAGCAGCAAAAACGCTTGCAGGAAGAGTTCAAGATCCTGTTGGTTCGCACCTATGCCGGTGCGCTGGCCCAGGTCACCGAACAAACCATTTCCATGAAACCCCTGCGCATGGCCGCTGAGGACAAAGAGGTTTTGGTGCGCTCCGAAATCAAGGGCGGTGGAGAGGCCATTCAGTTGGACTACCGGCTGGAAAAAACACCAGGGCAAGGGGCAGGTTGGCGGATCTACAACCTCAACGTGTTGGGCGTCTGGCTGGTCGAAACCTACCGCAGCCAGTTTGCCACCGAAATCAATGCCAAGGGCGTGGACGGCCTGATTGCAACCCTGGCCGAGCGCAACAAAAGCAACGGCAAAAAGGCCTGACGTGCTGAGTCTCCCGGCGGAATTGACCCACAACCAGGCGACCGCCTGTCTGGCCCAATTGGCGGCAGGTGTAGCATCCGAGCCCTCACCGGTTGTGGTGAACGCCGCTGGCTTGCAGCGTTTTGACTCGTCGGCACTGGCTGTGCTGCTGGAGTTGCGCCGCCGTTGTTTGCGCGACGGCAAAACGCTGGTCGTTCAAGGTTTTCCCGCCCATCTGGGCGATTTGGCTGCCCTGTACGGAATTGAGGGGCTGCTGCCCCGTTCCTGAGTTCTGACCGCCTAAAATGGCGGCTCTTCATGTCCGCCATCTCCTTTCAGTCCGTCTCCAAATCCTATCCATCGCCGCGCGCGCCGCAAGGTGGCACGTTCAAGGCTTTGGATGGCGTGCAACTTGATATTGAAGAGGGCGAGTTTTTCGGCCTGTTAGGCCCCAATGGGGCTGGCAAAACCACGATGATCAGCATTCTGGCTGGCCTGACCCGAGCCACCAGTGGCAGCGTTTCCGTCTTGGGCAGTGATGTGCAGCGCGATTTTGCCCAGGCCCGGCGCAAATTGGGGGTGGTGCCACAAGAGCTGGTGTTTGACCCCTTTTTTAATGTGCGCGAGGCGCTGCGCTTTCAGTCCGGATATTTCGGAATCAAGAAAAACGATGCCTGGATTGACGAGTTGCTGCACAGCCTGGGACTCGCCGACAAGGCGGGCGCCAATATGCGCCAGCTCTCGGGGGGCATGAAACGGCGCATGCTGGTGGCCCAGGCGCTGGTTCACAAGCCGCCCGTCATCGTTTTGGACGAACCCACGGCGGGAGTGGATGTGGAACTGCGCCAAACCCTGTGGCAATTCATTTCCGGTCTCAACAAACAGGGCACGACCGTGCTGTTGACCACCCATTACCTGGAAGAAGCCGAAGCCCTGTGCGGGCGCATTGCCATGTTGCAGTCGGGCCGTATCGTTGCGCTGGACCGCACCAGTGCGCTGCTGCAAGCTGCCTCCGGTAATGTGCTGCGATTCAAGACTACCGGTGTATTGCCGGCGGCACTCGCCGCCCGTGCGCGCGTCACCGGGTCGGTGGTTCAACTGCCCGCCAACAGTGCGCTGGAAATTGAACAATATTTGGCCGCCGTTCGTGAGTCCGGCTTGGCGGTGGAAGACGTGGAAATGCGCAAGGCCGACCTGGAAGACGTGTTCATCGAGATCATGAACCGCCACTCGCCAAGTCGGTTGGAGGATCGTTTCAGCGCCGGGCCGCCCCAAGCTGAAACAGCCCCCTCGGGGGGCAGCGCAGTACGCGCAGCGACAAGCGTGGGGGCAACATCCCCATGAGCGGCTGGCAAATGCTGTTTTACAAAGGAAGTGTTGCGCTTCTGGAAGGTTGGTTTTCAGACCGTGGCCGCTCCCGTGCTGACGGCCATGATGTACCTGCTGATTTTTGGTCATGTGCTGGAAGACCACGTCAAGGTCTACGACACCATTGGTTACACCGCGTTTTTGGTGCCTGGCCTGGTGATGATGAGTGTTTTGCAGAACGCGTTTGCCAACAGCTCCTCGTCGCTGATCCAGAGCAAGATCATGGGCAATCTGGTGTTCCTGCTGCTGACACCGTTGTCGCACTGGAGCTGGTTTATCGCCTACGTGGGTTCATCCATCGTGCGCGGGCTGGTGGTCGGTGCGGGGGTGCTGTTGGTGGCCCTGTGGTTTGCCCCGCTGGGGTTTGTTGCACCCTGGTGGATCTTGGTGTTTGCTATTCTGGGTGCGGCACTGATGGGAGCCCTGGGCTTGATTGCCGGACTGTGGGCTGAAAAGTTCGACCAGTTGGCAGCATTCCAGAACTTTGTGATCATGCCCATGACGTTTCTGAGTGGTGTGTTTTATTCCATTCAGTCTTTACCGGCCTTTTGGCAAACGGCGAGCCACCTCAACCCCTTTTTCTACATGATTGACGGCTTTCGTTATGGCTTTTTTGGGGTCAGTGACGCGTCGCCCTGGTTGAGTTTGTCTATTGTTGGCGGCGCACTGGCCGGTGTCAGTCTGATTGCCATGCAGTTGCTGCGCACGGGTTACAAGATTCGCAGTTGACCCCGTTCACCCCATTCTTTTTTAAGCCACCGATATGACATCCGAAGAGATTCAAACCCTGATTGCCAACCACATTGCCTGTGAACTCTGCGAAGTCGAGGGTGATGGCCGCCATTGGTATGCCACCGTGGTTTCCAGTGCATTTGAAGGCCTTCGCGCCATCACACGCCACCAGCGCGTTTATGCCGCTATGGGCCAGCGAATGAAAACCGACGAGGTACACGCCTTGTCGATCAAGGCCTTTACGCCCGCAGAATGGGCCGCTCTCAGCGCCTGATCCAGACAGATCAAAGAAAACAATGGACAAATTACTGATTCGCGGTGGCCGCTCCTTGCACGGCGAAGTGCTGATTTCCGGCGCCAAAAATGCGGCCCTGCCTGAGTTGTGTGCCACGCTGTTGAGCGCCGAGCCGGTGACCCTGCGCAACGTGCCACGCCTGCAAGACGTGTCCACCATGCTCAAGCTCATCCGCAATATGGGTGTGTTGGTGGACCATCAGGAGGACGGGACGGTGCGTATTGACGCCCGCGGTCTGAGTTCCCCCGAAGCCCCCTATGAGCTGGTCAAAACCATGCGGGCTTCGGTGCTGGCCCTGGGGCCCTTGTTGGCGCGTTTTGGTGAGGCCACGGTATCCTTGCCCGGAGGCTGTGCCATCGGGTCGCGCCCGGTCGACCAGCATCTCAAGGGCTTAACCGCTATGGGTGCCGAGATCAAGGTCGAACACGGCTACATGATTGCCCGTTTGCCCAAAGGCCGCACACGCCTGCAAGGTGCTCGCATTGCGACCGATATGGTGACCGTTACCGGCACCGAGAATTTTTTGATGGCTGCGGCTTTGGCCGAAGGCGAAACCATTCTGGAAAACGCCGCCCAGGAGCCCGAAATTCCCGATCTGGCCGAAATGCTGATTCAGATGGGCGCGAAGATTGAGGGCCACGGCAGCAGCCGGATCCGTATCCAGGGTGTGGAGGCCTTGCATGGCTGCACCCACCAGGTGGTGGCGGACCGCATTGAAGCGGGAACTTTTCTGTGTGCGGTTGCGGCGGCGGGCGGCGACGTGGTGCTCAAGCACGGACGCATGGACCATCTTGAGGCAGTGGTTGAGAAGTTGCGCGATGCTGGGGCCAAGGTAACCGCCGTCGATGGAGGTGTGCGGGTGCAATCACAAGGCCGTTTGAAGGCCCAGAGTTTTCGTACCACCGAGTACCCGGGTTTTCCGACCGACATGCAGGCCCAGTTTATGGCGCTCAACAGCATCTCGCACGGGCACAGCATGGTGACCGAGACCATTTTTGAGAACCGTTTCATGCACGTCAACGAAATGGTGCGCCTGGGCGCCAATATCCAGATTGACGGCAAGGTGGCGGTGCTGGAGGGTGTGGAAAAACTGTCTGGTGCGACCGTCATGGCGACCGATTTGCGCGCATCGGCCAGCCTGGTCATTGCTGGCCTGGTGGCCGATGGCGAAACCGTGGTGGATCGGATCTACCACCTCGACCGGGGTTACGACCAGATGGAAGCGAAGCTGCGCGGCATTGGCGCGGATATCGAGAGATTCAAGTAGTGGCCCCCACCCGGGTGCTGCGGTGTTTCCGGGGTGGGGGGGGGGGGGGGGGGGGCGGCGCCGCTTGGCCCGCCCCGCGGGGGCGGGGGGGGGGGGGGGGGGGGGCCGCGGCGCGGGGGGGGCGCGGGGGCGCGGGGGGGGGGGGGGGGCCGGCGCCATGAAAGTCCAAAACATGATTACTCTCGCCCTGTCCAAAGGCCGGATCTTTGAAGAAACCCTGCCCCTGCTCAAGGCGGCGGGCATCGAGGTGTTGGATGACCCTGAGAAATCCCGCAAATTGATCCTGGACACCAACTTGCCGGATGTGCGGGTGCTGGTGGTGCGCGCTACAGACGTGCCGACCTATGTGCAGTATGGTGGTGCCGATATGGGTATCACCGGCAAAGACACGTTGTTGGAACACGGTAGCCAGGGCCTGTACCTGCCGCTGGATTTACAAATCGCCAAATGCCGTATCAGTGTGGCGGTGCGTGCCGACTTTGACTACGCGACGGCCGTCAAACAGGGGTCGCGCCTCACCGTGGCGACCAAATACGTGGCGATAGCACGTGAGTTTTTTGCCTCCAAAGGGGTCCACGTGGATCTGATCAAGCTCTACGGCAGCATGGAGTTGGCGCCGCTGGTCGGCATGGCCGATGCCATTGTGGACCTGGTGTCCACCGGCAACACGCTCAAAGCCAACCACCTGGTCGAAGTCGAGCAGATCATGGACATCAGCTCCCGCCTGGTTGTCAACCAGGCTGCGCTCAAACTTAAGCGTGAACCCATTCGCAAAATCATCGATGCCTTTGCCAGCGCGATTGCTGTGCCCGCCTGACCTGCTTTTGTTGAACCGCCATGCCCTTGACCGCCACGCCCCTGCGCCTTTCCACCGTTGACAGCCACTTTGAGGCCGTCTTCCAGGCGCGCCTGCATTGGGCGGACGACACCGACGCGGCGATCGAGACCAGTGTGGCCGCCATCCTGCGCGACGTGCAGCAGCGTGGCGATGCCGCCGTGCTGGAGTACACCGCGCGCTGGGACCATGTCCAAGCCCAAACGGTGGCCGAACTGGAGCTGACCCAGGCCGAGCTGAAGGCCGCCTTTGACAGCATTCCGGCCAAACAGCGCGAGGCCCTGGAGGCCGCGGCAAAGCGGGTTCGCAGCTACCACGAAGCGCAGAAGAAAGCCTGTGGCGAAAGCTGGAGCTACCGCGACGAACAGGGCAGCCTGCTGGGCCAAAAGGTCACACCATTGGACCGAGTCGGCATCTACGTGCCCGGCGGCAAGGCCACTTATCCGTCCTCGGTGCTGATGAACGCCATCCCGGCCCATGTGGCGGGGGTGGGGGAGATCATCATGGTCGTGCCCACCCCGCGTGGCGAGAAAAACGCCATGGTGCTCGCCGCCGCCTATGTGGCCGGCGTCACCCGTGCTTTCACGATTGGCGGCGCGCAGGCCGTGGCGGCATTGGCCTACGGCACGGCCACCATTCCCGCCGTGCACAAGATCACCGGCCCGGGCAATGCCTATGTGGCAGCGGCCAAGCGCAGCGTCTTTGGCAAGGTGGGCATTGACATGATTGCCGGGCCATCCGAAATTCTGGTGCTGGCGGATGGCACCACACCGCCCGACTGGGTGGCCATGGACCTGTTCAGCCAGGCCGAACACGACGAACTGGCGCAAAGCATTTTGTTGTGCCCTGATGCCACTTACATCGCCGCTGTGCAGGCCGCCATCAACCGCCTGCTGCCCGAGATGCCCCGCGCCGAGATCATCGCCAAGTCGCTGAACGACCGTGGCGCGCTGATCCTCACCCGCAGCATGGAAGAGGCCTGCGAGATCAGCAACCGCATCGCGCCCGAGCACCTGGAAGTGTCCAGCCGCGACCCGCACCGTTGGGAACCGCTGCTCAGGCACGCCGGGGCCATCTTTCTGGGAGCTTTCACCAGTGAATCCCTGGGCGACTACTGCGCCGGCCCCAACCACGTGTTGCCCACCAGCGGCACCGCGCGTTTCTCTAGCCCGCTGGGCGTCTACGATTTCCAAAAACGCTCCAGCCTGATTGAGGTCAGCGAAGCCGGTGCCCAGGTGCTGGGGCCTATCGCCGCCGAACTGGCGTATGGCGAAGGCCTGCAAGGCCATGCCCGCGCCGCCGAAATGCGGCTGAAGCGCTGAGTCTGGGCGGCAGAGCATTCTGCTCCCCGGTTTCCACACCTTGCCCCGCCCGCTATGCGGGCTCCTCCTGATGCGGAGCAGAACGCTCTGCCAACCAGACTCAGGGGGCGGGCGCTCAGCAGGGAATAGGGGCGGCATTGGTGTAAGAATAGGCTCCACCGCCCGACTACCACCCATGCACTTCCATTTTTTGTCTTCCCGCTTTGCACGCGCCGCCCTACTGGTGGTGACCAGCCTCGGTGTCGCAACTGCCGCGTCAGCCATGTCCCTGCGTGAACTGCGCGGTTTGGCAAAAGCCGGCAAGCAGGGGCCAGACTATGTGAACTACTACCTGGTCGGCGTCATGGAAGGTGCGCTGGAGGCCCATGCCCAGGCGGTGCGCAACGGCGCTGCGGCCACCATTTGCCTTAACGGCCGCCGGCTGGAGCCAAACATGGCAAAACCCTTGTACGACGCCGAGCTCAAGCGCAATGCGGATCTGTACGAAGCGGACTTGCCGGTTTCACTGGTCATGGTCAATGCCTTGTCCACGGTCTATCGTTGCTGACACAAGAGCCTGACCCGGCAGCAGCGCGGTTTGCCATACATGCCAGCCGGGGTACTATAAAAGTGATAGCTACATAGGCAGGTTCCACGTGGGCTAGAGGCCTATTTTTATCATAAGAAATACCTGGAAGCCAATTTCCAGCCTTTTTCGCGTATTTCACACGAATTTCGTGTAGCACGAACTTCGTGTATTATTGGTTCCATGAAGAATGTCACCGTCACGGTCGAAGACGCCACGCTGGAGTGGGTGCGTATCGAGGCCGCCAAGCGCAATACCAGCGTGTCGCGCCTGGTGGGTGAAATGTTGACCGACAAGATGCAGTTTGATGATGCCTATGCCCGTGCGCTGCGCGAGTGGGTGGCGGACACCTCGTCCTTCAGCTCGGACGGCTTGCCGTATCCCGGGCGGGAGGCGCTGCATGGTTAACGCGGGCAGGGCACCCGGCGCCATTGTTTTTGTTGACACCGGCGTGTTGCTGGCGGCCGACGACGCGTTCGATCCTGACCGTCAAGCCCAGGCCCGCGCCTGGTTGCAGGCGCTTTGGCTGCGCCGGGCAGGGCGGGTCAGCACCCAGGTGTTGAACGACTATTACGTCACCGTCACCCAAACCTTCGCCATGCCCGCAGGTGATGCGCGGGCCAAGCTGCGACGCTTGCAGCTCTGGCAGCCCTGGCAAATCGACCACCAGACGGTGGAGACCGCCTGGGGTGTGGAAGCCCGTTTTGGCCTGCGCTACTGGGACGCACTGATCGTGGCATCGGCCGCGCAGTCGGGTGCCAACCATGTGGTGTCGACCACGCTGGCGCACCAGCAGCATATTGACGGCGTCACCATCCTCAATCCATTCCTCACCACGCCCGCCGAGTTGGGCTTGGGCTAATCGACAGCCATCGAAAAACCATCAAAAAAACGGACCCCAAAGCGATAACCGTCCAACCGACAGGAAACTTCTACGCATGACCGCACCAGCCAGCACTGCCCCCCCCGATTTGGATGCCATCATCCAGCGCCGCATCCGCCAGGACGTGTTATCCATGCACGCCTACGCCATCCAAGACTCGATGGGTATGGTCAAGCTCGACGCCATGGAGAACCCGCACCGCCTGCCCGCAGAATTGCAGGACGCGCTGGGCAAACGCCTCGGCGCGCTGGCGCTGAACCGCTACCCGGATGGCCGCGTCAACGACCTGCGCCACGCACTGGCTGCTTATGCCCAAATGCCCGACGGCTGCGACATCATGCTGGGCAACGGCTCGGACGAACTGATTTCGCTCCTTGCCATGGCCTGCGATGTTCCTTGCGACCCGGTGACCGGCAAAAAGCCGGTGATCCTGGCGCCACTGCCCGGCTTCGTGATGTACGCGATGAGCGCTACCTTGCAGGGGCTGGATTTTGTCGGTGTGACTCTGACCGCCGACTTTGAGTTGGACGAAGCGGCCATGCTGGCGGCCATCACCCAACACCAGCCCGCCATCGTCTATCTGGCCTACCCCAACAACCCGACGGCCAACCTGTGGAAAGCCGACGCCATGGCCCGCATCATTGACGCTACCGGCGCGGTGGGGGGGCTGGCAGTGATTGACGAGGCCTACCAGCCATTCTCCAGCCGCACCTACCTGGACACCATCCGCGCCCAACCCGAACAACATACCCACGTGCTGCTGATGCGCACCCTGAGCAAGTTCGGCCTGGCGGGCGTACGCCTGGGTTACATGATGGGACCCAAGGCCCTGATCGCCCAGATCGACAAGGTGCGCCCGCCCTACAACATCAGCGTGCTGAACTACGAATGTGCGTTGTTTGCGCTGGAACATGCGGATGTGTTTGCCGCACAAGCCACCGAATTGCGCGCCCAGCGCACCCGCTTACTCGCTGCCTTGCGTGCCATGCCGGGCGTGAAAGCCTGGGACAGCGACGCCAACATGATTCTGGTGCGTGTGCCCGACGCGCAAAAAGCCTTTGACGGGTTGAAGGCGCGCGGCGTGCTGGTCAAGAACGTTTCTAAAATGCACCCATTGCTGGCCCAATGTTTGCGTCTCACCGTCGGCACGGCTGACGAGAATACCCGCCTGTTGGCCGCCCTTTTGGAATCTCTATGAACTCGCTGATTGAAATCCCCCAAACGGGAACCCCAGACCGCATTGCCGAGGTCACCCGCAACACCGCCGAGACCCGTATCCGTGTCAAGGTCAACCTAGACGGCACGGGCCAGGCGCGGCTCTCCACCGGCATCGGTTTCTTCGACCACATGCTGGACCAGATTGCCCGCCACGGTTTGATTGACCTGGACATCGAGGCCGATGGTGATTTGCATATCGACGGTCATCACACGGTCGAAGACGTGGGCATCACGCTGGGCCAGGCCTTTCACCAGGCCGTGGGCGACAAAAAAGGCATCCGCCGCTACGGCCACGCCTATGTGCCGCTGGACGAAGCCTTGAGCCGCGTCGTCATCGATTTTTCCGGCCGCCCGGGTCTGGTCATGGATGTGCCGTTCAAGAGCGGCATGATCGGCTCCTTCGACACCCAACTGACGCACGAGTTCTTCCAGGGCTTTGTCAACCATGCTTTGGTGACCCTGCACATCGACAATCTCAAGGGCGAAAACGCCCACCACCAGGCTGAAACCGTGTTCAAGGCCTTTGCCCGCGCACTGCGCGCCGCGCTGGAACGCGACCCGCGGGCAGCAGGTATCATCCCGTCGACCAAGGGTTCGCTCTAGTTTTGTAAGGTAAATAGGGCTGCAGCCCTCGTAGAAGCTGCGCAGGCAGCTACTGAAAAGATAGCATGAAGAAAAAAGTTGCGGTGGTGGATTACGGCATGGGCAATTTGCGTTCGGTCACGCAGGCTGTCATGCATGTGGCGGCCGACGCCGGTGTCGAAGTGGTCTGGGCCCGCACCCCGGCCGAGGTCATGGCCGCCGACCGCGTGGTGTTGCCGGGTCAAGGCGGCATGCGTGACTGCATGCGTGAGCTGCACCAGAGCGGCATGTATGGCGCCGTCATGCACGCCGCGCAGCACAAGCCGCTGATGGGCGTGTGTGTGGGCATGCAGATGCTGCTGGACCACAGCGCCGAACTGGACACCCCCTGCCTGGGTCTGATATCCCGGCGAGGTCGTCAAATTTGAGCTCGCAGGGCAGATCCAGCCCGATGGCAGCCGTTACAAGGTGCCGCAAATGGGCTGGAACCAGGTCTGGCACAGCAATCTGGGCCACCCCCGGCCACACCCCGTATGGGGCGACGTGCCAGATGGCAGCTACTTCTATTTTGTGCACAGTTACTACGCACGACCGTCGGATGCACGCCACAGCGCAGGTGAAACCGACTACGGTCAGCGCTTTTCGGCTGCAATAGCGCGCGATAATATTTTCGCTACCCAGTTTCACCCTGAAAAAAGTGCCGACCACGGTCTCTCGCTCTACCGCAACTTCCTTCACTGGAAACCCTGACACCTCTGCTCCTTTCGGGCTTCTCGTCGCTATCCCCTTCCCTCCAACTTTGAAGCATCATGCTTTTAATTCCTGCTATTGACTTAAAAGACGGTCACTGTGTGCGCCTGAAACAGGGCGATATGAACCAATCCACGATCTTCAGCGAAGACCCGGGCGAAATGGCACGTAGCTGGGTCGACAAGGGCGCGCGGCGTCTGCATCTGGTGGACCTGAACGGCGCGTTTGCCGGCCACCCCAAAAACGAAATAGCGATTCGCAAGATTCTCAAGTCCGTGGGCAGCGAAGTCGATGTGCAACTGGGCGGCGGTATCCGTGACCTGGACACCATCGAGCGTTACCTGGATGCCGGCCTGCGCTACGTCATCATCGGCACCGCAGCGGTCAAGAACCCCGGTTTCCTGCAGGACGCCTGCACCGCCTTTGGCGGCCACATCATCGTCGGCCTGGATGCGCGCGACGGCAAAGTCGCCACCGACGGCTGGAGCAAGCTGACCCGCCACGATGTCATCGATCTGGGCAAGAAGTTCGAAGACTACGGCGTCGAATCCATCATCTACACCGACATCGGCCGCGACGGCATGCTCAGTGGCATCAACATCGAAGCCACCGTCAAGCTGGCCCAGGCCTTAACCATTCCGGTGATTGCCTCGGGCGGCCTCTCCAACATGGCCGACATCGAGGCCCTGTGTGCGGTCGAAGACGACGGCGTGGAAGGCGTGATCTGCGGCCGCGCCATCTACAGCGGCGACCTGGACTTTGAAGCGGCCCAGGACCTGGCGGATGAGTTGAACGGCTAAACCGTACAGGCGCTGGCGGGAACCCCCTTCTACTTGCATTACATTCTGTACAAGTTGAAAGGAGTCTGAGGTGAAGGTCGTAACCTATTCTGAAGCCCGCAGCGCACTAAAAACCTTGCTTGATCGGGTGCATGACGATGCAGACGTTATGGTGATCAGCCGCCGCGACGGGGCTGATGCCGTTGTCATGTCACTAGATCACTACCAAAGCATCATGGAAACCATGCATCTGCTTGGTACCCCCGCCAATGCGGCACATCTTGCCAAGTCGATCGCGCAGCACAAGGTAGGCAAGGCGCTGCGGCGCGATTTGTTACCGACCTGACTGGATCGGCCGAAGCACGGCGCGTGCCATCCGCTTTACGCCTGCCGCGTGGGAAGACTGCCTGTACTGGCAGGGCCAAGACAAAAAGACTCTCAAACGCATCAACGCCCTGATCGACGCGCCGGTGCGCGAGCCGTTTATCGGCATTGGCAAGCCCGAGCCTTTGCTGGGCAACTTGGCCGGTTATTGGTCACGCCGAATTGATGAAACCCACCGACTGGTATATGCCGTAAACGATGCCGATCTGGACGTGATCGCGTGTCGGGGGCATTACGATGATTGAGTGACTGTATTAGACGCATAGTCGGCGTTCTTCATGGGGAGTAGACGACCGCCTGAAACACGAGTTTGCTACTATATACGTAGCGATATATCTATATTCTACGAGGGTTGGAGGCTCAAAACGCTTAGGGATTTTGGTGGAAAGGCTGTTGCGGCGGCGCACGGCGTGGCTTTCGTTCTCCGGCGCGCGTCGCGGGCGGTCCGGGTTGGTTTGCGGACTCTGTTGCGTCAACCCCTTGGATTGTGCGGCCACCCTGTGGCAGCCGCGAGTGCGGCCTGCGCCCGCAAGCCCCACCGCCCGCCTTGGGCGTGGGGTTTGCTGCGATGGAGACAATTACCTGTTCAGACGCACTGTAGTCATTGCAGATGGCGATCTGCCTCCTACAAAGCGGGTTTTTCCGGTGGCAATGGCGCTTGAGACGACAGGACGTGATGTTAAGTTGGCGGTTTCTGGAGGCTCAGCCAGCGGCTCCAAAGGGGCGTAACCGGTCATACAGATTGGGCTTCCAATTCGTTGGGGGCACGACAAAAATCCGGTAAGCTTCCTGGCGACTTTGTCATTTCCAATATACCTGTACATTTAACCAGCTGCCAGATGTAAGTACATGATTCTCAAGAAGATTCTTAGAATTTCCCCCCAGTGTTATCCGACTGGTGTACATGTTATCCGGCAAAACTGCCGGATACATCAAAAACCTTATGCCGTTCTGCCCAAAGTGCGCCACGACAGGCGATGACAATGCGACCGTCTGCACTGTCTGTGGCGCCCCTCTGCCCTTGTCACCGGAAATAGCCGCGATTGGACTTCCTGAGCCACAACCCATTACCAAACGTAAGATCATTGCGATCATTCTTGGCCTATTGAGCATGTGGCTTGGCGGTCTGTTGTTCCAGTTGACTGGCGGTCTACTTTTACTTGTTGGTCTGTCGCTTGCGTGTTGGCTGTACATGGCGAAAGGCAAAGTGTCATTGTTCTTCGCATATATCTGTTGTGCCGTTTTCCTGGTTTTGGCGTTTGTTGTTTTTGCGGTGCTTGGCGCGGCGGTCAACAGCAGGTAGAGCGGATGAAAGAAGTAAGGCTTCGTATTCGATTGATCGGATCGTCAACGGCGGTCAGCATATTCGCCATTTTTCGGAACGAAGTGCGCCGTTGTCGCCTGTTCATCGCCGACGTTAAGACGCAAACCATGCCTTTGACCTCGCTGAATCATTCTTGCTAGATGCAGAGCGTGAGCTTGGAGCAAGCCTTCCCAAGTCCTATCGGCTTGCTATGGTGCGGGAAAACGGCGGCGAACTCGCTACCGATGAAGATGACTGGCAGCGGTACCCAATACCGGGTATTGCCTGCATCGCAATCAAACCCTACATCCAAGGCGGGCGGTGGGGCTTGCGGGCGCAGGCCGTACTCGCGGCGGCCACAGAGTGTGCGCACAAACCAAGGGGTTGACGCAACAGAGTCCGCAAACCAACCCGGTCCGCCCGCGACGCGAGCCGGAGAACGAAAGCCACGCCGTCCGCCGCCGCGAGAGGCAGTCCAGCAAAATCTTTAAGCTCTTTAGCCCTCCAGCCCACGTGGAATATAGTGATATCGCTAGAAATATAGTAGCAAAATCGCATTCCAGGCGGTCGTCGATACCCCATGATGAACGCCGCCTATGGTGGTATTGCTTGCCACCAGGTTCTCGGCTCACTGCGGCCTTAGATCGCGCCTTCTTGTGCGTCCTCACACGGCAACCAGATTCCAAACACCGCACCGGCGGAGTCTTCACCGGCATCGCGCCGGTTGGCCGCTGTAATGGCACCGCCGTAGCGCTCTACCAGCCCTACACTGATCCACAGGCCCAGGCCGTTGCCATCGTTTTTGGTGGTGAAGAAGGGGCTGAACAATCGTTCCCGGATGGTGTCGCTCAGACCCGCGCCTGTGTCGCAGACCCCACACAGCACACCGGTGCGGCCCTGTGTTTCGGCGCTGTCAGCGGTGCGCAGCGTCAGCGTGCCGCCCTCCGGCATGGCCTGAATGGCGTTGATCATCAGGTTGATCAGCACACGCTGCAGTTCCTGCCGGTTGAAGGGCACGAGCCGCGTGGCGGTCAGCGATCGCTCGACATGGATGTTGGTGTGGGCCAGCAAATGTTCCACCAGCACCAGTGAGCTGCTCAACGCTTGGTTGACGTCCACTGGTTCGACATAACCCGCGTAGTCGTTGGGGCGGGCGTATTGCAGCAACTGGGTCACGATCAGGCGCATGCGGTCCACCTGCTGGTCCATCAGCTTCAGCTCGGCCTGCACCGGCTCGGCATGCCGGCCCAAAAGCTCGCGCACCAGGTCCAGATTGCCCTGCATCACAGCAATCGGGTTGTTGATTTCGTGGGCCACACTGGCGGTCAGTTGGCCAATGGCGGCCAGCTTTTCCGACTTGACCAGTTGCGCTTGCGCGGCCTGCAAAGACTGGTTGCTGAGAGACAACTCCTGCGTGCGCTCGGCCACCATGGCGTCCAGCTCTTCACCCCAACGCCGAAGGGCGGTGGTCTTGTCCGCAATCACGTCGAGCAGCTGGTCCAGGTGGTTGGCCAGTGCACCCAGTTCGTCTTGCGCGACCACTTCGCCAACGCGTGCGGTGGACTCGCCTTCTTCAACGCGCCGCATGGTGTCGTTCATTCGCTCTACGGGCTGGAAAATGCTGCGTGCCCGGCGCATGGAGAACCAGGCCGCCAGCACCATGGCCACGGCAAAAATGCCCACGATGAGCGCCAGGATGCCGAACTTGGTCATGCGGTAGGGCGTCTCCAAAAATCCCACGTACAGCATGCCTACACGCTGGCCTGTGCCGTCCACCAGCGGTTCATAGCCCGACACATACCAGTCGTTGACCACAAAGGCGCGGTCCAGCCAGGTCTCGCCACGGTCCAGCACGGCGTCATGTACAGCTTGCGACACACGGGTGCCAATGGCACGTTTGTCCTGGAACAGGCGCACGTTGGTGGTGATGCGTACATCGTCCAGAAACAGGGTGGCCGTGCCAACGCTGCCCAGCGGCAGCGATCCTTCGGGGTAGACGATTTTGTTGATATGGTCGATCAGCGGCAGATTCTGGTTGAGCAGCACCCCGGCACGCAGCCAGGCCACGATTCTCCCTGCCGCATCGCGCACGGCAACGTTCGAAAGCATGACCAGCGCCCGGCTCTCGTGCGTGCGGGTGCTGGCGATGGCGCTTGCGGTGGGGAGGATGGGGATGTTCAAGCGCTCCGCCAGGTGTGGAGCCAGTGCCATGAGTTCGCTCTGGCTCAGGCGCTGAATCGGTGCGGCGGCCCCGTCATTGGGGGTGTCTGTGGACATACTGCTTGCTGCGCCAGCGTGCAGCGGCGCGTTGGCGCCTTGCCAACTGGCGGTCAATAGCTGTCCCTGTGGGCTGTATAGGTTGATGAAGTCAAAACCTAGGCGTTGTTGGGCCTGCGTGAGTTGAAGCGTGAGTGCCTGGGTGTTGTTGCCGCTGACTGCCAGCACCAGAGCGTGCGATTCGGCGATGGCACGGGTGCCAGTCCCTACCTCGTTTTGCACCTGACCAAAATAGCCGTGGGCCACCGCCAGGTCACTGCGCACTTTGGTGATCAGCAAGCGGTCAAAAGCCGAGTTGCCCCATACGACCAGTGCACCCAGCAACAACGGCAATACGACCAAGAGCGGTAGCAGCGACAACACCATCAACTTGTGGCGTACCGACAGGTCGTGCCACAGCCGGTGCGACACAGCATTGAGACTCATTGCGTGGACCACTCGGCGCAGCGCCGCTCCAGCGTACGCCGCGAGATGCCCAGTAGCTCCGCCGCGCGCGTTTTGTCGCCCTGCACCGAGTCCAAAACGGACTGGATGTGTTGCTTTTCCAGCGACTGCAGGTTGGTACTTGCGAGCCCTGTAGGGCTGGTCGTGGAAGGTGCTGCGCCGTAGAGTGCCGACACGTTGAGTTCGCCCAGAATCAACGAGCGTTCAATCAGGTTGCGCAACTCGCGCGCATTGCCCGGCCAGGCATATTGCATCAGGTAGTCCATCTGCGCGCTGGTGATTTTCAAAGGCGCGATGCCCCTTTGCCCGGCACCAGATGGGCCATGAAGTGTTGTACCAGGTCGGCGATGTCTTCCTTGTGTTCACGCAAGGGTTTGAGCGCAATTTCCACCACTTGCAGGCGGTAGTACAAGTCTTTGCGAAAACGCCCGGCTTCCACTTCGTGTTGCAGGCATCGGTTGGTGGCCGCCATGATGCGCACGTTCACCGGCACCAGTTGGGTGCTGCCCAACGGGCGCACGTGCAGGTCTTCTACTGCGCGCAACAGGGACGCCTGCAGCGGCAGTGGCAGTTCGGCCACTTCGTCCAGAAACAGGGTGCCGCCCTGGGCGTAGTAAAAAAGGCCATCACGGGCACTGGTGGCGCCCGGAAATGCGCCTTTGGCGTAGCCAAACAGCGTGCCCTCCATCCGCTCGGCGGACATGGAGGCACAGTTGACCGGTACAAACTGCCCGCCTGCGCGTGGGCTCAAGGCGTGCAGGGCGCGCGCCACCAGTTCCTTGCCGGTGCCGGACTCCCCTTGCAGCAACACCGTGCTGTCCACC
This sequence comes from Candidatus Aalborgicola danicus, assembly GCA_016703945.1. GTDB lineage: Bacteria > Pseudomonadota > Gammaproteobacteria > Burkholderiales > Burkholderiaceae_C > Allorhodoferax > Allorhodoferax danicus. Next base: position 70,642 of record JADJBC010000016.1, read on the forward strand.
GCCGCCACGCGGGCTAGGGTTTCCCGCAAGCTGCGCATGGTGGCTGAGCTGCCTATCAAACCCGATGCACTGCCGACCTGGCGCGAGAGCGTATGGCGCAGCACAAAATTTTCGCGCTGCAGGCGTGACGACTCAAAGCAGTGCTTGATGGCGTTGAGAATCTGCGGCACCCGAAATGGCTTGAGGATGAAGTCCGAGGCGCCAGCGCGCAGTGCCTCAATGGCGGTGTCCAGATCGGCAAACGCAGTTATCAAAATGACATGGCCCCGGTAGCCGCTTTCGCGCAGTGCCTTCAGCCATCCCACTCCACTCAAGCCAGGCATGGCAATGTCAAGAATGATCAAATCAAAGTGTTGTGCTTGCAGGGCCTGTGCACCCTCTTCGGCACTTCCTGCGCTGTGCACACTGCGGCAGCGTGGCACCAGCGTTTTCACCAGGAAGTTGCGCATGCCGGGTTCGTCATCCACGATCAGGATGGACCAGTCTGGCCAGCCCTCGATGCCACGGGGAGCGGTGTTTTCGGGCATTGGAGCTGCGGTTGTAGGGAACATATTGCGTAGAAATTCTACCGATGGATCCGAGTAATTTAGTCGGATAAAGTTATTTTTGGCAGCCCTTGCCGCTGGTGGGCGCGGTAGTTGAAGCGACGGCTGTGCCAAGCCCCGTGCTCAGGTTTGCGACAAACTGTCGCAAGCGGCTACACAGACTGGCGTGGACAGACCTGCAAGACGGTTGAGGTGCGGGGAGCCAGCATTGCGCTTTGCCTCTGCTGGTATCAAGCGTGCTGCACCGGCGCGTGATGTGAAATGTGTGGCATGCATTCTGCTTGAAACCTTGCTGATAACTTACGTGTCCAAAAGGCTCGCGTCCATTGGATGACGACGGCGCTGGCCCCGCTCCCCCCGCCGCCCTTGGTGAAGGGTTTGCCCACTTGTTGTTCCCTTCGCTTGTTGCTAGATTCGGCTCTGGAGTCCTATGCAGATCGCTGCATAAGAGAAAACCATCAGGAGACCGCTCATGTCCTCGTCCACTTCCAAAGTGTCCCGCCGTACGCTTTTTTTCGGCGCCGGTACTGCGGGTGCTGTAGCCGCAACGGTTGGTTTGTTGCCAACCGCCCAGACGGTGGCACAGTCGCCTGCCGCGCCCAAGGTCAAGCCCGAGCGGGGTGGCGGCTACGAGCTCTCGGAGCATGTCAAGCAGTATTACAAGACCGCTCGCGTCTGATTGCCCCATCGATCGCCCATTCCCCGTCTTTCGGAGACATCATGTTGTTAACCAAAAAAGCTGACGTGTCGGGGGCTGGCCCCCGTTCGCCCTTCGTACATAGTCTGCGCCGCGGCCTGGCGCAAGCTCTGCCGACCATGGACCGGCGTGCCTTTCTGCGCCGCTCGGGCTTGGGCGTCGGAGTCGGCTTGGCGGCATCCCAACTGACCCTTGTCAAGAAGGCGCAGGCCGCATCGGGTGAGGTGGCTGTTGGCAAAGGCAAGATTGAAGTCAAACGCACCATTTGCACCCATTGCTCGGTGGGTTGTGCGGTCGATGCGATTGTAGAAAACGGCGTCTGGGTGCGCCAGGAGCCGGTGTTTGACTCGCCCATCAACCTCGGCGCACATTGCGCCAAGGGGGCTGCGTTGCGCGAGCATGGCCATGGCGAGTACCGCCTGCGTTACCCCATGAAGCTGGTCAATGGCAAATACGAGCGCATTAGCTGGGACACGGCGTTGAACGAGATTAGCGCCAAATTGATGGAACTGAAAAAGGCCAGCGGGCCGGACTCCATTTACTGGATAGGTTCGTCCAAACACAACAACGAGCAGGCGTATTTGCTGCGCAAGTTCGTCAGCTTTTGGGGCAGCAACAACTGCGACCACCAGGCCCGCATCTGCCACTCCACCACGGTGGCCGGTGTAGCCAACACCTGGGGTTATGGTGCGATGACCAATTCGTACAACGACATGCAGAACAGCAAGTGCGCTATGTACATCGGCTCCAACGCTGCGGAAGCGCATCCGGTCAGCATGTTGCACATGCTGCACGCCAAGGAAACCGGCACCAAGATGATTGTGGTGGACCCGCGCTTCACCCGCACGGCGGCCAAGGCGGATGAGTTTGTGCGCATTCGCTCGGGCTCCGACATTCCGTTCCTGTTCGGCCTGCTCTTCCACATCTTTAAGAACGGCTGGGAAGACAAGCAGTACATCAACGACCGCGTCTTTGGCATGGACAAGGTCAAGGAAGAAGTCCTGGCCAAGTGGACGCCCGACAAGGTGGAGGAAGCCTGCGGCGTCAAAGAAGAGCAAGTCTTCAAGGTGGCCAAGATGTTGAGCGACAACCGCCCGAGCACGGTGGTCTGGTGCATGGGCCAAACCCAGCACACCACCGGCAACGCCGTGGTGCGGGCTTCGTGCATTTTGCAACTGGCGCTTGGCAATGTGGGAAAGAGCGGTGGTGGCACCAACATCTTCCGCGGCCACGATAACGTGCAGGGTGCCACCGATGTAGGCCCCAACCCGGATTCACTGCCCGGTTATTACGGCATTGTCGAGGGTTCGTGGAAACACTTCGCCAAAGTGTGGGGCGTCGATTTTGAGTGGATCAAGAAGCAGTTCGCCAGCCCCGCCATGATGAGCAAGCCCGGCATCACGGTGTCGCGCTGGATTGATGGGGTGCTCGAAAAGAACGAGCTGATTGACCAGGACTCCAACCTGCGTGGTGTGTTTTATTGGGGTCATGCGCCCAACTCCCAGACCCGTGGTCTGGAGATGAAGCGCGCCATGGACAAGCTGGATTTGCTGGTCGTGGTGGACCCGTATCCATCGGCCACCGCCGCCATGGCTGCCATGCCGGGCAAGCCTGAGGATCTGAACCCCAACCGCGCGGTCTACCTGCTGCCGGCGGCAACCCAGTTCGAAACCAGTGGTTCGTGCACCGCGTCCAACCGTTCCATTCAGTGGCGTGAAAAGGTGATTGAGCCTTTGTGGGAAAGCCGCAGTGATCACATGATCATGCAGCAGTTTGCCGACAAGCTGGGCTTTGGCAAAGAGCTGTCCGTGAACTACAAGATGCAAAAGGTCAAGGGCCTCGATGAGCCCGTGCCCGAAGACATCCTGCGGGAAATCAACCGCTCGTGCTGGACCATTGGCTACACCGGACAAAGCCCCGAGCGGCTCAAAGCCCATATGCGCAATATGCAAGCCTTTGATGTCAAGACTCTCCGGTGCAAAGGCAAGGTTGTTGACAAGGAAACCGGTTACGACATGAGTGGTGACTACTTCGGTCTGCCATGGCCGTGTTACGGAACGCCTGAACTCAAACACCCGGGTTCGCCCAACCTCTATGACACCTCCAAACACGTGATGGATGGCGGCGGCAACTTCCGCGCCAACTTTGGTGTGGAGCGTGAGGGCAAGAGCCTGTTGTCTGAAGACGGCTCGCACTCGCTGGGTGCCGACATCACCACCGGCTATCCTGAGTTCGACCATGTGCTACTGAAGAAGCTGGGCTGGTGGGACGACCTCACGGACGCCGAAAAGGCGGCCGCCGAGGGCAAGAACTGGAAAACGGACTTGTCGGGTGGTATTCAACGGGTGGTGCTGAAGGTGCATGGCTGCCATCCGTTTGGCAACGCGAAGGCACGCGCTGTGGTGTGGAACTTCCCAGATCCGATTCCGCAGCACCGCGAGCCGCTGTACGGTACCCGTCCTGACCTGGTGGCCAAGTACCCGACACACGACGACAAAAAGGCCTTCTGGCGTCTGCCCACCCTGTACAAAACGGTGCAGCAGAAGAACCTTGCCGACAAGGTACACGAAAAGTTCCCGCTCATCCTGACCTCCGGTCGATTGACCGAATACGAGGGGGGCGGCGAAGAGACCCGCTCCAACCCCTGGCTGGCTGAGCTGCAACAAGAGGCCTTCGTCGAAATCAACCCGAAGACGGCGACCGAGCGTGGCATCACCAACGGCGGACGGGTGTGGTTGTCCTCGCCCACCGGTGCCCGTCTGAACGTACAGGCCATGGTGACCGAGCGTGTTGGCAGCGATACCGTGTGGATGCCGTTCCACTTCTCTGGGCGCTGGCAGGGTGCTGACATGCTGGCCTATTACCCGGCGGGTGTAGCACCGGTGGTGCGTGGTGAGGCGGTCAACACTGCCACTACCTATGGTTACGACAGCGTCACCATGATGCAAGAAACCAAGACAACCATCTGCAATGTTGAGAAAGCCTGATATTCGCGGGACAGACCGAAGCGCAGCGTAGCTCTGTCGCCAACTGACTAGGAGACTTTAATGGCAAGAATGAAATTTATCTGTGACGCCGAGCGTTGCATTGAGTGCAACGGTTGCGTCACCGCTTGCAAGAACGAACATGAAGTGCCATGGGGTGTGAACCGCCGCCGGGTGGTGACGCTCAACGATGGTGTGCCCGGTGAAAAATCAATTTCGGTGGCCTGCATGCACTGCAGCGACGCACCCTGCATGGCGGTGTGTCCGGTCAACTGTTTTTACAAGACCGATGAGGGCGTGGTGCTGCACGACAAGGACGTGTGTATTGGTTGCGGTTACTGCTCCTACGCTTGCCCATTTGGTGCACCCCAGTTCCCGTCGCAAGGGGCATTTGGTGTGCGTGGCAAGATGGACAAGTGCACCTTCTGCGCGGGTGGCCCTGAAGAGAACGGCAGCCAGGCCGAGTTCGAGAAATACGGACGTAACCGCCTGGCTGAAGGCAAACTGCCAGCCTGTGCCGAGATGTGTTCGACCAAGGCGTTGCTGGCCGGTGATGGTGATGTGGTGGCCGACATTTTGCGCAACCGCGTGGTGCAACGTGGCAAGGGGGCTGAGGTGTGGGGTTGGGGTACCGCCTATGGTTCCAAGAAAGCGGGCCAAGCACCTGAAACAGGAGCCAAATCATGAAGCCATATTGTGTTGTGGCAGTGGCAGCCGCATTGGCAACCCTTGCCGCCTGCAGCGAAAAACCACAAACCTTGGCGCTGCCAAAATCCGACAGCGCAGCCTACACCGGCCCCACCAGCGCCTTTGCGGCGCCTGGCTGGAAAGCCGGTGACAAGGCTGCCTGGGAACAGCATCTGAAGGCGCGCCAGCAGAATGGTCAAAACGACTATTCGAGAATAAATTGAGAGGCACCTATGACGATGCGTTCATTGATAACCACGCTGTGTGTTGCGTTGGGAACGTTGGGTTCGGTTTGTGCTCAAACACAGGCGCCACCCGTGCAAAGCGCCAACATCATGGATGTGCAGCCCGACGCCACGACCGACCCCAACTACGCCAAACAAACCAACGGTGAACGCAGCAAGGTGCAGCCGGGCAACAACGCGCCCATGTGGCGCCAGGTTGGTGCTGGTGTTACTGGCACCAGCAGCCTGCCCAAGAGCGAGGCCCCCGAGGCTGGCAATCTGATCCAGCCGTTTGTGCAATATCCTGGCTCACGCGTGACGAACGCGGGCGAAGCCTGGCGCCAGGTTCGCAACAACTGGCTGATTCCGTACGGTGGTTCATTCATATTGATTGTGCTGGGTGCCATTGCCGTTTTTTACTGGCGCGTGGGTTCCATCAAGCTGCATGACAAGCCAACCGGGCGTCTGATTGAGCGGTTTACGCCTTTTGAGCGTTCGGCCCATATGATCAATGCGGCGGCTTTCAGCGTTTTGGCAATCTCTGGACTGGTGATGGCTTTTGGGCAGTTCTTTTTGTTGCCAGTCATCGGAACGACGCTTTTTGGCTGGCTGGCGTATGTGCTTAAAAATGCCCACAACTTTGCCGGGCCCTTGTTTGCGGTGTCGTTGGTGATCGTGATTGGCACTTTCATCAAGGACAACTTGCCGGCCAAAGGAGACCTGAACTGGTTGCTCAAGGGCGGCGGCATGTTCTCCGAGCACGAGGTCAAGTCCGGCCGTTTTAATGCCGGTGAGAAAGTGGTTTTTTGGGGCGGCGTGTTCGTGCTGGGCCTGGTGGTGGTTGCCTCCGGTCTGGTCATGGACAAGCTGGTGCCCGGACTGGACTACACGCGCAGCACCATGCAAATAGCCCACATGGTGCATTCGGTCTCCAATATCCTGATGATCGTCATGTTCATGGGGCATATTTACCTGGGCACGCTCGGAACCGAAGGGGCATTCCAGGGCATACAGACGGGCTACGTGGATGAGACCTGGGCCAAGGAACACCACGAGCTTTGGTATGACGATGTCAAATCCGGCAAGATACCCGCACAACGCAGCGCCAGCGGGCCCAGCGGTGTCCCGGCCTCCCCCTTACAAACCTAATTCCACGCCGAGGATCGCATGAAATCATTCACTATTTGTGTTGCCGCTGTCGTGCTAAGCGGGGTAGCCTTCGCCAAGCTGCCAGCGCCGAGCGATGAAGCCAAGGCCAAGGCTGCTGAAGCCGCCGCCAAAACCGCCCACGCTGGCAAGGTTGAGGCCTTTTTGTTGTGCAAGGCCCAGGACAAGGTCGCTGCGCGCACCAACAGTGCGTCCAAGCCCGCCGGCAAAGATGCCAAGGGCGCAGCCCCGGCAACGTCGGCCTGTGCCGATCCTGGCCCCTTTGTGTACACGCCCGCTGCACCTGCTGCACCCGCTGCCAGTGCTGCGGTAGCGGCGGCACCGGTTGCCGACAAACCCAAGAAATAGATGATTTCGCTGCGTTCTGCCCATGCTCCGTTCTAAACTTCCGCACCTCACCCAGGCCCAGGCGCCGTTAACCCGTGAGGTTACGGTGGTCAATGAGTGGGGCGAAGCAGTGACCAGCACCATTCCTTGCGAGCGCGCACTCACCGTTTACGTCGACAAGCGCGAACTGGTGACGCTGATGACGCTGGGCGGTCACCCGGAACTGCTGGTGCTGGGGTATTTGCGCAACCAGCGGCTGGTGCAGTCCGTTCACGACATCGAGTCCATCACCGTGGATTGGGACGTGGGTGCCGCAGCCGTCAAGACCCGCAACGGCATTGAACACATTGAAGAGCGCACCGCCAAGCGTGTGGTGACCACAGGCTGTGGCCAGGGCAGTGTGTTTGGCGGCATCATGGACGATCTGGACCTGATCCATCTGGCACCGGCCACGTTGCTACAGGAGCAGCTTTACGGCATTGTCAATGCCATACGTTTACAGGAAAGCATTTACAAAGCCGCTGGCTCGGTGCACGGTTGTGCGCTGTTTCAGGGTGACACCATGCTGGTGTTCATTGAAGACGTGGGCCGCCACAACGCGATTGACACCATTGCCGGTTGGATGTGGATGGGCGGTCAGGCCCCCACGCTTGCCACTGCGTGTGCTGCGCTGCCCCCCGAGGGGGCGCAATTCGCCTTGGGGCGGCCCGGCGGCGAACCAACTGAAGGCGCCGACAAAGTGCTCTACACCACGGGCCGTCTGACCAGCGAGATGGTTATCAAATCGGCACAGATGGGGATTCCCATTGCCGTGTCGCGCAGCGGCATTACCGAGATGGGCCTTGAAGTGGCTCAGCGCGTAGGCCTGTGCGCCATCGGGCGCGCCACCCACAAGCGCTTCCTGTGTTACAGCGCGTTTGAGCGCCTGGAGTTGCAGCCGGAACTGGCAGGTGCCCGCCTGCGCGCCGTGGCCTGAACTGATCCTATTTCTGATAGCGGGCAAGTTGAACACCCACTTGGTGCAGCAAATGCCATCCGCTTCTTGGCCATCGACGCAGAAATGACTGCAGTAACGGCGCTTCTCCACTGACCGCTCCTATACTGGCTACACCCCAGTAGTACAAGGAGTCGGGTTTTGCCTGAACCACGCGCCATTACGATGGCTGCCTTTATGGCTGCGCTGACGCTTGCTGCTCTGGCGGGGTGGCTCGCATCGCATTCCCTCTATGCAGGTGCTTTGCGCAAGTGGGCGGTTGGCTCGGTGCTCGCAACGGGGGGTGCGCTGCTCAATGTCTCACAAGGACTGGTGCCCGCAGAACTCTCGCTCGTGGTTGGCAATCCGCTCATGGTGGTTGGTGTGGGTCTGCTCATCGATGGCAGCCACCGCCTGGCAGGCAAGCCTGCCCGGCCCCTGTGGTGGCTGCTGCCTGCGCTGTGCCTGGTGTTCAGCTCGTATTGGTGGGGCGTGAAGTTTCCCAGCCTGTCCTCCCGGGTTCTGGTGTTTTCGCCCATCATCATCTGGCTCATGGGCTGTCTGCTGGCGGCCCTGTGGCCGCTGCGCCGCCGGGGCATCGGCGTGGGGCTGGCATTTGTCAGCATCGCCGCCCTGCTGTTGTCCGTGATGATGCTGGTGCGGACCCTGTGGGCTTCGCAAGGGCACATCCAGCCGGTCTATGCTTTTGGCACACCCTTCAACATGGTTGTATACCTGGTGGGGGCCATGTCCTTCGTTGCCATCCAGACCGGGCTGCTGCTGGTGCACCAGTTGCTGGTGATTGCAGACCTGCGTTCTGAGGCGGAGCGCGACGCGCTGACCGGACTGCTCAACCGGCACGCGCTGGCGTCACGCCTTCCAACAACTTTGCACGGCTGGGCGCTGGTGGCTGTGGATATTGACCATTTCAAACGGATCAACGATACCCATGGCCATGCGGCCGGTGACAAGGTGCTGGCCTTCGTCGGCCAGTTGCTGCTGCGCCACCTGCGTGAGGGCGATCTGGCCGTGCGCATGGGGGGTGAAGAGTTCGCCGTGCTTTTGCAGGGGATGGAGAAACCCGATGCCTACGCGGTGGCTGAGCGCCTTCGAACCGAGCTGCAGCGGCTGGCACCACAGCGCACCGGCTTGACCATCACTGCCAGCCTGGGCCTGGCGCTGACGACGCCGGGGATAGACTTCCCGGCACTCTGGCGCCAGGCCGATGCCGCGCTGTATGCCGCCAAGTCCGGGGGCCGCAACCGCGTCGAATGCGCAGTCGCACCGGGAGTTGCACCATGACACCCATGGCATGGACCTACCTGGATCCGCGCGGCATGGGCATCACCCTGTCGCTGTCCGCCGCACTGCTGGCGCTGGTGCTGCTCATCACCAACCGCGCGTTGGGCGGCAGGTTGCCGGGCATGCAGCAGGCAGCCGGTGGCGTGTTGCTGGCATCGTTGGGTTTCACGCTGAACATGCTGCAGGCCTGGTTGACGCCCCTGGCGGGGCTGGTGCTGGCCGTGGTACTGATGGTGGCGGGAGTGGCGCTGGTGCTGGGGGGTGTGCGGCGGTTGCGCGGCATGTCCGCACACTGGGGCTGGTTGCTGGCCTGTTGCCTGGTCGGGCTGGCCATCGCGCTGTGGTTCGGCTTGGCTGCACCCAACCCGCGCTGGCGCATTGGCTTGCTCTCGCTGCTGCTAGCCTTGCTGGCGGTGCTGCTGGCACGCACGGCGCTGGGCGAGTCGCGCGCCCAGCACCAGGCGGGTATGCGACTGCTAGCGCTGCTTGGCGTGGTGTTTGCCGTGCTGATGGGTTTGCGCAGCGTGGCTGCAGCCCTGGGCCTGGTGGAGAGCTCCGTCAGCTCCACGCTGGTAAATTCCGCGTCAGTGCTGGCTGCGGGCATGTCCTTGATCGGTGGGGTGGTGGGCCTCGTGTTGGTCATCTCAGGCGACCTCATGGCCCTGGTGGAACACCAGCGCACGCACGATCCCCTGACCGATCTGCTCAACCGCCTGGGTCTGCGGCAGTGGGTCGGTCAACAGGCGTCGCACGTTCCGCTGGCGCTGGGCATGGTGGACCTGGACCACTTTAAACAGGTCAATGACACCCACGGCCACGCCCTGGGGGACCAGGTGATTCGGCACTTGGCCTTGCTGCTAAAGGCGAGCGAGTTTCCAAACTGCCGCGCTGCGCGGTTGGGCGGGGAGGAATTTGTCATCGTCGCCCTCGGACCCGACCAGGCGACTCCGCTGCTCCAGACGCTGGAGCAGTTGCGTACGCAGTTCCAACAGGGCGGCCCGCTGCCCGGCAACACCTTGAGCGCCGGCATGGCGCGGGGGCATGTGGGCGGGTTCGAGGGCACGCTGCGCGAGGCCGATGCGGCACTTTACCGTGCTAAGCAGGCCGGGCGGAACCGCGTGGAGTCGGCCCAAGAAGTCCCCATTTTTGATGCGGTTGGCTAAGATGCACCAAATTTTGTTGGGTTTTTAAACGGACAGTTGTGTTCCGTTTCTCTGCCGCATGCACTCGGCTAGCGCTTTCCCGTCCACAGTGTCTTAAGCCGTTTCATGCGCAAATGTGGAGGGTGTTGTCATGTCATTGTTAATGAGGTTTTTGAGGAGTATTGGACGTTTTCTGCGCGGTGTGATGCTGTTCTTCGGTCTTTGCCTGGTATGGACGGGCCTGCTGTATGTGCTGCAGTTCTGGTCGGACGCCGGGAGGGATCCGTGGCCGGGCGCCTACCCTGTTGCGGTGACCCACGTTGCCACTGGCACCACGGAGGTCATTCCCTTTCGCGCGCTGCCCGAGGCTCGCAAGGCCGATCCCTCCCTGGTGCCGTGGCCGGTTACGCCGTCCGGCAGCACGCAGGAAGGCCGTGTTCACACCGCCTGGAGCACCGTGCAAGGGGAGCGTTGGCAGTTTGAAGTGCGTTGGGAAGACCGCGATTATCTGCTGGAGAGCCGCTACCGGCTCGACGGCGACATCCCGGTACTGGTGGCCACCCGAGGGCGCGGACCGGCGCTGGCGTTTCAGGCCATCATTCTTGCGGTCGCAACGATCGTGCTGGTCGCGCTGTGGCGGATGGTGCAGCGGTGGCGTCGTCGGCGCAGAAATCCCCAGCCATGATGCGGCTCGCCGAGATGCGCTAAGGTAGCGCCATGACTATTACTTTCTGGGCTCTTGGCTGGCGTACCCTCTGGCGTGATTTGCGCTCCGGTGATTTGCGCCTTTTGATGGTGGCGGTGACGTTGGCAGTGGCCGCGCTCACGGCAGTAGGTTTTTTTGCCGACCGCCTCAAAGGCGGCTTGCAGCGCGATGCGCTCCAACTGCTGGGTGGTGATGCCGTGGTGTCCAGTGACAACCCCACCCCTGCCAACTTTGTCGCCAAGGCGCGCGAACTGGGTCTGTCGGTGGTGACCAATCTTGGTTTTCCAACCATGGCCCGTGCCACGGACGAGCAGGGCGGAGCGGCCAAACTGGTCGCCCTCAAGGTGGTGGAGCCGGGCTACCCCCTGCGCGGCGCATTGCGGGTGGCCAGCGCACCGGATGCAGCCGACACCATCACGCGTGCCATTCCTGCGCGTGGCCAGGCCTGGGTCGACGCCGCTCTGCTGGAGGCCCTGGGTCTCAAGATGGGCGATACGCTGTTGTTGGGCGATGCGCGTCTCATTGTGCACACCGTGATCGTGGTGGAACCCGACCGGGGTGCGGGCTTCATGAACTTCGCCCCGCGCGTGATGATCAATACGCAAGACATTGCTGCCACCAAACTGATTCAGCCCGCCAGCCGCCTGACCTACCGTATGGCCGTGGCCGGGGACGAAAAGCCGGTCCAGGATTTTGTTGCCTGGGCCGACGCCCAGGTCAAGCAAGCCAGCGCCAACGGTTTGCGTGGTGTGCGGGTCGAGTCGCTACAGGCTGGTCGCCCCGAGATGAGCCAGACGCTGGACCGTGCCGACAAGTTCCTGAGCCTGGTCGCTTTGCTCGCCGCCCTGCTCAGTGCTGTGGCGGTGGCGCTGTCGGCGCGTGCCTTTGCGGCCAGCCACCTGGACGATTGCGCCATGCTGCGGGTGCTGGGCCTGCGCCAACGCACCATTGCGGCCGCTTATGCGTTTGAGTTTGCGCTGGTGGGCTTGTTTGCCAGCGGCCTGGGCGTGGTGTTTGGTTACAGCGTTCACTACCTCTTTGTCTTGCTGCTGGCCGGGCTCGTAGATGCGGCGCTTCCGGCTGCAACCCTGTGGCCGGTGCTGCTGGGCATGGGCATGGGTCTGACCCTGCTGTTTGCCTTTGGTTTGCCGCCGGTGCTGCAGTTGGCCCAGGTGCCACCTTTGCGGGTGATTCGCCGTGATGTGGGCAACCTCAAACCGACGTCGCTGGGGGTCTTGGCGGTGGGTGTACTGGGCTTTGCGGCCCTGTTGCTGGCTGCCAGTAGTGACCTGAAATTGGGCTTGATCGCCGTTGGTGGCTTTGGTGGTGCCGTGGTTGTGTTTGCCGCTTTGGCATGGGTGGCCGTGAAGTTGCTGCGCCTGAGCGTGAACGAAAACACCGCACCGCGTTGGATGGTGCTGGCCACGCGCCAAATGTCGGCGCGCCCGGCCTACACCGTGGTGCAAGTCAGTGCCCTGGCCGTGGGTCTGCTGGCCCTGGTGTTGTTGGTCTTGCTGCGCACCGACCTGATCAGCAGTTGGCGCAAGGCCACGCCGCCCGACGCCCCCAACCGTTTTGTCATCAACGTGATGCCCGAGCAGGAACAGCCCTTCCGGCAGATGCTGGCGCAGGCGGGGGTGGCGCGTTACGACTGGTATCCCATGATCCGGGGGCGGCTGGTGGCCGTGAATGGCCGCGCAGTGACGCCTGACGACTATGTGGACGACCGCGCCAAGCGGCTGGTGGACCGCGAGTTCAACGTCTCGTTCAATACCAAGCTTCCTCAGAATAATGAAGTGGTGGCGGGGCAGTGGACCGAAGAAGAGTCTGCTGCCATCAGCATGGAAGAGGGCATTGCCCAGACCCTCAAAGTCAAGCTCGGCGACACCCTGCGGTTTGACATTGGCGGAGCGCAGACTGAATCCAGAATCACGTCGCTGCGCAAGGTCGACTGGGGCTCCATGCGGGCCAACTTCTTTGTGATTTACCCTGTCAGCCAGATGGACAACGTGCCCACCACCTATATGGGTGCTTTCAAGGCCCCCGCCACCAAGGGTTTTGACAATGCCTTGGTGCGCCAATTCCCCAACGTCACCAATGTGGACATGACGAGCACCATTGCCCAGGTGCAGCGCGTGCTGGACCAGGTGATCCGTGCGGTCGAGTTTCTGTTCGGCTTTACGCTGGCCGCAGGCCTGGTGGTGTTGTTTGCTGCGGTGACGGCCACGCGTGAGGAGCGGGCTCGCGAGTACGCCATCATGCGCGCCGTGGGCGCCAAGGGCAGCCTGCTGCGCCAGGTGCAACGCGCCGAACTGGCGGGTGTGGGGCTATTGGCCGGTTTCCTGGCGTCGATCGTCGCAGCAGCTGTGGGCTGGGCGCTGGCGCGATTTGTGTTCGAATTCGAATGGACCGTGTCGCTGTGGGTGCCTCTGCTCGGTGCGCTTGCGGGTGCGGTGCTGGCGCTGGCGGCTGGCTGGTGGGGTTTGCGCGAAGTGTTGAATCGGCCCGTAGTGGAGACGCTGCGTCGGGCTCCGACTTGAGACTTGGTGCGCTACTGTTCTGATAGCTACTCAATCATATTCCACGTGGGCAAACGGCCTGTTTTTCATATGAAACCATGACAGAAGACGAAAACAAGCCGGTCAGCCCCTTTTTGACCATCGGCGGTGAACCCGCCATCCGCGCGCTGGTCGAGCGGTTTTATGACCTGATGGAACTGGAGCCAGGTTATGCCGCCCTGCGCGCGGTGCATGGTCCGGACCTGGCATCCGCCCGCGACAAGCTGTTCTGGTTTTTATGTGGCTGGATGGGTGGCCCGCAGCACTATGTGGAGCGTTTTGGCCATCCTCGACTGCGGGCGCGGCACATGCCGTTCAAGATTGGCACTCTGGAGCGCGACCAATGGCTGGCGTGTATGGACCAGTCTATGGGTGACGTCGGCTTGGACGCTGGCTTGCGCGAGCATTTGCGCGCCTCGTTTTTCCAGACCGCGGACTGGATGCGCAACCAGAACGGTTGAACGCCCGGGTCAGAGCCAATGTTCATTCGGCAATAGTCAAGGCTGGTGCAGCACCAAGTCGTGATTCCGCCCAGCCGATCTGCTATAAATAGTGTAGCTGCTTGCGCATATTCCACGAGGGCTGGAGGCCAATATGACTACAAGGTTTTGTCCGTTTTTGGCCCTTTTTGCCCCAGCTTGCGGTAGACGGTAGCCCGGCTGATGCCCAGCGCCTGTGCGGCTTGGGCAACGTTGCCGCGGGCCTGGTCGACGGCTTTGCGGATCAGCGCCGCCTCGATGTCTCTTAAAGGCATGCCGCCCCGTGCGGACGACCGCTGGTCGGCGTGCAGGGTCTGGCTTTCGTGAGCCGGTGCCACCGGCAGGGCCTGTAACCGCAGGCCGTTCCACAGCGGAATGTCCAGCACCGCGTCGCTGCGGTGCACGGCGTCAAACAGCAGCTCAAATGAGATGCCGAGGACCTCGCTGACATGCACTGGGTTTGCCGTGGTCGGTACGGTTGCCCTCTGCTGGGTGACCAACTGGGGCACCATCTGGCGGGCGATCGGGTTGGCGGCGGTGATCCAGCCATCGGCGTCCAGACAGACGATGCCGTCGGCGTCGCTGCCCAGAGTGTTGCCGGGCCAGTTCAGTCGCACCATCAGGCTGTGGGCCTGGGCCAGCACCAGTGCGTTCTCGATGCGGCTGGCGGACTGGGTGACCAGGTGTTTGAGTTCGGGGCGCTCGACGGCGTCGATGCCGGTCAGGTCCAGCATGCCCACGCAAGCGCCATCCGGCCCCAGCAGCGGTGCACCAGCGCAGCTGTAGACGGCGGTGTTGGCAAAAAAATGTTCCCCCGGTGCAGCCACACCGGCTGCAGCTCGCTCAATGCAGCGCCAATGGCCGTGGTGCCCACACTGCGTTCGGACAGGTCGGTGCCGATGCGCGTGATCAGGTCGGCGCGAGGGTCGGAGCGGTCGATGGCGCCGCTGGTGTCCACGACTACGCCGTCGCGGTTGGTCAGGATGGCAAAGTAGCGGGTGTTGACAATGGCGCGGCCCAAATTTTCCAGAATAGGCCTGGCGGTTTGCACCAATTGCTGGTTGGCGTCCAGGGTGCGCTGCATGTGCTGGGGCGAGACGGTGTCAAAGGCGACGGATTGTTGGGGTTCCAGCCCCAGGTGCAGGCAGCGCTGCCACGAGCGTTCCACCCAGGGCGCAATCCATCCCGCCGGCAAAGTGCCGCGGTCTTGCATGGCAACCTGCCGCGCACGCGTTATTCCGTCCAGGCGTACAGAAGAATTACCGGGGAGGGGTACGGGCGAAGCCATGTTCACGATCCGTGCATTCTCGTACAGACACGGAATCGCGGTGTTGTTTCATTTTGAGAATTTCTGGGTAAATCCCATTTTATTTAGGGTTAATCCTAGGGTTTTACGCAGATGTTCGACGAACAATGGCTATGTATTTTGTTTCATAGGAATGGCATTGCATAAGTTGCGTGCCGCTACCCCAAGGAGAGAGTCGCATGCAAAAGATGTTGCACATTAACGCGGACAAATGCACGGGCTGTATGCAGTGCGAAATGGCCTGCGCGTTCGAGAACTACGGCACCTTCGCCACCGCCAAGTCGCGTATCAAGGTGTTCGACTTCCACCACACCGGCAAAAAGGTGCCCTACACCTGCACCCAATGCGACGAGGCCTGGTGCCTGCATGCCTGCCCGGTGGAGGCCATCACCGTCGACAAGCTGACCGGCGCCAAGGTGGTTAACGAATCCACCTGCGTGGGCTGCAAGGTCTGCACCATCGCCTGCCCGTTTGGCACCATCAACTACGTCGCCGACACCGGCAAGGTGCAGAAATGCGACCTGTGCGGTGGTGAGCCGGCCTGTGCCGATGCCTGCCCGACTGGCGCCATCACCTTCATTGATGCCAACTGGACCGGTCTGTCCAAGATGGAACAGTGGGCTCACAAGCTCGGCAACCAAACGTCTGCCTCGTGAAACTTTGCGGGACAGACCGCAGCTACGCGCAGCGAGCCAGCTCTGTCCTCAACTGACTAAGTGAATAGGAGAAATATTATGTCTTGGGCTGGAAAAATCCTCCGCGTTAACTTGACCGCGGGTACCGTCAAGTCTGAACCCCTCAACATGGACTGGGCACGCGACTACATTGGTTCGCGCGGCCTGGGCACCAAGTACCTGGTCGAAGAAGTCGATGCCACGGTGGACCCGCTGTCCGCCGACAACAAAATCATCTGGGCCACCGGCCCGCTGACCGGCACCATGGCCTCCACGGGCGGCCGTTACACCGTCATCACCAAGGGGCCACTGACCGGCGCCATTGCCTGCTCCAACTCGGGCGGCTACTGGGGCGCCGAGTTCAAGATGGCCGGCTGGGACATGGTCATTTTTGAGGGCAAATCACCCAAGCCGGTCTTCCTGTATGTCAACGATGACCTGGCTGAACTGCGCGATGCCGCGCACCTGTGGGGCAAGAGCGTGTGGGAAACCGAGGAAACCATCAAGAAAGGTTTGCAAGACCCGCTGACCCGTGTCTCCAGCATCGGCAAGGCCGGTGAAAACGGCGTGTTGTTTGCCGCCGTGGTCAACGATCTGCACCGTGCCGCTGGGCGCTCGGGCGTGGGCGCGGTCATGGGCAGCAAAAACCTCAAGGCGATTGCCGTGCGCGGCACCAAGGGCGTGGGTAATATCCGTGATCCGAAAGCCTTCATGGCCGCCGTCAAGGCCGGCAAAAAGGTGCTGGCCGAAAACGGCGTCACCGGCACTGGCCTGCCCGCCATGGGCACCCAGGTGCTGATGAGCGTGATCAATGAAGTGGGTGCCTTGCCCACCCGCAACCACCGCGACAACCAGTTCGAAGGCGCCAAAGACATCGGTGCCGAAGCCATGGCCACGCCACGCAAGACCGACGGCAAGAAGCAACTGGTCACCAACCAGGCCTGCTTTGGCTGCACCATTGCGTGTGGGCGCATCAGCAAGATGGACGAAAACCACTTCACCATTGTTAACAAGCCACAGTACCGGGGCGCCAATGGCGGTCTGGAATACGAAGCAGCCTGGGCGCTGGGTGCGGCCAATGGCGTCAACGACTTGGAAGCGCTGCAATACGCCAACCTGTTGTGCAACGAAGAAGGCATTGACCCCATCACCTTTGGCGCCACCGTGGGCGCGGTCATGGAGCTGTACGAGATGGGCGTGCTGACCAAGGAGCAGATTGGCATCGACGCCAAGTTTGGCTCGGCGCAGACGCTGGCCTTTTTGACTGAAGAAACCATCTACGGCAGGGGCTTTGGCAAGGAAATCGGCCAAGGTTCCAAGCGCCTGACTGCCAAATACGGTCACCCCGAACTGAGCATGTCGTCCAAGGGGCTGGAGTTTCCGGCCTACGACGGTCGCGCCATCCAGGGGATTGGCCTGGCCTACGCCACGTCCAATCGCGGCGGCTGCCACCTGCGCGGCTACACCATCGCGTCGGAGGTGCTGGGCATTCCGGTCAAGACCGATCCGCTGGAGTCCGAAGGCAAGCCCGATCTGGTCAAGGCCTTCCAGGATGCCACCGCCGCGTTTGACTCGTCCGGCCTGTGCATCTTCACCACCTTTGCCTGGGGCTTGCAAGACCTGTCGCCGCAAATGCAGGGCGCCTGCAACGAGGACTACACCATCGAAGAACTGGCCAAGATTGGTGAGCGCATCTGGAACATGGAACGCGAGTTCAACAACCGTGCCGGCTTCACCAACAAGGACGACAGCCTGCCCGAGCGTCTGACCAGCGTCGAAGGCGCCTGCAAGACCGGCCCCGCCAAGGGCAAGTTCAACGAGCTGGCTACCATGCTGCCCAAGTACTACGCCGCCCGCGGCTGGGACCCCGAAGGCCGTCCCACCGCCGCGACGAAAGAGCGTTTGGGCCTCTAGTAGAGGCCGGAAGCAACGAAACAGCGGTCTCGATTGACCGCTTTCTTTTTGGAGTTGAAATGACCCACCATGTCATCCTAGGCGCCGGCCCCGCCGGCGTCATCGCCGCCGAGACCATCCGCAAACTCGCCCCCCAGGACACCATCACCCTCGTCGGCGATGAACCCGAGCCGCCGTACTCGCGCATGGCCATTCCCTACCTGCTGATGGGCAATGTGGACGAGAGCGGAACCTACCTGCGCAAGAGTCCCACCCACTTCGAAGACCTGAAGATAAATGTGGTGCGAGCCCTCGTGGAATCTGTGCAAGCAGCTACTAAAATAGTAGCGCTCAAGGGTGGAGCAACGCTTTCCTATGACACCTTGCTGGTCGCCACCGGCTCCCACCCGGTGAGCCCGCCCATTCCTGGCATCCAATCTGAGGGCGTGCACACCTGCTGGACACTGGCCGACGCGCGTGCCATCGCGGAACGCGCCAAGCCCGGCGCGCGGGTGCTGCAGCTCGGCGCTGGTTTCATCGGCTGCATCATCATGGAATCGCTGGCCTCGCGGGGCGTGAAGCTGAGCGTGGTCGAGATGGGCGACCGCATGGTGCCGCGCATGATGGGCCCCACGGCAGGCGGCATGATCCGCGACTGGTGCGAGGCCAAGGGCGTTGAAGTCTTCACCGGCACCAAAGTCGAATCCATCGAGCCCGGCACCCCATTGACCGTGAAACTGTCCAATGGCACCAGCATGCTGGCCGACCTGGTCATCAGCGCTGCGGGCGTACGACCGGCCATCGGTTTTCTGGAACACTCCGGCATCACCTGCCTGCTGGGCGTGTTGACCGACGAACACCTGCAAACCAACGTGCCCGGCGTGTTTGCCGCTGGTGACTGCGCCGAAGCCTTTGACAAAGTGTCAGGCAAAACCATGGTCAGCGCCATCCAGCCCAACGCCGCCGAACAGGCGCGCATCGCTGCCGCCAACATGGTTTCCTATGCACGCGGTCAACCCGCGCAGGCCGACCTCAGTGGCGTGACGCAAATCAACGTGCTCGACACCCTGGGCCTGATCTCGGCCAGCTTTGGCGACTGGGCTGGAACGCCGACCTGCGACCATGTGGAGCTGACCGACAAGGCGTCGGGGCGCCACCTGAGCCTTCGCTTTCAGGACGATGTGATGGTGGGCTGCAACGCCGTCGGTTGGACCGAGCACATCGGCGTGATGCGCGGCCTGGTCGAAGGCCAGATCAAGCTGGGTGTGTGGAAAGACAAGCTGATGCAAGACCCCACCCGCCTGGTGCAGGCCTACCAGGCCTCGGCGCTGGGGCAAGACGATTGGTCGGGCGGCAAAACCGGGCGCAAGCGCTAGAGAATTACCTCGGCATGAACATCACCCTCAAACTCTTCGCCTCGCTCACCGACTACTTGCCGCCCGAGTCCAAGTACACCAACATCGTGGCGCTGGACATCGCCCCCGAAGTCACCATTGGCCAACTGGTGGAGCAGTACCGTTTGCCAGCCAAGCAGGTGCATTTGGTGCTGGTCAACGGCAGCTACATCGCGCCCGAGCACCGCGCCAGCAAAACCCTGGTGGAGGGCGATGTGCTGGCTATCTGGCCACCCATTGCCGGAGGCTGAGTTTTTGCAAGCATCCTACCCTGAGCGCTTTGAGCGCGAAATGGGCTGCACCGAGACTGAGTGGCTGCGCTGGCTGCCCCGGGCGATGGGCGAGCACCACTGGAAACTACAAACCGGCACAGCGGGCGTGCGCATTGGCGACGGTGCGCTGGGCCTGAAGTGGCAGGTGACCGCGCCACGTGTCATTGGCCTGGTCAGCATCCCAGTTTTGAAAGTGAGCTTTCGCTTCGCCGGGTTGGACGATGCGCAGCGCTACACCTTTATGCAGCGCTTTGATTTGTACATGCAGCGTGGCGGCGGTTGAAAGCTTGGCACGCAACCTGCCGTCGCGTCACCCATTGTTCAGGTCCACAAACGCATCCATCACCAAATGCGGGTTCTTCATCAACTCGTCCTTCCAAGCCCCCAGGTGGCGGTGTGACTGGATCAGACCGCGGATCGCGCCCACGTGGTGCGGGTGGCCGATGGTGATGGCGCCGATCAACTGGTCACCATCGAAGCACAGGCGGGTGTAGATGAAGTTGGTTTCGTCCACCACTTCGGTGTGGTCGCCGCCCGGGATGCCATCCCACAGCCCAAAGGTGTGGGAGATCAGGCCCACCGTGTCCAGCACATTCATGCTCAGGCTGCCACGGTAGGGCACGTCCTTGCCCAGCATGTTCAGCGCCGCGATGCGACCATGCTCGGTGGCGGTGGGCTGCAAGGCGTGCACCACCCACTCGCCGGTGGAGAAGTCTCGCCCCTGGGCCACATCACCGGCGGCGTAAATGTGGGGCGCGGTGGTGCGCATGTGCGCGTCGATCACGACCCCGCTGCGAATCTCGGCGCCGGTGCCTTCAAGGAACGCCACATTCGGATGCACGCCGGTGGCCAGGATGATCAGGTCGGCATCGATGCTGCGCGTGTCCATGACCAGGCGCGGGCCCGCCTCGATACCCAGGGTTCGCCCGGTGGTGATGACCTCTACGCCGCGGCCCTCCAGCCAGCGCTGCAGCATGCCGCTGCCCACCGGCGTCATCATCGAGCGCAGTATCTGCCCCGAGCGCCCGGCCACCACCGACAGCTTGGCCCCGCTGTTGACCAGTGACTTCATGCACACACCCGCCACAAAACCCGCGCCCAACATGATCACACGGGCGCCGGGCTTGAGCTTGGCGGCGATCTGGTGCGCGTCTTCCAGCGTCCAACAGGTCACCGCGCCGGGCACATCGGTGCCAGGAATCGGCGGCAGCGACGGGGACGAGCCGGTAGCAACCAACAGCCGGTCGTAGGGGAGTTGCGTGCCGTCGTCCAGATCGACCTGGCCACCGTTGGCACCGGCATGCACCTTGAGTGCTTTGCCATGGAGGTAGCGAATGCCAAGCGCTTGCAGATGCTGGGGCGCGCGGCGCTGGTGGGCGCCCACATCGTCGATGGCGCCGTTGAGGATGTAGGGGATGGCCATGCGCGCATAGGGCTCGCCGGGTTCGCCGCTGACCAGGGTGATGTTGGCCTCGGGGTCGTTTTCGCGCAAGGTTTCAACCGCGCGCACGCCGGCGGGGCCGGCACCGATGATGACAAAGTTCATGGCAGTTCACCCTGTTGTGCATCCGGTGTGGATGCGTGTTCATCTCGCTCGGCGCGCTTGGAGCTTTTCCTTGCCACCAGCTTGGCAGTGCGGCCGAATGACCTGGTGACAGTGTAGCGACGGAGGCAGATCGCGTCTTGCTGCCAGGTCAAGAAAACGGGGGCAATCGCCCCCGCATTGCCGAGCCGGCCAATTGAAGGTGTGGCGTGCGCCTAGAACCCAAACGCCTTGACACCCGGCTTGAGCATGTAGGCGGCCACTTCGGGCGGTTTGGCCACTGTTATGCCGTCTGTCAAATCCGTTGGCGTGCGGTCGGCATTGGGCAGGAACAGGGCGCACACCTCAACCGTGGCGCCGGCCTTCATCAAGCCCGCCAGCATTTGTTTGGGAGTCACATTGCGCGGCTTCAACGCTGCGGGCTCATACGTTTTGAGCGCCAGCTGGCCGGCGGGTCCGCACAGCAGAATGCGCACGGCTGCCTTTTGTTCCGCCATTTGTGTTGCCAGAACCATCGCCATGCCCTGGGACTGGTTGTCGGCGCTGGTGACATTGAAGAATGCCTCGGTGGACGTCTGTGCGAAGCTGCTCAATGACAGCGTCATGAGGGCGGCTAGGATGATCTTGGTGTGTTTCATGGTGTTACCTTGGTGTGGGGGAGAGAATTTATTTGCCTTTGATGGTGTAAGCACCATCCTTGGTCCATTTGATCTCCGAATCCAGAAACGCGGTCTTTAATTCCGGTTTGTAGAGTTTGACCATGTCATATGCCTCGCCACTGCGGCCACCCGCTCCGCAGAAGAAGATGATGGGTTTGTCGGTTGGCAGCTTGTCCAGGCTTTTTTCAAGGCTGTTGATGGGCATGTTGATCGCGCCCTTGAAGCTGCCGGTTGCGAACTCCTGCGGCTCGCGCACGTCAATCAGGTGCACACTGGCCGGCGCTTCCTTGTAGATGCGCTCAAACGACGCAACGGTAATGGTGCCCGCGTCCTTGCCAGCCTCTATGGCGGGCGGTTTGGCGGTGGCGGCACTGGTTCCTGCGCCATAGGCCTTCTCCCAGGCTGGGTAGCCTTCAGGCACTACCTTGACGTTGCTGTAGCCCAGCTTGATGGCCTTCTGCGCCGAGTCATTGCTGAGTTTGCAACTCAGCCCTTCGCAGTAAAAGTACAGTGCGGCGGCCTTGTCGGCGGGCAACAGTTGAGCGGCCAGCTTGTCAAACTGCGAGTCGGGCAGGCTGATGGCGCCAGGGATATGGCCCAGGTCGTATTTGCGCTCCTTGGGACGGGAGTCGATCAACGTGATCGGGGTTTTCTCGTCCATCAATTTCTTGAGGTAGGGCACACTCACTGCGTGTAAATTGCCGCCTTTGATCCAGTCCGGAAAACCATCCGCATACACCCGGATGTTGGTGTAGCCCAGCTTCTCGGCCTTGAAGGCGGAGTTGTGGCTCAGGATGCACTCCGGCCCGTCGCAGTAAAACACCAGCAGCGTGGCCTTGTCGGCTGGCAACAGGGTGGGTGCCAGCTTGTCAAATGCGGAGTCTGGAATGTTCACGGCCGTTGGAATGTGGCCCAGGTCATATTTGCGTGCAGCAGGGCGCGAGTCGATCAGCATGACGCCGGCGATTTGTGGCACGACGGCCTGCTGTTTGACAAAGTCCAGGTTCACTATTTTGGTGTACCAGCCGGCCCTGGCTTGGGTCGCGGGTGCGTCAGCGGCCAGCACAGGCATGCTGACCAGGCTGGCGCTTGCCATGCAAAACGAGGTCAGTAGGGCGGCAAAAAGGGGTGTTGGTTTAAAGCTCATGTCTTGCTCCTTGAAGTGATGCGTTTGAACTGCGTGCTGGTGTTTCAACTGCAGGTGGCAGGTGAATCGCCGTCTTTGGCGCCTTTTTGCAGAAACGCCTTGATGTCATCCAGCAGGTCCTTGTCGGGGGTGTCCGCAAACTTTTCAGCGGCCTTGTTGGTGGCCTTGATGCTTGCGCGGTAGTCTTTGCTGACGTATTTGCTGACCGTGTCCTTGCCCTTGGCGTGTTTGTCCAGCAGCAAGTAGGTGTTCCACTCGGCCTTGGTCTTGGTGCTGGGGTTGATGGAGCCAATCGGCCCCGCCGTGTGGCAGGACGTGCAGACGCTGCGGTAGTAGACCCGTCCGCGCTTCCAGTCGGCGTCGTAGGCCTGGGCCGAGAAGGACGCGCCCAACAGGGCGACCAGGGCTGCAGTGGTGAGGAAATTGGTGTGTGTCATGGTACTTCTCCTAGAAAAATGTGAACCTATTCGAGTTCTTCCCAACCGGTCACCATCGCCTTGAGCTGGGAGGTGGGTTTGTGGCCGGTGGTGATCAGGTACAGGTGGGAAATCAGAAACGCCAGCATCAGGAAGGCGCCGATGGTGTGTGCCGTGGCCACCCACTCCAGTTGCAGCGCGCTCAATCCCCAGGCGGCCCAGTCGGCGTAAAACAGATACAGCCAGCCGCTGGCCCACAGCAGCGGGTTCAGCAGGGTCAGGATCGCCAGGTAGGTCAGACGCTGCAGCGGGTTGTGCTTTTGCTGCGAGGTCTGCCTGAAAGGGTGTGGCTCGTGTTTGAAGATGCCGACGCTGTAGTACCGCATGATGGCCAGCACCTTGTCGGTGGTTGGGATGTACTGGCGCCACTCACCGGTGGTGACATGCCAGAAGATGGCAAACACCCACAGAGCGACCAGCGACCACGCCGCAATGGTGTGGAAATTGACCGCCCGTTCGAAGCCAAAGTTGGCATAGGTGCCATGGATCTCGAAGCCGGTGAGCATCATGAAGATGATCAAAGCCGCCTGCGTCCAGTGCCAGAAGCGCTCGAAACCTTTAAAGAGATACACACGTTCAGTCATTTCTTTCTCCTATTTTTTGCCGCGTGTTAACAGGCGCATTACGCCGTGGCCCACCATGCCCAACAGGGTGAGCAGGGCGAGGCCCCAGCCCAAGGTATCGACCAGGCGGTTGGCATTGGCGCCCGGCATGTAAATGCCATCCAGACCTGCGAGTCGACCGTTGGCCGAATGGCAGTCGGTACAGCCCAGGGCTTTGTCTTTTGGCGCCACCATGTGGGTAATGGGCCAGTCCATTTGGGTCTTGATGAAATCGAACTTGCCGGAGTACGGTGTGCCTGAAGTTTTCATGCCCACTTCAATCGCCTTGTTCCACTCCAGGTTCTTCCAGTAGCCGGTGTCATCGTTGCCAGCGGTGTGCGGGGTAATCAGGGTCTTGTTGACGGTGTCATAAGGTTGCTTGCCACCAAAACGCTTGATCGGCCAGATCATCGATTTGCCGTCCGTTGCGCTGCCGCCCAAGGTGTTGATGCGTGTGACTGCCTGGTTGCTATCAATCTTGTCGGTCAGCAGCGTGTAGTTGACCTGTCCGTTGAACCACACATAGACCGGTTTGACGTTCTCGGCCAGCACAAAGTCACCCTTGCGAGATTCATAGGTGATGTGGCCTTTGGCGTCTTTGCGCACGATGTGTTGACCATTGGCATCGCGTTGGCCGGCGGTTGACCAGTCCCAATTCATCTTGGTGGCAATGCCACCCCGTGCGAACTCGGGGATGTGGCAGGTCTGGCAGGCTAACTTGGCGGCGTGCTGGTTCATGCGCACCTGTGTTTTGTGGGGGGTCGTGCCGTGGCACGACACGCAGGTCGCGGGGTTGCCGTTGTCGGTCGCGCCGCGCAGGTGGGCGCCCTTGGCGTCTTTGGCTGTGGGGGTGTAACGACTGCCCGCGACGTCGTGGCTGGAAGTTTTGTGGCAGGTGCCACAGGTGAAATCAAGGCCCGATGCATCCATGTGCACATCCAGTGCCTTTTCCGGGGCAGCCAGCGAGCTGTCCATGTCGCCATGTTTGACGCCATCGCCGCCCCCGCCATTGAAGTGGCAGGCGCCGCAGGTGTCACGGCTGGATTTACCCACTTTTTGGGCAATCTTGCTCAGATCAATCGCTTTGAGAACCTTGCCCGAACCGGGGGGGAACTCCAGATCCTTGGTCACCACATTGCCGGCCAGGCCAGAGGGTTTTTTGTAATTGCCGGTGGTGTCGTGGCACACCACACAGTCCACGTTTTCTTCGGACTTGAAGTCAAAGCTGGCATCCTTCCAGCCATAACCGATGTGGCAGCTATTGCATGCAGCTTCGTTTGACGCGATGGAAATGCAGAAGTTGTTGACGACGTTCTTTTACCCAGCAACTGGTCGGTCTGGGGGTTGCGGTACTCCCACTTCCAGTGTTTGGTGCGGTGGATCTGTCCGGCCGCTTCGGTGTGGCAGCTCAGGCAGACCTTGGTCAACTCGGGTCCGCTGGTAAATGTGCGCTGCAGCTCCTTGAATTTGCTGTGGTCTGCGGTGGTGGTCAATTTGACCTCGCGGGCTTCCTGGGACCAGGATGACGCCATGGCCATCAGTCCCAACCAACAACCCAACCAAACCATCCGTACGACCCGCCGTGATGTAGTCCTCATGTACGACCTCTCTTGCTTTAAATCGGAATATTCGAAATGGTGGATGTAGTGATTGTGGTTACTTCACCGTACACTTATATTGATGCACATCAAACATACTGGGGGGAGTAGAAATACAATTCAGTCAGATCCTCAGAAAGGTGCTCACCATGACTACTTCAGCCCTTGATAGACCCCGCGCGGTCAAACCCTATTGGCCCCCATTGGCGGCCGGCGTTGCGTTGGGTTTGGTGTTGCTGCTGACCTTTGTTGTGTCAGGCCATGGGCTGGGTGCCAGCGG
Source organism: Candidatus Aalborgicola danicus (assembly GCA_016703945.1). Classification (GTDB taxonomy): domain Bacteria; phylum Pseudomonadota; class Gammaproteobacteria; order Burkholderiales; family Burkholderiaceae_C; genus Allorhodoferax; species Allorhodoferax danicus. The sequence continues at coordinate 96,277 of JADJBC010000016.1, forward strand.
TGCAGCTACCCATCTGGTGGCGGGCGCTGGGCTGGCCATCGCGCCCGCCGCTGTCCAGAGCAATAGCTACCTGGCCCCCATGGTGGTCGACGGCAATCCGATTGGTTCCTGGATCACCTGGGAGGTGCTGGGTATTGGCATCGGTGCGTTGGCTGCGGCGTTTATGGCGGGCCGTTTTCGGGTGCAAATGGATGGTGAGCGCACGCTGGGCTCTTCGCGGCGGGTGCTGGGTGCCTTGACGGGCGGCATGCTGGCGGGCTTTGGGGCCAGGGTTTCCGCCGGGTGTACCAGTGGCTTGGGGCTGTCTGGCGCAGCCACCTTGGGTATCGCCGCCTTTGTATTTTTGGCCCTGTTTTTTACCAGCGGGCTGATTGTCAGTCGGCTGGTGCGAGGAGTTTGATATGTTTCCCCTGAATAGCGCAGGAATGGTCTCCGGCCTGGTGTGCGGCGTCTTGTTTGGCTTTGTTCTGGAGAATGCCGGTTTCGGCAGTCCGCGCAAACTAACGGCGCAATTCAAGTTGACCGACTGGTCGGTGTTCAAGGTCATGTTCACGGCCATCGTCGTGACGGCCGTGGGACTGTGGGCCTTGCGCGCCCTGGGCCTCATGGCACCAGACACCGTGTTTGTACCGCCCGCGCTGGTCATGGCGTCGGCTGTGGGGGGTGCAATGGTCGGGGCCGGGTTTGCCATCGGTGGTTATTGCCCCGGCACATCGGTGGTCGGGCTGGCCTCTGGTCGTCTGGATGCCCTGGTGTTTATTGTGGGGCTGCTGATCGGTACCGTGGCTTTTGCCGGACTGTATGGGCCGGCCATCCGATCGGTGATGGCGATGGGCGAGATCATCGATGGTGACACCCTGACCGATGCGTATGGGTTCTCGGAGCTGGCCGTTCTGGCGGTTCTGGGGGGAACCCTGGTGGCAGTTTTTCAGCTGGGCTTCTGGTTCGAGCGCCGCTCGACCGGCCCGGTGACGGCACAGCAAGTGATGGCCGGTGCCGAGTAATTCAGAACCAACATCTTTTTTTATACGGAAACCCAATATGAGCACTTTTGACCACGTCGGATTGATCAAGGACATCAATGCCAACCTGGCCCCCCTGCGCAAGGCGCAGCCGGAGGCCATGCTGGCGTTTGGTCAGTTGGCTGGTGCCGCCATGAAGGAGGGGGCGATCAGCGCCAAGCACAAGGAACTGATTGCCCTGGCGATTGGCGTCACGCAGCACTGTTCTGGCTGCATTGGCTTTCACGTCAAGGCGCTGCATAGGTTGCAGTGCACCCGTGCAGAACTCGAAGAAATGTTGACTGTCTGCGTCTACATGGGCGGTGGCCCGGCGTTGATGTACACCGCAGAGGTCATCAAGGCTTGGGAAGACATGGCTCCCAAATGAAAAACTTTCAGATGAACCGCCGTACCGTCGTTGCATGGTTGGGCTTTGGCGCGCTGGGCGCGGCCCATGCGCAGGCTCGAATCGATTCCGACTCCGTCACACTCGAAGCAGCGCGCCAGGAACTGGAGAGCGGCAAGTCGCTGGTAATCGATATTCGCGAACCGCAGGAGCACGCCACCGGTGTTGCGCCCGGCGTGCAGCTGCTGCCCATGCGCCAGCTGGCATCGCGCATCAGCGAGATTCCCCATGATCCCAAGCGACCCGTCTTGCTGATCTGCAATACCCAAAACCGCTCCAGCGCGACGCTCAAGTTTCTGCGTGAGAAGGGTTACACCAACGTGCGCTTTGTGCAGGGAGGTATGAGCGAGTGGGCACGTCGTGCCTGGCCCATGGTCAGGCCGTAGCGGGTTTCTTGCAAGCTAAAATGGCCTTTGGCCCACGCAGAACCTGACTATTACGCTACAAAATATGTAGCGATTCACCCTTGAGTTTGTCAAAACTCCACCAGGGCAGCACCTCGCGCAAAGACAGTACCTCGCCGCAACGCGCAGGGGCGTAGCCTGCCAGGCTACCCAGTTGCCGTTGCCATTCCTCGCTTTGCAACACTGCACGCAGGGCGGCAATAGGGGCGTCGTCCAGTGCCGATTTCAGGCACACCAGGTGGTAGTTTTCCTGCACCAGCGGCACAAAGTCCAGGCCCTGCGCGCGTGCCGCTACTTCAATGCCCAGGGCCACATCCGCGGCACCTGACGCAATGGCATGGGCCGCTGCCGTGTGTGAAGGTTCGGTCAGGTCAAAGCCGGTGATGCCGGATGCAGAAAGCCCTTGTTGCGCCATCAACTCATCAAACACCACCCGCGTGCCAGTACCCAGTGCGCGGTTGATAAAGCGGGCTTTGCGCTGTTGGACGTCGTGCAAGTTCAGCAATTGCAACGGGTTGCCCGCAGCCACCATCAGACCCTGGGTGCGCTCAGCAAAACCGATGATCTTGTGCAGGCCCGGCTGGAGCAGCGGCTTGTAGACGCGTTCGGCCAGCGAGCCCGGTGCCGGGTGCTGCAGGGTGTGAAATCCGGCCATCACGCAACGCCCTTCGTTCAGGCCACGAATGGCGTCCACACTGCCGCAAAAGCGGATATCCAGGTGCACCTGTGCTCGCTCCACCGCCTGCTCGCGCAGCGCAGCCAGTGCGTCGTCGTGGCTGGCGTAGAGCGTGACCACGTGGGCGTTGGCGTCAAAGGCCACGGCAAAGGCGCGCTCCAGGTCGGCCCGCAGGGCTTCAATTTGCGGGGCCAGTCGGGCCTGGGCCTGGCGCTCGGCCCACATCAGCTTGGCACCAAACTCGGTCAGGCGCGCTGACTGGCCTTTCTCCCACACTACCAGTTCATTGCCGAGTTCGTTTTCCCAGCGCTTGAGTTCACCCCACACATGGCGGTAGGACAGGCCCAGTTGACGCGCACCGGCCGAGATGGATCCCGCGCTGGACACTGCCAGCAGCAGATCCATCAGCGGGTTGCGCACCAAGGCCGGGCTGCTGTCGCGCGAGAGGGTGTAGTGGAACTGGAGCCTATGCATGGCGTTTCATATCGCTGGAGTTTGTGTCAATGGCTACGATACCCCAAGCATGTCCAGTTTCACTGAAAGCGCGTTCACCGCGCTGCAACTCATCGTCACCCCGGATCCCACCCTGCTGGCCATTGTGGCCCGGTCCCTGGCCGTCAGTGCCACCGCCTGTGCCATGGCCTGTGCCCTGGGGCTGCTACTGGGCGCCTGGTTGGGCGTGGCGCGTTTTGCCGGGCGCACTGTGTGGCTGGCAGTGCTCAACACCTTTCTGGCCATACCCTCGGTTGTTGTCGGGCTGGTGGTGTATTTGCTGCTGTCGCGCTCCGGGCCGCTGGGTTTTCTGGGCTGGCTGTTTTCCTTCCAGGCCATGGTGCTGGCCCAGTCCCTGCTGGTGCTGCCAGTGGTCATGGCACTCACGCGCCAGGTGGTGGAAGATGCCGAAAATTCCCATGGTGAGCAGTTGCGCTCGCTGGGCGCAGGCCCGTTGGTGCGCAGCCTGCTGCTGGCCTGGGATGAGCGTTATGCGCTGCTGACGGTGGTGATAGCCTCGTTCGGCCGCGCCATTTCCGAAGTCGGCGCGGTGATGATCGTAGGCGGCAATATCGACGGCTTTACGCGTGTCATGACCACCGCCATTGCGCTGGAAACCAGCAAGGGCGACCTGCCGCTGGCACTGGGCCTGGGCCTGGTGCTGCTGGGCGTGGTGCTGCTGCTCAATGGACTGATCACAGCGCTGCGTTATTGGCGTGAGCAGACCGAAGGCGGCGCCTTACGGGTAGCGACTGTGGGCGCTGCACCATGACGCAGGTCTTCGGTTTGACGCAGGCCAGCGTGCATTTTGGCCGTGTCGCCAGCGGCGTGTGTGCGCTGAAAGACGTGAGTGTGACAGTGCGTGCCGGTGAGCGTATTGCGCTGGTGGGAGCCAATGGCAGCGGCAAAAGCACACTGTTGCGCGTGCTGCACGGCCTGACCGCGCCCACCGGAGGCCAGTTGCTGCGCAACCCCCTGATGCGCCAGGCCATGCTGTTCCAGCGTCCGCACCTGATGCGCATGCCGGTGCTGAGCAATGTCATCCTGGGTCTGTGGCTGCGGGGTGTGCCCTGGCGCGACGCCAGCCACCGCGCCCACGTCGCGCTGGAGCGTGTGGGCCTGGCCGACCTGGCACAGCGCAATGCTCGCACGCTGTCGGGCGGTCAGCAGCAACGTGTGGCGCTGGCGCGGGCCTGGGCCCTAGCGGCGCAGGTGCTGTTGCTGGACGAACCCACGGCCAGCCTGGACCCGCACGCCAAGCGGGAGGTCGAGGCCCTGATCCACGATTATGCGCACCAAAGTGCGGACATGACTCTGGTGTTTGCCAGCCACAACCTGGGCCAGGTCAAGCGCCTGGCCAGCCGCGTCATCTACCTGGAGCAGGGCCGCGTGCTGGCCGATCTGCCGGTGGAAGACTTCTTTGCCGGTGATCTGTTGCAACGCCAGTACCCCGCTGCCCATTTGTTTGTTAAAGGAGAGTCCGCATGAAAACATCCCCCCGTGCCCCAAAGGGGCCGTCTATTGCCCTGGAAATGCCTCGCGCTGAAAACTTCAAGCGTTTTAGGCCTCTTGCCCTCGTGAAATATGCGTATGTAGCTATATTTTCCATAGCAACACTGGCAGCCCAGGCGCAGGGTATCGTGGTGGCCTCCACCACATCCACCGAGCAGTCGGGCCTGTTTGCCCACCTGCTGCCCGAATTCAAAAAAGCCAGCGGCATTGACGTGAAAGTGGTGGCACTGGGCACCGGCCAGGCGCTGGACATGGGCCGCCGGGGCGACGCCGACGTGCTGTTTGTGCACGACCAGGTGGCCGAAGAAAAGATCGTCGCCGATGGTTTTGCGGTCAAACGTTTGCCGGTGATGTACAACGACTTTGTGTTGGTTGGCCCGGTAGCCGACCCGGCCAAAACGCGTGGCAAGGACGTGGTCGAGGCACTAAAGAAGCTGTCGACTAACAACGCCAGTTTCATTTCGCGCGGCGACAAGAGCGGTACCCACGCGGCCGAGTTGCGTTTCTGGAAGCTGGCCGGTCTGCTTGAGACCAAGGGCAGTGGCTACAAGGAATGCGGCTGCGGCATGGGCCCGGCGCTGAACATGGCATCGGGTACCAACGCCTACGTGCTGACGGACCGCGGCACCTGGTTGAGCTTCAAGAACCGGGGTGACCTGGTGGTGCTGGTCGAAGGCGACACCAAGCTGTTCAACCAGTATGGCGTGATGCTGGTCAACCCGGCCAAACACCCGCATGTCAAGGCGGCGGATGGTCAAAAGTTTGTGGATTGGGTGGTGTCGGCCACCGGACAGGCGGTGATCGCCAGCTACAAGATTGGTGGCGAGCAGTTGTTTTTTCCAAATGCGGGGATTGCTGGCAAGTGAATCTCCCCGTGCAGGGCGCCATTCGGGGCGCGACGGTCCTTGGCGCGGCAGGGCGTGCGATCATTGCCTGCTTTGCCATCCCCGGATCTTGTCGTGAAACTTTTCTCTGCACTTCTTTCCACTCTTTTCCTGACCGTGCCCGCTGTAGCGCTTGCGCAGACGCCGGTCACCAGCGTGCCATCGGTTGACCTGGCCCGCTACAGCGGCAAGTGGTTCGAAATCGCCAGTTTCCCCATGTTCTTTCAGCGCAACTGCGTGGCCGACACCACTGCCGAGTACGCAACTGCGGCCGATGGCTCCGTCAGCGTGCACAACCGCTGCCGCACCGAATCTGGTTTTGACGATGCAACCGGCCGAGCCACGGTGGTCGAGGGCTTTGGCAACAGCCGCCTCAAGGTGTCGTTCTTCTGGCCTTTCAAGTCCGACTATTGGGTGCTGGGGCTGGACCCGGACTACCGCTGGGCCGTGGTGGGCAACCCCAACCGCAAATACCTGTGGGTGTTGTCGCGCACGCCGCAACTGCCGCCCAAACTGATGGAGGCCGCACTGGCCTCGGCCTCAGCGCAAGGCTTCGATTTGACCCAGCTGCGCACCACCGCGCAGGCGCCAACCGCTTTGACGGAGAAACCATGATGAAAGCCTTTCAAGACTACTACCCCGACAACGTGGCGCAGTGCTACGGATGTGGTTCCAATAACCACCACGGCCATCAGATCAAGACGCATTGGGAGGGCGAAGAGTCCGTCACCCGTTTCACGCCCGAGCCCTACCACACGGCGGTGCCGGGCTATGCCTATGGTGGCCTGATTGCATCCCTGATCGACTGCCACAGCACGGGCACCGCGGCCGCGGCCATGTACCGATCAGAAGGTCGTGAGATGGACACGCTGCCACCGTTTCGCTTCGTCACCGGCTCGCTGCATGTGGACTACCTCAAGCCCACGCCGATTGACGGCGTGCTGGAGTTGCGTGGCCGGGTCAAGGAAATCAAGGGCCGCAAGGTTATTGTGGAGACCACCGTGTTTGCACAGGGCGTGGCCACGGCGCGCGGTGAAGTGGTGGCCGTGCAAATGCCTGAGAGTTTTGGCAACAACTAACCCGGAGAATCTGACCACCATGGCAAACGTTGCATTTTTGGGTACCGGCCTGCTCGGTGCTGCACTCGCAGAGGCCGCAGCCAAACGCGGCGACACCGTGTCGGCGTGGAACCGCACGTTTGAGAAGGCGCGGGCGTTGGTGCCACTCGGCATCAAGGCCGCTGCCACGCCCGCAGAGGCCGTGCAGGGCGCAACAAGGGTGCATCTGGTGCTCAAGGACGATGCGGTGGTGGATGATGTCATTGCAGCCGCCCGGCCCATGCTGGCGCCCGGCGCCATTCTGCTTGACCACACAACGACCCAGCCCGCACTGACTGCCGCACGCGCCGCGCGTTTGGCGGAGCAAGGCGTTGCCTATTTGCATTGCCCCGTCTTCATGGGCCCACCAGCGGCACGCAACGCCCAGGGTTCCATGATGGTGGCAGGGCCGCGCGCATTGTTTGAACGTGTGCAGACCGAGCTGGCTGTTATGACAACTCGGCTGGAATACATGGGCGAACGCGCCGACCTGGCAGCCGTCAACAAGCTGTTTGGCAACGCCATGATCATTGGCGTGTCGGCCATGATGGCGGACATTCTGACCATGGCCCAAGCCAGTGGTGTGGACCCGCAAAGTGCCGTCAAGCTGCTGGGCATGCTGGACCTCAATGCCATGGTGGCCGGGCGCGGTGGCAACATGGCCAAGGGCAACTTTGCCGCCAGCTTTGAGCTGACCATGGCGCGCAAGGATGTTCGCCTGATGCTGGAGACCGCAGGCGATCGGCCGTTGGCTGCGCTACCTGCGATCGCAGCGCGCATGGACCAGCTCATTGCCCAGGGGCATGGCGCACTGGATGCCAGCGCGCTGGGCATTGATGCGGTGCGCGGGGTGTAGCTCTCAGACGGTGTGCCAAGTCCTGCGCACTCGGGCTCAAAAAATTTCGCCACACCCATTCACTTCGATAGACCGGCTTGAGCGCGCCGCCCGCCAACCGCGCATTGAAGCAATCCCCGGTTAGCGTGCGCAAGGCTGGTGGTCGAAACGGCTTTGCATCCGTCAAGGAAAACGCTGTAGTTGACGAACGCTTCCAGCGCAAGGTGTCCAAGGACAATTCACCGTACTTCGTGCTGTTGGCCGCCAACGGACAGACCCTCGGCAAAAGTGAAATGTATTCTTCCAGCAAGGCCATGGAAGGCGGTATCGCCTCGGTCAGGGCGAATGCCCCAGGAGCTCCGACGAAAGTGCTGGAAGAGAAATGAGTGCACCCCGAAACGGATCACAGACGGCGCACTCGTTGCCCGTTACGTGGGCATGGCGATGGGCTGGTACACCGAGGACCAAGCTGCAGGATGGGTCGCCTCTCTGGTTGGCGCGGTGGTGCTGCTCTTCATTTACGGGATGATCAAGGGCCGCTCAACAGGCTCCTGAAATGCGCAGGGCGCCGTGTTGCTCTAGCAATCGGCGTCTCGCGTTTCTTTCATTTAGCCTCTTGCCTTGCCAGCCATACGCAGGATGTCGGTAACGTTTATGGTCGTCTCTGCGCTCAGTCGAGCAGTTCTTTGGGTACGTTACCGCCGTTGGCGGCGAGTTTGGTCAGCACGGTTTTGTGCAGCCACATGTTCATCTGGGCCGAATCACCCATCAGGCTGGCCGGGCACCCGAGCTCGGTGGCGAGTTCCTTGCGTGCATTCAGGCTGCTGTCGATGTCCAGCAGCTTCAGCAGATCCACGATCGAGGTGCGCCAGTTCAGCTTTTGCGGGTTGGCAGCCGCCTTCTGCTCGAGCTGCGCTACCACATCAACCTCGCGCATTGGCGTTACCGGGGTGGCCCCGGGGGCGGCCGACACTGCCGCAGTACTCGCTGCTGGAATCGGCGTGCGCAACATCTCCTCGACCTTGCTGTTACCGGCATCGAAACCCAGCTTGTCCAGAATCTTGCTGAAAAAACCCATGCTACTTCTCCTGATGTGATGCGCCTGTGCCGGGCCGCCGGGATGGCCGGATCTCCTGCACGGGTCGCGCGTCCATCCTACTAAAAATTAGGTCCAACGGGACACAAAATAGAATTCCCCTTCAACTTTCGGAGTCTGTGCGTATTTTTGTGCTTTGGGCTGACTGATGTCAGCTTCCGCCTCCCTGCAGACAAAGCCCCTCACACCACCTGATTGCCCTGTAGGTGGCCAGGGCAGCGATTTACAACCACTCCCGCCAAACAGCCAGCGCCACGGCGAGAATCACCGGGCCCAGGAACAAGCCCACCAGGCCAAACGCCGCAAGCCCGCCCAGCACTCCAAACAGCGCCAGGATGAAGGGAATGTTGCTGGCGCGGGACAGCATCACCGGGCGCACGATGTTGTCGACCCATGACACCACCAGCACGCCCCAAATCAACAAGCCGATGCCTGCCGTGGTCTGGCCGGTAAATAACAGCCACAACGCGGCGGTGCCCCACACCAGTGGCGTACCAAAGGGAATCAGCGCCACCAGCGTAGTAACGGCGGCCAGCGTGGCCGGTGCAGGCAAACCTGCCACCCAGTAGCCCAGGCCTGCCACCAGCCCTTGCACCAACGCCGTCAACACAATGCCGTACACCACAGCCCGTGTTGTGTTGCCCACCGCATGGAGATAACTCTCGGTTCGCTCCTGCAGCAGGCTTTGCAAAATGCTGCGCAACTGGGCCAGCAGACTCAGACCGTGCAAATAGACAAAAAACAGCGTGAACAGTGAGAAGCCAAGCTTGACGATGTTTTTTCCAACGCCGCCCAACAAGGACCAGGCTTCGGTGTCGAGTTTGCCAACCCAGACTCTGAGCTCTGATTTCCAGCGAAGCGGGTCGGCCAGCAGCGCCTTGAACCAGACCGCCAGGTCTGGCCCAACCAGCGGCAGCGAAGTCACAAAATCCGGCAGCTGCAGACGGCCGGCATCCATCTCCAGCAACAGGTGATCGGCCAATATGGCGGCGTCCGCTCGCAGCAGGAACAGCAACCACACCGTCGGCACCACCACCAGGGCCGCCATCAACACGGTCATGGCAAAGGCAGTGGGCCAGGCGCGCCCACCGCTCAGAACCAGCAGGCGGACATACAGCGGCCAGGTAGTGAACGCCAAAATGCCCGCCCACAACATGGAAACCGCAAAAGGTGCCAGGACCAGGGCCACGGCGCTGCCTAGCGCGACGATCAAAAGGCCCAGCACGCTTTTGCGCAGGGTCTCGGGGCCAATCAAGGGCTGGGGCATCTGCAATCCTTTGGCACGAGGTAGATACAGGTTTGCGGTAGGGCGGTCATTGCGGCGGCTTTCATTGACCGAACGCGGCGTGGCGCAGCGGTTGTAACAACACCACCAGGGCGCCGGCACCACCATGTGCAGGCTGGGCCTGCACAAAGGCTACCACCTCCGAGCGCTGGACCAGCCAGCGGTGTACCTTGTCTTTTAGCACCGGTGCCTTGCCGGGGGAACCCAGGCCTTTGCCGGTGACCACGCGCACGCAGCGAATGCCCTGCTTGTGGGCCTCGCGGATGAAAGCGCCCAGCGTCTCGCGCGCCTCATCGCTGCGCAGACCGTGCAGGTCGATCTGGCGCTGGATGCTCCACTTGCCGCGGCGCAGTTTGTAGGTCACGTCCGGCCCCACGCCATGGCGGCGAAAGCTCAGGCGCTCGTCGGTCTCCAGCAGGCTGGTGACGTCCATCTCATCACTGATGGATTCCGAATACGCCGCAGCCTCGTCCAGCAGGTGCTGCACGGGGGTGGGGGGCGGCGGTGTCGGTCTGAGGTTGGCGATGCGGGGTTCGGGCAGGCGCTGAACCTTGCCCACGGCCGTCTGGAACAGACTGCGGTGTTCACGAGCCCGTTTGGCCTCCAGCGCGTGCTGCGCTGCGGCCTGGGCTTCGCGCTCGGCTTGGGCTGCAATCTCTTTTTTGACCTGCTTGAGGTCTGCAATAAATTTTGCCTCCACGCTCCCCACTGCCCCGGAATCGGCGCGAGCCGATTTCGCAAGTGGTTCGCTGCCCCCCGAGGGGGCGCGTTTCACCTTGGGGCGGCCCGGCGGTGAAACCTTCGCCGACCAAGTGGGCTTGTGCGCCGTCACAAGAGGCCTTTTTCGGCCATGGACAGGGCCTGGCCCGGCCCGACGATGATGTGGTCCAAGACGCGCACGTCCAGCAACGCCAGTGCCGATTTGAGCGTTTGTGTCAACGCCTCATCAGCGCGTGAAGGTTGCACAGTGCCACTGGGGTGGTTGTGTGCCAGCACCACGGCGCTGGCCTGGTGGTGCAGGGCACGCATCGCGACCTCGCGTGGGTAGACCGATGTTTGCGTCAACGTGCCACGAAACAGCTCCTCCATGGCCAACAGGCGGTTTTGCACGTCCAGAAACAGTACGGCAAAGACTTCGTGTTCCTTGGCCGCCAAATGCAGCTTCAGGTAATGCTTGATGGTGTCGGGGTCGGCAAATACCGTGCGCTCCTTGAGCTGCTGGGCCATGGCCCGGCGCGCCAGTTCCAGCACCGCCACCAGCTCGGCCTGCTTGGCCGGTCCCAGGCCCTTGACCCGCTTCAGGTCGTCCGCTGTGGCATGCAACAGGCCTGAAATACCGCCGAAGCCGCCGTCGGTATTGCCTAATGTGCTATCTTTTTTGAGGCGCAGCAGCTCATCCGCCATTTGCAGCACGCCCTTGCCCTTGATACCGGTGCGCAGCAGCAGCGCCAACAATTCGACATCACTCAGGGCTGCCGCGCCGCGTGCCAGCAGTTTTTCGCGCGGGCGGGCGTCAGGGGGCAGGTCTTTGATGGGCATGGTCTGGATGGGGGACGCCCGGCAGCTGTGCAGGGGTTTGGCCGGGGTTTCTACAATGGAGCCCAGTTTACTAGGGACCTCTATGACCGCAACGCCGACCTGTGTACAGCCAGGCTCCTTCCTCACCCTGCATTACCGCTTGAGCGGCCCGGCGGGGGATGTGATCAACACCTTCAATGGCTCGCCCGCCACGCTGACCCTGGGTACCGGTGAGTTGTCTCCAGCGGTGGAGGCTTGCCTGATCGGCATGGAAGAGGGCACACGCAGCAGCTTTGAGTTGCCGGCCGGGGCTGCTTTTGGCGAGCGCAATCCTGCCATGCAACAGTGGCTGGCGCACAAGGTGCTCACGCAAATGGGAGACCCCAACGAACAATATGCCGTGGGGGATGTGGTTCAGTTCCCCACGCCCGACGACAAGGGCCAGTTTGCCGGTGTGGTTTTGCAGGTGCTGCCCGAACAGGGTGTGTTGTTCGATTTCAACCACCCGCTGGCGGGCCAGCCGGTGACGTTTGAAGTCCAGGTGATTGGCATCTTATGAACTCAAGTCTCAGCAGCGCAGCTTTGGGCGCTATCACCGAAGTGATGCAGGAGAACGCCATGACAGATGTCGCAGTACCAGGACAGGGTTTGGACTCCATTTTGTTGGCCGAGCCGCGCGGCTTTTGCGCCGGTGTGGACCGGGCCATCGAAATTGTGGAACGCGCCTTGCAAAAATTTGGCCGCCCCATCTATGTACGCCATGAAATCGTGCACAACACCTATGTCGTGAATGACCTCAAGGCCAAGGGTGCTATCTTTATTGAAGCGCTCGACGACGTTCCGGTGGGGGCGACACTGGTTTTTTCTGCCCATGGCGTGAGCCGCGCCATCCAGTTGGAGGCGCAGGCCCGGGGCTTCCAGATCTTTGACGCCACCTGCCCTCTGGTCAGCAAAGTGCACGTGGAAGTGGCCAAACTGCACAAAGAAGGTTTCGAATTCATCATGATTGGCCACAAAGGCCACCCCGAGGTGGAGGGCACCGTGGGCCAGGTCGACGATGGCAGCATCCACCTGGTGGAAGACGTGGCCGACGTGGCGCGCATCGCACCGAAGCAGACAGCAAAGCTGGCCCTGGTGACACAAACCACACTCAGCGTGGATGATGCCGCCGAGATTTCCGCCGCGGTGATTGCACGTTTCCCCCAAGTGCGGGCGCCCAAGCAACAGGACATTTGTTACGCCACGCAAAACCGCCAGGACGCCATCAAGATCCTGTCGCCACAGGTGGACATTGTGATTGTGGTGGGCAGCCCGACCAGCTCCAACAGCAACCGTTTGGCCGAGTTGGCGCGCAAACTGGGTGTAACCAGCTACATGGTGGACAGCGCAGACGAGCTGAAAACCGAGTGGTTTGAGGGCAAAAGCCGGGTGGGTCTGACGGCGGGAGCGTCGGCACCGGAGATTCTGGTGCGCCAGGTGATTGACCGGCTGCGTGCTCTTGGCGCGGTGTCGGTACAAAAAATGGCGGGCATCGAGGAAACCATCAAGTTTCCACTGCCCAAGGGCCTGAAGCTCGACGCTTGATGCGACCGTCAAGTGCTATCGAAAAAATAGCTGCTTACGCAATAGAATCGAGGGCTAGAGCCGAATTTGACTTACATATTGCGGGAAAGTCCGCGTTTCGCAACGCGAACGCGCTCTGTCCCCAACTAAGACTGAAACCTTGTGGGTCGGACCACTTTGCTTAGCAAATGTGCTCGGACCCCAACTGATTGGGAAAATCACCATGTTAGACATCACCCTGCTGCGCAAAGACCTGGCCTCGGTCATCACCCGCCTGCAAACCCGCAAGAACCCGCAAGCCTTCCTGAACGTGGACGCCTTTACGGCGCTGGAAGCCGAGCGCAAGACCATCCAGATGCGCACCGAAGAGCTGCAAAGCAAGCGCAACACGCTGTCCAAACAAATCGGCATGCTCAAGGCCAAGGGCACTCCCGCCGAGGTGGATGCCGTGATGGCAGAGGTAGCGGGCCTGAAGACCGAACTGGAAACCTCCGCCGCGCGGCTGGACGTGATCCAGGTCGACATGCAAACCCTGCTGCTGGCCGTGCCCAACCTGCCGCATGAGAGCGTGCCGTTGGGTGAGGACGAGCATGGCAATGTGGAGGTGCGCCGCTGGGGTACGCCGACCGCCATGGCGTTTGAGATCAAAGACCACGTGGACGTCGGCACACCGCTGGGGCTGGACTTTGAGATGGGCGTCAAGCTGTCGGGTTCGCGCTTTACCGTGATGAAAGGGCCAGTGGCTAGATTGCACCGGGCGCTAAGTCAGTTCATGCTGGATGTGCAGACACAGGAGCACGGCTACACCGAGTGTTATGTGCCGTATGCGGTGAATGGTGAATCGCTCAAGGGCACGGGCCAGTTGCCCAAGTTCGAAGGCGACCTGTTCGCCGCCAAGAAGGGCGGCCAGGAAGGCGAGGAACAGCCGGACCACACTGCGCTGTACCTGATTCCCACCAGCGAGGTGCCCTTGACCAACTTTGTGCGCGACGAGATCGTGGCCGAGGCTGACCTGCCGATCAAACTGACCGCGCACACCCCGTGCTTCCGCTCCGAGGCCGGCAGCGCCGGGCGCGACACCCGTGGCCTGATCCGCCAGCACCAGTTCGACAAGGTGGAAATGGTGCAAATCGTGCACCCCGAGAAAAGCTACGAGGCACTGGAGGCCATGGTCACCCACGCCGAGGCCATTCTGCAGAAGCTGGGCCTGCCCTACCGCGTCATGAGCCTGTGCACTGGCGACATGGGCTTTGGCGCCAGCAAGACCTATGACCTGGAAGTGTGGCTGCCGGCGCAGAACACTTTCCGAGAGATCAGTTCGGTGTCCAATTGCGAGGCCTTCCAGTCGCGCCGCCTGCAGGCCCGCTTCAAGAACGCCCAGGGTAAAAACGAACTGGTGCACACCTTGAACGGCTCCGGCCTGGCCGTGGGCCGCACGCTGGTGGCCGTGTTGGAGAACTACCAGAACGCCGATGGCACGGTCACCGTGCCCGAAGCCCTGCGCCCGTATTTGGGCGGGTTGGTGGCCCTGCGACCCTGATAGAATCTCCGCTTCGTCCAATCGAAGCAGTTTCAGGAGCGGTGGCAGAGTGGTCGAATGTACTTGACTCGAAATCAAGCGTACCGCAAGGTACCGTGGGTTCGAATCCCACCCGCTCCGCCAGTTGTCAAGAGCCCCGCCCCGTGCGGGGTTTTTTGCTTTCGGCTCCTGACTTCTGAAATACGGCCCAGAGGCCATGGCAACGACCCCGCGGTAAGATTTGCGCATGACTGAACAACCGACGCGCAGGACCCTGGGGACCACCCTGGCGTTGGTGGGTGCACCATTTCTGCTCATGGCCTTGCTGGCAACCTGCGTGACGCTGTGGGTGTCGTGGCAACTTGACGGTGGTGCCGCAGCTGTCAATGAGGCGGGACGCATGCGCATGCAAGCCTATCGCATGGCCTTGACGGTGGGTGGTTCCAACAGCGTCGCTGCCCAGGAGCAGCTAACACACATCCAAAAATTCAATGCAAGCCTTGCGCTTTTGCGCCATGGAGACGCCTCGCGTCCGCTGCAAGTGCCCTGGGATGGTCAAGTGCGCCAGCACTTTGCCCGAGTAGAAAGTGACTGGCAGCAGTTTCAGGCGCAGTGGCTGGGGCAAAAACCTATGGATCTCGCTCGCCTGGAACCATAAACCGTTGCGTTTGTGGCCCATATTGACGCCCTGGTGAGCAGCATTGAGGCGCACATGTCAGCGTGGACCGCAGCCTTGCACGTGTTGCAAATCGGTGTGCTGCTGCTGGCCTTGTTGGCTGCTGGCATTCTGTTGTTTGCCGGGTATCGTTTTGTGCTGGAGCCAGTCAACCATTTGGAACTCGCGATCCGCAAGATTCAAGCCGGTGATTTTGCAGCCCGTGTTGAGCTGGTGGGTAGTGATGAATTTGGGACGCTAGCCAAAGGTTTCAACGGAATGGCGGAACATCTGCAGTCCCTGTATGGCAACCTGGAAAGCAAGGTTCGTGAAAAGACCACCGAACTTGAAGAAAAGCACGAGCGGCTGGAGTCTCTGTATGAAGTAACCGCCCTGGTTTCCCGGGCCACTAGCCTGGAGGACTTGGCAAAAGACTTTTCGGATCGCATCAAGCTGATCGCGAAGGCCGACGGCGTGGCCTTGCGTTGGTCCGATCAGGCGCAGCAGCGCTACCTGATGCTGGCAAGCAGTGGTTTGCCGCAAGAGATGGTGGAAGACGAACACTGCCTGGCCGTTGGTGATTGTTTTTGTGGCGTGCCGGCACCCGACACCCGTCTTTCCGTCATCCCCATCGCCTCACTGCCCCAAAGTCCACGCATGCATTGTGCGAAGGCTGGTTTCGCGACCATTGTGAACGTACCGATTCGCGTCCAGGAACGGCAAATGGGTGAGGTCAATCTGTTTTTCCGCTCCAAGACCGCACCGACTGCGGCCGAGCGGTCGTTGCTGGAGGCCCTCAACCGCCACTTCGCCAGCGCCATGGAAAACTTGCGGCTCAACGCGATGAAACGCGAAGCGGCGGTCTCCGGTGAGCGCCACCACCTGTCGCGGGAGTTGCACGACTCGATTGCCCAGTCCTTGGCATTTCTCAAAATTCAGGTTCAACTGATGCGTGACGCGCTGGCGTCCAAAGACGACCCGCGAATGCGCTCAGTGCTCGAAGAAATCGATCTGGGCGTGCGCGAGTGTTACGGCGATGTGCGCGAGTTGCTGGTGAATTTTCGGACCCGTACCAACGACGAAGACATTGAACCAGCCTTGGCAACAACCCTGCGTAAATTCGAGCTTCAATCGGGTCTGTCGACCGACTTTGACATCAGCGGGCATGCCCTGCCATTGTCGGCAGATGTCCAAATACAGGTCTTGCACATTGTGCAGGAGGCGCTGTCCAACGTCAGAAAACACGCACAGGCTTCCCAGGTTTGGCTCAAGGTCCAGCAACAACCCCACTGGAGTTTTGAGGTGCGCGACAATGGCGTCGGATTTGCGACAGCCATGGGACAGTGTGATGACACCCACGTCGGCCTGCACATCATGAATGAACGCGCGCAACGCATCGGCGCGGCCATGGAGATCACTTCTACCCCGGGGCAAGGCTGTAGCGTGCGACTCGTTTTATCCAATCCAAGCTCCGTCATGCCGCAAGCACCCGTTCGTCTATGACAAATTCTTCGACACAGGCCATTCGCATCCTCGTGGTCGATGACCATACCTTGTTCCGTCGCGGCTTGACCGCCTTGCTGGCACGTGACGCGCGCGTGCAGGTGGTCGGTGATGCCGCTGATGCCGGCCAGGCCCAGCGTCGCGCGCAGGAACTGCAACCCGACGTCATTTTGTTGGACAACCATTTGCCCGGCGTGCGGGGCGTTGACGCCCTTGCGGCGCTGATGGAAGCGGCACCACAGGCGCGCATCGTGATGCTGACCGTCAGCGAGGATGAGACCGACCTCATGTCGGCATTGCGGGCTGGGGCCGCAGGTTACCTTTTGAAGACCGCCGAGGGTGAGGCGCTGGTGAGCGCTATCGAGCGCGTGATGCAAGGCGACAGTGTCATCGCACCGGAGATGACCAGCAAAATGGTGGCGAGTTACCTTGGCGGCCGAATCGCTACCGTCGAATCACCGGCACCGCTGCCGTCCATCCTGTCGAGCCTGTCTGCGCGAGAGCGCGAGATTCTGCGCGGCATTGCACGGGGTGCCAGCAACAAGGAAATTGGTCGTGAACTTGGAATTGCCGAGACCACGGTCAAAGTCCATGTACAAAACGTGCTTCGGAAAATGCAGGTCAGCACACGGGTCCATGCAGCCGTGATCGCCACTGAAATCGGTCTGTTTTAGGGCACTTCATCGGCATGCGGGTTTGATCTGGCGCAAACGATTTTCGAACAGTGATTGAACTAGTTCTTTGGAACTAGTTGCACTGTGTTCTCGTAGTTCCAAAGAAGTCATTCGGTACTTCTTTGGAGGCTATCTCTCGATGATTTCGCAACCTAAAGTTAACGCAAGTCAACTTTAGTCACGAAATTAGAAAAATGCACGCCGATCGCTTTGATATGCCCCGACACCTGAGAGCACTCCCGATGTTCAGTGAGTTGTCGGATCCCGAACGTGAAAATATTGCACGGGGTTGCAGGCTGCGGCGCTTCTCGCGCGGGAGCATGGTATTCCGCGCGGGGGAGCAATGTGAATCGTTTCACTTTGTGGTCTCTGGCCAGGTCAAGCTTTTTGTTGCATCGGCCAACGGCGTGGAAAAAGTCATAGAACTGATTGGGCCAGGACACAGTTTTGCCGAGGCCATGATGTTCTTGCCCAAGCCGTATATGCTGAACGCACAAACGCTGACCGATACCCTCATCATGACCGTCAGCAAACAGGCCGTGTTCAGTGAAATAGAACGCGACCCGCGTTTTTCCATGCACATGCTGTCGGGCATTTCGCATTGGCTGCACCGCCTGTTGCTGGATGTGGAAGGGTACACCTTGCACAGCGGCATGCAACGCCTGATTGGCTACCTGTTGCGGGACGTGGAACTCGAACACGAAGGCGACTTTGGCATTGTCACCGTGTCTTTTCCGGTCAGCAAAGCGACCATTGCATCGCGCCTTTCGTTGACACCCGAGTACTTCTCCCGCGTGCTCCACCAATTGGAATCAGAGGGCTTGATCGAGATCGACCGGCGTGAGATTCGCATTCTCGATGTCAGGCGTCTTGCCAGTTACGGGTCGCATTGACCTCCCAGCGGTTCATCGCTCGATACTCAGCAACTCCACCTCAAATGTCAGTGTGGCGTTCGGTGGCACAAGGCCCCCGGCGCCCCGTTCACCGTAGGCGGTCGCAGGGGGGCAGGTTAGTCTGGCTTTGCCGCCCACTTGGATATGCTGCATTGCCTGTGTCCAGCATCTTATGACCTTGCTCAGTGGAAAAACTGCGGGCTCGTTGCGCGCATAGGAACTGTCAAATTCCTGTCCATCGGCCAGTGTGCCCCGGTAGTGCACCTTCACCCGGTCTGCCGCGGTGGGTTTGGCGCCCGTACCCGGTGTGGTGTGGGTGATCTTGACGCCAGATGCCAGGGTTTCGGTCTCGGTCGCAAGGGCTGGTGCAGTCCAGGCGGTCAGTGCCAGCCCACAGACGATGACGGACAAGTGTTTGTGCATGTTGGATTCCAATACAGGTTCAGCAAAATTGCGCTTGGATACTCGATGCGCAAAAGAAAGCGCTGGGCGCCACTAGGCCGGCGCAGAAAACAAAGTCAGCGCTGCATCCAGCTCGGCCAGGTCCACCGTGAGCGGCTCCAACGCATGGGCCAGTTCCCCTAGCACCGCAGTGCCTTCGCGTTGCAGCCTTGCAATGGTTTGCGCCGCCAATTTTGGAGACTCAAAGGCGCAGCTTTGCAGCAACAGACGACCCTGCGCATCCACCAACTTGAAGCGAAACTGGCCATCGGCTTCGCGGTATTGCTTGAAGCTGGGGAGCGCGGCTTTCACGCTTTTGGTTGGTGCTACGGTGGCTTGGTCCGCCAACCGGCGCAGACCAACGGCATGGCGCAATGTGGCCATAAAGGGCGTCGCCTGTTGGCGCGCCTTGGCGGCACCCGCCAACAGAATAGTTTCGATTTTTGCCGGGTTGTTCATTAGGGCCAGGTAGGCCTCACGCATGGGTGCGATTTCGCGGTCAATGCGCTCAAACAGAATCTGTTTGGCCTCACCCCAGGCAATGCCTTCTGCATACGCGGTGCGTAAAGCCTGCGTCTCGTCATCGCTGGCAAAAGCCTGGTAGATCTGGAACAACGCAGAACCTTCCGTGTCTTTTGCTTCACCGGGAGCGCGAGAGTCTGTCACGATGCCGGCGATCAGCTTTTTGAGCTGCTCGCGTGGTGCAAACAGCGGAATGGTGTTGTCATAACTCTTGCTCATCTTACGGCCATCGAGGCCGGGCAAGGTGGCCACCGACTCTTCAATGGCGGCTTGCGGCGGCACAAAATGCTCGCCGTAGCGGTGGTTGAAGCTGTTGGCCATGTCGCGGGCCATTTCGATGTGCTGGATCTGGTCACGGCCCACCGGAACCTTGTGGGCGTTGAACATCAGAATGTCCGCACCCATCAGCACCGGGTACATGAACAGACCCGCTGTCACGTCCATGTCGGGGTCTTGGTCGGACGCCGTGTTTTTGTCAACCGCCGCTTTGTAGGCATGGGCGCGGTTGAGCACGCCCTTGCCGGTGACGCAGGTGAGCAGCCAGGTGAGTTCGGGGATTTCGGGCACATCGGACTGGCGATAAAAAGTAACACGTTCAGGGTCCAGCCCCGCCGCCAGCCAGCTCGCCGCAATTTCCAAGGTGGAGCGCTGGATGCGCGCCGGTTCGTCGATCTTGATCAGCGCATGGTAATCCGCCAGGAAGTAGTAACTCTCGACACCTGCCGTCAGACTGGCGCGCACCGAAGGGCGGATGGAGCCGACATAGTTGCCCAGATGGGGCGTGCCTGAGGTGGTGATGCCGGTGAGGAAACGGGTAGGGTGCATTGGAAACGAGAAATTATTGAAAGAGCGGTCACGGCCAAAGGCGGCTTAACTTGCCAACGCGACAAAAGGCGTCAGCAGAATGTTGATAAATCCGGAGATGAGCGCCATGACGGGCCGCATCCACAAGGTGCTGATCACATTCGTGATCACCAAAGCCATGACGATAAAAAACCCCCAGGGTTCGATCCGGGACACCAGTTCAGCCTGGCGGTAAGGCAATAGCCCGACCAAAATGCGCCCACCGTCCAGAGGCGGCAGGGGGAACATATTGAACGCAAACATCACAATATTGACCAACACTCCACCTTGGCACATCTTCAGCAAAAACGGTTCAGTGATTCCCGCGGCATGCGAAAAATAGAAAGCGATGCCCCACAACAATCCCATGACCAAATTTGCGCCCGGCCCCGCCAATGCGACCCACACCATGTCCCGCTTGGGATGGCGCAAGTTGCCAAAGCGCACCGGCACCGGTTTTGCATAACCAAACAGGAACGCGCCCGAGGTGGCAAAGTACAACACCAGCGGCATCAGGATGGTGCCGACCGGGTCAATATGGCGCATCGGGTTGAGCGTGACCCTGCCCAGCATCGCGGCCGTATTGTCACCAAAGTGTCGGGCTGCATAACCGTGCGCCGCTTCATGCACGGTAATCGCAAACAGCACCGGCAAGGCATAGAGGGAAACGGTTTGAATAATGTTGGCAATATCCACAGATCAATCTTCCAGAGTAGTCTTAAAGGCCCAGGCGGGCCAGATCCCCGCGCCCCTGGCGGATGACCTCGGGCTGCGCGCCCGTGAGATCAATCACGGTTGTTGGCTCCAATGCACAGGCCCCCGCGTCGATGATCCCGGCAATCAGCTTTTCGAACCGGTTGCGGATGTCATTGGCATCGTTCATAGGGTGTGTTTCACCGGGTGCAATCAAGGTGGTTGCCAGCAGCGCACCTTGGTGCAAGGCCAGCAAAGCCTGCAGCGTGGTGTGTTCCGGCACCCGCAAGCCAATGGTCTTGCGTGAGGGGTGGCTGACGCGCCGTGGCACTTCCTTGCTGGCCTCCAGAATGAAAGTGTAGGGGCCGGGGGTTGCCGACTTGAGTAAGCGGTATTGGGTGTTGTCAACCCGCGCATAACTGGCCAACTCGCTGAGGTCTCGGCACAACAAGGTGAGGTGGTGTTTGTCATCCACGCCACGGATGCGCCGCATATGGTCGACCGCCGTTTTGTCATCCAGATGGCAGACCAGGGCATAGCTGGAGTCGGTGGGCACGGCCAGCACGCCACCTTTTTCCAGCAGGGCAACGGCCTGTTTGAGCAGCCGTGGTTGCGGGTTCTCTGGATGAACTTCGAAATATTGGGCCATTGCCTTAAAAAACTCTCAGGAGTGTCGACCAACGGGTCTATTGAATACGCGAGGCCAGTACGTCCCAGATCGGAGTCAGATTGGCTGGCAAAAAGGGGAGGGTGCCAAGTTCGGTATGGCTCTCGTCCGGGCTATGGAAATCACTGCCACGCGAGGCCGCCAGTCCGAACTCGCGGGCGGTATCGGCGTAAATGCTGTATTCGGCCACCGTGTGACTGCCGGTCACCACTTCCACGCCCTGCCCACCATGGGCTTTGAATTCGGTGAACAACGCAAACTCCTGGTTGGCCGTGAACTTGTAGCGGGCTGGGTGCGCAATCACGGCCATGCCGCCGGCCTGGGTAATCCAGGTCACGGCGTCTTTCAGCGATGCCCAGCGGTGCGGCACAAATCCGGGCTTGCCTTCGGTCAAGTATTTACGAAACACCTCATTGGTTTCCCGGCAAACGCCACTTTCGACCAAAAAACGCGCAAAGTGGGTGCGGGAAATCAGTTCCGGATTGCCGACAAATTTCAGCGCACCCTCGTAGGCTCCCTTGATTCCGACTTTGGCCAGGCCGTCGGACATTTCCATGGCGCGCTGGCCCCGCCCGCCGCGCGTTTGCCGCAATCCATCGGCCAATGCCTGGTCGTCCGGGTCAAAGCCCAATCCCACAATATGTACGGTCTGGTCAATGAAAGTGACGGAAATTTCGGTCCCGGTCAAATAACGCATACCGCAGGCCTTGGCTGCGGCAGCAGCCCGGTGCTGGCCACCAATTTCATCGTGATCGGTCAAAGACCACAACTCCACGCCGTTGCCGTGCGCCCGTTCGGCCAATGCCTCCGGCGTGAGGGTACCGTCCGAGACGATGGAGTGGCAGTGGAGGTCAGCATTCAGTATGGGGTTCACCGATGCATTTTACCGGCTCCAAGCCATACCCTTCACACATGAAGCCCATGGGGTCACCACTGGCAGGGTGCATAAACGACAGGGCGCTGGCGTTTAGCCTCAGGCGCGGGGCCATGGCGGCCACATGCGGCGGCGCGTACAACTGGTCTCCCAGGATCGGGTGCCCAATCGCCTGCAGATGAATACGC
The DNA here is from genome assembly GCA_016703945.1 of Candidatus Aalborgicola danicus. Classification (GTDB taxonomy): domain Bacteria; phylum Pseudomonadota; class Gammaproteobacteria; order Burkholderiales; family Burkholderiaceae_C; genus Allorhodoferax; species Allorhodoferax danicus. Next base: position 118,518 of record JADJBC010000016.1, read on the forward strand.
AACTGGTGCGTGCGCCCGGTCAGCGGCTGCAGCTTTACGTGGGTGGCGTGCAGTTGCGCGTCAAACGCCACGCCACACACCAGGGTGGTACTGGCTTTGCCGTGCTCCCAGTCAATCACGCGGCGCGGGCGGTTGGGCCAGTCCACCCCGATGGGCAATTCAATCTCGCGCCAGGAGTCGCGTCCAATGGGCAGCCTGCCGTGGACCAGGGCCTCGTAGTGTTTGGTGACCTGGCGTGTGGCAAATGCCTCGTTTAACAGGCGTTGCATGGTCGCTCCACGCGCCATCACCATCAGGCCGGAGGTCGCCATGTCCAGCCGGTGGACCACCCGTGCATCGTTGTAAACCGCTTGTACGCGGGCGCTTACACAGTCCTGTTTGTCGGCGCCTCGGCCGGGCACCGACAACAGCCCCGACGGTTTGTTCAGGACGATGATGGCGTCGTCCACAAAATAGATTCGCAGGCCGCCTCCGACGCGCTGCGGTTCAGGCGGCATCGTTGCAGGGCCTAGAGTGTTTCATGGCGTTTGGGGCTACTGAATCGGCGTTGCGGTCAAGCTGCCTGAGGGTGCGAAGCGCGAGGCCTGCAAAGGGCTGTGTACGGAGATGTAGGCGCGCAAAACATCGGCGTCCACAAAGCCCGTGTCCACGTAGCTGGCGTGGTTTGTTATGACCGGGTATCCATCGCCCCCGGACGCCATGAAGTTGTTGATGACCATTTGGTAGGTCTTGTTCGGGTCTACAAACGCACCGCGCACCCTGGCCTGCACCAGCGTTCCACCAGCCACTACCAGTTCGACACCCGAGAGATGGGGGAAACCACCCGCACCCGGGCTCATGCGCGCGGCAACCTGCAGGTAGTCGAGCACTTCGCGGCCACTCAAACTGAGTGTTGCCAGCGTATTGCCAAACGGCTGCACTTTCAGCACGTCCTTGTAGGTGATCGCGCCCGCAGGCAGTGAATCACGTATGCCACCAGAGTTGACGACGGCAAAGTCGGCCCGGGTTTTATCCATCATGGCGCGGCCAATCAACATACCCAGGCTGGTGGGCTGCTTGCGCACATAGGCGCGGTCACCCTCCAGCCTGGCATCGCTGTGGCCCACGGCGACCTGCAGCTTCTGTTGGCCAAAGTCCTGGTAGGGCTTCAGCAGGGCCAGCATCTCTGCGTTCTCGGCAATGGGCGCGGTATAGGTTTCCACATGGTTGGCCCCGGTTGCGTCTACGGTGCGCTTCTTCAGATTGATCGGGATCAGCGCGTATTTCACCAGTGTGAAAGCGCCATTGCGGTACTGAAAGTCGGCACGCCCCACGTATTTGCCCCACTCGTGCGCCTGCACGATCCAGGTGCCGTTTTGCCGGTCCGGCTGGCAGGGCGTGCCGGGTACATAGGCCGTGTCCATCACGTTTTCAGCCCGCATGCAGGCCGGGTTTTGGGTGTGGCCGCCCACCACCAGGTCAATTCCGCTGACCGCGCGGGCCATTTCCACGTCGCCTGCGGCCTGGATGCCGTGTTGCCCGTTTTCGTAGTGCCCCATGTGGGTGGCGGCTATCACTATGTCGGCCTGGCTGCGCAACTGCGGCACCAGCTTGGCCGCTTCCTGAATCGGGCTGCGAAACTCCAGGTTTTGCATGTTTTCGGGGTTGGCAAGCTTTTGGGTGTCTTCCGTCGTCAGACCCATCACAGCCACCCGCACGCCACCCAGGTTGAACATCTTGTAGGCATCAAACAGCCGTTCACCCGAGCGGTAGACGTTGGCAGACAGCATTGGAAACGTGGCCAGCTTGCGTTGCATGGCCAGCACGGTCGAGCTTTTGTCAAACTCGTGGTTGCCCACCGCCATGGCGTCATAGCCCAGTAGGTTCATGCCTTTGAAGTCGGGCACGGCGTCCTGCAGGTCCGACTCCGGGACCCCGGTGTTGACATCGCCGCCATCCAACAACAGGCTGTAGCCACCGGTCTGGGCCACCTCGGCGCGAATGGCGTCCACCACCGTCTTGCGCGCCGCCATGCCGTATTCCCCATCGCCGTTCTGCCAGAACCGGCCATGGTGGTCGTTGGTGTGCAGGATGGTGATGGCGTAGGTCCGGTCCTTCTCCGGCGTGGACGGTGGTGGTGCCAGGGTGGAGCACGCGCCCAGCGTTAACACCAGGAACCCAGCAAGCGCAGTATTCAGAAGGCGTGGTCGTTTTTGCATGGCTTCATATTATCGGAAGGCTAAGCTGGGCCTGCCCGTTGGCAAATCCGCGATGGTTGATCACGCCCACGTCTGGTATGCGCTAGTGCGCGTCAGCCCGAGGATCAAACGCATCCTGCAAGCCATCTCCAACAAAGTTCACGGCAATGACCGTGATAAAGATGAGAAAGCCCGGGTAGAACGCCAGCTCTGGCGCACGTGAAATCAGTTCCTGCGCGTTGTTCAGCATATTGCCCCAGCTGGGCGTGGGTGGCTGGATGCCCAGGCCCAGAAAGCTCAGCGTGCTCTCCAGCAGAATGATCTGACCCACGGCCAGACTCAGCGCGACGATGATGGGTGAGGTGGTGTTGGGCAGGATGTGCACGCTCAGGATGTGGCGGGCGCTGGCGCCCTGGGTACGGGCTGCGAGCACAAATTCGCGTGTCATCAAGCTCAGCGTCGAGGCCCGCACCAGGCGCGCCACGGTGGTCCATTCGACCAGCGCGATGATGAACACAATGCGGTAGAAATTGGCTGCGCTGGAGCGCACGAACTCTTCCGAGAAACCCAGCTTCTGCAGGTCGATGGCGGCAAACACGATCAATAGGGGCAACAAGGGCAGCGAGATGACACCATCGGTGATCCGCATCAGCAGGGCTTCGGTGCGGCCACGGTAGTAGCCTGCAATCAAACCAATCAGGGTGCCCACCATGGCCGCGCTAACGGCGCCTAACAGTCCGACCAACAGTGAGATGCGCCCGCCGTACATCAGGCGTGCCAACACATCGCGGCCGGCTTCGTCGGTGCCCAGGATATGCTGGGCCGATGGCGGCGAAAAACGATTCAGCAAATTGGTGTCGTTGACGTTGACGCCCATCAAACGCTCGTACACCGGCGCACCTGCGGCAAACAAGGCCAGCAGAATCAACACGACCGCGCCCAGCATGGCCACACGGTTCTTGGCGAGACGCCGCCAGCGCAATTGCCAGACGGACTGGGGACGGTCGGCAATCGATACGCCGGACGCGGCAAGGGGGAGCGGCAGTGGTGGTTTCGGTCATGACAGCGAGATCCTGGGATCGAGCCAAGCGTAGGCAATATCGGCGACGAGGTTAGAGACCAACGTGGCCGTGGTGGCAAACAGCAGGCCCATCAGGGCCAGGTTGAAATCGTTGCCCATGATGGCCTCAAATATCAGCTTGCCCATGCCGCGCTGGGCAAACATGGTCTCGGTGATCAGCGCCCCGCCCAGCAGTGCACCAAAGCTCAGTGCCAGCACGGTGACCACTGGAATCAGGGCGTTGCGCAGGGCGTGTTTAAAGACCACGCGCAACTTGCCAGCACCTTTGGCGCGCGCGGTGCGGATGTAGTCCATGCGCAGCACCTCGACCATGGAGGCGCGGGTAAAGCGGGTAAAGCGCCCGGCGAAGGCTGCCGTGAGCGTCAGCACTGGTAACACATAGTATTTGGCACTGTCGGACAAACTGCCGTCACCCCCCACGGTGAACATGCCGCTGGCGGGGAGCCAGCCCAGGCGCACGGCAAACAGGTAGATCAGCATCAGGGCCAAAAAGAACACTGGCACCGAGATACCGGCAAAGGCCAGAAAATTGATGACGCGGTCCAGCACCGAACCCTTGGCCAAAGCCGCCGCAACACCCAGCGTGAGCGCCAGTGCCGTGAACACCAGAAAGGACAGGCCCACCAGTTTGCCGGTTTGAATGAGCGCTGGCACCATGATGACCAGCACCGGCTGCGAGTAGGTGCGCGAGTAGCCAAAATCCAGCGAGGCCGCGGCCTGCAGCCAGTTCCAGTAGCGGGTCAGCAGCGGCTGGTCCAGGCCATACTGTGCGCGCAGACGGGCCACGTCCTGCGCGGTGTAGCCGGGGTTGGAGTTGACCATGATGTCAATCGGGTCGCCCGGCATCAGGCCGATCAGGCCGTAGATGACGAAGGACATGACCAGCAGGACCATGGCGCTTTGGAGAAGCCGTGAGGCAATGAAACGCAACATACGGTTGCCCAGTGGGGACAGAGCAAAAATCTTTAAAGTGGCAAGCCACGAGTTGGTGTTCACGCCCTGGGGCGGGCAACAACGTCGGCGCCTCGACCTTGCACCGGTCCTGGGCTTTGGGGCAGCGGGGGTGGAAAGCGCAACCGGGTGGTGGCTTGAGCGGGCTGGGCAGGTCGCCCTGGATGGTGCGGCCCCGGGCTCGCCGCCCCTGGCCGACACGGGGGATGGCGTCCAGCAGGGCACGGGTGTAGGGGTGGCCCGGTGTGTCGAACAGATCGGAGCGCGACGCAACTTCCACCAGACGTCCCAGGTACATCACGGCCACGCGGTCAGCCAGGTGGTGCACGGCCGACAGATCGTGGCTGATGAACAGATAACTCAGGTGGCGCTGTTCGCGCAGCTCACTCATCAAGTTCAAAATTTGGCTCTGGATCGATACATCCAGCGCTGACAGCGGTTCGTCGGCCACGATCAGTTGGGGTTCCGGGCCCAGCGCACGGGCGATGGCAATACGCTGGCGCTGGCCGCCAGAAAACTGGTGTGGGTAGCGGTTCAGCGCGTCCACCGGCAGGCCGACCTGGGCAATCAGTTCACGTGCCCGCTCCGCACGTTCTACGCGGTTGCCGATGCCGTGGATCAACAGGGGTTCGGTGATGACGTCGGACACCGGCAGGCGCGGGTTCAGCGACTCATACGGGTCCTGAAAAATCATCTGGATGGCACACCGCGTCTGCTGGCGCTGTTCGGTGTTCATGCTGCCGAGTTCCTGGCCCTTGAAGCGTACCGAACCCCGGGTGGTGGCATACAAACCCACCAGTGCGCGACCCAGTGTGGTTTTGCCACATCCGCTTTCGCCGACCAGGGCCAGGGTCTCGCCCGGCTGAATGGAAAAACTGACGTCAGACACCGCCTGCAACACGGGCGACGGGCCACGCTGCAACCAGGAGGTGCGCGCCATCGGGAAATGCACGGCCAGGTTCTCGACCTGCAACAAAGGGGCTGGGGTACTGCTCATGCTTCTGCCCTGAAACAGGCCACGTCATGGCCCGGCGCGATGGTGACGAGTGGAGGCACCTGCTCGCGACACTGTGCAACCACCTTGGAGCAGCGGTCCGCAAAACGGCAACCCGGCACCGCCACGGCCAGATTGGGCATGCCGCCAGGAATGACCGGCAAACGGGGTTGTCGGCGGTGCAAATTGGGCAGGGTCTTGATCAGCCCTGCCGAATAGGGGTGGCGGGGCTGGTCAAACAATCGCGCCGCCGGGGCACGTTCCACAATGCGCCCGGCGTACATCACGATGATGACGTCCGCAAGCTCGGACACCACACCCAGGTTGTGGCTGATGAACTGGATGGCCATGCCGATGCGGTCCTGCAGCTCCAGCATCAGCTCCAGAATCTGCGCCTGAATCGTCACATCCAGCGCGGTGGTGGGTTCATCGGCAATCAGCAGGCTGGGGCGGCAGGCCAGCGCCATGGCAATCATGGCGCGCTGGCGCATGCCGCCGGACAACTGGTGCGGGTAGGCGGCGGCACGGGTACGGGCCGAGGGAATGCCCACCTCGTCGAGCATGTCGATGGCCCGCTCATAGGCCGCGCGTTTATCCAGGCCCTGGTGCAACAGCAAAGTCTCGCCGATTTGTTCACCAATACGAATCACCGGGTTCAGCGCCGTCATGGGTTCCTGAAAAATCATGGCGACCTTGTTGCCCCGCACCTGGCGCCACTGGCTTTCGGTTTGGGCAAACAACTCTTGCCCCGAAAAGTGCGCCTGGCCACCCACCGTGGCGGTGGACGGCAACAGACCCATCAAGGCCAGTGCGGTGGTGGATTTGCCACAGCCGCTTTCGCCCACCAGACCCAGTGTTTTGCCCGGAGCGATTTGGTAGGAGATGTCGTCCACCGCGCGCAGGACACCCTTGTCGGTCTTGAACCAAGGACCAATGGCGACACAGGGCCGTGCTGGGGGCGCCTGGGCCAGTGGGGTGATGGTTTCCGTCATATCAGCGCACGCCCCATTCTTCGACCGCATAGGGGCCAGCGGGTAGTTTGCCGGGACGTATGACGCCGGTCAGCCACTTGGGCACCACATACACGTCGGTGCGAAAGTACAGGGGCAACACGGGCAGTTCTTCTGTGAATATTTTTTGCATCTCGGCCCACAGGGGTTTGCGTTTGGCAGGGTCCAGCTCACGCTGCACTTCATCCACCAGCTTGTCCATCGCAGGGTGGCTGAAGTGGGCATAGTTCTGGCCACCATAGTTGTTGTTGGCGGTGGGAATACCACTGCTGCTCAAAACGGCGGTAGGCGGCGATTCAGGGGTCGAGCTCAGGGCCAACTGGGCCAGACCCGTGAACTGGTGTTTTTTCAGGGTTTCACCAAAATAGGTGCGGGCCGGCACGTTTTTGATGACCACTTCCACCCCGATTTGTTTCCATTGGTTTTGCAGTACCTGCTGGATCAGCTCGCGCAGCTTATTGCCCGCAGTGGTCATGTATTCCAGCGACAGGCGTTGTCCTTGTGCATTCACGCGGATGCCACCGGCGCCAGGTTTGAAACCCGCCTGGTCCAGCAAGGCCTTGGCACGGGCTGGATCAAAGGCGTATTTGGTGACATTGGCATCAAACCCCAGCTCCAGCGGATTGACCCAGCTATGGGCCACCGGAAACTTGCCGTCCACCAATTGCTTGACCAGGGTCTCACGGTCGATTCCCAGAAGCAGCGCGTGGCGCACCCGCTTGTCTTGCAGCACCGGGTTGGCGTTGTTCAGCACGATGTATTCGTAGAGCAAACCCGGCGGAAAGGCAAAGTCGTATTTCTGCTGCGACGCCGGTTCTTTGGCCATGGCCAGACCCTGGTCTATGGACAGGCCCAGCACACCGGCAATAAAGTCCACATCGCCCGAGCGCAAATTGGCCTCCAGCGTGGCGGTGTTTTCCACCGTTTTTACGGTGATGCGCTTGAAGTGGGGCTTAGGCCCCCACCAGTGGGGATTGGGCTCGAACACCAGAAACGCGCCTGACTGGATTTGGGTCAGCTTGTAGGGGCCGTTCCACAAGCCCGCCTGGGTGGGCTCGCGGTTGAAGCCGGTGTTTTTGCCATAGTCGGCCGGGTTCTTGAGCCCTTTGACCACGGGTTCTTCCAGGTGCGCGGGCATCAGCGCCAGATCGTTCAGGTCGGCAAAGTTATAGACCGGCTTGTTCAAGTGCAGCACGAAGTTTTTGGGGTCCAGCACCTCCACCTTGGTAACGCGGCGGAAAAACTCTCCGCCCGCAAAACCGCTCTCGGGCTTGCTGCCGACCGACCAACTGAAGGCCACGTCTTTGGACGTGATGGCCACACCGTCGCCCCACTTGGCCTGCGGGTGGAGTGTGAACTTCACCGTCATGCCCTTCTTGCCACCACCCAGATCGACCAACTTGGCACGCCCATTGGCGATCGACGGCAGTTCGGTGCAGATGAAACACTGCATCTTCATGTCGTCGTTGTAGGTCGCAATCGGCCTATAGCCGAACCGCATGGCATACACCTTGGCAACGGTAGGCTCAATGCCAGGGTGCAGGCTGGGTGGGTACTGCGACATGCCAATGACCAGCGTGTCCTTGGGCGTCTGCGCCAGCGCAGGTGATGGATGCAAAAGATGCAATAGCGCAGCCGCCACCGCACCCAGCAGTGGGTTCAGTTTTTTAACCATGAAACGATCTACAAAAAGGCCGCTACCGCATCAGCGGACGCCCCAGGACTCCTGGCCAAAGTAATTCGAGGGGAGTTGACCGGGTTTCAGAACACCCGTCAGCCACTTGGGCACCACGTAAACGTCGGTACGGAAATACAGAGGCAACACTGGCAGCTCATCGGTATAGATTTTCTGCATCTCAAACCACAGCGGTTTGCGTTTGGCGGGGTCCAGTTCGCGCTGCACGTCGTCAATCAGCTTGTCCATGCCGGGGTGGCTGAACTGCGGGTAGTTGGCACCAGCGTAGTTGTTGGCTGCAGTGGGGATACCCGATGTGGCCAGCGTGCTGGTGGGTGGGGACTCTGGGTTTGAACTCCACGCCAATTGCGCCAGCGCCGTGAATTGCTGCTTCTTCAAGGTTTCACCAAAATAGGTGCGGGCCGGCACGTTTTTGATGACCACTTCAACGCCGATTTGTTTCCACTGGTTTTGCAGCACCTGCTGCACCAGCTCACGCATCTTGTTGCCGGCGGTGGTCATGTACTCCAGTGACAAACGTTGGCCCGCGCCGTTCACACGGATGCCGTCGGCACCCGGCTTGAACCCGGCTTGGTCCAGCAAGATTTTGGCGCGTGCGGGGTCGAACGGATACTTGGTGACGTTCGCGTCATAACCCGGCTCCAGCGGGTTGACCCAGCTGTGGGCCACCGGAAACTTGCCATCCACCAATTGTTTGACCAGGGTCTCGCGGTCTATGCCCAGCAACAGTGCCTGGCGTACCCGTTTGTCCTTCAGGCCGGGGTGGTTGCGGTTCAGGTCAATGTGTTCGTAGACCAGACCCAGCGGAAATTCAAAGTCAAATTTTTGCTGCAAAGCCGGCTCTTTGGCCATGGCCAGACCCTGGTCCATGGACAGGCCCAACACACCGGAGATGTAGTCCAGGTCGCCCGAGCGCAGGTTGGCCTCCAGTGTGGCGGTGTTCTCTATGGTCTTGACCGTGATGCGTTTGAAATGGGGCTTTTGTCCCCACCAGTTGGGATTGGGTTCAAACACCAGGAAGGCGCCGGACTGGATTTGCGCCAGTTTGTACGGGCCATTCCACAGGCCTGCGGTGGTGGGTGTGCGGTTGTACAGCGTGTTCTTGTTGTAGTCGGCCAGGGTTGCGAGCCCCTTGACGACGGGTTCTTCCAGATGCGCGGGCAACAGCGCGAAATCCACCAGGTCGGCAAAGTCGTATTCGGCCTTGTTCATGTGCAGCACAAAATTCTTGGCATCCAGTGTTTCCACCTTGGTGATGCGCTGGAATACATCCGGGCGCGCAAAGCCGCTTTCAGGCTTGACACCCACCGTCCAACTGAAGGCCACGTCTTTGGAGGTGATGGGTGTGCCATCACCCCACTGCGCCTTGGGGTGCAGCGTGAACTTGACGGTCATGCCCTTCTTGCCGCCACCCAAGTCCACGGTTTTGGCGCGGCCGTTGGCGATGGTGGGCACTTCGGTGCACAAAAAACACTCCATCTTGCGGTTGTCGTTGTAGGCCGTGATGGGTCGGTAGCCAAAACGAATGGCGTAGGTCTTGGCCACCGTGGGCTCAATGCCTGGGTGCAGGCTGGGCGGGTACTGCGACATGCCAATCGTCAGCGTGTCTTTGGCGCCTTGTGCCAGTGTCTGGCTTGGGGCCATCACCTGCAGCAGGGCGGCTGCCACCAGGAGGGGCTTGATGGAGATGGTCATTTTTCAATTCCCTTGGACGTGTGGAAGTGGGTGTTCACAGTTTTGGTGCGCGCGGAGTGTGGCATAGCTTCATTGTTGTGACCTTGATCGTTAACCCTTAGGTGCTCAGGCGGGGAACGCCAGCTCCAACTCATCCACAAGGCTGCCCACATAAGCAACCGCGTCGTGGATGGGTTGGGGTGACGCCATATCCACACCAGCCGCCTGCATCAGCTCCAGGGGTTTGAGCGTGCCACCCGCCTTGAGCACGTTCAGCCAGCGTTGCACGGCGGGTTGCCCCTCGTCCTTGACCCGGATGGCCATGGCCGTGGAGGCGACCAGGCCTACCGAGTAGGTGTAGGGGTACAAACCCATGTAGTAGTGGGGCTGGCGCATCCAGGTCATGCGGGCGCCGTCGTCAATCTCGACCGTGTCGCCCCAGAATTTGGACAGAATGTTTCCCTTGCGCTGGTTCAGCACTGAAGCGGTGATGGGCTGCCCGGACTCTGCCAAAGCATAGACCTGGCGCTGCAGTTCAGCCTCCAGCAAATGGGTCACAAAATTGTGGTGGTAGGTGCCCAGCACCTGCATGATGACGGATCGGCGCATGCGCACGTCCTGGCTTTCGCCCAGGATGTGTTGTGCCAGCAGCATCTCGTTCATGATGGACGGTGCCTCGACAAAAGGCATGGCGGGGCGCACATTGACAAAACGCTGGTGTTGCATGGCCAGACTGAAATGCCCCCCGTGCCCCAGTTCGTGCGCCAACGTAAACACGTTGCGCATGGTATCGGCCCAGGTGATGAGAATGTAGGGGTGCACACCATAGGGCGAAGCACAAAACGCGCCAGACGACTTGCCGATGTTGTTGGCACGGTCCACCCAGCGCTCGCTCAGCGCCCGGCGCACAAAGTGGCAATACTCCGGCCCCATCACGGCCAGCGCGTCCAGAATCATTTTGCAACCCTCGTCATAAGAAATGCGGGGGTTGAACTCGGGGTCCAGCGGGGCCTTGATGTCGCAGTACAGCAGTTTGTCCAACCCCAACACACGACGACGCAGCCGTGCGTAACGCTGCATGTGTGGTGCCAGTTCGGCTTGGATGATGGTCAGGATGTTGGAGTAGAGCGCCAGCGGCACCTTGTGGGGCTGCAGCAAATAGGCCTCGGTGCTGGCGTAGTTGCGCATGCGGCCCAGCACCACATTTTTCTTGGTCTCGGTGGCAAAGGTTGCGGCAAAGGTGTTGTTGTAAGCCTTGAGCCCGGCGCTGAACGAGGCCCAGGCGTTGCGCCGCACGCTGACGTCCTCATGCCCCTCATACGTCGATTCAAACAGGTTGACCGAGTTGGGGTAGGTCACCCCATTGGCATCCTGGAACGGTGCAAACTGTATGTCGCCTGATTTGGCGCGGTTGTAAACCAGGTAGGGTGAACCCAGCACCTCGCCCAATTCGGCCAGGGTTTTTTCTGCGTCAGGGCTGAGCCGATGTGGTTTGGTCTCCAGCAGGTCACGCAAAGGCACTTGGTGCGGGGCCAGCCCGGGCTCCTGCGCTAGAAAATGCTCCACCACGCCGTCGGGTAAGTCCAGAATTTCGGAATCGACAAACGCAACCGCGGTGTTAAGCCGCGCGCCCAGCGCCGCCACACGGGCGCTGGCCGCCTGGTGCGTGGGGTTGGTTCCGTCTTCGGCGTTGCGCAGGTGGGCAAACGTGGCAACCCGCATAAAGCGTTGCTCCAGCTGCTCAACCGCATCAAGGCATGCCAACAGGGTGGCCGCGTTGTCACCCAGTCGACCTTGAAAGGGTTGCACGGTCGGCAGGGCGGCGTCCAGTGCGGTCAGTTCGGCATCCCACTGGGCTTGGCTGGCGAACAGGTCATCGAGCGTCCAGGTTAATTCGGCCGGTATGTCGGCGCGCGCGCTTGCTTTCTGCATGGGGGTCTCGCTGTGGGGGTGAAATCAGTTCTTGCACCAGACCACGGGTGTGCGCTGGGCCAGCCATTCGTTGTAGTGGCTGGCGTAGGCCTCTTCGATGCGCATGCGTTTGACTTTGAGCGTGGGGGTGACAAAGCCGTTCTCGGGTGTCCAGGGCGTCGTGATCACGGCCACACCATCCAGTTTTTCATGGGGTTCCAGTTTGGCGTTCACATGGGCCAGGTGCTGGGCCAGTGATTGGGTCAATGCCTGTTTGGCGTCGGCCGCCGTGCTGCGGGTTACGGCGTCTTGCGACAGCATGACCAGCCCCAGCGGTTGCGCTAGATTGGCCCCGACTACGGCACAGGCCTCAATGTCGGGGTGCAACACCAGCAAATCTTCAATCGGTGCCGGTGCCACGTATTTGCCTTTGCTGGTCTTGAAGATGTCTTTGACGCGGCCGGTGATGCTGAGGTAACCCTGGGCGTCGATCTGGCCCTTGTCACCGGTACGCAGCCAACCGTCAGCCGTCATGGCCTCGGCGGTGGCAGTGGGGTCTTTGTAGTAACCCTGCATCAGGGCTGGGCAGCGCATCTGGATTTCGCCATTGGCGGGGTCAATGCGGCTTTCCACCAGGTCATACGGCAGCCCCACGGAGCCAATCTGGCGTGAACCCGGCAGCGTGGAGTGGGACACGCCGCAGTTCTCGGTCATGCCGTAGACCTCGATCAGGTCGAGCCCCAGATTGCGGTACCACTGCAACACGTCGGGTGGCATCGGTGCCGCGCCACCGGCTGCGACGCGGCATTGGTCCAGGCCCAGCCCTTTGAGGATTTTGCGACGCACCAAGCCGCCAATCAGTGGCAAACCCATCAAGCGCTTGAGTTTGGGTGCCGGCATTTTGGCGTGGATGCCGTGCTGGAACTTGACCCATAAGCGCGGTACCGAGAAAAAGATGGTGGGCCGAGCGCGTTGCAAATCCTGCAAAAAGGTGTCAAGCGATTCGGCAAAAAAGATGCGGCCACCGTAACGCAGCGACGCTTGTTCAATCAGCATGCGCTCGGCCACATGGGCCAGCGGCAGGTAGGAGATGAAGCGGTCATTGGCGTCCATACGCACGCGCCGCGTGGCGCTGGTGACGCCCCAGGCCATGGAACGGTAGGTGTGGACCACACCCTTGGGTTTACCGGTGGTGCCCGAGGTGTAGATGATGGTGCACAGGGCGTCCACGTCTGGCGCAGGCGTGCCTTTCATGGGGGCGTTCTGGGCCAGCAGATCCGCCCAGGCCAGGGCCTTGACCGGTGGCGCCAGTGGCAGCGCAATCAGTGGCAGACCCGTGGGGACACCGGTTTGCAGATTGGCGGTGTCATCCATCTTGCCGACAAAGCAGGCCCGTGCTTCGCTGTGCTGCAGGATGTAGGCCAGTGCTTCGCCATTAAACGTGGGGTAAATGGGCACCGAAACAAAACCGGCCATCTGGATGGCCAGATCGGCCAGTATCCAGTGCGCACTGTTTTTGCCAATGATGGCGACCCGGCTGCCTTCAGCCCAGCCCTGCGCGGCCAGCCAGGCGGCGGTGCGGCGCACCTGGTCGGCAGCGGCCTGCCAGCTGATGTCTTGCACGTTGCCGCCACCCATCGGCTGGGTCAGGTAGGTTTGATTGGCACGTTCATGCTCCCAGCGGTACAGGCATTGCAGTGGCAGGTCAGCGGGCGAAACAGTGATGGGTGCGGTCATGGGGGCTTCCTGGAACAAGAGGCGGCCATTCTGGAATGCGGCCACGGGCCTGACAAGGGTGTTGACCCTAGGTGACGCAGGCATTTGAACCCGATTTTTTGGGCGGGTCGATAACCCCTTGATGCGACGGGGTACACCACCACGCGATTGCAGCGACAATCGACCCCCCTTATTCCTACTTCTATCCGCTTCAGGTTAACGCTTAGACATGTCCAGTACGACTACTTTCACGGTTCGCCCCGCCAACTTGCGCGATGCCAAAAGCATCACCGAACTTCATAACGCCACCGTGTGTGCGGCTTTCAAGTCTGCAACGCCCAACGCGCCCGTTCCCGTGGCCGCACTGGAAAAGAACCAGGCCTATTGGCGCGAGGCCATCGAATACGCGGAACCCCAGGTGCATGTGGCATTGGACGGTGACACCATCGTTGGTTTTGTGGGCTTTGACCGCTCACGCGACAAGGGCACGCCCCAAACCATGGGCGAGATCTGGTCCATCTACGTGGCAGCCAGTCACCAGGGTCAAGGCGCAGGCCTGGCGCTGTGGGACGCCGCGCGCGAAGGACTGATAGAAGAGGGCTGCACCCATGTCACGGTGTGGATTGCCATCGCCAATGACCGGGCCTTGCGTTTTCATGAACTGGCAGGCTTCAAACGCGAACCCAGCAGTGCCAAAACCGTGCCCATTGGCACGGCTCGGGTGGAAGAGATTCGCTTGAAGCGGGCTTTAAGCTGAATCAGCCCCTGCGACGAGCGCTTCGGTGCAATACTGGGCCAACCCATCCAAAAAGGTTTTATGGCCGTTTCTTCACCTCAATTCCGCAGCAACCCTTTGACTCTCCGAATCCTGGTCATCGGCCTGTGCTGTTCGGCACTGGCCCTTGCCAGCGGGTCTATCCTCGCTCAGACGCTCAAGGCTGGTGCCAAGACCACGGCCAGTGCAGGCATCGACATAGAGTCGTTCAACAATGCCAGTGACAGTCCGCTGCTGCGTGTTGGCAACAAGGGTGCGGCCGTGGCGCGTGCCCAGATTCTGCTGGACCGTGCCTGGTTTTCCTGCGGCGAGATTGACGGCCGTTATGCCGCGAACATGCAGCGCATGGTCAAGGCCTTCCAGTCGGCGCGCGATCTCAAGGTCACGGGCACCGTCACCGCAGAAACCTGGAAGGCACTGCGCGAAGATACCGCGCCACTGCTGACGCGTTACACCGTGACCGAGAAAGACATGGTTGGCCCCTTTGAGAAAACGCCTGCCGACATGAACGAGCGCGCCAAATTGAAAGCGCTGGTGTATGAGTCGGTAGAAGAGGCGCTGTCCGAAAAATTCCACACCAGCATCGCTTACCTGAAGCAGCTCAACCGCGGGCGCAAGGTCGAAGCCGGAAATGAGATTGCGGTACCCAACACCAGCGGAACCAGCACGCCGGTCAAGGCGGCGTCTATACAGATCGACAAGTCGGAGCGCGTGTTGTACGTGCTGGATGCCGCCAAACGCCCGGTGGCCGGGTTTCCCATCAGCATCGGCAACGAGAAAAACGACCCCTTGCCTGTGGGCATGATGGCGGTCAAGAACGAGGTTAAAAACCCAAGCTTCACCTACGACCCCAAGCTGCTGAAATCAGCACCGAAAGATGCCGAGAAGGTGGACATTGCACCCGGCCCGAACAATCCGGTGGGCAGCATCTGGCTGGGTCTGACCAAACCGCACTGGGGAATTCACGGTACGCCCAACCCTTCCAATGTGGGCCATTCAGAAACCAACGGCTGTATCCACATGACCAACTGGGATGCCGAGCGCTTGTCCACCCTGGCCAAGGCGGGGTTCAAGGTTGACGTCAAGCTGTGACACAAGCCCGACAACCGCGCCGCTGGCGCAAACCGCTTGCCATTGGCGCGGTGCTGGTCGTCTCCGCAGGTATGGTGATTGGCGGTTGGTTTCAGCCCGCCATCACGCCACAAACACCATCGCCAAACCCTACCTCTGACCTCGCGCACCTGCGCGCACGCAGCCTTAGTATTCCGGTGCTCGGTTTCAGTGCCTCGCAGTTGACCGACAACTACACCCAGCAACGCGCTGGCGGTGCGGAACACGAAGCGCTGGACATCATGGCGCCGCGCGGCACACCGGTGGTCGCGGTCGACGACGGCCGCATAGCCAAGCTGTTTTTAAGCAAGCCCGGCGGCATCACGCTGTACCAGTTCGACCCGTCGGGCGAATACGCTTACTACTACGCCCACCTCGATAGCTATGCCGACGGCATCGCCGAAGGGGGCAAGTTACTCAAGGGCGATGTCATCGGTTACGTCGGCAGTTCCGGCAATGCTTCGCCCGACGCGCCACATCTGCACTTCGCGATTTTCAAGCTGGGCATTGAGAAGCAGTGGTGGCGTGGCACGCCAGTCAATCCCTTTCCGGTCTGGCGCGACGCCAAGCCTTGAGTTTCACCCCTTCGGCGGCAGAGTTTGGGGCACGGGCTCAGGATTGCAGCGGGCGAAAGCCGCCGCCTAACTTGCTTCACAAGCACCTGCCACTCGCCGGGTGTCATGAACGTGCCGCCCGCCACCATCAACCTGCTGCACCGTACGGAGTGTTCGGTTACACGGAATTTGCACAGTAGTTGAGGTTTTGCAGCCCTCTACGGAGTGTGAACAAGAAACTATGTGCCAAATTGGCCTTTTGCCCACGTAGAATAAGCGCGAGTAGCTACTATTTTTGTAGCAAAACGAGGTTTGAATCACCGTTTACCTCGGCGGTTTGACTGTTCTGGCGGCATGGTTTGGGCCATTGGCTCCCGCCTCATACTGTCAAAGGCCCAGAAATCGGCGGGAACCAACGGCCCAAACCATGGGGGTAGGTGGTTGGTTGGCTTGGTGATGGAAGTCAGTTCGGGGGCGAAACCCACCGCCTGACCCGCTTCCCCAATATTGGCCACACACCGTGTGTGATGAACCGGCCGCCCACCACCATCAACGTGCTGGCCAGCAAGGCGTTTGCGGTTACGTGAAATTTGCGCCGGAATCGAGTTTTGCAGCCCTTTACTGGGATTGAATCAGAATCTATGTGCCAAATTGGCCTTCAGCCCACGTCGAATAAGCGTAAGTAGCTACTATTTTTGTAGCGAGAAGAGGTCTGGATCGCCCCTTACCGCAGTGTCTTGGCTGTTCTGGCGGCATGGTTTGGGCCATTGGCGCCAGCCTCATCATGTCAAACACCCACAAATCGGCGGGAGCCAATGGCCCAAACCATGCGGGTAGGTTTTTGGCTGGAACGGCGTTGGAAGTCAGGTCAGGGGCGTAACCTGGCGGCCGTGAGAGGCGGGTTCCGGGTAAGCCAATTGCATGACTTTTAACAACTTACCAACCTCGGTGGCATCAGATTTCATGGTCGATAAATTTGCTATCGATAATCAAATGTGCGAGTTGCCCCGCTGATTAGCAGCCTTGTTGAACCACTTCCATGGTGCAATTTGTGTCTCGTTTTTCGACCACTCTGGGAATGGCACAGAACAAACAATGGTGGCCCGACATCTGCAAAAGACATTCCCAACAAAGTGCATGTGAATTTGCCCCTTGCTTTAGGGATTGACCTTTCCACTATAGGCCAATGCACTTCGCCAAGGGAAGGTGCTTGAAATATCACTCATGTTTTTGACACATACAGTGCCTTCACCCTTTGTCACAACGGTGCACGACAAAAGTTGTCGCTTCGATCACCATGTCTTTGCGAGCGATTTGCAGATTACCGCCAAGCCATGTGCAGCCTCACAATCTCCGTTTTAGCCACCAAGATATGACGGCTCGTTTGCTAACCATGTACTGATGACAGTTCTTGTTGATATCGTCGGCGGTATCGATGATGGAATTTGCCAACAAATCTACAGTGCGTTCAACAGACTTCGCCTGACCGGAAGCGTCGAGTTGATCCACGAGTAGTTCTTGCTGAGGCACAACGGTTAACGAATCCACCGTAGCTTGGAAAGCATTCAAGCATGCGGAGGCCATGCTCATTGCGCGGTCACCTTCAGTCGCGTACGGCGAGCTGACCACTCCCACGGTGACGATACCCATTTCTTTTGCGATTCGAACAATCTCCGGGGCAGCATATGTGCCTGTGCCTCCACCCAAATGCAAAGTAACGAACAGCAAATCGGTACCTGCAAGTTCGCGTCGGATTATGTCTTCAGACTTTGTGGTGCCTTGGCGCCCCAATTCAGGTTGTCCTCTGGTACCCAATTCGTTCGGGTCGAGCTGAATCGTTTTGGTTGCGAGGCTTTGAATCAGAACTTCCGGGTCAGTGTTGGCAGATACGTATTCAAAGCCAGTCACACAGGTGCCAATCATGTGGTCGACCACTTTGCACCCGGCTTCACCGATGCCGATGACCGTCTTTCGCAGTTCTCCAGTCTCCCGCGCAGTTACCAAACGCGAAAGGTGTCGCCAGTCGATCATGTGCTTCTCCGTAGCTCGATCCTTTGAACTGTGGCGTGAAGCCGCGACAAAATGTGTCGCTTGCAATCGACCAGTTGCGCGAAGCCGCGAAACTCTGGGCCGTTTTGGCAGACTGCGCAACGTTTACTCAACATTGCCGACCCAAGCCCAGCATTAGCCTCTCGCCATTCGGTTAGGCTGGTTAAACTGCCAAAGCAAACTTGTCCCAGGAAGCCGGGCCTCTGAATTGTGCAACGGACAACCGCAGCTTCCAATGTCTTCAATGCACACATGACGGTGTCGAAATATCACGAGCCGGATTGGTACCTGACAGCCCAATCCGCGCTGAACTACTGGATTGCCCAGCGTGTCAACTGGTGAGGGACCGGCTCAGCGATGCTGTTAACGCTGTGGTTCAAGCTGCGTCTGCCACCGCCGAAAAGCCGACTTGCCGAAAATACGTTGGCCAATGTCCAACAGCGAACGGCCCAAAAGCACAGATCAAAGCCGTTTGGTAGAACCAAACCCGTGGGACACCCAGTCTCATGCGGGTATTTGGCAAAAAAGCCTCACTTATCCAGCGGTCAGAATCCCCGCCTTGTTGACCACCTTGTTACTGCCCGTGGGCCAGGATGTTCGTCTTCATTGACAACTCTTTCACGCGACACAGCTTGTCGCTTCAATGGGCATGATCGTGTCTGACAGCAAGAGGACACCCCATGCCACCGCGCCACTACTTCCGCCGCTCCCAATCGTTTGAAGGTCAAGACGACACACCCGCCGTGTTCCGGCTGTGGCTATTGCGCTTGTTAGTGCCGTTGGGTGGGCAGCGAGAGTTCATTCAACCGCACGGATTCAACAGCGACGCTATAGCCAATGTTATTGGTCTTGGTCACTGGATCGACACTGAAATCGATCTGTGGCCAGACACACCGGATCAGCAAGACCGGATTGGCGTGCGGGACGAAGATGGCGAACGGCTGCCCGGCAGCTACGACCCCAAGCGCGTGCGCGCCGAGTTGCGCCGCCTGCACCGCGACGCAGAGGGCGCGAAAAAGGGCCTTAGACTTCCGCGCGCGCTTCGGACCAACCTGGACCGCCTGGCCGCCCTAGTGGGTTTAAGCCCTCTTGACGTTCGTGTTCTTGAATTCACCGTGATGATTCATAGCGACGGCCTGCTGCTTGAAGCGTCCGAGTGGATCGGCCACCTTTCTACTGGCAAACTCGTGCACAGCATGGCGGTGGTGCTCGATGTGCCAGAAGACCTGCTGCGTGACGCCCTTGCGACCAAAAGTGTGCTGGCCCGAACCGGGCTGCTTACGTGCATGCGCAATGGGGCCGACACCTTGTCCAGCAAGTTGGAGCTGTTGTCAGAGCACTTTGCCGACCACATCCTGTCCGGTGAGATGGACCCTGTGGAATTGTTGCGCGACAACGTTGCGCCCAGCCCACCACCCCTTCTCACTCTGGGCGACTACACGCACATTGGGGCCTCGCTGGAGGTTCTGGTGCCTTACCTTAAGCATGCACATGCCACCCGTCGGCGGGGCGTCAACGTGTTTGTCCACGGTGACCCGGGGACTGGAAAGACCCAGCTTGCACGCGCGCTCGGCTCTGACATGGGCTGCGAGGTGTTTCAGGTGGCCAGTGAAGACCACGATGGCGATGCCGTATCAGCAGACCGCCGACTGCGCGCCTTTCGGGCCGCTCAAAGCATTCTGGCCGAGCGGCAGGTGCTGATAGCCTTCGATGAGGCAGCCGATGTGTTTGACGATGGCGATGCAGTCTTTGGTCGAAAAAGCACTGCGCAAACCCGCAAGGCCTGGGTCAACCGTATGCTGGAAGAAAATCCGGTACCCACGCTGTGGCTGTCCAACGACATTGCCTGCCTGGACCCCGCGTTTGTTCGACGCTTTGACATGGTGATCGAACTCCCCATTCCGCCCCGCCAACAGCGCGCTCGCATCTTGTCGGAGGCGTGCGGCGACTTGCTGGACGCTTCCGCGCTGACGCGCATTGCAGAATGTGAGGTGCTGGCTCCGGCGGTGGCAGCACGCTCTGCCACTGTTGTGCGCAGCATTCAAAGCACATTGGGCACTGCAGCGGCCCGCCTGGCGGTGGAGCGCCTGATTGGAAACACGTTGGAGGCACAGGGCCATCCCGCCATATTGCGCAATGATCCCAATCGCCTTCCCGACATCTACGACCCTTCCTTTCTTCACGCTGATGCCGATTTGGTCGCCATGGCCGATGGGTTGGTACTTCATCGCCAGGGGCGACTGTGCCTTTTCGGTCCCTCGGGCAGCGGCAAAAGCGCCTTTGCGCGATGGGTGGCACAACGCATGGATGTGCCATTGCAGGTGCGCCGCGCATCAGACTTGATGTCCAAATGGGTGGGCGGCAGCGAAAAGAACATCGCCCGCACCTTCCGACAAGCCGAGCAAGACCAGGCGTTGCTATTGATCGACGAGGTAGACGGCTTCTTACAAGACCGGCGCGACGCCCGCTGCGGCTGGGAGGTTACCCTGGTGAACGAGATGCTGACCCAGATGGAGAGCTACTGTGGCGTACTGATGGCCTCCACGAACTTGTTGGCGGGCCTGGACCCGGCTGCCCTGCGGCGCTTCGATGTCAAGGTTCGCTTCGACTATCTGGAGGCTGCGCAAGCCTGGCGCATGTTGACCCAGCAGTGCACGGCGTTGGGTATTGCGCAACCACTGCCAGAGTTGCGGCCCCACCTCGATCGCTTGGACCAACTCACCCCCGGTGACTTTGCGGCCATCGTGCGCCAACACCGTATACGCCCGATCAGCACCGCTGCCGGTCTGATCACAGCCCTGGCTGCCGAATTTGCGCTCAAAGAAGGCGGCCGCCCTGTGATAGGGTTCGTATGACCCGAACTCCAAGGAGCAACGCCGTGCAAGCCCTGTCGAAGTCCCGCATCATTGACGCGCATCTTTGCCCCAAGCGGCTTTGGCTTAAGCTCTACCGCCAAGACCTTGAACAGACGAGTGAAGACGCTCAAGAACGCTTTGCCGTGGGAACCCAGGTTGGCAAACTGGCAGTGCAAATCTACGACCCCACAGGAAAAGGTGTTGCGTACGTTCCTCGAGAAGAGGGTTACGACGAAGTGGTGGCGATGACCGTTGAGCAACTCAAGCTAGGCAAGCCGATTTTTGAGGCCGGGTTCAAGGCTGCAGGCGGCCTCGCCTATGCCGATGTCATGTTGCCGGTGCGCAGGCGTGGCCAAGCAGGGTGGCGCATGGTGGAAGTCAAGTCCAGCGCCTCCGTCAAAGACGAGCAAAAAGATGACCTGGCCATCCAAGCCTATGTCGCACGTTCCGCCGGGGTGCAACTACACGCCGTGGCGATCGCCCACCATTGACAGCACTTGGGTCTACCCCGGTGGTGGAGACTATGACGGGCTCTTGGTCGAAGTCGATCAAACCGAAGAAGCGTTTGAGCGCGAGGAAGAAGTAGCGGGCTGGATTGACAATGCGCATGCCATCGCCGCCAAGCGCAGGGAGCCTACAGTCGCAATGGGACTCCAGTGCAACAAGCCGTATGAATGTGCTTTCATGGCGTATTGTCAGAGCCAAAGTGCCACCAAGGCACCCAAGTATTCGGTTGCTTGCTTGAAAGGCAATTTAAAAACAGAATTGAAGAAGTTGATTAAGGTGCAAGGGGTCAGCGACCTGCGCAAGGTGCCCAATGACCTGCTCAACGCCAGACATCTGCGGGTCAAGACGCACACTTTGGCCAACACAACCTATTTCGATGCCGACGCCGCAGCCAATGCTCTGGCAGCACACAAGCTGCCGGCCTTGTTCCTTGACTTTGAGACCATCAATTTGGCCGTGCCGATCTGGAGTGGCACCCGTCCGTTCCAGGCCAACCCTTTTCAGTTCAGCCTGCACCGGCTGAACCGAAGCGGGAAACTCGGCCATAAGTCTTATCTGGACCTGTCCGGCAAGGACCCGGCGCGGCAGCTTGCGCTCGCACTGATCGACTATTGTGGTGAGCGTTCGCCCATATATATTTACTCGAAGTTTGAATCCACGATAGTGAAGCAGCTCGCTGAACGTTTTCCGAAACTGGCGCGTCCACTGCTGGCGATAGATGCTCGCTTAATTGACTTGCAGGCCATTGCCAAAAAGCACTACTACCACCCGCAGCAGAAGGGAAGCTGGAGCCTCAAGGCAGTGTTGCCGACCATTGCTCCGGAGCTGCGCTATGACAACCTTGACGAGGTGCAGGAAGGCGGCATGGCCATGGCAGCATTTCGAGAGGCCATTCACACCGAAACCCCGACCGAGCGAAAGGCCGAGCTGGAACGTCAATTGCTCGCCTATTGCCAGCGCGACACCGAAGCGCTGGTGCGCCTGTGGCGCCACTTCACAGGTCGCGCAACGATGGCATGCTGAATTCCATGTCAAAACGCACTGATAACCTAGAGACCTTGCACATCGCCCTGGAACTGCTGCGTCGCATTCCACGCGGCAGCAAAATCTCGGCACCGGAATTGCGTCAGCAGCTCGAACAGGCTGGCCTGGTTCGCGACCTGCGCACCATCCAGCGCCAGTTGGAATTGCTGTCCCAACACTTCGGTATCGAGCGTGATGACAGCGGCCGCCCGTTTGGCTACCGCTGGAGCCCGGCAGCCAAGCCTTTGCTACAGCCGAATCTCACTGAGCAGGAGTCACTGCTGCTCACTCTGGCAGAGCAACACCTGCGCAACCTTCTGCCAGCCAATTTGATAAAGTCCATGAACGGCTTCTTCTCCCAGGCGCGCAACAAGATCGGACCACACACCGATGCCCAGCGTGAGCGTGAGTGGCTCAGCAAAGTACGCGTAGTCAGCGAAACCCAGCCGCTGCTGCCACCCAAGATTCGGCCCGGTGTTTTTGACGAAGTCAGTAGCGCCTTGTACGCCAATCGATGGCTGCAAGTGGACTACCAAAATGCAAGCGGAAAGCGCAGCCGAAACGAGGTGATGCCCTTGGGTCTGGCCCAGCAAGGCCCGCGCCTGTACCTTGTGTGTCGTTATGCCGACCATGAGAACGAACGCAGTTTGGCATTGCACCGCATCCTCTCAGCGAACGTCATGGCGCATACCTTTACGCGTCCCAAAAACTTCGACTTGAAGAAGTACGATGACGACGGCCGCTTCGGCTTTGGTGAGGGCGAGCGAATCTCCGTCACATTCCGCATCGACAAGATCGCCGGTCGCCATTTGCTGGAGACGCCGTTGTCGCTTGATCAACAGGTGATTGAACTGAAAAGCACCTACGAGATCACGGCGACTGTGGTGGATTCGGAAGTGTTTTGGCGGTGGTTAAGAGGGTTTGGGAAGGCAGCCACGATTGTCGAGTGAAGGGTGGTGATGTCTTCAGCGAACCCCATGGTGATTGCCGTGAGAGGACGCACCAGTGGTAATCAACACTCCCGAACTGTTACAGTTTCAATTGGATTCAAGGAAACACAATGACTAACCCGGTCACAAGCATAAAAGAAGCCACGATGAATATCCAGCAATTCCAGGACATTCTCGTCGCGGGGAACAGCGGTACGCCCGCACATACCCGGTTTTCAGCTTTCAAGAATTGGTACTACGACCCTGTACTGGACGCGTTTGGCCCGGGAAAGTTCATTGGCTATCAGGGTACAACTGTTTCGAATTACAAGGGAAACGGCGCGGGGAAAGAAACGAAGCGTGCCCTCGCCGCCTTCTTTGTGCCTTTGGATAAGCGCAGCGCTCTGTACCCGCGCTTGTTGGCAAAGCTTGTCCGGGTGAGCAAGCTGGTCGGTCAGGAAATCGGGCAAAAATTTCATACAACCGGCGGAATTTTCGTGCCTAAGGACTACTTGGCTGCAGTGTGGAATCGCGACGGTGGGTTCGATGAGAGAGATGAGGACGAACAGGGCATCGCCGGCCGAACCGACATCGGCGAAACCGAGAAACGGCAGCTCGTGATGGCACGCCGTGGGCAGGGCAAGTTCAAAGACAATGTGACTCTCAATGAGACACGTTGCCGTATCACGGGCATCGGAGACTTGCAGCATCTTCGGGCGAGCCACATAAAACCTTGGAAAAGGTGCAACGACACCGAGCGGCTCCATGGCTGCAATGGCTTGCTACTGGCGCCCCACATTGATCACCTATTTGATCGAGGATTCATCTCGTTCAAAGACAACGGCGATCTTTTGGTGTCTAAGCGACTGGACGCGACCGTGTTGGCCGCATGGGGGATACTGTTCCCTAAGAATTGCGGGAAGTTCAAGCCCGACCAGAAGGTCTTCCTACGTCACCATCGAGAGTGGTTCCTCAAGAGGCAAATTGCGATCTGATTTGGGAGAGCGTCTATTGGAATTTTCATTACTTCAAAGTTGCAATCAATCTTCAAACAGATTGATACTTCAGGGCGTGGCCAATGTGACGCGGATTTGGTGGACCAACTTATAGACTTAGCAAGCGGAAAACGTAGCCAAAAGGAGGTGATGCGCCTGGGCCTGGCCCAGCAAGGCCCGTGCCTGTACCTCGTGTGCCGCTATGCCGTCCATTAGAACGAACGCAGCCTGGCTCTGCACCGCAGCCTTGCGGCTAGCGTCATGGCTCACACCTTTTCGCGCCCCAAAGACTTCGACTTGAAGAAGTACGATGACGACGGCCGTTTTGGCTTTGGCGAGGGCGAGCGAATCTCCGACACATTCCGCATCGACAAGATCGCCGGTCGCCATTTGCTGGAGACGCCGTTGTCGCTGGATCAACAGGTGGTTGAACTGAAAAACATCTACGAGATCACGGCCACCGTGGTGGATTCGGAAGTGTTTTGGCGATGGGTTAGGGGTTGGCGACAAACTGAAAATGCGGGTGAGTAAGCGTTGATTGTTGTATGTGCCATGAACCAAAGACCAAAGCGCTTGCTTTCAGATAGCGTGTCAGTCACATTTGACTCCTCGCGCTATTGCTTTGCTGGGAGTGCATGATGGCCCTGTATTTTATTAAACCGGTGGTGTGGAACGGAAGTGGGTATCGAAAACCTGGTGGCGGGCGGTTCACCTCGGGGTACCCAAAAGAGAACGGGTTTGGGCATGAAGAGTGGAACAACGCCGATCACTTGGAATACAGCAGCGGTAGCACCTTAATGCGTGCATTCCACACTGAGGGCTTTAAACGGCAGCGGCTCGACGAGCATGCAAATGAGATATTAATTTTTCTTATCGCTGCGCATGAGGGGAAGCAATACCTTGTAGGGGCAGCGGCTGGCGCGAGATATCTATGGGGTGATTCAGACGAGCGCAAAAGACTCGCAAAAGTGCTTGGAGTCGATTCAGTTGAACGCGCTCGCGAAGCGTGGGAACTCCCGCAGGTTCAGCAGTGTTTCAATAGAGACTGGCATACATTCTTAAAGAAGTGGCGTGAGGAAAGTCAGTGGTCCGTCACCTGGACTTGGCCAAAGGAGTTGTTCCTTTGGCTGCCTAAGCCAGTGGTCATCGACCCGCTACAGGTCACTGGCAAGAAAAGATTCATCAGTATGTTCAGTAGCTTTGACTCGATTTCACGATATGAGGCTTTGCGCATTCTCCGGCAAGTGCGGTCACAAGCAGGGATTGAGAACGTTCTGAGTCGCCTGACGCAGGAGTGCATGAGTGATGACGCGGACATGGCGAGTGACATCTTGGATTTGAATGACCCCAACGCTCCTAATGAGACCACGAAACAGGCTCTGATCCAGGCTCGACGAGGGCAAGGTGCCTTTCGGGCTGCTTTGGTGGACTATTGGCGGGAGTGCGCCGCAACCGGATGCAGAGTTAAAGAGGTTCTTCGCGCGTCTCACATCAAACCTTGGCGGGAGTCCACGAACTCAGAGCGACTCAACCCACAGAACGGTCTACTTTTGCATGCGACTTTAGACGCACTCTTCGACGTCGGTCTCATTTCGTTCGATGAGTCAGGAGTAATGTTGATTTCGAGCAAGCTGATGCGAAAGCCCGCAGGCAACTCGGCATCACCCCATCGTCGAAGCTCAGTAAGCCATCATGCCCAACCACTGCTGCGTTTCTCGACTATCACCGCCGAAAAATCTACGCTGACGCGTTGATGTGACGTTCTTTGCTTTGGAAGCGGGAACTCAAGTCAATCAAACGGTGCCAGGCTGCCGGCCGACACCTGGCTGGCTTCCACAGCGAGGACTTGGACGCGAGTCTTGGCGTGTCACTCTCGGCCAACTACGCCGCTCGCGCGGACTCCAAGATGAAACGGCGAACCGAGTTGCTCAGCACTGGATCCGGTGCCCGGATGGCTGCGCCGCCTTCGTCAAGACGACCCGCAATGCGATGCACAGACTCCAGATGGTGGAACAGATGACCGTGCAAGGCCGGAAGACACAACAGTAACGCGAATTTTGTCTCGCAGTGTTTCGTCATACGTCACGCCGCAGACTAGGTGCGCATCCGGCGCAATGCGGGTGCGGATGAAGTTCGAAACCACCCTGAACTCCGATGACTTTAAGCATCCCTTGGTGGCGGCGATCAAAACAAGCGCTCCTTTGGCGAGCAGCAATTCAGAACCGTCCGATAGCGGGCAAGCTAGCGCTTGTTCTGACGCAATGCGAGCCCGCTCTGGACCTCGCGCCGAAGCGCAGCCCATCATGGTCTTGCCAGGCAGGCGCATGACCTTCCACGCATCAATGAAGTTGACGCCCACCGCGTTGGGCGCGTTGATGGCTTCGGCAAGGCCGAACACGACAGATCTAAAGTGATCAGCGACGTAGCCAAATGCTTCGTCCTGCGTCACGTCATCCCGCAGTTGCGACAGCAGTCTGTCGTTGTGCAGCACGATCAGGGAGTCGACATTGGCTTGCAGCTCTATTAACCCCGCTTCAGCACGGCTCAAGCGTATGTCGCCTTCCCAGTCGAAAGGCATGGTGACTAAGCCGACGCTCGGGATGCCCATGTCTCGCGCGATGCGGGCAATCATCGGGGCCGCACCGGTGCCGGTGCCGCCGCCCATACCGGCGGTGATGAACAGTAGGTTGGCACCTTCAACGGCAGCTCGAATCGTGGCGGTGGCTGCGCTTGCGGCTGCGCGCCCCGTGTCTGGCTGACTGCCTGAAGGAAGACCGCTCAAGCCAAGCTGTATGGTAGTGGTGGCGGCGCTGCGTGCCAGCGCCTGGGCGTCCGTGTTGAAGCAGATGAATTCCACGCCCCGTAGGCCACGGCCAATCACGTAGTCAACCGTGCTTCCCCCTGCGCCGCCAACTCCGATGAGCTTGACAGGTCGTGCGGTAATGCGCGCGCCTTCAAACTTTCCCCGACTTTCGCCATCGAGTGGCCTAAGCATGGTTTGTGACGGGTGAATTGACGTTGTTGCCCGCGACGCCGATACCGGACACACGGGGGCCAACGTGGCCAGCAAAGACTGGAAAACGCTACGCCGAGAAATCTTTGACGGGTTATCAGCGAACATCATGAGTCTGCCGCCGACGCGAACAGCAAACCAGCCGCCTGATCGATCAGCGTCACATCAATCTGGCGCTGGTGAAACTTGGCAAACGCCAAGATGCTGTGCAGCGCCCCCTCCAGCGCGCGAACATCGCCGGGCAGCCTGTCTGCCAGTTCTATGGCAACGTCAACCGGAAACTTCATCTGCGCATCGAGCGCCTTGCGAAGAAGAATGGCTACTTTCGTAGGCAAATTGGGCGGTTCAACCCGACAAACTTGACTCGACGAAAATCTCGAAAGCAATCGCTCTTGAAGGCGACGCATATCTGTCGGTTGGCAGTGGCCCGCCATGACGATGGACGAACCTTGTGCAACCAGTAGGTCGAGTATCTCGGCCAGTTCCTGCTGGCTACGTTCGCGGTTGATCAATCCGTCAACATCGTCCAGAAGCAAGACGTCCAGGGTCTCAAAATGCCGCCGGAAGGCCGGAAACGACCGCGCTTTGTAGGCGTCGATCACTGCCGACACGAAGTCGCCTGTGGTCATATACCGCACTTTGGTCTTGGGAAATCTTGAACACGCGGCATTGCCAATAGCATGGAGAAGATGCGTCTTTCCGGTGCCGATTGCGCCAGCAATGAACAAGGAGTTGGGCCTCGCGCTCAACAAGTTGGCGAATTCCTTCGACGCGCCGACGACCAGCTTGTTCGCGGCACTTGTGACGAAGGTTTCAAACGTGAAGCCAGGAATCAACGCATTCTTCTTTGGCCCCATCAGGCCTGTGGCGCTTCCCTGCGCATCAAAACTGGCTGGTAAATCGACAGATCGCAACGCACTTGCGAAGTTGACCAGCGAGAGGCGCGGTTCCGCCCTGGCCTGCTCCATCAACTCCAGAGGAGAGCAGCCGTGCAAATGGATCGTGTTGCTTTCGTCCGCTTGATCAACAATCTGTTTGATTGAAGCGCTGACAAAGGCGAGAACCTCTTGCGCGGCGCGGGACGCCGAGAGCAGGCGGTGGTAGTGCTGATCCGATGATGGACGCCGAAGTGACATGGCTGGCTTTTTGAGAGTCTGTATGACCAATCGATTTTGGCCATGGATACGTCAAGTTGTGACGCCTGCAGAAGCGATGCTCGATTGGCAGGCGCCCGGGTTTGGTTTGCTGTTTGGCCCGCCATGCGCAAGGCGACACATCTTGTCGCTTGACCAGCAACAATCAGTCTCATGGTCTTCCTCACCAATACGAATACGGCTTGATATTTCCCGTTGCCACCAGAGCGGCAACGAGGGCGATTCGCAACTACACGAAATTTAGCACCCGGTAACCCATGCCTGCCTTCACCAGATCAAACGGGCGGGCGGGCAAGCTCTCGCAACAATCACAAACGCATGACACTCCAGAGGGTGCCACCATGAATGCCGCCAACACGACCACTCCATTCGCAAACGCAAACGCAAACGAAGACGCTATTGTCCTCACGGTTGATGCGAGACAAAGCTTGGCCAGATCGTGATCACTCCAGCCGCATTGGCTCTGCAGGAAATGCAAGGTCTGAAGCCGCAATACTTATTGGGCTTTCATGACTGCACTGAGGTGCCCGCTATCGACGAATTGAACGAGGCAGCCATCTACGCCGAACTGGGGTCAGGCAAGCCGATTGCCTCGCGCTTTGAAACGGCATGCGGTCCCATTCTCGTCAGCACGGAGCTGCAGCGCGACGGAAGAAACCCTGTCAGAACCCGAGTTATGCTGCCAACGCCCGCTCCAGCGACGAGGCCGTCGCTGCCGATATCACCCACTCAAGATGCACCCGGGCCCGAGTAAGCCCGACAAACAGTAGCCGGCGGCTCATGGGGTCCAGCACTGCCAAATCACACTCGGTCAACACCACGGCCGGTGCGGCCTGCCCCTTGAAACGCCGAACGGAGTCTATCAGCAGTTGCCCATGCTCCCATATTGCCGTACCGCCCTCGTCAAAGCGGCCAGTGAAACGATGCAGGGTCCAAGAGCCGAGGCGGTCAAGTCCTTGCAAGGCCGAACGCTCGCGTCCGCGCATGCTGACGATGGCGATGTCTTCAAGCTTGAATCCTCGCTCCAGGCAACGCTGAACCGCGGTAACGGTGCACGGCGCTATGTTCTCTGGCGACTCGTAGACGACGGGGTTTGGAGCTTCCCCCTCGTGTGGGGACAAGGCTTCTATTTCATTGGCTGTCAGCCCCAACAGATTGATCAGCCGGACCAGTGCCCGGGGGGTCCGGAAATTTTCGTTTGAGGTCACGCTCACCGAGTCAGCAATATCGAATGCTTCACGGTCCACATAGAGCTGTTGATCCGGGTCTTCCAACAACACGGCTCGTCCAGTATTTTTCAGACGCGACAGCAAGGCCTGCACCCACTCTGGCTTCATGTCCTGCATCTCATCCACAACGATCAGGTCCAGATCGGGTTCACTTTGCTGGAGCACTTGTGCGCAACGTTCGGCCATGGTCTCAAAGGCTGTCGGCAATGTGAAATCCACAGCATGGCCCCCACGCCTCACCACGCGCAGGGCGAATTCATGGAACGATTCGGCGGGGGTTCTAACTGGGGCCACGTGGGCCATGTGGTCGGCCAGTGGCCGGTTGAAACACAGGTAGGCGGCTTTCTGACCCGCACTGTCAGCGTCCACCAGCAAGCGTAAAGCGAGCTGGGTTTTACCAGATCCGGCTGTGCCCTGCACGCGAATGACACCCGACGGCGCGCAAATGCGCGGCACCCATACCGCTAAACCTGACGATAGGCGCAGGGTGGTTTGCTGAATGCGACCAGCCAGCGCCGACACGTCGGGTACCACCCGAAAGCGGTTCTCGAAAAACGCCAGCACCTGCTCGGCACCGCGGCCCTGCGGGACACCCGCCCCCAGTACGCCGGTAATGATGGACACCACGTTGCCGATATCGTCACTGTCGACGATCCGCTCGCGCGGCCACTGCACGGTTTCACTCTCTACTTTCAAATCGGGCAACACCAGCAAGTGACTCACATGCACTTGCAGGCCTGCCCGCTTCAGGCGAGCGCGCAAACTGCCGTATTGGAGCCGCACTTGCGCAGTAACGTCGGAGGTGTGCGCGCCGTAAGTTTTGAAAATGCCGTCCGGGCGAAACACGACACTGCCGGACTTGACCTCCACCAAAAGCACATCACCCCCCTGGTTGACCACCACGATGTCAATTTCGCCATGCTGCTCTTTGGCTCCAGAGCCTTTTGACCAATCGACGCTGTGAAACAGCGTGTAGGCGTTTGACAGCCCTCGTTCCAAGGTTTCGAGCAGTGCCAACTCGGCGTACTCCCCCGCATTAATTGCGGAGCGCGCTAGCAATGAGGGGTAGAGGTGTGCCATGCGGGACTCCGAGTATCAGCAATGTTGTTGATGGTGGGTGATGGCCAATGTCGCCCAAATAGAAACCTCCAGAAGGGTCAGCGGCGCTCGAATGCTCAAGTATGCCTGCCGGTCACGTTTGCTTTGATG
The DNA here is from genome assembly GCA_016703945.1 of Candidatus Aalborgicola danicus. Lineage (GTDB taxonomy): Bacteria > Pseudomonadota > Gammaproteobacteria > Burkholderiales > Burkholderiaceae_C > Allorhodoferax > Allorhodoferax danicus. Next base: position 149,130 of record JADJBC010000016.1, read on the forward strand.
AATTGACACGACACAGCTTGTCGCTTTGCTTGGAATAATTTCTCCTATGTTGCGACCGCCGCATCAAACATTCGAGAGATACCCACCTATGAACGCATCAGTTGATTGCATTGCGCAGCGTAGCCAAGCCAATGTGCAAGGTGTGGTCCGTGTTGTAATGGGTGTGTCTGGACGGATCAACATACCTACGATGCTTCATAGGTCAGTGCCCTGCTTTTTGGTCGAGATTAGTCCCGAAATTGACAGCAACGTCGGCCAGTGGCTTGCAGTTGTCGATTCAGCTGGCGATTGGCCCACGCCAGCTGTGCAGTTCACACCGCATCTGCAAGTGCTGGCCGAAAGCACTGGCGATGAACTTGCGCTCCCGGACCCCGTCTGCAAAAAGTATGGCCTCAAACCCGGATTTCCGATCTGGCTGATCGCAGTGGGCGACTACCTTGAAGTGTGGTCAGACATTGCTTACCAGGCACAAGAGCAACTCGCCATTGATGCCGTCATGACCCCCGCGTTGGCAAATCCAACCCACCATAGCTAGGGAAAGATTCATGCAAGTTTTACTGGTCATCTTTGTTTTGTATTCGGCCCTCATGCTTTTCATTTTTTGGGTACTCGATGGAAGTGAGCCGAGCAACCCAAAAGAAATGGCAACACTGGAACTCCTGGAACGGTTGCAATCCATCGGATCGCTGGAATTGCTCCTCAGGCCCAGCCCATGGTTTGGATGGTGGAGACCATATCAGCGGTGCTGGCACATCCGCTTGCAGCGGCAGTTTCATTCTATGCAGGCCGAGTTAAGCAGTCGCGACATTCATGCAAACGGCAAAGCTTCCCTTGGCCACGGGGATTCCATCTTCCAATTGCTGGAGATCATGTCGATGAATGCCAACTGCGACAAGGCAAAGCTTGAAGAATGCGTTGACCAATACCTGGCGCTCGGCAATGGGCAAAAGTACGATCTCCAGCCACATGGAGTAATCGTCACCGGCTCGCGCCGCGCCAATCCGAACAAGGCCAAACAGACAAGAACACAAAGAGGCAAGAAATGAATCACGTGATGGTGGATTTGGAAACTTTGGGCACGTTGCCTGGCTGCGCCATCATGAGCGTGGGAGCCGTGTTCTTTGATACAAGCGGACTTGGCGATGAGTTCTATATGGTTGCACAGCAAGACAGCTGCATCCAGGCAGGCCTCACAATTGACGCTGACACAGCCAGTTGGTGGGCGCAGCGGTCGCCAGCCGCCCGCAGGGTATTGACCGAATCGCTGCAAAAGCGGCGGCACACGCTACAGCATGTGCTTGCAAAGTTCACTGAATTTGTCGAGCGCGATGCCGAAGTCAAGGTATGGGGCAACGGTGCCGACTTTGACAACCCGATCCTTGCCTGCGCCTTTGCAGCGGTCGAGCTCAAGCAGGCTTGGGGCCGGTGGAATGGCCGGTGCTACCGAACGCTCAGAAGCATCGCGCCTGGCCCAAAGCTCTTGCGCGTTGGCACCCACCACAATGCACTGGACGATGCCAAGAGCCAGGCGTTGCACGCCATCGAACTCTTCAAACTGCATCCCTCGTTGGTTTTGAGGTGAGCAGCAGTTTTGAGGTTCCTGCCATGAAATCAGAATTGGACGACCTGCTGTGCCAACGCTATTCCGACTTGTTTCGCGACCGGCATGGTGATCCAGTCGATACCTCTATGTGTTGGGGCTTCTGTTGTGGCGATGGATGGTTTGGAATCCTGGATCAACTGTGCGCCGAAATAACAAACCAAGTACGGCAACAAAGGATGCCGCCCGTTGTGGTCAGCCAAGTGAAGGAGAAATTCGGCACCCTTCGTTTTCACATCGTTGGGGGGCGGCTGCGTGGCGGCAATGCCGAAACACATCGACTTATCGCTGCCGCATGCCAACAAGCCCTGACTACCTGCGAGCAATGCGGCGCCCCGGGCGAAATGGTGGGCGCTGGTGTGGAGACTGTGCTTTGTCCCACGTGCGCAAAACAGCGTTTTGCACCAGATGTCAATAGTCACTTTTGAACGGCTCGTAATATCGGAATTCGCGAGATTTTCCGGAGGATGCATTTTCTTCCTCCACCAAAGCAGCCACCAATTGAATACCTACTGTTGGCCAACTGGAGGCGCCATATTTGACGACATGGTCGCCAGAAAGCTGACCCAGACAAGCTGGTTTGACTGGCCGCTTTGGAGGAGGTAGATTGCCAACTTCACCGGCAGCTATGCGTCTAATCCGGGCATTACCGCCCCCTTCAAACATCGCCACACAAGGCGGATGGTGGGGCTTGCGGGCGCAGGTTGCACTTGCGGTTGCCACAGAGCCGGCGGGCAAACCAAAGCATTCACGCAATAGCGCCAGCAAGCCAAACCAGTCCGCCCGCGAAGCATGCCGGAGGACGCAAGTCACGCCGTCCGCCGGGCGCGACGTTCTGGCTCCTTATCGAAAAGTTACAAGAGAAATAGGCAGTTAGCCCTCGTGAATACTGCGTTAGTAGCTACCAAAAATATAGCAACTACCCGGCAGTAGGCTAGGTTACTGCTTCTGCACAATTGCGCTGCCAATCGAATACCCTGCGCCAAACGAGCAGATCACGCCCACTTCGCCAGGCTGGAAATCGGCCTTGTTGCGGTGGAAGGCAATGATGGAGCCGGCAGACGCCGTGTTGGCAAACTCGTCCAGGATCACTGGCGCCTCATCCAGTGTGGCGTCGCGCCCCAGCAACCTGCGGGTGATGAATTGGTTCATGCTCAGGCTGGCCTGGTGCAGCCAGAAGCGGCACATGGGTGGGCGCCAGTTCATGTGACCCCAGGTGGCTGGAAATGTGCTCTGCTGCCATGGGGCAGACTTCCTTGAACACCCGGCGCCCCTCCTGCCGGAACAACTGGTCGCGGTCTTCGGGATTACGGTCCCTCGGCGCGCGCGAGCATGAAGCCCGCGTTGTTGCGAATGGCATTGGAAAACGTGGTCTGCAGGCGCGTGCCCAAGATCTCGAACCGCCTGCGGGGCGCCAGGTCCAGCCGTTCCACCAAAATGGCGGTGCAGACATCACCAAAGATGAAATGGCAATCGCGGTCCATCCAGGCCAGGTGGGACGAGGTAATTTCAGTGTTGACCACCAGAATGGCACGGGATGCGCCAGAGCGCAGCGCGTTAAAGGCCAACTCCAGCGCAAAGGTGGCCGACTAGCACGCCACGTTCATGTCAAATGCATAACCGTTAATGCCCAGCGCGGTCTGGATCTCCACGCCCATGGCGGGGTAGGCACGCTGCATATTGGCGGCGGCGCAGTAGACGGCATCGACATCGGCAGCCGTCTTGCCGGCGTTGGTCAAGGCATCCTGCGCGGCCTTGACGGCAATCTCGGCCATCATGGAAATTTCGGTATCCGGGCGGGTCTTGAAGTCCGGGCGCATGCGAAGGGGGTCGAGCACGCCCGACTTGTTCATCACATAACGGCGTTTGATGCGAGTGCTTTTCGATGAACTCGACATTGCGAGTCGGTAATGGCGGTGCCGGTGCCGGCGGCAATCTCGTCTGCGTATTTTCGTTTTCGAGTGCGGCGTAGGCGTTGAAGGCGACCACCAACTCCTCATTGGTAACGACTTCGGGCGGCGTAAAATGCCTGTGCTGCTGATGGCGACGCGGTGCATAGTAAAAGAGCTTTTGTAAGGGGTTGGTCTGGGCATCCGGATGCCGCGCTGATTATGCGCCGGGTTTGGCGGGACTGCGCAGTCGCCGCCGTTAGCATGGCAAGGGAAACCGGTTGACGAAAAAGGCTAACCTTGCAGAGTTGTGAAACCTTGCGGACAGACCTTCAGCTCTGTCCTCAACTGACTAAGAGGACTCGCCATGACCCTATTTCCGTGCCTGGGCTGCAACCCATGCTGGCAGCGCGCTGGAGCGGCTGGACTATGACCCCGGCGTGTTGCACCCAGAAGATGGAAATTGCCGTGGAGTACCGCGGCGTCTGCCACTCGACCTGGCCATGGTGGACAGCGAAATGGTTCCCCGCCACCTACCCGCTGGTGCCGGGCCACGATGATCGGCTACGGTGGTCGCCCTGGGTGACCAAATCAAGGGCCGCAGCATTGGCGATCCGGTGGGCTCTGAGGTGGCATAGCAAAAGCCGCCGTCACTGCAACCTTTGTATGCTGTGAGCGGAATCCGTGGAACAAACGCCAGCCCACCATCGTCGGCCGCCACGGCGGTTTTGCTGACATGGTGCGTGCGCACCGGAGCTGG
>JADJBC010000017.1 GCA_016703945.1 Candidatus Aalborgicola danicus
TGAAGCACGAATACACGAGACGCAGCAAGTCAAGGAAGATGCGTGTGGTCGCTGGGAGCGAGTTCTGCTCGCCACGGGCGCCACCGCTGAAGGCCGCTCTGGAACGTAAAGGCAAACATGTGCCTTGTCCAGTTCATGGCGGTCGGGATGGCTTTCGCATTTTCCGGATGTCGCGGAAAGAGGCGGAGGCATCTGCAATACCTGCGGCAGTTTTGCCCAACGGGTTTGCGCTGCTCATGGATCAATGGCTGGGAATTTGGCCGTGCGATCCACGAAGTAGCCGAACAGGTCGACAGCAAGGTCAACCGTGAGCAGTCAGGATCAGGCCGAGCCTGGCGACGAAAGATTCGCCAGGAACAGCTCAATCACCTGGCGGAATCCGTGCTCTTGTCCACATCCGAATGCTGAACCAGCGCGCTTGTATCTGGCTCGCGCGGCAGTCAGTCAAAGTACCGGACTCCTTGCGGTTTCATCCCTCGTTGGGGCTACTACGCGGACAGCCCAGCCGCCTGGTGACCTGACTCCCACCCCTGATCTGCGCGCAGGTCACGGGGCGGGGGTGGGGAGGCCGTCACGATCCATCACTGACTGACCTCCGATGGGCGTAAAGCGCCTGTCGACTCCCCAGAAGCTGATGCCATCCTTTGGCGTCAGATGACCGGGGCGCTATTCATCTGGTGCCGGTGGAACGCAGACTGGCGGTGACCGAAGGGATCGAAACTGCACTGGCCGTCATCGAAGCGGCGGGAATTCCGGCGTGGGCGACTGGCAATGCGCACTTACTGGAGACCTTTCGCCCACCTCCGGTGTGGAGCAGGTACTTATCTTTGCCGACGGATCGACCCTCCAGCAGCATCCGTCCGGTCACGGACAGGAAAGCACTCGATCCCTGGTGACACGGTTGTGGGGAATCGGAAGACGTGCAGGGCGCCATTGCACCGGCGCTGGATATTCCGGAAGGCAAGAAAGGGATCGATTGGCTGGACGTGTTCGTTCTTCCTGGGCAACGCAGGGTTTCCACACTGGGTAGCGTCGAGGAAGGCGCTGCATCAGGCAGCGTGAAGGAGCGATGAAATGTACGGCGTCATCGATTTCAACTCATCGACACCATGCCCGCTTCCCAATACCGGGGCATTGCACCACCGGCCGGATGGCAAGGCGATTACCGAAATTCCTGCTGGCACGCTCAAGGTGACTGCGGGCCGAACAGCATATTGCCGTGGTCCGGACGGCGACTCTTACATCAAGATCGAAGAGCAAGCCCAACAAGTTCCTTGGGCCCCATGCCCGTCGGAAAAGCAGGAGAGTTCGCCCTGTCTGTCTGGTCGTCAAAAAAATCCAACCCGCCGTAAATACGGGCATTCAACCGGCTTCGGCCGAAATATCCATCCACGGGGAACGTATCGACCCCGACAGGGAAGGTGCCTCCTGATTTTTATTGGAGGCACCATGAACGGCAAAACTACACCGCTTCTCAAGCAGGCGTTAACCGAGCCTGGCATCGTCAGTGCGGCCTTGGCCGGGTTTCGTCGCTTCAGTATCCGGTGAACCAGATACTGGCGGCTATGCGGTGCCGGGAACGCAGTTTGCCGATCTCGCCTATTGCCAGCTTCAATCGCTGGAAAGACCTTGGGCGTTCGGTATCAAAAAGGCCAGAAAGCACTCTCGCTGTGGATGCCGATCACCGTCAAGCGTCGAGCGACGGATGCGGGTGACGCAGGCGATGCGGGGCCGACAACGAAGAGCGTCTCGCGGCGCTTTTCAAGCTGGCGCCACGCTGGTTCAGTCTGGAGCAGACAGAGGAGGGGTTACATCGAGCCTATCGAATCGCCGCAGGGGATGCCGATGCCGCCATGACGGGGCTCGACATTACGCTGGAGCACTTCGAGTTCATGGACCGGGAATGTGCAGGGCTATAGCGGTGAAGCGGCGAATCGCCGTGAATCCAATGGCCGAGTACCCCGCACAAGACCCGGTTCCATGAAATGGCCCATGTGGTTCTCGGGCACACCGAAGAAGCTGATTGCCATGATGCTGCTTCGCTACCTCGCAGCATTCAGGAGGTGGAAGCGGAAGGAGTGGCATTTCTGCTGTGTTCGATTCTTGAATTGCCAGGACGAGACGAGTCGCGAGGCTACATCCAGTCCTGGCTTGACGGTGAGCAGTTGCCGGAGAAGTCGGCCCAGAGAATATTCAGCGCAAGCCAGAAAATTCTCGATGCCGGAAAACCTGTCACGTCGTCTGATGTGACTCAGTAAGTATCTATTCATTCAACCCCGTGGGGCGTGTCATCGTCCCGCAAGGGGAGGGTGCCGCCCCGCTTTTTATTTGGAGGCACCCAAGATGATGAATTCAACCAATCGCGAGCTTCTTTCAATCCTGCTGGGAAAGGCGGAGGCTTTCTGTATGAACCATTCGCTGGCAGAGCTGTTTGGCTTGCGAAAGAACTACCTGGCGACCGTACCCGGCGTTGGAGAAGATATTCCACCCTACACCGTGTCGGAAAAACTGCTCGCAGCACGAGAACTACTGCGTCGTGCGCTGGCGGAGACTTTCAGTGAATCTACAGTGCGACTGGCATCGCCAGAGGCGGTGAAAGACTACCTGCGATTGTTTCTGGGTGGCCAAGAGTTTGAGAGCTTCGTCGCTCTCTGGCTTGACGCTCAGAATCAGCTGATTGCTGGTATGGAGATGTTTCGTGGCACGACAACGCAAACCTCGGTCTATCCGCGTGAGGTGGTGCGGACAGGTTTGAAGCTGAATGCATCTGCTGTAATTTTTGCGCACAATCACCCCAGTGGCTGCGCACAACCTTCGCGTGCAGATGAGATGCTCACCCAGCAACTACGACAGGCGCTCGCGCTGGTCGACATCAAAGGTGCTCGATCACTTCATTGTGGCCGACACCACGGTCGTGTCCTTTGCGGAAAGGGGACTGATCTGAGCCTACAAAATACCCGCCGGTTGCTTTGGCGGGTATTTTTTATTCGTCGTTCAAGACTGGTGACCGGCAGGACTTCTCCAGATACTCTGTGGATAACTTGGCCGCGAACACCGATAATGACGCATATGACAACAACGCTATGGCCTACGCATGGACAACGATCAAGCCACGGATAAGTCACGTCGGCTGATCTTCATTAGCCATGCCACGCCGCAAGACAACGACTTTACTGCTTGGCTGGGTGCTCGCTTTCCGGCTGGCTACGAGGTATGGTCAGACTTGACTCAGCTTGTGGGGGGCGAAGTCTTTTGGAAGGATATAGAAGAAGCCATACGGAAACATTCCGTAAAGTTTCTCTCAGTCCTGTCTCCCGTTGCTCCGGAAAAACGCGGCTTCATGAAGGAGCTAAGTGTCGCCGATGCAGTCGAGGCTACCGCTGGCCTCGGAGATTTCATTATTCCATTGCGACTGAAAGATATTCCGTTTTCAGAATTGCCTATTCAGATTCACAACAAGAATGCCATCGACTTTATGTGCGGCTGGCACCTCGGATTAGCTCGATTGCTTGAAAAGCTTGAGAAGGATGGTACTCCGCGGCGAACCGGGGATGTCGAATCGTCACTGACTGACTGGACCAAACGATTTTTGCATCTGGGTGAAGGCGTCGAGAAAGAAGACGAGCAGGTCGTTTCAAACTGGCTAGCCATTGAGTCCTTGCCACCCACGATTCGGACAATGCAATTTTCGCTGACCCCAAGAGCATTGCCGACTTGAAACAACAGTGGCCATGCCGGTTAGTCGGCTGGAGATTGATTAGTTTTGCGAGGGCAGATGATTTCGACATCCCGCTCAATGCTAGCCATCCACGAGATGAAGTTGAGATCGATACAACAACATTTCTGAATAGCGTAATACCCCAGCTTGGTCAATTGTCTTACCAGGATCGGGCCAATATATTGACCGATCTGCTTCGGCAGGGGTGGGAGCTGTATGCAAAAGGGAAGGGGTTGCATGGCTTTATGCTGGCCAACAACCAGTTGTGCTGGTACTTCCCCAAGACCCAAACCAAGATTGAGCAGGTTCGATTCACGGATGCATTGGGTAAAAAAGGGCGGCGAGCGCTCCTTGGGGAAAGTAAAAAACTCAAGGCGTTCTGGCATCTGGCTTTGGAGTTTTCACCATCGGTAGGTCGTCAAAATCGTTATACCTTGCTGACGCATGTCGTTTTCACCAAGGACGGGCAAACTCCGATTGGTGACCCAGGCCATATGCATCGATTGCGGCGCAGTTTCTGCAAACAGTGGTGGCAGGACCGATGGAGAGATTTGATTTCAGCCTATTTGGCTGAACTGGGCCAGGGACAAGCAGTACTCTCGATCGGGGTCGCGCCTGGTCGCGCTATTGCATTGAAGGCAGCACCGATCACATACCTGAGTCCAATAAGAACCATCGAGAAGGAAGATCCCGAGAGTGCGGTAGAAGAATCCATGGATGATGCCGATCTCCTTTACGACGAAACCGATGACTATGCTGACGATCTGGATGACGAAGTGGACGAGGCGGCAGAATGAGCGAATCAGTCATTGAGCGCCTCGACTATATCGATGAGCCTGAACTGGTATTTGGCAAAGGGCAACGGTCGAATCCCCAAAGGACGGCCTGTATCTTTTTGGCCCGCTCGTCGATGGTATTTATGCTGGATCTCTGCGGTACGGGGTAGTCGGAACTAGCGTAGGCATTGAGCATTTCAAGAACTGGATTGCTCAGGTGAACAGGTTCATCCCGCCAAGGAGTCAGCGTCTGCGCAACATCGTCCATTCCCAGGATTTGCGGCAGTGTTTGGACTCAATTGCCCAGAGAACCTGTTTCTCAGCTTGTCGTAACGGATAAGCAGATTGATGATGCTCTGTTCATCAAGGATCGAAACGTAGCTATCTTCAAGACGGTCGACGTATTTGCTACTGCAATTCAGCGCTATCTCGATGAAGAAGAGTCGGTAGTCGACCTCTGGTTTGTGGTCATTCCAGAACGCATCTATCAGTATGGGCGCCCGAAGTCGATCATCCCGTCAGAATTGAGAATCAGTTCTGGGAGTTTGATGGACAAGAAGCTTGCGAAAGAGCTCGCCGCCACGCCTTCGCTATTCGAAGAAGACAATCAAGCAAGAGAGCCCTATCTCTATGAAGTGAATTTTCACAATCAATTGAAGGCGAGGCTTCTTGAAGGAAGTAATCGGGCCGTAGTGCAACTTCTACGTGAAACTGCAATCGCACCTGAAGCCTTCCTGAAAACCAACGGAATGCCATTGCGTCGAATCCAAGACCCGGCGATGGTGGCTTGGAATCTTTCCACCACGGCCTATTTCAAGAGTGGCAGGCGACCATGGCGTTTAGCGAGCATCAGGAGCAGGGTGTGCTATGTAGGGTTGGTATTCAAACAGTTGTTGAATGGTGCGGAGGGCAGCGCATGTTGCGGCGCTCAGATGTTCCTTGATTCAGGGGACGGCCTGGTATTCAAAGGAGTTGTCGGTCAGTGGAAGTCAGCTAACTCCAAGGAATATCATCTCAACCAAGAGGGCGCATGTTCTCTGCTTTCAATGGTGGTCGAGGCTTATAAGACGAAGGAAGGTTTCTATCCGTCTGAGCTATTTATTCACGGCAAAGCGAGTTTCAGTGATGATGAATGGATTGGCTTCAGTCGCGCAGTTCCTGCGGAAACGCAGCTCGTGGGGGTAAAAATTCGCCCTACGAACAATCTAAAGCTTTTTCGGCCAGGTACGCATCCAGTTCTGCGTGGAACTGCCTTACGTATTTCAAACCGGAGCGGGTTTCTGTGGACGAAAGGGTTTATTCCGTACCTCAACACATACCCCGGGCGAGAGACGCCGAATCCATTGCGAATTGATATTGTTCGTGGAGAGGCGGATTTGCTGAACGTCATGAAGGACGTTATGGCGTTAACGAAGCTGAACTTCAACGCCTGTATCTATGGCGATGGCCTGCCTGTGACGCTGCGATTCGCGAAATGCCGTAGGTGAGATTCTGACAGCGGGTCCGTCAGGCAGCAGTACCCCGCCATTACCCTTCAAGCACTACATTTAAGATTCACGAGCTGTGGGGTGGGGCATCACTCAAGAGGGTGATGTTCGCGGCGGTTGATTAGTGCAGTTCAGGTTTACCGGGTGAGCTCATAGCTAGTGCTTCGTCCCTGCATCCGCCTTGACCAACGACCCCAGTTCTATCAATCCAAGAATATCCCGGTACGCCGTATCCTGAGAGCACTTGGCGATCTTCGCCCACTTCGATGAGTCATCTTCCCCTCGAAGCCGTCGAGCAGGCGATTGAGCATCTTGATCTGTCGCTCGTTCATTTCATTGCCCGCAAAGCGTTCCCAGAAGCGAGCCTTGATCAGTACGGATTCCAGGGTATGTTCGGCGCCGGCGATTGCCCGTTCCAGGCATGCCAGGAACCACGTCAGCCATTCTGTGACATCAAGTTTCCCTCGCTGGGTTCGTTCCAGTATGTCGTAGTAGCTTGCCCGTTCTAATTGGATTTGCGCAGACAGACTGTAGAACCGTTGCGGGGTCAGTTCCGATCTGGCCAGGGCCATATCGCCGATGGCGCGCGCCAGGCGACCGTTGCCATCGTCGAATGGGTGAATGGTCACGAACCACAGATGCGCCAGCGCGGCCTTGATTACGGGATCAATCCGTCCTTGGATTGACACTTCCCCCAGTTGGAACCAATGGAGGAATTGGTCCATTTCAACGCCGATGCTGCCGGCGGGCGGAGCTTCGTAATGAACTTTCTGTTTTCCGTAGGGGCCGGAGATGACCTGCATCGGGCCGTCCGCATCGTTGCGCCATGAAGCTACGCTGATGGCATGCAGACCACTGCGACCCGTTGGAAACAAGGCACCGTGCCAGCCGAAAAGTCGATCAATGTAAGTGGATGGGCATAGAGTTGTGTCGCATCCAGCATCACCTCGACGATACCCTCAACATTGCGGTCTGGTGCGAGGGCACCGATATCCATCCCCAAACGACGGGCGATGGAGGAACGAACCCTGATCCTTGTCAGGTGTTCGCCTTCGATCTCGCTGGTCGTGATTACATCCTGGGTCAGGGTTTGAAGCCATGCTTCGTCGCGAAGTTTGAAACCCAGTGCCTCCATGCGGCCGAGAGCCGTCCTTGCCCATGGCGAACCGTCGCCAGCAGTACCGCAAGGGTTCCCAGGTCGATTTGCCAGTTGGGCCATTCAGGACGTTGCCAGATATACATATCAATCTCCGCGCACTATGCGGATATTGTGGCATCTAATCTCCGCTTGAACAAGTATTATCTACGCACCAAATGCGGAGAATAACCGTGGATTCTCCGCAGGTGATCGCCAGTGATCGTTCAAGGGAGGTCGCGCTTGGCTGAGATGCGCTCGGTAAAATGAGGGCGTATGTAATGGTTTATTACATATTTCATACACCATCGTAATGGCTAACGAATACGCCCGGAAAACAACGGTACCGGCAACGATGATGTCGTGGGTCAAGGGCAGTATCGAATTCGGCCAGTGGGTGTTCAGTGTCTTGAGAAACAGCCCCTCTGGTGTCTGCGTAAGGCGTCTCAAGTAGGCCGTATTGCCACGAACGGCAACTACGTCCCTTCCGTGGGATGGTTTTACGGCTGGATCGACGAAAATGATCTCCCCTTCGCGATAGCCATCCTCACTATTCATGGCTTCGCCGACCACAGGCAACGCGAAGCTCAAATCGCCGTGGGGGACTGGGCAAATCAACGCTTGACCGGCGCGCACATTAGATGCTCGCGGCGAGTTTGTCAGGTTTTCCCATGTCGCAAGAGGCACGGCGCCCTTGTCGAAAAGTCTTACTGACAGGGGGTCCTGGCCAGACAGCTGCTCGGGAGTAACTCCCAGCACGGCGCTGATCTTTTCCAATGTCTCCCTGCGGGGTTTCTTGATCTTGGTCCGTTCTTTGAGAATGCGGTTAATTGCGGGTTGAGATACGCCGGACTGATTTGCGAGTTCGGTTTGATTCAGGCTGTGCTTGTTCATCAGAGCTTCAAGGATCTCGGCAACTGGATTGCATCCGGGATTGAGCGTCATCGCATCGTTCGTCATAATTTATTTTCTCCTGACGGTGTTCAATGTGTAAATGGTAATATAAAATGCGCATTCGTGACCACTCTTGGAATTTTTATTATGGAACAGCGCGACATTCTGAAGATCAACAGGCAACTCCTGCTGCTAACCCGCCAACTCGCCCAAGATGGGGATGCGGCGGAATTGATGACAGGCCTGCCTCGGTCAGTGATCGAAAAGATTTCGACGCTCGACATGGATGAAATCGACGAGTTGGCGGAGACCGTGGGGGTGTCGCTTTACACCCTCCGCCTTTCCGATCCCGCGTTTTCCAGATTGCTTCAGATGCCTCGGATGCGAAAGTGCCTACGCCAAAGCGGCTCTTGTGAGCAGCGGCCGTGGCGGCGCTACTTTCCCCTGAGGAGTTGGAAAATCACCGGATAGCCCATGAGCTGGTCCGGCTGAGGCTCAGGTTGCCGATTGTCACGCACTTGACGCAGATTCATCTCAAACCGCTGCGTCTGAGATGGAGGACCATGCATGGCGAAAGCCCGCCGAATGGGAGGCTTCCGGAATCGGTGCGCCCCTTCGTTACCGATCCGCTATCCGTAGCTGAGCTTTCGAGCTTTGTTGCGATGTATAACCGTCTCGTCATGGGGTGGCCGGAAAGTTACGGCTTCAATGTTGCTCCGGGCGTGGGAGATGCACTGTCGGGTGGGGCGCGGTGATCTCGACATTAATGCGGCCTGGTATGCCATTCGGGATGTACGTTCGGGGATCGTCGAATGGAGGCGATGTGGGCGGTGCCAGACTTCCTTCATCTACGAGGTGAATGAAACGCATGCGAGAGCATGTCCGTATTGCGTGTTGAGTCAGGCTGGCTGATCTGTCACAGGGCTCGGAGACTGAATATGCTCCGATTCTCGTTGGGGCAACCGGAAGCGCTAATACTTGCTGTTGCAGACCAGATTACCAGGAAGACTCCGCATCCGCTACGTATCGCTGATATGTAAAGGGGCTTAGAATTGGCCTAATCGAGAACAACAAAAATGGCAGACGTTTCTACCCATGAAAGAACCGCGCTGGACGTCGATATCCGAGTCGAATTTTGCTTGGGAGAAGGAGGCTCTCGACTGGCTGCGTAACCTGCTGCCTGATCGGGATCCTTGGCACGTCTGGTCGAACTTCGAATTCATTGACGACGAAGGCAAGGTCAATGAAGTTGATGCGCTGGTATTGTCGCCGGTGGGCATCTTCCTGGTGGAGATCAAGAGCCGACCGGGTGTCCTTACCGGCGATGCGCACACCTGGACCTGGCGTACTGATGGACGTGATTACGCCTATGACAACCCGCTGATTCTTGCCAATCGCAAGGCCAAGCGGCTGGCGACGCTGTTGCGCCGGCAATCTTCGGTGATCAAGGCCAAGTCGCGTGTCCCGTTCATTGAGCCGCTGATCTTCTTGTCGGCGATCAGCGCCGATACATTCAAGCTGGCAGGCAACGGTCGATCCGGCGTGTTTCTGAAGGGGCGCCCTGACAGTTCCAACGATGACGGGATTGTTGCCCGGTTGGAAGGTACTGGGGAATTACCCGCCCAGTGGTCGCTGCTGAGCCACGGAATTAGGCCGCGTCTGCCGCGCTGTTATCGAAGCGGGCGTGCGGCAGTCAACAAGCACCGCCGCATCGGTGACTATCAATTGGGCGCCCTGATTCAGGAAGGTGAGAACTATCAGGACTGGGAGGGAGAGCACGTCTCGGCTGGAGTTCGTCGCCGTGTCCGGATCTACGGTTACGCCCTGGCGTCGACCGTCGAAGCAAGGCAATCCTTGGTTCGGCAGGCCACGCGCGAATTTCAGATTCTTGAAGGCGTTGATCACCCAGGCATTCTTCGGGTTCGCGATTTCAAAGAGAGTGAGCTTGGGCCAGCCTTGCTGTTCGATTTCAATCCGCAGGGCGCAGGCTCGATTTTCTGCTGCGCGAGCAGGCAGCCAGCTCAACGTCGATCAACGACTTTCCATTCTTCGGCAGTTGGCCGAAACGCTGAAGTACGCTCACCAGAAGAAGTTGATCCACAGGGCCTTGTCGCCGCAGAGCATCCTTGTTCAGAGTCAGGATGGCCCCAATTTCAAGCTTGCCATCATGAACTGGCAACTTGCTGCCCGAGGCGGCCAGAGCACCGGGCAATCACAGCCGACTGCCGTTGGTGCATCGGGCGGAACGCTGATGCGCACGGTCGGTACGCAGCATGTCGAAGAGTACGTGGATGACCCGGCCAAGATATTTATTGCGCCGGAAGCACTTTGGGATGGCGCGCCGTCCACCGGGGCCGCACCTCGACGTCTTTTCGCTCGGCGTCATCGCCTGGCAGATATTTACCGGGGAGCCACCGGCAGCGAATGCGCACGAGTTGCAGCAGAAGCTGAAAGCTGGCAATGGCCTGCGCATCTCCGACGTGCTTGATGGCGCAGGCAAAGCGCTGCAGGATCTCATCCAGTTTTCCACCTGCCCTGACGTTTCGGCCCGCTTGGGCTCGATGGCAGACTTTCTGGAATACCTCGAACTCGTCGAGGATGAGCTGACCGCCCCAGCGGAGCTTGCTACCGTCGACCCGGCATCGGCCAAATCCGGCGACCTGATTGATGGTGGCTTTACCGTTGTCCGCCGTCTCGGCAAGGGTTCATCGTCCGACGTCCTTCTCGTGACCCGCACTGGAAGTGACGAAGAGCTGGTACTCAAGGTAGCCCTGGATGCCAGCCATAACAATCGTCTGACCGCCGAGGGCGAAACCCTCAAGAAGTTGCGCCACGCCAACATCGTCGAGTGGCAGCAGACACTGGTGGTGGCAGGCCGTACGGCACTGCTGATGAAGAGTGCGGGCAAGGACACGCTGGCCTATCACCTGGGCAACAACCGTCCCTCCCTCGATTTGGTCAGGCGCTTTGGCGAGGAACTGCTGCAAACGGTCGTCTTCCTGGAAGACCAGGGTGTTTATCACCGCGACATCAAGCCGGACAACATCGGACTCTGCCCGTCGTCGCACAGCGGCCGCCTTCAACTTGTCTGTTCGACTTCTCGCTATCCCGCGCTTCGGTCGACAACATCCAGGCTGGCACTCGTCCCTACCTCGACCCATTCCTCAGCCTGCGCAAGCCACCGCGCTGGGATATCTACGCCGAACGGTTCGCATTGGCCATGACGCTCTACGAGATGGTGACCGGGACGCTGCCAGCATGGGGCGACGGCGTTTCGGATCCGGCCCTGCTAGACGATGAAGTCACGCTCGATGTAACGCTGTTTGATCCCAATCTTCGTGAAGGTTTATCGGCCTTTTTCGGCAAGGCCCTGCGTCGTGAATTCCAGGAGCGTTTCGATAACGCCGAAGACATGTTGCGTGACTGGCGCAAAGTGTTCGACCAGGTTGAAGCCCGTACTACCGCCGACCCCTTTGACGTCATAGCGCGCCGCGCGACCCGGGAAACGGCCATTGGCGAGCTCGGCTACAGCGTTGAAGCGCAGAATGTTCTCGACCGCATGGGGATCCACAGTGTTCGCGAACTGCTCGCGGTCGACCGCGTCCGTTTCCGCTACCTCAAGAGCGTTGGCGACAAGGTGCGCAAGGAAATTCGAGGTACCGCCAAGCGCCTCGCCCAACTACGCCCGGATCTTGTCGCCGGGGCGCCAACGGTACTCGATGCCGACGCAGGCAAGAACGGCATCCGCAGCATCGACGAGATCGCCAACCACTTGTTCCCAAAACGCGCGGCAGCGGAAGATCGTCCGGATGATGATGCGCTTGCGGTATACCTCGGGCTTGAAGCACAAGAACCCAGCCAGGGGCCTCAACGCCAGCGGTGGGGTCCTGTCCGTGGCCGAATCCGCTACCTCGCTGCTGGCAAGCCGTGGCTCCATAGAGCAGGACGACGACACCCGGTTGCGCCTCGCGGCCGCCGTCCTGCGTGCGGTCATCGAAGCAGAAACCGATCTTGCCGAGCCGCGCTATCAGATATTTCCTGGCGCCACGAAGAGTTCGGCTCCGTTGATCGCGATCACTGTCGACCATGCCGACTATGCGCTTCGGCTTGGCCAGGCGGCTGACGCCGTGATCGAATCAGACGACGCAACGGCCAACGGAGCAAGCCTGCCGACACCGCAACAGGCCATTGATGCGCTGGAAGCCGTGGATCGTCCCCCCACCGTGGCACCTCTATCGGCGCAGCGGCTGCTGAAGCTCGCCGCCAGTTGCAGCCAGCACGCCGCTGTCTCCAGTCGTCTTGAACTCTATCCGCTGGGGATGGCCGCACAACGCGCCATTCGTATTGCCATGGGCTCGCTGATTGGTCCCCGCGTTCTCACCGAGGCGCAGGTGCGTGAACGCATTCTGGGTCGCTACCCGGATGCCGAAGACCTCCCGGCCCGCCCGACGCTCGATAGCATGCTCATCGAGGCTGGGTCCGATCTCATCTGGCATAAGGACGGAGAAGATGGTTCCGGCTACTACCCCTCTCACAAGGGCTTCGGCCCCTCGGCCGGGACCACAACCTTCCTGCATCGCCCCGGCACCGCTGCCGACGACAAGAAGGAACTGACCGAAGAAGAAGCCGCCGCCCGGCAGTTCGACGAAAAGCTGACCCATGCGCTCAAGGCGGGCGGATTTCTGGTGTTGACCACATCCCCGCGCTTGGCCAGGCATGCCGAAGCCGCTTTGCAGCGCCGTCTCGCCAGCTCCGACTTCTTGCCCGTCAGCCTGGATCATCTGATTCTCCAATCGCTCAAGGAGGAAGCCGTACAACGCAAGGTCGACTGGAGCAAAGTCATCGAGGCCGACGTTGCCGGCCCCGGGTCGCGCGACTGGACCAACGTCATCCGCCTCGCTTCATTTGCCAAAGGCGCGAATCAGTGCCAAGCTCACCGCTGAGCATAAATCCATGCTCCTGCTCAACCTGGCCTACTGGCGCGGCTGGATCTGATGGATCTGGTCAGTGATCTGCAAAACATGGCTGGCCGCGCCACTGGGGTTCCATCGGTCTGGATGCTGGCACCCATGGATGGACAAGGGTTGCCGACGCTGGATGGGGTGCCGATTCCGGTGATTACGCAGGCGCAGTGGGCGAGGATTCCAGGTGCGTGGATTGGTAGTGCAAAGAACTCGGGTGTTGGCGCATGACCATTGCGATGGAGCCACGTCGTTTGCATCTGATGTTCCACATCGACACCAATCGCCTGAACGCCAGGCAAAAACTTGAAACGATGAATCAGATCGAAAAGTGGGCGAACGACGATGTGATCCTCATCAACATGTCCGGGACAGCTCACACGGAATCACGAGCGGGAAGCAGCACACTGAGAACGCGCAAGGCGAACAGCTACATCTTCACCATCGAATCCGATGAAGACGGGCCAGCGCACGACGCCGTCTACCGTCGAATCGAAGAAGCGCTATTCCTTCGGAGGCGCCAAAGACCAGAACCAGCGGAATGACGTCACGGTTATATACGAAGCGCACAAATATGGCGCATTGTTGATCACAAACGATGGCGGATCGAAAACGCAGCCGGGCGGTATCCTCGGTAACCGGGACAAGCTCAAGGGAATGGTGCGCATTTTCTCGGATGTTGAAGCCGTGGATTTCATTCGCAGCAGGATTCTCGAACGCGATGAGATGAACCGGCGAATTGCCCGTGAGTTTGCCTTACCACTGCCAGAGGGACCGGCAAGGACTGACCAGGATCCACTCAGAAATGATCAACGCTCCACCCTCCTGCGTGACCTCAAGCGCCTGACCGCTACGCTCGAAACGGACATCGGGACCGACTGGCG
>JADJBC010000018.1 GCA_016703945.1 Candidatus Aalborgicola danicus
TGTAATTGTTTTAGTTCTTGCACGGCAGCTACAAATGTCGCTATATCGTTCGCGATTGTGGGAGAAGTGAGTGAACAAACTGGAATAACATTAGCACTCTTGCCCAAATCGTCAATTTCAATAAGCCACTTATCAAAATGAATGAATGTGATTTCACGTTTGATTTGGCCTCGATACGATGTGAACGAGCCACGAGAGCAAAGCCAATATTCAATGCCGGACTGGACATATAGACCGGAGACTCTACGGTCATGTTCTATGGGAATATTTATCTCTACATCTGGCGATGGTGGCCCTTGCTCTTTTGTGAAGCGGATAAGATGAGGGACTCGGGTATTCCATGATTTAGGGACACCAACTTGAATTTCACCTAGATGCGTCGTAATTGAGTAGGTGGGATAGATGACTCTATCTCCATTTGGGAAACCCCATTCCATATCCTCCAACTTTGATGCTACATCTTTCAAGCGCTCGCGAAAGCTTTTCACGGCTCGCGAATTTTCTTCCTTTGTGTCTAATGCGCGCATAAATTCTCCCGACGTATAACTTAATGTAGCTGAGCGGCTATCCTAGCATTCCCCAGTTAGACGAAGGAATAAACTGACGGCCCACCCGCTGATGCCGAAGCCCCTCAAATCGGCAAGGACCGAGCCACCGAGGTTCGGCGCAAGTTCCGAATGAAGGTGCAGTCATCTCCATCAATTATTACCCTGCTGCCTATCATGTCGAGATTTGGGGGGGGCGCCGACTTTGCGCCTCTCCATGGCTCATTTGATTTGAACGATAGCCAGTTGGACCAAAGCAATCGAAAGTCCACTTGCGCTGCAATTCCGAAATCGCGCAATGGGCTGGACCCCGACATACGCTACGCTTCAAAGCAAACCTTCATCGTAGAAGTCACCGGCGCCGAGAGGCTTTTTTGTGCCGCGTCCATTTGGACTGCCGGGTTAGGTTCTCTTTGCAATTAGCCAATCGACTAGGCCTGCGTGAATGACCAAAGATGCAATCTTTGATGAGTCCCAAATGTGAACATTTGGCTGATTTATATTGATTTGACTTAGCAATCCGTTAATAGTGTGGAAAACCATGAACATTTCGCTGTATTGTTCGTAACCTTTAAATGCCTCATGGCATTTTCGTATTTCTTCTGGACTAGTCTGAGATTTGACCTGAACAAATGCTCTCTGGTTACTTACCGGTGCAATGACATCAAGGTCAATTTCCTTCTCTGTTCCACCAAGCACCGATACCCGCTGCCATCCGGCTTTTGCAAAAACTAACTCAACCAAGAGCTCAAAGTCTTTCCACCATAGCCCTTTTACCAAAACCTCAATATCCCGCTCAAGCGTTAGTAGTGATTGCTTTGCAGCCAATACATCCGGCTGCACTTGGCCCTCTATTTTTCGGAGAACATATTCTGGCAACTTGACTCCACAGATTGTTCCTCTGTATCCCTGAACAGTGGTAACTCTTCCATCTATGTTTTCAACGGCCAACAGTGCTCCCGTCTTGCTTGTGCAACTCCACTTGCCTATTACTTTTCTTTCCCTTGTTCCGTCAGGCGGTTCTATTACATTTTTATGTGCGTGACACCAGTACAACTTGCGTTTATAGAATGTAATCCACAAATCCGTTTCGGCCAGTTCGTAGAAATCGCGAATTTGGTTGAGGTCATTTGAAGCCGCCGTTTCACTTCCTTTTCGGGCAGCCAGCCAAAATGCTCTTACAGCATTCCAGTTTTTAGCAATGCACTCCGAGTGGAGACCGCTTTCGTATCCCAGGCGAATAGTGTTGTCGACTTCAATGCAGTTTTTCTCCCAACAACCCCCGTTGCCCAGCTTGATAAATCGAATTTCCATGAGACCTCAAAAGAACCTAACGAATGAAAGGGACTTCCCCGTCCCAAGCGAGCCGCGTCCCATCAGGGTTGCGGTTTACGGCAACAGAGTGCCAAGATGGAGAGGCGAATCTTTTCATCAACTCACTTGTTTATTGGAAGGGGAAATCATGACTATCGTAACCGTTGGAATTGACCTTGCAAAAAACGTCTTTGCCGTTCATGGTGTTGATGCCACAGGCAAGCCTGTGTTGCTCAAGCCCAGCGTGCCACGCGCCAAGTTGGCGGCACTTATTGCGTCTTTACCGCCTTGCCTTATTGGCATGGAAGCCTGCTCAGGCGCCCATCACTGGGCAAGACTGTTTGCCACCTTTGGTCACACCGTGCGCCTGATGGCGCCTAAGTTCGTCGCGCCGTACCGGCTTTCGGGCAAGCGTGGCAAGAACGATGCTGCTGATGCGTCAGCCATCTGCGAGGCGGTTACGCGCGCCAACATGCGCTTTGTTCCGATCAAAACACTGGACCAGCAAGGCCAACTCATGGTGCACCGTGCTCGTCAGGGATTTGTAGAGCAACGTACCGCCACGATCAATCGCATCCGGGGTCTGCTTTCTGAATTCGGGGTGGTGTTGCCACTCAAGGCCGCTGTTGTGCGTCAACAGGCGCTACAACACCTGGAAGACCTGCCAGGTTGGGCCAATACCGTTGTGGGTGACTTACTTAGCGAGGTGAGCCACTTTGATGAGCGCATTGCCCAATACGACCACCACATTGCAACGCTGGCCAAAGCGGATCCCGCAGCACGCCAACTCATGCAATTGCCCGGCGTTGGGCCGACTACGGCTACAGCACTGGTCAGTACGATTGGCCATGGACATGACTTCTCCAATGGTCGCCAGCTCAGCGCCTGGCTGGGCTTGGTGCCCGGGCAGTACAGCTCGGGTGGTAAGCAGCGCCTGGGGCACATCACCAAAGCGGAGACTCCTACTTGCGCTCTCTGCTGGTGCTGGGCGCAAGGGCGGTACTGGTTGCAGCAAAAAACAAGACTGACCCGATCAGCCGCTGGGCAACCAGCCTGGCCGAGCGGCGGGGTTACTGGCGCGCCATTGTGGCGATTGCGGCCAAAAACGCTCGCATGTGCTGGGCAGTACTGCACAGGGGAGATGCGTTCAAACTTCCCGTGTGATTCTGATCTGAGAAAAAGGAGTTTCGTTTCCACCACCGCGTGACGCTAGCGTTGATGTGCAAAGGTTGGACCTGCGTGGGGAGTGACTGACTACATTACGGAGACACCTTTGGTGTGCTCGGCTAACGAATGAGTCCCCCACGCGCGTCTTTCATCAGGGTCCGCAAGTTTTGCGCTTGCATCAATGACCGTTTGTAGTTTCGCTGTCCGTACCTCTTGCCGTTTGAGCACCGCAGCCAATCGCTCAAGGTGGAATCAGGTTGATAGTTCCGGTGTCAATCGCTTGTGCGATTTAACCCCGGTGGAAATTTGTTTGACAAAAGTGGGGAAGCCCTTGTAGAAATGTAGCCGAGGGACTATCGTAGCAGTCCCAACATAGTCGACGAAACAAACCAGAAGCCCACCCGCTGATGCCGAAGCCACTCAAGCGGAAAGGGCCTTTCCGCTTGGCTTTGTTGTCACTCTACCTCAATGGTCCCCTCATTACGTGCAGGTCTGCCGGGCTCAGGCTCAGGTGCCGGTACCGATAGAAACGATTCTGGGGGATCAACGGACACCGGCAGCAGCACTGGCCGAGGGGCCACCCGCGCAGAATGTTGACGCTGAAGTTTTGCCCGCCGCCACTTGAAGACCAAATTGGCATTGACGCCATGTTCCAGGGCTACGGCAGCCATCGATGCGCCGGGCTGTTCTGTCAGTTCCAGCAGCTTGCGTTTGAAGGCGGCACTGTGCCTGCGCTTTGTGTTGATGACAGGGGAATTCGACTCTTGCATGGTGTGCACTCTGGCCAGTTAAGTGCACACCTCCAATGGAGTGCATCTGCTGCCCATACTGCCCGCCACCTCAGGTCTCAGCAAGAACGGTATTCGCCGGACTCTTACGAAGAACATGCCCGAAAGTCCGCTGCAAAAGCCAAAACCAACAGCCTCCGCTAGACACCCTCCTGACGATTCGGCTTTGCCTTAATGCCGTTCCGCGGGCACCTCGCCTAGCAGGGGGAATGCGCGGATTTAGTGTTCAGTTGAACAGCGCAGACAGTTGGAGGTCTCCACCACCTTGCTGTCGCTCGAACTCCCAAAGCTTTTCTACGGGCACCGCGACCTGCTGCAGGCCGCTGCCCGATGCGCCATGGCGGCGCAGAGCAAGACCAGAAGGGGCTCCGGACTGCCAGACCAGAACATAAAGGGGTTCGCCGTGCTTGTCGTAATCAATGCGCACCTTTCCTGCAAACAGACTGGCCGCGCCATTCACGCCGCTTATCGCACTTTCCAGGCTGCCGTGGCTGTTAACCTTGCGCCATCGCGTCTTGCTGTGGACCGCGCGGTAGTAGATGGTCGCCTTTTCCTCTGCGATGGACGGGTTGTGGGCTGTTTTGGCCGCGGCCTGCGGTTTGGGCTCGCTCGCCGGCATGGCAGAGCCCGGCGCCACCGAAGCGACTTCAGCCGGCGCTGCGCCGCTGCCACCCGTACCGGACGGGCCTGCCTGCAGGGCCGGGAACCCGGGGTAGCGGGCTGCATGCATGCCCACAGCGCCCGCAGTTCCGGGCCGGATCAGACAACCTTTGGGAGGCGCATAGCTGTCGACCCGCCGCACCGGCTCTTCGTGCCAGTTGATGTTAAAGGCCGCGAGCCGGGGAAAGAAGTACAACGTGCTGTAAGGCAGGTGATCGTGGATCCACCAGGCCATGTCCGTCCAGTTGCCGCCGCGCGCCATGTGATCAATAAGCCAAGGCAGCACTATGCAAGCGGTGGCACCGCGCTTGCCCCGCGCATCCGGATAGTCCCAGATGTGACCAGCATGGTTGGCCGCATTGGACGCGCAATTCAAATCGTTCGCATTGCCGAATTCATTGACAGCCGGCGCGCGGTAGCCCGATCGGATGTGAACCCGGCCAAAGGTGGCCTGCAGGGGTTCAAGTAGCCGTTCACATAACTGGGAGCCGGCGTAAACGGCCTGCTCGGGGTAATCGGGGATATTGCGCAGGCCGTGCCATGCCGCGATCTCGCTTTGAAGAAAATCGCGCATGAAGAAATTGGTAGACAAACGGACGCGACCGAGGTCTTCGAGTTTGGTGTAGCTGGTGATGTGGTTCATATTGCTCACTTGATGTACAGGGTTTCAGCGCACGCAGTCTTGTATCGCGCCAGCTTCTCCGACAGGCTTTTGTGCTGGTTTTTGAGCCGCACGATCTCCTCATGCGCCTGCTGCCTCGTGTTGAATCCAATTGCCCTACTCGAAATCTCTGACAATTTGTTCCAACGCCTCTGTTGGTGGTCCGTAGCTCACAAGCCTCACATCCAGCGCAGTACCACGCACCATTTGGAGCGCCTCTCGGATGGCATAGTGAATCCAACCATCATCGTTTCCGAAAGCGCCACCGCCTAGCCGGGTAAGGAAGACAACGTTGGAAGCTCCCCGCTCTGCGTTCAACACAGCCGCACACATGGTGGCTTCATACGCTGCCTGCAAAAGCAAGGTAGCAAACGACTTCCATTGTCTTTGCGGGATAGAGCTGTAAGCGACCGGAAGTGCGGAACAAAAGGCCTGTGAAACGAGCTGCCTTTTCGGCTCGTCCGAGTCGGTGACCTCCACGTCTGTATGCACCCCAATGCGCAATTTGCCACCCAGGACTTTGAGCTGTTCCTTACTTAGCGATTCCAGATGCCTAGAGATCGCTTTAAGCCCATCGGGAGCGCACAAGGCGTATCCGTTTTGCATCCTCCACAGGGACTCAACCGGTAAGCCAAGGGCCTGTCCCAGCGCACTCCCTACATCCGCAAGTCCGTCGAACTGCAGGTCTTTTGTCTGTCCCTCGTAACCATCGACTTTTGCAAAGTAGTTTCTATAGATGGTGGCGGCGCCGGCAGCTACGGCACACGCGGGGCCTTGGGTTTGGTCTCGTTCATATCGGGAGACGCCCTGCTCTGGCGTTACCGTGGGAGAAATCATTTCCAGCAAATTGAACTGAGACGCCACTTGAAACAGCGCGCCGAAGTTCTCCGGTCGTCGGTGGATCTTTCGCACATCCCCGCGTACCAGGCTTACCTTCAATCGCCCGGGGAGCCCACTGCCTGCGCATACCCTATCGCGCAAGGTCTGAAGCGACACGAGTTCGAGTGTCCCGATTCCATAGCTCCGCCCGGTTACCTTGGAGCGCAGTTTGGCCCCCTCAACTTCCAGCTTGCTTCGCGTGTCGTTGTACTCAGTTTCCCGAAATCCAGTCAGACGTTCAAACCAATCCACTGCAATACTCCCGTTTAACCATTCTGTGGGGCCAGCAAATTGAGAACAAACTGCATTTGTTCAGGTGTCTCGATCGCGCCGGACCGCGCACGCAGCACCAGCTTGACCGCCTCCACTGGCTGAACATCAAACTCCACCAATAGACGAGCGGCCACTGTCCCGGCGCGTCCGAGTCCACCTCGACAATGCACCAGCACCTTCCCGCCCCTTCGAAGAATGCCCCGCAACTGGGGTCCGCAAGTCACCCACCGCTCCTCAAACCGCACATCGGGTGGCGTCACGTCTTTGATTGGGAGGTGATGCCACGAAATACCACGCGCAAGGGCTTGTTCTCCCAACTGAGTTACCCCCAACATTTGGAACTCATGGTCCTCGATCAGGGTCACGACTGCGTCCGCACGCCACTCGGCAATGATGTTCAGGTCTGCCTCAAGATCCCGTTCCCAACGGTATCCGCCATAACTCTCACCACGCTTTCCCGGGCAAAACGTGATGCCAATCAATCCTTCAACAGCGTCAACCCGTAATTCGTCGATTCGAAGTGGATGCGTCTGGCTTGTCCGGCGCTTACGCCGTACGATGTCACTGAAGCTCCTCGCTGTCCGAATTGGGATGTGTTCTCTATTGCCAGGCCCGTTCATTTCAGTTCACTTCCAACTGGATGCCGATAGGGGTGCCTGCGATTGCAAAACCTTTGATTCGATCCTAAAGCCTGCAAATCGCAGACCGCGCATCAGTTACGTTCGAGGCCTTTCTGGGGAACATTAGCACGATTCATGCTCCCACTAGCAATGGCGCACCGCAACATAGCTTTACTTTGCAGCATGAAGTTGTAAACGAAGCAAAGATCTCAAGTTTGGCAGCGCTGAACTCGTTGCCGATTTTCCTCAAGATCGGTCGTAAAGTTAGGTTGGGCAGCAAGAAAGCGGGCGGCATCCATCGCAAAGATAAGAGGTCTCGAAGACCATATGCTGTCCGAGCGGAGGTGACGAATTCTCCTGTGAGGCTGACTGGAGGCCGCACATCCGCGCTTTGCTCATTTTCAGATCCAGACCACTGGATGAATTTGAGGACAAATTGCCTTCTGTAAGCTCAACCCATGAGCCTTCGATTTGCGACCATCGGTATCGATCTCGCGGATCGGTACCTCGCTTCATCCTTGCCAGCGCATTTGGTAGTGTTTGCCCGCAAGAGATTTTGGAAATGAACTGAGCGCGGAGAAGACGCAACGCTACACAGAGGAGGACGCAGTTGACCGAAGAGCGCTACATAAAAGTCGACCTGAACGCGGAAGTTGAGAGCTACTTCGATGTGACATCGGAGAGCAAAGGCAAGAAGCCTGTCCTGGAAATCGTAATGGGCTGCCCCGCAGTTGGGAAAACCACACTTCGCAAACAGAAGTTTTCAAAAGGCTACGTACTTGTCGACGCGGCAGATGTCTTCATTCGACTCAGCAAGGGGCAGTCTCTGGACTTTCCGGACGATTTGTAGGAACCCATGGAAATCGTCGGCGCGATGATTGCCCATCGTGCTGTGGCTGAGCGCCGCCATATCGTGACCGAGCTGATCGGTGCAGACTACGAGGCCACAGTACATCTGATCGAGGCGATGCGCTCTATTGGCTATGAGATTTCAGTGAACGGGGTCAACTGCGATGTTGAGGAGGCCCAACGTCGCAATCTGGAACGGGGAAACGACAACATTTCCTGTTACTTTGCAGAAGAGTACCAAAGACGGTGGCTGATAGAGGCGGCTGGTTCAGAGCAAACTTCATCGGCCTGACGGTTCATGCGCGCACCCATTGAGAAATCTCTGAATTTCAAGATCACAATGGTGCCATCCGAAGATACGGGGAGGCTGCATGGGAGTAGAGATTGAGCGAAAGTTTCTGGTCAAAGGGAGCGACTGGAGAACTAAGGCAGGAACAACAATAGGGCAGGGTTATCTGAACCGCGACAAGAATCGAA
The DNA here is from genome assembly GCA_016703945.1 of Candidatus Aalborgicola danicus. GTDB lineage: Bacteria > Pseudomonadota > Gammaproteobacteria > Burkholderiales > Burkholderiaceae_C > Allorhodoferax > Allorhodoferax danicus. The sequence goes on from JADJBC010000018.1 coordinate 8,234, forward strand.
CCGTCAGGGTTCGCATCGCTGGTGAAGAGGCATTCCTCACCATCAAAGGACCTTCGGTCGGTCCCAGTCGATTGGAGTTCGAGTATGCAATTCCAACGCCGGACGCCATGGCGCTTTTGCAACTTTGCGAAGGCACCCCTATCTCCAAGACGCGTCATGTGGTCATATTTGGCGGCATGAAGTGGGAAATCGACGAGTTCCATGGAGCCAACGACGGGCTCGTCGTCGCCGAAATTGAACTGGATTCTGAAGACCAGCAATTTTCACGGCCGGATTGGGTCGATCGCGAAGTAACAGACGACCCAAAATTCTTCAATTCCAATCTCATCGAGCACCCGTTCTCGACATGGCGTTAGCCACTAAGCGTGCAGCCGAGCGGCCCCATTGCTTTTCGAGCAGCCTTCGGGCACTGCGGCCAGATGCAACCTTCATGGCGATCGCTCCACCTGTAGCTCAATAGGTGAGCCTGCCCGGTGAGACACTGCGCCCTGCCCTATAGAAAACCTATTTGTGTTCCAACTCCCGGAACCGAGCCGTCACATGATTTCAAACCATAGCCCCCTGCTGCAGCCCGGATTCCTTGCATTCCATAGCAACCGATCCGAAAAGTTGGCCGAAGTCGTGATCAGTTGGCTTCGTCGCCACCCGTTAGCGCCCCTCGAAGAAGAAGTCATTCTGGTGCAAAGCAACGGCATGGCCGAGTGGGTCAAGATGGAGATGGCTCGCATGGGTGGCGTTTGCGCTGCCATGCGGGTTGAATTGCCATCACGGTTCTTGTGGCGTACCTACCGTCAGGTGCTCGGGCGTGAGGCCGTGCCGGGTGAGTCTCCACTGGACAAAGTCCCCATGGTTTGGCGCCTGATGCAACTGTTGCCAACGCTCACCGCCCATCCCGACTTTGCCCCGGTGGCTGGATTTTTGAAGGGCGATGAGCCTGACCGAATGCTGCAATTGGCGTCCAAACTGGCCGATTTGTTCGATCAATACCAGAACTACCGTGCCGACTGGCTTCAAGCGTGGGCGCAGGGTGAGGACCACCTGGTTCTGGCCAATGGATCCAAGGCAGAGATTGAGGCAGAGCAGCGCTGGCAGCCCCAACTCTGGCGCGCCGTGCTGCAGACCCTGGACGACAAACAGAAGCAGAGCATTCGACCCCAATTGCAGCAGCGGGTGGTGGACGCCCTGAACAGCGGTGCTCCGTTGGCGACCAGAGTTGCCCAGCGCGTCATCGTGTTTGGGATGAGCCAGATTCCGCTGGCCACGATGCAGGCACTCGCCGCCCTGTCAAAGCACAGTCAGGTGATGCTGGCCATTCCCAACCCCTGCCAGTATTACTGGGGGGACATCATGGATGGACGCGAGTTGCTCAACGCCCAGCGTCGTCGCCAACCCCTGCGCCAGGGACGCGAACTCTCCACCTTGCCTTTGGAAGACATGCACGCCCACGCGCACCCCCTGCTAGCCGCCTGGGGACGCCAGGGGCGGGACTTCATCCGCCAACTCGACTACTTCGATGACGCAGAAAAGGCGAAGAAGCAGTTCGACCTGGCGCGCATCGATCTGTTTGACGAGACCGAGGAGGATGCGCACACACCCCTGCTTCTGCAGGTGCAGAACCGGATTCGAGATCTTGTTCCTTTGAAGGAACATGCCTCGCGCTGCGTCGCACCCCAGGACCAGTCCATCGTTTTCCACAGTGCGCACAGCGCCGTGCGCGAACTCGAAATCCTGCACGACCAGTTGCTCCGACTACTTGCCGACCGCAACGCTGCGAATCTGCTCAATCCGCGCGACATCATCGTGATGGTCCCTGACATTGCGCAACTCGCTCCTGGCATCCGGGCCGTGTTTGGTCAGTACAAGCGCAACGACCCCCGTTTCATTCCATTTGACATCGCAGACATGAGTGCAAAGTCCGACAGTCCGCTCATTGGAGCCCTGGACTGGTTGCTGCGTCTGCCAAGCCAGCGATGCCGCATGAGCGAGCTGGTTGACCTGCTGGAAGTGGGCGCCGTCGCAAGTAGATTCGGAATTGACCAGGAGTCACTGCCCAAGCTCACCGAATGGATGGTCGGGGCTGGCATTCGTTGGGGATTAAATGTTGAGCACCGCGCAGACCTGGATTTAGGAGCCTGCGGTGACCAGAACAGCGCCTGGTTCGGCTTGCACAGGATGTTGCTTGGCTATGCGAGCGGTGCCGTGCCAGTCGACGTCCGCTTAGGCAGCCTGGAGGCAATAGAGCCCTACGCGGAGGTGGGTGGACTGGAGGCAGAACTCGCCGGATCCCTGGCCCACCTTCTTCAGGCTCTATTGAAATGGTGGAGTGTGGCGAGCATCCCGGCTACTGCGACGATCTGGGCGGACCGGTGCAGAGATTTGCTTGCCGATATGGTCCGATGCGAGTCAGATCCGGACAAGCAGGCGTTGCGCGCCCTTGAAGCGGGGCTTGTGGCATGGCAGGAAGCCTGTGAACAGTCCGGGTTTGGCGAAGAGATCCCCCTAGTAGTGGCCCGGTCGGCATGGATGGAAGCGGTGGAGACACCCAGCCTGAACCAGCGCTTTCGGGCCGGTGGGGTCACTTTCTGCACCTTGATGCCCATGCGTGCCATTCCCTTTGAAGTCGTTTGCCTGCTAGGCATGAACGACGGTGATTACCCCCGCCGCGGTACGCGCAGTGACTTTGATTTGATGGGTTTGATGGGCAATTCACGTCCCGGTGACCGCTCCCGGCGCGACGACGACCGCCAGCTCATGCTCGAGGCGCTGCTTTCTGCACGACAAGTGTTCTATGTCAGCTGGTGTGGGCACAGTGTGCGGGACAACAGCGAGCAACCCCCATCCGTCCTGGTCTCCCAACTGCGCGACTACTTGAGCGCGGGTTGGGGCAAGGACGTAGTCACCGATCGCACGACACAGCACCCTTTGCAGCCTTTCAGCCGCCTGTATTTCGAAGAGGGGAGCCCCTTGGTCACATTTGCCAAGGAATGGAGGGCTGCCCATGCATCCCCAGTACAGGCTGACGGTGAAGTCAACGTGCTTGCACCCATTGAGCCGATGGCACCCTTTGTGCCGTCGCCCAACGTCCCCCTGACACTCAGCCAACTCACCCAGTTCCTGCGCAACCCGGTCAAGGCCTTCTTCAGGCACCGTCTGCAGGTGGTCTTTGACGAGACTCAGGAGGAAAACGCCGACGACGAGAGCTTTGGTGTCGATGGCTTGCAGCGATATGGCCTGCTCGGGCAACTACTCGCAACCGCCACCGTGAAGTTGGGTGACAAGCAGCCCAATGAGGCCCAGGAACAGGTTCGCGTCGCCCAGTCACTTGCCAAGCTGCGAAAGTCCGGCGAGTTGCCGCTCAAAGTGTTTGGTGATCTCGAACAGAAAAGCCTGGAGGAGACGCTGGCAACCATGCTGGGTGCATGGCACGTCGAACAAGCCCGGTTCCCTCACACCGCCAACCGCCAATCCGTCCGACTGCAAGAAGGTGCTGTCGTGCTGGAGGACTGGATTGACCATCTGCGTGGCGGTGACGTACCACCTGAATCGGTTGCTGAAGAGGCATCTGGGAGCCCCGTAGCTTGGCTGGAATTGCAGCCCAGCAACCTTCTCGTCAAAGCTCGCAACGACCGCTCTGCACAACCTGAGAAGCTATTGGGAGCCTGGGTGCGAACGCTTGCGATCGCCGCCAGCGGTGCCAGGGCCCGCGGCATTCTCGTGGGCCGTGATGGGGTGGTGGAAATCCCCCCCTACCCGCAAGAAAAGGCAGTGGAAACACTGAAAGCCTTGTTGAAACTTTGGAGCGACGGCATGAACTCACCGCTCCCCTTGCCACCCAAGACCGCTCTGGCCTTCGCGGCTGAAAAGGATGCAGTCACACCCTACGAGGGTGGTCACATGAGCAGCGGTTAAGTCCAGGACACGTGCCTGGCCCGGATGTATCCGGACTATGACGCACTGGCGGCCGATGGCCAATTTGCAGAGCTGGCGAAGGCAGTCTACACACCACTATTGGAGTGGGCAAAGCAGCAGGTCAAAGTCGCACCACATGCGACGAATGAGGAAAGCACCGAGGTGGCAGCATGAACAAGAAGGCATCAAAAACCAGCGCCGCAGTATCCGCCGATTCGCAAGCAAGTCTGGTTCTCCAGGCGGAAAACTTCGATCTCTGGGGCAGTCGCCTCATTGAAGCCAGCGCCGGCACCGGCAAGACCTGGACCATCGCTGCGCTGTACCTGCGCCTGGTACTGGGGCACGGGTCCGAACATGGCTTTACCCGCCCATTGCGCCCCTCGGAAATCCTGGTGATGACCTTTACCCGGGCCGCGACACGCGAGCTGTCGGACCGGATCCGGGATCGGCTGCTCGTGGCAGCGCAAAGGTTCCGTGGCCAAAGGCCATTCGATGCCAACGATCCTGTCCTTGAGTCGTTATTGTCAGCGTACCCGCCTGGACAAGCACGTGACCATGCAGCGTGGCTGCTGGCTCTGGCCGCAGAAAGTATGGATGACGCCGCAGTGCACACCATCGACGCATGGTGCCAACGCATGCTCAAGGAACATGCATTCGACAGCGGCTGCCTGTTTGACGAGGAACTGGTCGCCGATGAAGACGCCATGCGGCTGCAGGCGTCCCAGGACTATTGGCGCCAGAACTGCTATCCGTTAAAGCTGGAATCCCTGGAAAAAGTCCTTGAAGTCTGGTCCAGCGTAGACAGACTCGTCCAGGACATGAAGGCCATTCTCGGTCAAGACATACCCGCTGCGGCGGGTGCGGGAACGCTGGAAGAGGCACTTGCCCGTGCGGATCAGGATCGGCTGGACGCGCTTGGCAAGCTCAAGGACGGATGGGAAACCCGTGCCGATGCCATGCAGGACTGGCTCCTCGGTCAGTTGCCCGCAAAGGCGAATGGATGGACCATCATGCGGCAAGGCGACGTTGAGAAGTGGTTGGGGGTACTCAAGGCATGGGCGAAGGAGTCAGAAGATGGTTCGCTCGAAAAAGCTATGGGCAAGACAGCATGGAACCGTCTTACGCCAGAAGGATTGCAAAAGGTACGCGCTGCGGGCGCACCCAGTATTGCATTCCCAAAGAGTTTTTTGAGTTTGCCGACCTGCAGATCGCTCTGGAAAAACTCCCCACGGTGGCAGCGGCATTGCGCAAACACGCCGCCGCCAATGTTGCAAAACGCTTGCTCCTATTGAAACGCCAAAGCGGCAGTTTTGGCTTTGCAGACATGCTCACCCGTCTCAATACGGCATTGCACAGTGCGAACGGCACTCGACTGCGTGAGCGCATTCTGGCGCAATACCCGGTGGTGTTGATTGATGAGTTTCAGGACACTTCGCCTTTGCAGTACGACATTTTCGACCAGATTTACCAGACGCAAGCCAACGACAAACAAACCGCACTACTGCTGATTGGTGATCCCAAACAATCCATTTACGGCTTTCGGGGTGCGGACATTTTTAGCTACATGAAGGCGCGCAAGGCCACGACCGGACGGCACTATGTGCTGGAAACCAACTTCCGCTCAACACATGCAGTGGTGGATGCAGTCAACCACTGGTTTGACCAGGCCGACATTTCGCGTGCTGAGGGCGCATTCATGTACCGCCAGGGGAAAGTCAATCCGCTTCCCTTTGTCAAAGTGCGCGCGAACGGACGCAAAGAAGGGCTCATTACATCCACCGGCCCTGTGCCCGCCATGACCCTGGTGCATGATCTGGCACTCCGCAACTCGGAAGGTGCCCGAATTGCCTTTGCCGCACGCTGTGCCGAGCAAATCGTCAGCTGGCTCAACGATACAGCCGCGGGTTTTGTAGAAGTCGACCGGCCATTCAAACCGCTGCGTCCTGCCGATATAGCGGTTTTAGTGCGCACCGGCAAGGAAGCCGACGCCGTGCGGCAGGAGCTTGCACGGCGTTCCATTCCATCGGTGTACCTGTCAGACAAAGACTCGGTATTTGCCAGTGCTGTGGCCCATGACCTGGTGCATTGGTTGCGGGCTGTGGCAGCACCTCAGGACGCGCGCCTGGTGCGCGCCGGACTGGCAACCGGCACCGTTGGACTGACTCTCGACGAATTGGCATGGCTTGCCAGCAATGACGATGCTTTTGATGCTCGCAGCGCGCAGCTGCGCCAATTGCGCACCGTTTGGCAGACGCAAGGCGTGCTGGCCATGTTGCGCCAAACCTTGCACCAACTCGGTTTAGCTTCCACCTGGCTCCACGATCTCGATGGTGAGCGCAAGCTGACCAACTTCCTGCATTTGGCAGAGCTGCTTCAAACCGCCAGTAGCACGCTTGATGGTGGGCAAGCCTTGATCCGATGGTTGCAGACCGAAATCAGCGAGGGCGGTGCCCAGGGCGATGAACAGGTCGTTCGCTTGGAAAGCGACGCGGATCTGGTCAAGGTCATCACCATCCACAAGAGCAAGGGACTGGAATACTCCGTGGTCTGTCTGCCCTACTCCACCAGCTTTCGCAAGAAAGACAGAAGGTTCACCTCATTCGTCAATCTGGCTGATGAGGAGGGCAACCGGCATTTGAGTTTGGACTTTGACAAAACCGAACTCGCATTGGCCGATCGCGACCGCTTGCGGGAAGACTTGCGCCTCCTCTACGTTGCCTTGACCCGCGCGCGCCATGCCCTATGGGTGGGGTTTTCTGCGCTCAAAACAGGCAATAGCGATGCGTGCATCTCACACAGCAGCGGCGCTGGCTACCTCTTGGGTGGGACGGAAGCGCTCAACGCCCCCGACTGGCTGGGGCCGCTTGAACTGTTTGCTGCTGGCGACAAGAACATAGTGCTCAAGGCCGCAGAAGCGAACACGCCTTGCACCCCGCTATCACGAGAGACTGCCATCATTGCCTTGCAAGACAGGCTTGACTACACCGCAGCGTTTGAGCGTAACTGGAAGATTGGAAGCTTTTCCCAATTGACCCGGGATCTCGCGACAACACCATCGGGCTCTGAACTGTCCTTGCTGCAGACTCCGCGACCAGCGGATGATGAACCTGATGTAACGGATGTGACGGATGTAACTGGCGAAGGGCCACCATCTAAAGTCACCGCTGCGTCGAGTCAACCTACCTGGCACAAGTTTCCCAAAGGAGCGGAAGCGGGCAATTTCTTGCATGACCAGCTGGAATGGCTGACCCCTGAGGGCTTTGCATTGCCAGGCAACGAGCCGTTGACACAACGTTTGCAGCGTCGCTGTGAACGTGCAGGCAGGGGTAAATACGCAGAGGTTGTTGAAGCCTGGCTCTCTGAAGTGGTTCAAACCCGGTTACCTGGACCTAACGCAACCTTAATGGAGCTGGTTCACGTGCTGCCAGAAATGGAGTTCTGGCTTCCTGCCGACCGCATCGAAGCGAAGGAAATCGATGCGCATTGCCGTGCACACGTTCTTACGGGCGTCGATCGGCCTTTTCTCGCTGACCGCCAACTCCACGGCATGCTGATGGGTTTTGCAGACCTGGTCTTTGAGCACGAGGGCAAATACTGGGTGCTGGACTACAAGTCCAACTACCTCGGCGAGGACGACGCAGCCTACAGCAGCGATGCACTTGCGCACGCCATGGCGCACCATCGGTACGACGTGCAGGCAGCAATCTATATGCTCGCACTGCATCGATTGCTGAAACTGCGGCTTGGAGCTTCCTACGACCCCAAGCAACATCTTGGAGGAGCGGTGTACCTGTTCCTGCGCGGAGTCAAAGGCCCGCAAAGTGGTGTGTGCCTGATTCCGGCAAGCACCCCGTTGATGGATGCACTGGGTTCCATGCTGAACGAAGAGGAGGCACAGGTATGAACACCCTCATTGCTTCAAACGACCCCGGTGCAACTTCGATGACCGATTCCGCAACCTCCCCTTCGACTGCCGCCTTGGCTGTCCTTCATGCCTGGGCTGAAAAGGGCTGGCTGCGTCGTCTGGACAGCGCCATGGCCACCTTTTTGCAGGAACTTGATGCGTCTGCATCGCCCGTCCTGCTGGTTTGCACGGCGGTGCTTGCGCAGATGGAGGGACGAGGGCATACCTGCCTGCCGCTGCGCATACTGGTCACCAGCCCAGATGACGTACTGGCATGGCCGGCGCTTGCGCAAGCCGAAGTGCAAGCGCTTTGGAGCGGTTTGCCCAAAGGCCTGAATGACTGGCTTGTTGCATTACGTTCGAGTCCCCTGGTTCGGTCCTTCGATGACTCCACAGACCTTGGACAACCCCTGGTCCTGAGCGGTACCGAGGATGAGCCTTTGCTGTACCTGCGACGCTACTGGCTGCACGAGCAACAAGTGGCACACGCAATCCTTCAGCGCTGTGCGTCCAGCCAGCAGGTGGACGAGCCGTTGGCGGCCAAGTGGCTGGATCGGTTGTTCGACGCCGGCGGTGTGCCTGAAAAAGACGCCAAAGAAGTGGATTGGCAGAAACTGGCCTGTGCGGTTGCCCTGCGCGCGAGCCTGACAGTCATCACGGGTGGTCCAGGCACTGGCAAGACCTACACGGCAGCGCGTTTACTCGCGTTGCTGTTTGCCATGAGCGATGCGCCCCAGAGCCTTCGCGTGGCGCTGGCCGCACCTACGGGCAAAGCGGCGGCACGGTTGCGGCAATCCATTGACTTTTCTCTTCAGGAGCTGAGTGGGCGCCTGGGGGATGATCTGGATTTGGGGTCACTGACACAGCGCATGGGCGCTGCAAGAACTTTGCACTCTCTGCTGGGCGCCCGGGTCGATACGCGAGAGTTCCGGTTCAATGCCACCAATCTGCTGGATGTCGATATTCTGATCGTGGATGAGGCCTCCATGATCCACCTGGAGATGATGTCCGCATTGCTGCAGGCGCTGCCACCAGGCGCCAAATTGATACTGCTCGGCGATAAAGACCAGCTCGCTTCGGTAGAAGCAGGTGCAGTACTCGGTGACTTGTGCCGCGATGCTGTAGCTGGGAACTACAACACCGAGACGGCACGTTATGCCAAGGCAACGGCCTCTCAGGTGATACCAACTGAGTTTATCGCCACCGTCGCCCATCCAACTCCTTTGGCACAACAGACGGTTATGTTGCGAAAGAGCCGTCGCTTTGGAGGGCTCATAGGTCAACTGGCAGTGGCCGTCAATGCGGGGCACTGCGATAACGCTCACAACCTGATCGCGGGTGACACCACAGGCGTTCTGCAGACAACGAAGCAACCGACCGTAGCGACAGTTTTGAACCTTGCCGTCCAGGGCCGCACGGGAGCCACTGCCTGCTATGCCGACTACCTGCAGCTCGTCAAGGCTCGGTCCAAGGATGCATTGAGCAACGCAGGCGACCACGAAGACTGGGTGGAGCGTGTTGTGTTGGCTTTCGATCGTTTCCGCATTCTGTGTGCCGTGCATGACGGGGATTGGGGCACCCGCAGTTTGAACCAGTCAGTACAGCGCGCCTTGGAACTAGCAGGACTCTTGAACCCCCGAGGCGAGTGGTATGCCGGGCGCCCGGTCATGGTCACCCGCAATGACCCGGCACTGGGGGTATTCAATGGGGATGTGGGCGTGACTTTGCCGGGTCCGCCCGGATCGACTGCGCTGCGCGTCTACTTTCTCGATGGTGACAAACTGCGCGCAGTGGGAGTGAGTCGACTGGCGCAAGTGGAAACGGCATTTGCCATGACGGTGCACAAGAGTCAAGGATCCGAGTTCTTGCACACTGCGTTGGTGCTCCCTGAGGGAGGTGGGAAGATTTTGACCAGGGAACTGGTCTACACCGGTATTACGCGAGCGCGAGAATCCTTCACCTTGATTGAGGCCCAACCAGGCTTGCTGCGATTGGCGGTTGACACCTTGTCCAGAAGGGCAAGCGGACTTCAACTACTCTTGGCAGATCATCTGGAATGAACGAATCCTCCGTTAGATTGCAATGCCAATGCCAATGCCAATGCCAATGGCAGCGGGGACGACAATTGCCGGCGCAATCGCGCAACCTTTTGCAGTAGACGATTTACACGCACCAAGCTGCTGCAACGTTGAGGCTGGAATGTGGTGTACGGACTGCGATGGGTCAGCAGTGGCCCCCTGCTTCATCCTCCCTGAGCAGGCCGTCATCTATCGATGGTTCAAGCCCGGCCGGTCTTAGTGCCGGGTCCTTTTTGGTACAAGCCTATTGCCCCTCAAGGCGGCTCCAAAGCTCTGCACTCTTGGCTCCAAACGTTTGGTGAAATGCTTCCAGACCAGCAATAGAGAACGTGATATCCGTCTTATCACCTGCCTTGTTGGTTTGCAGGCGTTTCGCTGACAGCCGAACACCTTCAACGGCACGTGATTGCAGTTTTCGGGAACTCAATTCCAGAAGTGTCTCCTGCAATGCATTCTTCGCTCCAACCGGCGCCGCGCTATTGTCAAATCCCTGGTGCTGAATCACTCTGAATTGGACCGCTAGCTCTTTCTTTACGTCAGTCAACAACCGGATACCCAACTCGGCTGTACTCTGCAATTTTCCATCCGCGCACTTGATAGAAAGTATGGTTGTCTTCGCTGCAGTGCATTCCTGGGAAAACTCGCTGCGATATCCTGCCTGCCGCAGGCACAGCTTCATCGCCTCTCCTTGTGACTTTAGATCATCCACTTTGGTAATGGTCTCGATCCGGTATCCGTTTGACGTTGTGAACGTCTCTCCCAAGAAATCAAAGTAGGTACCCTTGGATTGGACAAATTCAAGCTCCACCTTCTTGCTTTCGACAGAGGCGTGCAATGACTTTTCCCACTTTTTGCTCAACGCCACAAGCCGCTGCCACGACATACTGCTAAGAAATCTGTCAACCCGAACGTGGATGTCGGCCCTTCGCACCTGTTTTGGGTCATTCACACTGGCATTCTGTTGAGCGACGAAGTACACCGTGTCGATCAGTCCAAGCCGCAACCGCTCTATCACGCGTGCCTCCTCAAGGCCAAATCGCGCTCCGTCGGCGTGGCTTATGTTTGCAAGGCGCTTGAGATCGTGCCGTACCTTGGCTCCAATGACCAACCGGGCTGCATCAGAATGACCAAAGACCTCTTTGGCCGTTGCGTGGCATCTTCTGAATGCCATCCACTCGGTCGGGGTGTTCGGGTGGTGCTCAGGAGGAATCTGGTCCAGCAGTCGGCAGAGTTCCTCAATATGACCAGCAAAATACTCTCCCAATGCCTGGCAATCTGTAGACCTGAGTGATCTGACCGTCGACTGCTTGATATTCCAGGCGTCACTGAGTGCCTTGACGGGTGATTTGCGACCATCGATCGTTTGACGCAAAGACCTCCAAAAGGAGTTCGCATCATGTGCATAAACACTACTTCCGATGGCGGGAAATGTTCCCAGAAACTGGTTTCGTTCCGTCTGGAAGCTCCCCCGTAGTGCATTCAGTACATCAAGATCCAGGGCCCCTTCAAGTTCAAATCCAAAGCGCTCCTTCACCTGGTGACAGTATTCAGCGATGGCCGCTCCAGCTTGTTCCTTCAGGTACAGAGCCAGCATCTCCTTGATGTTTTTTAAGACTTCCGTCGGAAGGCTACTGTTTTGAGAAATCCAACGTGAAAATAGCGCATTTGTCAGACGGGGCGTGTCTACCAAATTGGTCGCAAGCCCACCGCCTAACCGCGGCCCCAGCAACTCAATGGTTGCCGGTAAATCCAGACCGGGCAGGCAGTACGCCAGCTTTTCCCAATCCAGTTTCTCCAACTTTTGTGAAAGCAATGCAGATCCTTTAACCAAGTCTCCTTCAGTCCATGCGTGCCCCTGGGCTTTCAGTAGCCAGACCTGACCTGAATCCGTAACAATGAACGCATAACTGGGTGCATGTCGCATGCCCGGCATGTTCATCAAATTTCGTCCAGGAAAGGTTAGTGCGAAACTGATCGGCACCCTCCCCTCCCAGCGGTCGATGAACGCATGTGGCAACAGTTCAGCGAGATCTGGATTCATAGTGTGCAGAAATTTACCTTCGTCATCTATCGGGTCGCCAAAAAAGAGGCTGGAATTGGGGTCCTTTGCTTGTCCAGCAAGCCTGCCTCATTCTCACTATGGAAGCGACAAGTCGTGTCGTTTCGCGACAGTTTTCCAAAGTAGCCCATCGATATACTTTTCTCGCCTTGAACGCGACACGAAGTGTCGCGTCATTTTCGACAATGGAATTCTCTTCAGAGGAGATTTCAATGCCCAGAAACCGACGCACCCCCGCCTGTCAACACTCAGTCGACACGGTTCCCCTCATTCAACTCTGGCTCGTCCGTTTGCTCATCGGGCTTGGCACCCACAGAGAGTTCATTACTGACCATGGCTTCTCCAATGACGGTATGGCACAAGCTATCGGCCTTGGAAACTGGGTGGATTGCACTCGACAGGAATTCGATCGCAAGAAAGTACTGACCGAGATACGGAAAGTTCATCGCGCCTTTGAAGTACGGTTCAAAGATACCGTGGCGCCATCGATTCTTCGTGACAACGTGGACCGATTGTCGAAACTGGTGGGGTTGTCGCCAACCGACTGCCGAATTCTCGAATTTGCGGTGTTGATCCGCAATGAGTCCTTGCTGGACGAAGCCTGCGACCGACTGGGGACCCTGTCGTCGACTAAAGTTTGCCATACGCTGTCCGTCCTTCTCGACATCCAGGAAACTGAAATCCGCTCCGCTCTCAGTTCCAATGGAATTCTTGCCAAGTCCGGGTTGGTTGCAGTCGATCGCAGTGGCGTGTCATACCTTCTCAGCAAGCTGGACCTGCTGTCCAACCACTTTGCTGATCTGATAGCAAGTTCCGATTTGGAACCGGTAGGGCTGCTCCGTGACACAGTGCACAGGGGTTCACCGGCTACCCTCACTATCAGCGACTACCAGCACATTGATGAGTCCCTGCGGATTCTTCGTCCCTTCCTCAAAAAGTCCATTGCAACCGGGCGCAAAGGTGTCAACGTATACGTTCACGGGGCGCCCGGAACTGGCAAAAGTGAATTGGCCAGAACGCTTGCGGCCGAGTTGGGCTGTGAGCTCTTCGAGGTAGCCAGTGAGGATGCAGAAGGTGACCCGGTAACCGGTGAGCGTCGCCTGCGCGCGTTCCGTGCGGCACAGAGTTTTTTTGGCCAACGCCCAGCGCTTTTGGTCTTCGATGAGGTTGAGGATGTCTTTAACGATGGCGACGGTCTGTTCGGGCGCAAAAGCACAGCCCAGACACGCAAAGCCTGGATCAATCGCATGTTGGAGGAAAACGTCGTTCCAACGATTTGGCTGTCAAATTCCGTCCGCGGAATGGACCCCGCATTCATACGTCGCTTCGATGTGGTCTTCGAGTTGACCGTTCCACCGAAAAAGCAGCGGGAGCGCATCGTTCGCGACGCCTGTTCGGGAATGTTGGACGACCAGCAGGTCTCACGCATTGCACAGGCCCAATCGCTTGCCCCTGCAGTCGTGACACGTGCTGCGTCTGTGGCACGTTCGATCAGTGACGAACTTGGCCCCTCGGGCGTTTCCCATGCCATCAACAGGCTGATCAGCACAACCCTGGAAGCCCAGGGGCATGGGCCCCTGCGAAAGAACGATGCCAACAGGTTGCCAGATATCTACGATCCGGCATTCATTCATGCCGACTCAAACCTTGAACAGGTTGCTATCGGCTTGATGGAGTCTAAATCGGGTCGCCTTTGCTTGTATGGCCCTCCAGGGACTGGGAAAACCGCCTATGGCCGATGGCTTGCCGAAAGAATGGAAGTGCCATTGATTGTCAAGCGCGCCTCAGACCTGATGTCAAAGTGGGTCGGCGAAAATGAAAAGAACATCGCCGATGCGTTTAGGCAGGCAGAGGATGATGGCGCCCTGCTCTTGATAGACGAAGTCGACAGTTTCCTTCAGGACCGAAGAGGCGCAAAGGCAAGCTGGGAGTCCAGCCTGGTCAACGAAATGCTTACCCAGATGGAGTCTTTTTCGGGGGTATTTGTTGCATCCACCAACCTGATGACGGGACTGGACCAGGCAGCCCTTCGTCGATTCGACCTGAAAGTGAAGTTCGGCTTTTTAAGACCCGATCAAAGCATTGAACTCTTCCTGCGGCACTGCAAACAGTTTGCCATCGCCCTGCCCTCACCTTCCGTCCTTGCACAAGTCTGCCAGGTGAAGAATCTGACGCCAGGTGACTTTGCTGCAGTTGCACGCCAACACCGCTTTCGGCGCATTTCTTCGCCAGAAGCCCTATTCGCGGCGCTAGTTGCTGAGAGTGAGATCAAAGAGGGAGCAAAGTCCGTAATTGGTTTTTTGAACTGATGGGCTGTCCCTTTCGGACCTCATAATCCCTGAACGAACATCATCAATATCCCACCTTCCAAGCTCATCCCGTCAAGGCGGGTTCAACCACTTGCAGGGTGCATCGCTATATGGAGGTCCCAGATATGGCAAGACGACCAGAAACCATCGAAACGCTTCGGATGGTGATCGAGCTGCTACGCCACATCCCGCGTGACCGCAAAGTCTCAGCACCTATGCTGCACAAGCACCTCGCCGATGCGGGTATCGATAGAGACCTCAGGACGATTCAGCGGCAGATGGAAATGCTCAGTGACTACTACCCGATAGAGCGTGATGAGCGTAGTAGGCCCTATGGCTACAAGTGGAAGGAAAAGACAACTGGTTTTTCATTGCAAATGCTCAGTGAACAGGAGTCGTTGATTCTCACTTTGGCAGAAAAACAATTGAGCAATCTGCTGCCCGCCAGCGTAATGAAGTCAATGCAAGATTTCTTCGATCAGGCCCGATCAAATCTGGATTCGGAGGCACTGGGCAAGCGAAGCAACGAGTGGCTGTCCAAGGTACGCGTCGTGAGTACGACCCAGCCGCTAATTCCACCGAAGATCAAAAAGGGAATCTTTGAAGAGGTAAGCAATGCGTTGTATGGCAATCGATGGCTGCGACTAGATTACAAGAACGCCGAAGGCAAGATTACCAGTATTGAGGTTATGCCACTGGGGTTGGCGCAACAAGGCCCACGAATGTATCTGGTTTGCCGCTATCAAGGTTATGACAACGAACGAAGTCTTGCCATGCATCGCATATCCAAGGCCGAGACACTGAGCCACTCGTTCATCCGTCCAAAAGATTTTGATCTTGAGCAGTACGATAACGATGGCCGGTTCGGCTTTGGAGACGGCAAGCGAGTCCGACTAAGTTTCAACATTTCGAAGGGAGCTGGTTTTCATCTATTGGAATCACCCCTTTCCACTGATCAAGTTGTAAAGGAAATCGATGACCAGTACCAGATACAGGCGACCGTCGTTGAGTCGGCGCAACTGCATTGGTGGCTACGCGGATTCGGTGACCAAATTAGCAACGTTAAGCTATCAAAGGTGTGAGCAACACCCTGGTATTTTGTTCGTTAGGCTTGTGGTACATGCTTTACAGATTCAAAAGATAGATTAACAGAAACCATGCGAATACAGTGTAAGTGTTTGAACATCTTCACAACACGAACATTCCGCATGGAGATGATGACCTAATTTTCTTGGGGAATAGCTGTAGGTTTCTCTGAGGTGGTCCGAGCCAGTCGGAAGGTTTGTGTATGAGGCACACCATGTCGCCAAGGAGTGTGTATGCCGAGCAATACAAGGAAGGATGCAGTCGAACAGGCGATGCTAACCATAGTGGTGCAGCGCCGCACCAGTTGCCGATCAGCTTCACTCTTAGCCGCCGCGATTTGAGCAAGCGTCGTTCAAAGCTGTTTGAGGGCAATAACGATGAAACCCTCGCGCTGAGGGTAGAGTTTTTTCAATACGGCAATAGCTGCACTCTCTGTCGCCGCGACAGCATTGATGGATAGGGAGGTTTTGACCGGACCACCTTTGTAGGTGTACGTCACATTGACTCGAACGTTGCTCATGCTGGACTCCTTCTTGATGAATCTTTGAACTTGATACGGGTTGCTGTCACGCAACAAGCGGTAAACGCGGGAAGTGGCGATGTCCGTTGATCGGCGCTCGCTACTCGTCTTGCCGTGCAACCTTTGAAATCAGATGAATCCATTTGTTCTCTGTTTCTTTGAGTTCCTTGACGAGTCTGGCCCGGTCCCACACCTGGTTAACCAGACCATGGTAATCGAGGTAATCGTCCTTGGACCGGAAACTTGACCAACATGGGTCAAACATCATGTACTTGCCGCTTTCCTCAGCAAGAATCAAAGAGTAGTGCGTGCCATTTTTTGTGGTGAAACAAACGACACCGCCGCCATTCAGACATCTTCCTATTGGATTGTTTTGGTCCAGATGCACCTTCCCTCCCTCAACGATTTCAGACTTGAACGGCAGCCTATTCTTCTCGTAACCATCGTCACGCGCCCTGCTGAACCACGCGTTGAGCACATCACTTATCACCTGACTACCAACGCACCCAGTACCCGCCTTACTGTCGATGGAAGCATTCCATACCAGTTGAAGGAGTCGTGGCTTGAGTTGCGTTTCCATCACTACGATTAGTCCATTTACAACAGTTGTCGGCACGCAGTCGCTTTGCGATGCCTGGTACCGAAGCGGTCCAATGCGTTTGTACAGTCGTTTCCAATCCCTCATTTGTGCATCCCTTCTTGTTCGTGGTTGGCATGCACTGCTTAGGCATGGTTCGCCAATTCAGTAATGTTCATTGGTCCTCGTGGCCGCCTGCTTCATCACATCGCTGATGTAGGCCATCATCTATCGATGGTTCAAGCCCGACTGATCTAATTGCCGGGTCCATTTTGGGACCAGCCTATTGCCCTTCGAGGCAACTCCAAAGTCTGTACTCTTGGCTCCAAACGTTTGGAGTGAACCTGCCCCTGTTGGACGTACCGCTTAGCCACTCCATTATGCGGCCTTCAATTGCTGTGCCGCGTTCCAGCTTTCTTCAAATTTCATGGGACTGACATACCTCAACGTGGAGTGCAACCGGCTGTGGTTGTAGAACGTCAACCAGTCAATCACTTCGTCCATCGCATCTCTGCGAGTGGCAAACTTTTGCCCATACAGCCTGCCCACTTTCAATCGACCCCACAGGCTCTCGGTGGGTGCGTTGTCCCAGCAATTGCCCTTGCGACTCATTGAACTTTTCATCTTGTAGCCCGTGAGCGTGCTCTGGAATTCATGCCCACAGTATTGAAATGCTTCCAGACCAGCGATAGATAACGTGATATCTATCTTGTCACCCGCCTTGTTGGTTTGCAAGCGTTTCGCAGATAGCCGTGTCTAAGATTGTCAGTTGTCAGTTGTCGGTTGTCAGTTGTCAGTTGTCAGTTGTCAGTTGTCAGTTGTCAGTTGTCAGTCACATGGTGACTTACTGCAGTGGTCGCTTGAGAAAGTCCGGCAACGCCAGTGGCATGACAGCAATGCCCTCTTCAATAAAGGACTCAGTTTCGGTGCGGGAGGCCCTCCCGCGAATGCCGCGTTCTTGGGCCTCACCGTAGTGTATTTTTCGTGCTTCCTCGGCAAATTGATCGCCCACATCGTCGGTATTGGCCACAACGAGTCGAGCCACGGCCGTCCAAGCCGCTTGCAATGATTGGGTTGCAACTTCAGGGGATTCAACTTCATGCGAAGGCTGAATCGCTTCACGTCCACTGCCAAAATTCAGTCTGGGCGCGCTGAGCATTTTGACAATAGTGGCGTTACTGCAAACCGGACACTCAACAAGACCCTTTCCTTGTTGGTCCTGAAAATCGGCTTCGGATGAAAACCATCCTTCAAACACATGTTTGTGAGCACACTGAAGGTCCAGTACTTTCATGTCTTTACTGCGCGTCTATTTCTATTGCGTACAACGTTCGAGCGGCCCCAAAGGGCCACCGTCCCTGCGGCGCCAAACACAAATGAGTAAATAACTCTGGTTCCAAGAGTCCAAGCATGTAGGAGAGGGCACCAATCAACACATTCGTTGTCGCAATTTCATTGCGAGATGTCAGAAGCGAGGTGTACCGTTGGTTGATGCCTTCCGATTCCCATTGTTGAAGTCCACGTTAATAGCCCTGCCACCCCGCTTTCCCAGAGACCTAGCGGTGAGTTTGAACCCGGGCATTGGTGCCAATTGTCGCTATGCGTCACAAATGCAGCACCGCTTGACCTTTGGGAGATAATTGCTGCACCGCAACAAGTCCACCAAGGTTCTACCATGTTCAAGAATACCCCCTTCGAAGCCATTACCAAATCCATGACTGAGTCAGCGCCCAAGTTTGACCTGGGCGCAGCCCAGCAGGCGTTTCGCCCCCTGCAAGACAATCTGAAAGCCTGGGCTGACTTGGCTCAAAGTCAGGTGGCTGAAGCGCAAGCAGCCATGGTGGAAACAGTCGAAGCGGTCAAGGGTGCCAAGGATCCACAAGCCGCCTTTGAAGCGTTCAAGGCTTCCTCTGAAGCTGCAATGGCTCTGTTCCAGAAGAATCTGAAAGACGCGGTGGCACTGAGCGTGACTCAGTTTCATGACACGGTCGATGCCGTGCAACAGGCACATCCCGCAGGTGAAGCCCTTGCTCCACTGGCAAAGGGCCTAAAAGCTGCCGCATCTACCGCAGAAAGCACGCTGGACGCAGCCATCACAAAGGGTGCATCCATGGCCGCATCCGTGGCTCCCGTGGCAAAGGCAAAACGCGCAGCCAAATAAGCGTTCGCGCTTGCGCGCTCGCAAGGTCAAAACCGGCCCCGTCCTATTCGGTAACCTGGGCGGCTTGGTTCTGTGAGAGTGCCTGACGAATCCATGGGGCAATTTCGACCGCATACCGGCATCGTGACCGTGTCGGTTCCTCCCTGAGACGCGCGATTCAAACACAAGCCGTTGCAAAAGGTCACCAATACCATGGACACCAACGAGGCCTACCAGGAACTGGGCGTGGATCCCAGTGTCAATGATGCGGAACTCAAAATAGTCTGGCGGCGCCTTGTAGCCGCCTGGCATCCTGACCGCAACGCAATGGCCGGGGCAAGTCGACGCATGCAGCAAATCAACAAGGCCTACCAGCACATCCGCCAATTACGCGATAGCCAAAGCGACGGCACCAACGATGGTGGGCACACTGAATCCCGTGCAGAGCAATCCAGGGCTTCAGCTGCACCTGAACCCGATGGCCACACGAGAACGCATGTCCGCAAAGTGGCTCTATCCCTTGAGGATGCGATCCTGGGTTGCACCCGTACCTTGAGTGGGCGTATTGCCCACACGTGCAGTGCCTGCGTCGGCAAAGGGCAACGCGTGCTGGCCAAGGCTTGCCTGACCTGCCGTGGCAGTGGTGCTGTTCGCAAAGCGGCCCTCTTTGGCTGGTTGTGGAACGAAGAATCGTGTCCGGATTGCAGCGGCGACGGACGCCATCGCGAGTCCTGTACCGGCGCCGGGTGCGCATTCCCGCAGGTGTGCGCGATGGCCATGTTTTGAGCGTGCCCGCAGCGCGGCGTGGTGAAACGCAGATTGACCTCGAACTGGAAGTGACGATCGAACCTCACCCGCTATTCACCTTGGACGGCGACGGTCTTCTGCGCTGTGAAATGCCCGTCAACGGCTATGCGTGGATGTCGGGGCGATGGGTGGAGGTGCCGACCCCCAATGGAATGCAGCAGATGCGCCTGAACCGCAATGCCACGACCTACCGGCTGAGCGGGCAGGGTTTTCCGACAACGTTACGGGTGCCCAGAGGCGACTATTTGGTAAAGGTCGTTCCGGCTTTTCCAACGCAAGATGACCCTGAACAGGAAGCCCTGCTGGAACAGTTGATCGCAATGTCGAATGAAGCTGTCAAAGCCGACCGTTCACAGCCCTTAGGACAATGGACGCGTCGACTCAAACGTTGGAACGCCAAGCAAAAAGAACCGGCACGGGACGCGTAGAGGAACTGACGACACTTTGACCTGCTTGTTCTCAGATATCGATATCACAGCGGTCGTCAAACAACCAGCTGGGGAATCTGCACCATAGGACCTTGATTTTGTGCGGCCCAGTTTCAGAACGCTATGCTCCACCTGCTCCGCGTAAAGACGACCAGGTTGATCAGAAGACTCCAAACGATGGGCCGGTGACCACATCCTACTACGTAGATGCTGGCGCCCCGGTTTGTGGTCAATTGGCAAACTTACGCTCGGGGCGCACGGTATATTTCGGCATGAATCCACTTCAGACGGAATTGCGGCGCCTTTACCTATTTAACGACCATGACGCTGCAACTGACGCACCAAGTCTTATTGCTTCTGACGAACGCGTCCGAGCCATGGTGCTGGAGATTGGCAGACCCGCTGACTGGGTTGTGCTTTCCGCACTTTGGCAAAGGGTCCAGACTGAACTGGAGTTGCCGGCTCCTGCAATTGCCGTCTCTGGCATAGAGGGCTACCAACTTTGGTTCTCCCTCGCTGAACCTATTCCCGCAACGGAGGCCTTGGCATTTTTGGATGCGTTGCGTCTTCGCTACCTGCATCAGATCGCGCCTGACCGCATTTGCATGATGCCCAACGAAGCTGGACATGCCCGGCTTGTGCCGGCGGTTCAACCGACGACCGGCCAATGGTCTGCCTTTGTTTCCCTGACCTCGCTGGTATCTTTGCTGACGCGCCCGGGCTCGATGTGTGTCCAAGCCCTGAAGCCCAGGCCAAAATATTGACTCGTCTCGAATGCATTGAGCCGGCTCTTTTCCAATCAGTATTGAGTCGAATCAGCCCCAACCGTGGAATGCAACTGGGTGGCGCAAATGCTCAAACTGTTGTCGCACAAGAATCTCAACTCAAACCCGGCGCAGATCCGAAGCGCTTTTTGCTCGACGTAATGAACGACCAAACCGTGGCGCTTAGTCTTCGCATCGAGGCGGCAAAGGCACTACTGCCCTACTCGTAGGCCAAGGCCAGGCAATACGCCAGTCAAAAGTTGGCGTCACCCTATGATGTGACCGATGTCTAGGGCTGGCCTGCCTGCGCTCCTGCTCGGCAGAACGGATAATCGTGCCATGCACTTCATCGACCTACTCGGCATGCTTGCCGCCGTCCTCACCACCGCCAGTTTTGTTCCCCAAACCATTCACACCTTCCGCACCCGTGATGTGAGCGGCATCTCACTGGTGATGTACAGCGCCTTTACTGCAGGTGTGGCGCTGTGGCTGGTCTACGGGCTGCTGCTCGGGGCTTGGCCCATCGTAGTTGCAAACGTCATCACGCTCACTCTGGCTTCCTCCATCCTGTTCATGAAACTGCGCTATCGCTGAAGAAGGTTGGCAAGTTCGGCTCCTTCGCATGCCCTAGCTGCTGTTGTGGTGCGCAAATGGCGCTAGTGATGCTCACTAATCATGCTAGTGAAAATCCCCCCAAAACTCGCATGAACAAAGGCTTTTCGGGCTTTTTACGCCGATTCCCAATTGTTGCAAACAAACTACATGAGTGACTTGCCGCGCTCATTATTCTTGCTAGTCTGGATTCATTGGTCACCAATATTGCTAGTGTCCATTTTTCAGTTCAAGCAAGGCATGAAGCAAGAGCCAGCGTCGTCTGAATGCGAGCTTTCCATTGTGCAAATATTGCGTCCATTGGGCACTCAGCCCATGTCGATGGAGCGGGCCCATAGGGCGGCACAGTTGCTTGAAGTTCACTGGACGTCCGTGTCCCCCCTGCGCAAGCGCTATCTTGAGGATCATGTGCTTCTTCGCTCACGCCAAGGCCGAAGGTGCCGCGTGAGGGTTCAAACCGCCTAAACTCGGATGTCTACAAGGGAGCCGCCAAACGCTTCTTCAAGGCCTGGTCGAACAACGCCATGCGCAGCAAGTTGGAGCCAGTCAAAAAGGTCGTCAAGATGCTCAGGCGCGACGAAGAAGGGCTGCTCAACTTTATCCAGCACAGAATCAGCAACGCCTGTGCCGAAGGTTTCAACAGTGCTATCCAACTCATCAAGGTCAATGCCCCTGGGTTTCGGGATTTCACCAACTATCGGGCGAGGATTCTGTTTCATTGTGGCAAGTTGAACTTGGCGATGGCCTAGAAATTCACAGTGAATTCAACGAAGCTCCATTAAAAATGGTAATTCGGGAAAGAGGTTGGCGGCAATTCTAAAGAGAGTCTCATCGCGACTAGATCAGGTCACCCGGACCTCGACCTCCATTCCTGTGAACGCGTCAGCCACACCCACATAGCTGCCCGATACTGGCATCAACAGCGTGATGTCACGCGCTACGGCGACCGGAACCAGGTTGAATCCGCCGATACTGCGATTGGTGGGGTCAAAGTTGATCCAGCCTGCCCCGGGCACATAGACCTCTGCCCATGCGTGGGTAGATCCGGATCCTGCGGAACCCGTCGCACGGTGTTGCGGATCGTACAGATAGCCCGACACGATCCGGGCGCCCATGTCCAGGCTGCGTACCGCCTCGGCAAACAGTACGGCGAAGTCGCGGCACGAACCCCACCCGCGGTCGAGCGATTCGTTGGGCGTCTGGGTACCTTCGCTTTCACGCACCTCGTACTGCAACGCTTCGGACACGCCCTGGCTGATCGCCTTCAACAGTTCCAGCGTGTCGGGTGTGGAGTCCCGCACAAATGAGCGGGCCCACTTCTGGAGGCGCCCCATCGGGTCCAAGTACTGCTGGATCGCGAGGGCTCCCAGATCAGCGCGATCATCATTCGAATAGAAGAAGGGGAAATTGAGGGCCGTCGCCGCGATATTGAAGATCGGCCAGGGGTTGCCGGTGTGCTCGAGTTCAACGCGGCTCTCAATCCGCAATGTGTCGGTCTTGCCGCTGAATGATGCCGTTGCGACAGCATTGCCGGAGACGTCCTGCGCCCACGCGATGGTTGCGTCAGGACACACATTCAAGGTGTGCGATAGATGAGTTGCAGTTCACGACTTTCTCTGGGACGCAGCATCAGTCGGTGCGGATTCAGGCTGACCAGGCTGCGGTAGTGATAGACCGTTGTATGACTGATTCGAATTTGGGTCACGATGGTGTCGGGCTCCTGGATGACATCTAGATTAACACCGTAAGGACGTGCGAGCGTGTCTGGTGCTTCACCGATGCCAATAGCGGCAATGCGACTTCTTCGATGTGAAATGAAGCGCAGTTTTACTGAACTCAACAGTCAATCCGGAGTGCATTTCATGTTGGCTTCAGCGGCCGATATCGGCCTGAGTAATTTTCGTTGAACAACCTGTATCTGGGCCAATGGTGGCGTCCGATCGCGTCTCTTTCCGGGGAATTTGCAGGAGTGGTCGGAGTTGCGCGAATCTTCCCAATAGGCCCGCTAGCGCGTGAGCTTCTTCTCGCGCAGATACCTGGCAATCCCGCAGTAGCCCTTTGAAAACAGGATGTCTGATTCGACTTTGGCGGGCAACAGCTTTTCACGCATCGCGCTAGCAGCCGCATTGCCCTGAGCTTGGCGGACAAATGCTACTGTTTCTTCGAATTTCAGGACTTCGGCGCGGCAGGTATTGGTGTCTGCTGCTGAATCCGCAGCACCCGCGAGCGGGGTGATGCCGCAGGTGAACCCTAGCATCATGACCACCATGGTGCTGGGTAGATACGCATTTATTGTGGATAAAACAGTGGACATAGGGTTATGGACACTCCGCACACGGTGTGTTAATCGGTGTACGCAAGACGCATGCCGAGTCTGGGTGGAGGTCGCTGGTTAGTGACCTACACCTAAGTGGAGAGCGAGGTAAAACGGGTGTTCTGTCGCAATAAGGGAGTGTCTGTTAGCGCCGACTATGGAATGACCGACCCACAAGGGCTGCCATCCCGCACCCAGCAACGAACACACGGCATCGCGCTGGGTCACTGGAAATCGGCAGCCCGGGGTCAAAAACGAGTCGGCAGCAACAGGTGCTCGCCGAAGTAGACTTAGAGCCCTGAAGCCCTACAACGGCTGGTTGAATTGCCGTTGCCCATACGCTTTGGGCGATTGCCTTTGGCTTTACGCCCGCCTCGAAAGCGTACCGCTAATGGCGGGTTGGCCCGGCACAAATACCGCCGAGCTTTTTTGTTTGTGACTGGGTCAACTTCTTTGACGGGCGACAGCTGCCTGTGCGGCATAAAGTCTTGATGCATCTGCTGTGTCGCGAGTCACAATCGTTTTACCCACAGGTGCAAGTGCCAACATGGCCAGTTTTAGGTGCTGGATTCCGAAGGGAATGCCAATGATGGTGACGAAGCATGCCAAGGCAGTCGCAACATGACCGATTGCAAGCCAGACGCCGGCGACGATGAACCACAGGACGTTTCCAAGCATGCCCAGTGGCCCGGTTCCAACGTCTTCAGTTCCAGTCAACGCATCACGGCTGATGGCTTCCTTGCCGAAAGGCAGAAAAGCGAATTGACCGATCACAAAACAGGACTTTGCCCATGGCAGGCCTACGATGGTGATGGCGCAAAGCAGTCCTGCAAGCCACCAACCCAGGCCCATGAAGAGGCCTCCAAAAATGAACCATAGGACGTTGCCAATAGTGCGCATTCTGAATTCTCCCTGTCACAAAAGAAATTTGTTGGTGTCCACATGCTTATAGGTCTGACACGATTCAGTCAACGTACAACAGAGAATTATGTTAGCGTGTCTGTGAAAAAATCAACCACACCAGCCAATTCAGAACGTCGAACTGGACCGCCTTACCGGCATCAGACCTGAATCTATAACTGTGATCACAACGCCAGATGCTCATGTTGCGTTGACCGCATGCACCTTTGTTTAACCGCCGGGTTTGCGACAAATGATGCCTATCTGCCGCAATATATTGTCTAGGCCAACGGGGTGTCGGCTTCTTGCATCTCAGCAGTTGAATCTCTCTTGATCAAGACGTATTCGGTGTGCGTTCCCGTCAGCAGCTGGAACATCGCGAAAATCGGCCCGGGCATATTGCGTAAATCCGTCGTGCTCTCCAGCGCCTGCCAGGTTCTGGACTGCAGTCCACCCCTGCTCCCCGTCTGAACGGGATAGCCCATCAAAGCAGCAGCGTCCACCTGACTCAGTCCGGTTTTGAGGCGTGCGGCTTTCAGCTCGTCGCCGCTCGGGCTGGTCATCTCAAGACGTACGGTCGGTTCTCGATTCATGTTTTGTGGTTCGCCGAACGGTTGAAGTGGGCAACAAAGGTCTCGTCATTCTGGCGAATCATCCAATCGGAGTTGCACTACGTTTGCCTCGATCGTTCCTTGATCTCTCATTTCCGCGTCCACTACCCGATGGAGATACGCATACGCCACGCGCCACTGGGTGCCACCACATTGCAAGGAGACGGTCTTGTCATTCAGCCGAATGATTTTGCCGGTACGTTGGTTCTGATCCCGGTCGACAAACCCGACCACATCTCCAATGGCCACCTCGTTGCGCCCCAAACCCTGTGCTTTTCGTTCCCGGATTTGCACATCGCTACCGTCCAGGTTGATTGCCGCGTACGAAATCAGCCAACGCCTTGCATCATTCATGTCCAACACGACCGCCTGCTTTCTTCGCATTTCAAGCACCTTCCCCTGTCGAAGTGCATTGGCCTGGGGATCAAAATATTGCACGTCTTGACCAACCTTCAGCCGGACTTGCACCGATTGCATCCAGCGCGGCTCGTCCAGGACCCGGTCAATGGCGGCTCGCATCCGGTACAGCTCGAACGCAGATGCGTTGTTCAGTGACTTGATGACCTCAGAATAGTTCACCCTCTAACTCCTCACGGTTTCCTTCTCTCTTCTGGCGCTGGGCCGCGATTCTGCGTTTCATCCCCCGCACGGCCTTAATTTTCCTCGCCAACTCCTGCGTCGAGTAAATCGAAGTCGTATCAATACTGGCATGCCCCGCCAGCTCTGATGCCACTTCAATCGGCACCCCGTCCACCAGCGCCTGGCGTACAAAAGAATGGCGCATCCAGTGCGTACTGGCCTTCTCAAACCGTCGCGCGTCCAACCCAGCCTGTGCCGCCGACTTGGCGGCCTGGCGAAAGAACCGCTTGAGCACTGCATAGATCCCGGAGGCTGACAACGCTGAACCCGCTGTCTCGGTCCTGGAACTGGTGACCAGTTCACCTCCCTGCCCTCGTCCCCACTGCGGTACCGACGCACCCAGGGTTCTGATCAATGGCAGGCTGTCTTTATCGCTGGACTGCTTGTCTTCTTCCAGGAACTCCTTGCCATGCAGGGCCAAAAGGTCGACCACTTCCGCCTTGAGCGGAACCTCGCGGGTCTTGTTCCGTTTGCCGGTAACGCTCAGGATCCAGGTCTCGGGCAGGACCGGGAGCGCTTCGATGCGCAGGTCTTTATGCCGGGCCTTGGCCAGTTCATCCAGTCGAATAGGCGTTTATGAACCTCACCAGGTCGCCCAGGGTGAAGATGCCCATATTGCGCAGGCATTTGACGACCGGGCGGGCAAACCAGGATTCCAGGCGATCAGTCGCAGTCGGGATGACCGAGAGGATGGTCTCCAGGTAGTTCAGCGCCCTCCCTCGTATTCAACTGTGACTTGCTTGCAATGATCGCTTCCAAATTGACTTCGCGAGCTTTCTGCGACCTCAGTAAAGCCATCTTGATCTCCTGTCAGTAGGCTATTTCTTTACCATCGAGCGAAACGATTGCCACCGTATCGGTCAGTGCGACGATGCCGCCCTTAAACGATGCATTCTTACAAACAACATAGCGTTCAGCCATGGCCCTTGCTAACTCAGCTGACCCAGCCTTAACTTCGAAGAAAATCCAACCGCCCTTGCGGCCGTCGGACGCCAATGGTGGATTTTCTATTCCGGGCGACCATTCACCTGTTCTCTTATTCCAGTGAATGAACTGCGTCCCTGAGCGCGAAAATGTTGCATCAACATCAATCGGGGCTCCACCTGCAACACTCCCAATCGCGTGCTTTCTCACCAACTCCAAATGATCGGCGGGAACATCACATAACGCAGCGCCTTCACACGTCACTACTAGACACGTTCTGGATACCCTCAATGCTGCGTCTTTGAGAGCGGAGAAGGCCGGTACTAAGCGCAGTTCATCCAGGGGCATGCCTGGCCTTATGATCCCGTTTTGCACGGTGGTGCTCATTTGTCTCTGATTTCCTTTGTGCGCAATTATCGAGCTTGGTGGTTGGTTGTTCCCGAGAGCCTGTTGTACGCTCCTGACGTCGCAATGGAGGCTGGCCAATGCGGGTGTGGACGCAGCTTTCACCGCTTCCATGTTTTGCGAGGCTGCGTCCTCTGCCGCAGGCGAGTGGGCCACCAACTCGTCAGGTAGATCTGCTGGTGCGGCCAACGCCACGCGCCAAGATAGATGTTTTTCGGGCTCGTGGGAACATTTTCATTGAAGGAGACGATGGTTGTTTATGCGGCAACTCTGCGTTTCATCCCCGTGCCACTCGGATCTTGCGTGCCAGTTCTTGCATCGAATAGATGGAAGTCGTATCAATACTCGCATGCCCCACCAACTCACTGGCCAATTCAATCGGCACCACAACGTTGAGCGCAAACCAGGTTTCAGCTATGCGCAATCCCTTCACTGGGTTCGCCCACCGCACGGGCCATCCAACTTGGCAACATGGACCGGGCCGAGCGCATGGCAGCCCACTCCTAGGCGTTCCGTCGCGTGTGCAAGCGGTTAAGGGCGCTGACTCCGGTTTCCGGGCCCAGCCAGGACAGGGCTCGGATGGCCTGGCCTGCAGGGCGCTTGCCCAAGGCCAATAACCAGCGCCCGGCATGTTGCAGTTCCACGATGGCGAGACGTTGCCAAAGAAATGCATTGGCTCAAGGTCCCAATGCCGATGGGCTATTCATTGCCAATGGCATCGGTGCGTTTGCGACTGGCCTGGTATACGGTGAGCACTTGGGTTGCCACCATGTCCACAACAGGCTTGGTGTGACCCTGCTTGTCGGTCCATACTTTGGGCGTGAGGTTCCCTACCAAAGTAAGTACATCACCATCATCAAGGGCCAACAGGGCTTTGCAGGTCTCTGCGGAGAATGCAATCGCGTTGACCAGAATGCTCTCCCCGCCTGCGGTATCTGCCTTCACCTTTGCAACTGCATAACTGGATTCGTTCTTACCCTCACGCATCTCGGCGCAGCCCACAAGTTGTCCACTGACCAGTCCTTCAATCATGATTAATCCTTGTTACTACAGGGCATCGTTGGATTGTCACATCACCGTTTGCTGTCAGGTGTTTGCGCCGCCACGTTTTTGACCCAGGTACCGACATTGGATTGCCCCAAGCCAATGCTGCGAAATTCCGCATGCAGCAGCGCCCAGGGGCGTGTCTGCATGGGTCAGCGAAATCCCGGCACCTGGGTCAAAAACGTGGCGGCGCTAACAGGTCATCACCGGCTGGACGAATCTGGAGGACTTTGGTGTGCTTGAGCGTTGCAAGTCGTTAGGCCGCCAGCGTACTTGGGTCAACCAAACGAGGGAAATCACCAACCTGCTTGCCGGTGAGGATGGAGAAAATCGCCGATGGCAACGCAACGCTGTTTGGGTCCACATCATGAGTGGCTTCGTACTGGTGATGGGCCTCAGGTGAAAACACACCATGAGGAACCCGTTGATCATCATCAAGCCACATGTGCGCCCGGAAGTCGCAGATTCTGCCGTCTGATAGAACGATCCACCAATGCAGTGGAATCGCACCCTTGTTTGGTATGGTCAGGGAACCGACACAGACTTGGTGCGTGATACCGTCACGCTGCAGCAAAGTTGAGATCACCCGCGTCAGGCCGTCGCACTCAAGCGCAAGTCCGTCAAGTGCGCGGAAAAAGGTCGTTTCAATAGGAAATCCCTGATCAGCGTCCGAGAGCGGCCTACCTCGCTTGGGCTTTTCAACTGGTCCTATGTCGGTCATCCGTATAACCTCTCTCAAACCGCAATTAGGTCACGGCAGTCCATCTCACTAGCCAATTCTGCAAACGCGTCATCGACTTCACGTTGAGGCCCTTTGCGATAGCGCTCGATGGACAGACTGAGTGTCATTCAGCCATTTGCGCGCCACAAAGCGCCCTGCCAGGTCGGTCGGGCTGTCGTAGACAGTCCACAGTTCAAGTGCATTGGTCGGCGCGACTCCCATTCTGGCTCCCCTCAAATTGCAGGCAATGACGGCCAGCAAACAACAGACCGCGATCCGCACAGATAGATGTTGACATTGCCTATGCCACGCACGCTGGCCTCAGTTGCGCAACGATCAGGATCGCTGGAACGAATGCCAACGTACCGATTGCGCAACGTCATGTACGACGGCAAAAAATCACCGTACCCATCTGCTGCAAGTTGCTTGATCTTTTCGACCATTTCCATGGTTACGTCTTTCACAGTTGGCACCCTTTCAGCTGAGAGAAACGGACATTTGTTTACCAAAGAGCGGAGCCGCTGTGCGGCACTCTTCACGTGACAGTCCGGTGATCGTGATGACCCGCCCATCCGCAGTTCTCAATTGGATTGCTGGGGTGCCCAAGAGTTGCGCTGGCATATCTTCTTCAACCAGGTCGCCAATAGTCACCATCTCGCCACAAAGTTCCAGCCGTTTCGCCATGTCGATCACCTTGCGCGCATTTGTGGGTTGACAGCTTGCCGCCGTATAGGGTTCCAGCCCTGCCTCGTTGCTATGTGCCCCTCGGGTACATCATCTTCGCTCCGCAGCTCAGCAAATCGTTTGTCAGCCAGCGCAATATCCTCAAAGCAATACCTGTTGCCCCAGCCATCCCAACTGCAACCAGTGGCGATTGCGTGTGTGTACAGCAAGTCTATGAGAGCCGCGACTGAGCCATCCGCCAGCACCCTGGCATCCCGGTAGCCATTGTCGGCCACGAGCCAAAGGCACAGGTCTTCGGACTCTAGCTGGTTGACTTCCTGGATGCGGGACCCTATGGCCGTCTTAGACAGGGTGTTTGGCATGGTGATTTCCTATGTTGCAGCGACGTCTGCCGCAAATGTCAATTCGACAGCGTATAGAGCCCACTTGGAGCCGTAATCACTGTGCCCGCTGGCCTGGCGCTCTACATCGACCACCTCGGCCAGTTCCGGCACTCGCAGGCCGTGCTGCTGGGCGAAGTCACGTGTAGCAGACCACACCGCGCTGGCTTCTGACTCTGACCACTCCTTGAAGGTGCGGCCACGCCGGTGCTCAGCCTCAGCAACCAAGGCAGCCTTAACAGCGTCAATGCCCGCAGTCTTCAGCCGGTACATAGTCAGTGGGTCCATACCGTGAATTCCTTCGTTTAGGCTTCAAATGCCCAGGTGCCGCGAATTACACGAATACTGTCGTCGCTCGTAAGCATGTAATCACCCTCAGAGGCCTTGTCATCGGCAGCTTTGATGGCTGCGCATAGGCGCTCACGTTCGGTGGTAATGGCCGCATTGCACAAATCTACAACCCACTGAACATTGCTGTGGCCAAGAAGTAAATCTGCACGGACGCCAGATGGCATATCCGTTTTGTCGGCAAGCACCATAGCAATCTGATTGGCAGTTACCTGCTCTGCGTCCTGTGGGGTAGTCACGATGTTTTCCTCAGTTTGTTTTGAGTGACTTAGGGCTCGCAATTGCTTGCAACACGATTGGCTCGTGATTCTTAATGCCGGGTGTCTCAGCATCACCAAGTAGCATGACAGTGACCTTTTTCGATGCAGACCAGAGGCGGCTAAGCGAATGCTCCCTGATTTCGATTTCTGTCTGCCCCTGCTCACACATACGCGTCACCACTTCGTGTAGCGCATCGTTAACCTCATACAACTCTTCTCGCGTGAAAGACATGGGCTTTTCCTTCACTTAACGATTCGTCCACCTGCTGCCTTGATGGCCGCCTGGATAGATTCAATCTTGGTGAGGTCACATTCCACGACAAAGGTTGTAGTAGTTTGCTCCTTCTTCCACCGCTTAAAGTAAGCCTCAACAGACGGCTCACTGCCTTCTTTGTAAAGTGGTGAGTTCATCACGATGCCGCCTTCGATGGTCACCTCGTCGCCGTCAGCGACGTTACCTGGATCTTGGTCGTCAGGAAGGTCCTGGCCGTTTACCTTGTACGCCACATCTTCGTGATAGGTATCCCCTTTTTCGGGCCAATACTTGATGTCACTGTAGAAGCGCTTAAACTCGACGCCGGTTGTTTTGGTAGCCATAGTTCTTGGATTTGTTGCGATGTCCTGGTTCTATTGTATCAACCGCTGGCGGTTTATGCAAGAGTCCTTTTGAAGGCGACACAGATTTCATTGTGCAGCGCCTGAAACCTCTTTGTTGAACGATGCACGGCCTGTGGTGTCACGCCCAACTGGCGCGCTGCGTCGGCATTGGCCACGCCGTCAAAGATCACCATTCGTACCGCAGAGATGACAGGCTCTTTGCTTTTCAGCAGCCGCGCTATCAGATCAAATTCACTCTTTTTCATCTATACGGCCCTTGCCACAATGTCAGCCAATTTCACTGGGTCCTGTCCCACTAGGCGCTGAGTGGTCGACACGCTTTTGTGGCCAAGTATCTTGGCGATATGCACAACGTCATATCCCAGTCGATGGAGCTTGACCGCCATAGACCTGCGCGCCGAATTCGCGCTGAATCCTTCAAGGCCCACGTTCGCATGCAACCGAGACACCAGGGCGCCCAAGGTGTTGCAAGAGTATGAGATAACGCCGCTTGGGAGCTTCTTCTTTGTCAATGCATAGGGTTGTCCGTCGTCCGTTAAGAACATCGGACTGTCGGGGTCCAGCCCAAGGTAGGCTCCTTTCTTGACGGTGACCCCGTGCTTGTTGGCGACGCGCCAGGCAAGGTATTTTTCCAGCGCAGAAACGACTCGCTTGTTTGACCAAAACAGTGGCCTGACCTGGCCATTGTGTGAAACTCCCTCACGAACGGAGCTGGTGACTTTTACTGAACCGTCGGCTTTCAAAAAATCAGAGACGGTGAAGGTGGCCAACTCAGTGGTTGCCATGGCGGTACCGTAGAGCACGAAAAGGAGCGCAACATCGCGCTCGGGCATGCGACTGTAGCCAGCGGTGGCTTTGACAAGATGTTCAAACGCCGGGGCTTCTAAAACGGGTGGTTTTGCCATCGTGAAATTCGGTCTATACGAGCAAATACCAATAGAATAACAGGGTTGCCCCCTCAAAACAAGTTCAGTGGCCGCATGCCCATTGCTCTCCAAGGAAAGTACCAAATCCGGGTTCGCCATTGCCGAATGGCAAATGGTCCATGTAAAGCCAGCCCATGCCCGACCGTCGATCAAGCCCTCGCCACCGGGATGTCCTCAATCGCGGTGGTGTAGTGCGGCGTCCTGCGCTCCTGGTGCATTCCCCATTCCCGGTGCGCGTCATCCAGGCCACTGCTGGCCACCTGCAGCGTGCCCCGGCCAAACCGGTTGTTCAGACCATCCATTACCTGCATCAGCCTGCCTCGACCGGCCACATTGGCGCTGTCGTCCTCCAAGTCCAGCTCACACTGCACCCGGTGGTCGGGCGCCAGGTCCAGCAGCATCACCCCCGCCTTGATCAGCTGATAGCCAGGCCGGTAGATCTGGTGCAGCCCGGCCACCGCCGCATGCAGGATCAGAGCGGTATCGGCGCTCGGCCTTCGCAATGGCACCACCACACTGCTGTGGTATTAGGGACCTGGGCGAAACGGCGAGGTGTGGACAAACACCAGCACTTGGCCCACTACGCTGCTTTGCTTGCGCAGTTTTTCTGCGGCGCGGCTGGCGAACTCGCTTACCGCCTCGATTTGCGGCTCCAGGTGGGTGACCGGGCGCCCAAAGCTGCGGGTGTAGGCGATTTCCTTTTTTGGCGCCGGTACATCCTCCAACTGCACACAAGGCATGCCCTGCAGCTCACGAACCGTGCGCTCCAGCACCACGCTCCAGCACCACGCTCCAGCGGCTGCGCACCGTGGCGGGGTCCAACCTGACCAAGTCCAGCACGGTGCGTATGCCGCCATCCTGAAGTTGGGCGCCTATGCGTCGGCCAACACCCCACACCTCCCCCACCTCAGTTGCCGCCAGCACCGCCTCCAGCTCCACCGGGGGCAGCTCGTGTTGTGGTGCGCAATCAGCACTAATGTTGCTACTGTCGATTTTTCAATTTAGGTAGGGCATGAAGCAAGAGGAAAAACCGTCTGAACGTGACCTCGCCATTGCTCGCATATTGCGTCCATTGGGCACGCTGCCCATGTCAAAGTCGCAGGCCCAAAGAGCGGCACAGTTGCTTGAAGTTCACTGGACGTCCGTGTACCGGCTGCGCAAGCGCTACCTTGAGGATCGTGTGGCTTCTTCGCTCATTCCAAGGCCGGCAGGGCCGCGTGAGGGATCAAGCCGTCTAGACCCAGATGTGGACAGAATCATTCGGTCTACGTTTACCAAGTGGTTTGTCCGGCAGAAGAATCTTGGGCATCCGGTCAATGACCTCACTGCGGAAATCAGGCGCCTGTGCCACAAAGATGGATTGCCGAAACCATCCCGCCACACCATTGCCCGCAGATGGAAGCTGCATAGTGAAGAGGTTGCCATGAAGCTCACCCATGAACCCGAAGCACGGATTCCACCTGGACACCTGATAAGCAACACGCCACTGGAGATTGTTAAGATCGATCACACGCAAGCCGATGCTTTTGTCGTCGATGATTCCACAGAAAGCCTGTTGGGCGCCCTTGGCTGTCCGTTGCCATTGATGTCGCCACCCGTTGCGTTGTCGCCATTTACCCGGCCATGGAACGCCCCAACGCCCCAACGCCCCAACGCCGCAACCGTTGCCTTGTTGTTGACCAGGGTGGCGTTTCCCAAAGCACCATGGATTGAGAGTTTAGGACTTGTTGATCTCTCGTGGCCTATGCACGGCATACCGCAGTCCCTGCATTTGGACAATGCTGCAGAGTTCAAAAGCAAGGCATTGCGCACGGGCTGCGCCGAGTACGGAATCACCCTCACCTACCTTCGTCTACGAACGTCGCCTTTCAAGCCACAACATTTGTCTACATCGTCCAGTAGAAAATTTCCTCAAATTCAATCAGTGGTTGAGGCGGAAAGCCTTCCAAAGCACTTGCCTTAGCCAGCTCAATGGCCATTTCCCAGCGTCGGGCTTCTGGAGACTCCGGGCCGTTTTCCAACACATCATCATGGGCGGCAACAATGGCGTTGTTGTCCCCTATCTGTGCGTTCATCACTTCCATAAAGCAGTCGCCTGCTGCCAACCACTGTTCATAACTTAAGGTGTGTTGCCCCTGTATGTTGATGGCAAAGGCCATCGGGTTTTCACTGCACCAAATGTCGCGATCTCGATCATCTTGCTCAATGAGCTCTTGCAGAAAATTGAAGCGGTCCCGTATCACAACTGAGGCAGCACCCTCTTTCATCGGTCCCAGGCGACGACTGATGTCAGCACACCTTTCGGTGATGTGGCGGGCAAACACCCTCTCGTTTGCTGGGCATTTCTCCACGAATTCAGTCACGCTGTGAATCATCTCAGCGTCACCGCCACCCGCCTCCGCTACACACGCACAAAGCTCGATCAACCGACTTGCAAAATAGTGGGCGCGGGCCTTGTCGCGCATATGGGCACGAGCGATGGTGGTGACCATGAACGCGCGGTCTTCAAAACTTGTAGCGACTGTCATAGGCACCGACTCTCAGTCACACAGCAAGGCTATTCTCGTAATACGGGCGTTCGCGGTCATCCAGGATGTCGTAGAGCGAATCCAGATCTTTGGGGTCTGGGTCAAGCCAGGCGTCCACGTTTTGCAGTTTGAGTGGAATGATGCAGCGGTCATGCCCTGCTGCCAGCACTTCTGGAGGCGGCTCATCGGTGATGAATGCAAAGGAGTATAGGTCTTGCTTTCCCGGGGCAGTCCAGTGCGACCACAGACAGGCAACATACATGTTTTTCTTGGTGATGGGCTTGAACTCCAGAACCACCCGTTCTCCGTTTGCAGCAACCACGTGCTCGTAGAACGCGGTGACGATGGCCACACCGTGGGTGTACCCAAACTGGCGGCGCCAGAACCCATCAAGATTGTCCATTCTGGCGTTGTAGGTTCCTGGAAACCTGGTGTCATAGCTCTCGGGGCTTCCGGCGATCCGGCATTGGTAGCGCATGGGCCGCACTAATTTCCTGCCATTTTCCATGATCAGGACGGGGACGTAGTACCCGGGATACATCCTCGCGTCACCATTCTTGGTGTCGGTCCGGTGGAGGTCGGCCAGCTTTTCCTGTGCTCGCTCTATCTTGTTCGTGGCAATGCGCTGGTCCTCAGAGGCCTTCTTTGTCAGCTTCTTTTGCAGAGACAGCTCAGCCTTGGCCAGACGTTCGCGCTGGTCGACAATCTCCTGCCCTAGCTTGGCGACCTGCTGGGCTTTGTGCTGCAGGATGGCTTCTCGAATCTGCAGCATCTCGGCCCGCTGGTCCGCTTCGAATGCCGCATCTAACGCTGGTGGTGTCTTTATCCTGCTGTCTTCGATCTTCATTCCATACAGTTGCGAAAAGGTCTCGATGTCGATGTCAGCGCCAAAGATGTCGCAGTACTCATCGTAGGCTTCGCAAACTTGGGCTGAGTAACACATGGCAAAAGCTCGTGTTTTTGGAGTTGAGAATATGGAAGATAACAGGCATCAAGGTGACTTCCTGGGCGGGTGTCCAAAGTCCCATGGAGCCAGAGGAGATGTCGCTCTCCACGGCCCGACCTTGGAGGCCCGGTCTCCTTCTTCTGCTAGAGCATAGTTCTTCCGATCTATGAGTGATTGCTCACGCGCATATTGTCTGCCATGCAATGTCGCCTCAGATGTGTTTGAGGTTTGCGTCTATACCGTCCACAGCGAAACGGCTGCCCACACAACAGGGCAGCAAGATCGGCGAGTTGCTGCCGAACCACTGGCAACCGCCATCCTCGTCCGACTGACTGTCACGACTGCTGCTGTGCCTTGGTCAATATGGGTTCGGTAAGCCTACACAGCCTGGCGAAGAATCATTTTGAAATTGACAAGCGCGTCTGGGGGGCAATCGAGCCAACAGAGTGAACATCTCGGATGTGATCCGCTAGTCCGGCCATCTTGGGTTTCGCGTTGCAATGAGGGCATTGCACCCTTGTCGCGAGGCGCGCATTTCCTTCAGCCTCTTTTTTCAGGGCCTCCCGTGCAAATCGACGGTCGTCCTCTTCCATCTGCATTTCAGCGTACTCGCCCATTTTTTCTCCACAAGTTGGTGACTGTGAAATCAGCAATGTGCTTCCTGGGCTGTCCCGATTTGTCAAAGCAACGCCATAAATTCTAAAGCTTTGAAGGTTTTCAGCTTCGCAAAGTTGTTCAGGTAGCACCTCGCGTTTTCAGTCGCTCCCACGCAGTTCATCAAGCGGTCGTTTTTAACCTCTTGGCCGCCTCTCGCTCATGGAGAGACTGGCGGTAGGGCAGCCCGGCGCTTCATGGCCCGCACCGCCCGAATCTTCCTCGCGAGTTGGGTATGGTGCGATTGCTTTTGCTGACCCCAGTTCAGACCACACCAACTGCCGTACGTTGCTGCCGTCACCGTGGAGACCTCTTTCAAATCAATCTCGAAACTAGCCTCCCGCCACTTCCGGAGCTGCCGCTGGAAACCATTCGCGGATGTCGG
This sequence comes from Candidatus Aalborgicola danicus, assembly GCA_016703945.1. Lineage (GTDB taxonomy): Bacteria > Pseudomonadota > Gammaproteobacteria > Burkholderiales > Burkholderiaceae_C > Allorhodoferax > Allorhodoferax danicus. Next base: position 44,714 of record JADJBC010000018.1, read on the forward strand.
CAAATTGCTCGGTTTGGGTCAGGTACGCAAAATACGCCTTCATTTCTAACGTATTGAGATACGGCACTGGCACATCGACACCCTTCACAATTCGGCATAGCGTATCAACGCTGTCCATATTGACCAGCGTTCTGCACATCATGGGACGGTGGTCGTAAATTGAACATCGGTTGTCGACCAGAAATGTGCACGGCACTCCTAAATACGCCATCGCGTCATTGGCACCTTCCAGGTCGAGCACTGCGGCTGGTTCGGTAACTTCCATTCCCATGACCTTGGCCATCAATTTAGCTTCTGACCTTGGAACCATGACCGCAAGATGACAGCAGTGACTGCAACCAGAGCTGCACGCGGTCTTGGACGAGAAAACGGTCGACCACTGACCCGCAATGTGCCGCAATCGAATGACTTTTGCTGCAGCGGGAACCGCCGGTGTCTGTGCCTGTCTTAGTTGCTGACGCAGGCTCTCAAGTTCAGGCGTGGATGCGGCTTTTACCGCTTCCATGTTTTGAGAGGCACGGGCTTCTGCTGCAGGCAAGTGGGCTACCAGTTCGTCAGGCAAATTTGGCGGTGCGGCCAACACTAGCGCGCCGGGATTGATGGTTTCCGGATTCACGGGGGTATTTTCATCGAATGCGTTGTCGTCGTATTCAGGTCGCTACCCTTCGCCTCATCCCCCGCACCGCCTTGATCTTCCTGGCCAGCTCCTGCGTCGAATACATCGAAGTCGTATCAATACTGGCGTAGAGCGGCGACCCCAGTCAATAGGTGATGCTCTTCCCGTCAATAGTGACGATAGCCTCGTTCTCGCTGAGGGCTACGATGCCACCCTTGAACGAAGCGCCCTTGGTGGACACGTAGCGCTCTGTCAAGGCTTTTGCTTCTACTTGCGAACCAGCATGGGCCTCAAAAAAGATCCAGCCTCCAGCGCGCCCGTCTGAAGCAATTGGCGGGGTTTTGATGCCAGGCGACCATTCCCCGGTCCTCTTGTTCCAATGAAGGAAATACGTACCCTTGCGCGAAAATGTGGCGTCCACGTCAACAGCTGCTGATCCAGTGTTGTCCCTTGCGACGTGATCTATGACCATCTTTAGGTGGCTATCTGGAATAGCGCTCAAACTTACTCCTTTGCAGGTCATTACGAGGCACGTCCTGGCGAGCTTGAGCGCCTTGTCATCCAGCGCGGACAGGGAAGGAATCAGCCTCAACTTGGCGATATCCATACCCTCCTTGACCGTGGTCTCATCCAACACCGCATCTTTCATTTCCACTCCAAACCGTTTCGTGATGTCCCAGAGTGTCCAACCTATTGGCGCATTGCGCTCTCCCAGCTAGGGCAATTGCTATCGCTTCGCAATTATGAGCTGTTGCCTGCGCTTCACGCTACAACGCGACGCCGCATCCCCTGAATCGCAGTGATCTTCCTCGCCAGCTCCTGCGTCGAATAAATCGAAGTCGTATCAATACTGGCGTGACCTGCAAGTTCACTGGCCACCTCAATCGGCACCCCGTCCACCAGCGCCTGCCTCACAAAGGTGTGCCGCATCCAGTGCGTACTGGCCTTCTCAAACCGCCGCGCGTCCAACCCCGCCTGTGCCGCCGACTTGGCTGCCTGGCGAAAGAACCGCTTGAGCACCGCATAGATCCCGGAGGCTGACAAAGCTGAACCCGCCGTCTCTGTCCTGGAGCTGCTCACCAGTTCACCCCCCTGCCCTTTTCTCCACTGCGGCACCGATGCTTCCAGGGTTCGGATCAATGGAAGGTTGTCCTTGTCGGCAGCGACCTTGTCCTCGTCCAAAAACTCTCCGCCATGCAGGGCCAGCAGCCTGACCACATCAGGATTAAGAGGCACCTCGCGCGTCTTGTTGCGTTTTCCAGTAACGCTCAGGATCCAAGTCTCCGGAAGGTCCGGGAGTGCTTCAATGCGCAGATCCTTGTGCCGGGCCTTTGCCAGTTCGTCCAAACGAATACCCGAAGTTACCAGCAGATCCAGAATGCATTTCAGGCGCAACTGCTTGGGCCCGACGGTAAACGTGTCTAAGCAGGTCAGGACATGCGCCCACTCGGCTTCGGTAAAGGAGCGCCGGATATCCATCCTGGAGGCTGGCAGGTCAAAGCCCTTCATCAACGAGCGCATCGGGTTGGCCACCAGGTAGCCGGCATCCACCAGCCCACCAAAGAGGGTCTGCAGAATGACCAGAGCCTGCTTTTGCGAAGCAGCACTGGGCTGGATTCGAAAGGCTCTCCAACCCGGATCGGTGCGTTTGAGTGGGCGGCGCTGAACCCAGGTAGTCGGCACGGCCTGGAGGAATTCACGGTATTTCTGGCAATCGGGGGAGTTGACGCTGGACAGGGGCTTCTTGAGCTCCTGGGCGCACCACAGCAGAAAGCGCTCAATCTCTTTTCTGTAGCTGCGCTGGGTGGACGGCTTTTCGTTGTAGCGCGACAGCCAACTGCTCACCGCTTCCAGGTCATTTGTCGCACCCAGGGTGTTGGCCATGTGGCTTCTGAAGTCACCCTGGGCGCCGGCCAGGGCCGGTGTGGCTTGCATGCGGTGGATGGCGTTGGCCACCAGCGTGCCGGCTCCAAACTGGCGCACGGCCTGTGATTCCTGGCCAACCGCCGGCAGCAAAGTTGCGACACGCAATTCACGTTTGGACTTGGGCTCATGCACTGATCCTGACACCTGCAGGTTCAGGTGGTCCTGCTCCAGCATCAGCCAGTGCAAGACCTGTTGGGCCCTCTGAGACCCAAAGCCCTTGATGCTGGAGTACCAGCGGTGGCCATAGGCGTTGATGAAGCGGACCAGGTCGCCCAGGGTGATGATGCCCACATTGCGCAGGCATTTGACAACCGGGCGGGCAAACCAGGATTCCAGGCGATCAGTCGCAGTCGGGATGACCGAGAGGATGGTCTCCAGGTAGTTCAGCGCCCTCACCCGCTCACCCACCGGGTCCTTAAACCCGACGCCGGCGTCTATTGCTTCGGCATTGTCCAGACCAAATGCCGCCTTGTACTCGGCCAGCAAGTCCGCCTCGCTCCAGCCTTCTGGGTCAATGCCCTCGGACTCAACCCATTCGTCAAGGGTAGGTAGCGACACCGCTTTGGGGGGTGCGGCATCACTGCGCAGCAAGTCCAACAGGTGGGTGATCTTGGAATGAGCGGGCAAGGTCGCGTCAATCTGACGTCCGGCTTCGATGATGCGTTTGAGGAGCGCTTCCCGACGATTCTGCACATAGCGCAGATCGGTGGTGGTTTCCGCCCAGGCCAAGTAACGATCGAAGGACTCGGCCAGGTCCAGGCCCAGGATGCTGGAGCGCACGAAGGCGAAGTGGTGCACGCCCAGTGCTCTTGCGTCCTGGACGACCTGGGCTTTGGAGCCTAGGGGGCGGCCGGGTTTGCGCTTTGGAGGCGGCGCTGTGTAGAACAGCGGTTCGGCCATTTGACCTGCGACCAGCATGATGGATTTACCGCTTGCCGTTACGCACGGCCTCGATGTCGGCGTAGGTCTGACCCACTTCCAACATGAGCACCGGCCACTTCGCGCCGTCCGGACAGCGCGTGATGAAGGAGACCTCCAAGCCGGTCGCTTCGAGGAGCTTTTTGGCGTCCATGATGATCTTGATGGCCTCAACTTGCGCAGCGTTGATTTCAGCGGCTGTACTGGGGGAAATGGACATAGGAGACCTCATACAAGTTGAAAACGCCGTTATAGTATAGTTTATATGACGTCTTGATTATAAGGATAATCATGACGCAATCATAAACAATTATTTTCCCAGAGCCGCCAAAATCGCCGGAAAACTGAATCGCCCCGGGTTTCATGGAGGCCGGTTGGTTGAAGTTAATCTGCTTTCTCGGTCTTCTCGGCGAGATGCCGATAGTAGTTTGCCTCAGCCTCGGCCGGTGGAATATACCCAATGGGCTCCAGCAGTCGGTGGTGATTGAACCAGGACACCCATTCAAGGGTAGCCAGTTCCAGTGACTCTTTGGTTTTCCAGGGAGCACGGCGGTGAATCAATTCGGTTTTGTACAACCCGTTGATCGTCTCTGCCAAAGCGTTGTCGTAACTGTCACCACGACTGCCGACCGAAGGCTCTATGCCAGCTTGGGCGAGACGCTCGGTGTACAGGATGGAGACATATTGCGACCCCCTGTCGGAGTGATGGATCAATGCATTGTGGTCCGGCTGACGGTCATACAGAGCCTGCTCCAGCGCGTCCAGAACAAATTCCGTTCGCATGGAACTGCTGACTCGCCAGCCCACAATCCGGCGGGCATACACGTCGATCACAAAGGCGACGTATTGCCAACCCTGCCAGGTCGAGACGTACGTGAAGTCCGAAACCCAAAGTTGGTTGGGGCGATCAGCCTTGAACTGGCGATTGACCCGGTCCAGCGGACGTGGTGCCGCTGTGTCAGGGACCGTGGTACGTATGACCTTGCCTCGGCGCGCACCCTGCAACCCCAAACGTTTCATCAGCCGCTCGACGGTGCAACGTGCTACCTGGAAGCCTTCACGGTTCATCTGATGCCAGACCTTGTCGGCACCGTAGACCTGCATGTTGGACTGCCAGACCAGCTGGATTTGGGGCATCAAGGTGTCATCCGTCTTGGCACGTGCACAGCGTAATTCGGGTTTGCGTTGGCACGCAGCATGGCGCCGATATCCTGACGGGGCAATCTGCAAGACCTTGCAGATCGGCTCGACCCCGTAGGTGTCGCGATGCTTGTCCACAAAGTCCTTCAAGACTTGAGTTTGCGGTCGAGCTCCGCCTGGGCAAAAAAAGCACTGGCCAGTTTCAGAATTTCGTTGGCCCGGCGCAGTTCCTTGACCTCACGCTCTAGGGCTTTGATGCGGTCGCGCTCTTCACTGGTCACGCCATCACGAAGCCCGGTGTCGATCTCTTGCTTGCGCACCCATTCGTTTAGGGTCTGTGGGACGCAGCCGATCTTGGGTGCAATTGATTCAATGGCGGCCCACAAGGACGGGTATTCGCCACGGTGCTCTTGCACCATGCGAACAGCGCGTTCGCGAACTTCGGGGGAAAAACGATTTGATTTCTTGCTCATGACTCCATCTTCTCAAAGGTTGGAGCCTCCTCAATTCCCGGGGCGATTTAACATCTCGGATGGGAAATCCGCTCGTTTTACCTTTTGGAGAGGATGAGCTCAATTAGCCAAGATGACGAAGAATGACGAGAATCACACGCATGACTTCCCTCCCCACTTATCGTCCGGGACTCGCTAAGCGCCACAGCCGCCGGCTTCGCAAGAAGCTTCACATCGCAAATGTTCCAAGAGCTTGGTTTCGAATACGAGATCACCTGGGAGCACTTCACTACTGCTTGCCAACAGGACGCGTTCCTAGACGCCTGGATAGCGCTTATTGAGTCGCGCGATCTGGTCCTTGTTGGCGGGCCCACGTCAGGGTTCATCTGCGGGCGCCAAAAAAACCCAACCCGCTCTGACATCAATGCCCTCCAGGACTTTCTGTCGTACTGGCCAGGGATTCAGCAGGACGTAATTGGCAAGTTGGTACATGCCTGGTATGGGGCCTACGACGGTGCGGATCCAGTGTTAAGCGCCGACATTTGCGATTACATCCCCACCTACGATGAAGTCGATCCGACTCCTCCAGTTATGCCGCGCATAGAAATGCGTCGAACCAGGCAGCGTGCATCCCTTCTACGAACTGCCAGCATTTGTAACAAGGGCAAAGCCAGATGACTTTAATAGACCGCTATAGGGTTTCAACTTTAGGGCGCGTCCTCATAAACACGATTGATGGATCCAATTTTCACTAGGTTCTTCACTGTTGTGCCGAGTGCTCCGTTCGGAATTTGTACGCATCAACCGGGTCCGGTGGATCAATGGGGTAATGCTTAGCTTCGTAGGCTTGAACAAGCGCCCCTTGTGCATCCAGTTTTTTGCCCTCGGGAGAATCTGCCTCGGGGTCAAGATCAATCAGCGTCCCAACCACGCGTAGTGCAGTCAGGTAGTCCTCTTCGGTACGAATAGATTCAATTTCCATGGTCAGGCTCCATTGAGCTAGCTGGTGAAAAGCGAACAGATTCCGGAAGCAAAGGCTGAGAAGAGCTACTGCGCAGACTCCAATGTTCGAATCCTGCCGCCAATTTGATTATGGCTGACCTGCTATTCGGGTAACTTAAGCTGATTTGACTGGGCAGCAAACTAGGCCCTCGCCGCCATTTGGATCCAAATAAATCGTTGAAAACCTCGGTTTTGATGCTTTTGCGTGATTGACCCCGTGGGTCAATCACGCTTGTCCATCACTTTGGCCTTTTTACAGCAATGCCAGACATAGAAAAACGCCGACGTTCTTGTCCAAGCTGCCGGTTATCGACGGCGTCATCTACGCGGCCGAGGAGTCGCAATTTGCAAGCACATAAGATATTACGGCCAGACATTTTTAGGCTTTCCAAACTTTCGTCGAGTTTCCAATGGGCAGTGAAATTGAGAGAGAAAAAAAAGGGGGGTTCGGAACCACCCCCCTCATAACTGAGTATTAAAAATCAAGAGATCAATGCTTTGACGAGCTTTTCAATTTCTTGCATCCTTTCGTGATTAAAGTTTTTGAAGTTGATCACAGCAGTATTTTTTGATTTATCAATGCAGATTGATGCCGCCTGACCGCCCTTCCCTTTTACCGACAACTCGATCAGCGGGGGGGGTGGTTCCGAACCACCCCCATCAATCAAGAAAGAAAAGACAGCCTTTGGAGTCGTCTTTTCTTCCCTCTTTTTCACTTGTTGCGCCCTCGCAAGAACGATCTCAGGATCCTTCTGCAATGCCGCTGTCAAATCAGTTGCCCAACGCAATTGAATATCAAGAGGACTAGAAAATGCATTCAAAACATCAGCCGGCAGACGCGCCAGACTCAATGACTTTCCCAGATTAGACAAGTCAACATGCAATGCTTCAGAAAGTTTCCTTGCTGAGGGAAATAAGCCCTCATCTAACGCTTTGGCGTACATCAAGCCCTGCTCGAAAGGTCGTAAATCCGCCCGCTGGCGATTCTCACGATCCATCTGGGCAAAGAGGTCAACATCAGTAACGTCATCAATCAACGCGAGTACTGGCAAGCCAAGTTCAAGACAGGCGCGGTGTCGACGATGACCGAACACGATTTCAAACTCACCGGCTACACCCTTCAATGGTCGAACTTTGATCGGTTGAACGTTGCCCCCTGACTGCTCGATTTCAAGCTTCAGCGATTCGAATTCTTTGGATGCCAATGAGGCCTCACTGCGATTCGCCCACTTGCTTGCTCTTACCAGCTTGGGATCAAGATTCTTGGCAACGTCCGCACCATCAAACTCTTTAAGCCTGCCTTCAGAAGCTTCGAGCTCATTCTTTAACCGTTCGTTTTCATCAGTAATCTTCTTGTCGTGATAAATGCTGTCAACGTGCATACCGATCGCAGTCTTAGGCGCGTCAACAACCTGGCCAGAGCTCCGTTGCTCTTCCTTCTTTTTCACGATCTCACCGAGATTCACGTTCAGTCTATTTTTGATTGACATACAAGCTCCTACTTCTCTTGTGACTGCAAGGAAACGCGTTTGAAGTCGTTCAGCTGCCTCTGCCATGCCATCATGACTTGACTCTCAATCAACTCAGTGAAGCGCTCGTAGGCATCAAAGGCACGTCGATAAGTTTTGGTGTTGATATCTGAAGGTGCAATGTCATAGACAGTGCCGAAGGTAGCGCTGGCACTCTTGGTCGCAGATGTCTCAGGTATTTCTACGGGCAACAGCTTGTCCCCATATGCGCCGCTGATCCACTCGCGCACAGCCGAGGATGATGCACTGTTGTAATCAACACGCGACAACAGAATATTTACAAAGTCGAACTCCTTGGCTTTACCACGCTCCGTGACCAAACCGCCGGCGACATCATTGAACAGACTGAAAAACTGAGAGCTAGAAATAAAGTCCAGGTTATTTGGAGGTACCGGGATAACCAAGCCATCAGCGGCCAACATCGCGTTGATCGTCAGATAGGAGAGGGCAGGGGAGGTATCGATAACGATGACATCGTAGTTCTGACGCACATCATCCAAGGCATAACTCAACACGTTCCAAAACTCAAAATTGGCCTCGGACTTTTGGCGCCCTGGGAGGGCAAACTCGGCACCATACAGTGACAGACTAGCGGGGATGATGTCAATTCCATCCCAGTAAGTTTTACGAATTGCATAGCCTGCAGACGTTTGGGTGCCGTAGCAGAGAGGTAGGAGGGTGTCGTCATCATCGACTCCCTCAACACCCATCAGAGTTGTAGCTGAGGCCTGCGGGTCCTGGTCGATGATGAGAACTTTGTGGCCACGCAAACTTAGCCCTTGCGCAAGCGCTACAGCAGTTGTAGTTTTACTGACGCCACCTTTGAAATTGCACACCCCAATAACGATCGCGTCGGCTCCTTCGGGCCGCAAGTTTTCACTCAATACAGCTTGCGTCCACACTCTCAACGTTTCAAGGCTGTACATCCGCCGTTTCTTACCTGGCTCCGGTTCATTCGCACCAGGTAGATCTCCTTTACGCGCCCTTGCCAAAACATCTTTGTCTTCGAGCCCGCAAAACCAGCCGAGCTGTTGAACAGTGAATGTGGGCGCCGGCTTCACAAAGTCTGGCTGAAGCAGACTCTCGCGTACTCCAGAGACAATGTCTTTCGCCTTGTTGCCCAGAGTGACGAGATCCGCTAGGCTGAGCCTATTAGTAGTAACTTGAGGTTGTTTTTTCATAAACATGAAAGATGTAGTGTTTTGGTTATTGTACTTTCGGTGTATGAAAAATGCGTACTTTCAAGAAAGATGCTGCATTTTCCAAATCTTCCATCCAGCCTGTTCTTCTGATTTCGTCTCCTTGCCTCTCTTTTTGATCAAAAAGTCGTCGTCACGTCTGAGTTATCCACAGGCGTGCTGGATACGCAGCCTTCTTCTTTTTAAATATCTTTAAGAATTTAAGACTTTACGCCTGAGTTTCTTTATATAAATCATAAGGTTACGCTATTTCAGATGAGACAAAAACCGGGATAGATGAGACAAAAACCGGTATTCATGAGTTTTAAACCGAGATACATGAGAATAAAACCGACCAGATCGAAATTCACCTCCAAAAGCTTCTCAGCACGAAAGATATACGTTACTCGAACTAATGCAGCCACCTTTTGACCACAACAATCATCTTCAGATGAGAAAAAAACCGACTTAGGACCGGTCTAAAAAACTTTGAAGGCTGCCTCAAATGAGAAAAAAACCGGCTTTGAGACAAGTTTCAAATGAAATAGAATTTCTATGAACCTCATCTAACCTTTCTGAGAAGCTCTAAATGAACAGCGACGTGCAACAAAAAATCAGAAAGCCGGTATCAACGCTTGCAATCATTCCAAAGACAGGCTCGATCACAAAGCTGGGGCGTCAGGCCTATGCCGTAATGCTTCTTGCGGCTCGCGATCAGGCGGCAGAAGATCCGGAAACCGGAATGTTTTCTTCTCCGCTTCATTCCATCATCCAAGGATTCGATGGAAACAAAGACAGCATGAAGGTGCTAAAAGCAACCTTGCGCTCAATGGTATCCAGCGTAATAGAGTGGCAGTCGCCGACCGAAGGGGAGTCTGATGAGTGGAATGCCAGCGGCTTATTAGCCGCTGCAAAAATAAAGCTCATCAAAGGCGAGAACCACATCTTTTGGGCCTATGCACCCAACCTGCGGTATGAACTACTGAATCCCCAGCGTTATGCGCAACTGCAGCGATCAACGATCTCAAAAGCAAAAAGCCACGCAGGTTTATCCCTCTATGAAAATTGTGTTCGCTACAAGGATGTACCGTCAGGCCTGACCAGCGAACACCCCTGGGAGTGGTGGGTACCTGTTTTGCGCGGCAAGCCGGTAAAGATTGGAACTGAGCTCGAGTACGGAATATTCAAGCGTGACACTCTCAACAAAGCGATCGCTGAAGTGAATGAGATTTCTGAGGTAACAGTTGCTTTACGTGAGACCAAGGCGGGTAAGTCAGTGACAACGATTCAGTTCGAAGTCAAAAAGAAGCCTCGGTTGTCGATTGAGTATGAAGAGGAGTCGCGTGCACCAGTCAGCGCTGCATCATTGGTGAAAGCAGAAAAGATGGGTGTCCCTGCAAAAATAGCGGATGCCCTGTATGGCAAGTTTGGTGACAAAGCTCTCCTAAAGGCCTTAAATAAGTTAGCGGTGCGACTAGAACAATTTACGGCTCCAGTTGGCAATCAAAACGCCTATTTGAAGACCATCCTTGAAAATGGACTTGCCGAAGAAACTCAGGGTAGTGAAAACACAGCGCTTGAGCAGAGAGCGACTACTGACCACGAGTCAAAGGAAGAAGCTGCAAATCCAACTCCATATACCTTGCAGGCTGGACAGATACAGAAAGCGGAGCAGGGCGTCAGTCAGTTGGAGACTGCAAAGAATGAAATAGCTGCGTTATCTTCAGTTGAAAAAGAAGAGTTGGTCAGCGAGCTGAGAGCTTATGCAGTTCAGCAACAGTGGGCTCCGCGGATGATATTGAGGGTAGAGGCAGGGGAACTGGAAAACCCCATGATTCAAGGCGCTCTGGCCAAGCTTCACTGGAAAAAAACTAGGGGGGCAGATTGGATCCCTTTTTAGGCATCTTGGTATTCAATGCAACGGGTTGCACCTAGTTGTTTCTTTTGCTTTTTATCATGCTTAAGTGTGCGATTTTCAGGATTTCGCAAAGTCGGTTTGGCCATGAATTCGGCCTTTTGGCTAAGAATCGGGGCCGAAGTTGACGGACCTACGAGCAAACTCAAACACCTAGAAAATAAGTTGTGATCAGGTTGCACCTATAAACTCGCTTTCGAAAGTAGATTCAATTTAAGAATAGCTTTCGGATCAAAGATCTATTCCGTGCAAACACCATTTTTCCGTCACTTGCTTCGCCGAATGTGACGAAAAAAAGGAATGTGATGCTTAGCGCGACGATAAAGCCTAGAAATGGCAGTTCACAACGCTCAATTAATACCCCGCTTACCGCGCACGGATACGCTTGCCAACTAGATTCGCATATCGGAGCCGAGACGGTGTAATAGACGCTTCCTGCATCGCGCGGGCTAACGAAGTTTGTGGCGCCACAATTTCTCTGTATCGGTATCGCGGCCTCAGCCCTATGCGGCTCAAAGAGGTCATTGCTGACGTTGAAACCTATGTTGTTGACTTAGCCAGCAATAGCTTCGACTTTACTAATCTAGCACCGGCCGGTGTGATATGAATCGCCCCGGGTTTCGTGGAGGCTGGTTGGTTAAAGTGAAACTGGGGTTTCGGTCTTCTCGGCGAGTTGCCGATAGTAGTTTGCCTCAGCCTCGGCCGGTGGAATATACCCAATCGGCTCCAGCAGGCGGTGGTTGTTGAACCAGGACACCCATTCAAGGGGTAGCCAGTTCCAGTGACTCTTTGGTTTTCCAGGAGCACGGCGGTGAATCAATTCGGTTTTGTACAACCCGTTGATCGTCTCTGCCAAAGCGTTGTCGTAACTGTCACCACGACTGCCGACCGAAGGCTCTATGCCAGCTTGGGCGAGACGCTCGGTGTACAGGATGGAGACATATTGCGACCCCCTGTCGGAGTGATGGATCAATGCATTGTGGTCCGGCTGACGGTCATACAGAGCCTGCTCCAGCGCGTCCAGAACAAATTCCGTTCGCATGGAACTGCTGACTCGCCAGCCCACAATCCGGCGGGCATACACGTCGATCACAAAGGCGACGTATTGCCAACCCTGCCAGGTCGAGACGTACGTGAAGTCCGAAACCCAAAGTTGGTTGGGGCGATCAGCCTTGAACTGGCGATTGACCCGGTCCAGCGGACGTGGTGCCGCTGTGTCAGGGACCGTGGTACGTATGACCTTGCCTCGGCGCGCACCCTGCAACCCCAAACGTTTCATCAGCCGCTCGACGGTGCAACGTGCTACCTGGAAGCCTTCACGGTTCATCTGATGCCAGACCTTGTCGGCACCGTAGACCTGCATGTTGGACTGCCAGACCAGCTGGATTTGGGGCATCAAGGTGTCATCCGTCTTGGCACGTGCACAGCGTAATTCGGGTTTGCGTTGGCACGCAGCATGGCGCCGATATCCTGACGGGGCAATCTGCAAGACCTTGCAGATCGGCTCGACCCCGTAGGTGTCGCGATGCTTGTCCACAAAGTCCTTCAAGACTTGAGTTTGCGGTCGAGCTCCGCCTGGGCAAAAAAAGCACTGGCCAGTTTCAGAATTTCGTTGGCCCGGCGCAGTTCCTTGACCTCACGCTCTAGGGCTTTGATGCGGTCGCGCTCTTCACTGGTCACGCCATCACGAAGCCCGGTGTCGATCTCGCTTGCGCACCCATTCGTTTAGGGTCTGTGGGACGCAGCCGATCTTGGGTGCAATTGATTCAATGGCGGCCCACAAGGACGGGTATTCGCCACGGTGCTCTTGCACCATGCGAACAGCGCGTTCGCGAACTTCGGGGGAAAAACGATTTGATTTCTTGCTCATGACTCCATCTTCTCAAAGGTTGGAGCCTCCTCAATTCCCGGGGCGATTCAATACGTGGAACGGATGGCGCAGTGATCGACGGTGTATTGGAGATTGCGGACGCCCGCTTCCGAGAAGTCGAGGGATGGAGCGTTGGGCGGAGACTTGGAACGTCCCGGCCGACAAAAAATGCTATGAGGGCGACGGGACAAGTTCCGGGCACTACCGCTAAATCAGAACTGTTCCAACGACCAATTTCTCCCGCCTTTGCGAGGCACCAATGTGTGTTTAGTGGAACCAAGTACAAAGAGATGATCGTCGGTTCCAGGTAAAGCTGCAGCGCCCCACGCGTTGCAGTACAACTGTCTGAGTTTTTGGGAGTCCTTTTGGAACTGCTGGGGATTCTCTTCCGCGCTCTGAAAAACACGTGGGCCGTCGCCACGTGAGTATTGCAGCGGGTATGGTTTCAGAACGAAGAGTCCGATTTTGAAGAGTTGGCGCAGCTCATCTAAAAATTGGGCGCCCAATCGCACGCCGAGCTTATTGCCAAGTCGGGACGGATGGACCTCAAGTTTCCTAAAATCTACCAGCCAACGAGGCCCATCGCTTGTGCATTTGAATGGGTTTTGATCCACATGGGATTCAACAAGAAGCTCCGCGAAGTCGTAACTTTCCTGACTTACATTGTCCAACTCCATTAGGAGTGATATCGCATCAATTGCCCGACCTGAACGCCTGGGACCAACCATTGCAGCCTGTGCATAGCCGACTATCCCGTGATCGTCCGACCAGTTTGCGATCACTGGTCGACAAACAGTTTCGCAACTTGAATCAAGCTCGTTTGGGAGAATTTTTAACCGCATTGTTGGGAGTCCAATTGAATGAATCTGTTTGGCGTTTCCAACTTCAAGCATCTTTTCATTCCAGAACTCTTCTATTTCATTGACTAGCGCCAGGTTCATTTATGTCTCCATTAAAATTGGATGTATTCATCTGACTCATCAAGCTGGCTAGTCAAATTAGACCTGTGCAGCAGATTGACCTTCAGCTCGGTGCGGTCATCAAGATTTGTCATTTAACATTCCTTTGTGTTTTGCAAATTTGGTGGGCAGATTGATAGTGCTTTCAAAGCGTTTGCAATGTGATTTGAAGTTAAGTGATCGTGCCATCAAAATGGGGGCTGATTTTTGGCAATCGAACGTGACGGCCGAGTAAACGGGCCTTAAGACGCAGTTATTCGGCCGCTCATGTGCGATCTATTTGGTTTGGGCGCAGGCTTTCGGTTGTTGGAAGTTCAAAGACCGTACGAAAGCCAAGTCAAAAGCATAGGTGTCGGACCCAAGCGCACGTCAAGGTCCTACGCTGGCGGGTCATTCCTTGTGAAAGTTATCCCACGAATTCATGTATAGCGCTGTCGTGGAAGAAAATAATTCTGCAACTTCTGTGTCGATAATTGTGGTCTTCGTCAACCCTGCTCAAAGGCAAAGACCCCCAATGCCGCATGCAGCATAGGTTTTTTGCGCATCATTCATCTCGCAAATATGCAATGGTGTTTTTGATCGAAAAGTGTCCAAGCTCTTGGCTGAGAATCAAGACTGCTTCATCCAGAGAGAAGCCACAGCACAGCAACTCATTGCGCCGCCGCTGCGCAAAGCTGTGTCGCAACCCGTGTGCACCATTGCTAAAGCCAAGAATGTGCATGGATAGGCGGCCAAACTGGGAAGAGAGTAAATGCCCCCCAAGCAGCTCAAAGTGTGAAATCAAATGCGCGGTTCTATGGGCGACGCGGACTGGGAAAGGTCGAAGTAACTCTCGCATCCTTTCTGCGAGGCTCTCTGACAAACGGACTTGACGCACTAGACGTCCTTTACCCCAGACCACAAATGCAACGTCGTCACTGCGGCCACTGAATCGTTCTTGACACCATGGACGGTCACTCTCGTTTAGACTTAAAACCTCAGCTATGCTGAGCAATTCCATTTCCCGAAGACCTGCGTCTTCGGCTAGCAGGATGGCAAGTCCAAGTGCAGGGTGTGCCATTTCAACTAGGAGATCAATTTGCTTTCGGGTATAGGCGCGGTCCTTTGGAATTGTGGCGGTTTTTGCGGCCACAAAAGGTATTGGTGACGCGCGGAGGATGTGAAAATTGATGGATTGGCGCGCCAGAGAGACCGTGCTTTGAAGGCAGGTACTTGCCTTGTATTCGAGATATTTTTGGGCGTCCGCGATATTTGAATTCTTGAGATGCTTTTCCTTTGTCTCAATAAGCCACTTTGCGTATTGGGTCAAACTACTTACATGTGCAACCTCTGTGAGTACGCCGCTTATTTTCTCCTTTGCGAGTTCAGGGAACTTGTGCCGTGACAAGCCGTGCTGCGTGTTACTGATGACAAGTTTCTTTGCTGCAATTACTGGGTCGTAGTTTTTCATCATTTGAGCTCTCCAAAAGTTAAGGGTGATTCGAGTTCGAGTCGGTCCCACCGTGAGTGTTGTCGGTATTCGCGAACGTGCGCAAAAGCGGGTTTGCTTCAATGAAACGCCAGACGGCTGTTCTTGAAACGGAAAGTCCATGGGACGTGGCCAGGACTTCACAGATTTCCGCGGGGCTATGTTTGCGCGACAAACAAAGACGGACGGTTGGCAAGTACTTGATCAATTTGGAAGCACGGCGGCGGCGCAACGCGTCGCGGCGTTTCGTCCATGCGGCCTCAATGGCCTCTAATTCATGGACCGCCGGTGGGACAGCGAATTTTGTTCTGTAGGTTGGCTTCATGTTTTCCGTTGAAAAATTGGGTTGGTGAATTTCGCATGTTTGTAAGACCCGCATTCCAGTGGGACTGGCACCACCTAGTGTGATGTCTTGTTGTGTGGACCGCGCAGCATGGGTGGCGGGAAAGACTGTCCGGCTCGTCGTGACAACTGGCACTTTGAGCGCTACATGCGTGATGCGCAGCCTTGAAAATCGCAGCCGGTTGATGGCTGTGGTCAGGCGTACGGTTACAGAGTGAGAGAGCTAAACGCGCCAGTGGATTTGTGTCCAGCTCGGCTAGGCTAGGCCTGCGGTTGGACTCTACTTGCGCGAAAAATTCCCGCGCCATTTCTCTGGTCTCCTCGACAGTGCATGACGGTTAGTGAGACTTGTTAGATCACTGGAGAAAGCGAGTAGCTATGCTGAAGTTGTGGCGTTCTGTTTTGACCGCCTGGGGTGATGTGCCGATGGCGCAATGGAAGAGAAAAGTCCATCCATGCTGTTGGCCTAAAAAAGGCGCAAAAAAAAACCACAACTCCGCAAAGAGGTGGCTATGTTTAGTTGCTGCTGGGCAGCTCCATCAATAGGAGATTGATGGTAGAAGTATACAAACGTTTTTCTGGTTTGTTAAGCCATTTGCAAAAACATTGAGCCGTCGTGCGTCCGAGTGTTCCACGAAGTTTGTTGCGTTTAGTGACGGTAGATCTCAGGCTTCCCAGGCTTAGGTGGTGGTTTTTGTCCTTGCGCCGGGGTTACATAGCGGAAGCTTTACGGTTGTTTCTCGCCAGCACCTCCGTGGCGCATAAAGCCCGGCACTCACACGCGCACCAAGTTGGCCAATAGGGGTTCACTTGTCGCACTTGCCGGCGGCTCAACTTCAGTACCGCGGTGACATAGCGTTTGTTCAGGGTGAAAAGTCACTTCTATCTTGGCGCGCTCACGCCGTTGTGAACGGAAAGAGGGCCTCCATTCCATTGAAGCCGTTCATTGGGCTTGGCAGACAATTCCAACTTCCGGATTACCCGCAACCCGTTGTATGAATAGCACCCCCTCGCTCTCCTTCACCGCCCTGATGCAACGAGCGCACCCCGCCTTGCTGCGGAATCTCGACCCGGACCCGGAGCAGGCCCGTCATGCGCCCAACAAGACAGCACGCCAAGTGAAGTCCGGTCATTACGTTGAAGTGCACCCGACCCCGCTGCCAGCGCCCCACTACGTCATTCACAGCCCAGCGTTCTTTGAGGCCTTGGGGTTGGCAGACGAGGTCGCCAGTGACCCTGTTTTTATGCAGTTCTTCACGGGTGATCTGGTCTCAGGCTTGGAGGCAGCCAACGCCGCCAGGTTGGCCCCCACCGTGCGCTCCAGCGGCTGGGCGACCGGCTACGCACTCAGCATTTACGGGCAGGAAATGGTGAACAACTGCCCTTTCAGAACCGGCAATGGCTACGGCGACGGACGCGCCATTTCGGTGCTGGAGGTGCTGCTCGCCGACGGGCAGCCTTGGGAGTTCCAGCTCAAAGGCGGCGGCACCACCCCGTATTGCCGCGGTGGTGACGGCCGTGCTGTGCTGCGCTCCAGCATTCGTGAGTTTTTGGCCTCGGAAGCCATGGCGGCGCTGGGAGTTCCGAGCGCGCGGGCACTGTGCCTCTTTGTCTCTGGCAGTGAAACGGTAACACGTCCGTGGTATTCACCCGGTGCCAAAACCGAGGAGCCCGACCGCATGGTGGACGAGCCGGCGGCCATCACAACCCGTGCGGCCCCTTCCTTCTTACGGGTCGGTCAACTCGAATTGTTCGGTCGGCGGGCTAGGCACAACGCGCACCCGCGTGCACTGGCCGAACTGGAGGCGATTTTTCTGCATGCACTCGACCGCGAATATCCGGACTTGGCCGCCGCCCTGCACGGCCCTGAGGTGACGCTAGCGGACAAGGTCGTCGCCATGGCACGTGAGTTTGGTGTGCGTTTGTCGCATTTGGTGGCCCATTGGATTCGGGTGGGGTACTGCCAAGGCAACTTCAACAGCGACAACTGTGCACTCGGGGGGCGGACGCTGGACTACGGCCCCTTTGGTTTTATGGAAGCCTATGACCCCGCGTTTCAAATGTGGATTGGTGGCGGTGAACATTTCGCGTTTATGAACCAGCCCATGGCCGCAGTGGTCAATTTCAGGATGTTCTGCACCGCCATGGTCCCCTTGCTGGGACAGGACACCCGCGCCATTGAGGCATTGGACGCGGTGGTGCAGGCGCTGCCGGACAGCATGGCAGGCACGCTGCATGCCATGTGGGCACAAAAGATGGGCTTGGTCGAATTTCGTGCGGAACTATTTGCCGAGTTGCACACCCTCATGGCACAAACACCGGTGGACTACACGATCTTCTGGCGGGAACTTTCCAGCCTACCCCAGCAGGTGGCGGACTTGCGTCCCAGCTTCTACGCAAGCCGTGGGGCTTATGGCCAGGACCCGGCGGTGATGGAGGACCGCTGGGGAGCGTGGCTGCAAAATTGGCACACGGCCTTGACGCAAGACGGGCGTGATCCCTTGGAAGTGTCGGCGGGCATGAAGCAGGTCAACCCCAAGTACATCGCAGGGAGTGGATGCTGGTTCAGGCCTACCGCAGCGCCACGGACGCTGGGGACTTCACGCTGGTGCGGCGCCTGCACGCTTTGCTGGCGGACCCCTACAGTGAACAGTCGCCAGAGCTCGCCGCGCTGTATTACACCAAGAAGCTCGATGAGTACTTTGACTTAGGCGGCACCTCGCACTGCAGTTGCTCGTCGTAGAGCAGGGCTTCTCGGGTCGTTTTGGTGTCCCGGATCCAGTGAGGGTGAACGGGCCTATGTCCATCGCACCCAGACCTCTGCACCTCGCATTCACGCATTGGGTTGAGGGACTCCTGTGGGGTCGCGTGCGCCAAGTGGATCTTGGCCGGGCTGTGCCTGGTCATCTGATCCATTCATCAAGAAGCTGAGTCAAGTCGGACTTTCACGAGAGACGCTCTTGACTCGGTGTTCTCGACCTCACCGTCCAGACTTCGGATGAGTCGACTTTTGGACAGAGAACCAATGCCCCAACTCAATGTGTCTGCGGCTCTGTCATGACAGGGGGCCAGTCCGACGGTTCGGTCGATCAAAGTATCAATGGAGTGAGATTGGCGGACGCCTATTGCAAACCTCAAGACGGTTCGATGCCATGTCCAAAAAACGATCCGCTGCGTGCCAGCATCTGCCTGCACGCAGATCACAGTCAATCCGACGATGCGGGCCCCAGACCATACAGCTTATCGAGCCGCGCCTGGCGCCGTTCGTTCTTCTCATGCAGAAGCTTGTTTTCTTTCGCTACCTGGCGACTTGCAATTACCAGGAAAACTATTCCACAAGTCATGGCGATATTGAACAAATCTATGAAAGTGAGCATGGTTTGGCAAAGTTCAAACGGTATTGCGTTGTAGCACATTCGCAATCGTATGAACAGCGAAATTCTATGGCCGAGCTGCCGCTTCATGCAATACGCCTCTTGCTACAAGTACCAATCGCACTAACTGAATACGAGCCCAAGTACCAGCGCAAATGCGCCTTGTGTTCTGTCATGCCTTTGCGTCGCGCCATTCCAAGTTCCCCACGCTGGGCGTTCCCAATGCCGCTTACTGCAGCCCGCATTCCGATGACAAATCCAACATCGATCGCGACCCCAAGTAGACGCTTTAAAACAGCAAAACTTGCCCAGATTGCGTCTTGACACAAAGCGACTTTATGAGATTCTGAATACACCCCAAGGGTGAAAAAGAAAGACCAACAAACATGTCAATCCAAAAGACAACTCCCGAATTCAACGCAACATTCAAATACGTATGTGTACCGCAATGCCTCGCAGCGGATAGCCGACAGATGAACAACATCGACTTTTCTTATTCGCCGGCCAACACCACCGCGTGCGAGTTTGCCCTTGAAAAACATTGGCTCGTAAAGCACACGCTTTACCAATATGCATTTCAGGACATCGTTCACCAGTCGCCAGCCATCAATGCGACTCAGCCGATCAGCACCTGGCTGTCTGACCGAACCATCGTCGGTACTTTTCTCCAGACCTATGGACTATGGGACGTCGATCAACCAAAAGGCGCGTTTGCATCCGTGCGCTTCTTTGTTCGTTTCCTCCTCGCCTATGGCCACGTGCATTTCAGGACGGAGGTCGACCGACGATTGCGCTTTCGTGCCCCAAAGAGTTCGCCCACCGCGTCTGTACCAACGGTTCTGCCGGAGAAGTCAGCCCAATGGCCAGCAGTCTCAGAAGATTTTAGACCGACGCAGGACGGGGAGGGCGTATGAGCGCACGTTGTATTGGTAGTCACTTGTGTGCAAGTGGACCGAAATCCGGTGGAAGGTGCGCATGTTGAGCGACCAAGAACGCGTTGCGAAACGCAGCACGATGCCGAGGGCAGTAGGACAAAGCGCCTGGCTTAACAGCTTGGGTATAGAGCGATCTTTGACTTTGCTGGGTCGCGTCGAATCGCCGCTTCTCTTGTTTGCGCCGCTGTACTACCTGTGGCTGGTTGCGATGTACTTCGTGGCGCCGATCGACCTCAGCATCGTGCCCAAGACTATCAGCATGACCCAGATGTTCATGGGGGTGGTCCATCTGATGTTTCTGTTGGCGGCATTGTGCTACGTGACCTCGGTCATCTTTCATGTACCGTGGGCCGACAGGTCCTTTCCGCTCGTTGCACCGCCCAACACCGCATCCGTTCGGAGTGCCGCCCTGCTGTTGTTGGCGTTGGGGGCTGTGGCCTGGATAAAGACAGGCAAGCCCGATCTTCAGGTGTTTCTCATGCTCTGTGAGGGCGGGACGCTTCTATATTTTGCGATCTTTCAGCCGGCCTTTGGATTCGTACCGTGGACGCACGCCGACCAACGTCAGCTCGAAGCACAACGCGTGGTCCGGGCAACTGAGATTGCCGCTTCTTCATCCACAAAGCCTCGCGTTGAGGCAGCCAAGGTAGCGGCTCAGCCAAAGCGCGACGCCGAGGATGATATCTACGCTGTTCCGTTCGAGGCAAAGTCGTCTGCAATGACCTTTGCCCAAGTGCACGGTATGGCGGCCATCAAAGAAAAGATGCTTGTACCGGCACAGCTGATACTGGCTCCCCGCATGAGCGGCCAGGAGGCCCCGCGAAACGGACTCCTGCTTTATGGGGAACCGGGCAATGGGAAAACAGTGTTTGCTCACGCACTGGCGGGCGAACTGGAGGTGCCCATCATTGAGGTCACCTATGGCGCCATGTCCAGTCAATGGCTGGGCAACATGCCCAGGGTCCTCGCCAAAACATTTGACTACGCCAGGCGCAGCGCCCCCTGTGTGTTGTTCATTGACGAGCTGGATTCATTCATCCAGTCCAGAATCACCCCTACCGGCAATTCAGAAGATACCAAGATCACCAATACCTTGTTGACGGAGGTCACGAACCTTCGCAGCCACGCAGTGGTTCTGGTAGCCGCCACCAACTACCTGTCGCACTTGGACGCGGCAGCCATTCGTGAGGGACGTTTTGATTACAAAATCGAAATCACTCCACCCGACGAGGCGGCCCGTGTCGGTCTTATCCAGGCTGGCATTGTGCGCTACGCGCAGGGTTTGGAAGTGGATTTGGCCGAGGCGATGTCGGCCGCAAAGCGATGGAACGGGTTTTCGGTGGCGCGCCTGCTGGCGGTTTGCAAGGCGCTGGGAACGGTAGCCAAGGCAGAGAACACGAACCGCATCGGTCTGAAGCAATGGATGCTTGCCCTGCGGGAAGTTCAGGGTAGGAGAGGGCGGGTGCCGGCTGAGGCCAAGGCTCTGGAAGATCTGATTCTGGATGACGAAACGCGCGCAGCTATCTCGCTCATCGCCAGTCGGATGCAGGACACCGCGCGCATTGAGTCGCTCGGCGGAACGCTTCCGACTGGGGTGCTTTTTCATGGGCCTTCAGGAACAGGCAAGACGGCGGCAGCGCGGGCATTGGCAAAGGAGGTGGGGTGGGCGTTCCTGAGTGTCGCAGGCCCAGACCTCTTGGCGGACCGCTCACGCTTGGACAAGTTGTTCACCGAGGCCAAAGACATACGTCCCACCCTCATCTTCATCGACGAAGCGGACGATGTTTTGCGCAACCGACAGACCTCAGGGGCACCGGAGTTGACCAACAAGTTGCTCACGATCATGGATGGAGCGGACGACAGAATCAAGGACATTGTGTGGATAGCCGCGACCAATCATCCGGACCAGATTGATCCGGCGCTGCTACGCTCGGGCCGCTTTACAGAAAAAGTCGTGTTTTCAAAACCGCCGGCTGACAAGTTACCGCAACATGTGGAGGCCTGGTTGGAGGAGCGATCTGTGCAACTCGATGCGCAACTCAAATGTGAGGAAATCTGCGCCAAACTTAACGACGAGACCATCGCAGACGTGGAGGGCGTTTTACAGTACGCGCTCAATAAATCCATCGAGCGCACCCTTGTGGGATTCAAGCCTGTCATTGATCGCCGCGACCTCGACCAGGCGATGCGAGTGGTACTCGTGCGAGCGGAGAGATGAAACAACAAAGCAGACGGCGCAAATGCGCAGGCCCATGGCACTGGCGTGCGCGTCCTGCTCGATTCAACCAGGCCCGAAGGGAACTGACGAGCGCCGCACACGAGCAATTCCCCCACTGATTCAGATGGCGATTGGAATCCGAATGGGCCCTCCACAAATCAGGTTTCAAGCGTCGTCATATCTGCCGAAGTATCGGTGACTGTTGGTGGGTGCCCAACTTGGGGTCTTGACGAGTCAGGCTCACGTGCTAATTTGAACTGAACAACTGAACAACTGAACAACTGAAAGAACGAATCAAATGGACCCTACGTTTTACACCCCCGTCTCCACAATGCAACGACTTTCACCCGAACTGGAAAGCGCCTTCAAGGCACGCGACTATGCGAAGGTCCACTCTCTTTCATTCGGTGAAATGGCCACGGCCAAACTCCGTGAATCCGTTGGAGCACATGCCTTCAATACGGTAACTACTTCCGATGTCGGCGGTCGAGCAGCAACAGACCTCTACAGCAGCCTTTTTCTTTGGCCCATCATTCTCGATCCGCAAATTATCAAGAATGGCAAAGAAGGCGCACCTGCAATACCCGAGAAGCTCGCAGCTTGGGTTGCGCATCGAATGCAAGATTGGACCGACTACACGTCTACCCTGTGCCTGCTTGAGAACCTTTTCAGCTACGACTTTATTGCCGGCGGTGGCCCCTTGAAATTCCGTCACATGCTGGAGCAGATGGCAACACGGAGCTTGATTCAGGATGAACCCGGTTCTGATGCAATGGATGACCTAGAGGTTGAAGTTCCAGAGGGTGCACCCAGGCTGTACTTCCTGATGGGGACTCTCAGCCGAATCGGTGAATGGCCTGTCCTGCGGAATGCCGGTCACCACAAAACGTATTCGTTGGCACGCGCACTGGAAGGTGCACTCCGGGTGCAGTTGTGTGGATCACGCGATTCTTTTGGGCGCGACCTGAATGTCGGAATACCCGAGTTTTTAGATATTGGGATAGCGTCCGGAATCTTGGGCTGGATGACGTTGCTGAACGAGATGTACCCGTTTCGAGGCTGGTCGGTCGAAACGTTTGGCACTGATTTGATTGAATTGTGTATTCACTTGGACGATGACCAAACCAGTTTCTTGCGTCTGCCCATGTGCAAGCATCAACTTGGTGAGAATGGACTCGCGCGAATTCTCGACTATGCGGCTGGTTTGGCGGGGAACTTATCGGTGCGGTCGGTGCACTGAATTGGGTTTTGAAAATCATCTAGCCGCATCCTGCCTCCGAGGTGGGTTGCAGGTCTAAAGTGAGCTTGCAAACTTGCTTTAACCAAACTGGAGGCTGAGATGAAATATTGCGGAATTGATCTTCATTCAAACAACAGCGTGGTGTCGGTGATCGACGAGGCAGCGGCAACTTGCGCCAGATTCGCCACTCCAAGCCGCTTGCAGATCGGCGTGAGCCTTCCAGGATATTGAGCCAGTTCATGGGAACATGAGGCTACCATTTAAAAAGGGTTGGCCTCTCCACCTTCTTCCTGGGATTGCAAGCAAAATACAGTGGGTACCGGGCTATTCAAACCATCCCCATGGTGGCCAACATAAACGCGACGCCGGTAAACGATGTGCCACCTGCTCCAGGGTCGTTTGGATTGCACTCGCAATGAACAATGAGGCGTTTCATGCACAATGCACAACTACAGAATGACCTCGATGCCATCATCGCCACACAAGCCGGCCTGATGGCCATCGTCGCTTCACTCATGGCAACTCACCCTCAGTATGAGAGGCTGCAGTTGCACCTCACCGGACTGCTGGAAATCTTGCTCACGGGAGCGGCTGGCATCACGTTTACCGATGCGCAGCGTCAACAGGCGCGGGAGTTTGTGGAAACACTGCAGCAGCTCCAGAAAGCGCCGCCCATCGATCCACTTCAGTCGCTGCTGGATTTGTAGAAAAGGGCACCAACGCGATGGATTGGACACAGGTCCCATCTGTTGATGACCGTACCATATGCAATTGCATTACCGGGTAATGTCGCACCCAATCATGTTGCTAGGAGGCTCCTATGGCAAAGACCAATGCTCAAAACCAGGCGGCCTACAAGGCGCGCCACCTCAAGGATGAAAGCGGCACCAGTGAGCGACTCGATATGTTGATCGACTCGTCGGCCAAACTCTCACTGAAGCGACTGGCGGCTCACTACCGGGTAAGCCAGCGGGTGATGCTCCAGACCCTTCTTGCTGAAAAACAGTCAAGCCTGCTTGAGGCGATGGGCAGCGCCGAGCAGGACGCCTTTTATGACGGATCTCAAGCGGCGTAGAGGGGGCCTTGTCGGTAACACGGACAAGGGTCCGTAGCAAGCACCAACACCCGAACCCGTTTCTCACTGGCAGTGAAAAGGGTCTGCGAAGAGGCCCTCTTTTGGCGGTAAGGAAGGTGATGTCTTCGGACCTATCTCTCAGTCTGGCTCCGAATGAATTAGACGCGGCGGCCAACAATGGTGACCGTTTCAAGCACCGCCATATTGCTTAGCGGTTTGGCGTTGGCTCCGGCCACTTCCTGAGCCACGGAGTCGAACTTCAAGAGCACGCCACCGTTGACGACAACCGCCATCAGCACGGCAAATGAGAAGGCAGCCAAGCGGGTTGTGTTGTTTGATGCGGTGAACATTTCTATCTCCAAATTCGAGCCACTGCGGCCCGTTGAAGAGAATGTAAGTGCGCCGGTTTTGGATTGCACGGCCTATATGACGGACTGCAATTTGGCGTGATGTATAGGGTAAATACCAAGACGGACGGTGTTTGAGAATTGCAAATGTACGGCGTGCACTGAAGTCATGAACCCACCTACGAACTGTTTTATATACAGTCCACCGAGCATCATGATTACCGAAGAACGCTACTTTTGGCGCATCGAATGGGCAGGCACTTGGATGACCACCCATAGGCGACTGACGCGCCAGGCGGTCCAGATGGAGCATCCGGAAGCTGTGCCGGTCGAAGGCTCCCGCCAATTGCTATTGACGCCGGAAACGCCGGAGGAGCGCAGGATGGTAAGTACCAGGAGCCGCACCATCAGTTCTGACGTGGTCTTTCGGGTTTGATCACCCAGTTCGACCTTGGCAGGTCGCAGTAAAGCCACCTGCACAAAGACGCCATCGACCTGCTGCAAGAACGCTCCCGCCGTAACCGGCTAGTTTGCATTGCCCGTAGCATGGTGCGGTGTTACGATGGTGTCACCTTTTGGAGAATGCCATGACTGCCACCACTTCGCTCAAGCTCCCCGACGATTTGAAAGACTCGATTGCCAAAGTCGCCGCGTTTGAGGGCAAGACCGCGCATGCACTGATGGTGGACACCTTGCGGTCGGCAATGGAAGATGCACTCGTTCGCCAGCAGTTTTATGCCGATGGCGAAGCGGCCTACCAAGACACCTTGCGCACCAATGCGGTTTATGCGGGTGAAGATGTCAAAGGGTATGTCCTTGCCCGAACGAAAGCTGACACATCGGGTGGCAAAGTGGGCAGGCCTCTAGCCCGACCTCTTGATGCAACCAAGCCGATGACCCCAACGCATGACTGAACTGGTTTACTCCGCACAAGCGTTGCAAGACCTGGAAAGACTGAGCGATTTTCTTCTGGACACTGATCCGCAAGCGGCACAAGACACTGTAGGGTTGATTTTTGATGCGCTGGAGATTCTGGTGCAGCACCCCGAGATCGGCCGCAAGGTCCATTTTGGGCAGCGTGAGCTAGTGGTCTCCAGAGGGAGTACCGGCTATCTGGCGCTCTACCGGTATTTACCGTACTTGGACCGCATATTGGTGTTGGCGCTTCGACATCAGCGTGAATCGGGCTACAAGAGCCTCTGAAACTAGGTGACGAGATGAACAGCCAGACCAGCGTTTTTGCGGACATCGAACTACCGTTTCAGACCCAATGCGATCATTGAAATTGCAGGGATGCCTTCTTAGAAGCGGGCTTTGACGTGGAGCTTTGGTTTTGTTTGAAACGTCGGGGCTTATGCAAAGCAAGGGGTATTTTTGAGGCTCGGCCAGTGGCTCCAATGGGGCGATGGACGAAACCGCTGCGCGGTAGTTCCCACGCTGGCGCATGCAATTTGCGCTAAGGACCTGTGCGTGCCTATGTTGTGAATTGAGGCAATTGGCCTCGTTCACCACAGGAGCACCGCTATGGAATCATCGAATCAAACCGTCTCTCCACTGCGCCAACGCATGCTCGAGGACATGCGTATGCGTCAACTCGCACCCAAGACCCAGTCGGCCTATATCCGAGCGGTCAGCCGATTTGGGGCATTCCTGGGCAAGTCCCCGCACACCGCCAGCATTGAAGACCTGCGCCGCTTTCAACTGCACATGGTGGACGAGGGCACCTCACCCATCACGCTCAATGCAACGATCACCGGTTTGACGTTTCTCTTTGACGTCACGCTCGATCGCAAGGACGCCATGGCCAAGATGCAGTCGGTACGCATTCCCCACAGACTGCCGGTGGTTCTGAGCAAGGAAGAAGTAGCCAGGCTGATTGCAGCGGTGGGGCACATCAAGCACCAGACGGCGCTCTCACTTGCCTACGGCACCGGTTTGCGTGTCGGTGAGGTAGTTGCGCTCAAGGTCAGCGACATTGACAGTCAACGCATGACGCTGCGCGTGCAACAAGGCAAAGGCCGCAAGGACCGGTATGCCATGCTTTCTCCGATATTGCTGGAGCGACTGCGTGTTTGGTGGCGCGTGGCACGTGCCCAAGGCAAGATGCTTGATGGCGGCTGGCTGTTTCCGGGCCTGGACCCACTTCAGGCGCTGAGCACCCGCCAGCTCAACCGCGCTGTCCACGATGCAGCAGCCGTCGCCAGAATTGACAAGCGCGTCTCCATGCACAGCTTGAGGCATGCCTTTGCGACGCATCTGCTGGAACAGAAGGAGGACATCCGCGTGATTCAGGTGTTGCTGGGACACAAGCGCCTGGACACCACGGCACTGTATACCCAGGTGGCCACCGAAATCTTGCGCGAAGTGATCAGCCCATTGGAAACCCTGCGACCTTCGTAAGGCCCCCATGGGCCACAACGTCCTGGAGGTTGCGGACATCTTTCGCCTCCATGGGCCGGCCTTTCGCATTGCCCAGGCATCCCACCTGAGCCTGGGCCAGCTTAAGGTCATGTCAGCCATCGAACAGTGCCGCACTGCGGCGCTGGGAGGGCATGTGCTTCACTGTCCAGGCTGCGAACACGATCAGGTCTCCTACAACTCCTGCCGTAATCGGCATTGCCCAAAGTGTCAGTCCATCGCAGCCAAGCGTTGGTTGGAGGCTAGAGAGGCCGACCTCTTGCCCGTGGACTACTACCATGTGGTCTTCACGTTGCCCGCACCCATCAGTGATCTTGCCTATTCCAACAAGGCTGTGGTCTATGGTCTGCTGTTTGAGATCGCCGCCGAAACGCTGACCACCATTGCCGCAGATCCCAAGCACCTGGGTGCACAGGTCGGCGTGACGTTGGTGTTGCACACCTGGGGTTCGGCACTAACCCACCATCCCCATGTGCACGGGATTGTGCCCGGTGGGGGCCTCTCACCGGACGGCAAGCGTTGGGTTTCTTGCAAGCCGGGCTTCTTCTTGTCGGTGCGGGTGCTCTCGCGCCTGTTCCGCCGGCGCTTCCTGGAGGCACTGCAGGCGGCACACGGGGCGGGCAAGCTGCAGTTCTTTGGTGAGTGCGAAGGACTGGCCGATCCAAAGTCCTTTGCCAGGTGGCTGGCACCGCTGCGCCAATGCGAGTGGGTGGTGTATGCCAAACGTCCGTTCGCAGGACCACAAGCGGTGTTGGCCTATCTGTCGCGCTATACGCACCGGGTGGCGATTGCCAATTCGCGTCTCATCTCCATGGATGAGCATGGGGTCACCTTCCGGTGGAAGGACTACCGGGACAAGGGTGATCCGGATAAACCACGACACAAGACCATGACACTCACGTTTGAAGAATTCATGCGACGCTTTCTGCTGCACGTGCTGCCTGGTGGGTTTCACCGCATCCGCCACTTCGGACTATTGGCTAACAAGGGGCGTCAGGACAAGATCGCGCTTGTTCGTGCGTTCTTGAGCGTGGCGCCCGCCGTCACCGCTATCACTACTGATCAGGCGCCTGCGGATTTGGTGCGCCCGACTTTCGTTTGCTCTCACTGTGGTGCGGCAATGGTCATCATTGAAACGTTTGTGCGAGCGCAGGCCATTCGCGCTCCACCACCAAATCAGGTAGTCCGATGATGACCAGAACGGCATATGGCTGGGCACACATCAAAACTGACTGCGCACACCGGGCCGTCAGCGGGAACAGGCTTTGTCTTACCTCCAAAAAGTCATTTACGGGGCCTGCACGAGAACCAAATCCGAAGCTCCTTTGGAACAAGCAACACCCGATTGAACAACGTGATTGCAAAAATGGCGCCAGCATGGCCACTTCAAGCAGCATGGTGTCGCGTCAAATCGCCATAGTCTTGTAGTAAACACACACAGTATTGGTACTCCCCGCGGTTTCCTCCCTCGAGGCTTGTACGACGCCCGCCCTTCCATGGAGATCGACGCGTCATTGCCACGCCACTGCGGGCGGGCATCCTACAACCCTTAACAGGACCGGTCGCTCGCAGAGTCATCGGGAATTAAACCATTTTCTCAATACCGGTCATAGCCAATGCCGGTCCAATTTCATCGTCTGCCCATCGCCAAGACTTTGAAGCAGTCGTTCGCTGGCAACAATCAGTTTTGAACATGGCGGCCGGCAGTACAGCGGTATGCAGCCAATCACGAACGACAGGTTTCGGAAAGTCCACCTGGGTGCCTGTCAGCAGGCGGTCGTAGACTTCATGTTTGCCGCGCAGCCGGTCGAGGGCGTGGTCCAGTGGGCCATAGTTTCCAACGACTTACCCATTTACACAGTCGTTCAACCTAGCGACTCACTCACCGAAGCGAAAAAAGACTATGACATCAAAGCAATTGCCTGCAACCGCAATGATTCCTTTCCAACGTGAGAAGACCGGGCACATCACAGTCGTCGCTCGTCTATCTGGAAAACTGCTCGATTCCTTGTGGATACAGGTGCAGGTGGGACCTGCATTCACTCCGAGCTACTTCAGCGATACAAATTGAACCTCACTTCCAAAACAGAGAAAGGCGGTGGCGTCGGCACGTCGACTATGAAGATGACGACAGTTGCGTCTCATGGCCTCTCCTTGCAAGGAGTGGATCTGTCCGCGTTTAAACTCATCGCGATAGACTTATCTCATGTTGTCGCTGGCCTTGCTAAGGGAAAGGTCGAGGCAATCGTTGGGGTCTTGGGTGCTGACGTACTCCATCGTAAACATGCTGTTATCGACTATGCCCGCAGCATCATCCTTCTCTCGCACTAACCGAACTATGTTTAACCCGTTGCTCGTCACCGACACGCATCGGCGGGACGCCGCCTCGCGGCGCTTGCTGCGTGCCGGACAGCGCCAACTTTAATCAACCCTTTCAAGGACTGCTTTGGATCGGGTTGATCGACAGTTTCCAGCCCATTGCGGGTACACGTTTTGACGAAGTGACCGCCAAAAAGATGACCGTCGTCTCCTGAACGTCAATAACTGGTATGGAGCGGGCAGATTCCAAACCGCTGCACCTGCTTTTGGGCTTGACGCTGGAATTGAGGGAAACGATGGAGCTTTCCATGGCCACTGACTTCTGCAGACGCTTTGCAGTCTTTCACTATGTGCTTTTCTATTTCGGGTGTGCAGCGATAGCGGGCTTTCGCTTTTGTAGCGTGGAACTCGGGTCTTGGCCTATTACGGTCGTAAAGGAATGACCGCTGATAAGAACCAAGTTCATTGGCAAAAGCTCGGCGGAAGGAGGCTTCAAAGTGAGAGGTCTGCTTTGTGAAAGCGTGACCTAACTGAACGTCGAATTGATGAGTTCGGCGTTCGCAATACACGGCGGGATAGCCGACATTAGGCTTGGAAGCCCAGCGCGGCCATTCAGCGGATGCTGTACACAGCCCCGAACTTGCGGTTGGCCAATAAGTCATTCTGGTCCAAGCCATAGCCGACAACAATCGTGGTTCCAGCCAGCGCACTGACATCTGTGTTGGTGATGATGGGGAGGCTGTGGCTTCCCAATTGACCACTGCTGAAGACTGGAATGTCACCACCCGAATAGAGTGTCCAGTTGCCGTTGCACAGCAATGCGAGGCTACCGTTCGGTAATACGGCCGCGACATAAACATTGCCGGTTTTCCCAAGATCGGCGGGGGAAACCACGAGATTTCCAGTCAAAACGAGGTTGGTATTTACTCCCTCAGCCGTCGCGCTTGATTGCATGCCGCCCCAACCCCTTTGCCCGCTGAACCATTGCTGAAGCGTGGTGGCTGCCAACTTACCACGCAGGTTTTCGCCGTAGGCGGAATTCAAGAAGCGGTGAATGCCGGGGGTTTCTGAGGGAAAGCGGTTCCAGCTGTCGCAACTGACGCCAAGGAACCAGGGGCCGGTGTTGAGCGACAGCACGGTGAACAATGAGTCGTACTGATCGGCCTGCAACTGCTGGTCCGCCACCAGAGGGATGTTTACGTTGTAAATGTCCCCTGAGCTCACAGTGTCACCCACGAAGCTGTGGAAGGCGAGGTCCGAAATCCATACCGGCTTGTTGTATTTCGTATTGAGGTTTCGGAGATAGGCAATGTGTCGAAGCCGCCGACGGTATTGCGCCAAGCACCCACCAGTTGCGCCAGCGACGGACGGGTGTTAGTGGTCAGCACAGGGAACCAGCCTATACCTATACTGTCGAGAGCATCGATGAGGGCCCTGGGGAACAGGCCAATATGGTCCGCGCCGCCTGAGAATACCGTGCCGTCTCCATATACGAGGGAGGTCAAATGACCCGAATACACCGCCCGAACCTGCGAGATCATGCTCAGCCAGCTGGTGGTGTTGGCGGAGGGGTAGGCAAGTTGTTGGACAGCGTCCGAAAGAATCCCAATCCGGTGCGCACCATGATGGCCGTGTGTGCAGCCATCCAGACATTGAAATCCGCGGGTTGCGCGTGGACGGTGTCGAGTAGGTTGCCGTTGGGGTCGAACTCGATGGCGACAAATGGCAATAGAGTGATCTGCATGCCCGCCGCCTTGATCTGTTGAAACAGAGCCAGAAGTTGCGCATCACTGGGGTTGTGGGTGACCGTGGTACTAGGTAGGTTGGCAAGGGGGCTGCTGTACACACCCGCGCTGATGGTGATCTTGACGTCGTTCGCGCCCAGCGCCTTCATCTCCTGGATCGCCGTGGCGACGGTGGGCCATCCCGGGTTGTCGTCCAGGTAGTTGCTGCCTATTAGGGGAACGCGATGCGTATCGCGAAGGGCAGGGGTCTGCGCCAAGGCGGCGCCATGGACGCTAACCATCAGCAAGCCACCGCTACCAGTCGGCGCCACCGGGATGGCATATCGTCCAGCACCACGTCGGCAACAGTGGACAAACACAGAATTTTGGTTCGCTTGGGGCATGACATCTGCGCTTGTTGACAGTATATCCTTGGTTATTTGAGTCACTGTAAGTGACCACCATCTCGTGTTAGCGCGAATCGCCTGGGTGCACCAGGCCGATGATATCTTAGCGAATGCCCTAACTATTCACCCACTTGGGTGAGAGGACGGGCTGAGCGGCAGGATAGTGAACCTGCTTCTCACCGGCAAATGGACAGCCTGAAGACGCTTGGACCAGCGTCAAATTCCAAAACAATAATCAGATAGCCATGCTGACAGCATGGGGGCGACTACAGGTTGGGTCATTGCGCGTATTCCACTTTGAAGAGTGGCCGTCCAGATAGCGGATATTGGTAGAGACATTTGTCTGACGGTTGGTTGTCGGCTGCGCAGACATGTTTTCAACTGTCGATAGGAGCGCTTTGTCTCGATTGAGTGAATTGGTCAGCCGACCATGGCCGACTGCTTTTGGCCTACTGGAGTTATAGATTGCCAAAACATTAAAGACTCCTTACGCCCCACTGCAGGTCCGCAATCTCCTGCACACCTGACATCCATTTTTGAACGACTGTTACCGACAAAAGTGGCTGGCTCTTTAATACCTTAGCGGTAGTACCGATTCGCGATGAGGATCCTCCATACCGATCATAGGTTGCAGTCTGCTATGTGGCTCCGATTTGGCCATCTACTGACATCGGTGAGTGACTGCAATGGAGAGGCCAGTCGGACATTGCGCGGCACTTTCGATTCGTTCTGCTTGGTCAATTCGGCTACAGGTTGCATTTACCGACAGTGCAACAGGTGCCGGGCTCAATCGATCTACAAGAAGTTAACCCGGTATCTGAATATGGTGATAGAATTTTAGTATCTGACGTCGATAGCAGAATTGCTTTACGAACGCCACTCAGCAGTGGCCATGAACCGTGGTTTTGAACCCCTCTGTTGGTGGCATTTTTCTGCATAGGTAGGCATAGAACAGGAGGTAGAAATGACTGGATCCGCGGCTAGACTCGAAAGGAACGGTGGGGCCAACAGACACCCATGCAGTTAGATCGTTCAATCCCTGAGTCTGTGGAGGCTACGATTATTCACTTTCCCAGACTCAAGTAGGTGTGCAGCTTCCGCTTGCCTCGCCAGCCTAATTGCCGCGGACGGTGGCGCGGCCAGATGACGAAGTCGATCCGTCATTGATCTTGCAGACCGCCCGTGCTCAGGACCAACCACAATGGCTGGAGGTCGGGTTCCGCACGGAAGTCCTGCAACACTTGGCATATCCCCACACCCACGGCGGAATTACTTGTTCGTTTGGCCCAAACCAGGTTGGCCGACTTTTCCCCGCAAGCCTAACAACCCGAAATCTGATTCCAGGTGTTGTGTTTCGAAGATACAGCTCAGCCATGTACTGGGCGAAAAATACTGCGGAACCGGCGTTCTGGTTCTTGGACCTGACACAGAGGGCAGTTACTGAGGATTGATCTCTGGCAGATTTTCACCAATGGCCGCCAGATCCGGGACTCACACCCAGCTTCAAGCCCAAGTGATGCCGCACGCTTTTTACTGCTTTTGATGGCCTCACTGTCTTTGTTCATGAAGAAGTGCGATGAGAAGGTCGTGATGGCCATCATTTCCGACGATCGGTTTACCTGCAAATGATGAACGAAACACCGAACCAACGTACCGTTGCGTGGATGGTCGAACAGGATATTCACAGATGCAGGCTCACACACGCCACTATGTTGGGAAGTGATGTCGGCGACGTCGCAATCAGTCGGCAAATATTGCTCAGTTCTAATCCGGTTCGAATGGCGTTGCACTTTGACGAGCGAATTCTGCTGCCCCAATTCCCGACCCGATGGGTTGGTATGTAAATTTCGGTTTAGCCCACTTCTGGGACCTTGTTGGTTGCAGGTGCGTTTGGAAATTTTCAGATTTGCGGAAGCCGTGACGCTAAGCCCTTGATGGGCGAGTACTAAACATGAACGACAACCGTCGTGCCGATGCGATTCGGCCGAGTTCCCGATGGGCACTATGCAAGGGAATCTCATGCAGCTGTTCACGATCGGATTGCTTCCAACTCAATCTGGATGGCACTCCAAACACCGGGGGCGATGGCCCAATTGGAGACCTACTCCAATGCCGACGTCAATGGCTGGCGCACGTCTTCACTTTCGCCACAAGACGATTACCGATTGGCGCGCTTCGTGGTTATTCCGGTGACCCAACAACATTGAATGATTTCCAAGGGAAAAACACGGGAGTTCGCGGTAGTGCCCATGCGGCACGTCCCACAACACCACTCTCCTGAGGAAAAGCGCTTTAGGCGTGACCATTGCGGCGAACACCGATGGACCTACATCACTGGTATTGCACTGGATACGCTGTTCCAACACCCTAACGTTGGCCCCTTCTTCTGCAAGCAGATGATTCACGCTTGGTGACTAGCAACCCACACCAACATACGTGGCCAGAGTTGCTGCAGTTCAATGACAACGGCG
>JADJBC010000019.1 GCA_016703945.1 Candidatus Aalborgicola danicus
GAGGTGACGTTGCCATCGTCATCGCGTTCAGTTTTGACGCTGTAGAACTCGGCCACCCGGCCTGCATGGTCCACCAGCCAGTCGCGGCTGACCGGCGTGGCCTTGCCGTCGGCAACAAACGCAATGGCATTGGTGCCAAAGTCAAAAAAGCTCACTGCGGTCGCGCAAGACTTGCAGCACCGCATCGGTGGAGTCCCACCCGCATACCCCAGCCCAACTGAACCCGTGCCGACTGGCGGCACGCTCTCGCGCATGCACCACCGTGCCGGTGTGAAAACAGGTCAGGGCGGGTGCCGTTGAGCAGGCGGGCAACGGCCACCCGCTTGTCTGCATCGGGGTCCAACGGGTCGGCAAACCGGGCGTTGTGCCAGCAGTGAGGGCTGTCCAAAAGCTGTGCCACATTCACCACCTGGCCGTCGGAGCACGTCAGTTCAAAGTCACCCATGAGCACCTGATGCACAGCAGCGCGCTCCAGCACATTGGTGGCCTGTGCCAGTTTGATGCCACGGCGTTGCGCCAGGGCGGGGGCCTTGTCTGCCACCCAGTAACGCCGGGCTGTGTCGCACTTCTCCGCTACCGCTGCGCGTGCTGCCTTGCGTCCGGCTTGGGCTTGCTTCTTGATTGATGGCGTGGAGCTGTCGATGAGCAAACGCAGGTTGAACTGGGCCGTTGCGTCCCCGTAGATCACGCCTTCAACCCCAGCGCGGGTAACCCCGTCCACCAGAACCGAGGGCCCAGCAAAGTCCAGCCGCTCGGGCTGCCATACCGACACATCGACCAAGCAGCGTGGCAGGCGTTGACCGGCGACGCCAATGTCGCACCAGCCAGCGCCCGGCGTGGCCCACAGCAGGGCCTCCAAGGCTTTGCCTGCCTCGGGAATCAGCGTGGCGTCCACAACAGGGATGTAAAGGCGGTGGCGGGTCAGGCCAGACAAGATGCTGCCATCTGGCGATACACAACCGGCCGACGCACTGGGCCGCCAGAGCATGGGGGCATCGGCCAGTGCTGGTGCTGCGGCAATCAAACGGTCCCGAAACTGGAGTGGCGACAACTCACCATCCGGCAAACCATCGTGGTCCAGCATCATCACGCCCGGTGCGGCCCTGAACTTGAAGTTCTCCCGGGTGCGGGCGATGGCACCTGCTTGCTGCGCGTCGACATCTCCTTGCGTGCAGACCTCTACCGCCTCGTCTTTGGTGACGCCCCAGGTGACTGCCTGCGCTCTGGTCAGAGTGTCAAGGTGGCTCTTGAGGCCGTTCAGATCAGCCACGACCACACGTTGCGCCTGGCCCTGACTGAGCATGGCCGAGGTTTCCTTGCGCATGCCGCCATTGGTGTTCAGGCCAATGATCTTGGTCAGGCGGGCTGGTTGGATGCCGGTGATGACCGTGAAGGCCAGTGGCAGTTTGGGCGGATCTTCGCAGTTGCGAGAGTTGTCTGGAGTTGCGACATTTTCGGTAAGGTCATTCATACACACCCTTTCAGTACAACACCCAAAAGGATGGCAACGGCATACGGCGCGGATTGGACCAGCCCATAGGCGAGGGTGTGAAGAGTGGTTTTCATGGCTACAGCCCCCAAGCTGCCATCAGCTCTTTGCGCTTGGTATGCAGCGTCTCCACCAGCTCGCGGATTTGGGTATCGGTCTTGCCCGAGATGCGTGCGGCGTTCAGCGCCTCGATCTCATTGGACGGCCAGCCGACAGCGCGCGGCCCCAGGCTGACGGGTTTGGTCCACAAGCCTTGCGCAATGCGCAGGTAGATGGTGGAGCGGGAGTAGCCCGATTGGGTTTTGGCGGCTGGGATACGCAGGATGGCGTGCGACATGTTGGCACCTCAGTGGGTGTTGTTGGACATGCCGCCGATCTTTCCGGGATACCCCGCATCCGCTAAGCCCCTATGCTCAGCAGCGCCTAGGCTGTGCTTAGCATCAACTAGGGTCTGGGATGTTGGTTAACGCCTTCCGTGCAGCGTCGTAGGACATATTCAATCCTGCGCACTCCTGCTCAGCACAAACGTTTCTTGACGAATACTTGCCACTTGCCCAAATAGTGCGAATTTGATTTTGTTTGTCACGGCTTCCGCCGGGCTTGTCATGGAGTGCATTTGCAGCAATTTGAGCATTTTGAGAACGCCACTCGGCCGATCCCACAACGGCTTGGTCTGGCTGTCCAACCGACTCAAATACTTCCGTTTTTCCCAAACCAGCGGCTTCAAAGTCGCCATCAAAATCCTCAGCCTCAATCTGCAAGACGTGCGCCAAAGGAAACAACCCGGCTTCCAACGGTGGCCAATCGGCGTGTTCTGAAAAAGTGCCCCGCGTGCCCCCATAAATGGGGTGAATATCCGCGAGACGAGATTCTTCAATCTTGGCCTGAATGAACGCCACCGCCTTCAAACCGGGGCGCTGGCCCCAACGTTCGATCAACGCTGAGCCAGTCATGTATCTGTCAGCAGGCGCAAACTGATCAATGTCCTCTACCTTGAACCAGCATGCCATGAGCGGAGCTATGTAGTCGGATGTGCCGACGAAGTATGAATACGAAAAGCGTGGCGGTGGGTCCAGCTCATTGGCATTCACATACGCGGTGATTCCGCCAAGTTTCGGACCATAAAAAATCCAAGCCGCCAGTTCCTCGGGGGTTGCGCCAAGGCGCGCTGTCAACTGCTGCATGGCTTTGGGGTACGCCACATACCGGATAGCAGGGGCTGGTTCAGCCAAAGGTGCGCCGTCCTTGGTCAGACTTGGTTTTCGTTCTGGGTAGTAGTCGCCGCGCGCCAGCCGCTTCTGCGCATCCATGCGGGCAAGTTGCTGTTTGAGCTCCGCCAGCCGGCTTTCTTTGAGCGCCAGATCAGCGGCGGCCGGGGTAGCAACCACTTCCCATGCTGCCACCTGATTATTCAGGTCATCAACCCGCTCAAAGAAATCCCACCAGAATTTTTGGTCCTGCGCGGTCGCTGGGTCGTGCTGGTAGTCCAACTGCAAGGCCACACTACGTCGCCGGTCAGCGGACAGGCTGTCCCATGCCATGGGCGCTAATTCTTTTTCAACCCGCTGGCGCAATGTGTCAGGTAGGCCGGAAAGTGGGGTGTCAAACCAGTCTTCAAACGCCCAAGTCAGCGAGTCAAATGTACTCATGCTGCGAGTCGCTGTCTTGCTAACAGCGCGTTGGGCATTTGCCGGAAAAAGGCCCTGGTCGAGTAATTACGGGTCATGTTGTCTCCCTGCTGGACGTTGAATTCAGCGTATGGCAAACGCTGCCGGACGACTCTGAACTTTGCTGTACATTGGAGTATAGGCACACGGTTTCATCGCGGTACAGAGAGCAGCGATAGCCTCCTTACTGCGCTCGGGCTGATGGCGCTCTCGTGCTCGGAAAATTCACCCAAGGAGCGTCAGAAAAAGAGCATGAAACTCATTGACAACATCAACGACCTGCTGGGCGAGGACATCAAGCAGTCTGTCCAGCCGGGTGCGCGGCTCAAAATCGCCGCATCGTGCTTCTCCATTTACGCCTATGAGGCCTTGAAGCGCGAGTTGGAATCGGTGGAGTCGTTCGAGTTCATCTTCACGTCCCCCACGTTCATGCCCGACGAGGTAACCGATGCCGCCAAGAAGGAGCGGCGCGAGTTCCACATCCCCAAGTCACCCTCTGAAACCCAGAGTGAGCGCAGCTTCTATGGCACCGAGTTCGAGGTGCAGCTCAAAAACAAGCTGACCCAACGTGCCATCGCGCGCGAATGCGCCAACTGGATGCGCCGTAAAGCCAAGTTTCGTTCCAACAATGGCGTGGCACCCATGCAGCAGTTTGCAGCGGTGCAGACCACTGGCCCCGCAGCGCCCAATGCGGTTTACATGCCGCTGCATGGCTTTACTGCCGTGGATTTGGGCTACCAGCGCGGCAATGCGGTGTCCAACATCGTCAACAAGTTTGATGAGCCCGCCAACACCAGCGTATTCCTCAGCCTGTTTGACCAGATATGGGCTGATCCCGACAAACTCAAAGACGTGTCCAGCTTGGTGTGCGAACACATTGCGTCAGTCTACCAAGAGAATTCGCCCGAGCGCATCTACTTCCTGATGCTCTACAACATCTTCAACGAGTTCCTGGAAGACCTCAACGAAGATGTGCTACCCAACGACCGCACCGGCTATCTGGACACCTTGGTATGGCAGAAGCTGTTTAATTTCCAGCGCGATGCCGCCACTGGCCTCATCAACAAGCTGGAAACCTATAACGGCTGCATCCTGGCCGACAGCGTGGGCCTGGGTAAAACCTTCACGGCGCTGGCCGTCATCAAGTATTACGAGCTGCGCAATCGCTCTGTGCTAGTGCTGTGCCCCAAGAAGCTGGCCGACAACTGGCTCACCTACAACCGCAACCTCAAAACCAACATCTTCGCCAAGGACCGGTTCAACTACGAAGTGCTGTGCCACACCGACTTGCAGCGCACCAGTGGCGAATCCTTTGGCACGCCGCTGGATCGCGTCAACTGGGGCAACTACGACCTGGTGGTGATCGACGAGTCGCACAATTTCCGCAACAACGACGTCTACAAGGACAAGGAGACGCGCTACCAGAAGCTGATGAACACGGTCATCAAGCAGGGCGTCAAAACCAAGGTGCTGATGTTGTCGGCCACCCCGGTCAACAACCGCTTCAATGATCTGCGCAACCAATTGGCTCTGGCATATGAAGGCAACGCCGGGTTGCTGGGCGACAAGCTGCGCACTGAGAAGGACATCGACGAGATCTTCCGCCGCGCGCAGACCGCGTTCAATATGTGGACCAAGCTGCCGCCGGAGGAGCGCACCGCCAGTGCCATCCTGGCCGCGTTGGACTTCGACTTTTTCGAGCTGCTGGACAGCGTCACCATTGCCCGGTCGCGCAAACACATCGAGACTTTTTACGACACCAAGGACATTGGCACCTTCCCTGAACGCCTCAAACCCCTTTCATTCCACTGCCCGCTGACCCAGCGCACGGACGTTATCGGCTTCAACGACATCTTCAACCAGCTCAGCCTGTTGAAACTGGCCGTGTATGCGCCCGTGGGCTACATCCTGCCCAGCCGCATCAAGAAGTACGAAGACATGTACGACACCGAGGTGGCCAGCGGAGGCGGCAAACTCAAACAGGCCGACCGTGAAAAGAGCTTGCAAGCGCTGATGACTGTCAACCTGCTCAAACGGTTGGAAAGTTCGGTTGCATCGTTCCGCCTCACGCTGCAAAGCCTGCAAAGCAACCACCAGAAGGCGCTGGCCAAGATCAGCGCCTTCAAAAAGTCAGGCAAGGCCGCCAAGTTCACCGACCACACGTCGGACTTCGAGGACGCGGATTTTGACGACGAGCTGTTGCCAGACCTGGATGACGACCAGAGCAGCGAAAGCAGTTCGACCGGTGGCAAGGTGCAAATCGACCTGGGCGACATGGACCTGCCATCGTGGGAACACGACTTGGCTGGTGACTTGGCTGTCATTGACGGGCTATTGGCTGAAATGGCCAAAATCACCCCGGCTGACGATGCCAAGCTCCAACACCTGAAAGCCCAAATCGAGCAGAAGCTGGCTAACCCCTTCAACCCCGGCAACCGCAAGCTGCTGATATTCACCGCGTTCGCGGACACGGCCAATTACCTGTACGACAACCTGGCACCTGGCCTGTTCCAGAAGCACGGCATCCATACCGGCAAGGTCACCGGCTCCACCGAGCCCAAAACCACACTCCGGCTGGCAGCCAACCCACGCCAAGGCGTAGATTTTCAGACCATGCTTACGCTGTTTGCGCCGCGCGCCAAAGAGAAGGCGCTGACCATGCCCCATGAGCCGGGTGAAATCGACGTGCTGATCGGCACCGACTGCATCTCCGAAGGCCAGAACTTGCAGGACTGCGACACCGTCATCAACTACGACATCCACTGGAACCCGGTGCGCATCATCCAGCGCTTTGGCCGGGTGGACCGCATTGGCTCCCCCAATGCGCGCATCCAGTTGGTCAACTACTGGCCCGATATCAGCCTGGACGAGTACATCCGCCTGAAAGAGCGGGTGGAGAGCCGCATGATGATTGCTGACGTGACCGCCACGGGCGATGACAACGTGCTGTCCGCCCAATCCAATGACGTGGCCTACCGCAAGGAGCAATTGCGCCGCTTGCAAGAAGAAGTCATCGAAATGGAAGACCTCAAAACCGGGGTGTCCATTACCGACCTGGGCCTGAACGACTTCCGCATGGACTTGCTGAACTACGTCAAAGCCCATGGCGACCTGGCGCGCCTGCCCAATGGTTTGCATGCCGTGGTGCCCGCCAACCCAGAAAAGGGTTTGAAGCCCGGTGTCATATTCACGCTGCGCAACCGCCTGTTAAGTGGCACTGCCGGTGCCGTGGTGCAGCAGAAGAACCGGCTACACCCGTACTACTTGGTTTACATCGGTATGGACGGCAGCATCATTGCCGACCACATGGAGGTCAAGGCACTGCTGGACCTGGCCCGCAATGCCTGCAAAGGCCGCAGCGAACCAGTACCCGCCGCGTTCGAGCCATTTAACAAGGCGACCGACGATGGCCGCAACATGCGCACGTACTCCAACCTGCTGGACCAGGCCATTCACTCCATGATCGAGCGCCAGCAAGAGCAGGACGTGGACAGCCTGTTTTCGCCGGGCAAAACCAGCGCCTTGGTGGGAGAGATTGCCGGGCTCGAAGACTTCGAGCTGATCAGCTTCTTGGTGATTCAGGCCCCATGACCACCCAAGCTCTTTTCGCCTGGCCGTCGCAGGCAGCAGTGGGCCGCCCGGTAGCCAAGTCGAAAATCTACGCCCATGCCAAGCCCACGGCGGCATTGCGTGCGCTGTTTGTGGAGCAGGTGGAAAGCATCACCTGGGCCTACAAGCTCTCGCCAGAGACCATCAATCTGCCCGCCAAACCGGCGGTGCCCGAGATTGAAGTGTTTGAAGTCGCCTTGAAGCTGCCTGATGTCAGTCATTCGGTACTGCGCTGCATCGACAAAGCCATGCCGCGCCCCATCCTGTTCAACCTGCGGTTTGAGGGGCACACCCAGCCAGTTGCCGCCTACAAGCGGCCCAGCGATGCCGCCAGTGACCAGTGGGTGCTGGGGGACTACCATGCCGCGCCTTGGCAAAAAGACGGTGAAGCCCGGCCTGCATTGCCCTTGGCGCTTGACTTGCAGGGCTTGTATGAGCAGCTATTGCGTCAGCATTTGGCAGTTCCGGCCCGTGCGGGCGAGACGTTGCGTGACCAGTTGGACCGTCTGGCCGCATTGGCTGCCAAGCAGGCGGCAGCAGCCAAGCTGGAAGCGCGCCTGAACGCTGAAAAACAGTTCAACCGCAAGGTCGAGATCAACGCCCAGTTGCGTACCATTCGTACTGAGCTGGAAGCGCTGACATGATCGGCAACCAAAGCACCCAATTTGCTACGTATTTGATAGCTGTTCCCGCACATTCCACGGGGGCTAGAAGCCAAAAAGACCATGAATAAACTGAAAATGCACAGCCCTGACCTGACGCAGGCCAACATCGATAAATTGGCGGAGCTGTTCCCAGGCTGCATTGCGGAGGCCCGTGGCGCTGATGGCGCGGTCATGCGCAGCATCGACTTTGACCAGTTGCGCCAGGAGCTTTCCAGCGGCATCGTCGAAGGCCCGCAAGAACGTTACCAACTCAACTGGCCCGGCAAACGGGAGGCGCTGCTGACGGCCAATGCGCCAATTGCCAAGACATTGCGTCCTTGCCGGGAAGAGAGTGTGGACTTTGACACCACGCAGAACCTGTTTATCGAAGGGGACAACCTTGATGCGCTCAAATTGCTGCAAGAAACCTACCTGAACAAGGTCAAGATGATTTACATCGACCCGCCGTACAACACGGGAAACGACTTTATCTATGAAGACGACTTTGCGGAGGATGCAGAGTCGTATTTCAAGAAGTCAAACCAGATGGACGATGCCGGTCAACGCATGATCGCAAATGCGGAAACAAATGGCCGCTTCCACTCTGATTGGCTATCAATGATCTATCCCAGATTGAAACTGGCGCGAAACCTGTTAAGAGACGATGGGTGTGTTCATCTTCAATTGATGACAATGAAGTTCAACTTAAAGAAGCTGTGCGACGA
Source organism: Candidatus Aalborgicola danicus (assembly GCA_016703945.1). Classification (GTDB taxonomy): domain Bacteria; phylum Pseudomonadota; class Gammaproteobacteria; order Burkholderiales; family Burkholderiaceae_C; genus Allorhodoferax; species Allorhodoferax danicus. The sequence goes on from JADJBC010000019.1 coordinate 8,135, forward strand.
GGTTTTTGGCGAGACAACTTCCTGTTTCAGGTGACAGTACTCTGCAAACCAATGGCGGTCGCAGGATAAGTTCGTTGCTAACTGCCATGAGTACTTGATTGGCTATTCAAAAAGCGCGATGGAGAAGGGTCAGCTTGATGTTCCCAAGTCGTTAGATGAGGTTGAAGAGAACTACAAACTTTCCGATGCTCGCGGTGCGAATCGCGAACTTGAACCGGAACACACATGACAAAAAGCCGATGAACGCAAGTCGCTGCAATATGAAATTACATACCAGGCGGAGGTGTCATCAAACCCCTGCGGAATACAAGCGGGTCTGTACCAATTTGGGAGGATAGGCTTGGAGGATGCTGAACATGGGGCGTTGTGAAGGCAAATAAGCCATGGCTTGATGAGGTTGTCGCGCTAAGGAACTTGAAGGACGCGTGGAAAAGTCATCGCAAGGGGAAGCCGCTGGCATTCAGGATCAGCGGGCCTGATGGAACCAAGAAAGTCAATCAGAGGTTGAAGGGCTTCGATGGGTGAAAAGGGCTATTTAGTTTTCCGAAGCCGACTGGGTTAATCAAGAAGTTCCAGAGTTCACAGTAATCAAATTGCTCGGAAGGAAAGTCTTCGTCCGTTTTGGACCTTTTTCGGGCTCTGCAACTATGGCGCAGGCTGCGATGGAGCTGAATGCGGAAGATGGGGGAAGCAGGCGCTGGCTCATTGGTACAAATGCCGGAGGCTTGCGATGAAACCAGCGACGCCTACAAAGCGGGCTTGAAGAACATCGCTGAAATCGGTAAAGAACGAATCCGGCGGGCCGGAAAGAAAATTCAAGCAGGACAACGCTGGAAAGCCGGGCATCGATAGGCTTGATGTTGGGTTCCGCGTACTCAAAATCGATAGCTCCAACATGAAGGAGGTGTTCTACACCCCCGACGCCGTATCCCAAGACCTGCTATCCGATCATGGTCAACAACATCCGCGAAGACCGCACACCCGAAGACCTGCTGTTCCAGGTGCTGCTGGACTGGGGCGTGGACCTGGCGCTGCCCATTGCCAAGGAAACCATCGCAGGTAAGACGGTGTACTTTGTGGATGGCAACGCGCTGGCCGCATGCTTTGACGAGGGTGTCAGTGAAGAATTCGTGAAGCTACTGGCCAAGCGTGAACCACTGCGCGCGGTTTTCCGCGATGCGGCTTTGCCACCGACAGCGTGAAGATCAACGTGGAGCAAATCTTCAAGCTGATGAGCCCCAGCACCGAAGTCAAAACGATTTGAGCGGCCCGACCATGAAGCTCAAATTCAAAAAACAGGCCTACCAGACCAATGCAGTGGATGCCGTGGCAGATTGCTTTGCCGGGCAACCCAAGCGCGAAGGGCTCAATTACCGGGTGGACCCTGGCCGTGCCGTGGATGCCGGTGGCCAGGCGGTGGCAGCGCTGGAAACCGTGGGTTTCAAGAATGCCGATCTGGCGTTAACGCCGGGCCAGTTGCTGGAAAACATCCATGCCGTGCAGCGCAGGCAAAACCTGCCACTGTCCGCCGCGCTGGTCAAAACCAAGGTGTGCGACATCAATCTGGACGTGGAAATGGAGACGGGCACGGGCAAGACCTATTGCTACGTCAAAAGCATGTTCGAGCTGAACGCCCGGTATGGGTGGAGCAAGTTCATTGTGGTGGTGCCCAGCATTGCCATCCGTGAGGGGGTGTTCAAGTCGCTGGAAATCACCGCCGAGCACTTTCTGGACGAGTACAAGAAGCGCGCCCGGTTCTTCATTTACAACTCCAAGCAGTTGCACAACTTGGAGAGCTTTTCCAGCGACGCGGGCATCAACGTCATGGTGATTAACGTGCAGGCCTTCAATGCCACGGGCAAGGACGCACGCCGAATTTACGAAGAGCTGGACGACTTCCAGTCCCGCAGGCCCATTGATGTGATCAGCGCCAACCGGCCCATCCTGTTCCTGGATGAGCCGCAGAAGATGGAAGGCGGCAAAACGCTGGATTCGCTGGCCAACTTCAAGCCGCTGGCGGTGCTTCGCTACTCAGCCACACACAAGACGGCCCACAACAAGATTCACCGGCTGGACGCGCTGGATGCGTACAACCAGAAGCTGGTCAAGAAAATTGCGGTGCGCGGCATATCGGTCAAGGGCCTGACCGGCACCAATGCCTACCTGTATTTGGAGTCCATCGAGGTGTCCACCGCTGCGCCCGTGGCGCGGGTGGAGCTGGAAATCAAGCAGAACAACGGCATCAAGCGTGTGCTGCGCAAGCTGTCCCGCAATGACAACCTGTTCGACCTGTCTGGCGACTTGGAGCAGTACCGGGGCTTTGTGGTGGCCGACATCAATGCGCTGACCAACACGGTGACCTTCACCAATGGGCATGAGCTGGTGGCGGGCGAGGCCACGGGCGATGTCAGTGAATCGGCCTTGCGCCGCATCCAGATCCGCGAAGCGGTCAAAGCCCATTTTGAGAAAGAGCAGGCCCTGTTTGCCCAGGGCATCAAGGTGCTGTCGCTGTTTTTCATTGACGCGGTCAGTAAGTACCGCAGCTATACCGACGCGGGCGAGCAGAACGGCGAGTACGCCCAGATGTTTGAGGAAGAGTACAACCAGCAACTGGCCGAGGTGCAGACGCTGGAAGACACGCCGTACAACCGGTATCTCAAAGGCATTGCGACCACCCAAACGCACAACGGTTACTTCTCCATCGACAAGAAGACCAAGCGCATGGTGGACCCCGAGACGGGCAAAAAGTCCACCGAAGCCGACGACGTGGATGCGTATGACCTGATCTTGAAGGACAAGGAGCGACTGCTGTCGTTTGAAGAGCCGGTGCGGTTTATCTTCTCGCACTCCGCTTTGCGGGAGGGTTGGGACAACCCCAACGTGTTCGTGATCTGCACTTTGAAGCACAGCGACAACACGGTAAGCCGCCGCCAGGAAGTCGGGCGCGGGCTGCGTTTATCTGTCAATCAACATGGCGACCGCATGGACAACGCGGCCACGGTGCACCAAATCAACGTGCTTACGGTGGTGGCCAGTGAGAGCTACAAGGACTTTGTGACCGCCTTGCAGCGTGATATCAGTGAGGGATTGTCGGAGCGGCCACGGGAGGCCAACGAGTCTTATTTCACCGGCAAGGTGCTCAAAACCACAGCCGGTGACGTGGACGTAACCCCGCAACTGGCCAAGCAGATATACAAGTACCTGCTTAAAAACGACTACACCGACGACAAAGACCGCATCGCCGATGCGTACCACGAGGCCAAGAAAGAGGGCACGCTTGCAGCGTTGCCGCCCGAGTTGGCGGCGCATGCCGATGCCGTGTTTGCACTGATCGACAGTGTGTTCAGCGATGCGAAGTTGCCATTGCCGGAGGACGACCGCAAGGCCAAAACCAATCCGCTGAACGCCAATTTCGAGAAAGCCGAGTTCAAGGCGCTGTGGAATCGCATCAACCGCAAGGCCGCTTACACGGTGGAATTTGAAACCCCGGAGCTGGTGGCCAAGTGCGTGAAGGCCTTGGAAGCCGAGCTAAAAGTCAGCCCCATGCAGTACACCGTGGTGGCCGGGGAGCAGGCCGACACCGCAACCTATGACGGTATCCGGCAGGGCGAATCGTTCAAAGTGACCGAGTCCACGACGGATTTTCACCGTGCGTCAGCCCATTCCGCCGTCAAATACGACCTGATTGGCCGACTGGCCGGAGAGACGCAACTGACCCGCGCGACCGTGGCCAGTGTCTTGCAGGGCATCAACAAAGCCGTGTTCAGTCAGTACCGCACGAACCCGGAAGACTTCATGCAGAAGGCCGCGCGCCTGATGAATGAGCAGAAGGCGACCGTGATCGTGGAGCACATTGCCTACGACCCCACGGGTGACACGCACACCATGGACATCTTCACCCAGGACAAGCCGAAGGAAGATTTCAGCAAGGCGGTGAAGGCCGACCACCACATTTACGACTACGTGTTCACCGACTCCAAGAACGAGCGCGACTTTGTGCGCGAGCTGGACACCAGCACTGCCGTGGTGGTGTATGCCAAGCTGCCGCGTGGCTTTTTCATACCCACCCCGGTTGGCAACTACAACCCCGACTGGGCCATTGCGTTCCAGGAAGGCAAGGTCAAGCACGTCTACTTTGTTGCCGAAACCAAGGGCTCCATGTCCAGCATGGACCTGCGGAAAATCGAGGAAAGCAAGATCGAATGCGCCCGCAAGTTCTTCGCCAAAATCACATCCGACCAGGTCAAGTACGACGTGGTGGATGGGTATGGGAAGCTGATGGAGCTGGTGGCGTAGGGGAGGGACAAATTGTCCCCCTCCTTTGGTGTTGGCTTATGGGGGTGATTGCACCATCAGGTTAGCCAGCCTTTGGCCCAGGGCATCGAACGCCTTGACCTGTTCAGCCTCGCGCCGGTCTTGGATGTAAAGACCGCTCATGCCCTGCTTGATGTGGTTTTCGCATTCGTTGATCACGTCGTTGGAGATGCCGAGTTGACTCATTAGCGTGGACGCGGTGCGGCGCAGGTCGTGCGCAGTCCAGCGGCCACCTTCCAGCACCAGCGCGTCAACGGACTTGGTTCTGTTTTGCAGGCGCGCGCTTTCGCTGCTTTGGCGGTCGGCCAGTTGTTTGCCAAATGACTTGACGCACACCGGCCCAGTGGCCCGGCTATCGGGAAAGACCCAGGCCACTGGCTTGCTGGTGACGCGATCCGCTTCGCGCAGGGTGGCCAACTCGGTGAACTGCTGCACGGCGAAGTCGCTCAGGTGGATCAGGTGATCGCGTTGGTTCTTGGTGGTGGGCAAGTACCAGGTGCGGGCTTGCAGATCAACAAACCCGAGTTGCACAGCGCCAGACTTTTGCGCCGTGTTGTGCGCGTCTACCGTGGCCTGTAATGCCTGCTGCTGGGGCTTGGCATCGGCCCACACCGCGCCCATCAGCTCACCGATGCGGCAGCCGGTTGCCAGAATCAGCCACAGCCCAAGGACGGTGCGCCTGCTGAGGTTGGCGGTGGGCAGTTGCTTGACCAGTGCGGCCAGTTCGTCGTTTGACAGCACCCGGTCGCGCTTGATGTCTTTGCCGCCGACCTTGCGTTTGCTGATCAACTCAATCGGGCTGTGTTCGATGATTTCACGCTCAGCGGCGAAGCGAAACATTTGCTTGAGGTCGGCCAACAGCATGTTGGCGGTGCGCAGCTTGCCTTCGGCTTTGACGGCATCCAGGATGGCGAGGATGTCGGCCTTGCGCACGTCCATGACGGCGATTTCGCCCAACGTGGCAAACACCCGCCGGTCGAACTGCTCGCGCACATACTGACCGCCGTCTTTGCGCCCGATGCGCTTGCCGTCGCCGCCGATGTGCGGAGCCAGCTCAGTCGCGGCCCAGCGCTCGAAAACCTGTTTGACGGTCAGCCGCCGCTGCCGGTCCAGTTCGGCCTGTTGCTCAGCCGTTGCCGCAGCGCGTTTGTCTTTGTCCGCCTGCTGGCGCGCGTCTTCGCTGGCTTGCAAGCGCTCGGCCTCAAGTTTGGCAAAGTGCTGGCGCAGGTCGCGGGCACCATCTTTGTATTGCTTTGACCAGCCCGCCGCCTTTTCGCGGGCTGCCGCCAGGGTCAGATAGCCTTCCCGGCCTTTGGGGTCGTAGGCACCCACCGCAAGGGTGTCGCGCTGGCCGGTGCTGGTGGTATAACGAAAATAGAACGACCGCTCACCACCCGGTGTGATCCTGCCCAAGAACCGGCCAGCGCCGCGTGGTGCCGGGTCTGTAAACCACTGGTCAGCGCCGTTTGGCTTTGACCCCATTTCTTTGTCTGTGATGATGCCCATGACCTGCTTTCCAGTTGCCGTTCGGTTGCCGTTTCTCCCGGCTGGTTGCCGTTCAGTTGCCGTTTCTCGCTAGCTGTCATTGTACATCTTAGGTTGAATTAGGACGCTAAAGTTTCGTAAGTTGTTGATTTGTAATGAATAAAATAAATACCACGGATGCAGTTGTTTCTTTTGGAACGCAGTTTGTATTGACTACGAACCAAGGGGTCGTGGGTTCAATTCCTGCCAGCCGCACCAAAAAGTGAAGGCCTGTGACTGAAAAGTTGCAGGCCTTTTTCTTATTCTGAATCTGTAGGGTTTCATCCCCATGGGCTTTAGGCGTGCCATTTCATGAGCAAGGCTTTCACCAAAGAGTCAGACAACGCAGACGATGACGACGATCTGCAATTGCCCCCATTCCTACCGGCGGCAAGAACTACATCACGCCCAAAGGCTACTCCGCATTGCGCAACGAATGGCTGGATCTGATGGACAACGAGCGTCCCAGGATGGTCGAGGCGGTTTTCTGGGCTGCCAGCAACGGTGACCGCTCCGAGAATGGCGACTACCTCTACGGCAAAAAACGCCTGCGCGAGATTGACCGACGCATTCGTTTCCTGACCAAACGGCTCGAAATTGCCGAAGTGACCAATCCATCCTTGCACCATGGCAACGACCAGATTTTCTTTGGTGCGACGGTCACCTATGCGGATGAATCCGGTCAGGAGCGCACTGTCACCATCACAGGGATTGATGAAGCCAACAGCGCGAAAGGGGAGGTCAGCTGGATTTCGCCGGTGGCGCGCACCTTGCTGAAGGCGCGCACGGGCGATGTGCTAAAGCTGGTGATGCCGGGTCGTGTCGAGGAAATTGAGGTAATGGAGGTCAGTTACCCCGCTCCGTAGTGGCGGGTTTCGATCGGGTAAGCGATGATTTGCTGGAGCCCGAAGTGTTATCGCTGATGCCCCCGGGAGGACCACCGGGCGTTAAGGCCCTGGCATCGCCACCTTGCGGCGTTCGGCGCGCATCACCGATGGAGTTCGACTCAGGTTGCGCAGCACCACCGCCAGGTGCGCCGAGTCGCGAACGCCCACCACGAACCGGAACTCCACATCCTCTTGCGCACCGTCATAACCCATGTCGATGTGCACAATGTCTGCCTCCGCAGCTGCCAACGCCGCCGCGACCTTGGCCAGCACACCTTTCCCATTCTTCGCAGTGACCATGACGCCGGTCTCAAATGCCCGTACCGGGTCGTCTGCCCATTCGACGGTGATGAATCGCTCACTGTCTTTGTGCTGCAATTTTTTGGCCACCGAGCAGTCTTGGATGTGCACCACCAAGCCCTCGCCACGTCCCAGATAACCCACAATGGCGTCACCGGGAATAGGACGACAACACTTCGCAAACTGCACCGACGCGTTTTCGCTCCCGTCCAAAGTTATCGAACCCTGCAAGGTGGACTCGTGCGCGGTGAACCGTTCACGGGTCAGCAAAAGTGCATCTGGACGCTGGCCACTGTCGGCTAGCAACAAAACCAGGCGCTTGGCAACAATACTGGCGATCCGTTTGCCCAAACCGATGTCTGTCAATAGTTCCTGCCGGTTTCTACTGCCGGTAAAACGCAGCAACTTCTCCCAAATGGGTTCGTATTCCGCATCTGATTCTGGAAACTGATCAATACCTTCTGCGCGCAGAGCTTGACTCAGCAGTTTTTCACCGAGCTCTTCGGACTCAGTGTGCGCCATGGTTTTTAGATGATGGCGAATTTTGGAGCGGGCGCGTCCGGTACGAACAAAACCAAGCCAGGCGGGGTTGGGCGTTGCCAAAGGCTCGGTTACGACCTCGACCACGTCGCCGTTCTTGAGTTCGGTCCGAAGTGGTACGTGTTCGCCATTGATGCGTGCAGATACTGTTCGATCGCCAACATTGCTGTGAATGGCGTACGCAAAGTCAACAATGGTGGCACCCCGCGGCATGGCCATGATCTGGCTCTTGGGCGTAAACACGTACACCGCATCGGGGAATAGGTCGACTTTGACGTGGTCCCAAAACTCTGCGGCATCCCGCGTCTCATCCTGAATGTCCAGCAATGACTGCAGCCACTTGGTGCCCAACCGATCTGAAGACGCCTCGTCGGGCTTGTTGACTTTGTACAACCAGTGGGCCGCGACGCCAGACTCGGCAACCAAATGCATAGCCTCAGTGCGCATCTGAAACTCCACGGCGACGCTGGATGGGCCTACCAGGGTGGTATGCAAAGACTGGTAACCATTCAGTTTGGCGATCGCGATATGGTCTTTGAACTTGCCCGGCAGGGGTTTGTAGAGTTGGTGCAAAACACCCAACGCGGTGTAACAGTCGATCACCTGTGGCACGATGACCCGGAATCCATAGATATCAGTAACCTGGGCAAAACTCAGGTGTTTACTGTCCATCTTTTTGTAGATGGAGTACAGCGTTTTTTCGCGCCCGGCAATACGCACGGTGATACCGGACGCTGCAAAAGCGGCCTCGACTTCGCGTTGAACCTTTTGGATCAGGTCACGGCGTCGGCTGCGCGCCTTGGTGACAGCTTTGGATAAAACACTGTATCGCCATGGGCGCAGGTACCGAAAGGACAGGTCTTGCAGCTCACGGTAGGTCTGGTTCAGGCCCAGCCGATGTGCAATGGGTGCGTAAATGTCCAGGGTTTCGGACGCAATGCGGCTCCACTTGGCCCTTGGCACGTCGGCCAATGTGCGCATATTGTGGGAGCGGTCGGCCAACTTGACCAAGATGACCCGCACATCACGGGCCATCGCCAGCAACATCTTGCGAAACGACTCGGCCTGGTTTTCTTCGCGGGTGTTGAACTGCAGTTTGTCCAGCTTGGTCAATCCGTCGACCAGCTCTGCCACCGGCGAGCCAAAGCGCTCAATCAACTCGGCTTTGGTCACGCCGCAGTCTTCCAGCGAGTCATGCAGCAGCGCCGCCATCAGGGCCTGAGCATCGATTTTCCATTCCGCACATTGGGCTGCGACAGCAATCGGGTGGGTGATGTAGGGTTCGCCGTTGTTGCGCAAGGGGGCAACTTTCTTTTGCGGCATTGGTTTGACGGGAGTACCCATGGTGTAAATGTAGCCTGCTACCCAAACATTGGCAGCAGCAAGCACAAAATGGCGAAAAAAAAGCACCGCAAGCGGTGCTTCTTCTAGAGCGATGACGCTCAGAGCGGGACTTTTTTCAACATTTCAATGCCAATCTTCCCCGCTGCGATCTCGCGCAGCGCGGTGACGCCAGCCTTGTTCTTGCTTTCAATCTTGGGCGTATGGCCCTGATTCAGCATGCGGGCGCGGTAGGTCGCGGCCAGAACGAGTTGAAAGCGGTTAGGATCTGCACCAGGCAGTCTTCTACAGTAATACGGGCCATGGAGTTCTCCGAAAGACTAAGGGGTCAGCAATGCTTTGAATGTTTCGGCTCGGGCACGACGCTGTGCTGAAAACTTGAGCCGCTGGGAGTGAACAATGGCTTTCAAATCGAAAAGCGCACGGTCAAACAGCTCGTTGATTATAACGAAGTCGAATTTGGCTACCTGGGCGACCTCGATAGCGGCGTTTTTCATGCGCACATCAATGACCTCGGAGGCGTCTTCGCCCCGGCGTTCCAGGCGGGAACGCAGCTCTTCCCAACTGGGGGGCAGGATAAATATGGAGATGGCGTTAGCAAAAATGTTCTTGATCTGAATCGCGCCCCTGGTAGTCGATCTCAAGGATCACGTCAGCGCCTTGGGCCATGCGCTCCTCAATTGCACGCTTGGAGGTTCCGTATCGGAAATTGTGGACGTGGGCCCATTCCACAAACCCGTTCGCGGCCACCATGGCGTCGAATTCCTGTTCGGAGACGAAAAATACTCGCGACCATGCTTTTCCTGGGCCCTGGGTGGTCGCGTGGTGTGCGACACCGAAGGCTGGACATGGGAGTCAAGCTCCAGAAGCGCCTTGACCAGGCTGGATTTTCCGGCCCCACTGGGGGGCGGCGACAACAAAAAGGTTCCCGGGGTAGTCCATAGGCCTATTCTATGTTTTGCACCTGCTCGCGCATTTGCTCAATCAGCACTTTCATGTCCACCGAGATATGCGTAAGTTCCAGCGCAGCCGACTTGGAGCCCAGCGTATTGGCCTCGCGGTGTAACTCCTGTATCAAAAAGTCCAGTCGTTTTCCGATCTCGCCGCCTTTTTGGATTAGCCGATCCAACTCGTCCAGGTGTGAGCCCAAGCGCGTAATTTCTTCGGCTACGTCAATGCGGATGGCAACGCCGTGGCTTCCGTCAGAGCGCGATCTTGCGCTGCTTCCGGCAAGGTTGCGCCGTCGGTCAGGGCCATGGCGTCTTTCCAGCGCGCCAGAAATTTCTGGCGATTTTGTTCGACCAGTTGGGGAATCAGTGGGACTGCTTGTTGGGCCAGGGTGCGCAACTGGGCAATATGGTCCAGCAGCATGCCTGACAAACGGGCACCTTCGCGTTGCCGGGCATCGAGCAAGGCTTTGAGAGTTTTGTCCGCCAATGGCAGAACACAAGCGCCCCAGTCACGGGTACCGCTTTGCTCGGCCGAAGACAGGCGAATCACGTCCGCCACACTCAGTGGTATGGCGGTGGGCAGCCAGGCCTTCACATTGTCCTGAACGGCATTGAGGCGCTGCAGCATGCGCGGACTTGGATCCGCAATGCTGGAGGCGGCTCCCATTTCTATGGACGCACGAACCTCCACCTTGCCGCGTTTGAGCTTGCCGAGCAAGAGGTCGCGCAGTGCGGGCTCATACTGGCGCAAGTCTTCGGGAAGTCGAAACGACAAATCCAGGAATCGGCTATTGACGGAGCGAATTTCCAACCCTAGTTGACCTGGCGGCGGTTTATTCTCGGACTCTGTGACAGCGGCGGTGCTGTGTTGCGCACTGGCGTAACCTGTCATGCTATAAACTGGCATTGCGTATCCCCGTTTTCTTCAACGGCCTTGAGAATAACCCGGTTCAGACGGATCAAACGCGTGTTCAACTCTCAATTTATGTCGAAGGTCAAGCCTGCTCCTCTACCCCCAGATACCACCATTGGCGGCTATCGCATTATTCGAAAAGTGGCAGCTGGCGGCTTCGGGCTGGTGTATTTGGCCCTGGATGCCGATGGGCAACGCGTGGCGGTCAAAGAGTACCTGCCTTCATCTTTGGCAAGTCGGGCTCCTGGGGAGTTGCTTCCGCAGGTTCAGCCCGAGAAGCTGTCCCTGTACCGCCTGGGCCTGAAGAGTTTTTTTGAAGAAGGCCGGTCACTGGCGCAAATCTCCCACCCCTCGGTGGTGAGTGTGCTGAACTTCTTTCGCGAAAACGAAACGGTTTACATGGTGATGAATTATCTGGAGGGTGCTGCCCTGCAGGATTTCATCGTTACCGCGCGCGACCTGAAGCAGAGCAAGGTGTTCCGCGAATCCACGATCCGTTCTTTGTTTGACGAAATCCTGCGCGGACTGCGCATCGTGCACCAGCACAAAATGCTGCATCTGGACATCAAGCCTGCCAACATTTTTATCACGGATGACAACAAATCGGTGTTGATCGACTTTGGCGCCGCCCGTGAAGTGCTGAGCAAAGAGGGCAACTTTATCCGCCCGATGTATACCCCGGGCTTTGCTGCGCCCGAGATGTACCGGCGTGATGCGTCCATGGGACCGTGGACCGACATCTATGCGATTGGTGCCTGCATCTACGCCTGTATGCAGGGCTACCCGCCCAATGAAGCGCCGCAACGCCTTGAAAAAGACCGCATTACGATTGCGCTGGCACGTTTGCGCGGCGTCTACTCCGACAATTTGATTGAAGTGGTGGAGTGGTGCATGTCACTGGATCCATTGTCCAGACCCCAATCTGTATTTGCCCTGCAAAAGAGCTCAGCCGAGAAGGAGAGCGCCGCTACACCAAGCTCACCGTCGGCGAGAAAGTCCGCATGCAGTTTGACACCATGGTGTCCGAAACCAAGCGCAGCGTGCTTGGGGTTTCTAACGTGGACGCCAAACCCAAATGAAGTTCTCCGTATTTCAAATCAGCCGCAAGGGTGGGCGTGACAAGAACGAAGACCGCATGGGGTATTGTTATACGAAGGCGTCCGGGCTCTTTCTGTTGGCGGATGGGATGGGGGGGCACCCGGAAGGGGAGGTGGCTGCGCAGATTGTGCTGCAGTCCATTTCTGCCCTGTACCAAAAAGAAGCCAAGCCCGAGATCGACGACCCCAAGGCGTTTTTCAACATGGCCATCATGGCTGCGCATCGGCAGATCCTGCGGTATGCGGCGGAAAAACACCTGATGGATACTCCGCGCACTACCTTGGTCGCGGCACTGGTGCAGAGTGGAGTCGCACACTGGGTGCATTGCGGCGACTCGCGTCTGTATTTTGTCCGTCATGGCGAGTTGGTGGTGCGTACACGGGACCATTCCTACATCGAGCAGCACCAAGACGCCCATCCCGACCAGGCCCTGCCCGGGCGATTCAACCGCAACGTGTTGTACACCTGCCTGGGGTCACCGACCAAGCCGGTGTTTGACGTCACTGGCCCTGTTCCCTTGCAGCAGGGCGACAAGATTTTGTTGTGTTCGGACGGCCTGTGGGGCAGCCTGGATGATGTTGATATTGTTCAACAATTGGGCCAAAAACAGGTGGGTTTGGCGGTGCCGGATTTGGTGGAGCGCGCATTAACCAAGGCGGGTCCTGGCAGTGATAACGTAACGGTGATTGCCATGGAATGGGAAACCCCGGATGCATTTGTCTCGACCCGTGGCAGTATCTCCACCGAAACCATTGAGGAAGGTGTATTTGCGTCGACCGTGCAAGCTGGCTGGCTGGATTCGGGGGTAGACGATCTGGACGACGCCGCAATTGAGCGGTCCATCGCTGAAATCAACGAGGCTATCCGCCGCTCAGCGGCGCGCAAAACCTGAGTGTGACAGGCGCCTTGGCGCGCCCCACTGTGTATCGACTTTCCAAGGGATTTTCATGTCTGAATTTGTTCGCGCCAAAGCGCGTGCCGCCGACGCGCTGCGCCCAGTAGGTATCACCCGTGGTTACACGGTTCATGCCGAAGGTTCCGTCCTGATCGAGTTTGGCGACACCCGCGTTTTGTGTACCGCATCCGTGGAGGAAAAAGTGCCGCCCCACAAACGCGGCAGCGGCGAGGGCTGGGTGACGGCCGAATACGGCATGTTGCCGCGCGCCACCCACACCCGCAGCGACCGCGAAGCGGCACGCGGCAAACAAAGCGGGCGCACCCAGGAAATCCAGCGCCTGATAGGCCGTTCCATGCGCGCGGTGTTCGATTTGAAAAGCTTGGAGAGCGCACCATCCAGCTCGATTGCGACGTCTTGCAGGCCGACGGCGGCACCCGCACCGCTGCGATTACTGGCGCCTTTGTGGCGGCACAGGACGCCGTCAACGGCTTGTTGGCCGCGGGCAAGATTGCCGAGTCGCCCATCATCGCGCAGGTGGCCGCCATCTCCGTGGGCATCGTGCAAGGCACGGCCTTGCTGGACCTGGAATACACCGAAGACTCCGCCTGCGACACTGACATGAATGTGGTCATGACGGGGGCTGGTCATTTTGTGGAAGTGCAGGGCACGGCCGAAGGAGCTGCCTTTTCGCGCCCCGAGATGGACAGCCTGCTCACTCTGGCTGAAAAAGGTATCACGGAGTTGATGCGGTTGCAGCAACAGTCACTATCAAAAACATAGCGCCTCACGCAATTAGTTCGGGGGCTAGCGGCCTATTTTACTTAGAACTTTGGAGCCAGGGCGGCGCCAGGCTGGGATCAGGAAAAGATGAAAATAGTTCTCGCCTCCAACAACCCGGGCAAGCTGGTTGAGTTGCAAGCCATGTTCACGCCGTTGGGCTGCACCCTGGTTCCCCAGGGCGAGTTGGGTGTGCCCGAGGCGCCTGAGCCCTACCGAAGCTTTGTGGAAAACGCGCTGACCAAGGCGCGCAATGCGGCACAACACACGGGCTTGCCCGCACTGGCCGATGATGCCGGTTTGTGTGTCGATGCCTTTGGGGGCCTGCCAGGCGTGGACACCGCGTATTACGCCACCCAGTTTGGCTACGCCAAGGGTGATGACAACAACGTGCGAGCCTTGCTGGAACAAATGCACGACATCAGCAACCGCAGGGCTGCCATGGTCAGTGTGCTGGTGGCGGTTCGCAGCGCCGACGACCCCGAACCGCTGATCGCCATGGGTCGGGTGGTGGGCCAGATCGCCCGAGAACCGACCGGCAGCAATGGGTTTGGATTCGATCCTGTGATGTGGATACCGGAGTTTGGACAAACCTTTGCGCAATTGCCCACTGAAGTGAAGAACGCCAACAGCCACCGCGGGCGTTCGGCCAAGGCCATGTCTGCGTTGATCCGCGAGCACTGGATGGTGTGATGCACGGTAGAGCTATGTTTGAAGTCTTGCGCGCGCCGGGAGCCTGGGCGGCAGAGTGTTCTGCTCCGTGGTCGTGCCTCAGCCAGAGGCTACGGCTCTTCAATCCGTCCAAACCTGCGCTGGCAGGCTCGGAGCCGCGGATTTCAGCCCCGCCCGCTTTGCGGGCTCCTCCTTTTACCTGCGCAGAACACTCTGCCACCCAGGCTCCCGGGGGGTTGGCATGATTCCAATTAAGCTCGCGAATACTACGCAAGACGCTGCTGTGGTGCATGACGTGACGCATTACATGCGGCCTGGCACGCTGCAACTCGCAGCACTGCCGCCGCTGTCGTTGTATGTGCACCTGCCGTGGTGCCTGAAGAAGTGCCCGTATTGCGATTTCAACTCCCACGAGAAGCCCGGCGATGCGCTGCCCGAGTTGCGCTACGTGGACGCAGTGATCGCCGACCTGGAGGCTGCGCTGCCGCTGATCTGGGGCCGCACCATTCACAGCATCTTCATTGGCGGCGGCACACCGAGCCTGTTTGCGCCGGCCACGATTGACCGCCTGCTGGGCGACATCCGCGCCCGTCTCAGGCTGGAGGCCAACTGCGAGATCTCGATGGAGGCGAACCCTGGAACCTTCGAGAAAGACCGCTTCCGTGCCTACCGCCAAGCGGGGTGTCACACGCCTTTCCATCGGTGTGCAGAGTTTCAACGACGCCCACCTGAAGGCCTTGGGTCGCGTGCACGACCGCGCCCAGGCACTGGCGGCCGTGGAAGAGGCTGCGCAGTCGTTTGACACCTTCAACCTGGACATCATGTACGCGCTGCCCGGCCAGTCGCTGGAGCAGGCAGGCGAAGACATGGCCACTGCGCTGCAATTTGTCCTACCGCACATCTCCATCTACCACCTGACGATTGAGCCCAACACCTACTTTGCCAAGTTTCCGCCGGGCATTCCCGAGGACGACACCGCTTACGCCATGCTGGACCACATCACCGAATTGACCGGTGTGGCCGGGCTGGAGCGTTATGAAGTGTCGGCTTATGCCAGTCAGAACCACCGCTGCAAACACAACCTGAACTACTGGCAGTTTGGCGATTATTTGGGCATTGGCGCCGGAGCCCACAGCAAGCTCAGCTTTGCGCACCGCGTGGTGCGTCAGGTGCGTTTTCGCGAGCCGCGCCTGTACATGGACCACGCGCTGGCCGGCAACGCCGTGGCGCAGGATGAAGAAGTGGCGCGCGCCGACTTGCCCTTTGAATTCATGCTGAACGCGCTGCGCCTACGGAACGGCTTTGGCTTGCGTGACTTTACCGAACGCACCGGTCTGGCCGTGACCGCTATTGCGGCTGCGCTCGAAGAGGCAGAGCGCAAGGGGCTTATCGAGCGAGACTTTTCCAGGGTGCGGCCCACACGGCAGGGCTTCGATTTTCTGAGTGACTTGCAGGCGATTTTCCTGCCCAATGTCAGTTAAGCCGCGTACACCGTCGCGCTGAGGGAAGTCAGTAATCCACTGCAACGATATCCATCCTGCTGCTCAGGCGCTGGTCGATACCAGGTTGCTGGATCTTCCTGTTCTGGATGACCAAAAGAAAACCCGGTCTCGGACCGGGTTCTGTCCCTGTTTCCAGGGGACGCTTGGCGTCAGGCAATCGCCTGAATGAACTATGAAATATTTGTAGAAAATTTCTTTGCGATAAATCAAAGAAGTCGTTTGCTTCGCGGAACGCAGTTGGGTTCTGTTGTCATTTTTTTCTCAACCAAAGCCGTCCCCACGTGCATCCCCACATCAAATGGCGAAATCGGATGATGTGAAGCGAGACATCGCAACAAAAACCCAGCGTGAAAAGGGCGAAATGTCCGCGTGATTCAAAGAAAAGCCCCTTGGCAGGGGCTATCTGGCGGAACCTGTGAGATTCGAACTCACGGAGGACTCACATCCTCGCCGGTTTTCAAGACCGGTGCCTTAAACCGCTCGGCCAAGGTTCCCAACGCTGAGATTCTAACTGGCTCGCAGCATGCCTTTGGTTTCGATGAAAGCAATTACGGCCTTCAGGCCGTCCTGGGTCTTCAGATTGGTCATGACAAACGGCTTGAGCCCCTTGGCCGTGGTGCGCATGCGGATGGTGTCTGCTTCCATCACGGCCAGGTCGGCGCCCACATACGGCGCCAGATCGGTCTTGTTGATGACAAACATGTCGCTTTTAGTGATACCAGGGCCGCCCTTGCGGGGGATTTTTTCGCCGGCGGCCACGTCGATCACGTAGATGGTCAGGTCCGAGAGTTCTGGGCTGAAGGTGGCGGCCAGATTGTCGCCACCGCTCTCGATAAACACGATGTCGGCGTTCGGAAATTCCACCAGCATGCGGTCAATGGCCTCCAGATTGATGGAGGCGTCCTCACGGATAGCGGTGTGCGGGCAGCCACCGGTTTCAACACCCATGATGCGTTCGGCAGGCAGCGCCCCGCTGACGGTCAGGATGCGCTGGTCTTCCTTGGTGTAGATGTCGTTGGTGATGGCGACCAGGGCGTATCTTTCGCGCATGGCTTTGCACAGCATTTCCAGCAGCGTGGTCTTGCCTGAGCCGACGGGGCCGCCGATGCCGACACGCAGAGGAGGGAGGGTCTTGGTGCGGTTGGCGATGTGGTGCATGTGGACATGGGATTTACTATAAAAACGATAGCTAATTACGCAATAGATACGGGGCTAGGAGCGGAAAAGCCTTGAATACTGAACCTCGTGCTGGCTGCTCAGAATAGCCAGCATGGGTGCGAACGCTTGGCGGTCGTTGTCTGCAATGCTTAGTGCGTTGTCAATTGCAGCCGGTATCTCGGCGGTCAATGCCGACAGGATGCGTTGCCCCGCGCTCTGGCCCAAGGGCACTGATTTGATCGCGGCTTGCACCATGTTCTCCGCCCAGCCAAAGGCATAGGCCAGCAGGCATTCGCGCAACGGCGCGCCTGCGCTGCTTGCGGCCAGTGCATAGGCAATCGGGTAGGTGGGGTCTTGCCCGGCCAGCACGGCGATCTGCCCCGGCGTTGCGGTGGTGTGGTTGCGCAGCCATTCCAGCAGGCTGCGTCCCATTTGTTCGGTCTGGGCACGCAGCTCGCTGCTCTCGCGGGTTTGCAGCACCCAGGCGTTCAGTGCGGCGATGCGGGCGTGGTCATCGGCCCGCCAGGCGGGAATGGCCTGGGCCACGGAGGGCAAATCGGAGCGCGCCAGGCTCAGGTGTAGATGGTCCACCAGCCACGCGGATGCTTCACTTTCCGTAGCGACTCGTGCAGTATCCACGGCGGCTTCCAGGCATTCCGAGTACGAAAAGCCGCCTATGGGCAGGGCTGGCGAGGCCAGCCACATCAGTTGCATCAGGCTGGAGTCGAGCATGTGAGGCATGCCCTAGTGCTTGTGGCTGCAGCCGGGGCCATGCACGTGGGGTGATGCGCTGGCTGCGGCTATCGGAATGGACGCCAGCTTCTTGCCGGCCGAAGGCTTGGGTTCGGTGCGTGGGTGGTGATGCACTTGCGCGTGCGTATCCGTAGGTGCGTGATCGTGATCGCTTGCCTGACCGTGGTCGTGTGCATGGTCATGGTGCGAATGCCCATGATCATGGCCAGCATGAGGGTGTCCACCCGACGCATAAGCCCCGCTCTCCGGCTCAAACGCCTCATCCACGGCGTTCACGATCAGGTGCATGGCGCGAAGCATGTCGGCCAGCACATGATCGGGTTCGATCTTCAGGTGGTCGGGCTTGAGTTCAATCGGCACATGCCGGTTGCCCAGATGGTAGGCCGCGCGTATCAAGTCGTAGGGCGAACCGTGTTCGGTGCAGTGTGTGATCTTCAAAACCGATTGCGGCGCAGCAAGCACCTTGACCAGCGATCCGTCTTCGGCCACCAGCACATCGCCGCCGCGCACTGCGGTGCCGCGCGGCAGGAACACGCCGATGTTGCGGCCAGCGGAATCGGTGGCGTCAAAGCGGCTCTTCTGGCGCACGTCCCAATCGAGTTCGACAGTGCTGGCGCGCTTGAGCAACACGGGGGCGAGTCCCTGGGCTTGCGGTAAAAGTTCATTTGGAGACTTGGAACATGTGCTTGAAGTAGGGTGGCAGATGCTAATGCAGGCTTCAAATGTTATAATTGAGTCGAGAATACTCTTCTTGTGCAACTGAGAAAGTTCTCCATGATCAGTCTAGAGAAGTTGGAAAAGGTTGTGCGACGGGCCTGGCCGTCGGTGGGGGCTGCCGTGAGGGTTTCTTGCGCCGGAAACCGCACGAGCAACAGTGTTCTAACGGAAACAACGACGTGGGGCCCTCGGGGGGGCGGGGCCGCGCGAATCAGGCCGACAACGCATGATGTAGCCGCGGGTGTGGTGCGAGGCTGCCTTTGCTGGATCAGGGACACATCCACCTAGCGTGCGGCTGTCTTTCAAAACAAAAAGTACCGCTGCGCCATCGGCAAACTAATCGCCGGCTCGCATGTCAGCAACTGCCCATCAGCGCGCACGCTGTAGGTCTGGGCGTCGATCTCCATGGTCGGCAGGTAGCTGTTGTGCACCATGTGTTGCTTGCGGATGCCGCGGATGTTCTTCACGGCGCTCAAGGGTTTGGCCAGACCAAAACGCTCCTTGATTCCGGCGTTCAAGCCAGCTTGCGACACAAAGGTGAGTGAGCCACGCGCCAATGCGCCACCAAACGATCCGAACATGGGGCGGTAATGCACGGGCTGAGGTGTGGGGATGCTTGCATTGGGGTCGCCCATCGCCGCCATCGATATGAAACCGCCCTTCAAAATCAGGGCCGGTTTGACGCCGAAGAAGGCCGGCTTCCAGACCACCAGATCGGCCCATTTGTCGACCTCTATGCTGCCGACCTCGTGGCTGATGCCGTGGGCGATAGCCGGGTTGATGGTGTATTTGGCGATGTAGCGCTTGGCGCGGAAGTTGTCGTTCCGCGGGTTGGCATCCACATTGCCAATGCCGCCGTCAGCCCCCCGCCAACCAGCCCCGCTGCGCCTCATCTTGTGCGCCGTCTGCCAAGTGCGGATGATGACTCACCGACACGGCCCATGGCCTGGCTGTCGCTGCTCATCATGCTGATGGCGCCCAGGTCGTGCAGGATGTCTTCGGCGGCGATGGTTTCCTTGCGGATGCGGCTCTCGGCAAAGGCCAGGTCTTCGGCAATGCCAGCGTCCAGGTGGTGGCAGACCATCAGCATGTCCACATGTTCATCCAGCGTGTTGACCGTGTAGGGCATGGTGGGGTTGGTGGAGCTGGGCAAGAAGTTGGCCTGGCCCACCACCTTGAGAATGTCCGGTGCATGTCCTCCGCCAGCGCCTTCGGTGTGGAATGCGCACAGATCCTCTGCCCTGGTCGCAGCAATCGTGTTCTCCACAAAGCCCGATTCGTTCAAGGTGTCGGAGTGGATGGCCACTTGCACATCGGTCGTCGGCAACGTCCAGGCAGTTGCTGATGGCCGCCGGGGTGGTCCCCCCAGTCCCCGGGCAGTTTCAAACCAATGACACCGGCGCCGACCTGCTCGTGCAGTGCGGCGGGCAGCGATGCATTGCCCCTTGCCCAGAAAGCCCAGGTTCATGGGGAAGGCGTCGGCCGCCTGCAACATGCGTTCGATATTCCACGGCCCCGGCGTGCAGGTGGTGGCAGCGTGGCGCACGGCCCGGTGCCGCCGCCGGAGCATCGTGGTCACGCCGCTGGCGCAGCTTCCTCGATTTGTTGGGGGCAGATGCGAAGTGGATGTGGCTATCGATGCCACCGGCGGTGACGATTTGCCCTCGCAACTGATGACCTCGGTACCGGGGCCGATGATGATGTCCACACCGGGTTGTGTGTCCGGGTTGCCAGCCTTGCCGATGGCGACGATGCGCCCGCCCTTCAGCCCAATATCGGCCTTGACGACACCCCAGTGGTCCAGTATCAGGGCGTTGGTCATCACGCAGTCCACAGCACCCTCGGCACGCATTCTTTGCGACTGTGCCATGCCGTCACGTATGGTCTTGCCGCCACCAAACTTGACCTCTTCACCATAGCCACCGGCGGCCAGCGTGTAGTCCTTCTCGACTTCAATCAGCAGCCCGGTGACGGCCGGTGCACCGGTCGCCGACGGTGGGGCC
>JADJBC010000020.1 GCA_016703945.1 Candidatus Aalborgicola danicus
TCTGCCGGTGCGCTGGACCAATTGGAAGGTTTTGCCAGCTTTCACGGTGCTGATTTCTACGGTCTGCCCGCGCAACAAGGCACCGTCACCCTGCGCCGCGAGTCATGGACCGTGCCCGAGAGCTTTGCCTTTGGTGAGGGCGCAATTGAAGCCACTGGGTGGGGTGCAGGCATTGCCGTGGCGGATGGTCTAGGTGCCATCGCCTGGTCAGTGCCCTGGCTGAGGCCCGGTTCGACGATGGGGAAGGGCGTTGCGGCTCCGGAGGTAACTGCAGGGAGTGCCCTTCGCCGATGCTCTGAATGCTGCGCTGGCGCCCTTGCCGCCCTAGCCCGGTGCGCTTCGTTCCGCAATGATCTCCGACCGGAGTGGGCCTTACGAAAGCTACATCTGGCCGGGTTAACCGCAACGCGCTCCCTACCCGCGAGGGCTTGCTCGTACCATTTTTCAATGGGCTGGCCTGGATGGCTGTTCCCCCAGACAAAACGCCGCCTGAACCAGTTGCACGTCCCCGGTTCACAAACCGGAATCCAGCCGGTGCGTGGCCGCGCGCGCGACGCATTGACGCGGCGTTTTGACGAGAACGCCGCCTTTTTGCAATGCCCCGTGCGTTGTGGGACGCTCTGGCGGCCAGGGACTGGTGTGCTTGTTTGGTCCGCTGCGTCCGCTGTGGGCGAAGTCGAATCGGTGCTGTTTGGTTACGCGCCACCTGGAGTAGCTGGTTTACCACAGCGAAAACTCCACACTACCGCCCACGTATACAGGGCGCAAGCAGACACACATTCGATAGCGGATCTCGACCAATGGATGTTGCCGACACAAACGCCGAGCGTTCCAGCTGGCAAGCCCTTTTCGCATTGCCCGTACTAGGCGTCCCCGGCTGGTGGTCCGGAAATGAAGACCAGCGTTTTACGAAGATGCCTCGATGTTCCGCCCCAATCGTTACAACTTGGTTTGATACTTGCCCACGCCAACCCGAGGCGCCGTGGCTGGGGCCTCATGAACCTTCGGTTCCGAAATCGGCCCCACCCCGCCCAACGCCTCGGGCCGGCGTTCCACACGGAGTCGAGTTCTTTCCTTTTTTCCCTATGGTGTTTAAGTTCTTTAGAAGCGCCCTGGCTTGAAATTGCGCAATTCAACCCTTACCATTCACGCAGTCGGCTCTTGTAGACGGGCCAACGGAAAAGGGAAACCATGAAACGCATTCTGTTATTTGTCTTGACCAACGTATTAGTGGTCGCTGTTCTGGGCATCGTAGCCAGCCTGCTGGTGTGAACCGCTACCTCACCAGCAGTGGACTCAACCTGGGTGCCTTTGTTGGGCTTCGCTTTGATCATGGGTTTTGGCGGTGCCATTATTTCCCTGTTGATCAGCAAACCTATGGCCAAGTGGACTTCGGGTGTGCGAATCATTGAACAGCCGCAAAACGTGGACGAAGCCTGGATTGTTGAAACCGTGCGCAAGCTGTCCGAAAAGGCCGGCATCGGCATGCCCGAGGTCGGCATCTTCGAGGGAGACCCCAACGCCTTTGCGACTGGTGCCTTCAAGAACTCGGCACTGGTTGCGGTATCCACCGGTCTGCTGCAGGGCATGACCAGGGAAGAGGTTGAAGCTGTCATTGGCCACGAGGTGGCCCACATTGCCAACGGCGACATGGTGACCATGACCCTGATTCAAGGCGTGATGAACACCTTCGTGGTGTTCCTGAGCCGTGTCATTGGTTATGCGGTCGACAGCTTTTTGCGCAAGGGTGACGACCGCAGTTCCGGCCCTGGCATCGGCTACATGATTACCACCATCGTGCTGGACATCGTATTGGGCTTTGCCGCTGCCATAGTGGTGGCCTGGTTCTCGCGTCACCGCGAATTCCGAGCCGATGCCGGAGCGGCCCAATTGCTGGGGCGCAAGCAACCCGATGATCAATGCCCTGGCGCGTCTGGGTGGCATGGTCCCCGGTGAATTGCCCAAGAGCGTAGCGGCAATGGGCATTGCGGGTGGTATCGGGAAACTGTTTTCGACACACCCACCCATCGAAGAGCGGATTGCCGCTCTGCAAAACCAGCAAGGCTGAGGCACGCCCAGCCTTCTACCGGCCCACTGGGTGTGCCCAGCCCAACGTGGGCCCGCAACAGGAAACCTCTGGCTGGTGGATTAGCAAATCCGCGGTAGTTGCTCGCCGCTGAGCCAATCCACCACGCGCCGCCCACCAAACCGCGTATTCATCCGACACAAAGCAATGGCTGTCCTGCGTGACGGTGCCAATGCGCTCTGCGCCGCGCCCCAGCGGATGCGCGCGCATGGCGGCCAGCAGTTGGTCGGCCACTTCGGGCGCGCAGATGGCAATCAGCTTGCCTTCGTTGGCCACGTACAGCGGGTCCAGGCCCAGCAGTTCGCAGGCGGCTTCCACCTGCGGCAGCACCGGGATCGCCGCTTCTTCAATGGTCATACCGACTTTTGACTGCGTGGCGATCTCGTTGAGCGTGGTGGCCAGCCCGCCGCGCGTGGGGTCGCAGCACGTGCAGGGTGTTGGGGTCGGGCAACGCCTGCAGCATGGCCTGCACCCGGGTGTGCAGGGCGGCAGTGTCGGACACGATTGCGGTTTCGAACTCCAGCGACTCGCGCAGCGACATCACCGCCACGCCGTGCTCGCCCAGCGTGCCCGAGACCAGCACCGCATCCCCCGCCCGCGCCTGGCGCCCGTCGATGCACAGGCTGTTCTGGACCACGCCCACACCGGTGGTGGTGATGAACACGCCGTCGCCCTTGCCCTTCTCGACGACCTTCGTGTCGCCGGTGACGATGGGCACGCCCGCCTCGCGCGCCGCCGCCGCCATGGATTCCACAATGCGCTTCAGATCGGCCAGCGCAAAGCCTTCTTCCAGAATGAAACTGGCCGCCAGATACAGCGGCTTGGCCCCCGACATGGCCACGTCATTGACCGTGCCATGCACCGACAGGCAACCAATGTCCCCGCCGGGGAAGAACAGCGGAGAAATAACATGCCCATCGGTCGCCATCACCAGCCGCCCACCGGCGGGGAACGGCAGCAAGGCGCCATCGTGGCCCTGGCGCAAATACTCGTTGTCAAAGGCGCGCGCAAACAGCTCGTCCACCAGTTGCGCCGCAGCCCGCCCGCCCGCGCCGTGCGTCATGTCGATGTGCCCGTGCTTGAAGTCGATGGGGCGCAGGTAGTTCTTCTTGGGTGTCGTCATGGTCATGCTGCCACTACCGCGATGTCGCGGAAGCGGCCATAGGAGTAGTGGGCGGCGCAGGCGCCTTCGTTGGACACCATGCACGAGCCCATCGGGCTCTCCGGCGTGCACACTGTGCCAAACAGCTTGCAGTCCGACGGGCGCTTGACCCCGCGCAGGATGGCGCCGCATTCGCATTGTTTGTGGTCTGGCACTTGGTGATAGTGCAGGTCAAATTTGCGCTCGGCATCCCATTCGGCAAACGCCGGGCGAATCTTCAGGGCGCTGTAGGGCACCTCGCCCAGGCCGCGCCACTCAAAGCTTTCGCGTAGGTCGAAGATCTGCGCCACCAGGCCTGCGCCGCCTGAGTTGCCGTCGCGCGTCACCACGCGCGAAAACTCGTTCTCCACCACGCCGCGTCCTGCGTTGATCTGGCGCACCAACATCAAAATGCCCCTGCATCACATCGAGCGGCTCAAACCCGGTGATCACTACCGGTTTTGATAGGTTTGGGCAAAGGCTTCATAGGGTTTGGAGCCGATGATGATGCTGACGTGGGCCGGGCCGATGAAGCCGTCAATTGGCACCGTGCCCAACAGGCGCGCTTCAGCCGCTTCCAGGATGTGGGTGATAGCGGCCGGGGTCAGCATGGCAGCACAGCACGCTGAAGTTCTGACCGGCGCGCCGCCGCATCGCGAATGACCAAGGCCGTGGGCGGCGTGGTGGTCTCGAAGCCGATGGCAAAAAACACCACCTCCCGATCCGGGTTTTGCTCGGCCAACTTGAGCGCATCGGCGGCCGAGTAGACCAAGCGGATGTCGGCCCCGCGCGCCTTGGCCTTGATCAGCGAGAGGCCATCGGAGGCCGGCACGCGCATGGTGTCGCCATAGGTGCACAGCATCACGCCCTGCTCCAGGGCGAGGCGGATCGCCAGATCGACGCGGCCAATCGGCAGCACGCACACCGGGCATCCCGGCCCATGGATCATGCGCACATTGGCGGGCAGCATGTCGGCAATGCCGTAGCGCGAAATGGCGTGCGTGTGCCCGCCGCAAAACTCCATGAAGTTGTAGGCCACATCCGGACGCACTTCGGCGGCAATATTGGCGGCGATGTGGCGCGCGCCATCCCCATCGCGGAATTCGTCGATGTACTTCATCGCTGGCCTTCTTCCACCTGCGCCAATTCGGCAAACAGCGCCAGCGTGCGCTCTGCCTCCTCGGGATCGATCTTGCCGATGGCGTAGCCCACGTGGATGATCACGTAGTCGCCCACCTGCGCGTCGTCCACCAGATCAATGGACACCTCCTTGCGCACCCCGGCCAGATCGACGATGGCACGCAGAGCGGGCAAGAGTTCCACCACACGGGCGGGAATGGCTAGACACATGATGGGTTCCTTGGTGTGCTATCAAAATGGTGGCTGCTTGCGCTTATTCCACGAGGGCTAGAGGCTTGTTCTGTTGTTGATGTTTCGGCGGAGTAGGGTTTGGGGGGCGGATTCCAATATGGCTGTGAAGCACCCGAAGGGACGGACAAAGTGCGGGGCATTTTTGACTCTGATCCCATAACCAGGGGAGGGCGGGGAATTCTGGGCGAGTTCAAGAGCGGACGAGTGGTGACACATAGCGTCCAGTTCAGGTATGCCCTATGCACTGAAGGCGGCCTAGCGATCTTTGTCATTCAGCTTCCTCTGGGTGATCCGTCCAATCGCAAACGCCGCAACTCATGTAGTACTCACCGTCCGGCGGGATTGCGATATCAAAGTGCGTTCGTACATCTCGCGATTTGCAAACAGGGCATTGCTTTGTTCTGTCTGATCGATTGCGCTCCAGAATTTGGATGAAGTGTCCGATGGTTGTTTGGCAAGAGTGGATCGCTATTGATGATGCTGTTTGGCTTGCGCTTCTCGTGTGAGTGAGCCAATTGACCAATTGCCAGCACTCTTTGGCAGTGTTTTTCAGGTGTTGTCTCAACTCTTTGTTACTGCCGCCACCACAGAGTTGGTTCATAAGTGCCTCTGTCCATGCGATAAAGTTGGCATCCTGAGGTCGCTCAACATCGGCGGGAAGTTCGGTACGGCGGCGAAGAGCCGCAATGAGCGATATGAGACTTTCCCTGAGCAGCATTCCTACCGACTGGTACTCCTCCGCTTCAACGGCACTGTCGTGCTTACTTTGTGCCTGATCCATCCGCCTCAGAACTTCATCGAAGGGGCTGGGATCATTGGCATCAACACGGTCAGAGCGACTTTTGAGTCGCATCATTAGACCGATGTGGAAGGACAGTGTGTAGTCGAGACTTGGGAAATGCTTTTGAGAATACAAGTTCGTTAGATTGGTGATGACCCACCAGCGGTCCTTGTCCGTTGTAACGGCCCAGATTTCATAAACGTCGCCGACAACAACCTCTCGTTTAATTAGCTCCACGTGATGGACAACTTCATCCGGGGCTTGTCCTTCTACGTAGTTCGCGATATCTACCTCGGAGTGAATGTCTCTCTCGACGCTATATCGCGCTAGCTCTGCAGCGGGAACTGGGTGCGTGTGAATGACGCACTCATCTTCGGATGTTTTTTTGTTGCTGTCGTTTTTCATGAGGACACGTGAACGCCTAAATTATGCTTTCCAGAAAAGACCTTTGTCTGCAGGGTATCCTCATCAGCTTAGATTCATTCATGTGAGTCAATTGAGCGGATTGATTGGTTAGATTCCATCGCGTGGTGGCTCTTGTTTGGGTTGTGGTGCTTGCCTTTGCATCCATTCATAGGCGTCCCGGATTGACGCTAACGGAACCATTGCGCACTCATCGGATGAATCGTCGAAGGTAAGGAGTTGAAGGGATGACTTTCTACTGCTGCTGGCAACAGTCAACAACCAGGCGAGGTACGTTTCGAAGTCTTTCAGGCTGAGCGAACGCGGCGGCCTGTTCGCGAAGAACTCAGTTGTGAACTGCCTGGCGGAAATTCGTGGGACTTCGCTGGGGCGTTGTGCCGAGAGTCCGCATGTCGCACCAAATACTTTCTGATTGCAGACTTCTAGTCGATAGACATTGCAACGGCCCTCCATTTTCGGGTGCTCTGCCCACGCAATAAAGTGACATTGGTCATGCAGCTCTCGCATCATTGTGTCGGTCTCGAGCTCCTTACATAGTTTGAGTCTTCGGTCCTTCATGACTTCACTGGCAATCTCGTTTTGCGTGTACTTGAATTCGATGAGCGCGAACTGACTCTGATCGGATAGTACGTAGTCGGCTCCACCCCACGTATCCTGTCCTCCGAGCGAAAACGAACGAACCTGAAGGTTGCTCTTCTGGGCTTCACGCCGAAAGAAAGAGTTAAAGGAGTCAATGACAGCTTGTTCGAGGCGAGGCATTTTGGAATCTAAATTGATGCTGCCGAACGTTTGTCTTGGAGTTTCCAAGCTAGACGACCAGATACGTTGGCTGGTGAATGACTTCGTTGACCGTGTTCGCAGTCAATGGAGTTCAGGTGATATTGCTCAATCGTCATGACTTTGCTATTCATTTAGTAGCTGTCTACGTACATTCCACGAGGGCTACAGCCGCATTTAATGTAGTACTCTGACTCGTAGCCACGCAGTAGGCCGCAACCCAGGCTTGGCCTAGCGCCAGCCCGGCGTCGCCGCACGACAGGCTCGTGGTTTGCAGCACGTTCAAGCCCGCAGCCCCCAGCCGCGAAACGATGCGCTGCGTCAAGACTCGGTTGAAGAAACAACCGCCGCCCAAAGCCACATCACGCACGTGGTGGATGTGCGCTTGAGCGATGGCGTGGGCGCACAGGGCGTCGGCCAAGGTCAGGTGAAAGAGCGCGGCGGCTTCATCCACTGCGGCAGGGTTGTGAAGGTTGGTGGCGATCAGCGTGGAGAGCAGCAGGGGGCGCACATCGATCTGACCGTCTGAGGTCACTGCCCAGTCGCTGGCGCGGACTTCCAAGGTGCGGGACTGCAGGTAACGCGCCGCTGCCTGCTCCAGCGCTATTGCCGCCTGCGCCTCAAGCTCCTGGCGCACGCTCAAACCCAGCAAACCCGCCACCGCATCAAACCAGCGCCCGGCGGCCGTGGTCTGCGGGCAGTTCAGGCCACGCTGCAGCATGGTGTGGATGGTGCGTGCCGCTTGCTCACCCACGGTCGGTGCGAAGCGCGGAACGATCTGCTCGGCCATTCCACACGCTTGCAGCGCCGCCGCCGCCATGCGCCAGGGTTCGCGTGCGGCCACGTCGCCACCGGGCAGGGCCAGGGGGCTCAGATGGCCGATGCGCGTGCACTGTGCGCCATCCACCAGCAGCACTTCACCGCCCCAGGCCACGCCATCCGTGCCCAGGCCCACGCCGTCCAGCGCGATGCCGATGACCGGGCGCGCCATGTCGCGTTCCGTGTCGCTTTTCTTGTCGTGTCTTGCGCCATGCTCGGCCAGCACCGCCGCGATATGCGCGTGGTGGTGTTGCACGGCAACGGCGCTGACCCCCAGTTCGTGCGCCAGCCGCAGGGCCAGGTGGGTGCTGAAGAAGTCGGGGTGCAGGTCATGGGCCACGGCGTCGATGCGCCCGCCCACCTGTTCCAGCAGCGCGCGCACGGATTGCTCCAGCGCCTCGCAGGCCGCGGGGTCAGACAGGTCGCCATGCTGAACTGACCACAGCGGCTTGAGAGGCGCCTCGGTGTCAAGCAGACAGGCGGCGTTCTTGAGGAACGCGCCGCAGGCCAGGATGCGCGCCATGGCTTAGGATTCACCGCCGGGCCGCCCCAAGGTGAATCGCACCCCCTCGGGGGGCAGCGACCCACACGCAGTGGGGGAGCGTGGGGGCTCAGGATTCTCCGCCTTGAGTTGCGCCAGCTCGGCTTCCAGTTGGGCAATGCGGGTTTGCCGGGTTTGCTGGTCATCGGGCACGTGGTGGTGATGGTGCGCCGGCTCGTCCAGCAGCCAGTCCAGCCAGGCCTGCATGCCTTCGCCCGTGGTGGCGGACAGCTCCAGGATGGTGATGCCGGGGTTGACCCGGCGCGCGTAGTCCTTGCAGCGTGCCACGTCAAAGCTCAGGTGCGGCAGCAGGTCGATCTTGTTGAGGATCATCAGCTGCGCGGCGGCAAACATGTCGGGGTATTTGAGCGGCTTGTCCTCGCCCTCAGTGACCGACAGGATGGCGATCTTGGCCTCTTCGCCCAAGTCCCACAGCGCGGGGCAGACCAGGTTGCCCACGTTCTCGATGAACAGCAGCGACTGGGGTGTGCGTGTGGTGGTCGTGCCCATGCGCATGCGCATGCGCGTGTTCATGCGTGGCCAGTTGCGCAAACGCCTGCGCCACCATGGGCGCGTCCAGGTGGCAGCCCTTGCCGGTGTTGACCTGGACGGCGGGTGCACCGGTGGCGCGGATGCGGTCGGCATCAAAGCTGGTCTGCTGGTCGCCCTCGATCACCGCCACGGCCAAGCTGGGCGCCTGGTGTTTGAGGGCATGGATGGTGGCGCACAGCAGCGTGGTCTTGCCCGACCCGGGGCTGGAGACGAGGTTCAGCGCGCGCACGCCATGCGCGGCAAAGTGGGCGCGGTTCTGCGTGGCAACGGCGTTGTTGGCGCCCAGCACATCTTCCTCGATCTTGATGGTGCGCTGTTGGCTCAGGCCGGGCACCGACACCCGGGCCGCGCCCGCGCCGAAGTGCAAGTCGCCGGTGGTGGGGTGAACTTCAGGACGTGAATCCGGTTTGCTGGTTCCGGTATTGCTGCAGCCGCAAACGATGCACATGGCATGTTCCTTTGTTGTTCGAGGGTAAGTTTAGACAACCTGCATGTCCACCACGCGCAGCTCGGTGCCGCCGGTGGGTTGGAGCTGATAGCCTCCGCACAAAGGGCAGGCATCCAGACGGGATGTGATGGCCACACTCTGGCCGCAGGGCGGGCACCAGGCGTCGCCGGGTGGTTGATCAATTTCGATGCTGGCCCCCGCCAATAATGTGCCGACAGCTATGGAATCAAGAGCAAATCGCAATGCTTCAATTTCCACACCTGCCAACGCGCCAACCTCCAAACGCAACTGGGTGATGCGCTCAAACGGGTCGCGCGCGCGGGTCTGCTCCAGCACCCGCAGGATGCCGTCGGCCAGACTGAGTTCATGCATCGTGCGGTTGCCGCAAAACGCTCAAAGCCAGGGCTTCGGCCACCTTGATACCGTCCACGGCTGCTGAAAGAATGCCACCGGCGTAGCTGGCCCCTTCACCGGCTGGGTACAGGCCGACGACGTTGGTGCTTTGCAGGTTGTCGCCGCGCGGGATTTTGAGTGGCGACGACGTGCGGGTCTCGACCCCGGTCAGCACGGCGTCGGCCATGTCAAACCCCCTGATTTTTTTTCCGAACACCGGCAGCGCTTCGCGGATCGCTACTATTGCGTAGTCCGGCAAACTGGCTGCCAGGTCGCCCAGCCGGACGCCGGGTTTGTAGGACGGCTGCACGCTGCCCAAGGCGGCGGACGGCCGTGCAGCCATGAAATCGCCCACCAGTTGTCCAGGAGCCTCGTAGCTGCTGCCGCCCAACGCATAGGCCCCTGACTCCAGCGTGCGCTGCAGCGCAATGCCGGCCAGCGGATGCGTGGCGGCTGCGCTGCCAGCCGGGTGGGCTGCGGCCAATGCAGCGGCCTCCTGCGCATAACGCGCCCCATCGACTGGGCCAAAGGCCTGCACGAAGCTGGCCTCATCGCGGGGAAAGTCCTGCGGGTCAATGCCCACCACGATGCCGGCATTGGCGTTGCGTTCGTTGCGCGAATACTGACTCATGCCATTGGTCACGACCCGGCCCGGCTCCGAGGTGGCTGCCACCACGGTGCCGCCGGGGCACATGCAAAAGCTGTAAACGGCGCGGCCGTTGTTGGCGTGGTGTACCAGCTTGTAGTCGGCCGCCCCCAGCATCGGGTGACCGGCATGGCGGCCCCAGCGCGCAGCGTCGATCACACCCTGCGGGTGCTCGATACGAAAACCCACCGAAAACGGCTTGGCCTGCATGGCCACTCCGCGTTGGTAGAGCATGGCAAAGGTGTCGCGGGCACTGTGGCCCAGCGCCATCACCACGTGGCTGGCGGGTAGCGCGCTGACGCTGCCGTCGTTGGCATTTTGTACCGCTAGCCCACGTATTGATTGCACACCTTGCTCATTTTTCAATAGCACGTCAACGACGCGCTGCTCAAAGCGCACCTCGCCGCCCAAGGCGATGATCTGTTCGCGGATGCTCTCCACCACCTTCACCAGCTTGAAGGTGCCGATATGTGGATGCGCCTCGTACAGAATCTCGGGCGGCGCCCCGGCGGCGACGAACTCCTGCATGACCTTGCGGCCCAGAAACCGCGGGTCCTTGATCTGGCTGTAGAGCTTGCCGTCGGAAAACGTGCCAGCTCCGCCCTCGCCAAACTGCACATTGCTCTCGGGCTTGAGCGTGTTCTTGCGCCACAGGCCCCAGGTGTCCTTGGTGCGCTGGCGCACCGTGGTACCGCGTTCCAGCACGATGGGACGAAAGCCCATTTGCGCCAGCACCAGCGCGGCAAACATGCCGCATGGGCCAAAGCCGACGACGACCGGTCGGTCGGTGAGGTTGTCGGGTGCACGGCCCACCGGGTGGTAGGCCATGTCGGGCGTGGCGCCGATGTGCGGGTGCTTCTCGTATCGTTGCAGCAGCGTCGCCTCCCGCTCGGGCTGTACCAGGCTCAGGTCGACGATGTAGACCACCAGCAACTCGGCCTTGCGGGCGTCGAAGCTGCGTTTGTAAACCCCCAGCTTGGCGATGTCGGCCGGGACAATGCCCAGCGCCTGGGCGGCCAGGGCCTTTAGTGCGTCAACGGGGTGGGGTGCGGGCGCGCGGTCGGCGTCGGTTTCGGTGGGCGCATCAGAGGCGCGCCGCGCCTCCACGGGGACGGCGGAGAGCGGGAGTTTGAGTTCGGTGATGCGGATCATGGGGTGGCGGGCTCGTGGTTATCAAGCAGGGCGCCAATGATACGACCCCGCCTATCCACGCGGGGTTAGCTGCGCAATCAAGCCGGCAGGAAGCCTTCAATCGACAGGTAGCGCTCACCGGTGTCGTAGTTGAAACCCAGCACGGTGGAGCCTGCTGGCAGATCGGGCAGCTTTTGCGCAATGGCGGCCAGCGTGGCGCCGCTCGAAATGCCAACCAAAATGCCCTCTTCGGCGGCACAACGGCGGGCGTATTCGCGGGCTGGCTCCGCTTCGACCTGAATCACGCCGTCCAACAGCTCGGTTTTCAGATTGGTGGGAATAAAGCCCGCGCCAATACCCTGTATTGGGTGGGGTGCGGGTGCGCCACCCGAGATCACGGGTGATGCTGTGGGCTCCACTGCGTAGACCTTGAGTTGTGGAAACTTGGCCTTGAGTACCTGGGCCACGCCGCTGATATGGCCGCCGGTGCCCACGCCGGTGATCAGGGCGTCGATGCCATCGGGGAAGTCGGCCAGAATTTCCTCTGCTGTGGTGCGCACGTGCACGTCAATGTTGGCCGGGTTGTCAAACTGCTGGGGAACCCAGGCTCCAGGGGTGGCGGCCGCCAATTCTTGTGCGCGGGCAATGGCACCCTTCATGCCTTTTTCGCGGGGTGTCAGGTCAAATGTAGCGCCGTAGGCCAGCATCAGGCGGCGGCGCTCCACCGACATGCTGTCAGGCATGACCAGAATCAGCTTGTAGCCCTTGACTGCGGCCACCATGGCCAGGCCGACGCCGGTGTTGCCCGAGGTGGGCTCAATGATGGTGGCGCCGGTTTTGAGCGCGCCACTTTGTTCGGCGGCCTCCACCATGGCCAGCGCGATGCGGTCCTTGATGGAGCCGCCGGGGTTGCTGCGCTCGGACTTGATCCACACCTGGTGCGTGCTGCCAAACAGGCGGTTGATGCGTACATGCGGCGTGTTGCCAATGGTTTGCAGAATGTTGTCGGCTCTCATGGATGGCTCCGGTAGTTGGGGACAAGGTTGCACGGTAAAACCGCATTCTGTAGGAAATGATCTATCGGTTTCGATATAACCTTATTCAACCGCGATAATGAAGGCGTGAAGCCCACTAGACCACCGCTGGTGCAATCTGGGAAACCAGGCACTGGAGGAACGTCCGGACTGCATAGGGCAGCGTAGCAGTTAACGGCTGTCCGCCGACAAGCCCGGCACGCAAGTGTTGGGCCCTAAGGTGAGGATTAGAGCAACAGAGACGAGTCGATGGGGGCGTAAGCACCCGTCGGGTGAAACGGGCAATCTCTACGCGCAGCAATACCAAGTAGGCCAACGCAAAGCGAGGCGGTTCGCCGCAGCGCCATGACCGGGGCCCCCGGAGTTGGCGGGTAGGTAGCACCGAGCCGTTTGGGTGACCAACGGCCCAGAGTAATGGTGGTCACACGGAGGGCAACTTCCGTGCACAGAATCCGGCTTATCGGTGGGCTTCACACTTTTAAATTTTTTTCGGGCGAGCCGCTTTGTCTATTGATCCAGCACCTGTTGACCCGCCGGACGGCCATTCTGCACCGGTATTCGACCGCTCGGTGTTGTACGCTTTTTTGGGCGAAGACGAGCGCGCACTGGCCAGCGTCTTGCAAACCTTTTTGTCGAGCATGACCGAGAGTATGCGGGCTTTGCAGGCGGCGTGGGCCCTGCGCGATCTGGCTGCCGTTGCCAAACTGGCACACCGAATCAAGGGTGCTGCATTCATGAGTGGTGCCTTGGCCATGGCCCGGACCGCGCAACAATTGGAACAAATTGCGGGTTCGGCAGACATGCTTTCCATCGGGGCTGCTACCGTCCTGCTGGAAGAGAGCTGGCGAGCCCTGCAAAGCGACCCGGGCCTGCAAGGCACCCTCGCCGGGGGCTAATATTTGATGTATCGTTGGGGTGTTTTTCTCACCGAAGGAGGCTCCATGCGACCGATACTGGATTTGTTGAAAAAGCGCGCACCGGCGAACTGGAGCCTGAGCCCTCAGGACAGCGTTTTTGATGCCCTGCAGACCTTGGCCAACCACAATGTTGGCGCCTTGATGGTTTTGGACAAAGGGCGCCTGGTGGGCGTGTTTTCAGAGCGCGATTACACCCGCAAGATCGCGCTGGCTGGCAAGTCGTCACGCGACACCCATGTGCAGGACATCATGACCGCCAATGTCGTCACGGTGTCACCCTCGGTGCGAACCCGTGATTGCCTCGCGCTGATGAGCCAAAAGGGCATCCGCCACTTGCCGGTGGTTGATGGCGAAACGGTGTTGGGCATGATCTCCATCCGCGACATCATGAACGACATCATTGCCGACCATGAACTGACCATCAACCAGTTACAGCACTACATTTCAAGTTAGTAGCCGGGCCCAGCGGCTCCCCCCGCAAACGCTCTACCGCCCAGGCTCTAAAATTTTTCATGGGGCGCCAGATAGCGCCACTGCCCCACGGGCAAGTCGGCCAGCGCCACGCGGCCCAGCCGGATGCGGCGCATATCCAGAATCTCCAGCTTCGCGCGCTCACACAGGTAGGCAATCAGGCCGCGGTGTGCGCCCTTGATGGCGAATCGCAGCTTGCTGCGCTCGGGTGTGTTGCTGTTGATGCTGACCTTGGCGTGAGGAAGGCTCTCGTCGGAGTCCAGCGTGCGGTTCAGCAGGTGCAGCGCCTGGGGCGTGACCTCACCCTGCACATCCACAATCACCTCGTGTTCCATGGAGCCCATGTCCTCGGTCAGCTTGCGCTCCACGCGCCAGTCCTGGGTAAACACGATCAGCCCGCTGGCCGCGTTCTCCAGCGGCACTACAGCCTTGAGGGCTTTGAAATGCCGTTGCAACATGCGTATGCCCGAAGGGTCTTTGGCCATGTGTTTGGCCGCCACCAACAGTGTGCGGGCATCGTCGAAATGTGCGCGGCGGGCGTTGCGGTTGAGCTTGGCCAATGACTCCTCAGTGCCGTCTATCCAATCAGCCGGTTTGTGCATCACGATGGTGATGCTGTTGAGCTCCAGCAGGCTGGCGTTCGGGTCAATGGTGATGGCCTGATTCTGGATGCGGAACTGGGGTTCCTCCACAACCTTGCCATTCACCTTCACCCAACCGCCTTCAATGTATTGCTCTGCCTCGCTGCGCGAGCAGGGCACCATGGCCGCTACCCGTTTGGCCAGGCGGTCGCCGCCGTCTGATGGCTGCGATGTTGGCGGTTCGGCAGGTTGGGGCGCGGCGGGCGGTTTGGTGCGCAGCGCGGTAATGGGGCGTTGGCGGGGCTTGGCGTTGGGGCGTTTGGCCGGGGCGGGCGTGGCTGCTGCAACTGGCCGGACAGCCGGCTGCGCTACTGGGTTGGCTTTAGGGGGCTTGGGTGCCAGACGCAAAGTGCCGGGAGTCGTCGTGGGCTTGGTCATAACGTGTTGGCCTTGTTGTTGTTGTTTTGGCTGTTCAAACCCTGGATGTGCTCCACATGGGCCAGCAGTGAACGTTTGGCCACCGGCCAGACACGCGGGTCCACGTCGTCATAGGCCAGCGGCAGCCAGTCGTCGAGTGTGCCTTGCGGGTGGGCGGCCATCACGGCGGCGATCTTGGCCTCGCGTTTGAGCCGGTGGGCCTTCAGGTGGCTGATGACGCCGCTGGCTGCGGCGCTTGAACCACCCAGCACATGACCATGGGCCGGCAATATGAAATGCACATCGTCCTGCGCGCAGGCCGCCAGCAGCGTGTCCAGCGACTGCAGGTAGTCGCCCATATGGCCGTCCGGCGGGTCTATCACCGTGGTGCTGCCGTTCAGGATGTGGTCGCCCGAAAACAGCAGGCCGTCTTCCACCACCAGCAGGCACACATGGTTGGCCGCGTGGCCCGGTGTGTAAATCACCTGCAGCGTGTGTTTGGAAGCCAAATTGGACCCTGGCCCTCGTGAAATAAGCGTGAGCAGCTCCTCATTTTGTAGCGCTCGGTCGGGCGTGAAGGTGCTGGCGGCGCGCGCCGTGGGTGCGGACGGCAGGCCGAGAATCGGCGGCTGGGTGGCGCATAGGGCCTGCAGGGGCTTGGCGCCGGGCGAGTGGTCCGGGTGCGAATGGGTGCAGACAATCATCTGGATATTGCCGCCGCTGCCATCCGGGTGCAGCGCGGCGCGCCACAGGCGCTGGAGGTGGTCGGCATCCGCCGGGCCGGGGTCGATCACGATGAAGCCGGTGTTGGCGTCGCCCACCAGATAGCTGTTGGTACCAGGGCCGGTCATGAAGCCGGGGTTGGGCGCGGTCAGGCGCTGCACATTGCGCAGCAGGGGCACGGCCCGTTCGGCCTGCCAGTCCAGCGCGTGGTGCGGCTCCATGCCCGTGGGGCAGACCAGGGCCAGCTCGCCAAAGGCCATGTCGTGTTGCAGGAACCGGGTGGCAATGCCGCCTTGCAGGCCGGTGCGTTGCTCCGGGGCTTCGGAAGTGGAGGGTAGGGCGTGCGTGTGCAGCCGTTGGTGGGGTCGTACCATGCAGGCATTTTGCAACAGCGAACAATGCAGCGCCACGCTGGGCCGATAATCCACGCCATGCGCATTCCGTTCACCAAAATGCAAGGGGCCGGCAACGATTTTGTTGTGCTGGACGAAACCCGTGGCCGCCTGGGGCTGACCAAAGCCCATTACCGCTTTCTGGGCGACCGCCACTTTGGCGTTGGCGCCGACCAGATACTGACCGTCCGGCCCTCGCCCGCACCGGGTATCGATTTCGAATACGTGATCCACAACGCCGACGGTGCCGAGGTCGAGCAGTGCGGCAACGGCGCACGCTGTTTTGCACGTTTTGTGCATGACCGGGGTTTGACCGACAAGGACGTGATCCGCGTGCAGACCATGAAGGGCATCATCGAGCCGCGCCTCACCGCGGATGGCCGTGTCACCGTCAACATGGGCGCGCCGGTGTTTGACCTGCACCAGATTCCGTTTGATGCCGCCGGATTGCAGTTCCAACCAAAAGGTTCTTGGGGAAATTGGCCTCTAGCCCACGTGGAGACTGCGCAAGCAGCTCCTTTTTTGATAGCGACTGTGTCCATGGGTAACCCCCACGCAGTACTGCTGGTGGACCGATGTCGAGAGTCACCCTGTGCTGGAGCAAGGCCCCCAAGTGCAGCGCAGCCCGCGTTTTCCCCAGGGCGTGAACGTGGGGTTCATGCAAGTGCTGGACCGCAGCCACATCCGCCTGCGTGTATTCGAGCGCGGTGTCGGCGAGACATTGGCCTGCGGGTCCGGCGCCTGTGCCGCCGTGGTGGCCGGCATACGCCTGGGTCTGCTCGACCCCAGCGTTGAAGTGTTGACACATGGCGGCCTGCTCAACATTGCCTGGGCAGGCGATACTGCTCCGGTGCTGATGACTGGCCCTGCCACCACCGTATTTCAGGGCGAAATTGAACTTCCAGACGCGTTATGAACCACCAAGCATTAAACAACCCCATCACCGAAGACGACATCGCCAACTACCTGGCCAACACACCGGACTTCTTTGTACGCCACGCCGAGTTGCTGGCCACGGTGCAGTTCACCAGCCCGCACAGCAACCGCACGGTGGGCCTGCAGGAACGCCAGGCGGAGATGCTGCGCGAAAAAATCAAGGCGCTGGAGCAGCGCATCATGGAGATGGTCCGCCACGGCAGCGAAAACGTGATGTTGTCGGACAAGGTGTTGCGCTGGGCC
Organism: Candidatus Aalborgicola danicus; assembly: GCA_016703945.1. Taxonomy (GTDB): domain Bacteria; phylum Pseudomonadota; class Gammaproteobacteria; order Burkholderiales; family Burkholderiaceae_C; genus Allorhodoferax; species Allorhodoferax danicus. The sequence goes on from JADJBC010000020.1 coordinate 16,824, forward strand.
CGCAGCCTGCTGATGAACACCGATTTGCACGCCTTGCCGACGTCGATCGAGCAGGACATCCAGAACCAGTTTGCTGTGCCGCAGGTGGGCATCCGCCTATGGGGTGTGGCGCCCGAATTCGCCGCCCTGGCCGTGGCACAGGAAGTCAGTGACGACGCCAAACTGTTTGCTTCGTCGTTGATGGAGCCTTTTTGCGGCCTGAACACCGGCTTTGAGGCGGTGGGATGGCTGGCCGAACCCGCCACCGTGACGTCCCTGGCCCTGATCCCGCTGCGCGGAGCCGCCATGGCGGGCCTGCCGTCGCCGGCATTTGGTCTGCTGGTGTTGGCCTCACCCGACGCCCACCGCTTCCACAGCGGCATGGGCACCGACTTTCTGGCCCGCATCGGCGAACTGGTCAGCGCCGCGCTGTCGCGCCTGAAATAAGACGTGGCCTCTGGCGTTGATCCGGGAGTTGGGACACCAGGGCGTTCTGCTCCGTGTCCCCCACCCGCTGCGCAGGCTCCTCCCTTACCTGCACAGAACCCCCTGGCGCCCCAACTTCTCGTCGAGCGCTACCTGGAATACGTTCGCGTCGAAAAGCGTTTAGCCGCCCGCACGGTTGAGTTGTACGCGCTGGACCTCCTCAAGCTGCGCGACAATGCCGCCGCCGTGCCGGTCGAACTGACCGAGGTACGCAACGCCCACATCCGTCGCTGGGTGGCGCAGATGCACAGCGGCGGACGCAGTGGTCGGGGTATTGCCCTGATCCTGTCGGGCTGGCGGGGTTTTTACGCGTGGCTGGGCCGTCAGGGTCTGGTTGCCAGCAACCCGGTGCAGGATGTTCGCACGCCCAAGGTGCCCAAACCCCTGCCCAAAGCGCTGGGTGTGGACGATGCCGTGCAACTGGCATCATTCAAAAACAATAGCACACTAACCAATGAACACGGGGGCGAAAGCCTTATTTCTTCTACAGATTTGACGTCACGGGCCGGGTTGGAAGGCGCTTTCCTGGAACTGCGCGATGGCGCCATGGTGGAGTTGCTGTATTCCAGCGGGTTGCGCGTCGGGGAACTGATTGGGCTGGACGCCTGCGCCTCGGCCACCGGCCATGCGGCAGGCCGGGGCTGGATTGACTTGGATGCGGCACAAGCGCATGTGTGTGGCAAAGGCAGCAAATGGCGGTCCGTACCGGTGGGCCGCCTGGCCATTGCGGCAATTCATGGGTGGTTAAAGGTGCGCAGCGATTTTTTAACCATCCGCGGGCCCGGCGAATTAAGCGAAGCGCTGTTCATCGGCCGCAACGGCACGCGGCTGACCGCACAGTCGGTGTGGCAGCGCCTGCGCAGCCGCAGCCTGCAGGCGGGTATGTCGACTCCGGTGCACCCGCACATGCTGCGCCACTCGTTTGCCAGCCACATCTTGCAGTCCAGCGGTGATTTGCGCGCTGTGCAGGAGTTGTTGGGCCACGCAAACATCAGCACCACCCAGGTCTACACCCGGCTGGACTTTCAACACCTGGCCAAGGTTTACGACGCGGCCCACCCCAGAGCCAAGCTCAAGGGCGGGAAGGGGTGAGGGGGGAAACCAGACCGTTTTGGGGCGCTACTGGCAAAGATCACTGCGGGGCTGGTGGATCGGGTATCCATTCCCTGGCCTCAGTCGCAGGCGAACTTGTGGTTGGTTTGGGACCCCTTTGTTAACCCTGTTATGGGTATGCAGGTTCTGTGGCACCTGCGAGTTGTGGCCGATGAACGGGCACCCGGTCCACCCGCCGGGCGGAGTTGTTTTAGTAAGTGAGAAGGCTCGATGCAGTGGGTGATCGGCAGCTTTGGGGGCGAAGCGGTCGCCTGTCAGTGCCCGCTTCCGAGAAGTCCAACTTCGTGATTTGCGGCGCTGACCAGCTGTCGTTCATCGCCGGCTCCAAGGTGCCTGTTTCCGCCGGTCACAGTTCGTTGATGAATGCGACGACTACGACATTTGAAAGTGTCTGTCAGGGGCTTCCAAACCCATATTGCTTGAAGATGGCTTGGGCAGGAGGCTCCAAGAGAGCGCGCGCGAAAGCTGCAGCAGCGGGGCTCGCTGCCTTATTGACTGTCAAAGCATAGGCGGCTCCCACCTGAAGCTCGCTTGGCATCTGTACAACCTTCAAACGAGGTACCTCGGCCTGGGCTGCGACTGCATTGGTGCAGTACGTAACGAATACGTCCGCCTGCCCCTCATCCATAGCCCATCCGTAAAATGTTCTCCCGGTTGGTGGTTGCGGTGAATTCGCTGCACCTGTGAGCTTGAGAGCCTTGGCATCCAATGTCCTGAACGCTCCCGCCTCGACAGCCTCCGCCTTCGCAAAAAGTGCCCAGGCGTAATCACCCGACGGATCAGACTTCGGTGTCGAAGTACCGACGCGCACCTCCTGTTTGAGCATGACAGACAGCAGTGTTGATGGCTCTGCGAAAACCTTATCTCCTGTCAGTGCGCACATGGCGTTACGGACAAAGACAACCGGAGCGTGCCACTTTCCCCCGTCTGCCACACGCTGGGGATGGGTAATGTCTGCAGAAGCAAAGACACTTGCCGGCTCGCCCTTCTCAATTCGCTCACGTAGTAGTCCAGAAGCTCCAAAGGTCAGTACGATCTTTAGTCCTGTCCGTTCCTGGTATTCGCTGGCTATCTTTGTCATTGGCGCTCGCAAGCTTCCCGCGGCGTAAACCTGAACAGGGTCAACTGAGCCTTGGGCGCCGGTTTGCGCGAACGCTGCGCAAGTAAGAACAACCAGACCGCACTGGACGCTGCATATCAAAGTGGACTTGAAGTTCATCATGGTTTAGCGCTCACAAGTGATGTTTCGATCTTGGGCCATCTTTCGGTACAAAGTCTGGCGACTTACTCCGAGAATGCGCGCCGCATGAGAGACATTTCCCTTGGCCGTCTCCAGCGCCTGTTTCATGGCGGTCTTGGCAAGGTCTTCCAGGTTGGAGGAAATGCGTGCGGAAGCAACCGGCATCATCGCTGGCGTGTGCGCCATCAGGTCTTCCACAACATCATCCGGGAGGTGACTCCACCCGATGCAATCTTCATGCGGATCCAGCATGGCGCTCGCGGTTCGCAGCACGCTGGCAAGTTGTCGTAAGTTGCCCGGCCATCCATGCTTCTCCATCTTTTGGAGGACTTCCGTGCCAAGGTGAATATTGCGATCCGGGTTTAGTCCCGCCAACAGTCGGTGCGTAAGCGCCTGGAAATCGGTTCGTTCCCGCAACGGGGGGAGTTGAATGGTAAGGCCGTTGATTCGGTAGTAAAGGTCACTGCGAAACCGGCCCTTGTCCGCCTCTTCACGCAACTTGCAGTGGGTAGCGCAGATAAGAGCGAAATCCACTTCCATGGACCGTCCGCCACCCAGTGGCGTTACACAGCGTTCCTGTAGCACGCGTAGCAGTCGGGTCTGCATGTTGAGCGGCATATCCCCAATCTCATCGAGAAACAGCGTGCCGCCGTTTGCCTCACGCAGGCGACCCAAGTTTCCTTCCTTTTTTGCGCCAGTAAACGCTCCTGGTGTATAGCCAAACAGTTCGGCTTCAATCAGGTTCTCCGGAATTGCTGCGCAGTTGATGGCGACAAACGGACCTGACCGGCGCGCGCTGGTGTCATGGATGGCACGCGCGAAGTACTCCTTTCCTACGCCCGACTCTCCCTGAATGAGTACCGGTATCGGCTTGTTCAACACGCGGCGCGCCTTGTCAGCCGCGTTGCGCCACCGCAAATCGCCTGTATCCAAGCAGGAAAGCGCGTCTACGGGTGAACCATCGAGCTTTGCCGCTTGCTGAGTTCCAACTGTCGAACTTGCCTCAGGGGTATGCACTACGGCAAACAGTGTGTGGGCGTTACGCGCTCGGATTTGTATCGGTAAGCCGGGTCTGCGCATACAGCGAGACAGAAACTCATCCATCCTCAGGTCAACAGCGCGCTCAAGCGGTGTAACACCCAGATTGGAAGGATTTAGCTGTAGATAGGCCATTGCAGCCCGGTTGGCGCCGACTATCCAACCATCTTCAGAGACAGAGACAATGCCTTCGGCCACGGTACCAATGCCTTCTGGCTGCGCGTGCAAATGAATTCGTATACCGCGTGCGCTGTAGGCAACCATCAAGCGGTTCTCAATCATTCGGGCGGCCGTGCTTACCAGGCCCAGCGTATGGGGGTGCCCGTTATGCTGGTCGCCCGAGATGTCCAAAATGCCCATCAGACTCCCGTTGGCGGACATAATGGGTGAAGCTGCGCAGGTAAGAAAGCTGTTGTGTTCCAAAAAGTGCTCTTGGCCATGGATTTCTACCCCAGTGCCTTCTGCGAGAGCGGTTCCAATCGCATTGGTGCCGCGTTGCGACTCGTGCCACGATGCCCCCGACGCTAGAGCAACCCGCTGCGCTTTATCAAGAAAGATCGCGTCACCCAGGGTGTGCATCAAGGTTCCCTGGTTATCTGAAAGGACCACAACATTTTGGTTATGGCGCACCTGTTCAAACAAGTACTCCATGACCGGTCGGGAGTGGGCCAGGAGTTCGTAATTTTGGGTCAAGATCTGGCGCAATTCAGTTCCGCTGCTGTGATCTGCCAATTGCAAGCGAGCGTCTGGGAGAAGCCCCGAGGCCATGCTACGGCTCCAGGAGCGTGCGATGCGACTATCGAGCCCGCTTACCGGGACAGATCCAAATTCCATTAGATGCGCTCGAGCCTGACTAACAGCCAAGGCATGTTGGGGTGTGTGCACTGTGTCTCCTGGACAGATTCTTAGTCTGTTCTCTGTAATCAAAACCGACATGATCGTACTGAAGGCAGTGAACCCTGACGATATGTAATGCGATGCATAGAGCAGCCGAATGAGATGTGTCACATTTTGTGACAGGTGTCACGATCTGCACCACTTGGTGGTCATTCGGGTTAACCCGAGGGGTGGGAAGAAATGCGTTTGAAATCAACACTATCGAAAGATTGCAGAGATTGGCACGGGAATTGATAAGTAGAAGTACCCGCAAGGGGAACCTTTGACTCAATTTACATATTCCGGAGACTTTCATGATCTATGCAGCACCCGGCGCAGCAGGCGCCAAGATTGCCTACAAAGCCCAGTACGACAACTTCATCGGTGGCAAGTTTGTTGCGCCATTAAAAGGCCAGTACTTTGACGTGGTGACTCCCATCAGCGGCAAGGTCTACACCAAGGCTGCACGGTCCACCGCAGAGGACATTGAACTCGCGCTTGACGCGGCGCACGCAGCAGCGGACGCCTGGGGCAAGACACCAGCGGCTGATCGCGCAAATATTCTTTTGAAGATTGCTGATCGTATTGAAGCCAATCTGGAGCTATTGGCCTATGCAGAAACCGTGGACAACGGAAAGGCCATCCGCGAAACACTGAACGCCGACATTCCCCTGACCGTTGACCACTTCCGCTACTTCGCAGGTTGTGTGCGTGCGCAGGAAGGCGCATTGAGCAACATCGATGAGAACACGGTGGCGTACCACATCCAGGAGCCACTGGGCGTGGTCGGTCAGATCATTCCATGGAACTTCCCGATCCTGATGGCCGCATGGAAACTGGCGCCTGCACTGGGCGCTGGCAACTGTGTGATCCTTAAGCCGGCCGAGTCCACACCCATTAGCATCCTTGTGCTTGCCGAGTTGATTGCCGACCTGTTGCCACCGGGCGTACTCAACATCGTCAATGGTTACGGCCGTGAAGCTGGGATGCCACTGGCCACCAGCAAGCGCATTGCGAAGATTGCCTTCACAGGTTCCACCACCACGGGTCGGGTGATTGCGCAAGCCGCTGCCAACAACCTGATTCCCGCTACGCTGGAACTCGGTGGCAAATCCCCCAATGTGTTCTTTGCCGACATCATGGACAAGGACGACGGCTTCCTGGACAAGGCTATCGAAGGTCTGGTGCTGTTTGCGTTCAACCAGGGTGAAGTCTGCACCTGCCCCAGCCGTGCGCTGATTCAGGAGTCCATCTATGACAAGTTCATGGAGCGTGTGCTCAAGCGTGTTGCCGCAATCAAGCATGCCAACCCGCTCGACACCGACAGCATGATGGGTGCACAGGCATCGAAGGAACAGTTGACCAAGATCCTGTCGTACCTGGACCTGGGCAAGCAGGAAGGTGCAGAGGTTCTCGCTGGTGGCAACCAGGCACATCTGGGTGGTGATCTTGAAGGTGGCTACTACGTGCAGCCCACTCTGTTCAAGGGCAACAACAAGATGCGCATCTTCCAGGAAGAGATCTTTGGACCGGTGCTGGCCGTGACCACCTTCAAGGACGAGGCCGAAGCGCTGGCGATTGCCAACGATACGCTTTATGGTCTGGGTGCTGGTGTCTGGAGCCGTAACGGCAATGTGGCCTACCGTATGGGCCGTGCCATCAAGGCGGGTCGCGTCTGGACCAACTGCTACCACGCCTACCCGGCACATGCGGCGTTTGGCGGCTACAAGGAATCCGGCATTGGCCGCGAAACCCATAAGGTCATGCTCGACCACTATCAGCAGACCAAGAACCTGTTGGTAAGCTACAGCGAAAGCAAGCTCGGCTTCTTCTGAGATTGAAGCGTACAGGACAGTGAAACCAATAGGGGCAGGCGACTGCCCCTTTCTTACTGGGAGACAGACATGGTTGAAAAAGTCATTGCCACGCAAGCTGCGCTTGAACTGGTGGCGTTTCTCAAGACCAAGCATGGACCTGATCTGATGTTCCATCAGTCAGGTGGGTGTTGCGACAACAGCGCTGCGAACTGCTTTCTGCCAGGTGAAATAACCATGGGAGCAGGTGATGTCTACTTGGGAGACATTGGTGGCAGCCCGTTCTACATTGGCAAGGCACAGTACGAATACTGGAAACACACACAACTAATCATTGATGTGATTGAAGGTACCGGTGGCACCTTCTCTTTGGAAGGACCTGAGGGCAAGGCATTCCACACTAGGTCCAGAGTATTCAATGAGGCGGAAATGCAGGAACTATTTGGCGATTGAATCAACGCTCGAGATCCATTTGAACTCCTCGCACGGCTGACAGCACCTTGGCAGTGAGGGTGCCTGTTATGGCGTACATAGCCGCCAGAAAGCTGACCTACACACGCTGACTTGACGGCCCGCTTTGGAGCGAGCAGATCGGTAAGTTGACGGGCGGCTATGCGTCTAAACCGGGTGAAAACGGGAAGAGTCAAGCCCGCGGCCTGCTGCTGCCAAACGCGCAGAAATCGGCCGCACGCATAGACCGCTCTGCGCCCGTCGGTACCGCAACGTGCCGCGGCATGGTCGCCTCACAAGCGACAATACCCCGATGAAAACCATTCGACTGCGCGCCGGCAAAGAGCGCTCGCTACAACGCCGCCACCCATGGATCTTTGAATCTGCAATTGCCAAGGGCAGCGCCGATAGCGGTGAGACGGTGCGGGTGGAGTCCGACAGCGGTGCCTTTTTAGGCTGGGCGGCGTTCAGCCCGACCTCCAAGATTCGTGCCCGCGTCTGGAGCTTCGATGAAACGCAGCGCATAGATGCTTCGTTTTTTATAGCTGCTGTCGCAGCATCCACGAGGGCTAGAGCCCGATTTGACATACAAAGTGATGGCCTGCGGCTGATCCACGGTGAATCGGATGGCCTGCCGGGTTTGATCGTTGACCGTTATGGCGACACCTTGGTTGCACAGTTTTTGTCCAGTGGTGCCGAGCGTTGGAAGGCGGTGTTGGCGGACGCACTGTTGGCAGATACGGGCCTGAGCAAACTGTATGAGCGCTCGGATGCCAGCAGCCGTTCGCTGGAAGGATTGCCTGAGGTCAAGGGTTGGTTGCGCGGGGGTGGCGATTCGACGCCCACCGACCTGCTGCTGAGCGAACACACCTGGAAATTCCGCCTGAGCATTGCCGATGGGCACAAGACCGGTTTTTACCTGGACCAACGTGACAGTCGCAAGAAATTTGCCGACACCGCGCAACGACTGGGTTTTCAAAGGGTGCTCAATTGCTTTTGTTACACCGGGGGTTTTACCGTGGCGGCGCTGTGCGGACTGCGCGCAGGCGGGTTCAGCGGTGGGCATGTGACATCGATTGACTCCTCGGGGGCGGCGCTGGAGCAGGCCCGTGCCAATGTGGAACTCAATGGTTTTGATACGGGTCAAACCACGTTTTTGGATGCCGATGTCAATGCCTCCCTGCGCCAGTTTCTGGCGGAAGGTCGCAGTTTTGATGCCATCGCGCTGGACCCTCCCAAGTTCGCACCGACCGTGGCCCATGCCGAACGTGCAGCCCGTGCCTATAAAGACATCAACCGGTTGGCGCTCAAGTTACTGGAGCCTGGGGGTGTGCTGTTCACGTACTCTTGTTCGGGCGGCATCAGCGCCGACCTGTTTCACAAGATTGTGGCGGGGGCCGGTGCGGACGCCGGGGTGGACGGCTTCATCACCGAGCGTTTGGGCGGGGCGCCTGATCACCCGATGACCATTGCCTTCCCGGAAGGGGAGTACCTGAAGGGCCTGGTCATCATGCGGAAGTAGACACACGCAGGCTAATGGTGTGCCGCGTTTCGGTACACTCCCCACCTGCTGAATTTTGGATTCCCCCATGAGTTTGATTCCCGCTACTATCCTCACCGGCTTCCTTGGCTCTGGAAAGACCACGCTGCTCAAACGCGTGCTGGCGGAGGCGCACGGCCAGAAGATCGCCGTGATCGAAAACGAGTTTGGTGAAGAAAACATCGACAGCGATATTCTGGTCACTGACACCAAAGAGCAGATCATCCAGATGAGCAACGGCTGCATTTGCTGCACTATCCGTGAAGACTTGCGCGAAACCCTGCAGATGCTGGCAGCCAAGAAGCGCAAAGGCTTGTTGGACTTTGACCGGGTGGTGATCGAAACCACCGGTCTGGCCGACCCCGGCCCGGTGGCGCAAACGTTCTTCATGGACGATGAAATTGCCGAGTCCTATCTGTTGGACTCCATCCTGACGCTGGTGGACGCCAAACATGCGGAGCAACAGCTCAATGACCGCCAGGAAGCGCGGCGCCAGGTCGGCTTTGCCGACCAGATTTTCATCAGCAAGACCGACCTTGTTTCAAAGGATGACGTCGACGCGTTGATGCACCGCATCAAACACATGAACCCACGTGCGCCGCAAAAGGCCGTGCATTTTGGCGAGGTGGCGCTGTCGGAGGTGTTGGACCTGCGCGGCTTCAACCTGAATGCCAAACTCGACATCGATCCCGACTTCCTGAAAGAAGACGACCATGGACACAGTCACGGGCACGGCGATCACGATGGCCATGATCATGCTCCCGGGGAGTCTTGTGACCATCCCTCCCATGACCACAGTGGCCATCACCACCACCGTGATGATGACGTCAAGAGTTTTGTCTTCAAGTCAGATCGCCCGTTTGACGCCGCCAAGCTGGAAGATTTTCTAAGCGCCATCGTCAATATCTATGGCCCGCGCATGCTTCGCTACAAAGGAGTTCTCTATATGAAGGGGACCGACAGGAAAGTCATTTTCCAGGGTGTTCACCAGTTGATGGGCAGTGATTTGGGACCACAATGGGCCGATGGCGAAGCACGGAGCAGCAAAATGGTGTTCATTGGGATTGATTTACCAAAGGACATTTTGTTGCAGGGGATGGAGCAATCGCTGGTGTAAGAGGCGCGCTGGCGCGGCCAGCAACAGCAGTCCGGACTGTGCTGTTTCTTGAATTGTTTACTGCGGATTGAAAACCAAATGATTGTCTCGATTTTGCAACTGATGGGTTTTCCGGTAGGGAAGCCTGTACACTCGCGCGCCGGAGAAGCAACGGCAAAAGAGCCAACTAGAAGCCGAAGCAGGGCTGACGGCCCAACAGACACAGCGCAAGAGCGATCTGCCAGGAGACACGAAGTGAAAACGACATCTGGAAAAGACAGCAAGACTGCAGTTGCCAAGGCCAAATCAGATACCACTGCAAAACCCAAAGTCCTGTTGGATACCAAGGCTGGAAAAACAGCCAAGGCCGAGACCCCGCCGCCGCAGAAATCGGTAGCCAAGTCAGCGTCGAAGACCGTGGCCAGTGCCAAATCTTCAGGCAAAGCGGCTGCCAAGCCAATACCCCCAGCAACCCCCAAATCCCTGCCCAAGGCTTCTACAGCTCCGGTAACCAAGCCCGCAGTGGCGCTCAAAAAGCCGGTGGCTAAGACCACCGTTCCGAGCGTTAAAACGGCTGAAAAACCTACTCCTTCTACTGTTTCCAAACCACGGGCTTCTGTGAGCCCTCCATCCATGCCCGCTTCCTCTTCGTCAGCCAAGCCAATGCCGACACCTGTATCCCCCAAGTCAAAATCTTCCGTGGCTGCGACGCCAATGGACGTCAAAGCGCCTGCTTCACCCACAACTCCCACCGCCGCAGCTGCCCCTGCAAAAGCCGGCAGACCCTCGTCGCGCCTGGCCCAGTTGACAGTTCCTTCTATGGCGCAGACCGTTGCATCGACGGCCGCCAAGGCCAGCTACACGCAGTCCACACCCTCGCCGTTGATCGTTCCAGCCTTGCCTTCGTCGATCAAAAAAGACCCGAAACTCGCCAACAACTGGAAAACCACCCCTGCTGCTCAGTTGTCGGATGCGGAACTGATGGCGATGCCGGACACGGAGTACATGAACACGGTGCAGTTGGCTGTTTTTCGTTTGAAGTTGATGAAACTCAAGCTCGACATACTCAACAGTGCGGGTGAAACCACCGAGCACCTGCGGGAAGACACGTCGGTCGTACCTGACCCGGCTGACCGCGCGACGATTGAAGAAGAACATGCCCTGGAGTTGCGCACCCGTGACCGGGAACGTAAGCTGCTGAAGAAGATCGAGCAGTCGATCGGTCGTATTGACGCCGGTGACTATGGTTATTGTGATGAGACCGGTGAACCCATTGGTGTTGGCCGGCTGTTGGCGCGGCCCACCGCAACGTTGTCTTTGGAAGCGCAGCAGCGACGGGAGCTCAAACAGAAGATGTTTGGCGATTGAACATTCTTTCTTGTTGCCTGCCCGTTCGGTAAACTGCGACTATGGCCACCAAAAGCGATACTCCCGGACTTTTGTCAAAGATGGCATCGTTCGTTCGCAATCCGACCAAGGACTGGTCGGAGTTGGAACGCCCGCAGATGGAACTGGACAGTGGCTTTGACAAGCAGGTCCTCAAACAGATGATCGAGCGCAAGCGGCAGAACGATTTCATCCGCAAACGTGAGTTCGATCAGCTGCGCAAAATCCGCAGTCGTGGGGTATCCGCTGTTGTGGGCGCGGGGCGTCCTTCTGTCTTTCAGTCAAGCCTGACTACCGACCAAGATGGGCGAGCGGTCACATTGAAGAAGATCGACGAGATCGAAGCCCAGATGTCCAAGCAGTGGTGGAAGGGCAAGCAGGACGCAGCGGCGGCGCAAGAAACCGGGTTCCCGGTAGCGAAGGCGGTGCCTGAATCCCCCGCTCGAGCAGCTGCTCCGCCGCCTCTGAGTGTCTCGGAGCAATTTGGGCACACCGAATCCGCCGATTTCCTCATGGAGACTACCGCACCGGGCGATGTGCCCAGTACGGGTGAGTTCGTGCCGACGGAAATGGGGAGTGGAATGGAGCCGGCCGCTCCGTCACCCCCTGCTAAGGGGCGACCCACCCCCGGTACGGCAACCACTTTGGGTGCACTGGCACAAAGTTACGACGGTGCCGAGGTGGGTTTTTCTACATCCAAGCTGTTTGCCATTGACGTTGAGGACATGGCGACCGACCCCGAGCTGGAAGAGGCTGCGATTCGTTTTGCCAACGGTGATGACGAAGGCGCGGAGTCGGGTCTTCTGGATGCGCTGCGTAGTCAGACGGTTGCGGATGATGTCGCCAACTCGTGGATTGCGGCCTTGCTCGATCTCTACCGTGCGACCCACAACCGGGCGCGGTTTGATCAGGTGGTTGCGGAATTCCCGCATCGTTTTGACACGGCGTCACCGCACTGGGTGGCCATAGGGGAAGAGCCGTCGAACGATAACGCACCATCCCCGACAGCTGCTCCTGCAGACACACGTGACTATTCGGAGGGAGCGATTTGGAGCAGCCCGGCCGAGTTGACAGCACAGGATATGGAGGACTTGCGCGATGCCATGGCCTCCAACGCGACCCCTTGGCACCTGGACTGGTCACGCATCGTTCGTATCGCTGATGACGCAATGCCATTGTTGGCGGGGCTGTTTAGCAGTTTGTGCAACGAACCGGTGGCTTTGCGGTTCAGTGGCGCTGCCCGTTTGGTGGATACCTTGCGCACAATGATGCCATCTGGGGACCGCAACGTCAGGCAGGACTGGTGGGCCATGCGGCTGAATGCGTTGCGTACTCTGCAACTCCTCGATGAGTTTGAACTCGCGGCCTTGGATTTTTGCGTCACGTATGAGGTGTCGCCGCCAGCGTGGCAGGAAGCCCGGTGCCAATACACGAACGTGGAAGATGAGGGGCGGGTGCTTGTTGACACCAGTGCCGCTGCGATGGGTACAGGCTCCAGTTTTGGTCAGACTCTGACGGCTCCCATTGGTATGGAGAGTGCCAATGCCGTCACGCTTGAACTCAAAGGCAGCGTGCTCGGCGATGCGACCCAGGCCCTTTCTGACTTTGCCGCCACCGGACACAGTGGGGCTGGCATTATCGTTTCATGCCGCGGTCTGACGCGTGTGGATTTTTCTGCAGCGGGCAGTATTCTCAATTGGGTTGCTATGCGTGAGGCTGAAGGTTGTCATGTTCAATTCAGGGATGTGCATCGACTGGTCGCTGCGTTTTTCAACGTCATAGGCATCACTGAGCATGCCCGCGTGGTGCCTCGCCCCGTCTAAAAATTGTACTGAGGGCTTCTGCCCGCGTCTGGATTGCCCATGGAAACCTATCACGGAACGACCATCATCAGTGTGCGTCGCAAAACGCCCAACGGGTATTCCGTCGCCATTGGCGGCGACGGCCAAGTGACCTTGGGCAACATCATCGTCAAGGGAACCGCGCGCAAGGTGCGCAAGCTGCATCACGGCAAGGTGCTGGCTGGTTTTGCGGGTGCCACGGCGGATGCCTTCACTTTGTTTGAACGATTTGAAGCCAAGCTGGAGAAACACCAGGGGCATTTGGCACGTGCCGCCATCGAGTTGACCAAAGACTGGCGAACCGACCGTGTACTGCGTCGCCTGGAAGCCATGTTGGCGGTTGCGGACAAGGATGCGTCCCTGATCATCACGGGCAACGGCGATGTTCTGGAACCTGAAAATGGGATCGTCACCATTGGTTCTGGCGGCGCCTATGCGCAGGCGGCGGCAGTGGCTTTGCTCAACCATACCGAGTTATCGGCCGCGGACATCGTCAGGCGTTCTCTCGAAATTGCAGGCGAGTTGTGTATCTACACCAATATGCAGCATTCGATCGAAGAGTTGTGACACCTGGCCTTTCTGCCCATTTCCACGCTGATCTATGAATCCCCAAGAAATTGTTTCAGAACTTGACAAACACATCGTGGGCCAAGCCCAGGCGAAACGAGCGGTCGCCATCGCGTTGCGTAACCGCTGGAGGCGTCAGCAAGTTGAGGGGGACCTGCGCCGTGAAATTACGCCCAAGAATATTCTGATGATTGGACCCACCGGGGTGGGAAAAACAGAAATCGCGCGCCGCCTGGCACGTCTGGCAGATGCGCCCTTTATCAAGGTCGAAGCCACCAAATTCACCGAGGTGGGTTATGTGGGCAAAGATGTGGATTCCATCATTCGTGATCTCGCCGATATTGCCGTCAAGCAGACCCGTGAAACGGAAAAACGCAAAGTGCGCGTGCGTGCCGAAGATGCTGCCGAAGACCGCATTCTTGACATCTTGATACCCGGGCCCCGCGGCGAACTGGGCTCCGACAATGCCGCTGAGCCGCCGCAAAGTCTCGCACGGCAATCTTTTCGCAAGAAGTTGCGGGAAGGCCAATTGGCTGATCGTGAAATTGAGATCGATGTCACTCTTCCGATGCCGCAGCTGGAAGTGATGGGGCCGCCTGGCATGGATGAAATGACCGAGCAATTGCGCAGCATGTTCGGCCAGATGGGTCAAGCCAAGCGCCAGACTCGTAAATTAAAGATCAGTGAAGCCCAAAGGCTTTTGGTCGACGAAGAGGCCGCCAAGCTGGTCAATGAAGATGAGATCAAAACGCAGGCCATTCACATGCTGGAGCAAAACGGCATTGTGTTTATTGACGAAATTGACAAAGTGACATCTCGCAGCGAGAGCAGTGGCGCCGAGGTCTCGCGCCAGGGCGTCCAGCGTGATTTGTTGCCATTGGTTGAAGGTACCTCGGTGTCAACCAAATACGGGGTGGTCAAGACCGACCATATCCTGTTTGTCGCCTCGGGCGCCTTTCACCTAAGCAAACCGAGTGACCTGATTCCAGAACTGCAAGGGCGTTTTCCGATTCGTGTGGAACTGCAGTCGCTTTCGGTGCAAGACTTTGAGGCTATCCTTGTGCAAACCCACGCCTCCCTGGTCAAGCAGTACCAAGCGTTGTTGGCCACCGAAAACGTTACGCTTGTTTTTACGCCGGAAGGCATTACCCGATTGGCGCAGATTGCCTTTGACGTCAATGAGCGCACCGAAAACATCGGTGCGCGCCGCCTGGCGACCGTCATGGAGCGTCTGTTGGATGATGTCAGTTTTGACGCTGCGTCCATGTCTGGACTCACCGTATCCATAGACGCACCCTACGTAGACCTGCGACTGGCAGAGCTGAGCCAGAACGAAGACCTGTCGCGTTACATTCTGTGACGTCTTGCAGGGCAGGCTTTTTGCTCTCTCTCCAGCGCGCCAAATCTCAGTCGACTCTAAAGCGTTACTTTCACTGAGCGTGCTAAGTCCTTCATTTAGAAGGTTTTTTGCCGGAATGCTGCTTGTAAGACCGCTTCTAAGTCCTTGATTTCATTGGAAAAAATTCTCGCAAGCCCTATTGCAGGATTCACTTTTGCTGATACAGTGCAAAAAAGTGCAATTAAGTGGTGAAAAGTGGCTTTAAATGGTCCTTTTCGCCTTGCCGTGCAAGAAAAGGTGGATATTGGTGTTTCAAGGGGCTTCGTCTCTCAGTCTGGATGCAAAAGGTAGGCTCTCTGTGCCAACCCGGCACCGTGACGTCCTGAGCGCAACGGCGGCTGGCCATCTGACCATTACCAAACACCCACACGGCTGCCTGATGCTGTTCCCGCGCCCCGAGTGGGAAAGATTTGCGGCCCGTATTGCAGCCCTTCCCATGGATGCCCAATGGTGGAAACGCATATTCCTCGGCAATGCCATGGACGTGGAAATGGATGGCACCGGACGGGTGCTGGTTTCACCGGAATTGCGCGAAGCCGCAGGCATTGCCAAAGACGCCGTGTTGCTGGGCATGGGCACCCACTTCGAACTGTGGGACAAATCTACTTACGAGGCCCAGGAGGCCAAGGCCATGCAAGCAGCCATGCCCGATGTCTTCAAGGACTTTTCCTTCTAAGGCCGGGCGGTGGAAACTTCATGGAACCATGCCACCGTACTGTTGAACGAAGCCGTGGATGCCCTGTTCAACAACGCAACGGACCCGTCTGCCCCCGAGGCTGATGGCACCTATGTGGATGCCACCTTCGGGCGTGGCGGCCACTCCCGTCTGATCTTGTCGCGCCTCTCTCCCGTGGGGCGTTTGATTGCGTTTGACCGCGACCCGGAGGCCGTCGCGCAAGGCAATGCCATTGCGGATGAACGTTTTTCCATACGCCATGAAGCCTTTTCCCATTTGGCAGATCTGCCCGGCGGCAGCGTTGCGGGGGTTCTGATGGACCTCGGCGTCAGCTCCCCGCAGATCGACAACCCGGTACGTGGGTTCAGCTTCCGGTTCAACGGACCGCTGGACATGCGCATGGACACCACGCGTGGAGAGAGTGTGGCTCAGTGGCTGGAGACAGCTGAAACCAATCAGATCGCGGAGGTGATACGTGAATATGGTGAAGAACGGTTTGCTGGCCCCATTGCAAAGGCGATTGTTGCTCGCCGACAGGAACGGGGCCCAATTTCAACCACCACCGAGCTGGCCCAACTCGTGGCTGACACGGTCAAAACCCGCGAGCCGGGCCAGAACCCTGCAACGCGCACATTTCAGGCTTTTCGGATTTTCATCAACGCCGAGCTTGAGGAGTTGCAACAAGCGCTAGAGGCCTGCCTGCATGTGCTGGAGCCGGATGGGCGCCTGGCGGTGATCAGCTTTCACTCACTGGAAGACCGTATCGTCAAGCAGTTCATCGCCAAGCACTCCAAGGATGAATACGACCGCCGCGCGCCGTTTGCCGCGCCCAAGGTCATGAAGCTGAAAGCCCTGGATCGCATCAAGCCCAGCAAAGAGGAAGTCAGCGGTAACCCGCGTTCGCGCAGCGCCATCATGCGTGTGGCGCAGAGGACGGCGGCATGATGCGCCTGAATCTGGTGCTGTTGCTGGCTGTTTTGGCGAGCGCCCTGTACCTCGTGAGTGTGCAGTACGAATCCCGTCGACTTTTTTCAGAGTTGGACCGCGCGCATACGGAGGCTTTGCGTCTGAACACCGAGTGGGAGCGCCTCCGGGTGGAAAAACGTGCGCAGGCAACACCAGCCCGCGTAGAACGATTGGCCCGCGAACAGCTGCAGATGCGCCTCGCCTCGCCTGCCATCACGACTTACGTCGCTTACACGCCCCAGGCCACTGTGTTGGCGGAGCCCCAAACGGTTCGCGCGGCAACTGAAGTTGGAAAGGCCACGCGGTGAGCCGGAGTATTCAGTACATTTCCAGCCCCTTGCTGGCCAGTCGCACGCCGGTGTGGCGAGGCAAGTTGGTCGTGGGCGCCATCGCTCTTGCATTTTGCGGACTGGCGGCCCGTGCGGCCTACATCCAGGTGGTTGGCAACGAGTTCTTTCAACGCCAGGGTGAGGTGCGTTTTGCACGCACTCTGGAACTTCCGGCTAACCGCGGGCGCATTCTTGATCGCAACGGCTTGATTTTGGCGTCCAGTGTGCCCGCTCCCAGCATCTGGGCCATTCCGGAAGATGTGGAAATCGACAAAGCCCAATTGCAACGCTTGGCCAAGTTGCTTGAAATGTCGGTCGCCGAGTTGGCCAAGAAGTTTGAAGACGAGGACAAAACTTTTGTCTGGGTCAAGCGACAGGTGGATGCAGCCGTTGCCCGCGAGATCGCTGGCATGAACATCAAAGGCATCTACCAGCGCAAGGAATACAAGCGCGAGTACCCCGAGGGCGAGTCCGCGGTCCATGTCGTCGGTTTCACGAATGTGGAGGACAAGGGGCAAGAAGGCGTCGAACTCACGTTCAACTCGGAGCTGTCTGGGAGAAACGGCTCACGCAGGGTGATCAAAGACCGCATGGGACGTGTCGTAGAAGGTGTAGGAGACCAAGTGCCGCCGGTGGACGGGCGCGATCTTCAGCTCAGCATTGACAGCAAAGTCCAGTTTTTTGCCTACCAGAAGCTGCGCGATGCGGTGCTGGAGAACAAGGCCAAGGCTGGCAGCGTGGTGGTGCTGGATGTTGTCACCGGCGAGGTGTTGGCTCTGGCAAATTACCCCAGCTACTCACCGGCCAAACGTGCCAACTTGACCGGTGCCCAGTTGAGAAACCGTGCGCTGACGGACACCTTCGAACCTGGGTCGACGATGAAACCGTTTGTCATCGCCCTGGCTCTGGAAAAGGGGCTGGTTCGACCCGACACAGTGATTCAGACTGCGCCCGGGCGGATGACGGTAGGCGGTGCAACCATCAGTGACGCCCACCCCCACGGTTCCTTGACCGTCAATGAAGTGATACAGAAGTCCAGCAATGTGGGTACGGTCAAGATGGCGATGCAAATGCAGCCGCGTGAAATGTGGGAAATGTTCAGCCAAGTGGGCTTTGGACAAAAGCCCCAGGTGCCTTTTCCGGGTGTGGTCAGTGGGCGTTTGCGTGCCCACAAGACATGGCGCCCGATCGAACAGGCGACCATGAGTTATGGCTACGGGCTTTCCAGTAGCCTGTTTCAGTTGGCCCGCGCGTACAGCGTGTTTGCCCGGGAGGGGGAATTGGCTCCCGTTACCTTGCTCAAATCAATGCAACCCGCTCCCGGCATTCGCGTCATGGAGACCCAACACGCGCAAGCGGTGCTCAATATGCTGCATCTGGTGACTGGCCCCGGGGGGACTGCTCCCAAGGCACAAACCATGGGTTACTCCGTCGGAGGTAAAACCGGTACCGCACACAAGCAGGAGGGCAGGGGTTATGCCGACAAGAAATACCGCGGCTTTTTTGTAGGTATTGCTCCCATCGACAACCCGCGCATCGTTGTGGCGGTCATGATTGACGAGCCCAGTAACGGCAAGTATTTCGGTGGAGATGTAGCCGCGCCGGTTTTTAGCGAGACCGTGCAGCAAACCTTGCGCATGCTGGGCGTACAGCCAGACATGGCAGTGCGTCCGCAAATCGTTGCGCAAGCGGTGGAAGAGAGCTTCTGATGCACGTGTTTCAAACACCATCAGAGGTGAACCAATGGCTCAAGCGCCGGGTGACCGGTACCTTGTGCTCGGACAGCCGACACGTTCAGCCGGGCGACGCTTTTATGGCGTGGCCTGGCACGGTGGTCGATGCCCGTACATTTGTTGGCGACGCAGTTCGCCGTGGCGCCGTCGCCTGCCTGGTTGAGAGCGAAGGCATCTCGGCATTCGCGCTGGATGGCGAAAACACGGGCAGCCTCCCGAACCTCCAAAACTCCATGGGTGCCATTGCGGCGGAGTTCTTTGGGGCTCCGTCGCATGACTTGGCGGTGGTCGCGGTGACCGGAACCAACGGTAAAACATCGACCGCCTGGTGGCTGGCGCAGGCTTTGTCCGTGCTCCCGGCAGAGCAGGCCCTACCCAGCGCCATGATTGGAACACTGGGCATTGGGCGGCCGCCCATCGGTGCAGACCTGCCGAGTGAAGCTGCCCTGGCGCCTATCCTGTCAACCGGCATGACCACACCGGATCCGGTACTTTTGCAGCGGACGCTGCGTCGTTTTGTGGATGATGGATTGCGGGCCTGTGTTGTCGAGGCATCGTCCATCGGCATTGAAGAGTATCGCCTGGCCGGTACACAGCTACGCGTTGCGGTGTTCACCAACTTCACACAGGACCACCTCGATTACCACGGCACGATGGGGGCGTATTGGGAGTCGAAGCGCAAATTGTTTGCCTGGCCCGGACTTCAATGTGCGGTTGTTAATGTGGACGATGAACATGGCGCCCAGTTGGCGCAGGCGCTGGCCGCAACGGAACTTGATGTCTGGACCACGTCGTGTGGTGGCGCAGCCCGTCTGCAGGCGCGCGCAATGGGCTACGGCATCCAGGGTTTGCGCTTTGAGGTGGTTGAAGCCGACGATGTCCACGTGTTGCAGACGCGCACGATTGGGGCCTACAACGTGTCCAATTTGTTGGGTGTCATCGCTGCCATGCGGGGTCTTGGTGTGCCTTTGCAGGCCGCGGTAGAGGCTTGTGGCGCTCTGAACCCGGTGCCCGGACGCATGGAATGCCTGGGCGGCATCGGGCAGCCCTTGGTTGCGGTCGACTATGCCCATACCCCTGACGCACTGGCCCAGGCCATCTCGGCACTGCGTCCGTTGGCGGCGCAGCGTGAAGGGCGCCTGTGGTGTGTCTTTGGCTGTGGTGGTGACCGTGACCCGTCCAAGCGCCCACTGATGGGTGCGATCGCGGCGCAGCGAGCCGACCAGGTGGTGGTGACCAGTGACAACCCGCGCAGCGAAAAACCGGAAGCCATCATTTCGCAGATTTTGTTGGGCATGCCCAAAGACAAAACCGTTCAGGTCCAGGTCGACCGTGCGGTGGCGATTGCCGATGTGCTGGCCCGGGCTGCTGACAACGATGTCATCCTTTTGGCCGGCAAAGGGCATGAGGCGGTACAGGATGTGGCCGGCACCAAACAAGTTTTTTCCGATAAAGACCATGCGTCAAAGGCTTTGCTCCAGCGTGCCACTCAGAACGGGGAGCGGCTATGCTTTCGATGATGTCTTTGGCACAGGTGGTCGGCTGGCTGGTCGGTGCACAACTGGTAGGTGATGCGTCGGTCCGTGTGAACCGCGTCCACACGGATACCCGCACGATAGAACCTGGCGACCTGTTTGTGGCGCTCAAGGGTGAACGTTATGACGCCAACGCCTTTTTGCTGGAAGCCCAACAACGGGGTGCTTTCGCAGCGGTTTGTCACCCGGATGCCGATCGCAGTGGCGTCACGACCATGGCCTGTATTGTGGTGCCCGATACCCGGTTGGCCCTGGGCAGTCTGGCGCGCGCCTGGCGCGCGCAATTCACACTGCCCATGATTGCGGTGACTGGCAGCAACGGCAAAACCACAGTGACCCAGATGTTGGCGTCCATTCTGACGGCTTTTAAGCCCGATGGCGCTGCGCTGGCGACACGCGGCAACCTGAACAACGACATTGGTGTGCCCATGACCCTGCTGCGCCTGCGGGAGCATCACCAAATTGCCGTCATTGAGCTGGGCATGAACCACCCGGGCGAAATTGCCGTGCTCGCCGCCATGGTCCAACCCACGGTCGCATTGATCAACAATGCGCAGCGCGAGCATCTGGAGTTCATGCACACCGTGCGCGCCGTGGCATTGGAGAATGGTTCTGTGATCATTCCGGTTGGCCCCGACGGAGTTGTTGTCATTCCGCGCGACGATGAGCACACGCCCGTGTGGGAGCTGATGGCAAGTGCCAGACGCATGGTGCGGTTTGCACTGGACGGCGCTGCGGGACCTGATGCGCTGGTGTGTAGGCAGGCGCATTGGGCTGCGGGCGCATGGCAGGTCCATGCCACCGGTATGGGGCAGGAACTGCACTACCGCTTGGGTATCGCGGGTCGCCATAACGTCAAGAACTCGCTTGCTGCCGCGGCAGCAGCGCTCGCGGCTGGGGTACCGGCATCAGTCGTTGTTGATGGTTTACAGGGCTTTGTGCCGGTGAAGGGTCGCTCCAAGGCCATACTTCTGGCGGTTCAGGGCCGTGAGGTCACGCTGGTCGATGACACCTACAACGCAAACCCCGATTCGGTCCGCGCCGCCATTGACGTTCTGGCCGACCTGCCTGGCCCGCGCATCCTGGTATTGGGGGACATGGGCGAAGTGGGGCACCAAGGCCCGATGTTCCATACTGAAGCGGGACGTTACGCCAAAACCCGGGGCATCGAACACGTGTTGACGCTGGGCACACTGGCTGAAGCGGCGGCCAATGCATTCGAAGGCTCGCAGCACTTTGCGTCGGTCGAAGCGCTGATTGATCGGTTGTTGGACGACTTGACACGCGTGCGCAGCGTGTTGGTCAAAGGTTCGCGCTTCATGCGCATGGAGCGAGTGGTCGATGCCCTGGTGGGCATGGCGGCCAGTACACCCACCGAAGAGGAGCGTCGCCATGGCGGTTGAAATTCAAGCGGGGGGGCGTTCATGCTGTTGAGTCTGGCCCAATGGCTGCAAACCCTGTCGCCGGAGTTTGGTTACTTCCGGGTGTTCCAGTACCTGACCTTTCGTGCCGTGATGGCGGCGGTTACGGCGCTGCTGATCGGTTTGGCCGCCGGCCCCTACGTCATCAATCGACTGCGGGAGTTGAAAATCGGCCAACCCGTTCGTGGCTACGGCCTGGAGACGCATTTACATAAAAGCGGGACACCCACCATGGGTGGGGTGCTGATCCTGTTGTCGATTGCGATATCCACTTTGTTGTGGGTGGACTTAAGCAACCGATTCGTCTGGATTGTGTTGCTGGTCACACTGGCCTTTGGCGCCATTGGGTGGGCGGATGACTGGCGCAAGGTGGTGCACAAAGACCCTGAAGGCATGCGCTCGCGGGAAAAGTATTTTTGGCAGTCCATCATCGGTTTGCTGGCTGCGCTGTACCTGGTGTTCAGTATTTCCGAGAATTCCAATTTGCGGGTGCTTGAGCTGTTTTTCAACTGGGTGCGTTCCGGCTTTGACGTAAATCTTCCGCCGAAGGCCGGCCTACAGTTACCTTTCATCAAGGAAGTCAGTTATCCACTCGGGGTGTTCGGCTTTGTAGTACTGACCTACCTGGTCATTGTGGGCTCCAGCAATGCGGTCAACCTGACCGATGGGCTCGATGGACTTGCCATCATGCCGGTGGTGCTGGTGGGCTCGGCCCTGGGCGTGTTTGCCTACGTCACCGGCAGCGCCATCTACTCCAAATACCTGTTCTTTCCGCACATTCCTGGCTCCGGCGAGTTGATGGTGTTTTGTGCCGCCATGGCCGGCGCCGGACTGGCCTTTCTGTGGTTCAACACCCATCCGGCGCAGGTGTTCATGGGCGACGTCGGCGCGCTTGCCCTTGGAGCTGCATTGGGCACCATCGCGGTCATCGTGCGGCAGGAAATTGTGCTGGCCATCATGGGCGGCATCTTTGTCGTGGAAGCCCTGTCGGTCATGCTTCAGGTGTCCTATTTCAAGTACACCAAAAAGAAACACGGCCAAGGTCGCCGCCTTCTCAAGATGGCGCCGCTACACCACCATTTTGAAAAGCAGGGCTGGAAAGAGACGCAAGTGGTCGTGCGCTTCTGGATCATCACCATGCTCCTGTGCCTGGTAGGCCTGTCAACGTTGAAACTTCGATGAACCCAGACGATCCCTTGGCGCAAATCCCACAGCCAACGCCTTTGCAAGAAGGTGGGGTGGAGGCATGCAAGGCCAGAACATTCTGATCCTGGGTCTGGGCGCCTCCGGTCTGGCGATGGCCCGCTGGTGCGTGCGCTGTGGGGCCGCCACTGTGACGGTGGCCGACACCCGCGACGCACCCCCTCAGCTGGCTACGCTGCAGCAGGAACTGCCCCAGGTGCGCTTTGTCGCCGGGCCCTTTACGGCGGCCCTGGTCGAGGGGCAAAGCCTGCACGCGGTCTACCGCTCACCCGGTTTGAGTCCTGAGGCCTGGGTACTGGAGCTGTCCAGCTTCCAGCTTGATGGTGCCACGGGTTTCGAGCCCACCGCCGCGGTGGTGCTCAATGTCACGCAAGACCATCTGGACTGGCATGGAGACATGCAAGCGTATGCCGCCGCCAAGTCCCGCATCTTTGGTCAGCAGGGACTGATGGTGCTCAACCGTGACGATTCCGGCGTGATGGCCATGTTGCCAGCCCCCACGCGTGCCAAGCTGCAGCGTCCGCAAGAACGTGCCCATGTCACTTTTGGCATCAATATGCCCCAACGGCCCGGTGACTTTGGCCTTGAGGAAGTCAACGGCATGGTCTGGCTGGTGCGAGCCCTGGAAGCCGACGAGACACGCAGGAAGCGCAAGGAAGAGGCACAGGAGCTGCACATCCAGCGCTTGATGCCGGCCGATGCCTTGCGTATCCGCGGTCGGCATAACGCCAGCAACGCGCTGGCGGCGCTGGCACTGTGCTCCGCTGCGGGTTGCCCGCTGGCGCCCATCTTGTTTGGCCTGCGCGAATACCGGGGCGAACCCCATCGGGTTCAGCCAATTGGCATCATCAACGACGTTGAGTTTTTTGACGACAGCAAGGGTACCAATGTCGGCGCCACGGTGGCCGCGCTGCAGGGGCTGGGCGCTGATCGCCGGGTGGTTGTCATTCTAGGTGGTGAAGGCAAGGGTCAGGATTTCGCACCACTGGCTGCACCTATTGCCCGATATGCCAGGGCTGTGGTGTTGATCGGTCGGGATGCTCCACTGATCCGCGAAGCCATTGCACGGTCCGGTGTGCCTTTGGTGGATGCCGAGTCCATGGAGGCCGCGGTTCTCCACGCGAATCAACGTGCCCATGCCGGCGACGCGGTGTTGATGTCCCCGGCATGCGCCAGCTTCGATATGTTCGACAACTATGAACACCGGGCCCACGTGTTCTGCGATGCCGTGCACAAGCTGGCGCTCAGTGTCGGGGTTGATTTGGAGGGCCCTGTATGAGCGCCTGGACGCAGACCCTATCGGGCTGGTTCACTTCTCGTGGCACGGCAAGGTCAAATCCTTTGCCAGTGCGCCTGGGCGGGCGCGGCTCGTTCTCTGCAACCGGAAGCGTGCCACAGGTTCGGGGTTTTGACCAACCCCTGGCCTGGGTGGTGGTGGCTCTGTTGTTATGGGGTCTGGTCATGGTGTATTCGGCATCCATCGCCATGCCGGACAACCCCAAGTTTGCCCGCTACACACACACCTACTTTCTGGTGCGGCACGCGATGTGGATGGCAATGGCCTTTGTTGCCGCACTGATGGCGTTTCAGGTCCCCATCGCTGCCTGGGAAAAGGCCGCGCCTTGGCTGTTTGTCGCGTCCCTGGTACTGCTGATTGCGGTGCTCATCCCAGGTATCGGCAAGGTGGTTTACGGTGCGCGCCGCTGGATTTCGGTTGGGCCGTTCAGTTTCCAGCCTTCGGAACTGGCCAAGTTCGCGGTGCTGTTGTATGCCGCTGACTACATGGTGCGCAAAATGGACGTGAAGGAGCGCTTCTTTCGCGCGGTGATGCCGATGGCCGTGGCCGTGGCCGTGGTGGGGCTGTTGCTGTTGGCTGAACCGGACATGGGCGGGTTCATGGTGATTGCCGTGATTGCCATGGGCATCTTGTTCCTGGGGGGCGTCAATGCCCGCATGTTCTTCCTGATCGCTGCCATTCTGGTGGTCGCCTTTGGCTTGATGATTGCGCTGAGCGAATGGCGGCGCGAGCGTATCTTTGCCTACCTGGACCCCTGGACCGAAAAACATGCGTTGGGCAAGGGTTACCAGCTATCACACTCCCTGATTGCCATCGGTCGGGGCGAGATTTTCGGTGTTGGTTTGGGTGGCAGTGTCGAAAAGTTGCATTGGCTGCCTGAGGCCCACACCGACTTCCTGCTGGCCGTGATTGGTGAAGAATTCGGACTGGTGGGTGTCACGCTCGTGATCGGCCTGTTTCTGTGGCTGACCCGTCGCATCATGCACATTGGTCGCCAGGCGATTGCCCTGGACCGGGTTTTTGCTGGGCTGGTCGCGCAAGGGGTTGGCATCTGGATGGGCTTTCAGTCCTTTATCAATATGGGCGTAAATCTGGGCGCCTTGCCGACCAAGGGACTGACCCTGCCACTGATGAGTTATGGCGGTTCCGCCATTCTCGTCAATTTGATTGCCATCGCCGTGGTGTTGCGCATCGACTTCGAGAACCGCCAACTCATGCATGGGGGGCGCGTATGAGATCGACTCCGAAATGTGCACTGATCATGGCTGGCGGCACCGGCGGCCACATTTTTCCGGGGCTGGCCGTGGCCCAGGCGCTGCGCGATCGCGGCTGGCGCGTGCACTGGATGGGCGCCCCGGACGGCATGGAGAGCCGTCTCGTGCCCGCCAAAGGCTTCCCGCTGGAAGCCGTGGCTTTCTCCGGCGTTCGGGGAAAGGGCTTGCGCACCCTGCTGGCCCTCCCGCTGCGTCTGCTGCGCGCCATGGGACAGAGTCGCCAGGTCCTGCGCCGGGTCAAGCCCGACGTGTTGGTCGGTCTGGGTGGTTACATCACCATGCCCGGCGGGCTAATGGGTGTTCTGATGGGCAGGCCCCTGGTGCTGCACGAACAAAATTCGGTGGCCGGTCTGTCCAACCGTATTCTGGCCGTGGTGGCGCGCCGGGTGTTTACCGCATTTCCAAACGTCCTGGCCAAGGGCCAGTGGGTGGGAAATCCCTTGCGTGCCGAGTTCCTGTTGCAGGCCTCGCCCACCGAGCGCTTTGCTGACCGCACCGGCCCGCTGCGCGTGCTGGTGGTCGGCGGCAGTCTAGGTGCCCGGGCCCTCAACAGCGTGGTGCCACAGGCACTGGCCCTGATCCCCGAGGCGCAGCGTCCCGTGGTCACCCACCAAAGCGGCGAGACACAGATAGACGAACTGCGCAGCAACTATGCCGCAGCAGGAATAGCAGTGAACTTGAGCGTCGCTGGGCCGTCCCAAGACGCGAAGGCCCCCCCTCCGGTATTGGGGGCAGCGCGATACGCGAAGCGACAAGCTTGGGGGTCACCATTACCCCGTTCATCGACAACACCGCCCAGGCCTTTGCTGACGCCGATTGGGTGATCTGCCGCGCGGGTGCCAGCACGGTGACCGAGATTGCCGCCGTGGGCGCACCCGCCTTGTTTGTGCCTTTTCCGTCGGCCGTGGACGACCACCAAACACACAATGCGCGTTTTCTGGTCGACCAGGGTGCTGGCTGGCTGATTCCCCAAAGCGAATTGACACCAGAACTTTTGGCAAATTTGCTACAAAAAACAGAGCGCTCTACGCTGTTGACACGGGGGCTGGAGGCCAAAAAGCTGCAGCAACTTCGGGCCACCCATGCTGTGGTGGCTGCTTGTGAGGAGCTTTGCGTATGAAACACGCCATCAAACACATTCATTTTGTCGGCGTGGGTGGCTCAGGCATGTCCGGCATCGCCGAGGTGCTGTGCAACCTGGGTTACACCATCTCTGGCTCAGACCTGTCGGACAGCGCCACGCTCAAACGTCTGGCATCTCTGGGCATCAAGACCTGTGTGGGCCATGCGCCAGAAAACGTCGCAGGGGCCGATGCGGTAGTGACATCAACAGCCGTCCATTCGGACAACCCCGAAGTGCTGAAAGCGCGTGAGATGCGCATCCCCATCGTGCCACGCGCCCTGATGTTGGCCGAATTGATGCGCCTCAAGCAAGGTATTGCCATTGCCGGGACGCACGGAAAGACCACCACCACCAGCCTGGTCGCCAGCGTGCTGGCAGAAGCCGGCCTGGACCCCACCTTTGTTATTGGCGGGCGCCTCAACAGTGCGGGAGCCAATGCGCGGCTGGGTAGTGGCGACTACATCGTGGTGGAGGCCGACGAGTCCGATGCGTCTTTCCTGAATCTGTTGCCGGTCATGGCCGTGGTGACCAATATCGACGCCGACCACATGGAAACCTACGGCCAGGACTTTGGCCGGCTGAAAAAGGCCTTTGTAGAGTTTCTTCACCGCATGCCGTTTTACGGTGTGGCGATCTTGTGTACGGACGATGCGGCGGTGCGCGACATCATCGACGACGTGACGTGTCCTGTCACCAGCTACGGCTTCAACGAGGAGGCTCAGGTGCGCGCCATCAACGTGCGTGCTGTGGATGGTCAGATGCATTTCACGGTCCAACGCCGCAATGGCGTGGTGTTGCCGGATCTGGATGTGGTGTTGAACCTGCCGGGACGGCACAACGTGCTCAACGCCTTGTCTGCGATTGCTGTGGCAGTGGAACTGAGCCTTGAGGACGCAGCAGTGCTCAAAGCGCTGGCCGAGTTCAAGGGTGTTGGCCGGCGCTTCCAACGTTATGGTGACCTGCCGCTGCCCAACGGTGGTATTGCTACGGTCATCGACGATTACGGTCACCATCCCGTTGAGATGGAAGCGACGCTGGCGGCCGCCCGTGGGGCATTTCCGGGGCGTCGCCTGGTACTGGCTTTCCAGCCGCACCGCTACACGCGTACGCGGGATTGTTTTGAGGACTTCATCAAAGTCATGGGCCACGCAGACTCGGTGTTGCTGGGTGAGGTTTACGCCGCAGGCGAGGCGCCCATTGTGGCGGCCGATGGTCGTGCTTTGGCCCGTGCGTTGCGCATTGCTGGCAAGGTAGAGCCGATCTTTGTGGACGACATTACCGCCATGCCGCAGGCCGTTGTCGACAACGCACTGCCGGGGGACGTGATTATGTGTATGGGTGCCGGGTCGATCGGATCCGTCCCTGCAAAAATTGTTGAGCTACTACAAAAAAATGAGCGCTCCAACGAGGAGGGACGAGGGCTATGAGCCAAAAACAAAGTGCCGCCGGGCCGTCCCAAGGCACGACGGCCCCCCTGGGGGGCAGCGCAGTACACGCAGTGACAAGCGTGGGGGCCACATTTGGGAAAGTAGCCGTGTTGATGGGTGGGGCATCTGCTGAGCGTGAGGTGTCCCTGATGTCGGGCGGTGGCGTCTTGAAGGCATTGCGCTCCAAGGGTGTGGATGCACACGCTTTTGATCCGGCCGAGCGCGATTTGTCCGAGCTCAAGCGCGAAGGGTTTGAGCGGTGCTTTATCGCATTGCATGGCCGTTTGGGTGAGGACGGTACGGTACAGGGCGCTTTGGAACTGCTGGGCATTCCCTATACCGGCTCCGGAGTCATGGCGTCGGCCATTTCGATGGACAAAGTCATGACCAAACGCATCTGGATTTCCGAGGGTATCCCCACGCCGCGTTACCAGCTGTTGCGTCTGGGTGCCTATGACCGCAGGGCGGTGATCGAGGTGCCTGATGCATTGGGCTTGCCCGTCATCGTCAAGCCCGCCAGGGAGGGGTCATCGATCGGGGTCACCAAGGTGGTAGGTTATTCGGGCATGGCCGAGGCCGTTGCGTCCGCCAGCGCTTTGCACGATGACATTCTTTGTGAACAGTGCATCGAAGGGGATGAAGTGACCTGCCCGGTGCTGGGTCATGACGAACAGGCGTATGCGCTGCCCGTCATTCGGATCGTCGCGCCGGAGGGCAAGTACGACTACCAAAACAAATACTTTACTGACTCCACGCAATACCTGGTGCCGGCCGGTTTGCCGCCCGGTGAAGAAGACGCGATACAAGCTTTGGTACTGCGGGCTTACCGGGTGCTGGGCTGCCGAGGCTGGGGCCGGGTGGACGTCATGATCGATGGCAAGACGCGCCAACCCTACCTTTTGGAAATCAATACCTCGCCCGGCATGACGGGCCACTCCCTGGTTCCCATGTCGGCCAAGGCGGCGGGCATTGCCTACGAGGATCTGTGTGTTCGCCTGTTGGAGCACTGTGCCCTGGATACAGGAGCCAGTGCATGAACCACGCGGTGACAACGCCCCTGGACATCAAATTGATGAACATGACTGCCATGGTCCTGTTCGTCGGTTTTGTTGCTCTGGGTGCATTGGTCACCGCGCGCTGGATGGTGCGGCTACCGGTGTTCGACATCAAGGGCATTGCGGTGACGGGTGAAGTCAATCACAACAACGCCTTGACCTTGCGCGCCAATGTGGCGCCGCGATTGGCAGGCACGTTTTACAGCATGGACCTTGCGACGGTGCGCGCTGCCTTTGAAGCCGTGCCTTGGGTTCGCCGGGCTGTGGTGCGTCGTGAGTTCCCTAACCGTTTGCGGGTCGTTTTGCAGGAGCACCAGGCGGTCGCCTATTGGGGTGGTGACGGTGAGCTGCGCCTGATCAACAGTTACGGTGAGGTTTTTGAAGCCAATGTGGGTGAGGTCGAGCAGGACACCCTGCCGCGACTCAGTGGTCCCGAAGGGCATGGCGCTGAAGTGTTGGCCATGTACCGCACCCTGGTGCCATTGTTCACGCCTTTGGCGCTGTCCATAGACCAGTTGGAACTGTCGGTCGGAGGGAGCTGGCGTGTGATTCTGGAAACCGGGGCCGAAATTGAATTGGGTCGCGGCGGAGCGGCGGACATCACCGCCAGGGTGCAGCGCTTTCTCGCCACGGTGACCCAGGTGACATCGCGGTATGGGCGGCAGGCCAGTGCCGTGGAGTCGGCCGATCTGCGGCACGAAAACGGCTACGCCCTGCGTTTGCGTGGAGTCAGCACCACGGTCGCTGCAGTGCCACCCCGGAAGAAATAGTGAAAGACGAAATCAGCAGGTAACCCATATGGCAAAAGAATACAAAGACCTGGTCGTAGGACTGGACATCGGCACCGCCAAAGTGATGGTGGTGGTGGCCGAGGTGTTGCCCGGCGGCGAGCTCAAGCTGGCCGGCCTGGGCGTGGCCCCCAGCAATGGCATCAAGCGTGGTGTGGTGGTGAATATCGACGCCACGGTGCAGAGCATCCAGCAGGCCTTGCGCGAAGCCGAATTGATGGCCGACTGCAAGATCACCCGGGTCTACACCGGCATCACCGGCAGCCATATCCGCGGCATCAATTCCAGCGGCATGGTGGCGGTGAAAGACCGTGAAGTAACGGCCGCTGATGTGGCCCGCGTCGTGGAGACGGCCAAGGCGATCAATATCTCCACCGACCAGCGCCTGCTGCTGGTAGAGCCACAAGAATTCATCATCGACGGCCAGGATGTGAAAGAGCCGATCGGCATGAGCGGCATCCGTCTGGAGGCGAAGGTGCACATCGTGACCGGTGCACAGAGTGCGGCCGAGAACATCATCAAGTGTGTGCGTCGCTGTGGCCTCGAAGTGGAGCAGCTGATGCTGAACCCGCTGGCTAGCAGCCTGTCGGTGCTGACCGAAGACGAACGCGAACTGGGTGTGGCGCTGGTGGACATTGGCGCGGGCACCACCGACATCGCGATCTTCACCAACGGCGCGATCCGCCACACGGCCGTGATACCGATTGCCGGTGACCTGATCACCAGCGACATCGCGATGGCCCTGCGCACGCCGACCAAGGACGCCGAAGACATCAAGGTCGAAAGCGGCCACGCCAAGCAATTGCTGGTGGACCCCGAGACCCAGGTGGAGGTGCCCGGCCTGGGCGACCGCGGCCCGCGCATGCTGAGCCGCCAGGCGCTGGCCGGTGTGATTGAGCCGCGTATCGAAGAGATTTTTTCGCTGGTCAACCAGGTCATGCGCGAGTCGGGTTACGAAGAAGTGCTGTCCTCGGGCATCGTGCTCACCGGTGGCAGCTGCATCATGCCGGGCATGGTGGAGCTAGGTGAAGACATCTTCCTCAAACCGGTTCGCCGCGGCATTCCCAAGTACTCCAGCGCGTTGGCCGACATGGTGGCCCAGCCGCGTGCCGCCACCGTCATGGGTCTGCTCGAAGAAGCGCGATTGGCGCGGCTGCGGGGTTACAAGGTGTCGCAGAAAAGCGGATCGATGAAAACAGCGTTTGGATCGGTAAAAGACTGGTTCATTGGGAACTTCTGACCATGCAAAACAAATTATGGCTGGCACGCGGAAGTCCGCATTGGCGATGGAGAAACAAAGATCAGCCTACACGCGCAGGTCCGATAGGACGAAAAAGACAAGTATTGAAAATTCGTATTGAAACTCAAGGAGCATCAGATGGCCATCGAAATGATTGAAGAAGAAGCGTTTAACCAAGGCACACAAATCAAGGTGATCGGCGTCGGAGGGGGTGGCGGCAACGCAGTCGAGCACATGATTTTTTCGGCCGTGGGGGGAGTCGAATTTATTACCGCCAACACGGACTCGCAGGCTCTGTCTCGCAGTACGGCGCACAAGACCATTCAGCTCGGCGCGGGTGGTTTGGGAGCGGGTAGCAAGCCTGACAAAGGGCGTGAAGCTGCGAAGTTGGCCGAGGCCGACATCCGCGCGGCCATTGAAGGTGCCCACATGCTGTTTATCACCGCAGGTATGGGTGGTGGTACCGGCACGGGGGCGGCACCTGTGATCGCCCGGGTTGCCAAGGAAATGGGCATCCTGACCGTGGGTGTGGTTACCAAGCCGTTCGACTTTGAGGGTGGTCGTCGCATGAGCAATGCCGATGCGGGACTGACGGAACTTGAAGCCAATGTGGATTCGCTGATTGTGGTGTTGAACGAAAAGCTGCTGGAAGTGCTGGGTGATGACGTGTCCCAGGACGAGGCTTTTGCACATGCCAATGACGTGCTGAAAAACGCCGTGGGTGGCATAGCGGAAATCATCAACGTGCCAGGCCATGTGAACGTCGACTTTGAAGACGTGCGCACCGTCATGGGCGAGCCCGGCAAAGCCATGATGGGCACCGCCCTAGCCAGTGGGCCGGATCGTGCGCGTATTGCCGCCGAGCAGGCCGTTGCCTGCCCGTTGCTGGAAGGCATCGATCTGTCGGGAGCCAAGGGCGTACTGGTGCTGATCACCGCAGCCAAGGGTTCACTCAAACTGAGCGAGTCCAAGCTGGCGATGAACACCATCCGTGCCTATGCATCGCCCGATGCCCATGTGATTTACGGTACGGCCTATGATGATGAGTTGGGCGACAACATTCGGGTCACGGTGGTGGCCACAGGCTTGAGTCGCCAGGGTGTGCGCCGCACAGCGCCACCGCTTCAGGTCTTACGCACAGGTACCGACAATGTTCCCTTCCACGTTCCAACTCTGAACAATCCTGTGGGTGGACCGGGTGTCAGCAATGCAGGCTCCTTGGGAGTTGTTCAGCCGGACTATGCGGGCTTGGGAACACCCGCCGTTTGGCGTGGCCGTACGTCTGCAGCAGCCAAGGTCGATGCTTTGTCCAATGGTGGCATGGATGACTACGAAATCCCTGCGTTTTTGAGAAAGCAAGCAGATTGACTTGGGGCACACCCCCCGGCTTCGCGCACTGCGTGTCGCTTCGCTTCAGTGCCTCAGCCAGAGGCAACGGCTCTTCGGGGCCGTCCAAGCCTGCGCAGGCAGGCTTGGAGCCGCGCCCCTCAGCCCCTTGCAGGGGGCAACACCTGTGGCCCGGCATAGCCGGTTCCACGGTGTTCCTGGCAGAGGCAAGGCGTTTTGGTGTGCGTGGCTATTGATCGCCCGATAAAATATCGTAGTGCTCAAACAACGAACGCTTAAATCCCTGACCCGCGCCGTTGGCGTGGGGCTGCACAGCGGGCAGCGGGTGGAGATCACCTTGCGGCCGGCGCAGCCGGATACTGGCATCGTCTTTCGTCGGGTGGATTTACCGGTGCCGGTGGACATTCCGGTGTCCGCGCCATCGGTCACCGATACGCGCATGGCGTCCACCATTTCCAATGGCGCCGCCAAGGTCCAGACCATCGAGCATCTGATGTCGGCGTGTGCTGGTCTGGGACTGGACAATCTGTATGTGGACATCACGGCCGAAGAGGTTCCCATTCTGGACGGGTCAGCCGCTTCGTTTGTGTTTTTGTTGCAGAGTGCCGGGATTGAACTGCAAAACGTTGCCAAGCGATTCCTGCGTGTCAATCGTCCGGTGGAGGTTCGCGAAGGTGAGGGAGCCAATTTGAAGTGGGCACGGCTGGAACCCTACAACGGGTTCAAGCTCAGCTTTGAAATTGTGTTCGACCATCCGGCAGTCGATTCCACCGGCCAGCGCGTGGAGTTCGACATGGGAGCCGACTCCTACTCCAAAGACATTGCGCGCGCTCGTACTTTCGGGTTCACCAAAGACGTCGAAATGATGCGCATGAATGGCCTCGCATTGGGTGGTGGCCTGGACAACGCCATTGTGATGGACGATTACAAGGTGCTGAACGCCGAGGGTTTGCGTTATGACGATGAATTTGTCAAACACAAGTTGCTCGATGCCATTGGCGACTTGTATTGTGTGGGCAAGCCGCTACTGGCGCGTTACAGCGCTTTCCGATCGGGCCATGCCTTGAACAACAAATTGTTGCGCGAATTGCTGGCACAACCCGAGGCCTGGGATGTCGTGAGTTTCGATGATGAAAGTCGGGCCCCCACCGGATTTTCACAACTGGCACGTGCTTGGTAGAGTGAACAGGGAAACGTAGCCGTGGCTCCACTTCGCTGGTTGGTACTGTTCATGCTCGTGGCAGCAGGTTTGTCGTTTGCCTGCTTTGCAATTACTGGTCAAACACGCTTCAAGGTCTTTGGATTGCGAATTCTGCGATGGACCATGGTCGGTGCGTTCGCTTTTTTTGGCGTCCTGATTCTTGAACGACTAGCCTGAGAGGCGAACGCTCGTTTTCGGAGGCGTTGCGCCACCGCAATAGGCCCGGTGCTTGCCGCCCCGCCGGTCCCAACAATCAGTGGTCCCCGGCTGTCAGCCAGTCCGGTTTCTCGAGCTTCAAAAAGGCCAGCAATGCATCGATGACGTCGGGGTCGAATTGCTTGCCTTTACGTTCCACCAGATAGGACAGCACATCGTCCAGCAGCCAGGCATCCTTATAGGGGCGGCTGTGCAGCAAGGCGTCAAAAACATCGACCACGGCTACAATGCGCGCCGCCAACGGTATTTCCTGGGCCTTCAAGCCCCGCGGGTACCCGTTGCCGTCAAAGTGTTCGTGATGCCCTCCGGCAATTTGAGCGCCCAAGCTCAGGCTACTGACGCCGTCCACCATCTGCGAGGCCCGGGCCAGCACGGTCTCGCCGATGGCGGCGTGCTTTTCCATCATGATGCGTTCGTCAGGGGTATGCCGTCCAGGTTTGAGCAACACCGCGTCGGGCGTTGCCACCTTGCCAACGTCATGGAGGATGCTGGCAATACCCACCAAAGACATAAACGTCGGGGTTGTAATCTCGGGATACTTTCCGGCTGCTTTCAGTTGTGCCGCGATGCCGTCAGTCAGGTTGCTAACCCGGCGCACATGACCGCCTGTGGTGGGGTCGCGCGATTCGGCAAGGTCTGCCAATGCCACGACCGTGGCCTCCTGGGTATTTCGCAATTGTCCAAACATGTGCAGGTTGTCAAATGCGGCGGCGATACGGTCGCAAAACACGCTCAGGAGGCTGCGCTCCAGATCACCCAGGGGCCAAGGCGGAGAAAACGCCACGGCAAACTGATGACCGTGCGCCGCTGAAATAAAAAGGACATCCAGCTTCTCACCAAATACATTCCTTTTTTCGCGAAATGCCTGTGCGATGCCCGGCGCCCAGGCATGGTCTGCCGGCATGGTGTTGTGGACTTCCAACTCCGACAGAGCCCCGGTTGAGGCAATCACCATGGGATCGTCCGTCACACCCGGAGACTTGTTGCGCATGACACACAACACGCCCTCGGTACCAAAGTTCAGAATGGCGCCGATTTGTGTCAGGACTCCCGAGGCAAGGTCCTTTAGCGAGTCGATCTGGTACAGGTTGCTGGCGGATTCGAGGATTTGTGCCAGGCCTTTGCGACTGGCGTCAATCGTTTGCAATCCTTCGTAACTGCGCAACGAGGCAATGACGGTAGTGAACAGTTTTTGCGCTGTCAACTCGGTTTTGGCCTTGTAGTCATTGATGTCGAAATCGACAATCACCTTTTGTTCCGGTGCCTGCCCGGGCTGACCCGTTCGCAACACAATGCGGATCAGGTTGTTGCCGAGGTCCTCCCGGATCCGCTTGGTCAGCCGCAGTCCAGCGTCGTCTGATTCCATCACCACATCCAACAACACCAAAGCGATGTCGTTTTCATTGGCCAACACGTCATAACCCTGAGCCCCGGAGTAAGCCGACAGAATTTCGACGCCCCGGCCCTTGAAAGTGACGTTGTTCAGCGCCAATCGCGTTACCGCATGGATGTCGGGCTCATCATCAACAACCAGAATTCGCCAGGGCCTGGCTGCGTGCTGACCAACGATGGGTTCGTCGTCATCAGCCAGCCAGTCGTCGTTGTTAGAGTCAGATTGATCCATATGCGCCCCAACGGTTGAATGTTCTACCGACCGGAAGATTCCCCGGCTTGAAATTCATACAAGCCGAGCATAGCGAGAAATCAA
Organism: Candidatus Aalborgicola danicus; assembly: GCA_016703945.1. Lineage (GTDB taxonomy): Bacteria > Pseudomonadota > Gammaproteobacteria > Burkholderiales > Burkholderiaceae_C > Allorhodoferax > Allorhodoferax danicus. Next base: position 52,188 of record JADJBC010000020.1, read on the forward strand.
GCGATTGCGGTGACAGGGGCTACCAATGGAATGCAATTTGTGAAACACGCGCCGCCCTGGAACTAACGGCTTCGTCCAGCTTTGTAGTTCCCACCGATCTTGCCACCCAGACCACTGGCCTTGGCCAAGCGCGCCATTGCCGATCCGGCGTGTGCATGGGTGATGGCCAGCCCCAGCGCATCGGCCGCATCGGGACCTGGCAGTCCAGGCAAGGCCAAAAGGCGCTGAACCATGGACTGCACCTGCATTTTGTCGGCGCGCCCGTAACCCACCACGGCCTGTTTCATTTGCAGCGCGGTGTATTCGGCAACCGGCAATTCTTTGTAGACCAAAGAGGCAATACAGGCCCCGCGTGCCTGACCCAACAACAAGGTGGACTGCGGGTTGACGTTGACAAACACGATCTCCACACACGCACAGTCTGGCGCATAACGCGCGATCACTTCCGCGATGCCGTCAAACAGCACTTTGAGTCGCAAGGGCAAGGCACCGACATCCAGATGCTGGGTGCTGATGGTGCCGCTGGCCACATACCGCAGCGCGGCGCCCTCTGCATCGACCACCCCAAAGCCGGTGGTGCGCAGGCCAGGATCAATGCCCAATATTCGCATGCTATATCTTTAGGAGCTACTTACGCAATGGATTCGAGGGCTAGAGGTCGTTTTTGCACCAAGGTTTTGAGCCGTGCCTATTCGTTGACCTGCTTGGGGGTGAATACATCAAACCTCAAAATACCAGCGCGCAGAGTGGAAAAACACGGGTGCCGCAAAACACAGCGCGTCCACACGGTCCAACAGCCCACCCGCTCCGGTCACCGACTTGCCCTGACTGCCCCAGCTCGGAATGCCACGGTCACGTTTGAGCGCCTTCATGACGAAGTGGCCCATCGATCCGGCAACACAAGCGATAAAGGCTGCCGCAAACGCAGTACCCGGCACCCAGGGTGTGATGCCAGCCAGCAAAGCACCCAACAAACTGCCCACCGCCACGCCGCTGGCCCAACTGCGCCATTTGAAACTCTGGCTGATCGCGGGTGCCACCGGTGCACGCTGAAGCTGGCGCGAAGCGATGTGCTGCGTGACCATACATACCTGAACCACGATGACCAGAAAAAACACCAGAAAGGCATTGCGGTTGTCATAACCCGGGAACTTCAACAACAACAGCGCTGGCACATGGCTCATGCCGTAAATACACACCATGATGCCCCACTGTAGCTTGGCGTTGCGCTCCAGAAAACGCAGCGGGTCGTTGGCCAGGGCGCTGACCAGTGGCAGTGCCAGGAAAACGTAGACCGGAATAAATACCGCGAACATGTCGAAATGCCCACTGCCCGCCAGCCAGTATTGCACTGGCAACACGACAAAAAACGCCAGCACCAGACTGCGGTGGTCACCCAGGCGGGTGGGCGACAGGGTCAGAAACTCGCGTAATGAAAAGAAGGACACAAAAGCAAACAGCGACAGCGCCACCCAGTCACCTGTAACCCAGCCAATCCAGAACACAAACACCATGAACCAACTGCTGCGCAGAATGGCGTCCACACTCTTGAGTTCTTTATGCCGCCGCTCGGCCTGGGGGCCGTCGCCGTGGTCGCGCACCGAAAACAGAAAGGTGACGATGCTGGCCAACAGCAGCAGGCCAAACACAATGACAAACAAGGCACCAACCTGGTCTTGCGGCGATAGATTCTTGAGGTAGAAGTACATGGTTATGCCTGCCGAGCCCGCCCAGGCCGGGGCAGCGAACGAATGTGAGCGTGGGGGTACATAGGCTTCAGACGTCGCGCAGCGACACCACTGCCGAGCGGGCGCGTTCGAGGAATGCGCGCCGGTCCTCACCCTGGTCCAACTGCATCGGGGTACCGAAAGTGACGGAGCACAACACAGGCACCGGCACGACCTCACCCTTGGGTAACACGTGCTGCACATTGTTGATCCAGGCCGGGACCAGCACAACGTTCGGAAACTTTAGCGCCAGGTTGTACAAACCGGCTTTGAATGGCTGCGGTTCACCGGTAAAGCCACGGGTGCCCTCAGGAAACAGGATGATGGAGTCGCCGTTTTGCAGCGCATCAAACAGCGGCTCCAGCGGGTCTTCGTCGCTGGTTCGGTCGCGCGACACGTAAATGACGTTGAACACGGCGGTGGTCAGCCATTGTTTGAAGGGTGTTTTGGTCCAGTAGTCTTTGGCGGCAATGGCGCGCGTCACGCTGCGCAGCTCCAGCGGTAGCGCCGCCCAGATCATGACCAGGTCGGCGTGGCTTTGGTGGTTGGCAAAATAGATGCGTTGCTCCGCCTTGGGTGGGCAACCGTGCCAACGGGCCTGCGAACCGGTCAGCACCCGGATCAGCCCCAGCAGAAAGTAACTCATTAACTTGGCAAGCATGGGCGGATGATACAGAGCTACATGACGCTTTGATGTGGGTGTTTATCGATGCTGGTGTGCCGTTGTTGGCTGGCGCTGGATGCGGGAGCTGGGTGCTCTGCGCCGTTCGTGTCCCCCGCCCTGCGGGCTTCTCCTTGATCTCACTTTGCAGAACACCCAGCCCCCGCATCCGGGAAGTGGTACGCCCGGGTTTTTGTAAGCGGTCTGAGGAGCTTCGCGCAGTAGCGCCCACGCCTGCCCTTGCCGTATCAGTTTAGGAGCACAGCTAACAGTAATGCAATATTCCCCATCGCCTCGGTCTTTCTAGCTCGCCATACAAGTTCGGGCGGCAATTTCTCAAGTTGAGTGCGATGCCAGTGCGAAATGTAGAAAGTCATGGTCGCAATCGTCCCGCACAGAAGTGGCCAGAGTTGTTGCAACTCTGAAGCGAGAAAACCGGAAGCGGTTATCCCAATTGCGGCGACGACCAGACCGAGTCCGCCTGAAGACCTGTGCGCATGAGAGTAGCTTCCGCAGACAGCACAATAGGCCGGGAGTGCAGGATAAGACAACCACTTGCGAAAGAAGGTGATGCTGGAAGCGTTACAGGTTGGGCATGCATACATATCAAACCTTCCCTCCAGAAGTTGGCTTTCAGTCTTACCAGGACGGCCTGTCCAGCTTGCTAAACGCCTGCCCTCATTTTGGCAGAGTTGCGAACACCAAACACCCAAGCAGAAGGCCAAGGGTGCAGGCCAGAGCGAGGTCAAGGAGGAGGTCGCTGGAGCGACCGGGGGACACGAGCGGCGGTCTGCGCCCTTGGCCTTCTGCGGGCGGGCGAGAGAAAACAACGCAAAAGCCTCAAGGCAATTGCGCATCCCCCATGCGCCCCACAATCACCCCCGCGCGACTGGCCAGATACCCTGAGTTCGGCAGTTTCTCGTAGTGGCGCGGACGCGGCAGCATCACCGCCAGCCGCGCCGCTTCATACGCACTGAGCTGGGACGCGGGCTTGCGGTAGTAGTGCTGCGCCGCCGCTTCGGCACCAAACACACCTTCACCCCACTCCACACTGTTGAGGTAAATCTCCAGAATGCGTTGCTTGCTCAGCAAATGTTCCAGCAACACCGTCAGCACCAATTCCTGCCCTTTGCGCAGCAGTGTGCGCTCACCTGACAGAAACAGGTTCTTGGCCAGTTGTTGGGTAATGGTGGAGCCGCCGACGATTTTGGGCGGTTTGACGGCGGCTGGTTTGCCGGGCGCGGCCTTGGTGGCGGGCTTCTGGCTGGCGGCCCGCGCTTCGGCCTTGGCGTTTTTCTCCCAGGCTTTTTCCAGGGCGTCCCAGTCCACACCTTCGTGGTTGGCAAAGCTGTCGTCCTCCGAAGCAATCACCGCGCGTTTCAAGTTGCTTGAAATCTGGCTGTAATCCACCCACTGTTGGCGCCAGCGCAATGTGCCCTTGTTATTGGCAATGCGCCAAGCCTCAGAGCGCTGGAAACTGGTGGACTGGGGCGCCATCACTGCCATGATCGCAATGCGGGCGACAAAAAACACTTGCAACGCCAGCAGCGCGACCAACAGCAGACCCAGCCAACGGACCAGCCCTTTCATGGGTGGGCCGAAACCGCCGCTTCCAGCGTCTCATCGCGGGTGAACTTGAAGCGCGACACCACAACGATTTGTTCAGCCTGGCGGCGCATGGCCGTACTGAAGCGTCCGAACGGGCCGGCCGACTTTGCAATGGCCGCTGCCTGCCGGTCCAGTGCGCGGCTGCCCGAGGATTCAACGACCTCGGTATCGATCACCCTGCCGTTGTGGTTGACGGTCACGATCATGGTCAGTTCACCATAGAGCTTTTTGCCGCCTGACTGAGGGAAGTTCTCGGTACCCTTGTCTTCGATGGCGCGGCGCAGTGCGTCGTAATACACCGCATACACCTCTTCGCGCACCGCAGGACTGATGTAGCGTTTCTTGGGCCTGGCATTCTCCTGGTTGATGCGCCGTTCAATCTCGGCCAGGATCTTGACCAACTGGCGGCGCTTTTGCTCGCGCTCCTTTTGCTCGGCTTTGCTGGCCACCTGGTTGGGGTCGGGCGGCGGCAGGGCGGCGAGCTGGCTCTTGACCTGGGCCAGCAACAGGGTCTGCTGCTGTTGCAGGGTCTGCAATTTGCGCGCGGTTTCTTCTTCGGAGTCATCACCGATGTCGGTCATCGCAGAGGGCGGCAACGGGCTGGTGGCACGGCCCTTGTCGGCATCGCCGCCACCCGCGAGTGAGGCTTGCGCGATGGCTTTGGCCTTGTCCGGCTTTTCGTCGCTTCGCGCATTGACCAGCACCACTTCCAGGGGCGTGTCTTCAAACACCCGGTTAAAAGACTCGGGGTCCACAAAACGCACCGTCAGCAGCACCGCATGCACCACTACGGATGCGAACAGGGCGAGCTGAAGGGTGCTGAAGGACCGCAGGTTCACGGGGCTGGATTATCGGCGGTAGTTTCGCTGGGTTCGGTGACATCGACCGCAATGGCGATGGGGCCGGACACCTCTTCGTCGTCGGCCTCGTCTTCACTGGCCTGGGCTCCGTCTGCCAGTGCGGCATCCGTAGCGGGCGTATCCAACCGCTCTAGGACCTTGCCACTGACATCCAGCGTGATCAGGTCCATCTCACCCAGTTTGACCCGCACCCGCGCGCCGCGTGGCAGGTTTTGCGCGCCCATGACCGGCAGCACCAGGGGCAGGGTGTCGGCACGCACCATGTTCTCCTTGAAGACGCTGGCCTCCAGCTCGGTGATGTTGTTTTGCTGAAGGTAACGCAGTGTCCAGAAGCGCTCCATGCCACCCTGGTAACCGTTGTAGGCGCTGTAGGCTTCGTCGAAACTGGAGATGATGGAGAACAGGCTGGCGTCCTTGGGCTTGAAAGGTGCGGCCAGTGCCGCCGTCTTGCCATGCTGGACGCAGGCAATGATTTGCCACTGGTTCACCAGGTCCGTGTAGCGGCGCAGCGGCGAGCTGCTCCAGGCATAACTTTTGACGCCGATGCCGGCATGCGGCAGGGCCTTGGTGCCCATGCGCACCTTGACGCCCGGCGCCAGGGATGCCTGGCTGCGGTAGATGCCGGGCACGCCCAGCTCGGCCATCCAGCTGCCCCAGGTGCTGTTGGCCAGAATCATGGCCTCGGCCACGATCAGGTCCAGTGGCGCGCCGCGCTGGCGGGTGCTGATCTGTACGGTCTCATGGCCTTGCGGCTCCGCACCATCGTTGCCGACTAAGCGGAAGTTGTAGTCCGGCCGGTTGAAGGTCTCGGGTTTGCCGCGCACGACTTCGCGTTTGGCCTTCAGGTCTTTTGCAAGGCGGTATAAAAATGATAGCTGGTTGCGCAATGACGGTAAGGGCTGGGGCTCATTTTCGTGACTAAAACTGGGGTCCAGCAACCACGGCTCGGTCACGATGGCGTCGAGCTGGTCGTGGCGCAGGTTGTGGGCAATGGACACGCGCTCGATGCGCGATTCATGGCCCTTGATTTCCAAGGTGGCCTCGTCCAGCGTCACATACAGCGACAGCGCCGGGCAATCGCGCCCGGCCTGCAGCGTGTAGGTCTGCACCAGCGCATCGGGCAGCATGGTGACTTTGTATCCCGGCATGTAGACCGTGGACAAACGGGTGCGTCCGAACTGGTCCACCGCGTCGCCGGGCTGGATGGCCAGTCCGGGCGCCGCAATGTGGATGCCCAGCGTGATGGTGCCGCTGCCCAGGCCCTGTACGGATAAGGCGTCGTCGATCTCGGTGGTGGCCGAGTCGTCAATTGAGAAGGCCTGTGCGTTAGCCAGCGGCAGATCGGTTTCATTGATGGCCGCCGCTGCAAGGGCGGGAAAACCCGTGCCCTTGGGGAAATTCTCCAGCAGGAAGCGCTTCCAGTGGAACAGGTAGGGCGAGGCAATGGCGCCCGACTTTTGCAGCAGTTCCAGTGGTGCGGTGTGGGTGGCGCGGGCCGCCTCGACCACGGCCTTGTACTCGGGCGCGTTCTTGTCGGGCTTGAACAGAATCTTGTACAACTGCTCGCGCACCGGCTCGGGGCACTGGCCAGCGCCCAGCTCGGTGGCCCACTGGGTGATCTGCAGGGCCACCAGCTTCTTCTTCTCGATGGCGGCCAGTGCCTGGGCGATCACATCGCTGGATGCCTTGCGAAAGCGCCCCTTGCCGGCGCGGCGGAAGTAGTGCGGTGACTCGAACAGCCGGAACAGCATGGCGGCCTGCTCGGACAGCGGGGCCTGGGCTGAGAAATAGTCGCGTGCCAGGTCGGCAAAGCCAAACTCTTCGTCCGGCGCAAATTCCCAGGCCATTTCCAGCTCGATGTTCTGGCTGGCCGCTTGCGCGGCGGCCATGAACTCGGCGGGCGAGGGCTTTTCGAACTTGATCAGCATGTTGGCGGACTTGACCTTGACCCGCTTGCCGCTGTCAAGCTCCACCTGTGCCGACGACTCCGCCTCGGACAGTACACGGCCGGCCATGAATTTTCCGGCTTCATCAAACAATAAAAACATAGGTGGGCATTGTCCCATGCCGCCCTGACCAGCGGCTATGCTTGGGGGTTGGAATGCTTGGGCGCTGGTTTGGCGCGGCAGACCGTGGGGAGACTCTTTCGGTGTGGCGAGTATTGATTGTTGAAGATGACCCACAGATGCTGGCCTTTTTTGCCGCCAGTGTGCAGCGCTCGCCGGAACTGGCCCTCGTGGGTAGTGTGGGCACGGTGGCGCAGGCCCGAGCCATTTTGGGTGACGCGTCGCAGGTGGTCGACGTGTTATTGACCGACCTGGGTCTGCCCGACGGTAGCGGGCTGGAAGTTATCCGGTACGCCCGCGACTGCCACCCGGCGTGTGAGCCCTTGGTGATTTCCATGTTTGGAGATGAAGACAATGTGCTTGCCAGCATCGAAGCGGGCGCTTTGGGCTACATCCACAAGGACGCTGCGCCCGACGACATCGCCAAAACGATTCTGGAGATGAAGACTGGAGCATCACCCATTTCCCCGATGATTGCACGCCGGGTACTCTCCAAGTACCGATCGATGCAACCAAAATCGCTTCCAGCCCACGTGGTTATTGCGCAAGCCGCTATCAAAACAGAAGTAACTGGCGCTGACAAAAGCATTTTGTCACCCCGCGAACAAGAGGTCTTGGAGTTGATTGCGCGCGGTTTTTCGTATTCCGAAATTGCCGCACAAAAGGGCCTGAGTGTCCACACTGTGCAAACACACATCAAAAGCCTGTACGGCAAGCTCGAAGTGCATTCCAAAATGGAAGCCGTTCTGGAAGGCACGCGTATGGGCCTGTTGCGCCAGCCGCTTTGACCATGTCGGCCTTCATCATGCGGGGCATGGGACGATGGTTTGGCATTGGTTTGCAGTTGTTATGCGTCGTGGTGGCGCTTACGTCGGCGGAACTGTGCGGGGCCGAGCCGGTGACACTGAGCGAGGCACAGGCCACGGTAACCATCAATGGCAAAACCCAGCGGGGACCGCTGAGCTTGCCATACCACTGGGACCGCATCCATCCCGGCCAGCGTGGCGAGGCCACTTTTGATTTTCAGTTTGATCTCCCAAACGCGCCTGCCGAAGTGTGGGGCATCTACCTGCCGCGCCTGGGCAACGCCTATGAGATATGGCTCAACGGGTCGAAATTGCAATACCAGGGCAACATGGCCCAGCCGGGGGGTGTCGATGCCGTCTATAACGGTGCGGACTATGCGCGGTTGCCCCGCTACATCTCCGTCGCCGGGGGGCATTTCGGCGTCACGAACCACCTCAAAATACGCATCCGGGCCGATGTAGGCCGCCGTGGTGGATTGGCACCACCGGTCATCGGGCCGCAGGAGCAGGTCTACCCGCTGTACGAACACGCCTACCGCTGGCGTGCAACCGGTTCCATCGTTGTGGTGGCACTGTGTTTTGTTTTTGGAATCACCGCTCTCGCTCTGTGGGGCATCACCAAAGGTCTGCCGCAGACCGATCAAGCGGGTCGCGATGCCCTGTACCTGTACGCGGGTGTAGCCCAGTTTTTCTGGGCATTTAATGTGGCTGCTGTGTTGGTAGAGGATCCGCCCCTTCCCTGGCCTTGGTGGGGTGTCTTGCAGGTGCTGGCCCTGGGCACCTGGAGTTTCTGCATGGCACTGACGTGTATGGAAACTGCAGGGTGGCGCGATGGATGGGCTGCCCACCGGTTCCGACAGTGGCTTGCCTTGTTGATGTTGATGTGTCCGGCCATGGCCTGGACTGCGCTGGAGATGGGCTTTCCCCTGGCCCTGACCGCCTGGTATGGCCTTGCCGCCCTGACCCTTTTGTTGTTTGTACTGTTTTTTTTGCGCAGCGTTGTGGTGCATCCTTCGCTGGAACGACTGGTGGTGGGGGGCGCTGCCCTGGTCAATACTGCTGTGGGTCTGCGGGACTTCTTTGTTTTCAGACTGGATCCCTCCTTCAGCGCCAATACGTGGTCCCGGTATTCATCCCTGTTGTTTGGTTTGGCCTTCGGTTTTGTGGTGTTAACCCGGTTCAGGGCCACCAACGAGCAATTGCGGGATTTGTTGGCCACCTTGGCGGCGCGGGTGTCGGAAAAAGAAGAAACCTTGCGTACCGCGTATACGAAGATGGAGGCCATGGCCCGCCACCAAGAGCGGTTGTCCGAGCGCGGCCGCATCCTGCGCAATATGCATGACGGCGTCGGAGCCCACATCACGTCGGCCATGCGCCAGTTGCTGTCGGGTGGCGGCCGCGATACTCCGGCGCGTACGCAGGTGTTGATGACTCTGCGCGATGCGCTGGACAACCTCAAGTTGTCGATCGACTCCTTTCACCTGGCACCAGGTGACATTACCGCCCTGCTGGCCAACTTGCGTTACCGCCTGGGTCCGCGTTTCAGTGCCATGGGAATCGAGTTGCAGTGGGATGTAGACCTGTTGCCCATCTGCGAAAAACTCGACGCCAGCGCGATGGGGGAACTGCAATTCATGTTGTTCGAGGCCCTGTCGAATGTTCTACAGCATGCCCAGGCACATACGCTGCGGGTGGAAGCCCATGTGGAAGGTCAGGGCGATCGTGTCGACGATGCCACGCAGACAAGCGACTCCGGTCATGTCTATGTTCGGGTGGTTGACGATGGTGTCGGATTTGACCCGCAGGCCCGCCAAAGCAAGGGTCTGGCCAATTTACGCAAACGCGCCGTCGCCATTGGCGCGCAATTGCGGATCAGCAGCACACCTGGCAATACAGTGGTCGAAATCCAGCTTGGTGTGTAATGCCGCAGCGCCGGGGTTGCCCTGCGTCGATAATTACCCCCTTGTATGGCCTCTGTTTTTGATAAAACTTCTGTTTGGCGGCGTATCGCCCCTTGGTTCCATGGCTTTGATGGCCCTTTGGCTTTCGCGGTGTTTCTGTTGGCCTGCGCGGGCATGCTCACCATGTATTCCTCGGGCTTTGACCACGGCACGCGTTTTGAAGACCATGGCCGCAATATGCTGATTGCGGGCACCATCATGTTTGTTGTGGCCCAGGTGCCGCCGCAGCGGCTGATGGCTCTGGCCGTGCCGCTGTACATGCTGGGGGTTGCTTTGTTGATTGCGGTGGCGGTGTTTGGCATTACCAAAAAAGGTGCCCGGCGCTGGATCAATTTAGGCGTCACCATCCAGCCCAGCGAAATTCTGAAGATTGCCATGCCCCTGATGTTGGCCTGGTGGTTCCAGAAGCGGGAAGGGCAGTTGCGCCCGCTGGACTTTGGGGTGGCCGCCTTTTTGCTCGGTGTGCCGGTTGCGCTGGTCATGAAACAACCCGATCTGGGCACCTCGCTGTTGATTCTGGCGGCGGGCCTGTCGGTCATCTTTTATGCGGGCATGAGCTGGAAGCTGGTGATCCCACCGGTGCTGCTGGGAGTGATCGGCATCGGGCTGATCGTGGTGTTTGAACCTAGCCTGTGCGCCGAAGGCGTGCGCTGGCCGGTCTTACACGACTACCAGCAACAACGTATCTGCACGCTGCTGGATCCCACGCGTGACCCGCTGGGCAAGGGTTTTCACATCATCCAGGGCATGATTGCCATCGGTTCGGGTGGCCTCACCGGGGTTGGGTTCATGAAAGGTACACAAACACATCTTGAATTCATTCCCGAGCGGACCACCGACTTTATTTTTGCCGCCTATTCCGAGGAGTTCGGACTGTTGGGAAACCTCTTTCTGATCGCCGCTTTTCTGTTCCTGATTCTGCGCGGTCTGGCCATTGCGCTGGAGGCTCCGACCTTGTTTTCGCGGCTGCTGGCAGGGAGTGTGACGATGATTTTCTTCACCTATGCCTTCGTCAACATGGGCATGGTCAGCGGCATTTTGCCGGTTGTGGGTGTGCCACTGCCCTTTATCAGCTACGGCGGCACCGCCATGGTGACGCTGGGACTGGCGATTGGCATTTTGATGGCGATCGCCAACGCCAAGCGCCTGGTGCAGTCCTGATATGGAAGCAGAACGCGAAGCGACAAGCGTGGGGGCCACATGAGCGCCGCCGGGCCGCCCCAAGGCGCGAAGCTAATATTCCCCGTCAGCATCATCGGTGTCGGCAATATGGGTGGCGCCATGGCGGCTCGCCTGGGGACGCTGGGCTGGTCGCCACGGGTCTTTGATCTGGACCGGACCAAAGCCAGAAGTCTTGAACGTTTTGGTGCTCTAGCCCTCGAATCTGCTGTATGTGCTGCTACTGAAACAATAGCGACCATTGTCTGTGTGGTGGATGCTGCACAAACCGATGACGTGTTGTTTGGATCACAAGGCATTGCGCCGCATCTGCAGCCTGGGCACGTGGTGGTGTTGTGCCCCACCATTTCACCGGATGCGGTGCAAACCTTGGCCGGTGAGTTGGGTTCGCTGGGCGTTGACACACTGGATGCCCCTATGTCGGGTGGCCCGCTGCGCGCCCGTGACGGCAGCATGAGTCTGATGCTTGCCGGGGCTGACGCCGTGGTGGCCAAGGTCCAGCCCTTGCTGGATGCACTGTCCAACCAGGTGTTCCACATCTCCGAACAGCTGGGGGATGCCGCACGGACCAAACTGGTCAACAACCTGCTGGCTGGTATCAATCTGGTGGGTGCGGCGGAAGTCATGGCCCTGGCGCGCCGCCTGGGGCTGGACGCCACACGCACGCTGGATGTGATTGCCCAGTCCAGTGGCCAAAGCTGGATTGGCATGGATCGTATGCGCCGTGCCGTTGCCGGTGATTTTGCACCGCGTGCCCACATGACCCTGCTGGCCAAAGACACGGCCCTGGCACAGGATGCGGCACGGAGCGTCGGCTTTGACGGCCCGTTGGGGGCGCTGGCCAGCCAGGTGTTTGCGTCTGCGCTCCAGTCGGGGTTGGCGGATCTGGATGACGCTGCGCTGTTGCCGTTTCTGGAGCGCCGATTGCCCTGACGCCCCGTGGTCGTCATCACTGCGGCGGGGGCAAGCGCCCTCCACTGAACGTTTTTGTGCGCAGGCGCCTAGAATTGGCCCATGATTTCTCGTGAACCCACCATCGAACGTCTCGCCCTGGCCCAGAGCCTGTTGTTAACCCCCTTTGGCCTGGATGAATCCCATCTGGCCATGGCCTTGAATGAAATCAAGGCCCACCGGGTTGACGAAGCCGACCTTTATTTCCAGTACACCCGTTCCGAGGGCTGGAGCCTGGAGGAGGGCATCGTCAAGACCGGTTCGTTCAGCATCGAACAAGGGGTTGGCGTGCGTGCAGTCAGTGGCGAAAAGACCGCCTTTGCCTACTCGGATGACATCTCGCAGGCCTCCCTGCTGGATGCGGCCCGTACGGTGCGCAGCATTTCCAGTGTGGCCCAAAAAGGGCGGGTCAAAGTGGCGAGCCCAAAGATTGCCAGGGCGCGCAGTCTGTACAACGGAGTGGACCCGATTTCTACGCTGGACAGCGCCGCCAAGGTGGCGTTGTTGGGCAAAGTGGAAAAATTGGCCCGCGCCAAAGACCCGCGGGTGGCCCAGGTCATGGCGGGTTTGGCCAGTGAATACGATGTGGTGATGGTGGCCCGTGCCGATGGCACCCTGGCGGCCGATGTGCGACCGCTTGTGCGACTGTCCGTCACCGTTATTGCGGAACAAAAAGGGCGTCGTGAAGTGGGCTCAGCCGGTGGCGGTGGTCGCTTTGGACTGGCGTATTTTGACGATGCCCAGATCGAGAAGTATGTTGACGAAGCGGTGCATGCCGCCCTGACCAACCTCGACGCCCGGCCCGCGCCTGCAGGTGAAATGACGGTGGTGTTAGGCCCCGGCTGGCCCGGCATTCTGCTGCACGAAGCAATTGGCCACGGGTTGGAGGGTGACTTCAACCGCAAGGGCTCCAGCGCCTTCAGCGGCCGGGTCGGTCAACGGGTTGCGGCCAAGGGTGTGACCGTGCTGGATGACGGCACCATTGCCGACCGCCGTGGTTCCCTGAACGTGGACGACGAAGGCAACACCAGCCAGCGCACTGTGCTGATCGAGGACGGCATTTTGAAGGGCTACATCCAGGACGCCATGAATGCGCGCCTGATGGGCGTGGCGCCCACCGGCAACGGGCGGCGGGAAAGTTATGCCCACGTGCCGATGCCGCGCATGACCAACACCTACATGCTCGGTGGCGACAAGGACCCCAAGGAAATTGTGGCCAGCATCAAGAGGGGCCTGTACGCCACCAACTTTGGCGGTGGCCAGGTGGACATTACGTCCGGCAAGTTTGTGTTTTCTGCCAGCGAAGCCTATTGGGTGGAAAACGGCAAGATTTTGTATCCGGTCAAAGGTGCCACCATTGTTGGCAGCGGGCCGGAATGCCTCAAGCGCGTCAGCATGATCGGCAACGACATGAAGCTCGACAGCGGCGTGGGCACCTGCGGCAAAGAAGGCCAGAGTGTGCCGGTGGGCGTGGGGCAGCCCACGCTGCGGATCGATGGCCTGACCGTGGGTGGAACCGCCTGACCGGGTAACCAACACATCAGGAAGACCGATGCCATGAGTGGTGAACCGTCCAGTGCGCTGCCCACGCAGTCCGACGAATCGTTTTCTGCCTCAGTGGACACGGGATTCCCTGCGCACTCGCAGACCCAGGGCGCGTCACAGGGGATTTCCCAGTCGCAGTCCCACAATCACAGTTTTCAGTCGTTTGGGCAATACAGCCAGTTTTTGCGATCGGCCGTAGCCGACGAGGAGTCTTTGCAGGTTGGTGAAAGCCTGCAGGCGTTGGCCGTCCAGATTGAGGCGATGGTGACGCTGTTGCAGCAGGGCGGGCAGGATCGCCGCGCGTTGGCACTGGCGCTGTTCAACCTGGTGGGAGACCTGCGGGCCCATCGCGCCCAACTGCTGGCCCTGGGCGACGATTGGCATCGTTTTTATGAGTTTGATGCGCACTTTTCCTCACTGAACCATTTCCGCATTCTGGTCACACAGTGGGCCATGGAGGCCGCTCCGCCGCGTCTCGGTGTGCCGCCGTTGGCCGGGGGGGGGGCGGGGGGGGGGGGGTCGCCCCCCCACGTTGCCGACCAGCAAAATTAACTGTGCTACAGTGACAGCCATGCATTTCGGACGTTTTTATTTTGGCTATTTTTGGTTCTCAAGCGCCTTTGGCGGTAGAGAGATCTGAACGTACCTGACAAGCAGACGTCCCAAATCCTCACCAAACCGCCGGCACCACCGGCGGTTTTTTTTTGCCCAACCGTCCTATTTCCATCCACTCAGGAGCTTTCCATGACCGCAAAACCCGCCGCTACGTCCGATGCCTGGTACCCGCATGCACCGCAGCAAACCGACCGCACCAGCCAGACCGACGACGAACGCATCAAGGACATCACCGTGTTGCCGCCTCCCGAGCACCTGATCCGCTTCTTCCCGATCCAGGGAACGGCGGTTGAAAAACTGATCTCCCACACCCGCAAGGCGATTCACAACATCATTGCGGGCAAGGACGACCGCATGCTGGTGGTGATCGGACCGTGTTCGATCCATGATCCGGCCGCCGCGCTGGACTACGCGCGCCGACTGAAGTCCGAACGTGAAAAATACAAAGACACGCTGGAAATCGTGATGCGCGTGTATTTCGAAAAACCGCGCACCACCGTGGGCTGGAAAGGCCTGATCAACGACCCTTACCTGGACGAGAGCTTTCGCATTGACGAAGGCCTGCGTATCGCCCGCCAGTTGCTGATCGAGATCAACCGCCTGGGCTTGCCCGCCGGTAGCGAGTTTCTGGATGTGATTTCTCCCCAGTATCTGGGCGATTTGATTGCCTGGGGCGCGATCGGCGCACGCACCACCGAGAGCCAGGTGCACCGCGAACTGGCCTCTGGCCTGTCGGCCCCGATCGGCTTCAAGAACGGTACCGATGGCAACATCAAGATCGCCACCGATGCGATCCAGGCCGCCGCCGGTGGCCACCACTTCTTGTCGGTTCACAAGAACGGCCAGGTGGCGATTGTGCAAACCAATGGCAACAAGGACTGCCACGTCATATTGCGGGGCGGCAAGGCACCCAACTACGATGCCACCAGTGTGGCGGTAGCCTGCAAAGAGTTGGAGAAAGCCAAACTGCCCGCCACCCTGATGGTCGATTGCAGCCACGCCAACAGCAGCAAGCAGCATGAAAAGCAGGTCGACGTGGCGCGCGACATAGCCAAGCAGATCGCTGCTGGATCACGCAGCGTCTTTGGTGTCATGGTGGAAAGCCATCTGAACGCGGGTGCACAGAAATTTACACCCGGCAAAGACGACGCCCAAGCATTGGAATACGGCAAGAGCATCACCGATGCCTGCCTGGGTTGGGACGATTCGCTGGTGTCGCTGGAGCTGTTGTCGGCTGCCGTCCAGGCTCGCCGGGCACGCTAACAAAAAAAAAGCTGCGGTTTGGTCAGCCGCCCGTGCGGCTGGCCGCTATCTTGGTATGCACCCATTGTTGGGCCTGTTCCATGGTCGAAACGATCCGGAAAGGGCGCTCAATCAATTGGTAAACGCGTTCGAAATGCGGCGCCATGATTTTGCAGCCCTCAATTTCGGGCGCTATGACAAAAGCTGTGGCAACCGGTTCAAATCCTTCGGGTTTGGGCTTTCGCATCAAGGCGGTGTAGCGTTCGATGGCCTCCGGGGTGGCCATCGCGCTGACGCGCATCGTGCAGATGCTGGCCCACGGGCCGCTGAACGTCAGCGATTTCAGGAAATTGCCCTGGGCCACGGCCAGCTGGTCAAACACCTCGGCGTTAAATGGCCCGGTCGCCTCGTAATGCAGGACGTCGTTGTCCATCCACAGGTCCACACGCCCGTGGGCCTTGAAACCAGGCGCGTTGATATGGGTCGTGCTGCTCTTCGGTGGAGGGGCGTTGGCCATGGTGTGTTTGGATGCCCGCCTATTGCGAGACCAGGCTGATGCCGCCCTGGCCAACGGCCACATACTGGGCCAAGCCGCTGATCACGGAGTACAGCGTGGTTGTGGTTCCGGTGCTGCGACGGGTCCATGTGATGCCGTCCGGACTGGTCAGCACCGTGCCACCACTGCCAGCGGTCATCAATTGACTGGACGCCGGGCTGACGGCATACAGATCGGCCGTGGTCCCCGAGCTCTGGGTGGTCCAGGTTACGCCGTTGTCGGTGCTGCGAAGAATGGTGCCGCCATTGCCGGCCGCCAGAAAGGTGTAAGACGTGACGATCTGAACAGACACTGCGTTCAGGTCAGCGCTGGTGCCCGAGGCGACTGCTGTCCAGGTACTGCCGTCAGGGCTGGTGAGCAGCGTTCCGCCCGCGCCGACAGCGACCCAGATGCCATTGCTGGAGTAGGTGATGCTGCGCAGATGGCGGGTGGTGGGCATCGCCACGGCGGTCCAGGTGATGCCGTCTGCCGATTTGATGGCCGTGCCATTGTTGCCCACGGCAACCGCCAACACGCCGTTGCTGGCGATGGCGTTGAGTGCCTCCGTGGTGGTGGATGCTGCTGCAGTCCAGGTGGACATATCGGTTCCGTAAGCGACCGTTCCGCCAGCGCCGACTGCGATGAATTTGCTGAAGGTATAGATCGAGGCGTTCAGGTTGGTATTGGCGGCCACTGGCAGCGCAGTCCAGGCCTTGCCATCGGTGCTGCGGTAGGTGCTGCCAGCATCACCCACGGCGAAGTAGTAGCCGACCAGATCGGTCCCGGTTCCGTATGAAATATTCCGTATGGTGTTGCTGCCCAGTGCCGAGCCTGGCGTCCAGAACTCACCGGCGGGGCGCGGAACGATAGAGACCGAGGGGCTGCCGGCGCCGCCCGGGCCGTCACCGTTGCGGCCATTGACCGTGAACGAATAGGTGTAACCGTTGGCAAGGCCGGTAACGACGTACGGCGATGTCACATTCAGCAGCGCCCGACTGCCGGGGATGTTGATCCAGTCTGTGCTGGTGATGGAGGTGGACGGGGCGTAGAACAGCCAATATTTCACGTCCGGCGCGCTGGTCCAGGTCACGGTGGCCGTGCCATCGCCAGGGGTTACCGTGATGCCGCCGGCCGGTGGAGGTGCCGAACTGCCACTGCCGCCGCAGGCAGAAACCATTACGGCGACACAGAAAGCGGCGAGTGCCTGACGGATCGAGAAAAAGGACATGGAAAGCCACCTAGAGGAAGTAGATCAATGATTTTACAAGTGCTTGTCCAGACGTCGCGGATCGTTGCATCTTGCACATGGTTTTACATCTATTGGCTTTCCAATTTCCGTCCATGGGTCTACAGTGTGCGCCTTATGGCCACTTACAAGACAATCTACAAATGCCGCGAATGCGGTGCCACCAGCTACCAGCAGGTGATCGACCGCGCACCCAACGGTGCCTTGAAGCCCACTGGCCAGTACCGCTGTACCGGCTGTCGCAACATCTTTGCCACCATCCGCGCCTGGTGGGAGCCGCGCCGAGCCCCAGATTTTCAGCCTAGCTCATTCCCAGGTTAAGCTGCCGCCACGGTGCCAAGCGCCTCGAACGCCGGGAACGCCTGTTACTCAGGAATTGGCACGTTTCCTGAGCCATCGCATCAGGGCACCGACCAGCGGCAATTTCTCATATAACTCCTGCGCTGCATCCCAGTAGTCGCGGTGCAGCACCACCAAGCCGGATTCAGAAAAAACCAGGTGGGACGCGCCCCGAATGGTTTGCGGCGTCTGTGGCTGAAAGCGCTTGAAACGGAAGTGAAAGTCCCAGGTCAGAAAACACTGTTGCCCTTGCAATACCCGCCCGGTCACGACAAAACGCGGCGCGTGCAAGGCCACAAACATGTGGGCAAAAATGTGTTCAACGGCGGCCAGGCCCTGCACGTCGTTGAAGGGGTCGACAAAACGTGCCTGGGAGTCGTAAAAATGGCCGAGCTGCGCCACCGTGTCGGGCGTGATGGATTCAAAGAAGTTGACCAGAGCATCCAGGTCCACAGGCGAGACAGATTTCATAGGGCGACGCGGCGAACCAGTTGGAAGAACAGGCGGTTGGGCATGACACGCAGGGCTTTAAGCCACAGCGTGAAGCGTTTTGGGAAGTGGATTTCGAACGCGCCCCGTGCCCAACCCTGCAGGATGGCGCTGGCGGCCTGTTGGGGCGTCAACAGGGCCGGCATGTCGAATTGGTTACCGGCTGTGAGTGGTGTCTCCACAAAACCAGGGTTGATGATGGAGACACCGATACCTTTGCCATGCAGGTCCAGGTACAGGGTTTCGGACAGGTTGATGAGGGCGGCCTTGGTCGGCCCATAGGCCAGGCTGTTGGGCAGGCCGCGGTAACCCGCCACGCTGCCCACCAGGCTGATATGTCCCGCCCCACGCGCCAGAAAGTGCGGCAAAAGGGCATCGAGCACATACAAGGCACCCAGGTAGTTGACCTCCATGTGGCGCGCCATATCGGGTACATCCATCGCGTCGGAACGCATGGCATGGTAATGGCCGGCACAGTACACCACGCAGTCCAGCGGCCCCTGTGCCAACAGCTGCTGGGCAGCCAGGGTCACGGCCTCACGCCGTGTGGCGTCCAGCGTCAGGGCGCGACTGCCGGGGTGCTGGGCCACAAATGCGGCCAAAGCCTCGGCCTTGCGTGCGGACACGACCACCCGCGCGCCTTGGCTGTGCAGGGCCGCCGCAGTGGCCTGCCCAATGCCGCTGGAGGCACCCACAATCCACACGGTCTTGCCGCGCCAATCTTTCAGAGGCGGGTTCAAAGGCGGCAGCAACGCGGAAAATATGGGGGGGGGGGGGGGGGGGGGGGGACGGGGGCGTCGCTCGGTTTCCCGCCGACCGGCAGGGCCATGGTGTAGCCCCAGCGGAAGGTATTGCCACGGCTTTCACCGACCGCCTCGCCAACGACGTCATCGGCCCGGCCCACAAAACGCCCTTCGCCGGTTTTGCGCAAGCGCCAGATGCGCTTCTGAAGCGTGCCGTCGGAATACAGAAAGTCTTCGTCCAATACGCCTTCGTCACCGGTCCAACTGCAGTTCATGACCACCGTGAAGCGTTTGACGACCGCGCCGGAGCGGTCGGTGAACACACCGTAGGCGTCCAGCGTGCCGTTGAAATACTGTTGCAAATCCAGCACCGGTTTTTCATTGGCGTACTGCTCGATGCCGGTGGAAGAACAGCCAGCGACGAGCAGGCTGGTGGCAGCAGTGGCGGCGAGTAATAGTCTTCGATTCATGGTGTTTTGCGAACCAGGTTGAGGTAAAGAAGTGCTGTGGCCAGCAGCTTGAGCACGCAGGGCAGCGCGCAGTAGGCAAGGCTCAGTGTTTGCAGGGCGGCCGGATCGCGGGTGCCGGGCTCGTAACCCAGGGCCGCCAAGGTGGGCAGGGCGACCCCTGCGGCCAGCGCCAGGTTCAATTTGGTGGCGAAGTTCCACCAGCCAAAGTAGGCGCCCTCGGCATGCCCGCGGTCACCGTTGTGGGCGATGGTGCCGGCCAGCAGGGCGCTCGGCAGCGCGAGATCGGTACCCAATGCCGCACCCGACAGCGTACAGACTGCCAGAAAAGCCAGACTGTCACCGGCGCCCAAGCTTGCGGCGAACATAAAAACGGTAACCGACAACAACATGCCCAGGCCCCAGGTGCGCGCCAGTCCCAGTTTCGGCACCAGGCGCAGCCACAAGGGAATGGCCAATGCCGCACTGAGGAAATAGCTGCCCAGGAACAGGGGCTCCCAGCTCGCGTCAACCTGCAGCCGGTCCTGAACAAAAAACAGCAGCAAGGTGGCCGGTATGGCACTGGCAATCCCGTTGACCATGAACACGGCCAGCAGACCCCGAAAGCCGGGCCGGGTGAAGGGCCAGGTCAAACTCACGGGCAGGGGTTCGCCCCGGCTGTTCACGACACGGTCCAGGGGTCGGTGGCGTGGGGGCAGGGCGGCACTGCGCCAGGCCAGCCAGCCCCTAAAAGCGCTATAAAAAAGAGAGCTACTGTCGCAGGTAATCCGAGGGCTAGAGGGCTAATCGATGCCAAGATTACGCCCGCCAGGCCCAATCCTTCGCGCCAGGCCACGACCTGACTGCGCTTGACTTCATCGCCGCCCAGGCGCGCACCCCAGGACTGGTGCATCACGGCCAAGGCACTGTAAGCGGCGTAGGTCAGGGCCAGCACAGCACTGACCCAGATCAGCAGCGCCTGTAGTTCCCGGACCGGGGGAAAAAATAGCAACGCAAACCCGGCACCCAGCAAGATGGCAGCGATGGCTGCCCAGCGCAACACGGTGTCGGCCGAGCGGTTGAAAAGCCGGTCGCTCCAGCGGCCGATCAGCGGGTCGATCAAGGCGTCAAATAGCCGGGCGCCAAGCAGGACAGCACCCAGCGCCGCCAAGGGAATGCCGAAGTTGCGGGCGTAGTGGTTGGGCAACAGTACATACAGGGGCAAGGCCACAAATGCCAGGGGCAGGCCCATCAGTCCATAACGCCAGCCCTGTTGCCAGGGAAACGTCGCCTCTGGGGCTGAGGATGGTTTCATGACGCGGCACCGGCCAACAGCGCGCTGCGCAGAGTGGGTTCGCTGGTGGTCTCCGCCAGCCAGATGCCAAAGAACAGGCGACTGAATTCGGGGTCGGCCACAACGCCGCGCAACTGGCCGTTGAACCAGAAGCGGGCTCCCAGGCCAGGCTGGTGCAAACCGGTGATGCGGTCGCCTTTATTGACATCTGGAAAAGCCTCGCGCATGGCGGTCAGCCAGCGTTGCTCCTGCGCTGCAGATATGTCGGCGGCGCGGCGCATCTCCTGGATGGAGCGCTCGGCAATGGCGTTGCCACTGAGCGAGCGCAGGTAGGTCAGCTCCAGTGCCAGTGCGTGTTGGGCGTAGCGGCTGGCCCTGAAGCCAGGCGCGACCCACAAGGCGGCGTCATAAATGTCAAAGCCGAAAAACCGCATGCGGGAGGCACCCAAGCGCTGGGCCCCCGGCAATTCGCCCAGTGCGGCTGGGGCGGCGGTGTCCACTCCCGGTGTGTTGGCGCACACGCGTGCACCCAGGCCGGCCAGCAGCGTGGCGGCGCAGGTTTGGAAAAGGGTGCGGCGTGTTGGCATGCCGTTTACGCTGCGCGTTTGCGCAGCGTGTACTGGACCACGTCGATGTTATCTTCGCTGAATGCGGCTTCGCAGTAGGCCAGGTAAAACTCCCAGATCAGGTTGAAGCGTTCGTCAAATCCCTGCTGCACCACTTCGGCACGGCGGGCCATAAAGGCCTCGCGCCAGCGTTTGAGGGTTTCGGCATAGTCGTGGCCAAAGGCCAGTTCCTCGACCACCTCAAGCCCCGCCGCTTCGGCCTGGCGTCGGAATTCGCGCGGGCAGGGCAGGCAACCGCCGGGGAAGATGTACTGCTGGATGAAGTCGGTGGAGTTCACATAGCGGTCAAACAGTGCGTCGTCGATGACGATGCTTTGGATGCAGGCATGACCGCCGGGTTTGAGCAGGCGCGCGACCGTGGCGAAGTAGGTCGGCCAGTATTCACGTCCCACGGCTTCCACCATTTCGATGGAACAGATGGCATCGAAGGGTGCGTCGTTGATATCCCGGTAATCCTGCAGGCGCAGGTCGCAAGCGGGTCTGGTGCCATCACTGGTGCTGGGCACACCCAGGCGGTGCAGTCGTTCGCGGGCAGAGGCCAGTTGTTCGGTGCTGAGCGTCACGCCGGTGACGTGGGCACCCATTTCCACCGTGGCCATCTCGGCCAGTGCACCCCAGCCGCAGCCAATCTCCAGCACCCGGTCGCCGGGCTTGACCCGGGCTTGCTGCAGCGCGCGGCGCACCTTGGCGTTTTGCGCGACCGGCATGGGCTGGTCGTAGTCGCCATTGAACCAGGCGCTGGAGTAGTTCATGGTCTCGTCCAGCCACAGCCGGTAGAAGGCGTTGCCCAGGTCGTAGTGGGCGTGGATGTTCTTTTGGCTGTTGGTCCTGGTATTGCGGTTCAGCAGGTGTTTGATGCGGTAGACCAGTCGCCCGACCCAGGAGCCAAAGATCACGTTGTCCACTTCGGCGCGGTTCTTCACCAGTACCCGAAGCAGTTCCACCAAGTTGGGGGTGCTCCAGTCACCCGCGATGTAGGTTTCGGCAAAGCCGATATCGCCGGATTTGAGGGCCGCAGAGCACACCTTCCAGTTATGCAGGCTCAGTGTGGCGTGCGGCAAGTCACCTTTGCCAAAACGCTGCATGGAGCCATCGGGCAATTGCAGGGTCAGGCTGCCGTGGCGCAGGTTGTGGAGCAGGCGCAGTACGGTGCGGGCGGCGGCTGGTGTGCCCTGGGGAATCGTCAGGTTGTTGGTTGGCGCAGTGGTGCTGTTCATGGTGTGGGCAAATGGTGGTCAGCGGGTCAGAAATGAGGTGGGTGGTACGGGTTTGCCAAAAAGCGGGGCCTTTTTGACAAACAGTTTGGCGGCCTGCCAGTGGATGCGCAGCACCACGCCCAAGGTCATCGCGGGGTAACGCCACAAGGCGCGCCGCACAGCCTGGGGTGTGAGTGGTTCCAGCGTGCCGCTGACGCTGGTTTCAATCAGGGGTCCAGAGGCATCGTCAAAATCGATGCGCGCCACGGTGCGTTTGCGGTCGGGTGTGACCATAAAGCGGAAGCGGTAGCCACCCTCGACCGGCGCAAAAGGCGACACATGGAACACTTTGGCAGCCCGTTGTTCGACGCCAAACTGCGGCTGGTCCAGCAGGTAACAATGGCGTTCACCAAAGGTGTTGTTGACCTCTACCACAATGGCGCGCAGGCTGCCGTCCTGGCGGTGGCAATACCAAAAACTGACGGGTTTGAAAGTGTGACCCCAGACACGGGGATAGCAGTGCAGCCAGATCTCGCCGTCGGCCGGGTCAGGGTGGCTGCCGGGGGACGCGCCACCAATGCCTTCTTTCTCCAGCAGTGCGTCCAGCCAGGCCAGTGCGCCGCCCTGTTCCGGGCCACGCCCGTCACCGTGGTCGGTGTCAAAAAAACTGAGTGGCGCAAAACGGTTGTAGGCCAGCGTGCCGCCGCCGTGTAGCTGCAGACTGCGCATGGGTAGCAGCAGGAAGTAGTTGCCGTAGGCGAACGCGTTGCGCACCGGCGCCAGCCGGGTGTGCCGCACTTGACCAAAGCCAATCAGTGGCACGGTCTCCTGGGGTGCGGTGAACGGGTTTTTGTGCATCATCGGTGTCTGACCTGGGCGCTTAGCGCGGCGTCCGGTGTTCGGCCAGCAGCTGCGTGGCGACGTCCAGCCCCGACTTCAAGCCATCTTCGTGGAAACCATATCCAGTCCAGGCGCCACAAAAGTAGGTGTTACGCTGGCCTTGCAAGTCACGCACTTTGCGCTGCGCTTCAATGGCGGCCACGTCAAAGACCGGGTGGGCATAGTCAAAGCGGGCGTGGACGTGGGCCGGGTCAATGTCAACGAGCGGGTTCAGGGACACCACCACCGCTTGTTCAAACGGCACAGGTTGTAACCTGTTGATCAGGTAATGCAGGCAGACCTGCGCGGCGTCTTTGCGAGTTTCGGTCGATCGCTGGTAGTTCCAGGCCGCCCAAGCGCTGCGCGCGCGAGGCAGTACTGACGTGTCGGTATGCAATACCGCATGGTTGGGTTGGTATCGAATCGCGCTCAGCATGTCACGTTCGACACCGGTGGCATCACCCAGCAGGGTGAGTGACTGGTCCGAATGGCAGGCCAGCACCACTTTGTCAAAGTGTTCGGACTGGCCCTTGCTGTGCACCGTAACACCCTGGGCGTTACGGGTGATGTGTTGCACCGGGGTATTGAGGCGCTTGTCGGCAATTCCTGCAACGATTTTTTGCACATACTGGCGTGCGCCTCCGGCGACCGTCCACCACTGCGGCCGATTGGTGACCTGGATTAACCCGTGGTTGTGGCAGAAGCGGATCATGGTGGCCACCGGGAACTGCAGCATCTGGTCGGTTGGACAACTCCAGATACAACCCAACATGGGCAGGAAATACCAATCCCGGAACTCAGCCGACAGCCGGTGTTCATCCAGAAAATCGGACAGCGGCTGCATCATCTCCGCCTCGACGCCGCGCTTGGCAATATCGGTGGCGAGGCGGTTAAAGCGCAGCACATCACGCAGCATGCGCAAAAAGCGCGGGTTGGCGATGTTGCGACGTTGGGCAAAAACGGTGTTCAGACTGGAGCCACTCCATTCCAACGGCGCCTGCCCGTTGGCGCCAGGTACCTGGACAGAAAACGACATATCAGAGCGTTCCGTCGGCACCTTCAGGTCTGAGAATAGTTGTATCAACCGCGGGTAGGTGCGCTCGTTGAAGACCAGAAAACCGGTGTCAACCCCGTGGGTCACCGGACCCTGTGGACCGTCCAGCGTGAGATCGACGGTATTGGTGTGGCCGCCAAAGTAACTCCCCGCTTCAAATAACGTCAGCTGCGCCTGGCCGCGCAGCGCGTGGGCAAGGCCCAGGCCCGAAATGCCGGATCCGACAATGGCAACTTTGAGGGGTTTTCCCCGGTTGGTGGCGATCGTTGCCGGGTTGTGGACACCCTGGCGGTCGGTGAAATGGGTTTTCAACGCTTATCCTGAAGTTTGAACTATCAGGTAATTTTGCGACTGTTTGGTAATTTATCGGCTTGAATGGTTTTTATCCATGCTGGGTGTAGGGGTTTTGGACGCGCGACGGCACCAAGCCTTTCGCCCTACAGGCAACCGGATTGCGCAAACCACCCAGCCCGGGCTCCGAGGTCCGTCAGCCCAAGGGAGCCCAGATACAGCACATGGCCACTGTCCCCTGCAATGGCGAGGTAGGTGTTGAAGTCCGGGTAATAGCGGTAGTGGTAGGCATCCAGGGTCTGGGATAGGGGGCCGGCTGGAAACAAATACGGTACGGACCGCTCGGCCCAGTTGAAAAAACACTCCGCCGGGTTGACCCGCTGGACCGCTGCCTGCGCGTTCAGCATGCCGGCACCACACTGGCCCACGGTGCAGTTGCACTGACCGACGTTGGTTTCACCGTCCGCGACGCCGGGGCAGTTCGGCAAAGCGGATTCAACTGGAAAGGGATTGGCTGATTCCTGGATGGCAGAACGCACTTGCGCGGGTGTTAGCGAGGGATTGACGGCCAACAGCAGGCCTGCAACACCGGCTACCTGGGGCGCGGCAAAACTGGTTCCCACATTGCTCCTGAGTTGTGTGGTGTAAACATGTTCGGCGGGCGTGGTGGTCCCGGCGTTGGTGGCCGTGTCAATGGAGTAGAGGCAGGGTTGCTGCGCCCCAATGTTGATACAGTTGCCACCGGGTGCGCTGATGGCCACCTCGGGGCCAAAGCTGCTGAAGCCGACCTTGGTTCCCACATGGCGCAGGCCCCCCACGGCGATCACGCCGCGACAATTGCCCGGTGACTCGACCGCACCCTGGTTGTTACCGGCCGACGCTACCACCACAACGCCCCTGGCAGAGAGTTCGTCGATGGTGGCCTGTTCTGAAAATGAACAGGCACCGGTGTGACCCAGGCTCAGATTGATGATGTGTGCCGGATGGGGGTTGTTGGGAACCCCTTCCACAGGCAGCCCGCCTGCCCAGCGCAACCCGGCGACGATGTCGGAGGTGTAGCCACCACAGCGCCCCAACACCCGCACCGGCAACAGGCGCGCGCGCCAATCCACGCCGGCAATGCCCATGCCGTTCTGGCTCAGCGAGCCTATCAGCGCACTGGTACGCGTGCCATGCCAGGAACTGTTACCGGTGTCGCAGCCCGATAAAGAATGGGGATGGCTGGTCAGCAGGGCATCATCAATCCAGTCGCCCGGGTCGGACGGGTCGCTGTCCCAGCCGTCGCCATCGTTGGTGCGCGCGAAACCGCCATCGCTGTCGGCGGACACAAAGTCATATCCCGGCAACAGCCGCCCGCCGGCGGCGGTGCGCATCAAATCAGGATGGTCAAACAGAACCCCTGTGTCGAGGACGGCAATCACGACCGACGAATCACCCTGGCTGAAAGGCCATGCCCCCTGGGCATTGATGGCCGAGCGGACCTCACCGGTGTTGGCCTTGAGATACCACTGTCCAACGGGTTGCGCACTGGTGTAGTGTTGGTCCGAATAACCCGGGTCATTGGGCGTTGCGGCGTGGTGTCGTATCCGGTAGTCGGGCTCCACCGCTGCAACCTCGGGGTCTTGCCGCAAGCTGGCCAGAGCTGCGGACACCTGAGAGGCGCTCAAGCTAGGGTGGAAGATCAAGCGGTGGGTGCGCGCCGATACGGGTTGAAACGCAGCGATGTCCATCGTTGTGCGCCGGGCCACTGAGCCAAGGCGTTCCTGTGAAGCCCGTTTGGCGTATGCGGCACCGATCGCCGGTTGGTCTTTGAGCACCACGATCCAACGATCATTGTGTGGTGCGTCAACCGGCGAAGCCTTCGCGGTCAGCGTAACAGTTGAGGCTTCTGCCTGCGCAGGGTCCGGCGCGGCGAACAGGCCCAATGCCAACAACGCGGCGCAGAAATAACGGTGGTAGTTTGGGTTCAACAGGGTCTGCTCCGTAGGGCGGGATGATAGTGGCAACACAGACTGTGTAGATTAAACCGAATACACGTTGGTTCCCGAATGAATCATGCGTCGCGGACGGCATACCATCAGCGCGGCCGTACTGCGGGACTAGAATCGTTTGGCTTTCTTGTCCAGAAGGAATTTGTCATGTCCTTTGCGCCGTCGCGCCGTCTTGCCGTTGCTGCGATCCTCCTGTGGGTGTTGGCGTGTACCAGTGTGGCAAGCTGGGCGCGCAGCACCAGTCCGGTTCCAGAAGCAGCGGTGTCCACTGTGGTTGGGAATTTCAGGCAATTGCCCGGCACCGTGGTGTATGTGACGCTAACCGGGCGCACCAGCGGTTCGGTGTGGGGCAGTGGTCCCTACACCTTTGACTCTGACATGGCAACCGCTGCTGTCCATGCGGGTGTTGTCGTTGTCGGAGAATCCAAGACGGTGAAGTTGTCCATCGTCACCGGGCAATCCAGTTACACGGGCAGTGTGCGTAATGGTGTGACCAGCTCAAGTTATGGCACCTATACCGGCGGAAGTTATCGCCTGGAAGCCGACGACGGAGGGGACAACCCGATCTTGCAAGATCCGGGTAGTCTGCGGACATTTGAACTGGGCCTGGGAGGCGTGCACCGATTCAAGGTGACCGGTAGCGCAAAGGGGGGCAGCGTTTGGGGCACCAATGCCTACACCTCGGACTCGGCGTTGGCCGTGGCGGCCGTGCATTCGGGTGTGTTGTTGGATGGTCAGACCGGAGTGGTGCGTGTGGTGGTTGTGCCGCCACAAGCCATTTACGCCGGCAGCACGGCCAACGGCATTACGAGCAATGACTATGGTCAGTACGCCGGGGCCTACGCGGTGTCCAATGTTGCGGGAACCGTCGCCCTGACGGCCTATCCGGGTATGTTGAGCAACCCGCTGCCCAATCCTGGCAGTCTCACTGCCTACCGGGGCCGTAACCTGGCCGCACAACATTTCAACGTGACAGGCAGCCTGTCGGGAGGCGTGTGGGGTACCGGAATCTATACCGATGATTCGAACCTGGCGGCGGCGGCGGTGCACGCCGGTGTGCTCGCGGCGGGGCAACAAGGGGTTGTCAAGGTCATCATCCGCCCAGGGTTAACGAGCTCTCCCACCCAGGGTAATGCCTATGTCGGCAGCACGGCCCATGGCATCACGTCCAACAGTTACGGCACCTATGCCGGAAGTTTCTCCGTCGTGAATCCGGACGGAGGGCTGGGCGCCATTCCCCGGGTCACCAATGGCGGTGCGGTCAATGCAGAGTTGAACCAGAGTTTTCGCTTTCAGATGAACACCAGCCCGGCCGCCACCAGCTACAACGCCACGGGGCTGCCAGCGGGTCTTGCGGTTGACCCTGTGACTGGCCTGATCTCTGGCATACCCATGATCAGCGGCAGCTTTCCCATCCAGCTATTGGTCACCAATAGCAGCGGAACCAGCAATGCCGGGCTGCTGATCAAGGTTCCTGCGACGCCGACCACGGGTTTTACGCCGAGCTTCCTGAGTCTGATTGGTCCCGAAATCCTGCAAAGCGGTGGCAAAGCAACCATCGCAGCAACGGTGCGTTTTACGGACAGCAGTCTGCGCAGCGTGAACCCTGTCTGGACCAGCTCCAATCCTGCTGCGGCCACGGTCAGTGCCGCGGGTGTGTTGTCAGCCGGATTGGTGAAGGCGGATACACCGGTAAGCCTGACGGCCATTTACACCGAGGGCGGGGTCACGGTGACTGCCACCCTTCAGCTCACGGTCACGGCGGCCCCTGCCGTATTGGTGGGTGTGCGGCTTGTGGGGGCGGACAGTGTGCAGTCGGGCGGGCAAATTCGCTTGACGCTGGCTGCCCTGTACAGCGACGGGTCCATCCGGTCCGTGGTGCCCAGTGCCTACACCTTGTCCAGTGTGGCTTTGGGTTCGGTCAATAGCCGAGGGGTGCTGACGGTGGCATCGGTGGATGCCGACACGGTGTTGACCATCAGTGCGTCATATACCGAGAAGGGCATCAGCAAGAACACGAGCTTGGCGCTCAGTATTGTGGCCACGCCGGCGGTGTTGTCGCGTCTGACCCTGATTGGTGCACGCGGCACCCTGGGTTCCAACGAGAGCTTGAACCTGGCCGCAGCCGGTGTGTATGTGGATGGGTCCCGCAAGCCGGTCCAGGCACTCTGGGCGGTCAAGGGCAATGCCGCCACGATCAGCAGTGCCGGGGTCTTGACCGCCAAAGCCGTTAGCCAAGACTCACCTTGTGTGGTGATCGCCAGTTATACGGAAGCCGGCGTTACGGTGAACGCCCACTTCCAGGTTCTGGTGCAGGCCATTGTGGCGCCCACGCCGGTGCAAGCCGAAGTGGAGACCACTGGCAGCCAGGCCGATTTCGGGTTGTCGGTCTGGAGCACGGCCAATGGCAACACAACCGTGATGGCAGGCCCTGCGACTGTGGCGTCAAGGGGCGGCACGCAAATTGCTGCAACGGATCAGGCCTCTTACCAGTTGTTTGTCATTGCCGTGGTACCCGCTGGTAGCGCGGTCGCCAGCACCACCGGCTTCATGCTGAACCGCAACAGCGAGTGGCAATTGGCGGGTTTTCCGTTGGCGGAATACCTATCCGGTGTGGCCGACAACAGTTACCAATTGATCGAGATATTCGATCATCTGGATGCTAGCCTGATATCCGGCACCCAGATTTTCGTGGGCTACGGTATTACGGACACCGAAATGCTGGAGTCCGGGCGGTACCGCATGGTGTACCAGGTGCAATAGGTTTTTGTCACGATTAGTCGGTGGTTGTGTGCTGACTCGTGTCAGGACTAGAATGGATTTTCCGCCGCGTCATTAAGGAAATTGTCATGTTCAACCTGATGTTTCGTCGCACAGCATTTGCGACGTTGATGATGTTGCTGTTAGTGAGTGTTAGTCTCGGCGCTTGGGCCCGAAGCACCAGCCCCATTCCAAAGGCAGCAGTAGCTTCGGTTCTTGCTGATTACAAGCAGGTGCCGGGTACGGTGATGTATGTCACGGTGACAGGCGGCACAAGCGGAGCGGTTTGGGGTGTAAATCCTTACACCTACGATTCGGACTTGGCGACTGCGGCGGTGCATGCCGGAGTGCTGACTGCCGGCGAAACAAAAGTGGTCAAGCTAACTGTCCTCACTGGCCAGATCAATTACCTCGGTAGCACCAGCCATGGCGTGACCAGCAGGCCCAATGTCGCCTTCTATCCACAGAGCTATCGCCTTGACGTTGATGATGGCGGGGACAATGCAGCCCTGGCTGATCCCGGGACACTCAGTAACTTTGAGTCGAGTTCAGGCGGTGTGTTTCGATTCAAAGTAACAGGCAATTCCCGTGCAGGAGGGGCACGGGGGACGAATGTTTACACATCCGACTCCAACCTGTCATTTGCCGCAGTTCATGCGGGTGTGCTGGTGGACGGTCAGGTTGGTGTGGTCAGGGTAGTCATTGTTCCACCGCAGTCGGTTTTTCTCGGCAGCGCCCTTAACTCCGTAGACAGTACGGGCTACAACCAACTGTCTGGTGCATACGCTGTTTCCAACGACGCCGGAAGCGTCCCGTTGGCAGCTTACCCCGGAATGCTGGGGAACCCGTTACCTGATCCGGGCAGTCTTGAAGACTATCGTGGTCGCAACCAAGCGGCGCTTTATTTCAGAGTAACAGGGAGCAATGTTGGCAGTGTTCGCGGTACTGGTACCTACACCGATGACTCGAAACTTGCGGTGGCTGCTGTGCATGCCGGTCTGTTGGCGGTGGGACAGCAGGGCGTGGTGAAGGTGACCATCCGTCCTGGCTTGGTAGCTACCACGGCAGAGCCCAGCCCGTATATTGGGACGACGGCAAATGGCATTGTCTCGAATAGCTTTGGCACCGGCAATGGCAGTTACTCCTTGAGCGGCCCAGATGGCGCCCTAGGGTCTATTCCCAAGGTCAGCAATGTTTCGGTTGCAAACGCTGGTTTGGCAAATACGTTCAGGTTTCAAATGACCGCGAGTCCGGCTGCTTTTGCGTACGAGGCCACCGGTTTGCCGGCTGGCTTATCCGTAGATTCGAATTCCGGAGTCATTTCTGGAACGCCGCAGGTGAGTGGCAATTTCCCGGTTCAGCTGATCTTCACCAATGCCATCGGCACCAGTAACGCCACGCTGTTGATTAAAGTGGGCACATCGCCTTCCACGACCACCAGCCCAAGCGAGTTGAGTCTGGTCGGACCCGCTACGCTACAAAGTGGGGGGCGCGCCGCAATATCAGTGACGGCTCGTTTTACGGACGGCAGCGTGCGTAATGTGTCCCCGATATGGACCAGCTCGGATCCCGCGGCGGCGGTCGTCAGCACGTCCGGGGTTTTGTCAGCCGGTACGGTGACGGTCGATACCCCGGCTAGTTTGACAGCGACATTTACCGAGAACGGCGTCACGGTTCAAGCGACCCTTCAAGTGACGATTACGGCTGCGCCAGCTACTTTGGCAAGCATAAGGCTCTTGGGCTCGACCAGTGTGCAGTCGGGAGGGCAAGTCAGGCTGACCGTGAGCGCGCTGTATTCCGATGGATCGAGTCGCCAGGTAACCGCTGACGGCTTCACGTTGTCCAGCTCTGCGTTGGGTTCTATCAACATCCGAAGTGTATTGACGGTGGCGTCAGTGACTTCAGACAAGATATTGACGGTCATTGCCACCTACGCCGAAGGAGGCATCACAAAAACGAGCAGCTTGGCGATTAGCGTTGTAGCCGCTCCCGCCGTGCTTTCACGGCTGACGATCATTGGTGCCAAGGGGACCTTAGCGTCGGGTGAGAGTCTTAACCTGTCCGCAGAGGGTGTTTATGACGACGGATCCCGCAAGCCTGTCAATGCAAGCTGGACGGTATCTGGCGAGGCCGCCAGCATTTCAAGCAGCGGTGTCTTGACTGCCATGACGGTCAGCCAGGACAGTACCAGTGTGGTCACGGCAAACTTTACTGAGGCCGGCGTGTCGGTTAGCGCGCAGTACCAAGTCGTGGTTCAGGCCATTGTCGTGCCAACCCAAGTTCAGGCGGAAGTGGAATCAACAGGCCCTCAGACCGATTTTGGCCTGTCAATATGGAGCAGCTTCAGCAACTCCAGCGGCATGCAGGGCCTTCGCGGGCCTGGTGGGACACGTGGTACCAGTCAGGCAGCGGCAACCGGGCAAGCGTCCTACAAACTTTATGTGCTGGCCGTTGTTCCAGCTGGAGCCATTTTGACTGACACGAAGATCTTCGTATTGAATCGAAATCAAGAGTGGTTAAACCTTGGTTTTCCGTTGTCCGAGTACCTGTCTGGGGTTGCGGACAATAGCTTCCAATTGGTACAGATTTTTGATCACCTTGATGCCAGCATTATTTCAGGTGCAAAAATTTACATTGGTTATGGCATTACCGAGAACGAGATGCTGGAGAGCGGCCGCTTCAGAATGGTTTATCAAGTGCAGTAGGAGATCATTCACGGTGTGAGTGATCGACTGGCTTTTTTACGCCTCAAAAGCGCTGGTCGCCAAGCTACTGACCCGCACCACGACTGAGAGGCCTTGTGCCTTGGGAAAACACATCGAACCATCTTCAAAAACCGACTTCCAGTAAGAGATGCATGTGCAAGGCATTGTCGGTGCTGTGAATGACACGCTCAGTGTCACGGTTTCACCGGGTGGGGTATGGGGTAAGGGAATGCGATTGACGTCGGGTCTGAGGTTTTCGTGTATTGCCAGGACTTTGCCTGTGCGCCGGTTGATCACCGTAAGTTCATCGTCCATGCACTGCAAGTAGCGGTTCTCCCAGGGTACGCGGCCTACGTTTTGAAGTTCCCAGGTTTTGATGAACCGTTGGCCGTAAAGTACCAAGCTGCCATCAGGAATGGACCCCCCAATAAACGCGCCTTGATCACCGCGCTTGTGGCGCTGCTTGACCTGTGGGGTCACGGGCAGGTCATCAAAAACAAGTTGCAGCAGCCGCAAGGGGTGCACCCCAAGCACCGAGGCTAGCCCGACGATTGTTTGTAAGGCAGGCAATTTGTGGGGCACCTGGTGTAGCGAGTAGAGGGTCTGGCGGCTAATGTCAGCGCGACGACACACTTCGCTGAGGCTTAGTTGCTGCTCGTTGGCCCGGCTCTGAATGTAGCTTCTGAGGGATTCTTTCATCAGGTGTCTGCATGCGTGATGCGTGTTTGTGGGCCGGCCAACGGCTTGACAAACTGTCCAATCAAATTGACAAACCGGCCCTATAGTAGTTCGAAATTAAGAGCGTTCAAGCGCCGAACACGATTCACGCTCAAATGTGTGGAACGAAACTACACATGCACACAGGGGAGGAAGCCAATGCTGGGCAAGCAATACACCAAATCGATCCGCAGGGCCCTGAGCTGCTTTCCACCACGGAGTGCCAGTTACATTGCGGTCGCCGCCCCAGTCACTGCACTGGTGTTAATTGTCCTGCCGGCCCATGCCGCAGGCCCTACGGGCTTGCTTAACGACACCGGTATTACCTTCTGCGGCGATGTCACTACCAACATTGCCACTTGTGCCACTGTGGCCGCTGACGGAGGTACTTTCCCCGGCCAGGACGCCCGCTACGGGCGCGACGCACAAGCCGCAGCGGGGCAACTGACCAAAGTGGGTGGTGGCGATGCAGGTTTTGACTTCACGAAAATGGCCAACAACGGCACCGTGCTGCCAGCGGATGCAGCGCTGGGCAGTGGTGCCACTGACTGGGCCTGCACCCGTGACAACGTCACCGGCCTCATCTGGGAAGTTAAAACGACCAGTGGCTTGCGCAGCCAGAGCCACACTTACTCGTGGTACAACAGCAATCCGGCTACCAATGGTGGGGCAGTGGGTCAAGCATCGCGTGGCAGTTGTTTTACAGAAGACCGATGCGATACCGAAAAATACGTGCAGGACGTCAACGCCGTTGGTCTGTGCGGTGTGAGCGACTGGCGCATGCCCACCGTGAAAGAGTTGGAAGGCATTGCCCATCATGGGGGTCCCATCCCTGCCATTGATCCAAGCTATTTCCCCAATACGCCCATTTCGCGCTTTTGGTCGGGTTCGCCCTGGGCCGACGGTTCGACCCTCGCGTGGATCGTCCACTTCAGCACAGGCGCTAGCGCCGGAGATCGTCGCAACAGCTACAGCGACCACGGGGTGCGGTTGGTGCGCGCCGGACAGTGATTTGGACTTTTTGATATGACGGTGCCCACCAGCTACGGCCCACGTTAACCGCAGCTTCCGCTGTCACGGTGGCTAGCAAGCCCTGCTGCAGCCAACGCCATCCGCACTGCAACTGCACCACGCCCTTATCGACAGGACAACTTCCATGAACCATTGCTCCATTTTGTCCGCCCTGGCGCTGTGTCTAGGCCTGAGTCTTGCCAGCCCGGGTGTGTACGCAGTCACCTGCGCGGCCAATATCGCCGCCGCCAGCAACCCGGACTCTGCCTACACCGACCGGGGCGACGGCACGGTAACTCACAACCCCACCGGCCTGGTCTGGAAACGCTGTAGCGAAGGCCAAAGCTGGAGCGGCACAACCTGCACCGGAATCGCTCCCTTGTCGAGCTGGACGCAGGCGCTGACCCTGGCCAAAACCAGCTTTTTTGCCGCGCAGAACGATTGGCGCTTGCCCAACTTGAAGGAGCTGCGCAGCCTAGTAGAAGAGTGCCGCTTCAACCCGAGTATCAACGACACCATCTTCCCCAACGCACCCAGTTCGGGCTTTTGGTCGGGCTCGCCCCGGGCCAACGATCCGTACAGCGCGGCCGCGTGGGGCGTCTCTTTCGGCGACGGCCAATCCTACGGCCAAGTCCGCGACGTCTACCATGGCGACCTCGCGGTCCGGCTGGTGCGCGGTGGCCAGTCTTTTGATTCTTTGGCTGCCTCATCTGTCCCCAGCTGCACCCCTAACCGCAACTCCCACATCAATCGCAGCAGGCGGTACTTCAACCCTGACCGCAAACTGCACACCCGCCGCTACTTCTTATGTCTGGACCGGGGGCACTTGCGCTAACAATTCCGCAGCTAGCTGCACGGTCACTCCGGCCATTACTACGATCTATGGCGTTACAGGTGTCAATTCCTCGGGAGCAAGTACCGCGGCAACGGCGGCAGTCAATGTTAGCGAAGCAAAATCTAATTATCGGATGACTGTAGCAGGCGGTAGTAATGGCAGCGGCACAGTGAGTCAGATGAGTTGCAGCACTCAAGCCGGTACTGGGGGAACCACAATAACAATTTGTGGGAATGGCCCTCAAGTTGCAGGCGGCATATTCTTTCCGGCCTGTGTAATTGCTGACGGCATAGGCCAATGTGGGATGGACGAGTTGCCCGGCAACAAAGTTACTTTGACTGCACTACCTGTGGCCAATAGCATATTCTCCGGTTGGAGTGGCGCTTGCACTAACAGTGTTGGGGAATGTCTTCTGACAATGGACGCAGATAAATCTGTAACAGCCAAGTTTTCTGCTCAACTTTCACCGCCCGCCATCACCAGCTTTACCCCAAGAGTCGGCACAGTAGGCACCAACGCCACCATCACCGTGATAGGCACCAACTTTCCCAGCACACTCACTATCAATATTGATGGCCAGCAGCCAGGCTGCACGCGCCAAAGCGTGAGCGACAACCAAGGGGTGTTTAGTTGCCCCTTGAGTGCAAGTGGCATACGCACTTTTGAGGTTAAAACAAATACGGCTGCGAATGGCGGAAGCTTAATTGGCAGCTCGACCTTTACGGTAAACCCGGCGGTCACCAACACGGCGCCGGTGGTCAGCAATCTGGTCGGATTTCAAAGCGCAGCCGGGCAGCCGTTGAACATTAGCTTCAACGTTAGCGATGCAGAAAGCGCCACCCTCAAAGTGCTACGCGTGCACTACGGCGCCAGCCAGACGGCGGCTGTTTGCTACCAGGACTTGAACTTGAGCACCGGGGCCACCAGCACCACATTCAACGGCACGGGTACAGCGGAAAACGGTGGCAGCTGTGCATCGCTAATTCCCACCAGCGGCCAAGCCACTGTGTGGTTCAAAGTGGAGGCGCTTGATGTCGATGGCCTTGGGGCCGTGGTGCAACAAGCCAATGTGGTGTACCAGGCGGCACAGGTTGTGTACACCCTCAACGTGAGCGCAACAGGGCCGGGGGTAGGGGTTGTTACCAGCACACCGACTGGCACGCCAGCTGGAATTATTTGTCGCACCAACGGCGCAAACAACACCTGTGCCAGCGCGTTTGCGGCAGGCACCACGGTTCGTCTGACCGCCACGCCAGAACAGGGCAGCACTTTCACAGGCTGGAGCGGCGGCTGTAGCGAAACGGGTAGTTGCACGGTGAGCATGACGGCAGCTCAAAGCGTAACCGCTACCTTCAATCTCATGGCCACTTCCCGGCCCGTCTGCACCTTAACGGCCACACCATCGTCAATCGCTAAAGGCGGTACTGCAACCCTGAGGGCAAACTGCACACTTGCAGCCACATCGTATGTCTGGACTGGCGCGCCCTGCGCAGGTACTACCGGTGCCACCTGTACTGTTACACCCACGGCAAGCAGCACCTACAGTGTGGCGGGTGTCAATGCGGCGGGCACGGGCGATTCTGTGAATGCAACTGTTACTGTGAATCCCACAGCCACACAGAATTTGAGCGTCGCCATAACAGGCTCTGGATCGGGCATCGTGACCATGGGCCCCGGTGGATCAATTTGCCGCACAGGAACGTGTACAGCAGCGTTCGATAGTGGCGCATTGGTTACGCTGACAGCGGTGCCGGTAGCGGGCAGTCGTTTTGTCGGCTGGAGCGAGGCTTGTTCTATTGGAAATGTTGCCGGTGAATGTTATGTGACTATGGTTGCGGCGATAACCGTAACGGCCAATTTTTCAATTCTTGGTGCTTGCGATGCATCGCCGGTTTCAACGATCACCCTCAACACCTATGCTTTTAACAACGGTTACCAAGCATTTGATGTGATGTGCGCGAACGGGCGCTTCGGCGGTGTACGACTGCCACGGTGGACCCCAAGTGCGATGCGAGTCTGCTCATTTCGGGAAACCAGTTGCAGTATTGCCGCCTATCAATGCGAAGACGCTGGTTCTTACTCTACGAGCGCTTTGGACGCAGTGTATGCAAAACGTACTGCAACAACCAGTACGCTGGTGACCGATGCGGTGATCAGACCACTTGCAGCATGGGTTTGCCAATAATCTGCGGGAGTAAAACGATGAAAACTAAACACAGAGCTTGGGTTGCCATCTTTTCGCTGGCGTTCGCCGCTGGTGGTGCATCGGCCTTTAAGCCCAATCAAGAAGAATATGGCCATGAAATGATAGCAAGGAAGTTGCTTTCCGAAGGTGGCTATTCATACGGCGGGAGGACAGTACCAAGATATGTTGTCGGTGGTGTTCCATTCTCCGATGCAGCAATTGGGGAAGTTGTCTATGGGGTCAATTCACGGGATTGGATTGGTGCCGACGTGTATCACTGCTCGGGGCTTTTAGTGCCGGGGGGCAGCGTCGCGTGCAAGGTGACACTCGCCGGTAAAGATATCGTTATTACTGGCGATTTATACAGAGCAGATGCGCATTTCGATGACAATGGTTTTACAAAGAGCGGTGATGCTATTTACAGACTCATTCGGGGTGATGTTCTTTGGGAGCGTGGCCCGACGGTTGAGGAAATCCCTGTCACCTTCGCTGGCATGAGCGTGATTGATTTGTTGAAAAAATACGTCGTTGATGTCCCACCAAATTCCACTCCAACGGTAGATCAAAAACAGATATTGTCAGTTGCACGGGTAAAGCTTGGAAAAGCCCTGCATACTTTGCACGACTTTTATGCGCATAGCACCTGGGCCGACAATTACGGTTCAGATAGTCTATTTTTGCCAATTACGGACAATCTTCTGAAACCGACCAGCGATATTGGCCCGTTATTTTTACCTTTCAAGCTGTCGCTGGGAGAAGATGGGCACAACGAGCGCTTTACTGGGGATGTTTGTTCTCCAAGATTCCCTACATTTGTTATTCCTCCAGGCTCACCCATTCCATACGTCACGTGGGCAAACAATGGTGGAAATTGGGAAATAACGACCTTCGTAACTAACAATAAGATTATTTCAAGCGGCTCTTTTAGCTCGGCGATAAGCGGAGGTAAAAGTGTGAATGGGATCGGTTTTGCCAGTGACGGATTGGGAGCCGAGTTAGGAAATGCGCGTTGCGATCACGGCAACCAACCAACGCTAGCGGCCCCTCTAGGTTACCCAACATCAGGTATCGCGAAAGACGCGCCGTCATGGCCGTTGCAGGATATTACCCCGGGAGCGGCAGCAACTGTACTGCACGAAAGGGCGTCCCATCAGGCCGCGCAGCACAGTGCCATTTTGCTAAACAATCTGGTGCAAATCATTCGTACCGATAACAGTATTGCCGATTCGAACCGCATGATTGCGGCTCTATTGATGTGGATCAACCACCGCCACGGACAGTGCTGGTAGTGGATGGCTCCGGCAGCATGAGCCATATTATTCCAGGCATCAGCGCAGCTATAGGGATGGCAACCGTGAGCGGGCTGAGCGTTGCTACGTTTGATACCACTGGCAATATCTTGGTTGAACACGATGATTTAGCCAAAATGCAAGCGTTGCTAGCAAAGTCTGGACGTGGTGGCGCATCATGTGATGCGCCTGCTTATAGTGGCTTGCTGAAAGTTGTGGAGACACTCCCAGATAACTCTTCGATTTATCTATTCACTGACGCAGGTCCGTTGTCAGCAGACGCCACATTTGCCTCACTTGGTCAGCAAGCAGTGGGACGGAACATCAAGATACATTCAGTGATCATGGGTGAGTGCCTTAACTCCTACGCAAATACAGGTGGGATATTGGGGCGGCGGACCGACAGTTTCGAAGCACTTAGCCGTTTCACTGGCGGTGGAATCCGAAAGCCACTGCCTGACAGCGGGCCAGTGCAAAACGAGGTTGCGTCGCTGCTGGCCTTGAGGGGTGCATCAGCATCCACTTTGGTCCGAGCCCGTTCAATGGGTGTAGGCGGCGCGACCCTTGCCGCTACCAGCAGTGCGAAGGCCACCAACCTATTGACGCAAATTGGCACGGTTAGTCAAACCCAAAACATCAACATTCTGGTGGATGCCGGTCTTGCACATATGTTGGTAACCGTTGCTTCCACGGGTGCACAAGCTTCTTTGGTCGACGCAACTGGCCAGGCAGTGCCCTTTACAGATGCAGGCAACGGCGTGCTTTTGCGGCGGTCAATTACCCGGTGTCTGGCGCATGGAGTCTGGTGCTAACCGCCAGTTCGGCCGCGCCGTACCAGGTGCAGGTCGAGGTGCAGGGTGGTGTGGCGCTGACGAATCTGGAGTATGCCGCCCTGATAGAGGTCGGCCCCCGCTCTGGTCATGAATATGCACCGCCTTTGGGCAGTACGCCCCCGTCGGGCGCTAGTAAAGCGGCGCTTACCATCCAAGGCGCTGCTAGCGATGCTGTCACATTGAGTTACGTCACAGAAGATGGTAGCTTGATTGCCAGCTACCCGCTGGCGCGGGCGTCCTCTCTCGCATTCACAGGGCGAGTCCTGGTGC
This sequence comes from Candidatus Aalborgicola danicus, assembly GCA_016703945.1. Taxonomy (GTDB): domain Bacteria; phylum Pseudomonadota; class Gammaproteobacteria; order Burkholderiales; family Burkholderiaceae_C; genus Allorhodoferax; species Allorhodoferax danicus. Next base: position 91,143 of record JADJBC010000020.1, read on the forward strand.
CAAGTAGCGCATATTGGGTCAAGGTATCGGGTCTGAGTGCAAGCGGTGGCAGCTTCATGCGCATGTGGCGTGGCGAACATTCATTGCCCGACCCCATGCCCGGGGGGCGTATCGTGGTGGATGCACCAGAGTCCATGACCTATGCGGCGGGTAGCACGGGCAAACTTTCGGTGCGATTGAGCAATGTGGGGGCGGATGAAAACCTCACCCTGACAGCACGCTCCAGCCTGGGCGGTGTCACGGTCACGCCAAGCACCCTGGCACTCGCAGCCAATACCGCCAGCAGCGCCGAGTTGAGCCTTGCGGTACCCACCGGAGCCACGGCGGGCGATTTGGTGTTGACCGTTACAAGTTCCACCGGCGCGCGCGACGTGCCTCTGCTGATCAGAATATTGACCGCAGCCGTCAAGCCTGTCTGCACCCTCAGCGTCGCTCCTAGCAGCATTGCCGCTGGTTCCAGCAGCACGCTGACGGCTGCGTGTACCGGCATCCCCACGTCCTACACCTGGATGGGTGCTACGGGCTGCGCCAGCACGGCCAGTACCTGCACGGTGTCGCCCACCAGCACTACAACTTACAGCGTGGCGGGCACCAACGCAGCCGGCACAGGCACTGCGGCAAGCGCTACTGTCTCAGTTTCGGCAACCGGACCTACATGCACCATTGCGTCCAACCCGTCGGTGATTGCGGCCGGTTCCAACGTAGTCTTCACGGCGACCTGCACAAACAGTCCGACTCTTTACACATGGACCGTCGGCGGGCAGACCAAGTTGTCGGGTGACGCCGCGTGTTGTTCGAAATTGACCACCTCATTTACTGCCGGTGCACATACCATCGCGCTCACGGCGACCAATGCGGCCGGCACCAGCAATGCTGCCACGCTCACCATCAACGTCGATGGCACTGCGGGGCCACAGGCCATAACCTTCCCGGCGGTGGCAACAATTGCTGTGGGGTCAAGCGCAAGCTTGAGTGCAACCGCATCGTCTGGCTTGCCTGTGGCCTACAGCAGCAGTTCCACCAACTGCGTGATCGCAGGCAGTGCTACTGCTGGTTTCACGGTACAAGGCAAGGCCATTGGCAACTGCACCATAACCGCTGCGCAGGAAGGCAATGCATCCTTTGCAGGCTGCGCCGGTCTCTCAAGTGGTTGTGGTTTCGGCCGCAAGCGGCAAGTTGGTCAACCTGTCGACTCGCGCCTTTGTGGGCACTGGCGATGACGTGCTTATAGCTGGGTTCATCATCAGTGGCGGCGCAAAGCGCGTAATGATCATGGCCGAAGGGCCAAACCTTGCCACGCTGGGGGTCAACGGCGTGCTGCCGGACCCGATGTTGACGCTCTTCAACAGCAGTGGCGTTGCCATCGCAAACAATGACAACTACCAAGAATCTCCAGATTGGCTCATGATGGGGCTCATCGGCATACGCCCGAAGAACCCTTTGGAGTCAGGTATTTTGATGACCCTCGCTCCGGGTGCATACACGGCAATTGTTCAGGGTGTTGGCGGCCAGACCGGCATCGCCTTGGTGAGCGTGCACGACACCGACGATCTTGACTCGCCCGCCCGCCTTGCCAATATCAGCAGCCGAGCCAGGGCTGCTACCGATGGTGATGCCCAAATCATTGCCGGCTTCATCATCAAGGGTGGTAGCAAGAATGTGTTGCTGAAAGGTATGGGGCCTAGCCTTGCCGCGCAAGGCGTTGCGGGCGCGTTAGACGACCCCGCCATTTCGGCCTTTCAGGGTTCCACATCTATCGGAAATAGTGACAACTGGAGTTCTGAGGCGGGTGCGGATGTGATCACCGCCACCGGACGAGGGCCCGATAGAGCCAACGAGTCCGCCATGGTGAGTACCCTGGCAGAAGGTGCGTACACGGTGATCATGCGCGGAACCCGAGCGCCTGGTGTGGGCCTGCTTTCAGTCGATGAACTGCTGACTGCCGCCCAGAGCAAGGCTTTGGGAGCTACTGCCTTGAGTCTGGATATTGACAAGGCATTTGCCAGTGTGGAAGCGCTTTATGGGCCAGAGTTGGGTAAGCCCGATGGAGTCACACAGTCGAAAGCGGGTTATCGCTATCGGACGTACTCCGGCGCCCATGTGCTGGCCGTAAACGAAGATGGTGTGCCGCACATGCATTACATGGGACCACTGTCGGGCGGGATGCTGCAAGATTTGGGCCTTTTGACGAAGTGGCTGGGCTCTCCAAGCTTGTCACAGTGATTCGGTTTTCAGCGCCTCCAATTTCGCCTTGAGGAACCCGCCGGTTCCGTAGCGTGTAACCCGGCTGTAAAACCGGTCTGTCAGGCGTTTGACCATGGCTGAATAGTCGTCGATGAGGGGAGGCAAAATGCTGCAGCTGTCGTAATTGACGACGACGGCCACCCGATGGCCCAATGGCGCCAAAAGCGCTGTGAGATGGTCTTCAATATCGGCAATGTCGCTGGGGCGGTCTACCGCCAGACCTTCAAAATTGATGAACAGCAGGCGGTGTTCCCGGTCCAATTCACACCGCTGGGCCAGAGGTGTTGCCAGCAACCGCTCACGCAGGCCAATCGTATCGTCTGAGAACAAGGCGGCGTCCATCAAACGCAATTGCGGGCTGATCGTGGGCATGAAATCCATGTGCGCCAGTACATCGCGCTCCAGTTCAATGCCCGGCGCGATTTCGATCAACTCCAAGCTGCCTTGTTCAGCCTCCGGTTTGAGCTGAAACACGCAGCGCTCGGTGACATACAGGACGCGTTGCTTGCGCTTGCACGCCTCACGGCCACTGAATGTGCGGTGCTCTACGGCCTTCACAAACTTGCGGGTCGTTCCTTCGCTGTGAATGTGCAACCGCCCGCCTGACAAACGCACATCCAGCCCGCCGGTCGTGAATGTTCCAACCATGACGACGGTCTTGGCGTTCTGGCTGATGTTGATAAAGCCACCGGCACCCGCCAGCCGGGGTCCAAACTTGCTGACATTGAGGTTCCCCTGCGCATCGACCTGCGCCATGCCGAGGATGGCGATGTCGAGGCCTCCGCCGTCATAAAAGTCAAACTGGTTGGGCTGGTCAATAATTGCGTGGGCGTTCACCGCGGCACCAAAACTCATGCCACTGGCCGGAATTCCACCAATGACGCCGGGTTCCGCCGTCAGCGTAACCAGATCGATGATTTTTTCCTCAGCTGCCACGCTGGCCACGCCCTCGGGCATACCAATGCCCAGGTTGACCACGCTGTTAGGTCGCAGCTCCAGCGCGGCACGGCGTGCAATCACCTTGCGTTCACACAGGGGCATGGGGATTAATGAATCTTGCGGCACCCGAATTTCACCCGAATAGGCTGGGTTGTACTGTTCCGAAAAGGTCTGCATGTGGTGCGCTGGTTCGGTCGCCAGCACCACTGCATCGACCAACACGCCGGGCACCTTGACCAGCCGCGGGTGCAGTGTGCCACGTTCGGCAATTCGTTCTACCTGCGCAATCACAATGCCTCCGGAGTTGCGCGCGGCCATGGCAATGGCCAGGGCCTCTAGAGTCAATGCCTCGCGCTCCATGGTCAGGTTTCCGTCCGGGTCGGCGGTGGTGGCGCGGATGATGCCCACCGATATTGGAAAGGCTTTGTAGAACAGGTACTCCTTGCCGTCCAGTTCGATCAGGCGGACCAGGTCTTCGGTGGTGCAGGCGTTGACTTTCCCACCGCCCCAGCGGGGGTCGACAAAGGTGTCGATGCCGACATGTGTCAAGGTTCCGGGCTTGCGCGCGGCGATGTCACGAAACAGGTGGGCAATGACCCCCTGGGGCAGGTTGTAGGCTTCAATGGCGTTGTCCATGGCCAGCTTTTGCAGCGCAGGCACCAAACCCCAGTGCCCGCCGACGACGCGTTTGACCATGCCCAGATGACCCAGATGGTTGAGTCCCCGGCTAGCGCCGTCACCCTGGCCTGCGGCGTAAACCAGCGTCAGGTTGCGTGGTGAGCCGACGCCCGTCTCTTGCTGAATCTCGAGGAAGCGTTTCTCCAGCGCAACCGCGACCGTCTCGGCAAAGCCGATACCAACAAACCCACCGGTGGCCAGCGTGTCACCATCGTGAATAAGTCGCACCGCCTCGGCGGCACTGACAACTTTGTTGCGTTGCGCCCCTTGGGGTCCGGCATCTTTGAAATGGGTATGCATCAGGAGCTCCTTGCTGTGCGGTGAGGATCCTGATGCTAACGGGTACGCGGCTACGTAGTTTCCCTTGTATCGGCGGCACTTTGCGGCGTTTTGGTCAGGGCTTCCGAAGTCCCTGAAGTTGTGAGGCTAACAGTGAAATCAGTTTTAGCCCCCGTAAAATATAATGATTTCGCTATGAAAGTTGTAGTGCGTCCACCAGCTTTTGGTGGATGCCACCGAACCCCCCATTGCTCATACACAGTATGTGGTCGCCAGGGCGCACCCGCGCCATCACCTGTTGAACGACGGCGTCAACGTTGGACGCCACGTGTGCCCGGTCGGACATGCTGGCCAGTGCTTGGTGGGCGTTCCAATCCAGGCCGCCTGCGTGGCAAAAAGCCAGGTCGGACTCTTCCAGACTCCAAGGCAATTGGGACTTCATGGCCCCCAGCTTCATGGTGTTGCTGCGTGGCTCAAACACCGCCAGGATGCGCGCCGCGCCAACCTGCCGCCGCAGGCCGTTGATGGTGGTGCGCATGGCAGTAGGGTGGTGGGCAAAGTCGTCGTAAACCGTCACGGCTGCCGCTGTCTCACCGGTGGCCAACGGGCGGCCCCAGGCCACGCGGGCTCGAACCTCCATGCGGCGCTTTACATTTTGAAACTTTGCCAAAGCGTTCACCGCGACAGCCGGGGACACTCCCACATGATCTGCTGCCGCGATGGCAGCCAAGGCATTGAGTTGGTTGTGTACACCGCCCAATCCCCACTCCAGCCGTGCGACGGTTCGGCCCGCCTGCACCACGTCAAAAGCGTGGGGCTCGCCCTGTGCAGTGAAGTCGGCGACCGCACTGCCAAAACTCCGCACCTCGCTCCAGCAGCCTTGGTGCAATACACGAGCCAGGCTTTCTTCCAGGTCATTCACAACGATGCGACCGGTCGAAGGAATCGTGCGTACCAGATGGTGAAACTGGCGCTCGATGGCGGCAAGGTTGTCAAAGATGTCGGCGTGGTCGAACTCCAGGTTGTTCAGGATGACCGTGCGGGGCCGGTAATGCACAAATTTGCTGCGTTTGTCGAACAACGCGGTGTCAAATTCATCCGCTTCGATGACGAAATAGCGACCAGAGCCCAGTTGTGCCGACACGCCAAAATTGAGTGGCACGCCACCAACCAGGAAACCTGGCTGCAACCCAGCTGATTCGAGAATCCACGCCAGCATCGCTGTGGTGGTGGTCTTGCCGTGTGTACCCGCGACCGCCAGCACATGGCGACCTTGCAACACATGCTCGGAAAGCCACTGCGGGCCGCTGGTGTAGGGGGCGCCTGCATCCAGAATGGCTTCCATCAGGGGGTACTTGGGCATACCGTCCGGCAATCGGGATCGGCTCACCACATTGCCCACGACAAACACATCGGGCTTGAGCTGCAGCTGGTCCACGCTGTAACCCTCAATCAGTTCAATGCCCAACGCCCGAAGTTGATGGCTCATCGGCGGATAAACGCCCAGATCGCAACCGGTCACCCGATGCCCGGCTTCCCGCGCCAGCGCAGCCAAACCACCCATGAAAGTACCGCAAATGCCCAGAATATGAATATGCATGGCACTATTCTACGGCTCAGTCCCAGCGTGATTTGGGACGCTACCCCCCGTTCTGGCGACGCATGTAGCTATCAAAAGAGGAGCGTTTGCGGTGATGGCCCTGCATCTCCCGTAGAAGCGCACAATCGTGGCATGGATGCACTGAAAGAAGAAATCGCCGCCGTAGCGGCGCGTATGGTGGTGGAAGAGGGCCTGGAGTTTGGTGCGGCCAAGCGGCGTGCCGTGAAGCAAATGGGTTTGTCACCACGGGCTTCTCTTCCTGACAACGTGCGTGTGGAGGTGGCAGTTGAGGAGTACATAGCGGTCTTTTGTGCCGAGACGCAAGTTGTTGAATTGCTGGCCTTGCGCAAGCTGGCTTGCCAGTGGATGCAGCGTCTTGAGCGTTTTCATCCCCATGTCGCCGGTGCGGTCTGGCACGGAACGGCCACGCGACATTCCGACATTTATCTTCAATTGTTTTGTAATGACTCCAAATCAGCGGAAATTGCGCTTATTGACCTCAATGTGCAGTATGAGCCGCGCACTGTCCCCGGCTTCCATGGAGAATTGGTGGAAGCGCTCAGTGTGCATGCCTACTGCGAAGAGTTGCGCGAGCATGTGGGCATTCATTTGTTAGTTTATGACTTTGACGACCTGCGGGGCGCCTTGCGTCCGGATGCCCGTGGGCGCCGACCTCGGGGCGATGTGATGGCCTTGCGCCGTTTGTTGAATGAACCCGTTCTATGACTGATATCAAGCCTGACCCTGACGATGTGAAATCTCTACCGTCCCGCCCGGGCGACCCATCTAGTCGCCGCTGGTTATTGGGCGCAACGGCCGCGACCGCCGCCCTGATGGGTCTCGGTGCGGCATGGTGGCGCACATCCCAAGTCGATGCGCCTGCAGGGGTGGCGCCTATGGATGGCTTTTGGTCCCAGCAGTGGGATAGTCCAAACGGCAGTGTTATCGCCATGGATTCGTTCAAGGGCCGCCCCTTGTTGATCAACTTTTGGGCAACCTGGTGTACGCCCTGTGTTGAAGAGTTGCCGTTAATCAATGACTTTTATCGACAAAATAAGTCGAACGGTTGGCAAGTTCTGGGCTTGGCGGTGGATAAGCTTGCGCCTGTTCAGTCGTTTTTGAAGAAAATGCCCCTGGAGTTTCCAGTGGCGATGGCGGGTTTGTCGGGCTCCGAGTTGAGCCGCGGCTTAGGCAATCTGGCCGGTGGCTTGCCTTTCTCCGTGGTTTTGGGTAGCGATGGCCTGATCGCCCAACGCAAACTCGGACGACTGCAACCTGCCGATTTGAGTAATTGGCTTCGTCTAAAATGAGGGCCACGCGTGGACCTTAGGGTGATATGCGGCATAAAGAGCCTATTCCTGGCGGGGCGTCGTTATCATATTTTGGCGACCAATATCTGTATTTATAAATATTTATCGACAAATCAAGCAATTTTGCTGTAAATTCGCGCCTTACTCAATAAAGCCGTTGGAGATGACATGGATTTGCGCAAACTCAAGACATTGATTGACCTGGTGTCGGATTCCAATGTGTCGGAACTCGAAATTACCGAAGCTGAAGGCAAGGTGAGGATTGTGAAAGGCGGGGGTGCGGTGGTCCAAACCTACCAGCCAGCCCCGGTGTATGCGGCTCCGGTGCCGGCACCAGCTGTCGCGGTTGCGCCTGCTGCCGAGGTGGCTGCAGGGCATACGGTCAAATCGCCCATGGTAGGCACCTTTTACCGGTCATCCTCACCGGGTGCCAAGGCATTTGTTGAGGTGGGGTCTGCCGTCAGAGAGGGTGAAACCATTTGCATTATTGAGGCAATGAAGATCCTCAATGAAATTGAAGCGGACAAGACCGGCACCATCACCCGAATTTTGTGTGACAACGGGCAGGCAGTCGAATATGGGCAACCATTGTTCATCATTGAGTAAGCCGCACCGGGCAAAGCCATGTTTAAAAAAATACTAGTCGCCAACCGAGGCGAGATAGCGCTGCGAATTCAACGCGCCTGCAGGGAGCTTGGCGTCAAAGCAGTAATGGTCTATTCAGAAGCCGACCGCGACGCCAAATATGTCAAGTTGGCTGACGAAGCAGTGTGTATTGGTCCAGCGCAATCGGCGCAGAGTTACCTCAATGTGCCGGCCATTATTTCTGCGGCGGAAGTGACCGACGCGGAAGCCATTCACCCCGGGTATGGCTTCCTCAGCGAAAACGCAGATTTTGCCGAGCGGGTGGAGCAGAGTGGATTTCAGTTCATTGGACCGACCCCGGACTCCATTCGTACCATGGGGGACAAGGTTTCAGCCAAACAAGCGATGATTCGCGCTGGAGTGCCTTGTGTACCGGGCTCTGAGGGTGAGTTGCCGGACGACCCCGCCCTCATTCGTCGGGTTGCCAAGGCCGTTGGCTACCCTGTCATCATCAAGGCAGCAGGTGGCGGTGGTGGGCGCGGCATGCGTGTGGTACATACCGAAGCCGCGTTGATCAATGCGGTGGCCATGACCAAGGCCGAGGCCGGCGCGGCGTTCGGGAATCCCGCTGTCTACATGGAGAAGTTTCTACAGAATCCGCGCCATATCGAGATTCAGATCCTGGCCGACAAACACAAGAATGCTGTGTATTTGGGTGAGCGGGACTGCTCCATGCAGAGGCGGCACCAGAAAATTCTTGAAGAAGCGCCTGCGCCCGGCATCAACCGCAAGCTGATCGAACGAATCGGGGAGCGTTGCGTCGCGGCTTGCAAGAAAATTGGATACCGGGGCGCTGGTACTTTTGAGTTCTTGTACGAAGACGGCGAGTTTTACTTCATTGAAATGAACACCCGGGTCCAAGTGGAGCATCCCGTCACCGAAATGGTGACCGGTATCGACATCGTACGAACCCAAATCATGGTTGCCGCTGGAGAAAAGTTGCCTTTCACCCAACGCCAGATTGAAATCCGTGGCCATGCGATGGAATGTCGCGTCAATGCCGAGGATCCCTACAAATTCACGCCATCACCCGGGCGTGTGACCACTTGGCATGCCCCTGGCGGGCCAGGTGTTCGGGTGGACTCGCATGTTTATACCAACTACTTTGTTCCGCCCAATTACGACTCCATGATTGGCAAGATCATTGTGCATGGTGACACCCGGGAACAGGCCATGGCGCGTATGCGCACCGCTTTGGCCGAAACCGTTGTTGAGGGCATCAACACCAATATACCTTTGCATCGCGAACTGCTCGTCGATGCCAAGTTTATGGATGGAGGCACCAACATCCATTACCTGGAACAGTGGTTAGACCAGCGCAAACGCTGAGGTCATCATCGTGTTTGAACTAAGCATCATGTGCCCCGAGACAGGGCTGGAAGAACTGACCGATGCACTGGACGCGATGGGCGCATTGAGCGTCAGTGTTGAAGACGCGGACGCGCAAACCGATGCGGAACAGGCATTGTTTGGCGAGCCTGGCATGCCCCCTCCCAAGGAAGGCTGGCAGCGCTCCCGGGTGACCGCGCTGTTTGGGGACGAAGTACTGGCCACGGAGGCGGCGAATCTGCTGATGGCGCAAGACTTTTTTCACGGGTGCCGGTTGTTAGGTACTGCGGCTGTGCCGGATCAGGATTGGGTGCGGTTGACACAGGCGCAGTTCACGCCAGTGGAAATTACACCGGAGTTCTGGATCGTTCCCACCTGGCACGAGCCGCCTGCCCACGCGCATCAAATCATTCGACTCGATCCGGGGCTGGCCTTTGGCACCGGGACCCATCCGACCACCCGAATGTGCCTGCGCTGGGTGGCCGGTCGCCCTGCGCAAGGTCGGGTACTCGATTACGGTTGTGGTTCAGGCATTCTGGCGATCGGTGCCGCGAAGTTTGGAGCCCGTGAGGTGGTTGCGGTTGATATTGATACGGCGGCCATCGATGCAACGCTGCTCAACGCCACGGCAAACAGTGTGACAGTTCTGGCAGGGTTGCCGGATCTTGTGAAGGGCCAGTTTGACCTGGTGTTGGCAAATATCTTGGCGACACCATTAAAGGTGCTGGCCCCTCTGCTGTGTTCCCGTGTCGCTCCAGGTGGTCACCTCGTGCTTGCGGGAATATTGGAGCGTCAGGCCGATGAGTTGATCGCCGCCTATAGCCCCCATTGCCGGCTGGCCGTGTCAGATCGTGAGGATGGCTGGATTCTGATGACTGCAATGGTCTAGGCGGGGCAGTCGGGTCTTTACAATTCCACGCTGATGAGTCTGATCACCAAATGTCCGGCGTGCACCACGATGTTCAAGGTCGTGCCAGACCAGTTGCGCGTATCGGATGGATGGGTACGTTGCGGACAGTGCAACGAAGTGTTTGATGCCAATGCCAATCTGGAATCAGCGGCTCCCACCGTGCCGTCAGAAGCAAACCGCAGGACTCGGGATCCGGGGGCGGCCATCTTTTTTTCCTTGACCGACAACGGTATTCCTGAAAAAGTGCCCAATCTGGGCCATGCCGAAACCGACAGTGCCGACGACCGTGTATCGGCAAATGACCCAATGCCGGCTCTGGAAGTTAACCTTCGAACGCTTCACGGCGAACCCGCAAAGACAGCAGTTCAAGCGAATGAACCATCGCTGCATTGGGAGACCACCAGTGTGGCTGCAGCGGTGGCAACGGGAGCAACAAAAGGTGAAGACGCGGAACTCGCCCTGGCATCCGGACCGCGGCATTCCTTCATGCATGATACGAATTCGCCATCAAAGGTCTCGACGAGCCGTGTCCTGCGAGTCACACTTTCGTTGTTGAATGTCTTCCTGACAGCAGGACTGACCTTGCAGGTCGTCACGTTTGAGCGGGATCGAATCGCTGCAACCCTGCCGCAAACCACTCCAGCACTACAAACACTGTGTGCTGCACTGTCCTGCACGCTATCGCCGCTTCGCCAAATTGAATCGGTGATTATCGACAGCTCGGCCTTCACCAGGATCCGGGGCGACGTCTACCGATTAAGTTTCACTTTAAAGAATACGGCGCGAACAAGTCTCGCGACACCGGGCATGGAGTTGACTCTGACCGACACCGAAGACCGTGCGGTGGCCAGGCGTGTGTTTCTTCCTGATGTATTTGCCGGGTCGTCTGCCGTTGTGGAAGCGGGAGCAGAGCTCCATGCGAGCTTGCCGGTTAACGTCAAATTGGCTGGCAATCACGAGAAAATCTCTGGTTATCGGCTGTTGTCTTTTTATCCGTGAAAAAGCCCGGAACCTCTCGGTTCCGGGCTTTGAGTTTCGCCAACGCGTGGATTACGGTTTGTTGGACGTTGGGAAGGGCCAAGCTGCCTGCGGATTCAGTGTGGTCTGAGCGGCAGGTGCTGCGGCAGCGGGTGCTTTCGCGGCTTTCTTCGCAGCCGGCTTTTTGGCTGCCTTTTTAGCGACGGGCTTCTTGGCTACGGCTGCTTTTTTGGCCGGAGCCTTTTTAGCAGAAGCAGCCTTGCTGGAAGCAGCTTTCTTGGCTGGAGCAGCCGGCTTTGCAGCTACCTTTTTCGCGGGTGCGGCCTTTTTAGCCGGTGCTGCCTTTTTTGCGGGCGCAGCCTTCTTCGCAGCTACCTTCTTCGCGGGTGCTACCTTTGCGGCTACTTTTTTAGCGGGTGCCGCTTTCTTCGCTGGTGCGGCCTTTGCGGCTACTTTTTTAGCGGGTGCCGCTTTCTTCGCTGGTGCGGCCTTCGTAGCGGCCGGTTTTTTTGCAGTTGCCATGATTTTCTCCTTGATCAATTTACAAAGAGCACTTCTTGCCTTAGAAACGGCAGTAAGCGATCCATGCGGTTGGGCAAGGTCCCAGCCGCATGAACTTGGTGACACCGACCCAGCGCAGCCGGTTTGGCGTGCTGATGGTTTGGTGAAAAGGGGGGGAACATAATGTGTTGATCAGTCCCAAGACAGCGAACCGCCCGACTGGTATTCAATAACCCTGGTCTCGAAGAAGTTGCGTTCCTTCTTTAAATCGATCATCTCGCTCATCCAGGGAAACGGATTCTCTTCATTCGGAAACAACGTGTCCAGACCAATCTGGGTCGCGCGCCGGTTGGCGATATATCTCAGGTAGCCTTTGAACATCGACGCGTTCATACCCAGTACGCCGCGTGGCATCGTGTCTTCGGCATAGCGGTATTCCAATTCCACGGCCTTTTCAAATAGCGCCCTGATCTCCGCCTTGAACTCTGCTGTCCACAGTTGAGGATTCTCCAACTTCAATTGGTTGATCAAGTCGATGCCGAAATTGCAGTGCATCGACTCATCGCGCAGGATGTATTGGTACTGCTCGGCTGCACCGGTCATCTTGTTTTGTCGACCCAGGGCCAGGATCTGGGCGAAGCCGACGTAGAAGAATAGGCCTTCCATCAGGCAGGCGAACACGATCAGGGACTTCAACAAGGTCTGGTCTGCTTCGGGTGTGCCGGTGTGGAAGTGGGGGTCCATGATCGCTTCAATGAAAGGGATCAGGAACTGGTCCTTGTCGCGGATGGACTGCACCTCGTTATAGGCGTTGAAGATTTCGCTCTCGTCCAGGCCCAACGACTCTACGATGTACTGGTAGGCGTGGGTGTGAATGGCTTCTTCAAACGCTTGGCGCAACAGGAACTGGCGGCACTCGGGGGCGGTGATGTGGCGATAGGTGCCCAACACAATATTGTTGGCAGCCAACGAATCGGCGGTGACAAAAAACCCCAGGTTGCGCTTGATGATACGACGTTCATCTTCGGTCAAACCATTGGGGTCTTTCCACAGAGCAATGTCGCGGGTCATGTTGACCTCTTGCGGCATCCAGTGGTTGGCGCAGCTGGCCAAATATTTTTCCCAGGCCCATTTGTACTTGAATGGTACCAACTGGTTGACATCGGTCTTGCCGTTGATGATGCGTTTGTCCGACGCCTTCATTCGAAGGGGAACTGCAGGCTTTACGGGGGTGTTTTGTGCCCGCTCAACCGGCGGAATTTCCGACGGTGTGAACGCAAATTTTGCTAGCGATGTGGGCTTGACTTCTTCGTCCCAGGTCAACATAAATTATTCCAATCTGCGGATTATGAGAGCAGCGAAATGAAATGAAAAGTAATCATGTACTTCACCGCGAATATGTGTTGTTCAATAGCATCGCATCGCATCGCACCGCATGCGATGCAGGTGTACACATCACTGGCAGGACTCGCATGTTGGGTCATCCACACCGCAAAACCTGATGTCGGTAGCAGCATGGGTTGCCATCTCCATTTGCAGCAGTGCCGCTGCCGCCGCAGCCTCCAAAGCACTCGCTGCACGCATGGAACCCTTGGCATCGTTGCCTGAGGACACTGCGTTCATCTTGCCTGCGGTCACCGTCGATTTTTCGGCGTGTGTGGCCGACATGGTGCGCAGGTAGTAGGTAGTCTTCAGGCCGCGCAACCAGGCCAATTTGTAGGTCTCGTCGAGCTTCTTGCCCGATGCACCGGCCATGTAGATGTTCAGCGATTGCGCCTGGTCAATCCACTTCTGGCGGCGCGCTGCTGCTTCGACCAGCCACTGTGTCTCAACCTCGAACGCGGTGGCGTAGAGCTGTTTGACTTCGGCGGGTACACGGTCGATGGGGCCGAGTGATCCGTCAAAGTGTTTCAGGTCCATCACCATGACGTCGTCCCATAAGCCCAGGCGCTTCAGGTCCTTGACCAGGTAGCCGTTGATCACCGTGAACTCGCCCGAAAGATTGGACTTCACCGACAGATTGCCGAAGCTGGGTTCTATGGATGCATCCACACCAATGATGTTGGAGATGGTGGCGGTGGGTGCGATGGCCACGCAGTTGGAGTTGCGCATGCCGTCTTGGGCAATCTTGTTGCGCAGGGCATTCCAGTCTAGTGTGGAGGAACGGTCCACTTCGACGTAGCCGCCGCGTGCGGAGGCCAGCAGTTCCAGGGTGTCCAGCGGCAGCACGCCCTTGTCCCACAGCGATCCCTTGTAGCTGGAATACTTGCCGCGCTCGCGGGCGAGTTCGGTCGATGCCCAGTAGGCGTAGTAGCAGATGGCTTCCATGGATTCGTCGGCAAACTGCACGGCGGTTTCGCTGGCATAGGGAATGCGCAGCTCGTACAGGCTGTCCTGGAAGGCCATCACACCCAGGCCGACCGGGCGATGGCGCAAATTGGAGTCGCGCGCCTTCTTGACCGCGTAGTAGTTGATGTCGATCACGTTGTCCAGCATACGCATGGCAGTGCTGATGGTGCGCTTGAGCTTGTCGTGGTCCAGGACAGAACCGCCGGTCGAGCCGTCGGGTGCCGCCTTCAAGTGCTGGCGCAGGTTGACCGAGCCCAGGTTGCAGACGGCCGTTTCGGTGTCCGAGGTATTGAGGGTGATCTCGGTGCAAAGGTTGCTGGAGTGCACGACGCCGGCATGCTGCTGGGGCGAGCGCACGTTGCAGGCGTCCTTGAACGTGATCCAGGGGTGCCCAGTTTCGAACAGCATGGTCAGCATCTTGCGCCACAGGTCGCTTGCCTGGATGGTGCGGGCGGGTTTGATCTCACCGCGTGCGGCCTTTTCTTCGTAGGCCACATAGGCCTTCTCGAAGTCGGCGCCAAACAGGTCGTGCAGGTCCGGCACGTTGTTCGGTGAGAACAAGGTCCAGGTTCCTTTTTCCATCACGCGGCGCATGAACAGATCGGGGATCCAATTGGCCGTGTTCATGTCGTGGGTGCGGCGGCGGTCGTCGCCAGTGTTCTTGCGCAGCTCCAAGAACTCTTCGATATCCAGATGCCAGGTTTCCAGGTAGGTGCAAACCGCGCCCTTGCGCTTGCCGCCTTGGTTGACCGCGACGGCCGTGTCGTTGACGACCTTCAGGAATGGCACAACACCTTGGGATTCGCCATTGGTGCCCTTGATGTGGGCACCCAGTGCGCGTACGCGTGTCCAGTCATTGCCCAGGCCGCCCGCAAATTTGGACAACAAGGCGTTTTCCTTGATGGACTCGTAAATACCGTCCAGATCGTCCGGCACGGTGGTCAGGTAGCAGCTGGAGAGTTGCGAGCGCAGCGTGCCGCTGTTGAACAGCGTCGGTGTGCTGGACATGAAGTCGAAGCGCGATAACACTTCGTAGAACTCGATGGCGCGCGCTTCGCGGTCGATCTCGTTCAGCGACAGGCCCATGGCTACCCGCATGAAGAAGGCCTGGGGCAGCTCGATGCGGGTCTTGCCTTCGTGCAGGAAGTAACGGTCATACAGGGTTTGCAGGCCCAGGTAGTCAAACTGCATGTCGCGTTCTGCTTTCAGGGCGGCGCCCAGGCGGGCCAGGTCGAACTGCATCAGCCGCTCGTCCAGCAACTCGGCGTTCACACCGCGCTTGATGAAGCCAGGGAAGTAGTCGGTATAAGCGCCCGCCATATCTGCAGGTGCCACGTCACGCCCCAGCACTTCGCGGGAAATCGTATGGAACAGCAGGCGTGCTGTGGCGTAGGTGTAATCCGGGTCCTTTTCGATCAGCGTACGGGCCGCCAGGATGGAGGCCTTGTAGACCTCGTCCATCGGCACGCCGTCGTACAGGTTGCGCATGGTCTCGGCCAGAATGGGCTCAGCCTTGACGTCGGCACCCAGGCCGGTGCAGGCGGTTGTTATCAGGCTCTTTAGCTGGTTCAGGTCCAGCACCACGCGTTGGCCGTTGTCGATGGCGTGCAGCACCGGTGCGGGAGGGGCTACTTCGGCCACGTGTTTGGCGCGCTCCTGGGCACGGCGCTCGCGGTACAACACATAGGCTCGCGCAATTTCATGGTGGCCACCGCGCATCAGTCCCAGTTCGGCGTGGTCTTGCACGTCTTCAATATGGAAGGTGCCACCGCCCGGACGCGAGCGCACCAGTGCGCGGATGACCTGCTGGGTCAGCGCTTCGACCACGTCACGCACGCTGGCGGACGCGGCGCCTTGGGTGCCATGCACAGCCAGGAAGGCCTTCATCATGGCCACGGCGATCTTGTTGGGCTCGAAGGGCACAACCGCACCGTTGCGGCGAATAATTTGGTAATGGGCCAGGTGGTTGATGCTGCCACCTTCGGTCGACGTGTCGCTGTGCGAGGACAGCATGGCGGTGGTGGCGTGTGGGATGGTGCTGGAAATTGATTGCATGGATTCCTCGTCTAAATCGGCATTCTTATGGGCTTGCCTGTTTTTGAAAAATCACCACAATTGCCGCGAAGCAGGACAACGGTGATTGGGACAGCGCACACTATATATGGGGTGTTAGCGGTGTGCAAGCCACTACCGGTAGTGTATCGTCTCCAAGCCAACAAACGCGTGGTGGCCCCCAAAAAGTGCGCACCAAGGTGTTTTCTTCCGCTCGCTGCGTCGCTGCTCGAACGACGGGTGGCGCGCAGGCCTTGTCAATCGGTGGTTTGTTATCTGGACATCAGCATTGATGCGGTTTGCAGCGGGAATTGACCGCCCAAGTGGCGTGAATTCAGGAAATTGATCTGCGGGATGGAGCAAATTGCAATAGCCCTTAGCCGATGGGCATGTGCAGAGAGAGGCTGGTCGCCTCGCCGCTTTCTACAAAACCCCTGCGGGAAAACACTGAGGCGGTAGCCCCAACATTTTTTGTAACAAAGTCCACTGCAGACCCGGGCCGGGGTCCGACTTGCGCCCCAGGGCAATGTGCTCGTGGCCCGCAATGTGTGCAATCGGGTAGTGCCGTATCAACACGAGACACAGTTCGGCCAGTGCTTCATATTGGGCGGTTTCAAAAAATTCGCCTTCCAGACCTTCGAGTTCGATGCCGATGGAGTCATCGTTGCAATTGTCGCGTCCACGGTACCGGGATGTGCCAGCGTGCCAAGCACGGTCATTGCAACTCACAAATTGCCAAATTTCACCGGTGCGCCGAATGTAAAAGTGCGAAGACACCTTGATGCCTTCAATCTGCTGGAAGTAGGGGTGCACTGCCCAGTCGAGCCGGTTGGTAAAAAGGTCCTGCACTGCTTGTCCGCCGTACTGGCCAGGCGGGAGACTGATCGAGTGCAGCACCAACAGATCAATGTGGGCTGCGTCTGGCCTGGGCCCGAAATTGGGCGATGCCAGCCTATGCGCAGGTGGATACCAACCCGCGTGCCATGGCGCTTCATCGAGCGGCCTGCCGTCAGTCATCGGCGATGTCGTCCTTGGGAACTTCGATTTTCAGTCGCGCGATGCGGTAGCGTATTTGGCGCAGACTCAAGCCCAATCGACTTGCCGCCAGTGTCCGGTTAAATCCAGTTTCCTTGAGTGTTTTGACCAAAATGTCGCGCTCCTGCTGATCGAGATGACCTTGCAGGTCTGTTGGCAAGGACGCCTCCGGCCAGACGGGAGATACATCAGACGTTTGCATGCCTGGCGAAGTGGACCCACTGAATGGGATCTGGATGTCGTCTAGACGCAAGGGACCACTGTCGCACAAAGCCAATGCCCGATGCAACAAGTTCTCTAACTCCCGCACATTGCCATGCAAGGGCAACTGTGAAAGCAGTTCCAGCGTGCCAGGTGCAACGTCGGGTACGGCCATCTGAGCTTCTTCAGCAATGCGCGCCAACAGCGCCAGGCAGAGGGCTGGCAAGTCTTCCGTGCGCTCGCGCAAAGGGGGGATCATGATGTCGATCACGTTAAGACGGTAGAAGAGATCCTGGCGAAAGCGACCGGTCAACACTTCTCCTGGCAAATCCCGGTGGGTGGCACTGACAATTCGCACGTCGACGGGAACTTCCTGCGTCGATCCGACCGGGCGCACACACCGTTCCTGAATGGCTCGCAACAGCTTGGATTGCATAGCCAAGGGCAGGTCGCCAATCTCGTCCAGAAACAGGGTTCCTCCTTTTGCGGCTTGAAAGAATCCTTCACGGTCCTGTACCGACCCCGTGTAGGCGCCCTTTTTAGCGCCAAAAAATTCGCTCTCCAACAGGTTCTCGGGAATTGCGCTGCAGTTGACCGCCACCCAAGGACCGCTGGCGCGGTGACTGTTGGCGTGTAATGCACAGGCCACCAACTCTTTGCCGGTACCTGATTCGCCGCGGATGAGCACCGGTGCCATGCTGCGTGCCACCTTGACAACGCGTTCCTTTACGTAGCGCATCGCAGCGGATTCACCAGCCAGTTTGGCCAAGGCCAGTTGACCGTTGCCCAGGGAGGTGGACAACTCCGCCGGTCGGGAGTCGGTGGCGCGGCGGGAGGGGCCGGTCTTGGCAGGCGACCCTTGTACGGCAGACGCGATCGCGGTTCGAAACTGCTTCAGATCGACGGGTTTTGTCAAATAATCAAATGCCCCCGCCTTCAACGATTCCACAGCGTTCTCCGCCGAGCCATGTGCGGTGATCACAATACAGCGTTCGCTGCGCTGCGTGACCCGCATGTGGTTGAGGATTTCGATGCCCAGGCCATCGGGCAGACGCATATCGGTAATCACGACGTCAAAGCGCTGTGTGTTGACTGCGTGCAAAGCGTCCTGTAGGTTGCCCGCAGTTTCAACCCGGTAACCCTCGCGCAACAATGTCAGTTCGTACAGGGTGCGCAGATCGGGCTCATCGTCGATCACCAGGATCTGTGCGTTGTTCAGTACAGAGTGGGTTGCCATGGCGTTGTAGATGGTTCAGCTTGGGCCACATTATCAGGCGCGTCTGCCAGCAGCAGCGACAGCACAAACTCATTGCCTTCGGTGGAAACTCCACGCGCGCTGCGCACATTGCGCTGGTACACCAGTGAAGCATCGTGGCGCTCACACAATTCGCGGCAAATAAACAAGCCCAGTCCACTGGAACGGCTGTCGGACGAAAAGAAGGGCTCAAACAAGTGACGCTCGACCGATTGATCCATGGGTGCGGCGTCGCTCCAGATCGCAATGCTGGCGTGTTGGGCGTCGATGGCGCAGGTAAAGACCTGTATTGCGTCGTTGCGTTCTTCCGTATACCGACGTGCGTTGTCCAGCAGATTGACCAGCACACGGCGCAAATGCTCAGTGTCAAAACGTACACCGACTGCAGGGGTTTCGCAGTGCAGTGTCAGGCGTTGTTGACTGCCGCTTTGTGCCGCCCAGTCTTCGCAGGCACGCCATACCGTCGCGTCCAGCGGTACCGTAGGCATCAGGTAGGTCTGGTCATAGGGCTGCACGCGGGAAACGTTCAAGACGTCGTTGACGATTTTTTCAAGGCGTTTTGCGTTCTGGCTCACCATGGCGGTCAATTTTTTGAGCCTGGGGTCACTGACGTCTTCGTCGAGCAAGGCATTGGCCTGCGTGATGGCCGACAACGGGTTGCGGATCTCATGCGCCACTGCGGTTGACAATCTGCCCATGCCCGCCAGCTTTTCGGTTCGCATGCGGGCCTCTAGTTCGCGCTGGTCCTGCAGAAAGAGTACACACAGGCTTTCTCCGGTGACGCCTTGCGGCGCTGCCAATCGGGTTCGTGCGTGCACCCGACGGGGACCTTGGGTGCCGTGGCGAATGGTGACGTCTTCCTCATGGCTCAGCCCGGTGGCAACGCTCACGCGGGTCAGGTTGAGCAGCGGAAACCAGCCCGCCTCGTCTTTCAGGTCAAACACGGTGGCGTGCAAAGCTTGTTGTGAGCCCAGCAGCGTGCGGGCTGCCGGGTTGGCGGCCCGCACACAGCCGTGTTCGTCGACGATCAGCACACCATCGGGCAGCGACTCAATGACCAACTCATTGACCTGGCGTTGGATATTGGCGGCCAGTTGATTTTGCCGGGCGCGTTGTCCCTCGGTGGCCAGTCGGCTGGACAGCTGGTTGGATAACCACGCGATGGCGAAATAACCGACTCCACTGAGTGCGGGTTGGACCAGATAGGGCGTTGAATCGGTCGCACTTTGCAAAGTGGCCCAAATCGCAATGCCCAGCATCAACACTGTAATGCCGGCGGCCGTACCCAGTGCCAGGCGCATGGAGCCCAACACCGATGCGACCAAAACGGGCAGCGCAAACAAAGGCGTGTAGTTGATCGTGCTGGTGCTGCCTGGCCCCCCTTGCAGGATTTGCAATGCGGAAAATGTCAGCAGATCAATGCCGACCAGCGCCCCCCAGACCCGATTGAAGGACTGGCCCAACGGGCGCGGCTGAATAAAGAGCTTGCTGGTCAGCGTGCCCACGAGATAGGCGCCACTGATCGCAATCAGGGTCGTGCTGTGGGAGCTGCCCGTCGCCAGCAGTGCCGTTTGCAAGGCAACGAGGACGAATCCAAGGATCAGGCGCGCACTCATGAAACCCTGCCATTGGCGCGAAATCTCGTAGGACGTGTCTTGCCCTTCGTCGGCGGGCTCAACGGCGCCAGGGTTCAGCCAGGGGTGTGCCGTTGTGGGTTCCACCAGTCAGGGTTCCAGTTGACGTCGGTGGTCCGTGCTGCAGTAACTTCCCAGTCTGCCCAACACCGCTTCATTGGACGGAATGTGCAGCCCACATTGCTTGCAGCTCACCATGTCGGACGCCAATGTGGGGTCTGGCGCGGTGTTTCTTTTTTCCAGTTGCTTCGACTCGCGCCAGGCACGCCAACGCCAGGCGATCACCAGTACCACCAGAAAACCCAGCAAGAACCTCATGGCGTACGCCCCAGAATGATTTCGGTCACAAAACGTGAACCGACATACGCCAACAACAGGAAGGCTGAGCCCGCGTACAAAACGTGGACGGCTCGTTTGCCACGCCAGCCAAAGGCTGTACGCCCGACCAGAAGCAGCGCAAACGTCAACCACGACAAGGTGGAGAAAACGGTCTTGTGGTCCCAGCGCCACCCGTGGCCATGCCCGTAAAGGGCGTCACCAAACAGGAAGCCGGCCAACAAGGTTGCGCTCAGCAGCACGAATCCGGCCGCCACAAACCGGTAGGTCAGCCGCTCCAGCGTCAACAACGGCAGTCCGCTGTGCGGGTCCTCTGCGTGCCGAATGCGGGCTTCAGCCCGGGTCATGAACCACGCATGCACCACGGCGATCCCAAACAAACCGTAACACGCCACACCGAAAGCCAGATGCAATGCCAGCCAGGCAGAGGCTGCCGCTGGCATGGGGTTGCCGGGGAAGAAAAATGCCGCCAGCACCGCGACGGCACCTACAACGCACAAAGTCCAGCGGGTGGGCAGTTGCGGGTAAATCTGGCTTTCGACCGCATACACAGCGGCCACCAACCAGGCGGTCACGGACATGGCAGGCGCAAAACCAAAATGGGGCTGTTCACCCAACAACGTCAAGGCCAACACGCTGCCATGCATGAGCCAGGCAGCCGCCACCCAGACGCGGGCGCCGCTGTCACTCAAGTGCGTTGTTCGCACCGCCGGCAACGCGTATGCAGCTGCGGCCAATACCGACAGAATCAGACCCAAGGGAGGCACACTGGCTAAAATCATGGGTACAGTTTAGCGTTTTGCTCTTTGCCGGCCCCTGCTGGCGTTCACACTGGGTTCCGTGCAACGGAATACATCCTCCTATGGCTTCCGCTCTCTCCGACAAACTCTCCCGCCTCGTCAAGGAAATGCGAGGCCAGGCCCGCATCACCGAAACCAATGTCACAGACATGCTGCGCGAGGTGCGTATGGCCCTGCTGGAGGCCGATGTTGCCCTGCCGGTGGTGCGCGACTTCATCGCCCGTGTCAAGGAAAAGGCACTGGGCCAGGAGGTCATGGGTTCCCTGCAACCTGGCCAGGTGCTGGTCAGCATTGTCAGCAAGGAGCTGGCGGCCACCATGGGCGAGGGTGTTAGCGACATCAACCTGGCCGCACAACCGCCCGCCGTGATTTTGATGGCCGGTCTGCAAGGAGCAGGTAAAACCACCACCACGGCCAAACTGGCCAAACACCTGATAGAGAAGCGCAAGAAGAAGGTGCTGACGGTGTCGGGCGACGTCTACCGCCCCGCTGCCATCGAGCAATTGAAGACCGTCACCGCCCAGGCCGGCGCCGAATGGTTCCCCAGCACACCCGACCAGAAGCCACTGGACATTGGCCGCGCGGCGCTGGACTACGCCAAGAAGCACTTTTTTGATGTGCTGCTGGTCGACACGGCCGGCCGTCTGGCCATTGACGAAGTGCTGATGGCCGAGATCAAGGACCTGCACGCGGCGTTGAACCCGGTGGAGACCCTGTTCGTGGTCGACGCCATGCAGGGCCAGGACGCGGTCAATACCGCCCGGGCCTTCAAGGAAGCGCTGCCGCTGACCGGCATCATCCTGACCAAGCTCGATGGCGATTCACGCGGTGGTGCGGCCCTGTCGGTGCGCCAGATTACCGGAGCGCCGATCAAGTTTGCCGGTACCAGCGAAAAGCTCGATGGCCTGGAAGTATTCGATGCGGAACGCCATGCCGGGCGCATCCTGGGCATGGGCGACATCCTGGCGCTGGTGGAGCAGGTCACCGCGGGTGTTGACATTGCCGCTGCGCAAAAGCTGGCTGCCAAGGTCAAGAGTGGTGCCGGGTTTGATTTGAACGACTTCCTGGCCCAGATCCAGCAGATGAAACAAATGGGCGGCCTGTCCAGCCTGATGGACAAGCTGCCTGCAGCCATGTCTGCCAAAGCCGGCAGTATGAACATGGACCAGGCCGAGAAAGACATCAAGCGCAAGGAAGGCATCATCCACAGCATGACGCCGCTGGAGCGCCGCAAGCCGGATCTCATCAAGGCCACCCGCAAACGCCGCATCGCCGCCGGTGCCGGGGTGCACGTTCAGGAAGTCAACCGCATGCTCAAGGAGTTTGAGCAGATGCAGGACATGATGAAGAAATTCAAAGGCGGCGGCATGATGAAGATGATGAAACGCCTGGGGGGCATGAAGGGTATGCCCAAGATGCCGTTCTAACCGATCTACGCCGAAAGCGTCAGTAACGTCTCAGGCACCCTTCAACCAGTCGCGAAGCCTCTCCGGTAACGGCACCGACTTCTGTTTGGGAAAATCAATCCACACCATGGTCTCTCCGCCATTGGCATAAAGCGTGTTGCTGTTGTCGGCACGCAGCAGCTCGTGGTACATGTCGAACGATGACCGGCCAACTGCGCCTACGTAGCTCTTGATGATCACCTGGCCTGGGTACTCCAACTGGCGGATGAAATTGCAGAAGATGTTGGCAATCACAAATCCTTCTCCAGCCGAATTGATCGAAAATCCATTTTCGTCCATCAACTGGATGCGTGCGGTCTCCATGTAGCGCAAATAGACGGTGTTGTTGACGTGCCCCATGGCATCCATGTCGCCCCAGCGGATGGGTGTGGTCATGGTGTGCAGGAGGCGTTTGGTTTCAGGGACTTCCAGTTTCATTGTGCGCTCTCGATTTGGAATTGGGCTTGTAGTGCACCACTGTAAACCGGCGCAGGAACACAGTTGACGCGGCGCGCAAAGCCAATCACCTGCGAGTTCCAGCGTCCGTTTCGGGCGACACTGCAGCCCCCATTTATCAAAAGTCAGTTCATGTTGGCAGGTGTTGCGTTTGCGCTGGCGGTGGGGGTCATGTAGGGGCTGGTCTTTGATCGCCTGCTGCGCAAAGACTGCCTTTTATCCTATAGTGAGCGTCTGTTTTTCTGTCGGGAGACTCGCATGCGATCCGTCAAGCCCATCTGCGCCACGCGAACAGTAGCCACCCTGCGAACAACGGCCGTGCTGGCCGTGATTGCGGTTCCGCTGTGGTTGACCGGATGCGGCGGCGGTAACCAAAGTACCGGGTCTTCGGTGTCCAATGCCACCGGCGTCGCTGTGGCGACCACCGCAAAAGCGCTGGACCAGACGCCACCGGTGGTGTTTGATGCACGCGTCGATGCGAGCTTGTGCAACACCAACGGCGCACCCACGGCATCGCCTGACGGTAGCAGCACCGCGCTGATTGATGGCCAATGTATGCGGACCTCGCCGCTGTTGCTGGCGCCGCCCAATGTGGTGAAGGTGACAACCCAACAAGCCAGAACGGCGGGCGCACCCAGCACGCGGGCGACCACGCTCGCCACCGGTACGATCACCAGTACCGCCGTATTTGACTGGGCTGAAGCCACGTTTGCGGGCATCTTCGTTGGGCACAAGACCAACCAGACGGCGGGCGCTTTGGTCTACCGCTTCTACCCGGAATCACAGACTTATATCGCCGTGAACGATGACAAGGTTTATGTGCTCGGGCCTGCCACCAACAACGCAGTGGCCCTGGTGGGTCGACTGGCCGACTTCAACTGCCTGGTATTTCCCGGAAACTGCACCGTGCCGGACAGCCCGGTGATTGGCACCGCAACGGCGGGAGATGGATTGGGTGTCATTGCATTCAGCGGGGCCCCGTCCGGCGGCGGTGCCAGCGTCTCGTTCTACACCGCAACCTGTATCGCGGTGGGGTCCAGCAAATCGGCCAGCGCCACGGCCAGCCCGATCACGGTTTCGGGTCTGACCAATGACACCTTGTACAGTTGCCAGGTCAGCGCCACCAACAACGCGGGCACGTCGAATGCCTCTGGCGTGGTGACGGTAAAACCCGTTGCCAGCAGCACACCCATCACCCCCGGTGCGACGGCGCCCGGTGCCCCCACCATTGGGGCGGCCACGGCGGGCAATGCCAGCGCCAGCATTGCGTTCACCGCTCCTGCCTCCAATGGCGGCGCGACCATCACGCTGTACACAGCCACCTGCACAGCGGCTGGCGTGAGCAAGACCGGCACCACCACTGCCAGCCCGGCCAGCGTGACCGGCCTGACCAACAGCACCGTCTACAGTTGCTCCGTCACCGCCACCAACAGCGTGGGCACTGGCGCAGCGTCGGCCAGCGTAAGCGTGACGCCGGTTGTCAGCACCAGCAGCGGTACGGCCAGCACCGCCAGTGTCTTGTGTTCCTACAGTGCCAGTGTGTTGAATACGTTTCTGAACCTCACCAGCACCAGCGCCATTAGCTGCAGCGGCACACAGCGCACCATCACGGGCAATGGCATTCCGGACCACACACCGGGCGCCTTCCCCAGTTCGGGCAACCCCAACACCATCTCCGTACAAAACGTCCGTTTCACCAACACCACCGCGCCGGCCGTGGTCAGCAGCACCGGCACTGCCGTGGCGCACACCCTGGGTTATGCCAATAACGCCATCAAGTTTGACCCCGCCACGGCCGAGAGTTACCAGAACGCCGGCGTCTGGAATATCGAGGCTTTGAACCAGACCTACTTTTCCGCCGGGGCCGATTCCAGCAATGCCCACGTGCAGCCCAACGGCGCCTACCACTACCACGGCATCCCGGAGGGTTATGTCACCCGCCTGGCCAAAGGTACCGGCATGGCCCTAGTTGGTTTTGCCGTAGACGGATTTCCCATGTACGCCCGCTATGGCTTCAACACGGCGACAGACGCCAACAGTGGCACCAAGGTGATGACACCGAGCTGGCGCAAGAAGACGACCCCCAGCGCCGGTCGGCCGTCCACCAGCATTGCGGCCATGGGCACCTTTACCCAGGACTTTGAATACGTGGCGGGCCTGGGCGATCTGGACGAATGCAATGGCCGCTTTGGTGTGACACCAGAGTTCCCCAACGGCATCTACCACTACTACATCACCGATGCCTTCCCGTACATCCAGCGCTGCGTGAAAGGTACGGCGGCCTCAACCGGGCCGTGACCTTTCGGTGGTGGGCAAGCTGTGCCCTGAGGCTGGGGGCGTGCCTAGCGCTTGGCTGCATCAACCCGGTGGCTGCGCATCTGATGCCACAAGCCCAGGGCGCGGTGCGTGTGGACGGCAACACGGTATATGCCACGGTGTCGCTTCCGGTGGCCGAACTGCGGGGCTTCGATACCAACAGTGACGGGCGTTTGAGCCTGCTGGAGCTGAACCAGCATCGTACCGAATTGCTGGACCAGGCGAACCGCTTGCTCGACTTTCGCAGCAACGGGCAGGCCGGTGAACGGATCTTTGAAGACCTGCTGATCCCCCACCTGCACACACCCGGTGCGCCCACGGCGCCTGATCAAGTCTTCACCGAGCAGTTGATCAGCATGCGCAGGCTGCAGTGGCCAACGGCGATTCAGACCCTGAGTTTGCGGGCCGATGTATTCAAGGCAACAGGTAGTCCGCAGCAACTGGCGCTGCAGGCCGTCACCATCTCCGCCGCAGACCCCAACACGGCAGCCCTGGCCGAGGCCGTCATCCTGTCATCCCATTACCCCGAACACTTCTTCTTCCAGGGTGCCATGGCGTCGTTCAAGCGGTTTGTGCCCTTAGGCATCGAGCACATGCTGGTGGGGGTGGACCACCTGTTGTTTTTGTTGACCGTGTTGGTGGGTACTGTGGGGTGGCGGCGCATGGTCGGCGTGGTTACGGCGTTCACGGTGGCGCACAGCATCACACTCGTGTTGTCGACCCTCGGCTGGTTGGGTGTGTCGCCGTCATTGGCCGAGCCTCTGATTGCCGCCAGCATTGTGCTGGTGGCGTTGAACAACTTGCGTACTGACTCTCTGACGAACCGCGGAGCCAAGGCCTGGCGTCATGTCGGTCTGGTTTTTGCCTGTGGCCTGATCCATGGCCTGGGCTTTGCCACCGCCCTGGCAGCGTTGGGCGGCGTCAGCAGCCAACGCTGGCCGGGCCTGCTGGGCTTCAACCTCGGGGTTGAATTGGGGCAATTGGTGTTTGCAGGTGCCCTGCTTGTGCTGTGGTCCGCAGCACTGCGCTTGGGCCTTGCCCAGTACACCCTGCAACGCAGAGTGTCGATGCTGTCGGCTGCGATGGGCGGAGTGTTGTTGTGGCAGCAGTTGGACAATAGTGTGCAGATGTGATGCTATATATTAAATAGCAATTTCTGTATATTCTACGAGGGCTGGAGGCCGATTTTACCTAAAGTTTCTAAAGCTAAACCCAGTTGGGCGGGGTTGGGCCAACTTTGCGCACCGCGGCTCCATTAAGGCCGCACATCGGGTGCTGGCGTTGTCGGTACACCCTGGTCAATGGCGGCTTGATGCTGCCCGGCCAGCGCGCGTTGAAACGCGGGCCGGGCTTGCAAGCGTGCCCAATAGGCGGCAGTGGAGGGGCTGAACTGGGCATCCAAGCCCAAATGTGCGGCCAGCATCAACGCATAGGCAACTGCAACATCGGCTGCGGTGAAGCGCCCGGCACATAGAAAGTCCTGTTGTTGAACAACGGCGTCGACGGCCCGCAGTCGCGCCAGAAACCAGCGGCTGTAGTCTTCGGCGACCTGGGGTTGTTGGCGCTGTGCCGGCTCGAAGTGCAGGTAGCGCAGCACCAGGGTCTGCGGAAAGGTGAGTGTGGCGTCGCTCATGTGCAACCAGTTCAGGTAAGCGCCATATGCTGGGTCGTTCACCGCCACGCTCAGATGGCCTGGGCTGTGCCGCGCCGCCAGGTATTCACAGATGGCGGCGGACTCGGTCATGCGGGTTTCGTCATCGATTAGCAGCGGCACAGTGCCCAAGGGGTTTTCTTGGAGATACGGCCGCGCCAGTGCGCGGGGCGGGAAGGGCAGCATCTTCAGTTGGTAAGGCAGGCCTAGTTCTTCCAGCAGCCAAAGGGGTCGGAAGGAGCGGGCGCTGACGCAGTGGTAAAGGGTGATCATGCTGGGTTAGCCCCGCTTCTTGTACGGGCGAAGGTCAAACATGCCCGGCAGCGTGCGCGGGTCCTGGCCTTCGGGGAAGATACGGTGCTTCTGGATTTTTTGCGTGCCGGTTGTCGGGATCTCGGAGGCAAACCACAGCCAGCCAGGTGCTTTGTAGTAGGCCAGGTTGGCGTGGCAGAAGTCGAACAGGGTGGTGGCGGTTTGCGCGGTCTCGGTGCCGTTGCGGTCTTTCAGCACCACACAGGCCAGCACCTCTTCTTCGCGCACGTCGTCGGGTAGCGCCATCACGGCCACATTCGCTACCAGCGGATGCGTCAGCAGCAGGGCCTCGACCTCGGCGGCGGCGATGTTTTCCCCCGAGCGGCGAATGATGTTTTTGCGCCGGTCCATGAAGTGCAACATGCCGTCTGGCCCGCGGACCACGATGTCGCCGGTATGGAACCAGCCGCCGCGCCAGGCCTCTGCGGTGGCTTCGGGGTTGTCCAGGTAGCTGTTGAAGAAGTGGCGGCGCGGCGTGGCCTCGCTGTGGCGGATGACGAGTTCACCTGGCATGTTGTCGGGCACCACGTGGCCGTTCTCATCCATGACGCACGCATCCAAGCCAGGTCGTGCACGGCCAAAGGCGCGGGTGCCGACCTGGCGCGGTGCGTGGTTGTCACACAGCGGTCGCACCATCTCGGTCATGCCCCACAGCTCCAACAGCGGGAAGCCATAACGTTCCTCAAACACGGCATGCAGTTGCGGCTCCACGCCCGCGCCATAACCAAAGCGCACGCAGTGGGCGCGCTCCAAGGGGCTGGCGGGCTGGTTCAGCAACATGGGCACGACAACGCCCAGGTAGTGCACGATGGTGGCGCGGCTCTCCACCACCTCGGTCCACCAGCGGCTGGGCTGGAAGCGGTCGGTCTGCACCTGGCAACCACCGCTGAGCAGCATGCAATAGAACGACAGGATGGACGCGTTCACATGGAACAGCGGCAGCGGGTTGTACAGCCGCTCCTGCCCCTCGCGCACTGTCCCCAGGCCACCCTGGTGGGCATACCAGTGGCCGGCTGCCAGCTCGTAGGTGTGGGATAACACACAACCCTTGGGCTGGCCGGTGGTGCCGGAGGTGTAGAGGATGCTGGCGGGCGTGTCGCCCGTCGGTTCACCGGCCTGGGCGGGTGTGGCGGCTGCGGGCAGGGGCTGGTGCGCGATGTCTTCCAATAGCGCTACCGGCGGCTGGTGCCGGGTCAGCGCCAGCGCGGCCTGCACCGCGTCATGGCGGCTCGTCAGCGTAACGATCAGCTCCACCTTGGCATGGTCCACTAAATAGGCCAGTTCACGTGGCCGGTAGTCTGGGTTGATGGGCACGCAGCATACGCCCAATGCGTTGAGTGCCAGCTTGTGCAACATGTGCTCGGGGCGGCTTTCCAGGAACAGGCCGACGCGGTGACCCAGCCCATAACCTGCGGCGCGGTACTGCGCCATCAGGCCACGCACGGCATCCGCGGCTTGGGCGTACGTGATCTCGCGGCCCCCCGGGTCGTAGCTACGACCCGGATTGGCGGGCACGGCCAGCAGGCTGTTGGACGCATAGCGTTGCGCAGCGCAGAAGAAGGCGTGACCAATCGTGGTGGAGTCGTTTATGGCAATCATCGTCATGGTTGTCGCAGTCTACAAACAGCAACGATGCAGCGTGTGCCACGAAAGGGACAAATCACGCCAATGGCAGGGCCTGCTTGCGAAACTCCGCCGGTGACAACCCAGTCCAACTCTTAAATGCGCGGATAAAACTCTTCTCGTTGCGAAAGCCCGCTGCCTCGGCCACCTGTTTGATGGGCCGCGTGGTGCGGTGCAGCAGTTCAACGGCGCGGTCCTGGCGCACTTCGTCTTTCAGTCCCTGTAAGGTAGCACCTTCTTCCTTGAGCTGGCGGTGCAGTGTGCGCGGCGACACATTCAGCAGCGTGGCCAGCGCCTCGGCGCTGTGGGTTTGCTGGGCGTGGCTGGCCAGGGTCTGGCGCACGCGCTGCACCAGCAGCCGGTCGCGGCGGTACTGCAGCACGGTCAGGGGCAGGGCGTGTTGCAGCATCTGCTGCAAGGCTTTTTCGTCGCGGCGCAGGGGCAAGTTCAAATACTGTGCATCGAACTGAATGCAGGCCGGACCGGTGCCAAACACGGTGGGGCCGGAAAACAGAACTGCGTAGGCGCTTTGGTGGGGCGGCGGCGGAAAGGGAAACTGCGCCCCAAGCAGCGCAATGCGTGAATCCACCAGCCAACAGGCCAAGCCGTGGATATTGCGCAGCACGGAAACCAGACAGAACTCACGCATGGGTGCAGGAAGACTGTGTGGCTGGGGATTTTGCTCCGTGTCCCCCGCCCGCGTTGCGGGCTCCTCCTTTACCTGCGCAAAATCCCCCGCTATCGCTCTACCCTCGGGGGCTTGTTCGGAATGCTCCTTGATGCGAATGGTCGCCACGTCACCGGCCACACTCAGCTCCAACGCAAAGTCGGGGGCGATCAAGCCGTGGTGGCGGCACCAGCGGGAAATGGCCACACCCAAGGTTGGGGCGCTTATGGAGGCCCTGGCCAGCATGCCGTAGCTGCCCCAGGGCAGGCGTCGGCTAAACCAGCCCAGGGCTTCGTCGTCCAGTTCCTGCATGGCCGTGCCGGAAAGGGTTTCCATTTGCCAGGCGGTAATGCGGGCGTCCGGCTTGGCCACTTGCTCTGGCGCAATCTGTGCCTGGCGTAGGGCTTGAGCGGGGTCCTTGCCATAGCGCCGGTAGGCGGCCACAATGGCACGCACAAAGGCCATGGGCGTAGCGGCAATGGGAGATGATGCAACCATGCCGCTAGTGTGCAGCAGTTTTTAGTCTGTGGCGCGATTTGCAACCTTTATGACCTACATGCCACACCCCACCCAGCTGAAAATGCAAGCTGAATTCTGAAACCCTCTTTCTCTTACCGGAACCCGCCCATGCCCATTCTGGAGACCCAACTCAACGCCCGCTCGGC
Organism: Candidatus Aalborgicola danicus; assembly: GCA_016703945.1. Taxonomy (GTDB): domain Bacteria; phylum Pseudomonadota; class Gammaproteobacteria; order Burkholderiales; family Burkholderiaceae_C; genus Allorhodoferax; species Allorhodoferax danicus. The sequence goes on from JADJBC010000020.1 coordinate 121,353, forward strand.
GGATTTTGTTGCCAACGCCAACGCCATGCGCGCGCTGGTGGCCGATCTGAACGCCCAGACCGACAAGGCCGCCATGGGTGGCGGTGACGCCGCCCGCGCCAAGCACACGGCCCGTGGCAAGCTGCTGCCGCGTGACCGCGTGCACAACCTGCTGGACGCTGGCACGCCCTTCCTCGAACTCTCGCCGCTGGCGGCGATGGGCATGTACCCCGACCGCGACGGTACCGACAGCGCGCCCTGCGCCGGTGTCATTGCCGGCATTGGCCGCGTGTCGGGCGTGGACTGCATGATTGTGTGCAACGACGCCACCGTGAAGGGCGGCACCTACTATCCGGTCACCGTCAAAAAACATTTGCGCGCGCAAGAGATCGCCCAGCAGAACCGTCTGCCCTGCATCTATCTGGTGGACTCGGGCGGTGCCAATCTGCCGAACCAGGACGAGGTCTTCCCCGACCGCGACCACTTTGGCCGCATCTTCTTCAACCAGGCCAACATGAGCGCCGAGGGCATCGCCCAGATCGCCGTGGTCATGGGCTCGTGCACGGCCGGTGGCGCCTATGTGCCCGCCATGAGCGACGAGACCATCATCGTCAAGAACCAGGGCACCATCTTTTTGGGCGGCCCGCCGCTGGTGAAGGCGGCTACCGGCGAAGTGGTGACGGCCGAAGACCTGGGCGGTGGCGATGTGCACACCCGCCTGTCCGGCGTGGCCGACCACCTGGCGCAGAACGATCTGCACGCGCTCTCGATTGCCCGCACTGCGGTGGCAAACCTGAATCAAAAGAAGGCGCTAGCCCCCGCACTCAAAGCGCCTGTTGCTCCTAAATTTGCAGCAGAAGAGTTGTACGGAGTGATTCCCACCGACACGCGCAAGCCCTTTGATGTGCGCGAGATCATCGCCCGCATCGTCGATGGCTCCGAGTTCCACGAATTCAAGCCCCGTTTCGGCACCACACTGGTGACCGGCTTTGCACACATCGAAGGCATGCCGGTCGGCATCATCGCCAACAACGGCATTCTGTTCAGCGAATCGGCGCTGAAGGGCGCGCACTTCATCGAGCTGTGCTGCCAGCGCAAGATCCCGCTGATCTTCTTGCAGAACATCACCGGCTTCATGGTGGGCCGCAAATACGAGAACGAAGGCATCGCCCGCAACGGCGCCAAGATGGTCACGGCGGTGGCCACGGCCAATGTGCCCAAGTTCACCATCATCATCGGCGGCAGCTTTGGCGCCGGCAACTACGGCATGTGCGGCCGCGCCTACAGCCCGCGCTTCCTGTGGATGTGGCCGAATGCGCGCATCAGCGTCATGGGTGGCGAGCAGGCGGCCAGCGTGCTGGCCACGGTGCGCCGCGACGGCATTGAAGCCAAGGGTGGCGCCTGGTCCAAGGACGAAGAAGAAGCCTTCAAGGCGCCGATCCGCCAGCAGTACGAAGTGCAGGGCCACCCCTACTACGCAACTGCCCGCTTGTGGGACGACGGCATCATCGACCCGGCCGACACGCGCCGCGTGCTGGCGCTGGGTCTGTCGGCCACGCTGAATGCGCCGATCCCGGATGTGAAGTTCGGCCTGTTCCGGATGTGATGCATGGATTCGCTGTGGTCCTCGCTGGTCCAGTGGCTGCACGCCGTCGGATGGGCGCCGGGCAGTGCGGTGCACGTGAGCGACAAGCTGGACTTGCCCAGCCTGCTGGCACTGGCTGCCGTGCTCGGTTGGGCCAGCGGTTTCCGTCTGTATGCAGTGGTGTTTATCACTGGCTTGGCGGGTGTTATGGGATGGCTTGTGCTGCCCCAGGGGCTTCAATTGCTGCAGCACCCGGCCCTGTTGATTGCCAGCGGCTGCATGTTGTTCATGGAGTTTTTTGCCGACAAAATTCCGGGGCTGGATTCGCTGTGGGACATCGTGCACAGCGTGGTCCGCATTCCGGCCGGCGCTGCACTCGCGGCGGGCGCCCTGGGTGCGGACAGTGGAACGATGACCCTGGTGGCCGCGTTGTTGGGCGGCTCGTTGGCCGCTACCAGCCAAGCTGCCAAGACCACCACACGCGCGGCCATCAACACCTCGCCCGAGCCTTTCAGCAATGTAGTGGCCAGCCTGTTCGAGGACGGCCTAGTGGTCGGTGCCCTGTGGTTGGCTACGACCAACCCTTTGGTTTTTGGCCTGGTGCTTTGTGTGGTTGTGGTGTTGATGTGGATCGTCACCTGGCTGCTCATCCAGTTTCTCAAGGCGGTGTTTAACCGCGTGTCCCGGTTCTCTTCCGGTTTTCAAAAGGCTGCCTAAATGTTCACCAAAATACTCATTGCAAATCGCGGGGAGATCGCCTGCCGCGTAGCCGCCACCGCCCGCCGCCTCGCCATCAAAACCGTCGCCGTGTATTCCGATGCCGACGCCGGCGCCAAACACGTGGCCGCCTGCGACGAGGCCATCCACATTGGCGGCAGCGCTCCCAAGGACAGCTACCTGCGCTGGGAAAAAATCATTGCTGCGGCCAAGGCCACCGGCGCCCAGGCCATCCACCCCGGCTACGGCTTCCTGAGTGAAAACGAAGAGTTCGCGCAGGCCTGCGCCGATGCCGGTCTGGTCTTCATTGGCCCGCCACCATCGGCCATCAAGGACATGGGCCTGAAGGCCGAATCCAAGCAACTGATGGAAAAGGCCGGTGTACCCCTCGTGCCCGGCTACCACGGCGCCAACCAGGACCCGGCGCTGCTGCAGGCCGAGGCCGATCGCATTGGTTACCCCGTGCTGATCAAGGCCAGCGCCGGTGGTGGTGGCAAGGGCATGCGTGCGGTGGACAAGTCCGAGGACTTTGCCGCTGCGCTGGCCAGTTGCAAGCGCGAGGCCATCAACAGCTTTGGTGATGACGCGGTGCTGATCGAAAAGTACGTGCAGCGCCCGCGCCACATCGAGATCCAGGTGTTTGGCGACACCCAGGGCAACTACGTCTACCTGTTCGAGCGCGACTGCTCGGTGCAGCGCCGCCACCAGAAGGTGCTGGAAGAGGCTCCCGCGCCCGGCATGACGCCCGAGATGCGCGCCCAGATGGGCCTGGCCGCCGTGGCCGCCGCCCGTGCCGTGAACTACGTGGGTGCCGGCACGGTGGAGTTCATCGTGGAGCAGCGCGACGACGACGGCGCCGGGCGCAGATGAACTTCCTCCTCGGGGGCAGCGAACCCCGGGGGGGGACACCCGAGACCTCCTGGAGATGAACACCCGGCTGCAGGTGGAGCACCCGGTTACCGAGGCCATCACCGGCCAGGATCTGGTCGAATGGCAATTGCGCGTGGCATCCGGTGAGCCGCTGCCGCTGCAGCAGGACCAATTGCGCATCCACGGCCATGCCATCGAGGCGCGTATTTGCGCCGAGAACCCGGACAACAATTTCCTGCCCGCGACCGGCACGCTGCATGTGTATGGCCTGCCGGCCTGCACCACGTTTGAGCGCGCCGACAACGCCGTGCGCGTGGATGCCGGCGTGCGCGAGGGCGACACCATCAGCCCCTATTACGACTCCATGGTGGCCAAGCTCATCGTCCACGGCGCCACCCGCGAGCAGGCCCTGGCGCGCCTGGACACGGCGCTGGCACAAACCCACATCGTGGGCCTGGCGACCAACGTGCAGTTTCTGCGCCATGTGACAACCAGTCCATCGTTCGCCCAGGCGCAGTTGGACACGGCGCTGATCCCACGCGAATCCGCCGTGCTGTTCAATCAGGAGAAGGTCGGGCTGCACATGGCCACCGCAGCCATGGTGGCCGACATGCTGGTCAGCGAACAGGCGCTGGCCCAGCAGGCCAATGTCCACGGCTGGATCGACCCCTGGGCGCAGCGCGACGGCTGGCGCTCACACGGCGCGTCCAACCGCGAGTTCATGCTGGAGTTCCACGGCGAGCCGCACACCGCGCTGTTCACCCGCCTGCACGATGGGAGCCTGCAGTTGACGATTGACGGCAACACCGCAGCCCTGCGCTACACACCGGTGGCAGGTGGTGCGCTGGATGTGCGCTATGGTGACCTGCGTTCGACCGTGCACTTGTATAAAAAAGGCGAGGTAGCCCACGTATTCACTGCGCTAGGCGCTACACAAATCGTAGCAATCGACGCGCTGGCCCATGCCGGTGAGGTGCATGCCGAAGTGGGCCGCCTGACCGCACCCATGCCCGGCAAGGTCGTGTCGTTTGCCGTCAAGGCCGGTGACGCCGTCAAGAAAGGGCAGGCACTGGCCGTGATGGAGGCCATGAAGATGGAGCACACCATTGCCGCCCCGGCGGATGGCACGGTGGCCGAGTTGCTGTTTGCACCTGGCGACCAGGTGACCGAGGGCGCTGAGTTGCTCAAGCTGGAAGTCACTGGCTGACATGCTGTGCCAGCCGAACTTGTGGAGCCCGTCAGGTCCGTGAGGCCGCGGGTAAAAGCGCAGTCTAGAATCCGGGTGCCCCGTCGTGCAGGGCACGATCCAAACTGGAGTATGTTCGCGTGGCCATTGCAACCATCAACCGTTTGATCACCCTGTTTGACGGGGCATTTAAGGCGCTTGCTGCACCGGTGTGTATGGCCGAGTCCGAGCGATTGGCCATGATTGTGCAGTTCGCCATGGACTCCCGGGTGCGGGCCTACCACACCTCGGCCCATATCTTTGACCTGGTGGATGGCATGAACCCCCATCAGGTGCTGGCAGCGCTGTTTCATGACTTGGTCTATTTCCAACTGGACGACGGTTTCCCCGAGTCCACGGTCGAAATCTTGCGCGATGTTGTTTGCGTGCGCGAGGGCACCCTGATTTTGCAGCCCATAGCGCCGGATGACACAGCGTTGGGGCTTTGCGCAGTCGTGTTTGACTTTCAGCCCGGACAAGAGCTGCCCCTGTATGCAGGCATGAATGAATTCTTGAGTGCGGTGGCCGCAGCGCGTTTGTTGCAATCGCGTCTCGACAACATGGATTTATTGGCTGTGGTGGCTTGTATTGAGGCCAGCATTCCGTTTCGTTCGACTGCCATGGACGGCACCTCCAGTGCCGACATTTTGGCTGGGCGGCTGGACCGGCTGTGTCAACGCCTGCAGCCCGTTTGGCCTGAAACTGTGCGTAAGGTGTACGTTGACCGGGTGGTTACCGATGCGGTGCAATTTGCCAACCGCGATGTGGGCAGTTTTGCGAACGACGACCCGGGCTTGTTTTTCTCGAGCACCTGGCTACTGATTGACGAGTCCAATGCGCCCCTGAAACGCGTGGGCGTCTACACCCTGCGCCAGTACCGTGATGTACTCATGCGCATGGAAAGCTTCCTGGGCATGCTCAACCCCGAGTCAGTGTTTCAGCGTTACAAGGGCACGCCCTCAAAGCAGGAGTGGTCGAACTTGATCGCCGCTGCCACGCGCAACATTGCTTTTGCCTGTGATTTTCTGGAGGCCAAGATAGCCTCGGTGGCCATCATTGAAGCCCTGGCCATGGCAACCGGTGCCGATTGCCCGGTCTCCATGTTTTTAGGCGATATTCGCAGCACCCAGGGGCGCCCGGACCGCGTACACGACTACTTGCCCGACGTGCTTCATAGCGCTAGTGTGGACGCAGACCTGCTGGAAATTTTTGAGAAGGGCCGCAACCTCGGATCCCAAAACGATCTGGGGGCTTCGCCACTCACGGCCTTTGTGTACCGTTACCTGGGATTTCACGGTACCCGCACGACTCTGCGCCACGCCCGTGACATGTTTGCCGGCATCACCACCCCACTGGCGTTTTTGCAAACACAAAACCGTGACATGGTAGGGGCGATCATTCAGGCGTGTGTCCATATAGCGCTGTCGCGTGCGCAGGCATTGCAAGAGTTGCAGCGCGCGCTACGTGTTGATAACGTATGTCCCAATCAGGACGCCAATGCTTTGCTGATGCCATGATTGCCATGCTGAAGCTGGAAGTGGCAGCCTGATGCGGATTGCATTTTGCTGCACGGATACCGCGTCCGAGCCCTGGTTGCTGGGCCTGCGCGCGGCATTGCCTGGCGCTGACCTGTCCCTCTGGGCGCCCGGTGCGCCTCCAGCCGACTATGCCGTGGTGTGGGCCCCGCCCCAGCAGTTTTTTGACGAGCAGGCGCAACTCAAAGCGGTGTTCAACATTGGCGCTGGAGTGGATGCGCTGCTCAAACTCAAGCTTCCACCCCAGGCCCAGATCGTGCGGCTGGACGATGCTGGCATGTCGGTGCAGATGGCGGAGTATGTGTGCCACGCCGTCATCCGCCATTTCCGCGAGTTCGATGCTTATGAGGCCGATACAGGCCAAGGCAAGTGGTCGTTTCGCAAACCGCGAGCCCGCGGCGATTTTCCGGTGGGCATCATGGGGTTGGGGGTGCTGGGCACACGCGTAGCGCGGTCGCTGGCGCAGTTTGAATTTGCTGTGAATGGCTGGAGCCGCAGCCCCAAGGTGCTAGGTGACTGGGTGACAGAACGTTCTGCTCCGTGTCCCCCGCCCGCTTTGCGGGCTCCTCCTTTACCTACGCAGAACGCTCTGCCACCCAGTCACCTGGAGGGCGTGAAGTGCTTTTCCGGTGCCGATGGATTCAAGGATTTTCTGGCCGCCAGCCGCGTGCTGGTCTGCCTGCTGCCGCTGACCCCGGATACGCGCGACATCATGAACCGTGACAGCCTGTCACGCCTGCAGGCCGGTGGCTATGTTATCAATGTGGCACGCGGCGCCCATCTGGTGGAAGACGACCTGCTGACCCTGCTGGACAGCGGCCACCTGGCCGGTGCCACGCTCGATGTGTTCCGCACCGAGCCGCTACCGGTAGGCCATCCGTTCTGGACACACCCGAAGATCACGGTCACACCGCACACTTCGGCCCGCACCCTGCGCAGCGAGAGCATTGCGCAGATTGCGGGCAAGATTGCGGCATTGCAGCGCGGAGAGCCTGTGGCCGGTGTGGTTGAGCCAAGTCGGGGATACTGACAATCTTTTGCCCCCCGCGGCCCCCTTTTTCTTTTGGGGGTGGGGGTGGTTTTTTTTTTTTTTTTTTGCGTTTTTTGAAAAGAGAGTCACCATGGATTTGCCCCAACGCGTGAAACTGGTCGAGGTCGGTCCCCGGGACGGCCTGCAAAATGAAAAACAGCCGGTGCCGGCCGCCATCAAGATCGAACTGGTGCACCGCTTGCAGGGAGCCGGCCTGAAAGAGATCGAAGTCACCAGCTTCGTGTCGCCCAAGTGGGTGCCGCAGATGGCGGACAACGCCGAAGTCATGGCTGGCATCCAGCGCCAGCCCGGCGTGCGCTACTCGGTTCTGACGCCCAACCAACAGGGTTTCGAGGCCGCGGTGAAGACGCAACCTGACGAGATTGTGGTGTTTGGCGCGGCCAGCGAAGCCTTTAGCCAGAAGAACATCAACTGCTCGATAGTCGAGAGCATCGAACGCTTCCGACCCGTGGTGCAGGCGGCGCTGGCGCAGGGGCTGACGGTACGTGGCGCCATCTCCTGCGCGGTGGGTTGCCCGTATGAGGGCGAGATCGCGCCCGAGCGCGTGGCCCTGGTGGCGCGGCTGATGCATGAGATTGGCGTGCAGCACGTGGGCGTGGCCGACACCATTGGTGTTGGCACTCCGTTGAAGGTGCAGCGCGCCCTGGATGCGGCGCTGTCCGTCTACACCATTGACCAGATTTCTGGCCACTTCCACGACACCTATGGCATGGCGCTGGCCAACACCCTGGCCAGTCTGCAGATGGGCGTGTGGCAGTTCGACACCTCGGTGGCCGGGCTGGGCGGCTGCCCCTATGCCAAGGGTGCCACCGGCAATGTGGCCTCCGAGGACGTGGTCTACCTGCTGCACGGCATGGGCATTGAGACCGGGATTGACCTGGACAAGCTGGTGGATGCCGGTCAGTTCATCAGTGACTTCTTGCAGCGCAAGCCCAATTCACGGGCGGCGACCGCGTTGTTGAACAAGCGGTTGGGGTGAGCGCAACGATGGACAACCAGGATTTTCAGAATCTGCCCGAAGGCGTGCAGCGTGTGGCGGCGGCATTAAAGGCCAAGAACCACCCCCACGTCCCGGTGATGCTCGATGACGCCGCACGCACCGCCCAGCAGGCCGCCGACGCGCTGGGCATTGCTCTGGGCCAGATCGCCAAGAGCATCATCTTCCGCCGCAAGGAGGATGACGTGGCCGTGCTGGTCATAACCTCCGGCGACCGGCGCGTGGACGAGAAAAAGGTCGAGGCCCTGGTGGGCAAGCTGGGCCGCGCCGACGCCGATTTCGTCAAGGCCAAGACCGGCTTCAGCATTGGCGGTGTATCGCCGTTGGCCCATGCCCAAGCGCCAGTGACGCTGGTGGATGAAGAACTGTTCCGATTCGAGGAAATCTGGGCCGCCGCCGGCCATCCACATGGCGTGTTCAAGCTGCGTCCGCACGATCTGGCGCTGCTGGCCGATGCACCCACGGCCAATGTCACGCAGACCCCGAAACTTTGAGATACCCATGACTGCTATTGAAATGCTAGCGGAACGTGCTGTATTGGCGAGGGCTAGCGCCGAAAATGTTCCATCACCCTGTGTCTCGGTGTGTCGCATGGATGCACAGCGGGCGTTTTGTGAAGGCTGCCTGCGCAGCATCGACGAAATCCGGCTCTGGAGCACAGCCAGCGACCAGGAGAAAAAGGCCGTCTGGGCGTTGATTGCGCAGCGCATCACCGCACTGGAACCCACTGCACCATGAAACACATCACCTGCTACCTGGACTTCATCTCACCGTATGCCTGGCTGGCGTTCGAGGAGCTGCCCCAGGTCCTGATAGGCCTAAGCTACTCGGTCACCTACAAGCCGCTGTTGTTTGCGGCCCTGCTCAAGCACCACGGCCAGTTGGGCCCGGCGGAGATTCCCGCCAAGCGCGACTGGACCTACCGCCAGGTGCAGTGGCTGGCCCACAGCAAGGGCCGCACGCTGGACCTGCCGGCAGCCCACCCGTTCAACCCTCTGGGCCTGCTGCGTCTGGCCATCGCCACGGACCCGAATGGCCAGCCCAACCGCTATGTCTGCGAGACCGTGTTCCGCCACGTCTGGGTGGGTGGCCAGGATGCGGCCGATGCCACACGGCTGGCCGCACTCACGCAACAGCTCGCCCCCGCGCGCGACCCGGGTGATGCGTCGGTCAAGGCCCAACTGCGGGCCCATGCCGAAGAGGCCATAACCAAGGGCGTGTTTGGTGTGCCGGCATTTGAAGTTGATGGCAAGGTGTTCTGGGGGCTCGATGGCCTGCCCATGCTGCGCGCCTACCTGCAAGGCGACGCCTGGTTTGATGGCCCGCAGTGGGACGCCGTCGCCAGCCTGCCGGTCGGAGTCGTCCGGCAGTAGAAAGAAGCGGTAGGGCGCGTCAGCTACGCGCAGGGCAGCGCGAGGAAAATGCCTGCATGCCCAGCGCCTTCAACTTTTCCGCCTCCCCCTTTGACTGCCTGACGCCGGAGCAACGCCGGTTGGTGCAGAACAATGTGGATATCGCCTACTTCCCGCAGGGCGAGACCATTCTGGACCTGGGCTCCCAACCGAGCCACCTGTTTGTCATCATCAAGGGTTATGTCCAGCAGTTTGATGGCAACGAAGTCATCACCACCTATGGCCCCGACGATTGTTTTGATGGCCGCGGCCTGGTGGCCGGCAAGGTCAGCAGCCGCTTTGTGGCCGCCGAGGAGGTGGTGGCCTACCAGTTGGCCAAACAGGCGGTCAGTGACCTGATTGCCGATAACGCCACCTTTGGCGCGCTGCTGTTCTCAGACCTGTCCAACAAGCTCAATGCCCTGTCGGAGCGGCAAAGCCAGCATGAGCTGCAGTCGCTGGCCATGGCCAGGGTTGACGCGGCCTTTATCCATCCCCCGCATTTTGTGGATGCCGACACCAGCATTCTGGAAGTCGTCAAGAAGTTCCAGGCCCTGCGCATCGGCGCCGTGCTGGTGCGCGATGCACGCGCAACCCCGCCCGCGTTGGGCATTTTCACAACAACCGGGTTGCAAAAAGCCATTCTCCACGGCGTTCCACTGGACCAGTTACCCGTGGGCGAGCTGGCCAATTTCGCGCTGGTCACGGTGCGCCCCAGTGATCTGATCGGCGATGCGCTGGCAACCTGATCAAGCACAAAAGTGCATCGGGTGCTGGTGGTCGAAGGCGAGCACATCCAGGGATTCTGGAAGCGCTCGATTTGTTTGGTTTCTTGTCCAACCAGTCCTACCAGATCAACGAGCAAATCATTGCTGCGCAGGATGTGGACGCCCTGAAGGTGGCCGCCGGACAGATCACGCGGTTGATTGCGTTGCTGCACCGCAGTGGCACCAAGGTCAACATGATTGCCCGCCTGGTGCAGGAGCTGAACTTGCGCCTGTTCGAGCGGGCCTGGCACTTGATTGCCCCGCCGGATCTGGTGGCCAATAGCTGCCTGTTTGTGATGGGCAGTGAAGGGCGCGGCGAGCAGTTGCTCAAGACCGATCAAGACAACGGTCTGGTGTTGCGCGACGGTTATGAGTGCTCGGTGGATCTGGCCGAGGTGTGCCAACGTTTCTCGACCGCGCTGGCGGATTTTGGCTACCCGCCGTGCCCCGGCAATATCATGGTCAGCAACCCGCACTGGCGCCAAAGTGTGTCGGACTTCAGCCAGATGGTGCGCCTGTGGTCGGTCACCGCTAACCCCGACAGCCTGATGGAACTGGCGATCTTTCTGGATGCGCACGCCGTGTGCGGCGACACAACGTTGCTGGAGCAGGTGCGCTCCGCCGTTTTTGACCTGACCAGCGGCAACGATGCCATGCTGGCGCGGTTTGCATCGGCCATCAACTTCTTTGGCAGCAGCCAGGGTTGGTGGAACCGCCTGCTGGCCCTGGGCGACAGAGACGGCGAACAACTCGACCTGAAAAAGGTCGGAACCTTCCCGCTAGTGCATGGCATCCGTAGCCTGGCGCTGGCCCATCACCTGACCGAGGTCACCACTACCGGCCGCATCGAGGCCCTGGCCGCTGCCGGCAAATTGCCGCAAAAACTGGCAGCTGACCTGATCGACAGCCTGCATTTCTTCATGGGGCTCAAACTCAAGGTCGGCTTGCAGGAACTTGACACCGGCCACGCAGTGTCGGGGGGCATCCAGATGGAGAAACTCAGCAGCCTGGACCGCGACCTGCTGAAGGACACGCTGGGTGTGGTCAAGCTCTTCAAGCTGCTCCTCCACCAACGTTTCCACCTGGAAGCCCTGTAATGGCGGCCGACTTTCCGCTGGCGCGATGGGCCGCCGCCCTCAAGCGCGCGTGGTTGCTCTACCACCTGGGCGATCCGCGCTTTCGCTTCATGTGGGACGCGCCGCCCCGGGACGAATGGGTGGCGCTGGACTGTGAAACCACCGGCCTGAACACCAAGACCGATGACATCATCGCCATTGGTGCCGTGCGCATCCGCGGCAACCGCGTGATGACCAGCGAGCGCCTGGAACTGCTGGTGCGCCCGGACAAGCAGCGCGTCACCGCCGACAGCGCTCGCGTGCACCGCCTGCGCCAGCAGGACGTGGCCCAGGGCGTCAGTGCCGACGAGGCCATGATGCAACTGATGCACTTCATTGGCAGCCGCCCGCTGGTGGGCTACTACCTAGAGTTCGACGTGGCCATGATCAACCGCGTGTTGTTTCCCATGTTGGGCATGGGCCTGCCGCAGGAGAAGATCGAGGTCTCAGGTCTTTACTACGACTACAAGTACCAGCAGTTGCCGTCTAGCGCGCGCGACCACCCCGCCATCGACCTGCGTTTTGACACCCTGATGCGCGACCTGGGTCTTCCGCTGTGGCCGGCACACGATGCGTTGAACGATGCGGTGATGGCAGCGCTGGCCTTCTTGAAACTGCGGGAATTGCAGCGGTGACTCGCGACTCGGGCGATGGGAGTCCTGTTCACTGCGGGACTGGCGAACCGGGTATCCATTCCCTGGCCTCAGTCGCAGGCGAACGAGTGGGTTGGCTAGCACCATTTTGTTAACGCGGTGGTGGGCACGCAAGTTCTGTGGCAACTGCGAGTTGAGGCCGATGAACGGACACCCGGCCCACCAGCCGGGCGGCGTGGTTTAGGCAAGTGAGAATGGGGGATGCAATAGGTGTTGGGCGGATTGGGGGCGGGAGCCATCAGCCGCCAGTGCTGGCTTTCGAGCAGTCCAATTGAACGATTTTTGTTGCCGGTCAGCCACCGATCATGGTGACCCGCTTCGTGCTAAATGTGGAAGTTCCCGATCTTGAAGCCAGAGTTGTAAAGCGAACACCGCACATACAATGAGTTCGCCATTGCCGAAGCGCCTTTTCGCTACGGACCCGCATGTGCCACAAGTAAAGCCCCCCAATCGATGAATATTTCTTTGCCGGCTTTACGCTTGCGTCTGGCCATCAGCACCTTAGTAGTGCTGGCAGGTTGTGCCACCCAGATGCCACCTGCCCCGGTAAGAGTCTCACGGGGCGACTTCAGCGCCGTGCAGCGCTATGCGACAACACTGATTGAGCAGGCCATTGCCAAAAATTGGGTAAAGGGCATCAGCATCGCCTTGGTGGACGACCAGCGCGTGGTGTGGTCCAGTGGTTTTGGATATGCGGATGTGGCGACCAAGCAATTGGCGACGGCAGACACGCTATATCGCGTGGGCTCCGTCGCCAAACTTTTCACCGACACAGCGACCATGCAGCTGGTGGAGACTGGCCAGCTAAAGCTGGACGAACCGGTGAAGGCTGTACTGCCAGGTTTCTCGCCCAAGTGGTGGGACGGAACGGCAACTCCCGTCACCACTCGCATGCTGATGACGCACCACTCGGGTCTGCCGCGGGATGTGCAAAAGTCGTTTCAGAGTCCACGGCCACCTCGTTTCACTAACGAAGCCGAGAACTTCGACGGTTATCTGGCGTACCGCCCAGGCCAGACGTTCTCGTACTCCAACGTCGGCCTGAGCGTGCTGGGCAGCATGGTAGAAAAGGCCAGCAACACGCGCTTTGAAGACTACATGCACAGTTCGGTGCTCATGCCACTGGGTATGCATCACTCCGCTTTTGACGTTGCCGCATCGCAAGATGCCAACATGGCAAAGGGCTATAGCGGCGACACGGAGCTTGTGCCGGTTCCAATGCGTGACGTGCCGGCCGGTGGACTCAACAGCAGTGCGAATGACCTAAGCCGTTTTCTGATGATGGTTTTTGCACAGGGTCAGGCAAATGGTCAGCGCGTGTTGCGCGCCGACTCGGTGTCAGAGATGTTGCGCCCGCAGAACACGGATGTGCCGCTGGACTTTGACACCCGCATGGGACTGGGCTGGTTTCTGCAAAGCTCTGCCACGGCGCGCGTTACGGGCGGCGGCTGGAATGCCAGCCATGACGGTGCGATTGACGGCTATCGCAGTACGCTGATGGCCTTGCCCGAGCACAAATTGGGTGTAGTCGTGTTGAGCAACTCATCATCGGGCGCCGGCGTCGTGCGCACCATTGCCGCGCAAGCGCTGAAGGTCGCACTGGAGGCCAAGACCGGGATTCGCCAACCAAGTTCCGGTGACAGCGAGTCTGGCGAGTCCATCGCCAAGCCAAGTTTTGTGGGCAAGCCAATCGCATCCGATCAACTAGCAAGCTGGTCTGGCAATTACAGTACCCGAATGGGACCTGTGCGCATTCATACCGCAGACAACAAGACTTTGCGCATCGATTCGCAGGGCTTCAGCGGTGAACTGCTAGAGCGCGACGATGGCCGCTTTGGACTGCGCTACAAACTGTTGGGATTCCTGCCCACGCCCCTCGGTTCGTTGGGTGCGCTGGATTTCTCGCGCCGCACAGTTGAAGGTCGGGAACTCATAACCGTGCGCGAGTTTGGACGTGACTCGCTATTCGGCGAGAAGCTACCCGCTGCCGCGCTGACAACGACGCTCGCCCCGGCGCTGCGCAAGTTTGTAGACACCTACGGCGGCAGCTACACGCCGGTAGACAGCGGCGACGATAAAGTGGAATTCAGCGCTGTGCGCCTGTTCGAAGACCACAGCGTACTAATGGCTGAAGTGCAGTTCACAGGCAGACCGCAGGTCCGCCGCATGGCGCTGCGCCCCATCAGCAGTACGCAAGCTCTGGTGCTCGGGTCACTGGCTGATGGTGGTGACCTGATACAGGGAATATCCAAGGACGATGGGTTGGTGGAACTGCAGGCCATGGGATTGCGGTTTCGCAAAGTGGCGTCGGCCGCGTTGTGAGTGGTGGATCGTCTGGCGCACACAGGGCGCTGGCTTTGATTTGTCAATGACCGCATAAGTGCAGGCAATTCGGAAAAATGTAGAGCCGCTAAGCGTCTGCAGCGACTTTAGTCACGAAGCCCATCACAGTTCCTGCGGTGGACAGTGAGGTTCCGTACCGATGAGCAGCTGATGGAATTGCACAGAAACAAAAAGGCCGGGATGACCCGGCCTTCAGCATGGAGCCCGCTGGCTTAGTGGCCAGACGCGCCGGAGGCGCCCAGGCCGGTTTCGGAGCGCACTTGCTGGATCTTGAACATCTCGCGTTCCTTCTGGGCCTGTGGGCTACGGTCGAGAATGGAGAACAGCCACACACCCACAAAGCCGATGGTCATGGAGAACAGGGCGGGCGAGGAGTAGGGGAACAGGGCAGAGCCCTTGGCGTTGCCCAGCACCGCCTCCCACACCGATGGTGACAACACGGTCAGGCCCACGGAGGAGATCAGCCCCAGGAAGCCACCAATGACAGCGCCCTTGGTCGTGCAGTCTTTCCACAGCACGGACATGAACAGCACGGGGAAGTTGGCCGACGCGGCAATGGCAAAGGCCAGCGACACCATGAAGGCAATGTTCTGCTTCTCAAACGCAATGCCCAGCACCACGGCAACAAAGCCCAGTGCCAGGGTGGTCATGCGGGATACTTTCAGCTCGGAAGCGCTGTCGGCATTGCCCTTCTTGATCACGGTGGCATAGATGTCGTGCGACACGGCGGAGGCGCCAGACAAGGTCAGACCCGCCACCACCGCCAGAATGGTTGCAAACGCCACGGCCGAGATAAAGCCGTAGAACACGTTGCCGCCAACCGCCTTGGCCACCAGCACGGCTGCCATATTGGCCGAACCGCCGCCGCCCTTGATAACACCCGTAGCCACGTTGGCAAACTCGGGGTTGGTCAGCACCAGCGTGATGGCGCCAAAACCGATGATGAAGATCAGCACGTAGAAGTAGCCGATCCAGGTGGTCGCCCAGAACACCGACTTGCGGGCTTGCTTGGCATCGGGCACCGTGAAGAAGCGCATCAGGATGTGGGGCAGGCCAGCCGTACCGAACATCAGCGCCATGCCGAACGAGATGGCAGAGATCGGGTCCTTCACGAAGCCGCCTGGACCCATGACGGACAGGCCGATCTTGGCCGCCTCTTCCGGCGTCTTGCCGGTGTTGGTGGCGATCATGGTTTTGACTTCAACGCCCTTGGCAAACAACGCCTCGAAGCTGAAGCCAAACTCGGCCATGACCATGAAGGCCATGAAGCTCACACCGGCCAGCAGCAGGCAGGCCTTGATGATCTGCACCCAGGTGGTGGCGGTCATGCCTCCAAACAACACGTAAATCATCATCAGCGCGCCGACGATGACCACCGCCATCCAGTACTCCAGGCCAAACAGCAGTTTGATCAGCGAACCGGCACCCACCATCTGGGCGATCAGGTAGAACGCCACCACCACCAGCGTGCCGGATGCAGCAAAAATGCGGATCGGTGTTTGTTGGAAGCGATAACCGGCCACGTCGGCAAAGGTGAACTTGCCCAGGTTGCGCAGGCGCTCGGCCATCAGGAAGGTGATGACCGGCCAGCCCACCAGGAAGCCGATGGAGTAGATCAGGCCGTCACAACCCGCAGCCATCACGGCCGCGGAAATACCCAGGAAGGATGCGGCCGACATGTAGTCGCCGGCAATGGCCAGGCCATTCTGAAAACCGGTAATGCCGCCACCGCCGGTGTAGAAGTCGGCAGCCGACTTGGTGCGCCCAGCGGCCCACTTGGTGATGAAAAGCGTAGCCACCACAAAGGTGCCAAACATGCCGATGGCAACCCAGTTGGTGGGTTGTTTGTCCACTTGGCCCAGGTCAGCACCAGCGGCTTGTGCTGCGGCAGCCGCGAGCCACGCTCAGCGACGACGAAATTGGATTCCGCCTTTCATTTGGAAGCTTCCTTCAGGATTTCGGCGGTCAGACGGTCGTATTCGCCATTGGCGCGACGCACATAGATGCCCGTGATGATGATGGTGAAGATGATCACGCCCATGCCGATGGGAATGCCCAACGAGGCGACGCCATCGCCAATGGGTTGTGCCAGAAAGGGCTTGTTGAAGGCGATCAGCGCGATGTAGCCGTAGTACACCACCATCATGATGATGGTCAGCAGCCGAACCGAACGTGTTGCGTTTTCGCGCAGCTCAGCGGTAATTCGCATTGGCCTCAATTCGGGCTTGGCTCGCGATGGGGTCTGTGCTTTTCTCCCTTTGGCATGGGGGTGGCGTACAGCACATGGTAAGCTCAGGCGCTGCTGGGGCTGGATCATGTTCGGAGGGTCTGACAAAGCCTCGCTGAAAATATCGGAACATGCGTATTTCCTAATATTTTTGACCCGAAAGACCGCAGGAAAGCCGATCTCGCATCATTTTTCACGATGGGAAAGTTTTCTACGGGTTAACACTTGGTCCGTGGGTGCTTGCGTTCAGCTCAGCGTCACGCCGCCGATGCCA
>JADJBC010000021.1 GCA_016703945.1 Candidatus Aalborgicola danicus
GTGGTCAGGCGGTCGCACACTACCAGCAGCGGCGGGTTGTCCAACGCCAGGCTGTAGCCCAGCAGTTGGCGCAGCGCGGCATCCAGATCCCGCCTGGGGGCCTTGTTCTCCCACGCAAAGTGGCCGCGCAAAAACACATCCGCGTAACCGGTGCGCGCCCCGATAAGCTGGCTCTTCTCTTCAAACTTGTAGTCGGCTGTGCTGCCGGGCTTGGGCACTTGCAGCAGCTCACACAGGTCCAGAAAGTGACTTTGCGCCCCTTGCTCCTCGTTGAGTGTGTAGGCAGAGCCGGGCACACCGTCCGGCGCGCCCCACTTGGCGATGAAGTCTTTTGGTGTCATGGGCTCACTATAATCCGCCCGCACTCGTACCTTGTGCACCCCCGCCCCCACCACCCAGAAGGAACTGCCGTGTCCGACACCCTCGCGGTACTGCCGCAGTACCTGATCCCCAAGCAGGCCTTGACCGCGCTGGCCGGCAAGTTCGCCAGTGCCCGGGCTGGCAACACCACCACCGCCGTGATTCGCTGGTTTGTCAAGCGTTACCAGGTCAACATGGCCGAGGCGGCCAACCCCGACATTGCCGGCTATGCCACGTTCAATGATTTTTTCACCCGCGCCCTGAAAGACGGTGCCCGCCCCTTGGCGCAGGCCGATTGGGTGTGCCCGGTGGATGGAGCGATCAGCCAGTTTGGACGCATTGACAAAGACCAGATTTTTCAGGCCAAGGGGCACAGTTATTCGACGACCGCACTGGTGGGAGGCGACGCTACGTTGGCCGCGCAGTTCCAGGATGGCCACTTTGCCACGCTGTACCTCAGCCCCAAGGACTACCACCGCATCCACATGCCCCGAGATGGCGTGTTGCGCCGCATGATTTATGTGCCGGGGGATCTGTTCTCGGTCAACCCGACCACCGCGCGCGGCGTGCCGGGTCTTTTTGCGCGCAACGAGCGGGTGGTGTGTGTGTTTGATTCTGCCCACGGCCCGTTTGTGTTGACGCTGGTGGGGGCCACCATTGTGGGCAGTATGGCCACGGTGTGGCACGGTCTGGTGAATCCACCGCGCCCGGGACGGCTGTGGGAGCGCACCTATGCGCGTGATGCGGTACCGCTGCTGCAAGGTGCCGAGATGGGGCGTTTCCTGCTGGGCTCTACGGTGGTGATGCTGTTTCCGGCGGGGCCGCTGAACTTCAACCCCCAATGGACGCCGACCGGGGCGATCCGCATGGGCGAAACCATGGCAACCCGCAGATAACCACCGTTGTTGTCATCGCGACCTTATTTAAATATCACCGTCTTGTGGCCATTGAGTAACACCCGGTGTTCGCTGTGCCACTTGACGGCGCGCGCCAGCACCTGGCTTTCGGTGTCGCGGCCCTGGGTGGTCAAATCTTCCACCGTCTTGCTGTGGTCCACGCGGGCCACATCCTGCTCAATGATGGGGCCTTCGTCCAGATCCGCCGTTACATAGTGTGCCGTGGCACCGATCAGTTTGACCCCGCGGTCATGGGCCTGGTAGTAAGGTTTTGCGCCCTTGAAGCTGGGCAAAAATGAGTGGTGGATGTTGATGGCGCGACCGGCCAGTTTCTGGCAAAAGTCGTCGCTCAGGATTTGCATGTAACGCGCCAGGACCACCAGCTCCGCGCCTTCGGTTTCAATGATTTCAAACTGACGCTCCTCAACTTTGGCCTTGGTCTCGGGTGTCACCGCAATGTAATGAAACGGCACGTTGTAACTGGCCGCCAACTGGTAAAAGTCGCGGTGGTTGCTGATGATGGCTCGGATGTCCAGCGCCAGCAGGCCGCTCTTCCAGCGGAACAGCAGATCGTTGAGGCAATGCCCCTCCTTGCTGACCAGCAACACGGTGCGCATGGGTTGCGCCCGCGCGTGAAAGCTCCATTGCATGCTGTAGGGCTTGGCGAAAAAGGCAATGTCGGAGCGCAGGTCTGTGAAAGTCAGTCGCAAACAGGTGAACTGCACCCGCATGAAAAAGAGACCGGTGTCGGGGTCGTTGTATTGCGCGGCTTCTTCAATATTGCCACCACGTTCGAGCAGGAAGCCCGAAACGGCGTGGACCAATCCCAGGCGGTCTGGGCATGACAGGGTGAGGATGTAGGTCTGGCTCATAGTGCGTCAATTGTCGCAGCAAGGGCCGGGACCCAGCCCGGATTCGTCGGCAATCAGACCAAGGAGGGGTCCGCCGCCATATTGTCAAACTTCTTGAAGTACTGGCGGGCCAGGGCTACCAACTGACCATCGGTGGGGTGGTCACTGGCGACGGAGTCGACGATGGCATCGGCCAATTTGGACGGGTGGGTGGTGCACCAGTCGCGAAATTGGTTGCGTGCCATGGCCGGACCTGTGAGCAGGATTTCGCGGCTGCCAGCCAATGCGGTGGCGATGTCAGCAAAGAAGGTGCTGTTGTCGCCCGATTTGCCCTGGTGTTTGTGGTGGCTGCGGGACTTGATGCGCTGTGCCTCGACATGCTCCTTGTCGAACATCACCACATGGGCTTCGGAGTGGTCCATCCAGACAACGGCGTGAAATGTGCTCATAAAAATCGCTTTCAAGAAAAATGAATCGGGGTGTACTGTCAGACCAGGTGCAGGTGCTCGACCTTTTCCTGGCAATGGATGCAGCGCGGTGCTTCGGGCGTGGCCTGCAGCCTCGCGGGTTTGATGGCAACACCACAGTCCGTGCATTCGCCATAGGTGCCCGCCTCGATGCGTGCCAATGCCGCATCAATCGCCGACAGTTCTACCAGTTCCCTCTCGCCCAGGGCGAATTCAAGTTCGCGCTCGGATGCGAGTTGGGCGCCAGAGTCTTCCGGATGGCCAAAATGGTCAGCCGCGACTTCCGCGCGGCTGACGGCACCCCCGCGTTGTTCGGCAATCTGCGCCAACAGCGCAGTACGCATGCCCAGCAACTGTTGTTGGTAAGGGGTGGTGTGACTCTTGTTCATAGTGCCTCCTGTGCTGTGATTGAGTGGTTCGATCCCATGGTGAATCACGTAAGGCAGAAAGTCTTTGACCGTGGTCAAGACCGTTCGACGCAGGCTGGGGTCAGTGGACCACAACCGGGTTTTGCGCCAATTCGGCGTATTGTTCCAGCGTGCCTTCTACTTCTTCCTGGGTTGGTGTGTTGACCTGCCAGGCCATGATGTGTTGCTGGAACAACTCGGCCCAGGAGCCGTCCAGGTAGACCTCTTTGCCAGTGCGCTTGTCAACAATCTCGAAGCCGTGGCGCGCCATCAACGGCACGCCTTCTGGAAATTGCTCTGTCTTGATTGCGCTTGTTACAGGCTTGCCATCGCTCTCTGCGTTGGCCAGCATGTGGGTGACAGAGTAGGTTTCTGAGTTGTAGAGCGTGTGCATGGAAGTGGATGGTAGGTCTTATGTCACAAATGGGCACGGTCCCCGAAAATTCAAGGGCGCAGTGGAGTGTGGAGGCTTTATCTGCCAACCGTCGTACGCCACTGTTGGTCCACATAGTCACCGTTGGCCTGGGTCAGCCGAACGCGTGCGGGCAGGAAACCCAGTGCAGGCGCCATCCAGACCTCCAGTTTGGTGTCGTACTCTCCGCTGGGGTCGCGCCACAAGCGCAGCGCGCTCATTTCACCGCCCGGCAAGCTTAATTTTTCTGTGACACCCACGGTAAGGGTCCAAGACTCTGACGATCGCGGCCCAACCGCCTGGAATGTCAGGGTGCTACCTTTGGGAAATCCCTTAGCGTCACCGCCCAACATGGCTGCCAGTTGCGCCAGCACGCTCAATTGGTCCTGCGCGCCCGGCAACAGTGCGGCGTCTGGCGTGTTGGCGCTGAACGTTACCTTGTTCTTGCTGTAGTCAAAATGTGCTGCGACCTCTGAACGCACTTTGTCGCCAAAACGCAGTGGCTCCAGGCCCTGGGCCGTCAACTGGCCGGTGCTGGTTTGGACACGCGAGCCGAGCAGAAAGTGGCTGATTTCCATGCGGGCGTCATAAGTCTTGCCATCCTGGGCCCACTGCAGTTCACCGTTGACAAAGTACGGGAAGCCCTTGACCTCACCCTTGACGTCGTACTTCAGCCGGATCGGTGGTGGAAACACATAGTTTCTGACTGCTTTGGCAGCCACGGGCCTGGCCGGTGCAACGGCCGCCGGAGTTTCGACCGGGGCATCGGCCGCCGCCAGCAGGATCGGCGGCTCAGTTGCAAGGGGTGGTATTGAATTTGCTACGGTTTCAATAGCATCAATGGCATATTGGTCGAGGGCTGGAGCTCTATTTAATTCAACACTTTGCGCTGTGGGTGCCGTGGGCGCTGTTGCTGCGGTTTCGCGGGCGCTCGGTGCGGTAGTTATAGGCTTGCGTGGTGATGACGGTGTCGGCGTCTGTTGCTTTGGCTGTTGCACCACCGGGGGTTGTAGTGCAGCGGACTCTGCGATGGTGCGCATGGAAAACGCCCAGGTTGCGGGCGTTGGCTCGGAGCTGTCGTGTGCACCCAGTGCGCGGGGTGCGGCCTGTAACGCAGCCCAATGCACGAGCAGCACCACGGCGGTAAGAGCGAGCAGTCGCCAGGAGTGTCGACGGTGTGTGTGTTGGGCGTGGGGTGGATTCATGGGCAGGCGGTGCCAAGCTGGCATCGGGCATCGGAGTTTAACGTGGCCTGCTTTCTGGTGCGCTGCGTGTGGGTTGCTCTCGCCGACCGCAGCTTCTGACCTTGGGGTGAATCGGCTGCGGCGGTGATTCAGAGCGACAATTCCCCCATGAAACTCGCTACCTACAAAGACGGCTCCCGCGACGGCCAATTGGTCGTGGTCTCGCGCGACTTGAGCCAGGCCCACTACGCCTCCAACATCGCCAACCGCCTGCAGCAGGTGCTGGACGACTGGAACTACCTGGCGCCGCAATTGCAGGACCTGTCTGACACGCTGAACAATGGTCGCGCCCGCCATGCTTTTCCGTTTGACCCCGAGATGTGCCAGGCGCCGCTGCCACGCGCCTACCAGTGGGTCGACGGCTCGGCTTACCTCAACCATGTGGAACTGGTGCGCAAGGCGCGCGGTGCCGAGGTGCCCGAGAGCTTTTACAGCGACCCGCTGATGGTCCAGGGCGGCAGCGATGACTTGCAAGGCGCCTGCGCCCCTATCGCCTGCGCCAACCTGGACTGGGGGCTGGACTTCGAGGCCGAGCTGGCGGTGATCACCGGCGACATCCCCCAGGGCTGTGCGGCAGACCGCGCGCTGGACGGCATTCGCCTGCTGATGCTGGCCAATGACGTGACCTTGCGTAACCTGATTCCCGCTGAACTGGCCAAGGGCTTTGGTTTTGTGCAAAGCAAGCCAGCCACCGCCTTCAGCCCGGTGGCGGTTACACCCGATGAACTGGGCGATGCCTGGGCCAAGGGCCGGGTGCACCTGCCTTTGCTTAGCACCTGGAATGGCCGCAAGGTCGGCCAGTGTGACGCCGGGCCGGACATGACCTTCCATTTCGGTCAGTTGATTGCCCATCTGGCCAAGACGCGCAATGTGCGCGCCGGCTCCATCATCGGTTCGGGCACCGTCAGCAACAAGGGTGTGACCAAGGGCACGGGCGACAAGGCGCGCACCGAATGGCCCAATGGCTACAGCTGCATCGCCGAAAAACGCGCCATGGAAATCCTGTTGGACGGTCAGCCCAGCACCGCATTCATGCAGTTTGGCGACACCATCCGCATCGAGATGAAGGGAGCGGATGGGCAAAGCATCTTCGGGGCGATTGAGCAGGAGGTGATACGCAGCGATGGATCGGATAGTTAATCGCCTCTGCTTAAGCCCATCTTAATCGGGTTGTGTGCCAATAGAGGCATTGACAACTTCGAGGAAAGACTATGTGGTTACGACGTCCCGTTTCGCATGCCGCCATCGTCGGCATCGCCATGGTATTGGGTGCATGCGGTGGCGCATCTGGTGGTGCAACTGACCTGCCATTCCAGGGCACCAGCAGTGAACCCTATACCCCGCCCGTGACTGGGCCGAGTTCCGGCAGTATGGTTTCGCAGCCCGCCAGCACGGCCGGACGCCTGCTGGCTTCCAACTGTTTTCAGTGCCACGGGACGCTGGGGCGCGGCGGTTTTGAGTCCATCCGCGGATCGGATGCTGCAGAGGTCGTTGAATACCTGCGCAAGCCCGCCGATTCCAGCATCATGGCCGCCCATGCACAGGGCTACACAACGGCCCAATTGCAGAGCATCGTCAATTACCTCCAGCAATAAACAGGAGTCATAGAAATGGCAATCCGAAAATTCGACAATTTGAATCGGCGCAACGCGCTGGTGCTGTCTGCAACGGCGGTGATGGGGATCCTCTACCCGCTGGTTGGCCGCACGGACGATGGAGACGACAACGGCGGAGGTTCGACATCGCAGTCCGGCGCCGGTGGTCAGCCCATTGCGCTGGCCACAACCGGCATCCGCGCCAATGTGGTGGTGGTGGGTGGCGGCATGGCGGGCGCCAGCGTCGCCAAGTACCTGCGGCTGTGGGGTGGCTCGGGGGTGAACGTCACCCTGGTCGAGCCGGATGATGCCTATGTCTCCAACATCATGAGCAATTTCGTCCTCACCAGTGTGCGGTCCCTGTCGTCACTAAGCTACACCTGGGACCAGCTCGCCACGGCGTATGGCGTGGTCCGCAAGAAAGCCCGGCTGCAGTCCATCAACAGCGCGAACCGGCAAGTGGTGCTGTCGGATGGCAGTGTGCTGTCGTACGACCGGCTGGTGGTGGCGCCCGGAGTGGACTTTGAAAATGCCTACGGTCTGACGGCGCAGGACTACGACACCCGCACCCCGCACGCCTGGCGTGCAGGCTTGCAGACAACGCTGCTGCAGCAGCAACTGGCCGCCGCCGTGAATGGCGACACCTATGTCATGACCATTCCTGTCGCACCCTACCGCTGCCCTCCCGGCCCCTATGAGCGGGCGTGTCTCGTGGCCGACTATCTGACAACCCGCAAGGGTCCGAATTGCCGGGTCCTGATTCTGGATGAAAACCCCAAGATCCAGGCCGAGGCGGTCAACTTTGGCAGGGCCTTTGGCGTCATCCACGCGGGTGTTGTGAATTACCAGTCTGGCGTCACCGGAATCGCCATTGACCCGGTTACCAAGGTGGTGACCTACACCGACAAGTCCGGTCTTTCTCAGACCGTTCAGGCGCGTGTCGTCAACCCCATTCCACCGCACCGTGCGTCCGGCAGTGGGGCCGGTGGCTGGATGGCCGCCGCTGGCCTGAACAACAGCGCCGATGGTCGCTGGGCCAAGGTGAACCCGTTGTCGTACGAGTCCACCGCGGTGGCCGGCGTGCACGTGATTGGCGATGCCGCCCAGTGCGGTTTGCCGAAGGCCGGGCATGTGGGTAACCAGGAGGCCAAGATCTGTGCGGATGCCATTGTTCGCCTCCTGTCCGGCCAGAGCCCGGACAGCGCGCCGGTTGCCAACTCCGCGTGCTACTCGCCGATCACTGCGACAACCGCGTCGTGGTTGACTGCCGTCTACCAGTACGACCCCGTCACCCAGACCATGAAGGTTGCGGCCAACGGCGGGGTGACTGCTGGAGCGGCCCCCACCGAGGCTGCCGCTATTACCTCGGGCAACTTCAAGCAGATGGGGACGTGGTTCAACACCCTGATGGGCGACACCTACACCTAGCCAAACAGGCGCCCGACCAGCCCGGTGCGCCCGGGGCTGGGGTCGGTGTCGGGCGCTGGCCGGTTGTGCGCGGCAAACCATTTGCCGAAGCGCATGTCGTGGGTCATGATGTGGCTGATCAGCCACTTGTTCAGGAAGCGGCGCAGGTCCTGCACCCGCTCATCGGTCCATCCGTCACCACTCATCAGGAAGTCGGCGATCTGTGATGCAAACGCCTCGTGCTGTTTCAGATGTGCCTCAAAGGCAGGGTAGCCACTCCTCTCCATGGCCTCCTGCTCGTTGGAGAAATGCGTCACCACATAGTCCAGCAATTGCTCTACGGTATGTTCCACCGTGCCCAGGTTCAGCATCATGACCAGTGAAAACAGGTGGCGGTGCTCACGGTCCAACTGGTCTATTCCGATACAGAAGCCCTCGCGCCATTCCACCGCAAATGCTCGCTCAGGGGGGTGTGGAGGGTGTGCCATGGAGTGCCGGTTATGCTGGGTTCAGCGTGGCACCCGCCGACGTGAGGGCAGCAGACTGTTCGGAACCAATCCGCGGAACATCTCGGTAATCCCATCCAGCGTCTTTCGGGCGGCCAGTTCGCCGTTGCGATCGGCAATCAGGCGCAGCAGGTCACTGCGCGCATCCCACAGGGACTCCACATCCGCCGCTTGGGTGATCGTCACCAGCGTTTTGGAAAATGCGTGCGGTTGCGAGCTTTCAATCTCGGCCAATGACGCCAGCATGGCCGAGCGAATTTCTTCCTGGCGCGAGTCCAGAGCGTCCTGTGGGCTCTGTCCGTGCAATAAATCGGAAAAACTCGAAGTAAAGCTTGAAAGCGTCTTTCGCATGGGTAGATTCCAACAACGTGCCAGCACTTGTTGTGGTGGTCGCAGAAATTTTAGCCCCCAGGTGCCAGATGGCCGATGACTTGGGTCAAATAAATGCCACAGTGGGCCGCTCGGTCTGTGCGTTACGGAGCGTTAGCACTGCAAGGCCCCGCCCCGCAGTGAGGGAATAGCTGTGTGGGGCTGGTTTGGATCAGGCGAAGTATTCCACTTTGCCCTCGTCCAGGTCATAGCGGCCTGCCAGCACTTTGACTTTGCCTTTCTTGATCAGGCCGGCAACGATGGTGCTCTTTGACGCGATCTGTTTGGCCGTACGTATGGCGCTTTCGCGCACGGCGTTGTCGACAAAGTCACCCGGCTTTCCCCTGACGGCCCGCGCTGCGGGAACGATGGCATTCACCATGGGGCCAATGGAGGCCGGAAACTTGGTCTTCTTTTCCACCACTTCGCAGGCTGCGGCCACGGCACCACAGCGCTCGTGCCCCAACACAATAATGAGTGGTACGCCCAACACACCGGAGCCGTATTCAATGGTGCCCATGGTGGCCGTGTCGACCATATTGCCGGCATTGCGGGCCACAAACAATTCGCCCACGCCCAACCCACCAAATAACAGCTCCGGTGGAACGCGGCTGTCGGCACAGGACACAATCGTGGCCCAGGGTGCTTGGCTCTTGGCCACGTACTCGCGCTGCGCACTGAGCTGCACCGCGCACAGCTCAGGGCCACTCACATATTTTTCGTTGCCGGCCTTGAGCTTGGCCAGCGCTTCGTCCGCCGTCAGGGTGGTCGTTGCGCCACCCGCGGCAAACGCGGGTAATGATGTCAGTGCCAGCCCCGCCAGTGCGCCTGATGCCGCAACCGACAGAAAACCGCGCCGGGAAGAACGGCGCTCTTCATCACAGACGTAACACATGGTTCATCACCCCATTTTTGATGCAAGTTGGATAACGTGGCCGGTGTGGCCAGAACGGACGGCGGGAGTCTGGCGGTAAAGCCCTCTGCCGCATGCCACTATATCCATTTCGCCAAAATAAACTACCCGTGCATCAACTGCTGCGCAAAGGTCTTGAAGCCGCGCAACATCATCTCGATGGCCACGGACACCAGCACCAGGCCCATCAGACGCTCCACTGCCACCACCAGTCTTGACCCAATGATGCGCTGAATGCGTTCGGCCGAAACCAGAACGATGGCGCTGATGGCCATGGTCACGCACAGGGCGGCGATCCACTCCAGACTGCGCTCGGGCTGTTGCGACACCAGCAGCAACACGGTGGCGAGCGCCGACGGCCCGGCAATGGCGGGTACAGCCAGCGGAACAATCAGCGGCTCCACCATTTGTTCCTCGTCCACGGCGCCAGCGGGTGGCGGGAAAACCATACGCAAGGCGATCAGGAACAGGATGACGCCGCCACCAATCTGCAAGGACAACTCGCTCAGGTTCATGACCCGCAGAAAACTCTCGCCGACAAACATGAAGGTGAGCAACAGCGCAAACGCGATCAGGATTTCGCGCAAGATGACACGGGGGCGGCGCTCGGGTGCCACATGCTTGAGCGCGTTGGCAAAAATGGGAATGTTGCCAATCGGGTCAGTAATCAGGATCAGCAAAATGGTGGCGGACAAAAACGTGTATTGCATCATGGCGAACCTTGTCGTTTGAGGTGGCGCTGGTGGCCCCTTTTTCAGCTTCAAGAAGTTGACCCAGGTTAAGGCGGTATCTGGCGCATGGATGATAATTCAGCCCATGCGAACCCTGCGCCACTTCACGATCCTTACCCGCCTGGTACTGGCGTGGTTTGTGTTGTCGCTGGGTGTGGCAGTGGCTTCACCGATCGTCAAACCGCAGGACATCTTGCTGGTGTGCACCGGTTCAGGCGCCATGAAAGTGGTGGTTCAGGCCGACGATGGCAGCGCCACCGAGTTGGGCAGTTCCAGCATGGACTGCCCCCTGTGTGCATCGTTCTGTGCACCACCCCCGGTGGTGCGGCCCAGCGCGCAACCGGCCCAACCGCTGGCATATGCCTTGCGCAGCATTCCCAGTGCACACATTGCTGCACGAACCGCGTCGCAGTTGCCGGCACGCGGGCCTCCGACCGTCTGACGCCTTGGTGGGGCCGAACCCAGCCTAGCCTGGCGTTGTCTCCAACTGATGAGTAGCGTTCTTACGGGTCAGACCTTGGGTTCTGGCTGCGGTACGCCACTCTCAAAATCATAGCGCCTTGTGCCCGTTTCACGGGGGCTACAGGCTGATTTCATTGGTACGTCGGAATCCCTTTCTATGCAATTGCATCGCATCGCGCTGGCCGTGGCCGCCGCATTCCCTCTCGTCGTGCTGGCCCAGGGTATTGCCCTTGACGCCCAGCTCAAAACCGTTCTGGTGGCCAGCGCCCGCGCCCCGCTGGACCCCAATTTGCCCAGCAGCACGGCCAGCAAGACCGCTGAGCAGTTGCGCGAGCAAACCATCTACAACCCCGAAGACATCGCCGTCAACCTGCCCAGCACCACGGTGCGCAAGCGCTACTTTGGTGACCGCAACGCCAACGTGGCCGGGCGCAGCTACGGCACCCTGCAACCGGGCCGGGCGCTGGTGTATTTGGATGGCTACCTGATTTCCAACTTCCTGGGCCGCTTTGATGCCCCGCGCTGGAACATGGTGAATGTGGAAGCCATCGAGCGCATCGATGCGCTGTACGGCCCGTTCTCCGCCATCTACCCCGGCAATTCGATTGGCACCACGCTGATCGTGACCGAGCGCAAGCCCCGCGGCCTGGAGGCCTCGGCCAGCATCAAGCTCAACCAGCAGGGCTTCAACGAATACGCCACCAGCGAAAACTACACCAGCAAACAGGTGTCGGGGCGTATCGCCTCGCGTCTGGATTCGGGTCTGTGGTACGCGGTCAGCATGCAGCACCAGGACAGCCAAGGCCACCCCATGGGTTATGCCAACGCCGTGCGCGGTGCCACCAGCGGCGCGTTTGCCACGGCCACGGCCGCGGCCAAGTCCGTTACCGGCATCGTCTATGACCGCGACCCGCAAGTGCGCGAGCGCGCCCTGTTCGGCGCCACGGGCATGGACCACAACAAGCAGGACACCGTGAACCTGCGGGTGGGCTACGACCTCTCGGCCACGCAAGAGATCGAGGCCCGCGTGGCCTGGTGGCACGACGACAGCACCGTAACCAACACCACCTGGCTGCGCGACGCCGCAGGAAACCCGGTGTGGAGCGGGATGGTGAAAGACGGCACCCGCCAGTTCACCGTGGCTTCCAACGCCTTCGCGCCCAGCACCCGTGACGAGGTGCACCGCCAGTTGGGCGCCACCTGGAAAACCAAGCATGCCAAGGGCTGGAATGCCTCGGTGGTGGCCACTGACTATGTCATCCAGAGTGACGCCGCACGCCAGGCCAATCTGGCACAACCTCTGGCAGAGCTGGGTGGTGCGGGCACCGTGACCCGGCGCGATGGCACGGGCTGGAATACCTTCGAAGTGCAGTCCACCTACACCCCCAGCGAGGGCGACTTTGGCAACGGCCGCCACGCGCTGGTGCTGGGCCTGCACCGCAACCAGTACACGCTGCAAAACGTGGTCAACAACGCCCCGGACTGGCGCGGTGCCGAGACTACGCAAAACCAGAACTACTATGGCAAGACCACCATCACCGCGCTCTATGCCCAGGACGCTTGGAAGCTGCACCCGGATTGGATGCTGACCACCGGGCTGCGCTTCGAAAATTTTGAGTCCTTTGACGGCTCGCAGTATTTCGCCGGACCGCCTGTGGCGCAAAAGGCGTTTGGCAGCCGCACCCTGACCGCCACCAGCCCCAAGGCGTCACTGGCCTGGGCGGCCACCGACGAGTTCACCTTGCGCACCAGTCTGGGCCGGGGTGTGCGTTTCCCCAATGTGGACGAGCTCTTCAACGGCACCCAGACCGGCACCAGCATCACCACCAGCGACCCGAATCTGCGCCCCGAGGTGTCCGACTCGGCCGAGATCTCGGTGGAGCATGAATGGGGCCGCCACTGGCTGCGCGCCAGCCTGTTCCGCGACGACGTGACGGACACCATCCTGCGCCAGACCGACGCCACCGTGTTCCCCAGCGTGACCCGCGTCAGCAATGTGGACAAGGTGCTCACACAAGGCATTGAGCTGGTGTGGGCCACGCGCGACGTGGGCGTGAAGGGGCTGGACCTGGGTGGCAGCTTCACCTGGGCCGATGCAGAAGTCAAAGCCAACGCCGCCAACCCGGCGCAAGTGGGCAAGAAGTGGCTGCGTATCCGGCCCCAGCGCTACACCGTGCAGGCCAGCTACCGCCCCAACGCGCAGTGGCTGTTTGGTGCGGCCTACCGTTGGGCCAGCAGCAGCTACAACACCGAGATGAACGTGGACACCAACCCCGACACCTATGGCGGCACGTCCAGCGTCAACCAACTGGACCTCAAGGCCAGCTGGAAGTTTGCCCGGCAGTGGGAGTGGGGCTTGGGTATCAACAACGTGGCCAATCGGCCCTCGTGGCAGGCCCACACCATGCCCCAGCGCAGTGTGCAGACGGAACTGCGGTGGAGTCTTTGATGAAGAAAACTACAAATGGCTGGTTTCTGGGGCTCGCCGCCCTGGCCCTGTCCTGGGGCAGCGCCGCCGCCCTGGCACAGCACGCGCATGGCGAGCCGAAAGCCGTGCCGCAGGCCACGGCCGCCGCCGCCGCTGTGCCCGCGTCCGCAGCCAAGCCCGCGCGCAAACCCAAGCCCCAACTCGGCATCGGCACCGCCTTTGCACCGGATGGCTCCTTGTGGTGGGTTGGGCTCAATGCCGACAACCAGTTGGTAATCCACAGCGCGCCGGCTGCGACCACGCCGCCGCAGTGGAGCGCCCCGCGCGTGATCGACATCGGTGGCGACCCCGTTTCCGCCGATGGCGAGAACCACCCCAAGCTGCTGTTCGGCCCCAATGGCACGGTGCTGATCGCCTACACCCAGCCGCTGGCCAAACCCAACACCGGCTTTGTGCGGCTGCTGCGCTCCACCGATGGCGGCAAGACCTTCTCAAAGCCCAGCACCGTGCACGCCGACCGGCAGGAAATCACCCACCGCTTCGAGTCGATTGGCTTTGACGCCAAGGGCGTGCTGCACGCCATCTGGATTGACAAGCGCGACCTGGAGGCGGCACCCGCGTGGGCAGCAAATCCAGCTACCGGGGCGCAGCCATTTACCGCGCCAGTTCGGTGGACGGTGGCGCCAGCTTTGGCCCTGATACCAAGGTGGCGGATCACTCCTGCGAGTGCTGCCGCATTGCACTGGCGCAAGGGTCGGACGGAGTGTTGAACGCCATGTGGCGCCACGTGTATGAACCCGATGTGCGGGACCACGCGTTCGCGGCCCTGGATTCGGCCGCCGCCCCGGTCACGACCGTGCGCGCCACGTTCGACGAATGGCATGTCAACGGCTGCCCGCACCACGGCCCGGGCCTCGCCACGGCGGCCGATGGAGGCTTTCACACGGTGTGGTTTGGCGTGCGCCAGTTGGACGGCGCCAACGCGTCGGGCGTGCGCTACGCCCGTCTGAAGGCCGATGGCAGCCCCGATGCGCAATCCGTGCGCCGACTGCCCGACGACCGGGCCGAGCATGCCAGCGTGATGGCGCACGGCCAGCGCGTGGCCGTGGTGTGGCGCAGCAGCGATGGCATGGTCAGCACGCTCAAGGCCTGGCTGTCCACCGACGGCGGCAAGACCTTCACCGAGCGCAAACTCGCGCAGGTGCAGGGTGACAACGACTTCGCCCGCCCCGTGCAGCACGGCGCGCGCATGGCCGTGGTGTGGCGCAACCCCAAGGAGGTACAGGTGTATGAACTCAACTTCTAATTTTCTAAAACGCGCGCTACTGGCAGCAGCCCTGCTGCTCCCAAGTCTCTATATGCCAAACGGGGCTGTAGCCCTCGCACAACATGCACATAGTGCTATCACTACCGTAGCGGATTTCGATGCAACCACGTGGACCCAGCTATTGCGCACTGGCCCGCGCCCGGCAGCCTATGTCTTCACCAACAGCTTTGCGCCACCTGCCCGGAGGCGTTTGAGGCCTTGCAAAAGACGGCGGTCGCATCCGGCAAACCCGTGCCCCTGGCGGCGATCCTGATGCACGTTCAGGGCGAGAGCGCCTTGGCCCACGCCCACCACTACGCGGGGGTCTCCAAAATCTACGCCTTTGACGGGTTTGAGCCGGCCATCCGCCAGGCCGTGGACCCCGCATGGCGCAATATCACGCCCTATGTGGTGCTGGTCGCTCGCAACGGCAAACTGCAGCGGGTGACCGGCCAGCCCACTGCCGCTCAACTCAAAGCCTGGCTGGGCTAAATTACTTCTCCAATCAGTTGAGGACAGAACTGAAGATCTGTCCCGCAAATGTATTACTAACCAAGGAAGAACCATGAAACTCAAAACACTTTCCGCCATCCTCGCACTGTCCAGCGGCGCCCTGTTCGCCCAAACCGTGGACGTGCAAGGCGCCTGGGCCCGGGCCACCGTGCCGGGCCAGAAGGCCACCGGCGCCTTCATGAAGATCACCGCCAAAGACGGTGCCAAGCTGGTGGCCGTGTCCAGCCCGGTGGCCGGGGTCAGCGAAGTCCACGAGATGAAGATGGACGGCGACGTCATGAAAATGCGCGCCGTCGCCGGGGGGCTGGATTTGCCCGCGGGCAAGACGGTTGAACTCAAGCCCGGTGGCTACCACGTCATGCTGATGGACCTGAAGGCGCCGCTGCAGAAGGACACCAGCATTGCAGTGACCCTGGTGTTCAAGGACGCCAAAGGCGTAGAAACCAAGACCGAACTCTCTGTGCCCGTGGCAATGGCCGCACCTGGCGCCAAGGCGGCAGATATGCCCGCCATGGACCACAGCAAGCACAAGATGTAATAGCGCACTTTAAAAGGCGCACCGCCCCATGAACCGCACCCTGCACCGATCACCGCTGCGCCGCCCCTGGGCGGTGTGGCTGGCCGTGCTCGTCGTGCTGTTCTGGGGGCACTTGCGCCGACGTTCACCCACGCGCTGATGCCTGCCACCGGGCAGGTGCCGCAGGGGGTTGAGATTTGTACCAGCCAGGGGTCGCGTTGGATCACTGCGGATACTGCCGCAGGGACCGACGATTCCACCCCGTCACCCGCTTCCGTCGCGCCACCCGCGCATTGCCAGTTTTGCCTGCAAACCACTGACCGTGGCACATTCCCCCACAACCCGCTACCTACCTCTTTCCTGGTTCAGTGCGGGCCGTGGGCGCCACTGGTCAGGCAGGCTTTTTTCTACGCAGCAACCCACGCCTTTGCGCCGCCGCCACGGGGGCCGCCGGACTTTTTTGAGCTATTGAATTCATAGCGCATCAGGCCCATTCCACGAGGGCTGAAGGCGCTTTTTATAGTGAAGAAGAGGTCCTGATCATGTCGCATTTCAAAATCAAAACACTCCCCCTGGCGATGTCGCTCGCCGTGCCTGCCCTGTGCCTGCTGTGCAGCAGCGCCCTGGCCGCCGATGTCAAAACCCTGGCCCTGCCTGCGGTGACCGTCAGCGACTCCAAGCTGGACAACACCGCACCCGGCGCCACCAAGCTGGACAAAGCCAGCCTGGCGCCGCGCCTGTCTGCCACCAGTGACACGGCCAGCCTGCTGTCGGATATTCCTGGCGTCAGCCTGTTTGGCGCCGGTGGCGTGTCCAGCCTGCCTGCCATCCACGGCCTGGCAGACGACCGCCTGCGCATCAAGGTGGACGGCATGGACCTGATTGCGTCCTGCCCCAACCACATGAACCCGGCCCTGTCGTACCTGGACCCGACCAACGTGGGCGTACTCAAGGTCTTTGCCGGTATCACGCCGGTCAGCGCCGGGGGTGACAGCATTGGTGGCACCATCATCGCGGAATCGCGCGCGCCAGAGTTCGCGCCAGCCGGGCAGAGTGTCACCAAGGGCGAGCTGGGTGCGTTCTACCGCAGCAACAACCAAGCGCGTGGCGCAAACGTTTCCGTCATGCACGCCACCGATGCATTCAACATCAGCTACAACGGCTCCACCAGCAAGGCCGACAACACCACCGCCGGTGCCGATTTCAAGACCTATGACTTCACCGGCCGCGCCGGGCACAACCTGCCGCGCAACGAAGTGGGCTCCACCGCGTATGACACGCGCAACCAGACCGTTGGCGTCGCGTTCAAGAACGACAACCACCTGTTCCAGGCCAAGCTGGGCTTTCAGGACATGCCGTTTCAGCTCTACCCCAACCAACGCATGGACATGCTGGACAACACCCAGCGCAGTGTGAACCTGCGCTACGCCGGCCAGTTTGACTGGGGCACGCTGGAGGCCCGTGCCTACCAGGAAAAGGTGGACCACTTCATGGACTTTGGCGCCGACAAGCGCTACTGGTACGGTAACGGTGCGCCCCCGATCGGCTCCGGTGGCCCCACGGCGCTGTTTGGCACGCCCTGCGCGCCCATCAGCTCCACCTGTGCAGCGGGCATGCCGATGTACAC
Source organism: Candidatus Aalborgicola danicus (assembly GCA_016703945.1). Classification (GTDB taxonomy): domain Bacteria; phylum Pseudomonadota; class Gammaproteobacteria; order Burkholderiales; family Burkholderiaceae_C; genus Allorhodoferax; species Allorhodoferax danicus. The sequence continues at coordinate 17,012 of JADJBC010000021.1, forward strand.
CGAAGGCAAGACCACGGGTGTCAGCGTCAAGGGCGATATGACCCTGGGCCAGCAGGATGTGCTGCGCGTGGGTGGCGAAGCCCAGCAATACCGCATCAACGACTGGTGGACGCCCTCTGGCGGTGGCATGTCGCCCGGCACGTTCTGGAACATCCGCGACGGCCAGCGTGACCGCAGCGCGGTGTTTGCGGAGTGGGAAGGCCGCAAGAGCGCACAGTGGATGACCCTGCTGGGTGCGCGCTACGAGCAGGTCACCATGGATGCGGGCGCAGCCGTGGGCTACAACCCGGCCGGCATGGGCTTTCAGGCGCGCGACGCCAACGCCTTCAATGCGCGCAGCCACCAGACGACGGACAACAATACCGACCTGACCGCTGCGGCCAGCTACACCGCCAGCGACAACTACGCCATTGAATTCGGCTTTGCCCACAAGACCCGCTCACCCAATGTGTACGAGCGCTTCACCTGGTCCACCTGGCAGATGGCCGCGCTGATGAACAACTTTGTCGGCGACGGCAACGGCTACTTTGGCAACCTGGCCCTTAAACCCGAGCAGGCCAACAAGCTGTCGGCCACCTTTGACTGGCATGCCGCCGACGGCAGCTGGGGCTTCAAGGCCACGCCGTACACCACCCAGGTGGCCGACTACATCGATGCCGTGCAGTGGAACGCCACCACCAACCTGGCCGCCACCGTGGCGGTGAAAGACAAGTTCAGCGTTCTCAAATTCGTCAACCAGTTGGCGCGCATCTATGGACTGGACCTGTCGGGCCACATGCCATTGGCCACGAGTTCCGTGGGGGACGTTGGACTCAAGGGCCTGCTGAACTACACCAACGGCACCAACGAGGACACCGGTGACGGCCTGTACAACATCATGCCGCTCAACGCCAAGCTTGCGCTGACCCACAAGCTGCAAGGCTGGGACAACAGCCTGGAGGTGTTGATGGTGCAAGCCAAGGACACGGTCTCTGGCGTGCGCAACGAGATCAAGACCGCCGGCTACAGCCTGGTCAACCTGCGCACCAGCTATGCCTGGAAGCAGGTGCGCCTGGACTTTGGGGTGGAGAACCTGTTTGACAAGTTCTATTACTTGCCAACCGGCGGCGCCTACACCGGCCAGGGCACCACCATGTCCAACCCGGCACTGCCCAACTACCCGCAGTGGGGTACTGCCGTGCCCGGCATGGGCCGCTCGGTGGTCGTGGGTTTGAACTTCAAGTTCTAAGCGGGCACCCAACCAAGGAGACACGCCATGCTGGATCAGTCCGTCTGACACCGGGGCCCACATTGGGCCCCACCAGTGCACTACATTGGAGTAAGCTGTTAACTGTTCAGAGTTGACAACCTCCCATGGAGTGCATATGAGTGACACAGACGCCACCGGTTTTGGCAAATTTGTACCGGGATTTGACTTTTTACAAGGCCTGGCCAAAGGCGCCAGCAACAACATTCCACAAATGCCCAACCTGGGCAACTGGGTCGCGCCCACCTTGAATGTCGATGAGCTGGAAAAGCGCATTGAAGAACTCAAGGCCGTGCACTTCTGGCTGGAGCAAAACTCCCGCGCCCTGGGTGCCACCATCCAGGCGCTGGAGGTGCAGAAGATGACGCTGTCCACCCTCAAGGGCATGAACTTCAACATCGGGGATGTGGCCAATGCGCTCAAACTTCGCGCCGCCGAGTCAGTGCACAGTGGAGTGCAACGGGTCACCGAACGCGCCGCTTCCACCGCCAAAACCATCAGCGACGTTGCTACAGGCAACAGCGGTACCGGCGCCAAGGCGGGCAAAGGCTCCTCGGGAATGGGGGCCATGGTGGATCCACTGCAACTGTGGGGCTCTCTGACACAGCAGTTTCAGCAAATTGCGGCGGGCGCTTTCAAGGAAGCCAGCACCAAGACCGCGGTGGATGTCACCAGGAACATGGCCACGGGCATGGCCAAGGAGGCCCTGAAATCTGCCAAGGCAGCAGGGAAAAAAGCAGCCAGTGGTGCTGCCAAGCGCGCCAGTAAACCAGTGGTCCGTAAAACAACGCCGCGCAGTCGCTGACGCGGCGCGCGCAGACCGCAGCGAGAAAGCGTATATGAAGCTGTTTCCATACGCGCATGCAACCCACCCGCAGTGGCAAATGGCGGCCGCCCTGGTGCTGGCGCAGTTGCGGGCCCAGATGGCGCTGCAGGAATACGCCCATGCTCCGGCTCTGGCCCTGCTGTACATCACCGACCATTACGCGGGTGCAGCAAAGGACATCCTGGACCACCTGGGTGCCGAGCTGCCGCTGGTCACCGACTGGTCAGGCACTGTGGGCGTTGGCATTGTGGCCAATAACGTGGAGTATTGGGACGAGCCCGCCATGGCCGTCATGCTGCTGGAGTTGCCCAGCGACCAGTACCGGGTGTTTTCCGGTGTAGCCCCGTTGGGGCTCGGATTTGAGGCCCACACGGCATTGGTGCACGCCGACCCCGAAACCTCCGACTTGAGCGAGTTGATTGGCGAAATGGCCGAGCGCACGGATGCGGGTTATGTGTTTGGCGGCTTGACCAGCAGCCGCTGGCAGCCAGTGCAGTTTGCGGTCGGTGGCAATGGCAATATCAGTGGTCATGGTGCAGCGGGGGGGGTGTTTACCGGTGGCCTTAGCGGAGTGGCCTTTGGGGCCGACGTGGCCTTGATCTCCCGCGTCACACAGGGTTGTATGCCGGTCTCCGCGGCACGCCACGTGACCCAAGCTGACCACAATGTGGTGCTGGAACTGGATGGCGAGCCAGCACTGGACGTCATGCTGCGTGATTTGTCAATTTCGCTGGAGCAACCCCAAGAGGCCCTGGAGGTTGTGCGTGCCACCTTGGTCGGGCTGATTCCGGCGCATGAGTCGACGCGCAGCGTCTTGCGGCACACCGGAAATTTTGGTGAAGATGTGGTGGTGCGCCATATTATTGGACTGGACCCCGGGCGCCGGGGCATTGCGGTGGCAGACCGCGTGGAGGCAGGCGCGCAACTGGTGTTTTGCCAGCGCAATGTGGCAGCGGCGCGGGCCGATCTGACCCGCATCTGTGCCGAAATTCGCGAAGAACTGGAGCCCCAGGAGCAAGCGCTGGAAGCTGCGCCCGCGGGTGCTACGACGACGGTTGAGTCGGCGCCGCAGCCCGTTGCCCGTCAGATGGCCGGTGCCGTTTACGTGAGCTGCACCGGCCGTGGCGGCTCTCACTTTGGCGGCCCCAGTGCCGAGCTGCAACTGGTGCGACGAGCCCTGGGAGATGTTCCCCTGGTCGGTTTTTTCGCCGGGGGTGAAATTGCCCACCACCACCTGTACGGTTACACGGGAGTGCTGACCGTGTTTCTGGCAAATCCTGAATGACAGGCCTGGCTCACTGTCCTTGTTTTCAGATTCCCCGCGCACGCTCCGCCTTGAACTGCGCCCGGAACGCGCCAAACGTGCGCGCGTCCAACGCCTCGCGTACCTCGCGCATCAGGTTCAAGTAGTAATGCAGGTTGTGGATGGTGGCCAGCATGGGGCCCAGCATCTCGCCGCAGCGGTCCAGATGGTGCAGGTAGGCCCGAGAAAAGCCCTCGCGGCCACCGTCGTCCCACGCCACGCCGGAGGTCCCGGCGCAGGCATGGCAGGTGCAACTGGGGTCCAGCGGCTGCGGGTCCATCTTGTGGCGTGCGTTGCGCAGCTTCAGGTCGCCAAAGCGGGTGAAGATGGTGCCGTTGCGTGCATTGCGGGTGGGCATCACGCAGTCGAACATGTCCACGCCATCGGCTACGCCCTGCACCAGATCCTCGGGCGTGCCCACGCCCATCAGGTAGCGCGGCTTGTGGGCTGGCAGGCGGTGCGGCGTGTGCGCCATGATGCGCAGCATCTCGTCCTTGGGTTCACCCACACTGACGCCGCCGACGGCATAGCCGGGGAAATCCATTTCCACCAGCTGGTCCAGCGATTCCTGGCGCAGGTTTTCGAACATGCCGCCCTGCACAATGCCGAATAGTGCGTTGGGGTTCTCCAACTTGATGAATTCGGCCTGGCAGCGCTTGGCCCAGCGCAGGCTCAGCTCCATCGATGTGCGAGCCTCGCGCTCAGTCGTGATGTGGCCCTTGGTGTCATAGGGCGTGCATTCGTCAAACTGCATGACGATGTCGCTGTTCAGCACCGTCTGGATCTGCATGCTGATCTCAGGCGTCAAAAACAGCTTGTCGCCATTCACAGGAGAAGCAAATTTGACACCTTCTTCGCTGATCTTGCGCATCTCGCCCAGGCTCCAGACCTGGAAGCCGCCCGAGTCGGTGAGGATGGGCTTGCTCCACTTCTCAAACGCATGCAGGCCGCCAAAACTGGCCATCACGTCCAGGCCCGGGCGCATCCACAAGTGGAATGTATTGCCCAGGATGATTTGTGCGCCCATGTCTTCCAGGCTGCGCGGCATCACGCCCTTGACCGTGCCGTAGGTGCCCACCGGCATGAAGATCGGGGTTTGCACCACGCCATGGTTCAGCGTGAGTGTGCCGCGGCGGGCGTGGCTGGTGGGGTCGGTGGTCAGGAGTTCGAATTGCAGCATGGGGGTATTGTCTTGCATTGCCATTGCCTTGAAAGTCAAGAGATTTTTTGTGCTTTACTGTAAAATTTGCTTTACTTGCTGTTTTGTAAAGGAGTCTCCATGCATTCGGATGCCATTGTTTCCAGCAAAGGTCAGGTTACGCTGCCAGCAGCCATGCGCGCGAAGTTGGGTATCGGCCCGGGCTCGCATATCCAGTTTGAGCTGCGTGGCATGGAGTTGGTCATCAAGCCCGAACTGCCCATGAGTGCGTATTACGGTTTGTTGAAGGATTACAACCTTGATCCGGCCGACCTGGAGATTGAGAAAGAGCCGGATCGGGAGTTCGAATGAACTTGGTTGATTCTTCGGGCTGGATTGAGTTTTTTTTAGCTGGCCCCAATGGCCCGTTGTTTAAACCCGTGGTCGAGCAGCGCAACATCCTTTTGGTACCTGTGATCGCGCTGTTTGAAGTGCACAAAGTACTCATTCGCAAGGTGCCGCCAGACGGCGTGCTGGCTTGCCTGAATGTGATGCGCCTGGGCCGCGTGCTGGATATCACCGACCGGCGTGCCGTGGCGGCTGCCGACATCGCCATTCGCCACCCTCTGGCCATGGCCGACGCCATGATGTACAGCATGGCTCTGGAGCACGGAGCGATGTTCTGGACACAGGACGTGGACTACCAAGGCCTGCCCGGTGTGCACTACTTTCCCAAGCCTCCCAAGGCGTCCTTGCCCTCAGTTTGAGCGGTCCACTGACGGGCGTGCCAGCAGCATCGCATCGCCATAGCTGAAAAAGCGGTACTCGCGCGATATGGCCGTTTGGTACAGCGCCATGATGTGCGCGTAGCCTGCAAAGGCGCTGACCAGCATCATCAAGCTGGACTTGGGCAAGTGGAAGTTGGTGACCAGCAGGTCAATCAGCTTGAACTCAAACCCCGGCGTGATAAAGATGCGGGTGTCGCCTCGCGCTACACCGCTGTGCGCCCAGCTCTCTAGCGTGCGCACAGTGGTGGTGCCCACGGCGACGATGCGGCCACCCCTGGCCTGGCAGTCGGTTATGGCCTGCTGGGTAGCGAACGGCACCTCGTACCACTCGCTGTGCATCTGGTGCTCGGACAGGTTTTCGGTCTTCACGGGCTGGAAGGTGCCAGCGCCCACGTGCAGCGTCACATGCGCGCGCTGCACACCCATCGCGTCGATCTGGTCCAGCAGGGCTTGGTCAAAGTGCAAGGCCGCGGTGGGCGCGGCCACGGCGCCGGGGTTCTTGGCAAACACGGTCTGGTAGCGCAGGGCGTCGTCGGCCGAGTCGCTGTGGGTGATATAGGGCGGCAGCGGCACATGGCCGTGGCGCTCCATCAGCGCATAAGGGTCGTCGCCCGCGTCGTTGCTCAGCACAAAACGGAACAGCGGACCATCCGCATCGGGCCAGCGGCCTAGCAGGGTGGCACTCAGACCGTCTTCTTTGCCCGGCGCGCAGACCAGCTTGAGAGTCGCGCCGACTTCGGGCTTTTTGCTGACCCGCATATGCGCCGCCACCTGGTTACCGCCCAGCGCGCGCTCCACCAATAGTTCGACCTTGCCGCCAGTACTCTTTTCACCAAACAGGCGGGCGTTGACGACCTTGGTGTCGTTGAACACCAGCAGGTCCCCGGCGCGCAGCAACGTGGGCAACTCACGAAAGATCCGGTCCAGCGGTGGCGTGACCGTGCTGTCAAGCAGGCGCGAACCACTGCGCTCGGGAGCCGGGTGTTGTGCGATCAGGGCCTCTGGCAATACAAAGTCGAAATCGCTCAACGTGTGGGTGGTGGAGACGGAGTTGACCACCGTGTGGTCGGGAGCAGTTGGGGTCATAAGTGCTTGAGGGTTGAACAAACCCGTACCAAGATTGCAGCAAGGTTGAAAGAACGGGCAGAATTGTCCCATGCCGCACAGCACTGCCACCATAGCCCCAGCCAGACCCGGTAGCAAAGCCAGCGCGTCCAATCCCAAAACCGCCACCCAAAAGGCCCTGGAGAAGCTGGGCCTCAAGCGCGATATCGACCTGGCGCTGCACCTGCCGCTGCGTTATGAGGACGAAACCCGCATCACCAAGTTGCGCGATGCACGCGAGGGCGACACGGTGCAGATCGAAGCCCGGGTGACGGATTGCGAGGTCAGTTTTCGGCCCCGGCGCCAGTTGATCGTGACCGTGGACGACGGCAGCGACACCTGCACCCTGCGTTTTTTCAGCTTTTACCCGTCGCAGCAGAAAACACTGGCGGTGGGCCAGCGCATACTGGCGCGCGGCGAGGTCAAGGGCGGCTTTGTGGGCCGGACTATGCTGCACCCGGCGTTTCGCAGCGCGGGTGGCGATTTGCCCACGGCCCTGACTCCTATCTACCCTACGGTGGCGGGTCTGTCCCAGCACGTGTTGCGCAAGGAGGTGTTGGCCGGGCTGGCACGGGCTGAATTGTCGGACACCTTTGCACCCGGTGATCTGGATGCACTCAACAAGCATACCGGTCACCAGCCCCTGTGGACATTGCGCCAGGCGCTATCATTTTTGCACCATCCGACGCCCGATGTGTCGCTGGAGACACTACAGGACCACAGCCACCCGGCCTGGCAGCGGTTGAAGGCCGAAGAGTTGCTGGCACAGCAAATCTCGCAGTTGCAATCGCGCCGCGAGCGTGCCATGTTGCGCGCGCCCGTGCTGGCCATGGTGGCACCCGAAGTCTTCAATCCGCCCAATGAGCCCGAGCAGCCGGTGTTGCTGCCGCTCTACAGCGAACTGATCGCCACGCTGCCCTTCACACTCACCGCCGCCCAGCACCGGGTCTGCGCAGAGATTGCCAGCGATCTGGCACGTCAGGTGCCCATGCACCGGTTATTGCAAGGTGACGTGGGTTCGGGCAAAACGGTGGTCGCCGCATTGGCTGCGACGATTTGCATCGACGCCGGATGGCAATGTGCGCTGATGGCGCCCACCGAAATTCTGGCGGAGCAACATTTCCGCAAACTGATTGGCTGGCTGGAGCCGCTGGGCATCACCACGGCCTGGCTGACCGGCAACCAGAAGGCGAAAGAGCGCCGCGAGGCCCTGGCCATGGTGGAAAATGGGGAGGCGCAACTGGTGGTGGGCACCCACGCGGTGATTCAGGAAAAAGTGCATTTCAAGAATCTGGCCCTGGCGGTGATCGACGAGCAGCACCGCTTTGGCGTGGCCCAGCGCCTGGCTCTGCGCAACAAGCTCACACACGACGGCATGGAGCCGCACATGCTGATGATGACGGCGACCCCCATTCCGCGCACCTTGGCCATGAGTTATTACGCCGACCTCGACGTCTCGACCATTGACGAGTTGCCGCCAGGCCGCACACCTATCATCACCAAGCTGGTCAACGAAGCGCGACGCGACGAGGTGGTGGAGCGCATTCGGGCCCAGATTGCGCAGGGGCGTCAGGTGTATTGGGTCTGCCCCTTGATTGAAGACAGCGAAATGCTGGACCTGAGCAACGCCACGCAAACCCACAGCGACCTGAGCCTGGCCCTGCAGCATGAACGGCGCCCCAACGGTGAGTTGGCCCAGGTGGGGCTATTGCATTCCCGTATGCCAGCGGATGAAAAGAAGACCGTCATGGCAGCGTTCAAGGAGGGTCACATGGCGGTGTTGGTGAGTACCACCGTCATCGAGGTTGGTGTGGATGTGCCCAACGCGTCCTTGATGGTGATCGAACATGCTGAACGCTTTGGCCTGAGCCAGTTGCACCAATTGCGGGGGCGGGTTGGGCGCGGCGCGGCGGCGTCGGCCTGTGTGCTGCTGTACTCCTCGGGTGACGCACCCCGTTTGAGCGAGTCGGCCCGGGCTCGATTGCGGGCCATGTCCGAAATCAACGACGGATTTGAAATTGCGCGACGCGATCTGGACATACGGGGCCCCGGTGAGTTCCTGGGGGCGCGACAATCGGGCGAGGCCATGCTGCGGTTTGCCGATCTCAACCACGATGCCGCTTTGTTGGAATGGGCGCGTCGGGAAGCGCCTATGCTGCTGGACCAGCACCCTGCTTTGGCGGCCAAACATGTGGCGCGCTGGCTGGGGGGTAAATCGGAATTTCTAAAGGCCTGAGTAGTACGGATGTTCTTTCGGAGCCCCGCTGTTCAGCGCTAGGGCGCCAGATTTTCTTAGAGGATTGCCATGACACTGACCGAGCTGAAATACATTGTTGCTGTAGCCCGCGAGCGGCACTTTGGAAGGGCGGCGGAGGCCTGTTACGTATCACAACCCACGCTGTCCGTGGCAGTCAAGAAGCTGGAAGAAGAACTCGACGTCAAGCTTTTTGAGCGCAGTGCCAACGAGGTGACCGTGACGCCCCTGGGCGAGGAAATCGTGCGCCAGGCGCAGAGTGTGCTGGAGCAGGCCGCCAATATCAAAGACATTGCCAAGCGTGGCAAAGACCCGCTGGCAGGCCCCCTCAGGCTGGGCGTGATCTACACCATTGCTCCGTATCTGTTGCCGGATTTGGTGCGCCAGGTCATCAAACGCACCCCCCAGATGCCGCTGGTACTGCAGGAGAATTTCACCGTCAAACTGATGGAAATGTTGCGCACGGGCGAAATTGACTGCGCCATTCTGGCCGAGCCTTTTCCTGACACCGGCTTGGCGTCTGCCCCCTTGTACGACGAGCCTTTTTTGGCGGCCGTGCCGATGCAGCACCCGCTGGCTTCACTGGCCAGTGTCAGCACCGAGTCGTTGAAGAAAGAAACCATGCTGCTGCTGGGCAATGGTCATTGTTTTCGGGACCATGTGCTGGAGGTTTGCCCCGAGTTCGCCCGGTTTTCCAGCGACACCGAGGGCATTCGCAAGAGTTTTGAAGGCTCGTCGCTGGAGACCATCAAACACATGGTGGCGGCTGGCATGGGCATTACCCTGGTGCCGCGTTTGAGTGTGCCCGCCGGGGCGCTGGTCGCCAAAACCCGGCGCCACGCCGATTCGCTGGTCAAATACCTGCCGGTGCAGGATGGCCCCGGGGCCGAGCCACCATCACGCCGAGTGGTGCTGGTGTGGCGCCGGAGTTTCACGCGGTACGAGGCCATTGCTGCGTTGCGCAATGCCGTTTATGCCTGCGAGCTACCCGGTGTGGTTCGTTTGTCGTGATAGCGGGGCAGTGTTTGTGATGCCCACAGCGTTGCACCAACGTCTGGCCTTGTACTTGCAGCTCATACGCTGGGACCGGCCGGCCGGCTGGTTGCTGTTGTTGTGGCCTACCTTGAGCGCACTGTGGCTGGCGGCCGGTGGTTTTCCGGGTTGGCATTTGCTGACGGTGTTTACGTTGGGCACCATTCTGATGCGCAGTGCGGGCTGTTGTATCAACGACGTGGCTGACCGGGAGTTTGACAAACATGTCAAGCGCACCGCGCAGCGGCCGGTCACCAGTGGCGCCGTGCCCGTCCGCGAAGCCTTGGTGCTGGGCGCGGTGCTGGCATTGCTGGCATTTGCATTGGTGTTGACCACCAATAGGGCGACCGTGTTGTGGTCATTTGCTGCGCTGGCAGTGGCATTGGCCTACCCCTATGCCAAACGATTTGTCTCCATGCCGCAGGCGGTGCTGGGCGTAGCCTTCAGTTTTGGTATTCCCATGGCGTATTGCGCCGTGCACGACAGCATTGCACCCCAGGCGTGGATCTTGTTGGTTGGCAATGTGTTCTGGGTACTGGCTTATGACACCGAATACGCCATGGTCGACCGTGATGACGATTTGCGCATCGGCATGAAGACTTCGGCCATCACGCTGGGCCGTTGGGATGTGCCGGCCGTTATGGTGTTCTATGTTGTGTACCTGTTCATCTGGTCCTGGGTGGTTGCACCCCAGGTTCAGCCCTGGGCCTGGTGGCTGGGCGAGGCTTGCGCGTCGGTGCAGGTGGTGTGGCACTACCGCTTGATACGTGACCGCTCGCGCGACGGTTGCTTCAAGGCCTTTCGTCTCAACCATTGGGTGGGCGCGGCGTTGTTTGCGGGCATAGCCCTCGGCCTGATGCGTTGAGGCGCCAGGCGTAAAGCTAAAAAGGAGCCCGACCAGCATAGGCAGGCGTCGGACCCAGGCCAAACGCGCTGCAATAGCGAGGGTTTTATGGTGAGCGGAGTCCTATTTCTTCAGGCACTCACTCATGAATTTCTTGCGTTCGTCGCCTTTCATGCCTTTGGCATCCGCATTGCAAGTCTTCATCTTCTCTTGTTGGGTGCTCTTCGCATCAGCCTTGGCACTCAGGCACTCTTTCATAAAGGCTTTGCGTTCATCACCCTTCTTGTCGCCAGCGTCTTTGTTGCAGGTGCCCATCTTGGACTGCTGAGCTGTCGGTGCATCGGCTGCATGTGCGACGCCGAACGACAGGGAAAGACCCAAAGCCAGCAGGGGTAGAAATTTTTTCATGATCGTCCTAAAAGTTAAGTGACAGGCACAAACGCCGTTGCGGAAAGAAATCCACGGTTGGATTCAAACATACAACGTCAAAAACGCCAAAGCGGATGACTCCCCGTGGCGCCCGTAAAATCAACGGATGCTGTCTGTAAAAAACGAACTTCTGGAGGCGCTGGCCGCTTCCCTTGAAAAACTGTCCCCCGGGAGCGGTGCCAAGGCGGCGTTTGAGTCGCCCAAGGTCGCCGCCCATGGCGACCTGGCCACCACGGCGGCCATGCAATTGGCCAAGCCGCTCAAGCTCAACCCCCGCCAACTGGCGGAAAACTTGAAAGCGGAGTTGCTGAGCCAAGGCGCCTTTCAACGCTGGGCAGACGCGATCGAAATTGCCGGTCCCGGCTTTATCAATATCCGGCTCAAGCCCGAGAGCAAGCAACAGGTGGTGCGCGAAGTGCTGGGCCAGGGCGCCCAATTTGGCTACCAGGCCAGCAACGGCCAGCGCGTGCTGGTCGAATTTGTGTCGGCCAACCCGACCGGGCCGCTGCACGTGGGCCACGGCCGCCAAGCGGCGCTGGGGGATGCCATTTGTAACCTGTTTGCCACCCAGGGCTGGAATGTGCACCGCGAGTTTTATTACAACGACGCCGGTGTGCAGATCCAGACCCTGGCCAACAGCACACAACTGCGCGCCAAAGGCTTCAAACCCGGTGACGAGTGCTGGCCGGTGGACCCGGAGAACCCGCTGAGCAAGGCGTTTTACAACGGCGACTACATCCAGGACATTGCCGATGACTTTCTGGCCGGGAAAACCGTTGCGGCCGACGATCGCAGCTTCACCGCAAGCGGTGACGTGGACGACTTGGAATCCATCCGTAGCTTTGCCGTGGCCTATCTGCGCCGCGAGCAGGACAAGGATTTGCAGGCCTTCAACCTGAAGTTTGACGAGTACTACCTGGAATCCAGCCTGTACACCAGCGGCCGCGTCGACCAGACGGTGAACAAACTGGTAGCCAATGGCAAGACCTATGACAAGGACGGCGCGCTGTGGCTGAAGTCCACCGACTATGGCGACGACAAGGACCGCGTCATGCGCAAGCAGGACGGCAGTTACACCTACTTTGTGCCCGATGTGGCCTACCACATCGCCAAGTGGGAGCGTGGTTTCACCAAGGTGGTCAACATTCAGGGCACGGACCACCACGGCACCATTGCCCGCGTGCGCGCCGGGCTGCAGGCGGCCAACGTAGGCATTCCGCTGGGCTACCCCGACTACGTGCTGCACACCATGGTGCGTGTGGTCAAGGGCGGCGAAGAAGTCAAGATCAGCAAGCGCGCGGGCAGCTATGTGACGCTGCGTGACCTGATCGAGTGGACCAGCAAGGATGCCGTCCGCTTTTTCCTGCTGAGCCGCAAGCCCGACACTGAATACACGTTTGACGTCGATCTGGCCGTGGCCAAGAACAACGACAACCCGGTCTACTACGTGCAGTACGCCCATGCCCGGATTTGTTCGGTGCTGGCGGCATGGGGTGGCGATGTGGCCAGCCTGCAAGGCGTGGACCTGTCAGCGTTGAATAGCCCGCAAGCCCAGGCCCTGATGTTGCTGTTGGCCAGGTACCCCGAAATGCTGACCGCCGCCGCGGTGGATGAAGCGCCGCACGACGTGACCTTTTACCTGCGCGAGCTGGCCGCCTGCTACCACAGCTACTACGATGCGGAGCGCATTCTGGTGGACGACGAGGCGGTCAAACTCGCCCGCCTGGCCCTGGTCGCCGCCACAGCGCAGGTGTTGCACAATGGCCTGGCGGTGCTGGGCGTGAGTGCCCCGCAAAAAATGTAAAGACCTTGTGGGTGGGACCACTCGCGAAAGCGATGCGCTCTGACCCAAACGGACGATTTGGCGGGACAGATTTTTAGCTCTGTCCCCAACTGGTTAGTTGATTGAAAAAAGGTAGTGCATGAAGCAGCAGCTAGGCGGAACCATTTTGGGATTCATTATCGGCGTGGTGGTTGGATTGGCCGCCGCGTTGGCGGTGGCCGTGTACGTGACCAAGGTGCCGGTGCCCTTCATGAACAAAGGGCAGAGCCGATCGGCCGACCAAGACGAGGCCGAAGCCAAGAAAAACAGGGACTGGGACCCCAACGCTCCGCTGTACGGCAAGAATCCAGCCAAGCCCCAGTTGCCGTCGTCCGCTCCGAGCCCCGCTGTTGCGGCGTCATCCACCAAGTCCACCGATGCAACAAAAACTGCGGTCAAAGGAAGTATCAAGCCCGATTCCAAGGGAGAGACCAAACCAGCAGTATCCGCAGACCCATTGGGAGATTTGGCGCGTGCCAAGACAGAGCCGTCGGCCCCCGAGCCATTTGTGTTCTTTGTGCAGCTGGGCGCCTACCGCACGGCGGAAGACGCTGAGAGTCAGCGCGCCAAGTTGTCGCTGAGTGGTATCGATACCAAAATTACCGAGCGTGAGCAGTCCGGGCGGGCGGTATTTCGCGTACGGACAGGGCCTTTCGACAGCAAGGAAGAGGCCGAGCGCAACCGGGAGCGGCTGGAAAAAGCTGGCCTGGAGACATCGCTCGTGCGGGTGCAACGCTAGGCACTGGCTCGGGAACTTTGGCAAGCGGTGGCGATCACAGACACACTTTTTTGGAGTTGTATTGCATGAACATGAAACGTCGGGAATTTTCTCAGGCAGCGGCGGGGTTGCAGTTGCATCGTCCGTGTTGTTTCCATCTATGGCCCAGGCCCAGGCCAAAAAGCCGCAAGCCGGCAAGGATTACCAATTGGTCGATCCGAAGGCTCCGGTTGAGGCCCCGGCCGGCAAGATCGAAGTCGTTGAATTCTTTTGGTACAGCTGCCCTCACTGCAATGTGTTTGAACCGACCCTGGCAGCGTGGGTGAAGGGTATCCCCAAAGATATTGCATTCCGGCGCGCACATGTGGCGTTCAACGATACTTTTGTCCCGCAGCAGCGGCTGTTTCTGGTCTTGGAGGCCATGGGGCTGATGGAACAATTGCATAGCAAGGCCTTTACCGCGATCCACGGCGAGAAACTCAACCTGGCTAAAGGGGATGCAATTGCCGACTGGGTGGCCAAGCAGGGTGTGGATAAAGCCAAGTTTATGGAGCAATACAACTCGTTTTCGATTGCAACTAAGGGTACACGCCTGACCCAATTGCAAAATGCCTACAAAGTCGAAGGTGTTCCGGCCCTGGGCGTCGCGGGTCGTTTCTACACCGACGGTGCCATGGCTGGCAGCATGGAGCGAAGCACTGCAAGTGGTCGAGTGGCTGGTTGCAGAGGTCAAAGCAGGCCGCTGATTCGCTGCCCACAAGTCGCCTCAGCGCATAAACTGGCGCAGGGCGCTTGCGGTGGCCTCTGGCAGTTCCTCCGGTATGAAATGACCGGCCGGAAGGGCCTGTCCCGTGACGAGTCCTGCGCATTGGGCTTGCCACAATTCCAGGGGTTTGAAAAGGCGTTGCACAACACCGCGCTGCCCCCATAACACCAGCGTGTCACAGGCAATTTTCTGGGCGCGTTGGCGGCTTTCGCGGTCATGGGTGAGGTCAATGCCGGCACTGGCGCGGTAATCCTCGCAGGCGGTGTGGATGGCTTCTGTGCGGCAGAAGCAGCGTTCATACTCTGCCAGCGCATCCGGTTCGATGTGCGCCATGCCACCCGTGCCCCAGCCGCCCAATTTGTGGTGCAGATAGGTTTTTGCGTTGCCACCAATCATGGTCTCCGGCAAGGGCTGGGGTTGAATCAGATGAAACCAATGGTAATAAGCGCGGGCAAACTCCATGTCGGTGCGGGCGTACATGTCTAACGTCGGGGCAATGTCGATGACACACAACTTCTTGACCTGCTTGGGATAATCCAGCGCCAGGCGGTGAGCCACACGACCACCCCGGTCGTGCCCGCAGACAAAATAGGATTCGATGCCCAGTGTTGCCATGACAGCAGCCACATCGGCCGCCATCGCCCGCTTGCTGTAGTTGGCATGGTCGGGCTCACCCGGTGCATGGGAGGAGTCACCATAACCGCGCAGATCCGGCATGACCAGAAAATAGTCGTTCTTCAGTTCTTGCGCGACGCGTCGCCACATCACATGGGTTTGCGGAAAGCCATGCAGCAGGACCAGGGCAGGTCCATTTCTATTGCCCCCCGAGCGAACAAATGACGCCACGCCGTTGACAATAAAAGTACGCGTGTCAAAACCGTCAAACCCATTCATGGCGCGGGCGTTCGTGTTTGAGCGTCTAACGTAATTTGCATCATGCCCTTTCTGCCTGCCCCAATGCTGGCCGTGACTGGAAATGGTACACCTGCGCTGAAAAATATCGAAACAAATCGATACCCGGCCGAGAAGACGGGCGGCCCGTGTTGCGAGACCATGGGGGCCTGTTTGGCGCAAGCATTTTGGTGGGCGGTCTGGCCGCCTGTGGTCACCACCGGCACGAATATGGCGTAAATATGAGCGCAGAAGAATAAGCCCTCAAGCGCGGCAAAATCATCGAACGGGTGGGGACCTCACCGCTGAGCAAAGGCAGTGCCTGGGCGTGCTGGCCGACAAGTTGCAGGCACAACCGGGCGGCGCTGGTTGGCACAACCATGCAAGGCGGCCGCCAAGGCTGGTGGCATCGCGGCTAATAATCGGCGCATGATGCGCATCCTGTTGCGCAATCCGTTGGGCAACGTCCGGCGCCACAGCGCGGGTGCCGCTCAGCCGCCCTACTTGCGCGTCGAGCGCGAGGCCAGCGAAGGTGGGCATGCTGTACGCATCACCGTGCGTGACTACGGCGCAGGGGTTGGCGAGTACGTGCTGCCGCATCTGGCGGAAGCTTTATACCGCCCCGACTCCGCACGCGGTCGCACGGCCGGCGGGGTCGGTTTGGGTCTGTATCTGTGTAAGCTGGTCGGGCAGGCCCACGGCGGCAGTCTGACATTGCGCAACGCGCAACCCGGCTGGAGGCTGCCGTGACGCTCCCATAGCGCCAACTGGCTCCGATCAGACGGAGCCTCAGTCCTTCGATTTGCCCTGAATTGATCGTTTGGATTTGGACTTCGACTTCGACTTCGCCTTCGAATCCCCGTCCTCTTCGGTTTCCGCGGTCGGGAACTCGCTTTTGGCCACTTTACGTGCCTTTTTGGACAATGGTTGGATTCCCTTAGGGATACGCCCATCCAACTCGGCTTCGACGCGTTCGCACAGCGTCTGCAGAATTTTCACGCGGGCGTAGTTTTTGTCGTTGGCCTCAACCAATGTCCACGGGGCATTGCCCGTGCTGGTGCGCTCCACCATGTCGCAAATCGCCTGTTGATAGGCGTCCCACTTCTCGCGATTGCGCCAGTCTTCCTGGGTGATCTTGAATCGTTTGAATGCGATTTCCTCGCGGGCTTTGAAACGCTTGAGCTGTTCCTGCTGACTGATCTGTAACCAGAACTTGACCACCATCACACCGGAGTCAGCCAGTTCGTGTTCAAAGTCGTTGATCTCGGTGTAGGCCCGCAACCAGTCGTTCTCCGCACAAAAACCTTCCACCCGTTCGACCAGTACCCTTCCGTACCAGGTGCGGTCAAAAATCGCGACTTTGCCCTGGCGCGGTACATGGCGCCAGAATCGCCACAGGTAGGGCTGAGCCCGCTCCTCCTCGGTTGGCGCGGCGACCGGGATCACCTGGTATTGCCGGGCGTCCAGCGCCGCGCCAATGCGCCGGATGGCGCCGCCCTTGCCGGCGGCATCCGCCCCTTCGAAGGCGCACAACAAGGAGCGGCCTTTGAAGCGCGGGTCACGCATGAGTTCGGCCAGCCGTGCTTGCCACTTGGACAACTCTTTCTCGTAGGTCTTGTCGTCCAGCTTTTTGCCCAAGTTCAATTCGGACAATACGGTTCGACCATCGGTGTCCACACGCACCATGGGTGCCACCGGGGATTCCTGCTTGTCGGTGCTGGCCAGTTTTTCTGCATGGCCTGCGGCATGATCTGGCCCACCGTCAATGAACGGTAGCGGTCATCGGTTCCCTCTACGACTACCCACGGAGCCCAAGGTGTATTGGTCAGGCGCAAGATGTGTCCCGCCACATCTTGCAGTTTGTCGTAGGTCTTGAGTCGGTCCCAGTTCCATTGCGTCACGCGCCAGGCGGTGCGAGGGTCTTTCTCCAGTGCTTTGAGCCGTTTGACCTGACCCTCCTTGGTCAGGTGAAACCAGAATTTCAGGACCAGGGCACCTTCATTGACCAGCATGGCCTCAAATCGGTTGATCTGGTCGGCTTGGGCATCCAGTTCCTTGAGGGACACCTCGTTCAGAATGCGCTGGCGGATGGGGTCCGAATACCACGAACCGGCAAAGATCCCGATACGTCCCTTGGGTGGCAGCGAGCGCCAATACCGCCACATCGGCGGGCGTTCGCGCTCTTCATCACTGGGCATGGAAAAGGCCAGTGTGGAAATGAAGCGCGGGTCCATCCATTCGTACAGCACATTGATGGTTTCGCCCTTGCCGGCGCCGTCCTGCCCGCTGATCAGCACCACCACCGGAATTTTCTTGTTTTCCTGCAAGTCAACCTGGGCTTCGAGCAGCGCAGCGCGCAGCGCAGGGACCGCAGCCTTGTAGGTTGCCTTGTCAATCTGGTGGCCAATTTCTGCGGATTCAAACATGTCGGTACTCCGATAGTTAGGCGTCGCCCTGCATACTTTTATTCTAGGGTGCATGTCTTGTTGGGATTTGTCCTGTCTCAAACAAATGCCACACCCGCGCCACTAAGGAGCGTCAGTCGATGGCATGCGCCAGTGCTCCAAGGCTTCTGCCGGACCCGGGCGCGCCAGAGAATAACCCTGAAAGTGCAGGCAACCGCGCTGCTCCAACGCAGCGCGCTGGGCGGCCGTCTCAACACCTTCCGCAATGACTTCGATTTCCAGGGCCTTACCCAAAGCGACGATGGTTGTGACGATGGCTTCGTCGTTCGGGTCTGTGAGCAAATCGCGCACAAAGGACTGATCAATCTTGAGCTGATCCAGAGGCAGCCGTTTCAGGTGACTCAGGCTAGAGTAGCCGGTGCCAAAGTCGTCCAATACAAACCGCACGCCGCGCTTCTTGAGTTGCACCATTTTGCTGATGACGGCTTCCACATCATCGACAAGCTGGCTTTCGGTCAGCTCCAGTTTGAGTCGATCCGGCGGTGCATGGGTTTCGTCCAGCACGGCCAGCACGTCGCCGACAAACCCTGGGTGCTTGAATTGGCGTGCACTGACATTGACTGCCAAATGCAGGTGGGCCATGTTGGGTTGCGCAGCCCAACGCACCAATTGCAGGCAGGCGGTTCGCAAAATCCAGCGACCCAAGGGCACGATCAGCCCACAGGCCTCGGCTGCTCCGATGAACTCCCCGGGCTCAACCAGTCCGCGTTGCGGATGCTGCCAGCGCACCAGGGCCTCGGCACCCAACATCTTGCCGTGGTTGTCGGCCTGGGGCTGGTAATACAGTAAAAACTCCTGGCGGACCAGTGCTTCACGCAGGTCGGCCTCCAGTGCTACGCGTGCAGACATGCGGGCCTGCATGTCGGGGTTGAAAAAGCGCAGTGTGTTGCGGCCGTCGGCCTTGGCCTGGTACATGGCCAGGTCGCCCCGTTTGAACAGCTCTTCCTGGGTGCTGTGAGGGTCCGAAAACATAGCAATGCCCACACTCACAGTGCTCTGGTAATGTTGCCCCGCAAGCATATAGGGCTCGGCCAGCGTCGAGACTATTTTCCCCGCCACCGCATCGGCCTGGCGTGCCGCGTCGTTGGCATCGGTGCTCAGATCCTGCAACATCACGACGAACTCGTCACCACCCAGCCGGGCCAAGGTGTCCTGGTCACGGGTGCACTGTTTCAATCGCTTGGTGACCTGTTGCAACAACAGGTCACCAACGTCATGGCCCAGCGTGTCATTCAGTGTTTTGAAGTGGTCCAGATCGATGAACAGCAATGCGCCGTCGTGGGCCGTGCGGTCGCGCGCCGCAAGGATCTGTTGCATGCGGTCCATCAACAGACGGCGATTGGGCAGCCCGGTCAATGCGTCATAAAACGCCAATTGGTGGATCGCCTCCCGGCTCCTTTTTAGCTCGGTGATGTCGGTTGAGATTCCGCACAACGCATAGATACTCCCATCCGGACGTCGCAGGGGCAGCTTGACCGACAGGTAGGTGTGTGTATGTTTGCCGTCCGCCGTGGTGATTGTTTCCTCGTCGGCCACCCGCTCGCCGTGTTCCAGCACCCGCCGGTCGTTGCGCTGCAACTGCTCGGCAGTCGCGGCGTTAAACAGGTCGGTGTCTGCCAGTCCCACGAGCGGCCT
This sequence comes from Candidatus Aalborgicola danicus, assembly GCA_016703945.1. Classification (GTDB taxonomy): domain Bacteria; phylum Pseudomonadota; class Gammaproteobacteria; order Burkholderiales; family Burkholderiaceae_C; genus Allorhodoferax; species Allorhodoferax danicus. The sequence goes on from JADJBC010000021.1 coordinate 36,273, forward strand.
CCCCACGGACGCGCTGAAAATGCTATTCGTATATTGGTAGCGAAGTTGGGGATCTTTAATGTAAATGTACGACTCCACACTGTTAAGTATGGTGCTCAGCTTGTCTTCACTCTGCAGCAAATGCCGGGTTTTTTCACGGACCTGGCGCCGCAACAAGCTTACAAAAACGATGGCCAACAGCAGCAGGGTTCCCAGTGCGAACAGTATCCACCAGAAGGCGCGGGGCACCAGAGTGCGCGGCGGCTCGCCGCCCCAGCGTTTCAATACATCAAAATAAACGGAATTCGGATCGTCTCGCCACACATTGAGGTGCTGATCCAGGGCTGCCAACAGGTCGGCATTGCGGCCTTTGCCCGTTGCATAAAACAGGCGGCTGGGCTGGAACATGATGGGGGTCTCCACCAGCATGTAGCGCGGAGCCTGAAGGCTGCCGAACTGGTGGTTGGAGACCACCACATCGGCTTCGCCAGCAGACACTTTGGTGAATCCTTCGGCCAGACTGTTGACCGGCACCCAGATCGGCTGGACACCAAAACTGCTGAGCAAGCCGGAAAAATAGTCCTGTTGAACCGAGCCCTGCAGAATGGCGACACGGCGGTTTTGCAGATCCAGCATGGACTGGATCGATAAACCCGTGCGTTGGTACACCTGTGACCAGCTATTGATGGCCGGGGTTTGGTGGAAGCTGAAAATTTGTGCCCTTGCCTCACTGTGGGCAACGTCGGTCATCAGGTCGATTTGCCCTGCGCGTGTCGCATCCAGGCAGGCCTGCCATTCGCAGACCACCGGTACCAGTGTCCAATCCTCTTTTGCGGCAATTTCGCGTAACAGATCACCAAAGATGCCCGAGGGCTGGCCGTCGGCACCCAACATCACCTTGGGGGCGTTTGCGTAGACCCCCACCTTGACTTCACGGGCATGCAGGGTGTTGACGAACGATAACCAGCCTAGCAGAAGTATGCAGAAAAGTTGGCAGACGCTCGGTTTGGAGGCTCGCATGGTGGGGCCATTATGGCGCTCCGAATACCGTGCGGTAGCGGCAACTTAGCAAGCACTTGGAAACGATGGGGTGCGCGCTCAGTACAATCGCCCAAGCCCAATGCGAGCAAGTTTCGTGCCTTTATGAAAAACATTCCCCTGTCATTCGTTATGCTGCTCACCCTTGGGGTGTTGGTGTTCCCCGCACGCGCTGAAAAGGCGGATCGCAGCAAAGAGATGAATATCGAAGCCGACGCCATGCGTTATGACGACGTGAAGCAGCTGAATATTTTTTCCGGCAATGTGGTGCTGACCAAAGGCAGCATCGTCATGCGGGCTGCCAGGATTGAGGTACGACAGGATCCGGACGGATACCAATTCGGCACCATTACGGGGACGGCCGAGAAACGGGCGTTTTTCCGGCAAAAGCGCGAAGGCCAGGATGAATACATCGAAGGCGAAAGTGAGCTGATCGAATACGACGGCCGGGCTGATACCGTCAAGTTCAGCCGCAAGGCCCTGCTGCGGCGCTTGCGCGGCGCCACTTTGGCCGACGAAATCACAGGCGCAGTCATTGTTTATGAAAACCTGACCGAAACCTTCAGCGTCGATGGCAATGCCACCAAAGGCAGCTCGACCGCCCAGGGCGGGCGGGTGCGTGCCATGCTGACACCCAAACCCGAGACTGCGTCTGCATCTGCGCCACAAAGCAAAACATCTGCGCAGCCGGCGCCGGCCTTGCGCGCCACCAGCACACTGGGGAGCGTCCCCAAGTGACAGGTCTTGTGCACACAGAGCCCGATTCTGCAATCGGGCGGCTTCAGGTCAGTCATATCCAGAAAGCCTATGGCAAGCGCCAGGTGGTCAAGGATGTGTCGCTGACGGTGCGTACCGGTGAGGTGGTGGGCTTGTTGGGCCCCAACGGCGCCGGCAAGACCACGTCGTTCTACATCATCGTGGGCCTGCTGCGCGCTAGCGCGGGAGACATCACGATTGACGGCCAGTCCATCGAACACATGCCCATTCACCGACGCGCGCGCCTGGGGCTGGGTTATCTGCCGCAAGAGGCGTCGATTTTCCGCAAGCTCAATGTGGAAGACAACGTGCGCGCCGTGCTGGAGTTGCAGCATGACGAGGCGGGTAAGCCGCTCAAAAGTGCCGAAATTGAGCGGCGGTTGACGGCTTTGTTACAAGACCTGCGGGTTGAACACCTGCGGGAGTCTCCCGCCCTGGCTTTGTCGGGTGGCGAGCGGCGCCGGGTGGAGATTGCCCGCGCTTTAGCCACCCGGCCGCGGTTCATTTTGCTGGACGAACCCTTTGCCGGCATCGACCCGATTGCTGTGATCGAGATCCAGCGCATCATCAACTTCCTGAAGTCCCGCGACATTGGTGTGCTGATTACCGACCACAATGTGCGTGAAACGCTGGGCATTTGTGACCACGCCTACATCATCAGTGATGGCATCGTGCTGGCCGAAGGCACCCCCGCCGAGATCGTGGCCAACGCCGACGTGCGCCGCGTGTACCTCGGCGAACACTTCAAAATGTAGTGATGTTGCCCCCACGTTTGTCACTACGTGTACTGCACTGCCCCCCAGGGGGGCTAAGTCCGCTTGGGGCCGCCCGGCGCGGACTTGCCCCCACGCATGGGCGCAAACGGCAAATTGCCGCTCCCTCTGACTACAGGCCTGCTTTGACATGAAACAAGGCCTTTCTCTACGTGTCTCGCAGCATCTGGCGCTCACGCCCCAGCTGCAGCAGTCCATCCGCCTGTTACAACTCTCCACGCTGGAACTCAGCCAGGAAGTGGACCAGATGCTGGACGAAAACCCCTTTTTGGAATTGACCCAGGACGAGGCCGTGCGCGAGGAATTTGGTCTGGCCCAGGCCGATACACCGGTCAGTGCGGGTGAGCGTGAGGTTGAAGTTGCTCCTAATTCAATAGCTGATTACGCAGATTCCACGGGGGCTAACGCCACAAAAGACGAAGATAATACGCCGCTGGGCGGCAATGATGACGAGCCCAACTGGGACGGTGATGGCACCACCGAGATGGTGCCCGACGACGGCGAATGGGGCACGGACGCCAAGGCCCGCACCAACAACCTGGGGGACAGCGAAGACACCGACGCCACCGAGCTGGCCCGCACGCAGGAGTCGCTGCAATCCCATCTGCACCGTCAGGCCCTGAGCCTGCGTTTGAGCGAGACCGACGCCAGCGCGCTGCGCTTTTTGATCGAGTCGCTGAACGACGACGGTTACCTGGAAGACCCGCTGCCCGACCTGGCCCGTAGTCTGGCCGGTGAAGACGAAGAGCAGGTCGAAGACCTGGTGCACCACTTCACGGTGGCCTTGGGGCTGCTGCACAGCCTGGAGCCCGCGGGTGTGGGCGCGCGCGACCTGGGTGAGTGCCTTCGCCTGCAATTGCGCGCCCAGCTGGACGACGCGCTGGACCCGCCCGTGCCCGAATACGCCAGCCTGCTGGCGCTGGCGCTGCGCATTTGCGGCCAGCCCATGGACTTGCTGGCACGCCGCGATATTAAAAATCTGGTGCAGCGTTGTGGCGGCACCGACGCACAAACCCGTGAGGCCATCACGCTGATTGCACGCCTGGAGCCCAAGCCGGGTCGCCGTTTTATCGATGTGGAGCGCAATATTGTCGTGCCCGATGTGCTGGTGGTACCGGTGGGAAAGGCCCGTGCCGGCATCAACCCCCAGTTCCGCGTCATGCTCAATCCCGAGGTCATGCCCAAGCTGCGCGTGCACGACATTTACGCCAATGTGCTGCGCAACCACCGCGGGGGCGGCAAAGACAGCGCCAGTTACGCCGGCCTGCAGCAGCGTCTGCAAGAGGCCCGCTGGTTCATCAAGAACATCCAGCAGCGGTTTGACACCATCCTGCGCGTCAGCACGGCGATTGTGGAGCGGCAAAAAGGCTTCTTCTCGCACGGCGAGCTGGCCATGCGCCCCCTGGTGCTGCGCGAAATTGCCGACGAGCTGGGCCTGCACGAGTCCACCATCAGCCGCGTCACCACCGCCAAATACATGGCCACACCGTTCGGCACCTTTGAGCTGAAGTACTTCTTTGGCTCGGGCCTGGGTACCGAGTCCGGCGGCAATGCGTCCAGCACGGCGGTGCGTGCACTGATCAAACAATTCATCAGCGCCGAGAGCGACAAAAAGCCTTTGAGCGACAACCAGATTTCCGAAATGCTGAAAGAGCAGGGCATCGAATGCGCCCGCCGCACCGTGGCCAAATACCGCGAGGGGCTGAAGATTGCGCCCGCGTCGTTGAGGAAGGCTCTATGAGAGCTTGCGGGACAGACCGAAGCGCAGCGGAGCTCTGTCGCCAACTGATCAGGTTCCATCTATGAATTCACTCCAAATTTTCCTCCCCTGCGCCGCTGGCGTAGAAGACCTGTTGGCCCATGAGGTGCACGACCTGACCGGCCTGAAGGGCGAAGACCTGCTGACGCGCCGCGGCGGTGTCATGGCGCGGGCTTCGTGGCGCGACGCCATGCGCCTGAACCTGCACTGCCGCCTGGCGCAACGTGTGCTGGTGCAGTTGTCGTACACCGACTACCGCAGCGAACAGGACCTGTACCGCGCAGCAAGCGACGTGGCGTGGGAGATCTGGTTTACGCCCAAACAATCGATCAAGGTTGAGGTGACGGCCCAGCACAGCCCGCTCACCAGCCTGAACTTTGCCGGGCTCAAGATCAAGGACGCGGTCTGCGACCGCTTCCGCGACAAAGCCCACGGCGTGCGCCCCGACGTCAACACCCAGTGGCCCGACGTGCGCATCTACGCCCACCTGACCACCGACACCTGCTCGCTGTACATCGACACCTCGGGTGAGCCGCTGTTCAAGCGCGGCTGGCGCGAAGACAAGGGCGAGGCGCCGCTGAAGGAAACCCTGGCCGCCGCCATGATTGCCGCCAGCGGTTGGGCTGACGGCGACGACGAGCTGTTGCCACTGTACGACCCCTGCTGCGGCAGCGGCACTATTGCCATCGAGGCCGCGCAGATCGCCTGCAATATCGCGCCAGGCAGCCTGCGCCGCTTTGCATTCGAAAAATACATCCCATTCCAGCAACACGTCTGGGACGGCATCAAAACTGACGCCGCCGCCGCCGTGGTCAAGCCCGAACCCGGCCAACAGCCTTTGATTTTTGGGAGCGATGTGGCTCACCGCATGGTCGACTTTGCGCAGCGCAATGCCGAACGCGCCGGGGTCGCAGATGTCATTGAATTCCGCGGTGGTGACGCGCTACAGCGTATGCCGCCCACCGATGTACCGGGCGTATTGTTGCTGAATCCGCCTTATGGCGACCGTATTGAGGTGGCCGGTGTCAGCGGTGCGGGTGCCCGGCGTTCCGGTGCATCCAACCGCGGCGAACGCAATGACGCGTCGCTGCCGGACTACGAAGCGCAGAGCGGTGCCCGCGAACAGGCAGTGACCGAAGACGGCGGCGAATTCTTCAGCCAGCTCGCCACCCACTGGAAGAAAAACTACAGCGGCTGGACCGGCTGGATTCTGACACCCGACCTCAAGCTGCCCAGCAAAATGCGCCTCAAAGAATCCCGCCGGGTGCCGATGTGGAACGGGCCGATCGAATGCCGCATGTTTCGCTTCGACATGATCAAGGGCACGGCCCGAGACAAGAAGTAATTGGGTGGAGAACCGGAAGAAGAATAGGGGTCGGATCACTGGCCGCGCAGCGGACATGTGCTCTGACCCCCATTCTTCATAGCACTCGGAGCGCGAGAAATTGGAATCTGACCCCCATTTAGTCGTCCTGGACACCAATATCGTCCTCGACACTTTCATCTTTAACGATCCCGGCGCAAAGCCTCTGCTGGAAGCCCTGCAATCCGGCACCCTTCGCTGGATCGCCACCTCTCCCATGCGTGACGAGCTGGCTCGTGTGCTGGCCTATCCCAAAATCGTCAAGCGGCTGGCCTTTTACCAATTGGATGCCGCGGTGGTGCTGGCGCAGTTCGATACGCTGGCCAAGCTCGTGGACGTAGCCCCCAAGGCCACGGCCACCTGCAAAGACCCCGATGACCAGAAATTCATAGACCTGGCAGTGGCCCACCAGGCCCTGGTGCTGAGCAAGGACAACGCGGTGCTCTGCATGAAAAAAAGGCTTTTTGTTCTCCAAGTCCATGTGGCTTCTGCTGTTGGGGAGCAATAGCAGACGACGGGCAGGTCTATCTTTGAAGTGATAAGCTAATCAGCCCTTTGAATCACTTTGCTCAGGAATCCCCCATGACCGTGCTTGTTCGTTTGTTGTATGCCAGTAAAGTCGCTCCCAATTTTGGTCCCATGGACATGCGGGACATTCTTGAAAGTTCGCGTCGCAACAATGTGGATCAGGGTATCACCGGCCTCCTGATCATGGCGGATGGCTACTTTTTCCAGGCGCTCGAAGGTGATCGCAAGGTGGTCAATTCCACCTACATCAAAATCCTGAAAGATGCCCGACACGCGGCCTCCATCATTTTGAGCAACCAGGAGATCGAAAAACGGCAATTTTCTGGCTGGTCCATGGGTTACGTGCTCAGCAGCGAGAAGAACCGCCCCTTGTTTATGTCCTACTCCGCTGGAAAATATTTTGAACCCTTCTCCATGCGCTGTGCGGCGGCGGAGTCGCTACTGGCCGAAATCGGAGGTTATGCACGCCAGCTCGGTGGGACCGAAAGCGCTACTGGCACGTAAGCGAGCCGGGCAGTTTGCCTGGACTCTGTGATTGCACAGGCAAAATGGTGTTTCCCTTGAACACCGAACCCCAAGATGACCCCCACCATTCCCGCCGATTCCACCCCTGCTGCCGTGCGTCCTTTGGCCGCTGACGCGCAGGACGCGCTGACCGACACATCCGTCTCGGCGGAGCAGTTCGACGAAATCGACACCATCCTCGACGATCTGCGCACCCGCTATGACGAGACCCCGCAGTGGGAGTTCTGCGAGGGTTTCATGGCTGCGCTGATCTGCTGCCGCCGACCGATTCCACAGTCCGAATACCTGGACGTTTTGTTGGGAATTCCTGCCGACGGCGACCCGGTGCTGCTGGACATGGACAGCTCTGAACCGGCGTATCCGGTTGGCTCCTTTGCCGATGGCGCCCAGCGCGCACGCTTTCTGCAGATCTGGGAACAGCGCCGGGCCGAAGTGCTGGCGGCACTGGACACGCCGATCGAATCACTGGAAGACACCCATGCCTACCACCCCGAGGTCATGGATGTACGTGGCGCCATGGCTGGTTTGACGGAAGCCGAGCGCGGCGAACTGCCGGATGAACCACTGCCGGCCTTTGGTCAGGTCTGGGCCTTGGGTTTCATGTACGCCGTGGAAGCCTGGCCCGAGGAGTGGGCCGAGCCCAGCGACAAAAAGGCGGCCAAGTGGCATGACGTGGCACTTCAGGCCATTGTGGCGCTGACCGAGGATGACGAGGGCGAACCCGAGTTGTCGCCCTTTAGTGAAGACGGCCCACCGTCCATGAGCACGGAGAGGCTCAATACCTTTGCCGACGCCATCTGGTCGGTCTACGACCTGCGCGAAATCTGGCGCGGCATTGGTCCGCGTGTCAAGACGCTGCACCGTGCCGACGTGCCGGGTCGCAACGACCCTTGTTATTGCGGCAGCGGCAAAAAATACAAGAAGTGCCACGGCGGATAAGTCAATTTGCCGTAACGCGCGGCGCCAACGCCAGGGGCAGTGCCTCAGCCAGCAGGTCGTAGACGGCGCGGATGCGCGGGTTGGTGCGGATTTCGCGGTGCACCGCCAGCCACATCGGCAGGGCCGGAATCGGCAGCGCACCGGCCAGAACCGGCCGCACATCGGGGTCGCTGCGGGCCATATAGTCTGCCAAAAAGCCAATGCCCAAACCGGCGCGCACGGCCTGCCACTGCACGATGAAATCATCGGTGCGCAGCACAAAGGCCTCCCGGCTGACCGGATACCCCAGGGCCTGAAAGCCGCGCAGGATGGACGGATCGGTATCGTTGCCGATCAGGTCGTGCTGCAACAGGTCGGCGGGCAGGCGCGGGGGGCTGCGCCGCGCCAGATAACTGCGGTGGGCGTAGGCACCCACGCCCACACTACCAATTTTTTTTGCCACCAGTGTGCCCTGGTCCGGGCGCACCATGCGCACGGCAATGTCGGCCTCGCGGCGCAGCAGGTTACTCACCTGGTTGCTGGAGACCAGCTCCACCTGGATGTCCGGCAGAGCCAGACGCATCTGCGCCAGGATCGGCGGCAGCAACTGCACCGCCACCGGCAGGCTGGCGGTGATGCGCACCGTGCCCGTGGATTGCGACTGGGCTCCGGTCAACGTGTGACTAAGCTGCAGTGCACCTGCCTCCATGGCCCGCGCCGATTCGGCCAGTTGCAACGCGGTGGCCGTGGGCACCAGGCCGCGCCCGGTGCGCTCAAACAACACCACGCCCCACTGGCTCTCCAGTTCTGCAATGTGGCGCCCCAGCGTGGGCTGGCTGGTTTTGAGCTGGCGCGCCGCGCCCAGCAGGCTGCCCTGGTCCAGTGCCGCCAGAAAGGAGCGGATCAGGCTCCAGTCAAACGGGGTGGTTGCGGTGGTATTCATAAACGCATAGCTCCTGTGTACATCTATGCAATTGTGTTGGATCGCGCTTGTTTCCACAATGCAGGCATCACTAACAAGGAACCCCGTTATGCCGACCAACACTGTACTGATCCTGGGCGCACGTGGCCGTTTTGGCCTGGCCGCAGCACGCGCCTTCGCCGCCGCTGGTTGGCGCGTGCTGGGCCAAACACGCCCCGCTAACGTGGCCCCCACGCTTGTCGCTTCGCGTACTGCGCTGCCCCCCGAGGGGGCCGCAGTCGCCTTGGGGCGTCCCGGCGGCGACTTGCCAGCTATTGAGTGGCTGCCGATCGACCTGCACGACACCGCTGCGTTGACCCAAGCCGCGCAGGGTGCCAGTGTGGTGGTCCACGCCCTGAACCCGGCCTATACCAATGCCGCCTGGCAATCGCAAGCCCCGGCCATGCTGGACGCATCCATCGCCCTGTGCCGTCGACTGGACGCCACGCTGATGTTGCCTGGCAATATTTACAACTTTGGCGCCACCATGCCGCCGGTGTTGCGCGAGGGCACGCCGCAGGCCGCACACACCGCCCTGGGCCGGGTGCGCATCGCCATGGAAGCGCAGTTGCAAGCCAGTGGGGTGCGCGGCATCGTGATCCGCTCCGGCGACTTCTTTGGCAGCGGCCAGGGCACGTGGTTTGACATGTCCATCACCAAGGACCTGCGCAAGGGCGCGTTGACCTACCCCGGCGTCAAGGGCGTGTCCACCAGTTGGGCCTACCTGCCGGATCTGGCGCGCACCTTCGTCATGGTTGCCGAGCGACGCGCCCAACTGCAGCCTTTTGAGGTGTTCCACTTTGCCGGCCATGTGCTCACCGGCCAGCGCTGGCTGGACCTGCTCAACCCCATTGCGCGTGCACAGGGCTGGGTGCGCCCGGACGCACAACTGCGCTGGAAGAGCATGCCCTGGGGCGTTATTCGTGTGGGCGCGTTGTTCGTGCCCACTTGGGCGTCCCTGCTGGAGATGCGTTACCTGTGGAACACCCCGCACGCGCTGGCGAACGACAAACTCTGCGCCCTGATCGTCACCGAGCCGCACACGCCGCTGGTGCAGGCGGTGGAGCAGTCGCTACGGGACCTGGGTCTGCTGAGCAGGCCGTTGGCATCCGATGCACCGGCTGCACCGGAGAAAGCGGCATTGGCGCAGTCCATACGTTAAGGAGAACACCATGACAACAGCATTGCAACGCCGCGGCTTCTTGCGCATTCTGGGTGCCGGGTCCCTGGTCCCGTTGGCCCCCCTGTCACTGAGCGGCTGCGGCGCGGCCATGCCTATGGATGCCATTGAAGCCTGGCTCGGACCCGGTGCGGAACTGGCCGCTCAGGCCGACCCGAGGCGGTGGATACTGAGCCACGCCATCCTGGCCCCTCACTCTCACAACCTGCAGTCCTGGATCGCCGACTTGGGCACGCCCAACCAGATCACGCTGTACTGCGACCTGAACCGCCTGCTGCCGCAGACCGATCCCTTGTCGCGCCAGATCATGATGAGCCACGGCACGTTTCTGGAGCTGCTGGACCTGGCAGCCCGCGAGCGCGGACTGCGTGCCGACATCACACTGTTTCCGCAAGGGCCCTTTGGCCCGTCCACGTTGGATGCCCGTCCGGTGGCCCTGGTGCGCCTCACCCCCGACCCGACGGTGCAGAAAGACCCGCTGTTTGCGCAGATTCTGCACCGCCATACCAACCGCAGTGCCTACGACATTACCCGCGCCGTGCCATCGGTGGCCTGGCAGGCCATGCAGGCGGCAGCAGGCCCGGCGATCCGCGTCGGGCATGCCGGGCTGGAGCAGGGCGCAGCATTGCAGCAGCATCGGCGCATTGCGCTGGACGCCTGGCGCATTGAACTCACGGTGCCGCGTACCATCATGGAATCGTTCAAGCTGCTGCGCGTGGGCACGTCCGAGATTGCCGCCCACCGCGACGGGCTTTCCATGACGTCGCCGATGATCGTGGCACTGGACCGGCTGGGCCTGTTTGACCGCCAACAGATACCCAAGCCGGATGACTACGCCACCACCAGCCAGCTCAAGGAATTCGACGCCAAGATGGCCAGCACGCCGGGTTTTGTGTGGATGGTCAGTGCCGATAACAGCCGTGCCACCCAGGTCAACGCCGGGCGGGCCTACGCGCGCCTGCAACTGGCGGCCACCGCCCAGGGGTTGGCAATGCAGCCGCTGTCGCAGGCCCTGCAGGAATATGCGGAGCAGCAGCAGCCCTACGCCGCCATCCACATGCTGGCGGGTGCCACGCAGCCGGGCGCCACCGTGCAAATGTGGGCGCGCGTGGGTTATGCGCCAGCCGTCGGCCCCGCGCCGCGGCGGCGTTTACCGGACTTCATCAAATCTTAGAGGTGAAATATGCCTCTAGCCCTCGTATTCATTGCCTAAGATGCTATTGATTCAGGAGTTCTGAAGGCTATCCAGGCTCACAACATGCCGGAAGGTGTTGGCCATCGGCTGGCACTGGCCCTCTCAAGATTGACCTACGCTGTCAGAATTGTGTCCATGGATCCACTTTCTGTCTTCATCGTTGCCACGGTCTTGACCCTGCTCAATGGCGGAATCTTGGGCCTGATGCACAAGGGTTTTTCCACGGAGATACGGCCTGCGGCAGCAGACTGGCGCATCGGGACGCTTCTGGTCGCTGGAGGTGTTGTGCTGCTGGCTTCACAACACCCGACAACCGTTTGGCTCTTGTTGCCGTTGGGCAACGCCCTCTTGTTGATGGGGTTGACCTTGTATTGGCGCTCTGTGCGTCGCTTTGACCGTGTTGCCGACACACCTTGGTTATTTGCTCCAGCCGTCCTGACGAGTCTGGCATTGACGTGGTTTGTGGTGGTGCATCCCGTCCTTTGGGTTCGCGTTGTCCTTGCGTGTGTGGGCTGGTCTATTGCCCTGTTGGCTTCTGCGCGCAGTTTGTTCAAACACCGCTCTGCACGGCGTGAAATCAGTCGCGAAGTCCTGATGGGCATCATGCTTGCGCTGACTGGGTTCATGATTTTTCGCGCGGTCTTCTTTGCATTGCAGATGCGCGACGTGAACTCCATTCTGGCCACGGACCACGTGCTTAATGTGCTGACCCCCTTGAGCGTTGCAATCTTGCCAGTCATTGGAACCACGACTTTCCTGGTCATGTGTAGTGAGCGCCTGCGTGCTGAATTGGCAGTGCGAGCAGTCGAGCTCGATGCGACAAACGCAGCGTTGCTCGCGGCCATTCGCTCGCGAGAAGACGCCGAGCGTATCGCACGTCATGACCTCAAGACTCCGCTGGCCAGCATAGCGGCTACGCCCGAACTCCTGCGCGCTGGTCGTGCACTGGAGCCAGACCAGGAGCAGTTGTTGAACCTGATTGAAGGCGCAGCGCGCCGAGCGCTGAGCATGGTGAATTTGTCCCTGGATTTGTACCGCATGGAGAACGGCAGCTTCCACTTTGAACCTGAAGCTGTCGATTTGACAGCCCTTGTCCGGGTGGTCATGGAGGATCTTGGCCAGCATGCCCAGTCCAAGGGTGTGACCATGAGACTGGCCTGCGGTGACGAGCCCGCGGTGGTGGCAGCGAATGCGGTGCTGTGTTATTCCTGCATCGCCAACGTGCTGAAAAACGCGGTGGAGGCGGCCAGCGACGGTTCGTGCGTAGAGCTGGACTTGCAACCGGGTGAGCGCGTGCTGCTGCGCATTCACAATGACACCGCGGTACCGCTCGCTTTGCGGGACCATTTTTTTGAGAAGTACGCCACGCATGGCAAATCCGGTGGGTCTGGTTTGGGTACCTACTCATCCCATCTGATGGCCAAGATGCAGGGTGGCGCGCTGACTATGCAGACTTCGGATTCCAGCGGCACCACTGTGACTCTGGAACTGCCTTGCTCCCGTGCGCAAAACGCCACCGAGCCAGGCTTGGATCGCACAATTTCTCAGCGGGCAGGCTCTGGCGATGGGGAGTCGTCAAAAATGGGCGACCAGGTTTTTGCGCACGTTCTTGTCGTGGATGACGACAGCTATAACTGCAAGGTGCTTTGCAGCCAGTTGGCCCTGTATCCCGTGCGTGTCGAGACCGCCTTCAATGGCCGCAGCGCCATTGAGCGCGCGTTGGCACATCGTCCGGACCTCGTCTTTATGGACATTGAAATGCCCGTCATGGGCGGCGTGCAGGCCGTGCAGCACATTCGCCAACTGCAGAAAGCACGAAGGCAGGAACCCAGCGTGATCATTGCATTTACTTCCGATGATGAAGCCCAGAGCCAGGCCCGTTACCTGGCTAGCGGGTTCGACACCTGCTTGGGAAAGCCGACATCGCAAGCCACATTGGCCCCGTTGTTGCGAGGACTACCCCGCCCGCCAAGTCCGCCCAGGCAGGCACAACCACCAGTCAAGGTGCAAGCCCATTTGTTGGCAGACATGCCAGAGTTCCTGGCCTCGCGCTTGCAACTTATGGATGAACTGGAGCAGGCGTGTGTTGAGCATGATCGTGCGCGCCTGCGCAGCGTCGCCCATCGATTGACTGGCAGTCTTGCCATGTTTGGTTTTCTCTGGGCTGCCGACGTTTGCCAGCAGCTTGAACACGGTGCCACTGGCATCGATCTGGCAATGGCACAGCGTCTTGCCCGCGATCTGATTGAGCATTTGTGCTCCGTTCCCGTGGTGCAAGAAGATGCAAATGCCATGTCAGCGCCCTAATCCTCGCCGAAATTACTACACTGCGCTCATTCCAATACGAACACGCCTGGAGCCTGACATGACCACCCCACGCCTACTTGTCATTGATGACGACGACATGGTGCTCACCTACCTCAGTCGAACATTGAGCCACCGCTACACCATCATGACCCGCCAAGATCCAAAGGCTGCGATTGAGCTCGCTGCAGTTGAGCTGCCCGACCTTATCCTGTGTGACATCGATATGCCCGACATGGACGGTGGCGCGGTGTGCGCGGCCCTGGCAGAGAACCCAGTTACCGCGAGAATTCCATTCGTTTACCTCACCGCCATGGTCTCACCCAGTGAGGTCGTGGAGTTGCAAGGGTTCGTAGGCGGTCGGCCAGGCGTGGCCAAACGCGCCAGCATGCAGGAATTGATTGCTACCATTGATTCGCAACTCAAAGCCTAGTAGTCAAATAGGCCTCCAGCCCCCGTATTCATTGCGTAAAGCGCTATCAATGTAGTAGTGACTGGCGTGTCGGCTACACAAAACGCCACAGCGCCACCACCAGCACGGTGCAAGCTGCGGCCACCAGGTCGTCGAACATGATGCCAAAACCCGCCTTGCGCCAGGCACCGGGGTCGCTGGCCGGATCGAGGTTGTGGTACAGCGCATCGGCCCACCCCACCGGGCCTGGTTTGACCGCATCAAAGAAACGAAACAGGCCGAACGCCAGCACCTGGCCCACCACGCCGGTCGGCATGACCAACCACAACACCAGCCAGAAGGCGACCACCTCGTCCCAGACAATGCTGCCGGGGTCCAGCACACCCATATTACGGGCCGTGACGCTGCAGGCCCACCAGCCCAGGGGCAGGGAAAGGCCGATCAACACCGCCCAGCGGCCATCGTTCATACACGGTGACAAGGCGATAAAGGCGATCCAGGCCCATAACGTACCGGCCGTGCCCGGCGCAATGCGCGAAAGGCCGGCGCCAAAGCCCAGCGCCAGCCAATGCGCGGGGTGCGACAACATAAAGCGCACCGTGGGGCGCGCCAATGGAGGGGCCTGGGGCGTGTCAGTCATGGTGCGGGGGCGCCAGGTAGGGTGTGGCGGCGCTGGTTGCACAGGGCGTGGCTGATGGCCAGGTTCTCCAGATGGCTGTTGCCGCCCTCACTCAAAGGGCGCATGTGTTCCAGTGTTGCCTCTGCGGGCAAGACCGGTTGCCCGCACACCCAGCAGGGCACCACGCCGTGGAGTTGGCGTGCCACGGTCTTGTAGATTTTGTCGCGGGTCAGGTTCAATCGGCTCATGCTGCGAAATGGTCAAACGATGCAAACGAGTGGGCCAGCACGTTGCCCTGGCCATCCAGCAGACGCAACCCCGGCGCTGCCTCAATCTGGCCAATGCGCGTCACCGGCGTGGCGCTGGCATTGCTTGCGGCTTGCACGGCGGCCCGTTGCGCCGGTGCAGCGGTGAAGACCAATTCGTAGTCATCGCCACCGGCCAACACACACTGGCGTGCCAGTTGCGCTGAAACATAAGTGTCAAAATGGCCTCCCGCCCTCGTGGAATATGCGTAAGCAGCTATCAAATAAGTAGCGTCGTTGGTTTCCATGCTGGCCCCTACGCCCGAGCGGTCCAGGATGTGCCCGAGGTCTCCGAGCAGTCCATCGCTGACATCGGCCGCCGCACTGGCCACACCGCGCAGGGCCAGACCCAGCGCAATACGTGGTGTAGGCCGCTCCAGGCGCGGGCGGGCAAACGCCAACCATTCGGGCGGCAACGTGACGCGCCCTTGCAGTGCCGCCAGGGCCAGGCTGGCGTCGCCCAGCGTGCCGCTGACGTAGATGTCATCACCTGGCTGAGCGCCGCTGCGCAGCAGGGCTTGCGTGGCCGGCATCTCGCCAAACACCGTGATGCAAATGGTCAGCGGCCCCCGGGTGGTGTCACCGCCAATCAGTTCACAACCATGGGCATCGGCCAGCGCCATCAGGCCTTCGGAGAAGGCTTGCAACCAGGCCTCATCCACGCGGGGCAGCGCCAGCGCCAGCGTGAACGCCAGCGGCCGCGCGCCGCACGCCGCCAGATCGCTCAGGTTCACGGCCAGCGCCTTGTGGCCCAGGCTGCGCGGGTCCACATCCGGGAAGAAATGGCGGCCTTCCACCAGCATATCGGTCGATATGGCCATTTGCATGCCGGGGCCCGGCTGCAGAATCGCGCAATCGTCTCCCACGCCCAGCACCGCCTTGGGGGTGGCGCGGGTAAAGAAACGCCGAATCAGCTCAAACTCGCCCATGGAGTCGCGTGTTTTAGTGCAGCGTGCGTGAACCGCCGATACCGGTGTCGCCGCTTAGCGCGTCCAACACAAACATGGGCACGTCGGCGTCAAACTTTTCACCGTCTTCGGCTACACAAAAAAAGCTGCCATGCATGGTGCCGGTGGGGGTGCGCAGCCGCGTGCCACTGGTGTATTCAAAGGCCTGGCCGGGCTTGAGCAGGGGTTGCTGGCCCACCACCCCCAGGCCCTTGACTTTTTCGGTACGCCCGTTGGCGTCGTTGACGTTCCAGGTACGCGAGATCACTTGAGCCGGTATGTCACCGGTGTTGATGATGGTAATGGTGTAGGCAAACACAAACAGGCCCTCGTCCGGTGCCGACTGGTCGGGCAGGAACTGGGGAACAACTTGGACGGTTAATTGGTACTTGGGCATGGAAGTAATGCTAACGTGAAACTTTGGCAAAGAAGGGCCGGGGCTGGTTTATTGGCTTCGCGTGGGATTTTTGAGTGTTGAGTGAATGCAATTCGGGTTTGAATTTCGTGCGCCCACGCTGGTCAGTGAATCTGATCTCGGTTGGCTCATTGTGTTCCTTGGAAGTGTTTCAACCCACACCTGCTATCGCTGGCAGGTGAGCCCGTTCAAAGTCCAGCGGCTCGCATTTGCATGGAAGTTTCAATCCGCACCCGCCATCTCTGGCGGGTGATCCCCGTCAAGCGGGTAATCTTTGCTCAGTTTCCCGATGTTTCAATCCGCACCCGCCATCTCTGGCGGGTGATCCCATCTTCGGCAATTCCTTCGCGGTAATTCAGTTCTGTTTCAATCCGCACCCGCCATCTCTGGCGGGTGATCCCGGCGCAAACCGCTGGGCAAACGGCTACATCGAAGTTTCAATCCGCACCCGCCATCTCTGGCGGGTGATCCCCTGCATCGATTCGGCAATGGCGGAATTTGAAATGTTTCAATCCGCACCCGCCATCTCTGGCGGGTGATCCCGAATCTGGCGGACGGCGTACACGTCAAGTTCGTGTTTCAATCCGCACCCGCCATCTCTGGCGGGTGATCCTTGCGCACCCTGGCCTCGTCGCGCCGGTAATCCTGTTTCAATCCGCACCCGCCATCTCTGGCGGGTGATCCGCTGTGCGTTCGGTCGTTTGACGCGCTGCGAACTGTTTCAATCCGCACCCGCCATCTCTGGCGGGTGATCCGAGGGAATAGCAGTGTCAAAGGCGGGAGGAAAAGGGTTTCAATCCGCACCCGCCATCTCTGGCGGGTGATCCGGCACCCAGTTGGATACCGTGGACGGTGAAGCATGGGTTTCAATCCGCACCCGCCATCTCTGGCGGGTGATCCATGCAGCGCATGGACGTCGAGAGATTTACGGCAATGTTTCAATCCGCACCCGCCATCTCTGGCGGGTGATCCTAATGGGGTCTACGTCGGGGCGGTCGCCCTTGACGTTTCAATCCGCACCCGCCATCTCTGGCGGGTGATCCGCGGCGATGGCTACCACTGCCACAAACAGCGCATTGTTTCAATCCGCACCCGCCATCTCTGGCGGGTGATCCCAGAGCATGAGCGCGGCGCTATAAAAAACAGAGTGTTTCAATCCGCACCCGCCATCTCTGGCGGGTGATCCATTACTCCCTTCCTAAAAGTCAGCCGAGCGTCATGTTTCAATCCGCACCCGCCATCTCTGGCGGGTGATCCCAAGTGGTGCCGGTGGTATCCGGGAAATGTTTCAATCCGCACCCGCCATCTCTGGGCGGTGATCCCCGTATTCGGCCTGGCTTGTGTCTTGACTCGATAGTTTCAATCCGCACCCGCCATCTCTGGCGGGTGATCCCAGTATTCGGCCTGGCTTGTGACTTGACCAGATAGTTTCAATCCGCACCCGCCATCTCTGGCGGGTGATCCCAGGGTGCCATCTGAGCCAATGCAACCTAATACGGGTTTCAATCCGCACCCGCCATCTCTGGCGGGTGATCCAAGGGCTCGCAGACGAAGAGGCGTATTACCAATGTTTCAATCCGCACCCGCCATCTCTGGCGGGTGATCCGCGCCTGGGCGCGGCTTTGATGCGGTTGCATAGCGTTTCAATCCGCACCCGCCATCTCTGGCGGGTGATCCACGGCAAGATCGGCGCGGCGGCGCTGGCCAATTTGTTTCAATCCGCACCCGCCATCTCTGGCGGGTGATCCTATATGGGGCATCCATCACTTACCCCACGATGCTGTTTCAATCCGCACCCGCCATCTCTGGCGGGTGATCCGCCAAGTTCCGTGAATTACGAGGCCTGAACCGATGTTTCAATCCGCACCCGCCATCTCTGACGGGTGATCCTAGGGTTCGCATTGATCTCCCAGACCGCATAGGTGTTTCAATCCGCACCCGCCATCTCTGGCGGGTGATCCCGCCAATCAAGGCGTTATTTTTCGTACTCATTTGTTTCAATCCGCACCCGCCATCTCTGGCGGGTGATCCGGTGGAGCAGACGCTTTTGGCATCCGCTGACCGCGTTTCAATCCGCACCCGCCATCTCTGGCGGGTGATCCGTACACGTCAAGTTTGTGAAAATGGATAAGGTCGTGTTTCAATCCGCACCCGCCATCTCTGGCGGGTGATCCGGGCTATCAGGGCGCAGCCATGGCGTCTGGACATGTTTCAATCCGCACCCGCCATCTCTGGCGGGTGATCCATTCAAGGCCGAACAAGCTGCACTCATGCAAAAAGTTTCAATCCGCACCCGCCATCTCTGGCGGGTGATCCTTGGGTCAAATTCAGGTTCAATTGGGTACGTGTGTTTCAATCCGCACCCGCCATCTCTGGCGGGTGATCCGGAAGATCGAAGCGCCTACATGCATTTCAAAAATGTTTCAATCCGCACCCGCCATCTCTGGCGGGTGATCCCAGAACATAGCCAACTATGTTGGGGGTGTTTAAATGTTTCAATCCGCACCCGCCATCTCTGGCGGGTGATCCAATGCTGACCTACCGCCTCGGCCACACACATGCTGTTTCAATCCGCACCCGCCATCTCTGGCGGGTGATCCGCTGCTGCTGTCCTGGGGGCCGTGGCCCTGGAATGTTTCAATCCGCACCCGCCATCTCTGGCGGGTGATCCATTTCGCACCGAATAGAACCATCCGAATAGACTTGTTTCAATCCGCACCCGCCATCTCTGGCGGGTGATCCGGCCTGCGGTGGGCACGGGTTTAAGGTGATCCTGTTTCAATCCGCACCCGCCATCTCTGGCGGGTGATCCCCGTGATCAGTGCCTACATGGCTTGGCGCTACGGGTTTCAATCCGCACCCGCCATCTCTGGCGGGTGATCCACTGTCACGCGCGCGGTGATGTGGCATTGGCCGTTGTTTCAATCCGCACCCGCCATCTCTGGCGGGTGATCCCGGTGGGTCGGTGGGCTGCGTGAATATGTCCATTTTGTTTCAATCCGCACCCGCCATCTCTGGCGGGTGATCCCATGGTGGATGTGTGCGACGTGCTGAGCAAGACCATGTTTCAATCCGCACCCGCCATCTCTGGCGGGTGATCCTCCTGGTGAAGTTCCTTCGCTCTGAGCACGCCGGTTTCAATCCGCACCCGCCATCTCTGGCGGGTGATCCCCTCAGCGCTGGATTTTGTTCGCGGTCTGCGCCTGTTTCAATCCGCACCCGCCATCTCTGGCGGGTGATCCTAGATCATGCGCAGCACGCGGGTTTGATCGGCTGTTTCAATCCGCACCCGCCATCTCTGGCGGGTGATCCTGTTGCGCTTCACGAAATAGCGCTTGTTCATGGCGTTTCAATCCGCACCCGCCATCTCTGGCGGGTGATCCCGGGTGTGATGGAAACCACTTCAGCGGTTGAAAAGTTTCAATCCGCACCCGCCATCTCTGGCGGGTGATCCAATGCTAGTGCGACGCGGGGAGTGTGTAAAAAGGAGTTTCAATCCGCACCCGCCATCTCTGGCGGGTGATCCAACTGGCAGACGCCAAGCAGCTTATTGCCGACATGTTTCAATCCGCACCCGCCATCTCTGGCGGGTGATCCATCGAACAGTGGCGTGCAGGCGGCCATCATCGAGTTTCAATCCGCACCCGCCATCTCTGGCGGGTGATCCGGATATGGCGCTGCTGCAAAGCTGTCTTGACTACGTTTCAATCCGCACCCGCCATCTCTGGCGGGTGATCCGCCCTACGGGTGAGGGCGTAGACCATGGCGAAGCGTTTCAATCCGCACCCGCCATCTCTGGCGGGTGATCCCCGAGCGCACGCTATCAGATTGGATTACCGGCAAGTTTCAATCCGCACCCGCCATCTCTGGCGGGTGATCCGCCGTGGAGTCGGGCCGCGCGAATGCCTTTGTATCGTTTCAATCCGCACCCGCCATCTCTGGCGGGTGATCCTACTCTGACGGGCAACCCGTAAAGTTCAATCAATAGCGTTTCAATCCGCACCCGCCATCTCTGGCGGGTGATCCCCGGGTTCTGCGGCGCAAGGTGGCGCGCGTGGTCGTTTCAATCCGCACCCGCCATCTCTGGCGGGTGATCCTGCGCTATTTTTGGCAAGCGTGCAGACGCATTGCG
The DNA here is from genome assembly GCA_016703945.1 of Candidatus Aalborgicola danicus. Taxonomy (GTDB): domain Bacteria; phylum Pseudomonadota; class Gammaproteobacteria; order Burkholderiales; family Burkholderiaceae_C; genus Allorhodoferax; species Allorhodoferax danicus. The sequence goes on from JADJBC010000021.1 coordinate 56,382, forward strand.
CGTTTCAATCCGCACCCGCCATCTCTGGCGGGTGATCCACCCCGTAGTCGTTCAAAAAATGCTTGTCAGGTCCGTTTCAATCCGCACCCGCCATCTCTGGCGGGTGATCCAAGAACTCAAGCGTACCCATCAACCGTGTGCGTGTTTCAATCCGCACCCGCCATCTCTGGCGGGTGATCCCATACCGGCGCCTGGTCGCTACCTTGCCTTGCAAGTTTCAATCCGCACCCGCCATCTCTGGCGGGTGATCCACCAGCCGCATTCCCTCCAGCGGCCCGGAAGATGTTTCAATCCGCACCCGCCATCTCTGGCGGGTGATCCGCAAGACACCGGAAGGCTTCGAGGTTGGCACGCATGTTTCAATCCGCACCCGCCATCTCTGGCGGGTGATCCCATACGCTGACTGCATGCCTCCACCCCCCAAGAAATGTTTCAATCCGCACCCGCCATCTCTGGCGGGTGATCCCTATCAATTCACTAGCAGAAAGAACCTATGTCCCTGTTTCAATCCGCACCCGCCATCTCTGGCGGGTGATCCTTGAGGTGGATTTTGCTATCGAAGCCATCAACAAGCTGTTTCAATCCGCACCCGCCATCTCTGGCGGGTGATCCTTTGCCGATACAACATCGCATCGCGAGCAAGGAGTTTCAATCCGCACCCGCCATCTCTGGCGGGTGATCCATGATTGGCCGCACGGGTGGTGCTGACTGGTACGAGTTTCAATCCGCACCCGCCATCTCTGGCGGGTGATCCTAAGGGTCGCGCATCGTGTCGAGCCTGACCATGTGTTTCAATCCGCACCCGCCATCTCTGGCGGGTGATCCTCTTCATCGCCAAAGCATTCTTGCGAAACGATTTTTCTTCGTTCTTCCGCGAACCTGCTGTTGCGCACATTGATGCACTCAACGGCGGGTCCGCAAAAACCAAAAAAATGTATTCAAAACAATGGCTTTCAAGAGGCGCGAACCTCATAGGGAAATGACAACCACTTGGGGTTCGCGCAGATACCTTACCACGGCAATTGCAGCTATGGGCCAATCAACGTGTCAGTCAGAGCACTAACGGCCCATCAAAATCCACGGCCTTAAAAGTGCCGTGTTCAATCACCTCAAAGCCGCGTGTGCCGGGAATGCGGTATAGCCGCAGGCAGTCCATGGTGGGGTCGATTTCTGCCAGCAGCTCGCGCTCCAGGGCTTCAAACTTCGCCACATCCAATTGGCACTCAAACACCGACTTTTGCACCCGCTGCCCGGTGCTTTCACACACCCGCGCCACACGGCGTAAGCGGCGGCGACCGGCTTTGGTTTCGGTGCTCACGTCGTAACAAACCAGTACCAGCATGATGACGGTCCTTTATTTCGCCACAAACGGCACATAAGGTGCGCCGTCTTCCCGCAGGGCGCGTGCCATCAGGCGGGCTTGCACCAATGGCACCAGGCCCAGCGGCACGGACTGCGCCAGCAGCGGGTGGTTGATCTCATCCTTCTTGCGCTCTTGGTATGCCACCACCACGGCCTTGCGGGCATCGGGTTCCAGCGACACGCCCCCGCCCTCCCGCAAAACAAAGTCATCGGCAGTCAATTGCCCCCGGTTGACCAGCGTGAGCGCCAACCGGTCCGCCCATGGACGAAACTCTTCCATCAAGTCCAGCGCCAGCGCGGCGCGGCCCGGTCGCAAGGCGTGCAAAAAACCGACCTGCGGGTCCAAGCCCGCGGCCTCCAGCGCCGAGCGGCAATCGTTCATCCACATGGTGTACAGAAACGACAACACGGCGTTGAAACGGTCGCGTGGGGGTCGGCGGCTGCGTCCGTCCATTTGAAAGGCGGGGCGCTGGTCAGCGCGAACCAAGAGGTTGAGGCCACCAAAGTATTGGCGCGCCGCCTCGCCTTCGATACCCCGCAAGACATCCAGGCTGCTTGCCTCTGGCAAGGCGCGCAGGCTGGCGGCCAGATCGTCCGCGACGCGTGTCAACGCCTTGGCTTCGTCTTCAAGCTTGGCCTCGCGGGCACCACGCTGCAACACTTGGCGGGTGTTTTTGATTTTGCCCGCCACGCAGGCCCGCGCCATATCCAGCGTGAAGGCGGGATCGGCCACGCGCTGGAACTGCGCTTGGCGAAGCAGCACATTGCCAGTGACCGCGCCTTCGAGGCGGGCCTTGAAACGCCCGTTGTCATCCAGCAGCACCAACGCAATGCCATCTTCCGCCAGCCTGTGCATCAGGGGTGCCGACAGGCCGGTATGCCCAAAGCACACCACGGCAGTCAAGTGGTGCAAGGGCACGCGCAATTTGGTCTCGCGGTCCACCTCCACACGCATCGTGTCATTGTCCAGGCGCAGATAGGCTTCTGGTGTGGTGACGTACAGGGTGTTGAGAAGTTGCATGAAAGAGGGCCCTAACAGTCGACGCGACAAAGCGCTATGCGTCCGGGTCAAACAGGGCCGCACGCGCGGCGACCAAGCCTGCGTGCGTGGCTTGCGGCTGGCACCGCTCCAACAACGAGCAAGCCTTGCAGCGCTTGGCCGCCTGCTCGGCTTTTAAGGGCGGAGGTAATTCGCCGCTGGCCAACATTTGGCGAATGGCATTGGCCGCGTGTGCCACGTCGGCACGCAGTTGGTCGGTGATGACGACCACGCGGCGGCGCTTGGAAGTGGCGTAGTACAAAGCGCCCTCAACGACGGGCTTACCGGTCATGGCCTGTAGGCACATGCCCTGGGCGGCCAACTGAATGTCGTCGCAGGCGGCAATGTCGGGCGCCTTGTTGCGGCTGCCGTGTTTGTATTCCACGGGGTAGGGCGCGCCACCGGCCAAAAACTCCACCACGTCAGACTTGCCCACTAAGCCCAGTTCGTCATGCCAAAGCGGCAGGGCGCGCTCCACGCGCACGCCTTTGGCCGTTTCGACACCAGGCTGGTCTACCTTGGCATGCACCGCCTGACCGCGCAGGGTGTGCACGTTGTCATCAAAAGCCTGCTCCAGGTGGATCAGGCCGCACTGGCGTGGGCAGTATTGCCAGTGTTGCAGGGCAGAGAGGGGGACTTGTTCGAGCTCGGTCGCCATGGAGCGGTCCCACGCAATCAACCCAATATCTGCTGCTGCAACGCGTCGCGCGTCAGACCGTGGGCCTCGGCGACGGCGGCCAAAATGGCAGCCAGGGTGCCAATGCGCAAGGGGTCATGCAACGGAATGGTGATGTGATGTTGCGCGGGTGATTCACAAGTCAACCGCACGTGGCTACCCGTTTGCCGGGTAGGCGCATAGCCCAGTTTGCCCAAAGCGCGTATCAACTGTGCGCCGGTGAGATCACGCGGTAGCCGCATGCCTCCCCCTACGCCGCCAGGAGCTCATCGCGAACAAAATGCAGCCGGATGACCTTGGGCGACTGGCCCTCGTCAAAGTGGCAATGCACCGCGTCTTGCACGGCGACGCGCAACTCGGCCTCGGTGTCGGCTTCGGTGAAGATGGACTCACCCAGAGCGCGGGCGGTGTAGCCGCCTTCGGGGGCTTGTTCGACGACAAAAACGATTTCGGTCATTTCAGCATCTCCTGTTTAGAAACCTTTGATTACTTCAGGTTCAAGCCCTGTAAGATTATTCAACTCAATTTGACCATCCGGATTGATTGTCAGTGTGCGATGTACCTTTGCTGACGAGTATTGTCCTGACTTATTGTTGTGCACCCACCAGACAACAGTTAGAACTTCCATGCTGCCATCGGGGCGCGCCGATGAAGCATCGCCCTCAAAAATCTTGGGCAACATCGTTTTGATGGTTTCTGCATCTGCATCGCTAAAGCCGGTTCTCTCTGACAACTGTGGGCTCATGCTGCCGTACGTAACGTAAATCGCATTGTCAACTCGGTGCTTCATGCCCATGGTGTCAGAACCACGTTTGCTGCCGTCACCTTCACCACTGACGCTCTTGGTTATTTGGGTGCTGGTGACGCTGACACGCTCTACGCTGAATGCTGATTGAATGGTGACCGGACCGCGAATGGGTATGGATACACCGCTTGCATCGCCGTCCTTTCCGAACGCAAATACCTGACCGAAGGTGCGCACATCAAGCCATTTTTCACATGCCGCTTTGGCTGTCTCTTCTTTCTTGGACCCCTTGGCAAAGGACTTTTTGCCAAGACCATGCGCATCAGATTCGGCACGGGCACGCAAACTGGGCTCACCGTCTATCTTGCGGTCATCAGACTGCACAAAAATGCTTTGACCTGCTTCCACTAGTCGATCACGCAACTTGCGCTTGAGACAAACATCCGTAATTTCACCAAAGCCCCCGTAGTCGGTGCGCGGACGATTTCCATTCAATGGGTCACCATTGGGGTTCGCATTTTTTACCCGAATCACGAAGGCAAAGTCGATTTTGTGCTGTAACGTTGTCATGAATTGCTCCTTAATTTATTCAACTGAGTCAGTGGCAGGTTCTTGGGCTGGTGATGTTTCATCGGAAGGTTTTAGCGCCTGCCGTTGGCAGTGATAGCCCAACAGGAATTCACCGGAGAGTGGCCCATCCTGTGTAAAGTCATCGCCAGAAAACGCCCCCATCACGTCATCCAGCAGCACATCCATCTTGAACAGAAAGCCTCCACGTGATGCCCTCAAGCGTGTCTTATAGGGAACCAACGCCAACTCAATGGTTCGCCACGTTGAATAGGGACGATCCGCAAACCGTTGCATCAATCGCGCTGCCGTCGTATCTCGCGTTTCACGAGCGACAAACAATGCACGACTCTCGATGTTCTCGGCAATGGCTAGTAGCCGCCCATACAAATAGTCCCGAGTCTTACGATCAGTCTCTAGCGTCATTTGGTAATCCCTTTCTGTTTGACTTCCCTTGAAAAGTGCACAGGCAATGCCAAGACACTTTTCCCATTCCCATTTGTCCTCAAAGCCAGTTCGGTTACTGGCTCGACGAGTGGTCGATTCGACGAGATCACGCGGCAACGGCGAACTATCAACAATGCACGGCAGAAGCCGCTCCACCACAGCCTTCCGCAATTTGTCGTCCACGCGTCGGCCGTAAGCCGCTTCTGCAATGTCACGCGGCGCGGGCGCGCCGACAAACTTTCTATCCTTGCCAAAGTTCTGCGACCATGCGCATTTGATGTGCCACGTTTCAATCCGGTCAAGAAATTCAGAACCCTTGAGTTCACGATAAAAAGTAATAGCCATTCGACCCGGCGTTGCCGAATCAAGCCCCATGACAACAATGTCCTCAGTTGGCTCAAGCTCCTTGCCATAGCCTCGAATAGCATTTTTTAGACGTAGCGCGAATGCTTGCGCCACGTCACCGATCCCGCTTGCCCCTGTTTTAATGGGCAACTCAATACCCAGCAATTCGAGGGTGCTAACAAATGGATCCGGGACTTTTTTACCTCCGACTGACCAACTCACTACAACTTGATCACCGTTGCGAGAAGCCTGCCGCGCGATCAACCACCGAAGCGCGTTATGTGCTTTCTGAGTCACCTCAAATCCAACACTGGCGGCCTCATCCGAATCAATGAACTTTCCACGGAATGTGTACCCGGCAGTGTCATTGGCTGAAATCAATTTGGCTTTATCACCACCATGCCGCAGCTTGGCTGGATGCTGTATAGAAAGCGCTTTGTCCTCGCCTGTCACCATGCAATAGCCTCGCTGTGTTGGCCGCTCTTGGTAGTATTTAATCCAGGCTTCAATCAACGCGTCGTCTTGCCACGTACTGGAGATTGGATTTCCAAGTTCTTCGACGCGCCAGCGTACAAAAGCTTCGTCGGGTGTTTGTGTGGCTTGTATCACCTTGAAAATTGCTGGCGTTTGCTCTTTTTCGCCTGACCACTTTTTTAATATTTTTCCTTCTGAATCGGGCTGCAATACGGCAGCACTCATCAAATCGGAAACGATATGACCGTTCTCTACGTAGCGCAGAATCGCGTTCAATTTCGGGTGTCCGCAATCTGATGCGGCCCAAGCCTGTAAGGCAGCCAAAAACTTCTGGTACGGCTCCACAGGTTGTTTGGCAAAGCCAGAAGTGACATCTCCACCGAAATCAAGAAAGTCGGCCGCAACGTACTGAAGCTTGTCACAAAGAGGGTGATGCGCGGGTTTACTACCAGCACGCCCACCCGACTCTTCGGAACAGGGAATCATCGTGTTGCATACGTTCTTGTCCAAGACGGTCGCGCGCTTGAACCTTCCATCAACATCCAACACGATTTCAATTTGCACCTGCTGCGTGGTGTGACTGATGGGCATAAGTAAGTCAGAACCATCTGCCTCGTGGCCCGCATTTCGCTCGTAAGTCTCGTACAGCTTCTGAATCCAGCTCATTCCAACCCCTCAAGTTCAGCGTATTCAGCCACTACAGATCGCTGGGTCTCGTCAATGCCGAAAGGCTTCACGGTCATATCGCGAACATAGCGATGAACGGCGCAATCTTCGGGGCGATCAAAGCGAATTAGCCCGTTGTTCATGGTTTGTCGCCAGAAGCGTGCGTGTAATTTTTGGTCGCCTGTTTCGTCCGGGTAGTCAAAACCGTGAAACATCAGCCCGAAGGCCAATTCGCCAGCATCATCCAGATCACCGACCCCATCGCCGAATTTACAGGGCTCCACATAGCCCTGACAGTCGCGTGTCCCAAGAAATATGTCTTGCCGACCGCCACGCTCAACCATGCGTTGGGCTATGGCGAAATGTTTCCCCTCGATCTGATCCTCTTTCAGGGCGGTGCGATGAGTGTTCCACTCAAAGTGTGCACGCACCTGATATTCAACATCGGCCAGGAACGTGTAGATAGCAAGCGTATTGCCGCCGCCAAACTCCTGCGGTTTGGTTCCCTTGGTTTGCGTGCGGATGCGCTTCATCACACGTACCTCATCAATGATCCAAATCAGCGTGGGCTTCCAGTAGATTGATTTCACAATGCCCTTGAGCGCTTCGTAGGTTGGTACGTGGTACGAACACTTTTCACCCCCCACTTTGGTCAAGGGATCGGTGAACAAGGCATATCGCCCATGCACCTTGAATTCAATGCTGTTTTTAACCGACATAAAGCATCTCCATTTCAGAAACTGGCTCGGTGGATAAGCCAAACAATAGGCTGTAGTAACGACTATCGAGGGTAAGAATGCGAGTCTCAGGCTTAACTTCCTTGACGGCCTCCGCCTCCCGCAATTTTTTCAATACACCTGGGAAAACGTTCACGGTGTACTGTTGCGCTTCGCGCATCAGGTCAAACTCAAGTTCAATGTCAAAGGCCCCATGCAGACGCCCGATCAAGTCGCGTCCTGCCTTGCCAAACGGCACGACCACACCTTGCGTCGGGGCATCAATCGCTTTGAAGGCTTTGGCCGCCGTCATGAACGACTGGTTCAGCATGCGCTGGGGCACGACACCATATTTACGGCTGCAATCGTCAACAGCAGACTGATTGCCTGAAAGCAGACTCAACAAGGTATCCGCATGGCCAATGTCTTTCTCGGAAATTTTGTAGGCCATCTCGCCTTTGCGTTCGAAAAAGTAATATTGAAAATACTCACTCATGGCCTGCGGACCAAAGAGGTTGTGGGCGTATCGGGCGGGATCATTCCGGTAGTCGTCCAGAACTCGCGGTGCAATATCTCGTCCAGTGGCAATATCGGGCAGCATGTCCAGACGCTCATCCTCAGGTCGTGGATTGACAATGTGGACAAGCCCAGGCTCCGGGCGCCCATTGCGATTGCATCGGCCCGCTGCCTGCGCGATGGAGTCAATCCCGGCCATGAAGCGAATCACCGCGCCAAAGTCCACATCGACACCCGCCTCAATCAACTGCGTGCTGACGCAAAGTGTTGGCAAACCTTGTGCCAAACGCAGCCGGATTTTGGTCAACTCCTGCTTTCGATGCGCGGAGCACTGGTTCGTACTGAGGTAGAACAATGCTTCACGGTCTACAGCAGGCTGGCACAGCTCGAAAATCCCGAGCGCTGCATCTTTTGTATTGACGATCACCAAACAACTGCCTGCGCGATCAAGTTCGATGGTTGCCAACACCGCAACTTCATCCCGGAGCCATCCACCAGGCTTACGGCAATCCCGTACTTCAACCCGCCGCAAATCGTCGAAATGCTTCTGCACATTGGGCATGATTTCATGCTGTGCAGCCAGGTGAATCGCACCCTTACCCGAATCGACTTGATGAAGCAGGGGTTGCGTCGCGGTACAGAGCACCACGGTACTGTTGCATTGCTCGACCAGAAAGTTGATAGCGTTATTGAAGACGTGAACACAGTTGATCGGCAGCGTTTGAACTTCGTCAAAAATCAGCACCGTATTGGCCAACTGGTGCATACGCCTTGCACCGCGTGTTCCAGCGCCAAAGAGGGTTTCCAAAAATTGCACCATGGTCGTATAAACCACTGGCGCATCCCAGTTTTCGCACAGGATTTTTTCGCGCCAGGTTTGCTGTTCCGGCGTGATGCTGGAATGATGTTCGAGCACCACCTTGCCCCGGTCAGCGGGTGCATCGTCTGGTTCCAGAATGGCCCGCGCAACCTGGGCATTCTGGTCAATGATGGATGTGAACGGAATGACGTAAATGATGCGATCAAGCTTCCTTTGCTCAGCGTGATGGAGGGCAAAACGCAAGCTAGCCAGAGTCTTTCCGCCACCTGTCGGGACAGTCAGGGTATAGACGCCACGCTCGCGCGATGCTGCCGCCAGACAATGCGCTGATATGTCGTTGCGCAACACGTCAATCGGGCGCTTCGGCGTCATCGCCCCCAGTTTTTTCTCCAGGCGACCTATCAGGCGTGGCCAAGCCACGTAATTCCCCCGTGGCCGATGCTGGGCAACCCGTTTGTGTTCAAAGTCCGCCGTATCAATGCGATCAGCGTCAATCAATCCGCTGAATAGGAAACGAACCATCAAACCAATTTGTTGCTGGCCTGGAGAGGCTGATTCGTTTAACTGAACAATTCGCTGAACTAGCGCTTTGAAGCTTACAGTCAAGGCGGGATCAGCCGCCAGCTCCGCACAACGCGCCAAAATATTGGGTTCGGCCAATTCGACAACTTCATCAAGATGGGTTTTCTCTTGTGCCTTGCGCATCCGTTTGGAGAAAGTATCTTCGCCGTTGGCATCCAGGCAGTCGATCAGTCCAGAGTGGTGAGAGGCAATACACAGGGCGAAAAACTGGGCCATCAGTATTCCAATGCCACTTCCCTCAAAGAGTTTGTGCCAAACGTACTGCGCACCAGCGGATGAATGATCAATCTTCCCTCGCCGCTCTTGCGCATCAACATAATCGTCTTCGTCAGGATTGATCAGACCTTCGGCAGACTTGATGTAAGCCTGAAATTCTGGACTGTATTTGCCTAGATCGTGAAGCAATCCCATCAGTTCACCAGCCGAACCGAGTTGAATTTTTGATGCAAATCCTCCCGACCAATGGCCTACGTTGGCCAGATGAACATCTAGGCTTTGGGCCGTTTGATCTGATGCTCTCCAGTGCGCTAATGGCTTTGACACGATGGACTTCCTCCCGTGGATTTTTTTGATTTGCTGCTAGCTTACCCCTCCAGAGGCTCACCAGATGAACCTCTCCCCGATACCTCACAGATATTTCTCTCCTATCTTCTGAACCTCCTGCGCCACTACCCGGCGCAAGCTCGGCGGCCCCAGCACCTCGCAGTTCGCCCCATGCTTGAGGATGTCCATGATCAGCTCGCGGTGGTCGGTATAGGGCAGGCGCAGCAAGTAGCTGCCGTCGCTCTCGAACTTGCCACTTTGCTCGGCGTGCCACTGTTCTTGCGCCACCCAGCGGGCGCGCTCTGGGGTGAAGCGCAGGCGCGCCCAACGCACGGTGCCGCCTGAAAATATGCCGTAGCCGGGGCCAAAGGTGGTGCTCAGTTTTTTATCGCTGATTTCCAGCGCGGCCTTTTCGAGCGGTACGACCTGAGTGATGGCATCTAGGGCGAAGTTGCGCAGGCCTTTGCGATAGTGGCACCAGGCATCCAGATACCAGTTGTCGCGGTAGTGCACCAGCCGCAGGGGCGAGACTTCGCGCTCGGTAGCTTTGCCGTCGCCGCGCGCGGTGTAGGCAATGTGCAGCCGCTTGCGTTGTGCCAGAGCGGTGGCCACTTGCTCAAAGTGACGCGTGGGTACGCTGCGTTGCGCCAGGCCGATGATGCGCACACGGCGGCGCAGTTGGGCTGCGTCGGCATTGGCATCGCTTCCCAGTAGGGCGTTGAGGCGCTCGCTGAGTGGGGCGATGTGTGCATTGAGCAGGCCGCCAGCATCCAGACCTGACAGCAGATGTTGCATGGTCAGCAAGGCGTGGATTTCAGTGGATGAGAACCACAGTCCTGGCAACTCGTGCGAGGCGTTGTCTGCGGTATCGGTTTTTTCGAGGCTGTAGCCGCCAAGGTCACGGCAGTAGGTGATGGGATTGTTCAGCCGGGTGCTAAGGTAGTTCAGGTCGCGCTTGAGCGTGGACCGGGAGACCTCAAGTGCTGCTTGCAGCGTGGTGAAGCTGGCAACGGTGTGTTGACGCAGCAACTCCTTGATCTTGTATAGCCGCTCGGTTCTGTCCATCGCAACTCCCTGTGTGACAGGATTGAATTATGCGGAGTCCACCGAGTGCCGTACCAGCCAACTGCTTAAACTCCCCCCATGACCTACCGAATCGCCCCCTCCATCCTCTCCGCCGACTTTGCCTGCCTGGGTGAAGAAGTCAAAAACGTCATTGCCGCCGGTTCCGACTGGATTCATTTTGACGTCATGGACAACCACTACGTGCCCAACCTGACGTTCGGCCCCATGGTCTGCCAGGCCGTGAAGCCACACGCAAAAACCGCTGCCGGTGTAGCGGTGCCGATTGATGTCCACCTGATGATCTCGCCGGTCGATGCCTTGGCGGCCGCGTTTGCCGACGCCGGGGCTGACTACATCAGCTTCCACCCGGACGCGTCCAGCCACGTGCACCGCAGCATTCAGGCCATCAAGTCCAAGGGCGTCAAGGCCGGGCTGGTGTTCAACCCGGCAGAACCGCTGGACGTGCTGGACTGGGTGATTGACGACATTGACCTGGTGCTGATCATGAGCGTCAACCCCGGTTTTGGCGGTCAGAGTTTCATTGACTCGGCGCTGCGCAAGATTGAGGACGTGCGCAAACGCATCACCGCAAGCGGCAAGGACATCCGCCTGGAGGTGGACGGTGGCGTCAAAACCGACAACATCCGCCGCATTGCCGATGCCGGTGCCGACACCTTTGTGGCGGGCAGCGCCATTTTTGGCAAACCGGACTACAAGGGCGTGGTTGACGCCATGCGTGTGGCGCTGGGGGCGTAAAAAAACCCGCAGGCATAACACCTGCAGGTTTTTTTGACGGAAGTGGGAGCGGGTTTTCTTCGGCCCACACTGTGTTGACGGATCTGATTAGGACATGTCGCCGAGCAGGTTCTCTTTCAGCTTCCAATAAGCCGGATTGGGCCCAAGCCAGATGCCCATCATGGCTTTGAAGAATTCAAGCTCCTGGAAAGGCTCACCTTGTACTTTGCCTTTGACCGTCACGACCATACCAGTGCCCGGAATCCAGTCCGTGTGGATGACGTCGCCCGGAAACAGAACTTTATGGGAGGCAAAGATCTCGCTCATACGGATCAGACCCGGAACCAGTTTGGAGATTGCAGCCTTCGGGTTGTTGTCTTCCATGCCCCGGGTCAGCAGTTTGCCGAAGGGACCGGCATCAACTTCGCGGGTCATGACCAGCGTCAGCCGTTTGGGGCCTGGCGCTGCAATCAGTTCTTCCCACGAAGTTACTTTTTTGGTGGTGTACAACTCGGCCACATACACCTTGAAGGGGCCCTTGTAGCGGATACCTGCTCCGTTGAGCTGCAATTTGGTGCCTGCTACGGCGGCGCTGTCGTCGACTTTGACGCCCGCGATGTCGATGGTGGCAGCCATCGCGGCGGCACCGACAAAAAGGGCAAGAGCTGCGGTTAAAAAGGGCTTGACAAGGTACATAAGTGCTCCGTCCTGAAAAAGTGAACAGTCGTTCGTTTTTGATGGGTTCATTCTGCTCCTGTTACAACTTGCAGCGCCATAGGGTTTTCGCGGAGAAAGCCCTGATTCCGATGCAAAGACGGACGCATTACTTGGTTTGATACACTCGGCCCATGTTCGTTCACCACATATTTATTACGGGTTGTAGCGACCGGGGAGCCTGGCCCTGGCGTACCTGGAACGCCATGCCCGGAACCGTGGCTGCGCCACACGTTTGACCCATTGATGAGGCGAACCTTGCGCAGGCCCCCACGGCTCTTGCGCGACCAAGCGGCACGGACCTCACTCCGACATCTTGCGCGCACCCAGTCTTCCCCCGCGAACATCCTTGTCGGGGAATCGGTTTGAATGAAACGCTCGCTGCGTAAACCCGCGCAGCGTTGGTGGCACCCCGGTGCCGCCTTGCAAAAAGAGGACCACAACCTGTGATTTCCGAACCCGAATTCCAAGCCCTGGCCGCCCAGGGTTTTAACCGCATCCCGCTGATGGCCCAGGCCTTTGCCGACCTGGAAACGCCGCTGTCCCTGTACCTCAAGTTGGCCCATGTACCCAGTACCGGGGCCACGACGGACCCCGACAGCGGCAAATACAGCTTTTTGCTTGAATCCGTCGTCGGTGGCGAGCGTTTTGGCCGCTACAGTTTTATCGGCCTGCCGGCACGCACACTGGTGCGCGTCACCGGTTTTGGCACGGACGCCCGTACGGAGGTGGTGACCGACGGCGTGGTGGTGGAGACATCCACCGCCAATCCGCTGGACTTCATAGCCAGCTACCAGAAGCGCTTCAAGGTGGCGCTGCGTCCGGGCCTACCGCGCTTTTGTGGTGGCCTGGCCGGCTACTTTGGCTATGACGCGGTTCGCTACATCGAGAAGAAGCTCGAAGCCACCTGCCCGCCCGACGAGCTGGGCTGCCCCGACATCCTGCTGCTGCAGTGCGAGGAACTGGCCGTCATCGACAACCTGTCGGGCAAGCTCTACCTGATCGTCTACGCCGACCCCGGCCAGAGTGACGCCTATTCCCGTGGCAAGCGTCGTCTGCGCGAGTTGAAAGAGCGGCTGGCCCAGGCGGTCAGCATTCCGGCCGTCAAACCCACGCAAAGTCACCCGGCGCAGCGTGACTTTGCCAAAGCTGACTACATCGCCGCCGTGGAGCGCGCCAAGGAGCTGATCGCCGGTGGGGACTTCATGCAGGTGCAAGTGGGTCAGCGCATCAAGAAGCGTTACACCGAGTCGCCGCTGTCGCTGTACCGGGCGCTGCGTTCACTGAATCCCAGCCCTTATATGTATTACTACCACTTCGGGGACTTCCATGTGGTGGGCGCGTCGCCCGAGATTCTGGTGCGGCAAGAGCAGGTCACCACCGGCGACGCGGTGTCCACGAAAGTGACGATTCGCCCCCTGGCTGGCACCCGCCCGCGCGGCGCAACGGTCGAAGCCGACAAGGCTGCCGAAGCGGAGCTGATCAACGACCCCAAGGAGCGCGCCGAGCATGTGATGCTGATCGACCTGGCGCGCAACGACATTGGCCGCATTGCCAAGATCGGCAGCGTCAAGGTGTCGGATGCCTTTTGCGTGGAACGCTACAGCCACGTCATGCACATCGTCAGCAATGTCGAGGGCACGCTCCTGGACGGCATGACCAGCATGGACGTCTTGAAGGCCACGTTCCCGGCGGGCACGCTGACCGGCGCGCCCAAGGTGCATGCCATGGAGCTGATCGACCAGCTGGAGCCGACCAAGCGCGGCATTTATGGTGGCGCCTGCGGCTACCTCAGCTACGCTGGTGACATGGATGTGGCCATTGCCATCCGCACCGGCATCATCAAGAACCAGACTTTGTATGTACAGGCCGCCGCCGGTGTCGTGGCCGACAGCGTGCCCGAGCTGGAGTGGAAGGAAACCGAAGCCAAGGCGCGCGCCTTGTTGCGCGCGGCCGAACTGGTCGAGGAGGGATTGGAATGAATCAGCAGGCTATTGAAGCGGTGCAACTTTGCACCAGTATGACCGAGGTCCGCGCTTGCGTGGACGCACTCGATGATGTGATCGTCCCGCTGCTGGTGCAGCGCACCGCCTATATGACACAGGCGGCCCGCATCAAGCAGGACAAGAACCAGGTTCGTGACGAGGCACGCATCCAGACCATCGTGGACCGTGTGCGCAAGCACGCTGTGGCGCAGGGTGGTGAGCCGGCGGTGATGGAGTCCATTTACCGCGGCATGATGGAAATCTTCATCGCCTACGAGCACCACGAGTTTGCGCGTCTGCGCGAGGGAGCAGCGGCATGAAATTGTTGATGATCGACAACTACGACAGTTTCACCTACAACATCGTCCAGTACTTTGGTGAGCTGGGCGCGCAGGTGGAGGTGTTTCGCAATGACGAGATCACGGTGGAAGGCATTGCCCAGCGCAATCCGGATCGTCTGGTGGTGTCGCCCGGCCCCTGTTCCCCGCTGGAGGCTGGCATCTCGGTGGCGGCCATTCAGCACTACATGGGCAAGCTGCCGATTCTGGGCGTCTGCCTGGGGCATCAGAGCATTGGTGCCGCGCTGGGTGGCAAGATCATCCGTGCGCAACAACTGATGCATGGCAAGACCTCGGTGATCACCACCACGCAGGAGGGCGTCTTTGCTGGCTTGCCCAAGCAGTTCACCGTGAACCGCTACCACTCGCTGGCGATTGAGCGCGCCACCTGCCCCAAGGAGTTGGCGATCACCGCCTGGACCGATGACGGCGAGATCATGGGCGTGCGCCACAATGGTTTGCCTGACGCCGTGCGCATGGAAGGCGTGCAGTTCCACCCGGAATCCATACTGACCGAGCATGGGCATGCCATGCTGCAGAATTTCCTGCGCTGATCGTCTGCAACGGCGCTATGAAAATGGTAGCCACTCACGCAAAATCCACGAGGGCTGGAGGCCAATATGACCGATAAGATTCTGACGGGGGCTGTCGTTGACTTGCGCAGCGACACCGTGACCCGGCCCACACCCGCCATGCGGGATGCCATGTTCGCGGCGGCGCTGGGCGATGACGTGTTTGGCGATGACCCGACCGTCAACGCATTGCAGGACAGTCTGGCGCAGCGCCTGGGCTTTGAGGCGGCGCTGTTCATGCCCAGCGGCACGCAGAGCAACCTCTGCGCCATCCTGGCCCACTGCGGCCGGGGGGACGAGTACATCGTCGGCCAACTGGCCCACACCTACCGCTACGAGGGCGGTGGCGCCGCCGTGCTGGGCAGTGTGCAGCCGCAGCCCCTGGCGCAGGACGCCAGCGGGCGCATGGCCCTGACCGACGTGGCCGGTGCCATCAAGCCCGACGATTGTCACTTTGCCCGCACCCGGCTGCTGTGCCTGGAAAACACCTGGAACGGCCACCCGATGCCCTGGGACTACCTGCAGGGCATGGCGACGCTGGCGCGGGACAAGGGTCTGGCCCTGCATCTGGACGGCGCGCGCCTGTTCAATGCCGCTGTGGCCTCCAAGGCGAGTGGCGAGTCCGCGTGGGATGCTGCCCGGCGTATCACCGGCCTGTTCGACTCCGTGTCGGTCTGCTTCAGCAAGGGGCTGGGCGCGCCGGTGGGTTCGGCCCTGTGCGGCAGCCGCGAACTGATTGCCCGCGCCCACCGCGTTCGCAAGATGGCCGGCGGCGGCATGCGCCAGGTTGGGCTGCTGGCCGCAGCCGCGCAGTACGCGCTGGACCACAATGTCGAGCGCCTGGCGGACGACCATGCCTTGGCCCAGCGCCTGGCCAACGGCCTGCAGGTGATGGACGGCCTCACCGTGCGCTCCGCCCAGACCAATATCGTGTTTGTCGATGTGGCCGGCGACCGGGGGCCGGCGCTGCTGGCCTTTCTGAAGGACCGCGGCGTGCTGGCAACCGGCCTGATCGGCCTGCGCTTTGTCACCCACCTGGATGTGGATGTAGCCGGCATTGACCACACGATTGCCTGCGTGCGGCAGTTCTTTGCCCAGTCTGACGATTCGTCTGCCACCAGCAGCGGTGCGGGTCCTTACTGAACCTCGGAGCGGTTGCCATGACCTCGGAATCCCTGCTGCTGTTCGTTATCGCCGGCCTGTTGCTGAACCTGACGCCGGGGCCGGACGTGCTGTACATCGTCACCAATGCCCTGCGCGGCGGCGCCCGCGCTGGCATGGTGGCCGCGTTGGGCATCACGGCCGGTTGCTTTGTGCACATCGTGGCCGCCGCTGTGGGCGTCAGTGCGTTGATGGCGGCGTCCACCACGGCGTTCGCCGTGCTCAAATGGCTGGGCGCCGCGTATCTGGTCTATGTGGGTTGCAGACTGCTGCTGTCCAAGGCCGGGAGTGCTATCGATTTGGAAGCCACATCGCTAGATTCCACGAGGGCTACTGGTCAGAATGGCTACAAGACTGTTTTCCTGCGGGGTTTTTGGACCAATGCGCTGAACCCCAAAGTGGCGCTGTTCTTTCTGGCCTTTTTGCCACAGTTCATCGCCCCCACCGTGGAGCACAAGCCGCTGGCCTTTTTGCTGCTGGGTCTGCTGTTCAACTTCAACGGCCTGTGGGTCAACCTGGGGTGGGCGCTGGCGGCGGCCTGGTTGGCCCGCCGGGCCAGTCTGCTAAAAAATAGTCTGCACTGGCTGGACCGCGTGGCCGGCACCCTGTTCATTGGATTTGGAATCAAACTGGCGCTCACGCCGTCGCCCAACGCTTAAGAAAGGAAAAGCCCCCCCCCGGGGAGGGCGGGAGGCATGATCATGCCCACACTACTTGGCCAGATCACCCCGCAGGAAGCCTTGCAACGCACCATCGAGCACCGCGAAATCTTCCACGACGAGATGCTGCACCTGATGCGGCAAATCATGGCCGGCGAGATGTCGCCGGTGATGATGGCGGCACTGATCACTGGCCTGCGCGTCAAGAAGGAAACCATTGGCGAGATCACGGCCGCGGCCGAGGTCATGCGCGAGTTTTCGACCAAGGTCGAGATCGCCGACAAGACCCATCTGGTGGACATTGTGGGCACTGGCGGCGACGGCTCGCACACCTTCAATATCTCGACCTGTTCCATGTTCGTGGCCGCCGCGGCCGGGGCCAAGGTCAGCAAGCACGGGGGCAGAAGCGTCAGCAGCAAGAGCGGCAGCGCCGACGTGCTGGAGTCGCTGGGCCTCAACATCAACCTGTCGCCCACGCAGATCGCACAGTGCGTGGCCGAGACCGGCATTGGCTTCATGTTCGCGCCCAACCACCATCCGGCCATGAAGAACGTGGCGCCGGTGCGCCGCGAAATGGGCATCAAGACCATCTTCAACCTGCTGGGCCCGCTGACCAATCCGGCCAGCGCACCCAATATCCTGATGGGCGTGTTCCACGCCGACCTGGTGGGTATCCAGGTGCGGGTGATGCAGCGCCTGGGCGCCGAGCACGCCGTGGTGGTGTATGGCCGCGACGGCATGGACGAGGTGAGCCTGGGCGCCTCCACGCTGGTGGGCGAACTCAAGGACGGCAAGGTCACCGAATACGAAATCCACCCGGAAGACTTTGGCATGGTCATGGCCAGCAACCGCGCGCTCAAGGTGGAGACGCCGGACCAGTCCCGGGCCATGCTGCTGGGGGTTCTGGACAACCAGCCTGGCGCACCCAAGGACATCGTGGTGCTCAACGCCGGTGTCGCGCTGTACGCGGCCAATGTGGCGACCAGCATGGTGGACGGCATCCAGCTGGCGCGCGCTGCGATTGAATCCGGCGCGGCCAAGGCCAAGCTGGATGCGCTGATCAAACTGTCGGGCGAATTGGCAAACTAATATGTTTGCGGGACAGATCTTTAGCTCTGTCCCCAACTGAATAGGAAAAGTATGAGCGATATTCTGGACAAGATTGTGGCGGTCAAGCGTGAGGAGGTGGCTGCCGCCATCCAGCGCAAATCACTGGCCGTGGTGCGGGCGGATGCCGAATCGCGGGTGCTGACGCGCGATTTCGTAGGCGCGCTGAAGGCCAAGATCGCCGCCGGCAAACCGGCAGTGATTGCCGAGATCAAAAAGGCCAGCCCCAGCAAGGGCGTGCTGCGCGAAGACTTCATTCCGGCCGACATCGCGCAAAGCTATGCCGAGCACGGCGCGGCCTGCCTGTCGGTGCTGACCGACGTGCAGTTTTTCCAGGGCGAGGTGGATTACCTCAAGCAGGCGCGGGCCAGCTGCCAGCTGCCGGTGCTGCGCAAGGATTTCATGGTCGACCCGTACCAGATTTATGAGTCCCGGGCCATGGGCGCCGATTGCATTCTGCTGATCGCCGCCTGCCTGGATGACGCGCAGATGAAGGATCTGGAGGCCATCGCCCGCAGCCTGGACATGGCGGTGCTGGTGGAGGTGCACGACGGCGCCGAACTGAAGCGTGCATTGAAGCTCAAGACGCCGCTGATTGGCATCAACAACCGCAACCTGAAGACTTTTGAGGTCACGCTGGACACCACGCTGGCGCTCAAGGCCCAGGTGCCGGCCGACCGCCTGCTGGTGACCGAGAGCGGCATCCTGAACCGTGACGACGTGCTGCGCATGGGCGCCGCCGGTGTCAATGCCTTCCTGGTCGGCGAGGCCTTTATGCGGGCACCCGACCCGGGTGAAGCGCTAGCCGCCCTGTTTGGTTAACCAACGGAGCCGCCATGTCCCCATCCATGCCCGACGACATCCTGTCCACGCTGGAAGCGCCACCCCCGGCGCCCGCCGGCGCGCAGTTGCAGTCAGCCGATCCATCGGCCTGGCTGGTGGCGCCCGGGTGGCAGCCCCTGGTGGACGAATTTTTCCGGTCGGCTGCCGGGCAGGGGCTGCTGGGCTTTCTGCAGCAGCGCCTGCAGGCCGGGGCGAGCATATTTCCGCCGCAGCCGCTGCGGGCCCTGCAGTTGACGCCGCCGTCCGCCGTGCGGGTCGTCATCCTGGGCCAGGACCCCTACCACGGGCGTGGCCAGGCCGAGGGGCTGGCGTTTTCCGTGGCGCCAGGGGTGCCGTTTCCCCCGTCGCTGCGCAATATTTTCAAGGAACTGCAGCGCGATCTGGGCACACCTATCCCGGCCCTGCCACAGCCCGGCGGCAGCCTGGTGAAATGGGCGCAAAAAGGCGTTCTTTTGCTCAACACCTGCCTGACGGTGGAAGAGGGGCAACCCGCCAGCCACTCCGGCAAGGGATGGGAGTTGCTGACCGACGCCATCATCCGCCAGGTATCCCAAGAGGCCCAACCGGCCGTCTTCATGCTGTGGGGCGCGCATGCGCAGAGCAAACGACCGCTGATAGACGCCAGCCGCCACCTGGTGCTGACCGCCAACCACCCCTCGCCGCTGTCGGCACTGCGGCCGCCTCTGCCATTTATCGGCTGCGGTCACTTTTCGCAGGCGCGTGCCTGGCGTGACGCGCACCCGGCGCCCGTCTGAGCTGGCTTGCACGCGCCCCATTTTTTGGCGTCGAATTGGAAAAATCTCGGTGCCTGGATATGACAAGGCCCAAAACCCGTGGCATAATCCGGGGTTCACCTTAGGAGAGGTGGCCGAGTGGTTAATGGCAGCAGACTGTAAATCTGCCCTCTTACGAGTACGCTGGTTCGAATCCAGCCCTCTCCACCAAGTGATGAGCTTGACTGTAATTGGATGAGCCTATGCGGGGTTCGTATAGTGGTAATACCTTAGCCTTCCAAGCTAAAGCGAGGAGTTCGATTCTCCTACCCCGCTCCACAGTTAGTTTGTTGCGATAGGTTTGTAAAGATTTTGCCCTTTTGGCTCAGTGGTAGAGCACTCCCTTGGTAAGGGAGAGGTCGCGGGTCCGATTCCCGCAAAGGGCACCAGGTTTATGCGCTGTCAACGTTGTGTTGGTAGTGCAACAAGTGTTGTTGATTTGAATTCATTACTTTTCGGAGTTCGATTATGGGAAAAGAAAAATTCACACGTACCAAGCCCCACGTGAACGTGGGCACCATTGGTCACGTTGACCACGGCAAGACTACGCTGACTGCGGCCATCACCTCGGTGCTGGCAGCCAAGTTCGGCGGCACCGCCCGTGCCTACGACCAGATCGACGCCGCTCCCGAAGAAAAAGCGCGCGGCATCACGATCAACACCGCCCACGTCGAATACGAAACCGCCAACCGCCACTACGCCCACGTGGACTGCCCTGGACACGCCGACTATGTGAAGAACATGATCACTGGTGCTGCCCAAATGGACGGCGCCATCCTGGTTTGCTCCGCTGCTGACGGCCCCATGCCCCAGACCCGCGAACACATCCTGCTGGCCCGCCAGGTTGGTGTGCCTTACATCATCGTCTACCTGAACAAGTGTGACATGGTGGATGACGCCGAGCTGCTGGAATTGGTCGAAATGGAAGTGCGCGAGCTGCTCGACAAGTATGACTTCCCTGGCGACGCAACCCCCATCATCCATGGGTCAGCCAAGCTCGCCCTGGAAGGCGACAAGGGCGAACTCGGCGAAGGCTCCATCATGAAGCTGGCCGACGCCCTGGACACCTACATCCCCATGCCAGAGCGTGCAGTCGACGGCGCCTTCCTGATGCCGGTCGAAGACGTGTTCTCCATCTCTGGTCGCGGTACTGTGGTGACCGGTCGTATCGAGCGCGGCA
The DNA here is from genome assembly GCA_016703945.1 of Candidatus Aalborgicola danicus. Classification (GTDB taxonomy): domain Bacteria; phylum Pseudomonadota; class Gammaproteobacteria; order Burkholderiales; family Burkholderiaceae_C; genus Allorhodoferax; species Allorhodoferax danicus. The sequence goes on from JADJBC010000021.1 coordinate 77,012, forward strand.
TCATCAAAGTCGGCGAAGAAATCGAAATCGTCGGTATCGCTGACACCCAGAAGACCACCTGCACCGGTGTGGAAATGTTCCGCAAGCTGCTGGACCAAGGCCAAGCTGGCGACAACGTCGGTATCCTGTTGCGCGGCACCAAGCGTGAAGACGTGCAGCGCGGCCAAGTGCTGTGCAAGCCCGGCTCCATCAAGCCACACACCCACTTCACTGGCGAGATCTATGTCTTGTCCAAGGACGAAGGCGGCCGCCACACACCTTTCTTCAACAACTACCGCCCCCAGTTCTACTTCCGTACAACGGACGTGACCGGTGCGATCGAGTTGCCAGAAGGCAAGGAAATGGTGATGCCTGGTGACAACGTGTCCATCACGGTCAAGCTGATCAACCCGATCGCCATGGAAGAAGGCCTGCGTTTCGCGATCCGCGAAGGCGGTCGTACCGTGGGCGCGGGTGTGGTTGCCAAGATCATTGCTTAACAAATGGGTTTGCGGGACAGATCTTTGGCTCTGTCCTCAACTGTTTAGATGTCGATAGGGGTATAGCTCAATTGGCAGAGCGTCGGTCTCCAAAACCGAAGGTTGTAGGTTCGATTCCTACTGCCCCTGCCACCCGGGTCAAGGTTAGACCGGTGGTGCACAAGCCCGCTACGCTGTAGCGGGCTTTGGCGTCTTGAGTACTGTAAGTTTGAACCAAATCGAAAACGCAAGTAAAAGAAATATGGCCACGACACAAATCGAAACCGTTAGCACAGGGGCTGATAAAGCCAAGCTGGCTGCAGCCTCTGTATTGGTGGTGGCTGCTTTGGCCGGGTTCTACCTTTTGGGGGCACAAGGGCCGCTGGTGCAGTGGGTGGTGCTTATTTTGGGTTTGGCAGTTGCGGTTGCTGTTTTTTTTACGTCTGAGACCGGAAAAGAACTCGCGGCCTTTGGGCGTGACGCCTGGCGCGAGGTTAAAAAAGTAGTTTGGCCTTCGCGCAAAGAGTCGATCCAAATTACTGCTTATGTGTTCGGTTTTGTATTGGTCATGGCGCTGTTTTTGTGGTTGACGGACAAGACGCTTGAGTGGTTTTTTTATGACTTGATCTTGGGGTGGAAAAAATAATGACTGATGTCGTGGAAACCCCCTCAGCTGACTCTGCGCCGCCTGCGCCTGCGGTCAACCCTGACTTGCGCTGGTATGTTGTTCATGCATACTCCGGCATGGAAAAGGCGGTCGAACGTAACATTCACGAGCGCATTACACGTGCTGGCATGCAAGGAAAATTCGGCCGTATTCTCGTCCCAATGGAAGAGGTTGTTGAGGTCAAGAACGGCCAAAAGAAAACTACCGAACGCAAGTTCTTTCCTGGGTATGTATTGGTCGAGATGATCATGGATGATGAGACCTGGCATCTGATTAAACATACCAACAAGGTGACGGGTTTTGTCGGAGGAGCCAAGAACCGCCCTGCGCCCATCTCGGAAGCGGAAGTTCAGAAGATCGTCAACCAGATGCAGGAAGGTACCGACAAACCCCGCCACAAGGTGGAGTTTGTGGTGGGCGAATTTGTGCGTGTCAAGGAAGGTCCTTTCACGGATTTCAACGGCTCGGTCGAAGATGTGAACTACGAGAAGAGCAAGGTGCGGGTGTCCGTGACCATCTTTGGTCGTTCCACTCCGGTTGAACTGGAGTTTTCTCAGATAGAGAAAACGTAAGTTTCACCAAAACCTGAAGCATTGCGGGACAGACCACAGGCTGCGCAATTGACCCGCTCTGTCCTCAGCTAGTGTGAGTATTTGTGGGGAGGACCACTCGCTTAAGCGATGTGCTTTTACCCCAACTGATCAAAGGTAGTTCGCATTTTCCGACTCGATGCGAACAATAAGAGAAGAGTCTTTAACCCCGGGAAGCCAAAGTCTGAACCGTTCAGTACCCAGGCGTTATGACCCGTAAGGAGAAATCATGGCGAAAAAAATCGTCGGTTTTGTCAAGCTGCAAGTGCCAGCTGGTAAGGCCAACCCATCCCCCCCCATCGGTCCTGCACTGGGTCAACGTGGTTTGAACATCATGGAGTTCTGCAAGGCATTTAATGCGCAGACCCAAGGTGTTGAGCCAGGTCTGCCTTTGCCCGTGGTGATTACCGCGTACGCAGACAAGAGCTTCACTTTCATCATCAAGACACCACCTGCGACCGTTTTGATCAAGAAGGCCATCAAGCTGGACAAGGGTTCCGCCAATCCGCTGAAAGACAAGGTCGGCAAGATCACCCGTGCCCAGCTGGAAGAAATTGCCAAGACCAAGATGAAAGACATGAACGCTGCCGATCTGGAAGGCGCCGTTCGCACCATCGCTGGTACTGCCCGTTCCATGGGCGTGAATGTGGAGGGCGTGTAAATGTCCAATCTGACTAAAAAGCAAAAGACACAAGTTGGCAAGATCGACAGCAACAAGCTGTATCCCTTGGTCGACGCCTTGGGTCTGGTGAAGGAATTTGCCACCGCCAAGTTTGACGAATCTATTGACGTTGCCGTGCAACTCGGTATTGATGCCAAGAAGTCGGACCAAGTGGTTCGTGGTGCTGTCGTGTTGCCAAATGGCACCGGCAAAACCAAACGTGTCGCCGTTTTCGCGCAAGGCGCCAAGGCCGAAGAAGCCAAAGCCGCCGGTGCTGACATCGTTGGCATGGACGATCTGGCTGCCATGGTCAAGGCCGGCGACATGCCGTTTGACATCGTGATCGCTGCTCCAGACGCCATGCGTGTGGTCGGTACCCTGGGTCAAATTTTGGGACCGCGTGGTCTGATGCCTAACCCCAAGGTTGGCACTGTGACGCCCGATGTGGCAACTGCGGTTCGCAATGCCAAAGCTGGTCAAGTGCAGTTCCGTGTCGACAAGGCCGGTATTGTGCATTCGACCATCGGACGCCGTTCGTTCGAGTCTGACAAGTTGCAAGGCAACTTGGCGGCGTTGGTGGATGCGTTGCAAAAGGCCAAGCCGGCTTCGAGCAAGGGTGTGTATTTGCGCAAGGTGGCAGTTTCGTCAACCATGGGTGTGGGTGTCCGTGTCGACATTCAATCCATCGCGGCGTAATTGCAAAAAATTTGGGAGCCGTGAAAGCGGTTCTCGATGTGGTGGGCTGTTGGAGCTTTCGGGTTTCGGCAGGTCATCCAAGACCGTTGGCGTGCAGCTTGACTGCACTTAAACCATCAGCCAACGCAGATGGCGATCCCGCTGCAGATGGAATGAGAATTTCTGTTAACAGTTGGTCGCTGCAATGTGGAGCGTAACGTGGTGCAAACCGCAATGCGCATTTAAAGGAGTAGACCTTGAGTCTGAATCGCAGTGAGAAAGAAGCGGTCATCAGTGATGTGACCGGCCTCGCCGCTAAAGCTCAAACGCTCGTGATCGCGGAGTACCGCGGCATCACGGTCGCTGACATGACCAAACTGCGCAACAACGCGCGCAGCAACGGTGTGACCCTGAGTGTGTTGAAAAACACCCTGGCTCGCCGTGCTGTTGCCGGTAGCGCTTTTGAAGTTGTGTCCGACCAGATGACCGGTCCGCTGATCTATGGTTTCTCTGTCGACGCAGTTGCTGCCGCGAAAGTGGTAGCGGAATTCGCGAAAACCAATGACAAGTTGGTCATCCGTGCTGGTGCGTATGGTGGTAAGGCCCTGGACGTGAACGGCGTGAAGCAATTGGCAAGCATCCCTTCCAAGGAAGTGTTGTTGGCGCAGTTGTTGGGCTTGATGCAATCCCCCATTTCGCGTACGGCACGTGTGCTGGCGGCATTGGCGGAGCAACGTGGCGCAGGTGCAGCAGTAGAAGAAGCTGCCCCCGTAGAGGCAGTTGCGGCTTAAACGCGCACTGTCTGTAGTAACAAAAGTGAAACATTGCGGGACAGTCCTGAGCATCGCGAAGCTCTGTCCTCAACTAACTGTAGGAAATCAAAATGGCATTCGATAAAGACGCATTTTTGACCGCGCTGGACAGCATGACGGTCATGGAACTCAACGACCTGGTAAAAGCCATCGAAGAGAAGTTTGGTGTGAGCGCTGCAGCTATGGCAGGCCCAGCCGCCGCCGCTGGCCCTGCCGCTGTTGCCGAAGAGAAGACCGAGTTCAACGTTGTTTTGCTCGAAGCAGGCGCCCAAAAGGTGTCAGTCATCAAGGCAGTGCGTGAAATCACCGGATTGGGGTTGAAAGAAGCCAAGGATCTGGTTGACGGAGCTCCCAAGAACGTCAAGGAAGGCATTGCCAAAGCTGACGCTGAAGCTGCTTTGAAGAAACTGGTGGAAGCTGGTGCCAAGGCCGAACTGAAGTAATCAGCTTGTTCGTTTGGGCTGGGAGCTCCTTCAAGGGCTCCCAGCCTTTGCCGCTTATGAGAGCGCACTAAAAAGTCGGCGTGGGCCGCATTTCCGAGAGACCGAAAGGTCGATGGAAAAACCCACTCGACTTTTTAGTGTCTTCTGACCCCGACTACAGAAGATGCCTTGGATCGGGTTGTGTGCAACGCGCAACCGTCCGCCAATGATTGGTAGTGGCCAATCGCCAAGAAATGGCCGAACGTGATGATGTTCGGTACGACAGTCGCCTAGGACCCCCAGGTTCCTTTAGTCTTTGCCCGGAGATCGAATGGCTTATACATACACAGAACGCAAGCGAATTCGCAAAAATTTCGGTAATCGCGATAGCGTGCTCGAAATCCCCTACCTTTTGCAAATGCAGAAGGATGCCTACACTGCATTTCTGCAAGCCGATGTTGCACCCAAGAAGCGGACCGTAGAAGGTTTACAAGCGGCGTTTGAAGCGGCTTTCCCCATCGTCTCGCACAATGGTTTTGTCGAGATGAAGTACCTGGAATACAGCCTGGCCAAACCCGCATTCGACGTTCGCGAATGCCAGACCCGTGGTCTGACGTTTGCCTCGGCTGTTCGCGCCAAAGTGCAACTGATCATCTATGACCGCGAGTCCTCCACGTCGCAAAACAAGGTGGTCAAGGAAGTCAAAGAGCAAGAAGTCTACATGGGCGAAGTGCCGCTGATGACCGGCAAGGGTTCCTTCATCATTAACGGCACTGAACGCGTGATCGTGTCCCAGTTGCACCGTTCTCCTGGCGTATTCTTTGAGCACGACAAGGGCAAAACCCACAGTTCGGGCAAGCTGCTGTTCTCCGCACGCATCATCCCCTACCGCGGTTCATGGCTGGACTTTGAGTTCGATCCCAAGGACCTGCTGTACTTCCGTGTCGACCGCCGTCGCAAGATGCCGGTCACGATATTGCTCAAGGCCATTGGCCTGACCAATGAATCTATCTTGGCCAACTTCTTCGTCAACGACAACTTCCGTTTGATGGACAGTGGCGCCCAGATGGAGTTCGTCGCCGAGCGTCTGCGTGGTGAGGTGGCCCGTTTCGACATTACCGACAAGAGTGGCAAGGTTGTTGTCGCCAAAGACAAGCGTGTCACCGCCCGTCATACCCGTGAACTGGAGCAGTCCGCGACTACGCACATCAGCGTGCCAGAAGACTTCCTAATCGGTCGTGTCGCGGCCCGCAATGTAATTGACGAAGACACTGGCGAAATCGTGGCCAAGGCCAACGAAGAACTGACCGAAGCCTTGCTCAAGAAACTGCGTTTGGCCGGTGTGCAAGATCTGCCTTGTATTTACACCAATGAGCTAGACCAAGGCGCCTACATCTCACAAACCTTGCGTACCGATGAAACAGTAGACGAGTTCGCTGCCCGCGTTGCCATCTACCGCATGATGCGCCCTGGTGAGCCACCAACGGAAGATGCGGTGCAGGCCTTGTTCCAGCGGCTGTTCTACAACCCCGACACCTACGATTTGTCCCGGGTAGGTCGCATGAAGTTCAACGCCAAGATGGGTCGTACCGAATCGACCGGCCCCATGGTGCTGACCAATGAAGACATCCTGGCCGTGGTCAAAATCCTGGTCGATTTGCGTAATGGCCGTGGTGAAGTCGACGACATCGACCATTTGGGCAACCGCCGAGTCCGTTGCGTGGGTGAATTGGCCGAGAACCAGTACCGCACTGGTTTGGCCCGTATCGAAAAGGCTGTCAAGGAACGTCTGGGTCAGGCTGAGCAAGAGCCGCTGATGCCGCACGACCTGATTAACAGCAAGCCGATTTCGGCTGCATTGAAAGAGTTCTTTGGTGCATCGCAGTTGTCGCAGTTCATGGACCAGACCAATCCGTTGGCCGAAATCACCCACAAGCGCCGTGTATCGGCCCTTGGCCCAGGTGGTTTGACACGTGAACGTGCTGGATTTGAAGTGCGCGACGTGCACGTGACCCATTACGGTCGTGTCTGCCCTATTGAAACGCCCGAAGGTCCAAACATTGGTCTTATCAATTCGCTGGCTTTGTACGCTCGCCTGAACGAATACGGTTTCATCGAAACACCGTACCGCCGTGTGGTTGACAGCAAGGTGACTACGGACATTGATTACCTGTCGGCCATCGAAGAAGGCAAATACGTCATCGCCCAGGCTAACGCGGCTCTGGACAAGGACGGCAAGCTGACCGGCGACCTGGTGTCGGCCCGGGAGAAGGGCGAATCCATTTTGTGCGGTGCAGAGCGCATTCAGTACATGGATGTGTCACCCGCGCAGATCGTCTCTGTGGCGGCGTCGCTCGTTCCATTCCTGGAACACGATGACGCCAACCGTGCGTTGATGGGCGCCAACATGTCGCGCCAGGCCGTGCCGGTGCTGCGGCCCGAGAAGCCCATGGTGGGAACCGGCATCGAGCGCGTGGCGGCGGTGGACTCGGGCACCGTGGTCACCGCAACCCGTGGCGGCGTGGTCGATTACATCGATGCAACCCGTATCGTGGTGCGTGTCAACGACAGCGAAGCGCAAGCCGGTGAAGTCGGTGTTGACATCTATAACCTGATCAAGTACCAGCGTTCCAACCAGAACACCAATATCCATCAACGCCCCATCGTCAAGCGTGGCGACAAGCTGGCCAAGGGTGATGTGATTGCTGACGGCGCTTCGACCGATCTGGGCGAAATCGCCATCGGCCAGAACATGCTGGTGGCCTTCATGCCCTGGAACGGTTACAACTTCGAAGACTCGATCCTGATCAGCGAGCGCGTGGTGGCAGAAGACCGCTACACCTCCATTCACATCGAAGAACTCGTGGTGATGGCGCGTGACACGAAGTTGGGAGCTGAGGAAATTACCCGCGATATTCCCAATCTGAGTGAACAGCAGCTGAATCGCCTGGACGAGTCCGGCATCATCTACGTGGGTGCCGAAGTCATGCCCGGCGATACGCTGGTTGGTAAGGTCACGCCCAAGGGTGAAACCACACTGACACCTGAAGAGAAGCTGCTGCGCGCGATCTTCGGCGAGAAGGCCAGCGACGTCAAAGACACGTCCCTGCGGGTGGACCAGGGTTCGCAAGGCACCGTGATTGACGTGCAAGTCTTCACCCGTGAAGGCATCACCCGCGACCGCCGTGCCCAGCAGATCATTGACGATGAACTGAAACGCTTCCGCCTGGATCTGAATGACCAGTTGCGTATCGTGGAAGCTGACGCTTTTGACCGTATCGAAAAGTTGTTGACCAACAAAGTTGCCAATGGTGGTCCGCAAAAGCTGGCCAAGGGTACAAAAATCGACAAGGCTTACCTGGCGTCTGTTGAGCGTTTCCACTGGTTTGACATTCGCCCGGCCGACGACGAAGTGGCAAGCCAACTAGAAAGCATCAAGAACTCTTTGGAGCAAACCCGCCACAGCTTCGACCTGGCTTTTGAAGAAAAGCGCAAGAAGCTGACACAGGGCGACGAATTGCCCGCAGGCGTGTTGAAGATGGTCAAGGTCTACATTGCGGTCAAGCGCCGCTTGCAGCCCGGTGACAAGATGGCCGGTCGCCACGGTAACAAGGGGGTGGTTTCCAAGATCACTCCGGTGGAGGACATGCCCTACATGGCCGACGGTACTCCGGTCGACATCGTGCTGAACCCGCTGGGCGTGCCTTCGCGTATGAACATCGGTCAGGTGCTGGAAGTGCATTTGGGCTGGGCCGGCAAGGGTTTGGGTCACCGCATTGGTGACATGCTGCAGCGTGAAGCTGCTGCTGCCGAGATCCGTGCTTTCCTGGAACGCATCTACAACGGCACCGGTCGCAAGGAAGACCTGGGCCAGTTGTCGGATGACGAAATCCGCAACATGGCACAAGAGTTGACCAACGGCGTGCCGTTCGCTTCTCCTGTGTTCGATGGTGCTACCGAGGCAGAAATTGGCGACATGCTGCAACTGGCCTTCCCGGACGACGTAGCCAAGGCCAAGGGCCTGACCGTTGCACGTACCCAGGCCCAGTTGTATGACGGCCGCAGTGGCGATGCCTTTGAGCGCACCACGACGGTTGGCTACATGCACTACCTGAAGCTGCACCACTTGGTGGATGACAAGATGCACGCCCGTTCAACCGGCCCGTACTCACTGGTCACCCAGCAGCCGCTGGGTGGTAAAGCCCAGTTCGGTGGACAACGCTTCGGCGAAATGGAAGTGTGGGCACTGGAAGCCTATGGCGCTTCCTACACGCTGCAAGAAATGCTGACCGTCAAGTCCGACGACGTGCAAGGCCGTACCAAGGTTTACGAGAGCATCGTCAAGGGCGAGCACTCCATCGAAGCCGGCATGCCGGAATCGTTCAATGTGTTGGTCAAGGAAATCCGTTCCTTGGGCATCGACATCGAACTAGAGCGTAGCTGATCGCGAACAAGAAAAGTAGCATGAATTTTTGCGGGACAGTCCGCAGCTGCCCAGCGGCAAGCTCTGTCCTCAACTGATTAAGGAAGTTCTATGAAATCATTACTCGACCTGTTCAAGCAGTTCACGCCCGATGAGCACTTCGGTGCCATCAAAATCGGCATGGCCTCGCCCGAAAAGATCCGTTCGTGGTCTTTTGGTGAAGTGCGCAAGCCTGAAACCATCAACTACCGCACCTTCAAGCCCGAGCGTGATGGCCTGTTTTGCGCAAAGATCTTCGGACCCATCAAGGACTACGAATGCCTGTGCGGCAAGTACAAGCGATTGAAGCACCGCGGCGTGATCTGCGAGAAGTGCGGCGTTGAAGTCACACAGACCAAGGTGCGCCGCGAACGCATGGGTCACATTGACCTGGCCGCGCCTTGCGCCCACATCTGGTTCCTGAAGTCCCTGCCCAGCCGTTTGGGCCTGGTGCTGGACATGACGCTGCGTGACATCGAACGCGTGTTGTACTTTGAAGCATACGTCGTCACCGACCCCGGCATGACCCCGCTGAAGAAGTTCAGCATCATGTCGGAAGACGACTTCGACGCCAAGTTCAAGGAATACGGCGACGAGTTCCAGGCCAAGATGGGCGCGGAAGGTATCAAGGACCTGCTGCAAAGCATCGACATCGAAGTCTCGATCGAGAAGCTGCGCAACGACCTGACCGGCTCCGAACTCAAGATCAAGAAAAACGCCAAGCGTTTGAAGGTTCTGGAAGCGTTCAAGAAGTCTGGCATCAAGCCTGAGTGGATGGTTCTGGACGTGTTGCCTGTGTTGCCACCGGACCTGCGTCCGCTCGTTCCTCTGGACGGTGGTCGTTTTGCGACCTCGGACCTGAACGATCTGTACCGCCGCGTTATCAACCGCAACAGCCGTCTGCGCCGTTTGCTGGAATTGAAGGCACCGGAAATCATTGCACGCAACGAAAAGCGTATGTTGCAAGAAGCCGTGGACAGCTTGCTGGACAACGGTCGCCGCGGCAAGGCTATGACAGGCGCCAACAAACGCGCCCTCAAATCCCTGGCCGACATGATCAAGGGCAAATCCGGTCGTTTCCGCCAGAATTTGCTGGGCAAGCGCGTGGATTACTCCGGTCGTTCCGTGATTACCGTAGGCCCAACACTCAAGCTGCACCAATGCGGTCTGCCGAAACTGATGGCTCTGGAGCTGTTCAAGCCTTTCATCTTTGCACGCCTGGAAACCATGGGCATTGCGACCACGATCAAGGCAGCCAAGAAGGAAGTTGAATCCGGTACCCCCGTCGTGTGGGACATTCTGGAAGAGGTCATCAAAGAGCACCCCGTGATGCTGAACCGTGCGCCAACGCTGCACCGTTTGGGTATCCAGGCGTTCGAGCCCATCCTGATTGAAGGCAAGGCGATCCAGCTGCACCCTCTCGTGTGCGCGGCCTTCAATGCCGACTTTGACGGTGACCAGATGGCGGTTCACGTGCCCTTGTCGGTGGAAGCACAAATGGAAGCCCGCACGCTGATGCTGGCCTCCAACAACGTGCTGTTCCCTGCCAACGGCGAGCCTTCTATTGTTCCTTCCCAGGACGTGGTGCTGGGTCTGTACTACACAACCCGCGAACGCATCAACGGCAAGGGCGAGGGACTGATCTTCGCCGACACCGGCGAAGTGCAACGCGCGTTTGACGCGGGTGAAGTCGAACTGAATGCCCGCATCAACGTGCGTTTGACCGAGTACACCAAGGACAAGGAAACCGGCGAATTCACGGCCTCGACCAAGCTGTGGGAAACCACCGCAGGCCGTGCATTGTTGTCCGAGATCCTGCCCAAGGGCCTGCCGTTCTCCAACATCAACAAGGCTTTGAAGAAGAAGGAAATCTCCAAGCTAATCAACGTGTCTTTCCGCAAGTGCGGATTGAAAGACACGGTGGTGTTTGCCGACAAGCTTCTGCAAGCCGGTTTCCGTTTGGCGACCCGTGCTGGTATTTCTATCTGTATCGATGACATGTTGGTGCCGCAAGAGAAGCACGGCATCATTGAGCGGGCGCAGAAGGAAGTCAAAGAGATCGAACAGCAATACGTGTCCGGTCTGGTGACTGCCGGTGAGCGCTACAACAAAGTGGTCGATATCTGGGGCAAGTCGGGTGACGAAGTGTCCAAGGTGATGATGGCCAAGTTGTCCAAGGAAACTGTCACCGACCGCCATGGCAACCAGGTCCAGCAGGAGTCATTCAACTCCATCTACATGATGGCCGACTCCGGCGCCCGCGGTTCTGCAGCACAGATTCGCCAAGTGGCCGGTATGCGGGGTCTGATGGCCAAGCCTGACGGTTCCATTATCGAGACGCCCATCACCGCGAACTTCCGCGAAGGTCTGAACGTGTTGGAGTATTTCATCTCCACCCACGGTGCCCGTAAGGGTCTGGCCGACACGGCGTTGAAGACCGCGAATTCCGGTTACCTGACCCGCCGTTTGGTGGATGTGACCCAAGACTTGGTCGTTACCGAACAGGACTGCGGAACCCACGGTGGTTACCTGATGCGCGCTATCGTCGAAGGCGGTGAAGTGATCGAATCCTTGCGCGACCGCGTGCTGGGCCGTACCGCTGCCGAAGATGTGTTGCATCCAGAGAACCGCTCCGTGTTGGCCACTGCCGGAACGATGCTGGACGAAGACCTGATCGAAGAGCTGGAACTCGCTGGTGTGGATGAGGTCAAGGTGCGTACGGCATTGACCTGTGAAACCCGTTTCGGTATCTGCGCCAAGTGTTACGGCCGAGATTTGGGCCGTGGTGGTTTGATCAATGGCGGCGAAGCGGTCGGTGTGATCGCTGCGCAATCCATCGGTGAACCCGGCACCCAGCTGACCATGCGCACCTTCCACATCGGTGGTGCGGCATCCCGTGCGGCCATTGCCTCTAGCGTGGAAGCCAAGTCCAACGGGGTCATCGGCTTCAACGCCACCATGCGTTACGTGACCAACAGCAAGAAGGAGTTGGTGGTGATTGCCCGTTCAGGAGAAATCATCATTCACGACGAGCATGGTCGCGAGCGTGAGCGCCACAAGGTGCCCTACGGTGCCATCCTGACCGTAAAGGCCGACCAGACTATCAAAGCTGGAGCCATTTTGGCCAATTGGGATCCGTTGACCCGACCCATCATTACCGAATTCGCCGGCAAGGCGCATTTCGAGAATGTGGAAGAGGGTTTGACGGTTGCCAAGCAGGTCGACGAAGTGACCGGTTTGTCCACCATGGTGGTTATCGATCCGAAGCGCCGTGGTGCTGCCAAGGTCGTGCGGCCACAGGTCAAGTTGATTGACGCCACCGGCAACGAAGTGAAGATTCCCGGGGACTGACCACTCCGTGACTATCGGCTTCCCGGTTGGTGCGCTGATTCAAGTGCGTGACGGTCTGGAAGTGGGCCCCGGCGAAGTGCTGGCCCGCATCCCGATCGAAGGCCAGAAGACCCGTGACATTACCGGTGGTTTGCCACGGGTTGCCGAGTTGTTCGAAGCCCGTACGCCCAAGGACAAAGGCACGTTGGCGGAAATCACAGGAACGGTGTCATTCGGTAAGGAAACCAAGGGCAAGATTCGCCTGCAGATTACCGATCCCGATGGCAAGGTCTGGGAAGACCTGGTGCCCAAGGAAAAGAACATGCTGGTGCACGAAGGCCAGGTCGTCAACAAGGGCGAGTCCGTGGTGGATGGCCCGGCCGACCCGCAGGACATTCTGCGCTTGCTGGGCTCCGAAGAGCTGGCACGTTACATCGTGGACGAAGTGCAGGACGTGTACCGCTTGCAGGGTGTGAAGATCAACGACAAGCACATCGAAGTGATTGTTCGCCAGATGCTGCGCCGTGTGGTGGTCGAGAACGCTGGTGACTCCAGCTACATCAATGGGGAACAGGTCGAGCGTTCCGAAATGCTCAACACCAACGATGCACTCCGAGCCGAAGGCAAGATTCCGGTCACATTTACCAACTTGCTGCTGGGTATTACCAAGGCGTCACTGTCCACCGACAGCTTCATCAGCGCGGCTTCCTTCCAGGAAACCACCCGCGTGTTGACTGAAGCGGCGATCATGGGCAAGCGCGATGAGTTGCGTGGCCTGAAGGAAAACGTCATCGTCGGTCGTCTGATTCCCGCTGGAACCGGCCTGGCCTACCACGAGGCTCGCAAGGTGAGGGAGAACATGGACGACGCCGAGCGCCGTGCCATTGCCGAAGCGGAAGCCGCAGAACTGGCTGGCGACACTGCGTTGGTGGGTGAGCCAGGTGCCGATGAAGGCGGTGCCGCAGAATAGAGATAGTCTGCTATAGTTAGTATAGCGCCCCAAGTCCAATACACGAGGGCTTGGGGCTTTTTTCGTTTAGTGCCTTGGGCAATAGGCCCGAGCCAGTGCGCGGCTTGGACATGAATTACTCTCTGTTGTTATGGATCACCTTTGCGATCGCAGTATTTTGGTGTGTGGGTGTCTACAACCGCCTGATGCGCATGCGAACCAAGGGTTTAGACGCACTAATTTCAGTCGAAAAGGATCTGCGACAGTATGCGGAACTGGTGCGTGGGCAAGGCCCTTTGCTTGCTTCAGGGCAGCTGGACAACAGGGTAGGTGACCCCATTCCGGTCTTGAGCTCACTAACGGTGGCTTGGCAGGAAATGGAACAGGCATTGAAGGAGGCTGTTTCGATGCCGCTTGCTGAAGAGCCTTTGTCGCGGCTGGCTACACGTCTGGTCGCGATGCAACACGCCTGGGACGCGGTGTGTGAAACGCCTGCCGACCTTGCTGGACCCATCGTGCCAGAAACGTTGCGAAGTCGCTGGGAAACCATTGCATTGAGCGTTGAGACATCGAGCGGCCGGTTCAACCACAAGATGAAAGTCTACAACCAAGCTTTGACACAGTTTCCCGCCAGCCTCATCGTCGGCTTGTTGGCTCTAAAACCAGCGGGTCAGCTGTGAAGACGCCATGAGAACCGGTTCAGAACCTGTTCCCTTGTGGCGGCAATTGAGCGAAACGGCAGCCGTGATCGCCACCGTTCGCGATGGCGCCTCGGGTACTGCGGCACTAGACGCAGTACCGTCGGAGTTGCGCGCTGGCGTTCAGGCTCTGGCTTTTCAGGTGTGGCGCAATCTGGGTCGGGCGCAGGCACTTCGGACGCTGTTAGCCAGCAAGCTGCCACCGCCGCATGCAGATGCCCTCTTGTGTGTGGCGCTGGCCCTTGCTTGGGACACCAAGAACGCACCATATGACATGTTCACGCTGGTTAACCAGACGGTTGAGGCCGCAAAACGGGGTCGCACAACCCATGGCCAGGCCAGTTTCCTGAATGCCTGTTTGCGGCGGTTTTTGCGTGAACAGGATGTGCTTGTCACCCGAACCGATGCTGACCCTGTCGCATACTGGAATCATCCTTCCTGGTGGATCAAGCGGATGCAGAGGGACCACCCGGACCATTGGCGTGCCATTTTGCAGGCTGCCAACAACCATGCGCCCATGACCTTGCGGGTCAATGTACGCAAGACAACGGCGACCAACTATCTTGCGATGCTGTCGCAAGCGGGGATCGGTGCGCGCGCTGCTGCCAACGATGCAATCGTGCTTGAGCAACCTACTTCAGTGTCGCAACTTCCAGGGTTCGACCTGGGCCTGGTGTCGGTGCAGGATGCAGCGGCGCAAATTGCAGCGCCCTTATTGTTGGGCGCAAGTGACACGTCCGATGGGCTGCGGATCCTGGACGCCTGTGCCGCGCCGGGCGGAAAAACAGGCCACCTCGCAGAACTGACGAACAGTCTGGTCATGGCTTTGGAAATCGATGCCCATAGAACTGGCCGCATTCGACAAAATCTGACGCGACTCGGATTGCAGGCGGACGTTGTGACTGCAGACGCGGCTCGTCCGCAAGACTGGTGGGATGGCCAATTCTTCGATGCTATTTTGCTGGACGCTCCCTGCACCGCCTCTGGCATCGTACGACGCCATCCGGATATTCGGTGGTTGCGTCGCGAATCCGATATCACACAACTGGCCCGCGTGCAAAAACAACTGTTGCAATCGCTTTGGGCGTTGCTGCGTCCCGGGGGCCGCTTCGTGTATTGCACCTGCTCGCTATTTCTGGCTGAAGGCAGTGCCCAGGTGCAAACGTTTCTCACACACAACACTGATGCCGCTTTGCTGTCGTCCCCCGGGCATTTAATCCCGAGAAATGTCGCAAACAGTGAAGGCGTCCCAGACAATCCGAGTTGTGATTACGATGGCTTTTTTTACGCACTGCTGCAAAAACGGATGGCTTAGTCTGGCCCTGCGCGTGCTGTGCATGTGTGGGTTTGTGGCCGTTGCTGGCTTGGCCCAAGCGCAGAATACCACTGAGATACTGCAGTACAAAGTCGAGCGTTTTGACGATGAAGTGGTTGTGTCGGCACAAATTGCGTTCGAACTTCCGGCTGTTGTGGAAGACGCGCTTCTAAAGGGTATTCCTGTTTACTTTGTTATTGAAGCCGATGTGATGCGAGAACGATGGTATTGGTATGACAAAAAAGTGGCTTCGACTGAGCGCCATATGCGCCTCGCCTACCAACCCCTTACACGCAAATGGAGAATCAATGTCACAGCGGGCGCAAGTCGAGATCCAAGTGTCGGCCTGACACTCAATCAAGGATTTGAAACACTTTCCGACGCACTAACCGCTATCAGACGGGTTGCCCGTTGGAAGATTGCGGAGGCAATTGAGCTGGACGCAAGTCTCAAGCACAAAGTTGATTTCCGATTTCGCTTGGACCTCAGTCAATTGCCACGACCTTTCCAGATCGGGGCATTGGGTCAGTCGGACTGGGACTTGTCCGCCAGTATCAGTGCGGCCCTTTTACCCACGGCTATCAAATGACCGCCAACTTGCCGCGCAGTCGTTACGACAAGGCGGTGCAAAGCTCCCGCGCCCTGCGTTGGACGTTGGGGGGTGGTGCAGTGGCCATGGTGGCAATCGGCCTGGGGTTGCTTTACCTGCTCATTGAAGCCACCAACAACCGGGAAATGTATGAGCACAACTATGCGCGCTTGTTTACGGTCAATGTGGTCGTTGCGGGTATTCTTTTTGGCGTTATTGTGTGGGTGGCCTATCGCTTACTGGTGCGTCTGCGTGAGGGGCGCTTCGGCAGCCGCCTGTTGCTCAAGTTGGCCACGATTTTTGCGTTGGTTGGGTTGGCGCCAGGCCTTCTGGTTTTTGGCGTCTCGTACCAGTTTGTCTCTCGATCCATTGAAACCTGGTTTGACGTGAAGGTCGAAGGTGCGCTGGAAGCAGGCCTGAGTCTGGGACGCGTCACGCTAGACGCATTGTCGAACGATCTCACCACCAAGACGCGCAGCGCTGCCAGCCAATTGGCTGAAACCCAGGAGGCGGCAGTGGGTCTGGCATTGGATCGCATGGTGGAGCAGCTCAGCGCCGCCGATGCGACGATTTGGAGCGCATCTGGGAAGCTCCTGGCCAGTGCTGGGCAGTCCCGTTTTCAGCTGGCGCCCGACAAACCTTCACCCCAGCAGTTTCGCACAGCAAGAACTGACCGGTCTCTGTCCTGGGTGGATGGGCTGGACGATGGTGTTCCAGCAAGTCTCAATGGTGCCCGCATCAAAGTGCTGGTGCCAATTTCAAGTACCGCGCTGGGGCTGAGCCCGGAATCACGTTTCCTGCAAGTGACCCGCGCCTTGCCGTCGAATCTGGTGGCCAACGCGCTCGCGGTGGAAAGCGCCAACCGAGAGTATCAGGAGCGGGCATTGGGTCGGCAAGGACTCAAGCGTATGTATATCGGGACTTTGACCTTGAGTCTTTTCTTGGCTGTATTTGGGGCGGTGCTATTGGCGGTGATTTTGGGTGACCAAATAGCGCGCCCCCTGCTGATGCTGGCCGAGGGGGTCAGCCAGGTGGCCGCTGGCGACTTGACTCCAAAACTGGTGATGCAGGGAAATGATGAACTGGTTGGGCTGACCCGTTCTTTTGCGTCAATGACACAGCAGCTGGCGGACGCCCGCCAAGCCGTGCAACACAGTATGGAGCAGGTTGATGCGGCCCGCGCCAACCTGCAGACTATTCTGGACAACCTGACGGCTGGCGTCATCGTGATGGATGCACAGGGTTTGATCAGATCGTTCAATCCGGGGGCGACACGGATTCTGCACGTTCCGCTGTCTGATTTTGTCGGCCGACCCTTGGCAGACATCGATGGATTGGCAGACTTTAGTGGTTCGGTACAGCACCAGTTTGACGATTTTTTGACACAGCAAGCGGGCCAACCTTTGGATCACTGGCAGCGTTCGTTCGAGTTGGGTGGTGGCTCCTCTGCGCTGCATGGCCCGTTTGACCGCACGTTGACGTTGGTCGCGCGCGGGGCCGAGTTGCCGGGTGACGCACGCTTGTTGGTGTTTGACGACATTTCTGACATCGTCTCGGCGCAGCGGGCACAGGCTTGGGGCGAAGTGGCGCGCCGGTTGGCCCACGAAATCAAGAACCCTTTAACCCCGATCCAATTGTCAGCAGAGCGGCTCGAAATGAAGCTCACTGGAAAACTGGCGTCGGGTGATCAAGCCGTTCTGACAAAATCAGTCAAAACCATCGTGGATCAGGTCGAGGCCATGAAGCGACTGGTCAACGATTTTCGGGACTATGCGCGGTTGCCCGCCGCAGAGCTCAAACCCGTCGATTTGAACTCCTTGGTCACCGATATCTTCATGCTGTATGAACACGACGGCCTTGCCGTGCCGGTGAGTCTGGAATTGGATCCGGCCTGCCCGCCCGTGATGGGAGATGCTCAGCAGTTAAGACAGGTAGTTCACAACCTGATTCAAAATGCCCAGGATGCCAGCGAAACCGTCAAGACTGTCGATACGGGCGATCGCAATGTAGTCGTCAGGACGCTGTTTCAACCGGGGGTTGGGCGGGTCCGAATCAGTGTCTTGGATAGTGGCGGCGGCTTCCCTGACCACATCCTCAAACGCGCCTTTGAGCCCTACGTCACGACGAAAGCCAAGGGCACGGGGTTGGGTCTGGCCGTTGTCAAGAAGATTGCAGACGAGCACGGCTCGCGGGTAGACATTGTCAACCGCGTCGTAGACGGTGTCGTGGTGGGCGCGCAAGTATCGTTATCATTGGGCGTCGGGAATACCGCGCCAGCTTAAGCGCGACATATGGGTATCTAAGGGTTAGCGCACAAAACATGGCAAATATTCTGGTTGTTGATGATGAGCATGGCATTCGGGATCTGCTCTGGGAGATCCTCAATGACGAGGGTCACAACGTCGAACTGGCGGAAAACGCGGCGCAGGCGCGCGCCGCCCGATTGCGTGAGCGCCCAGACCTTGTTTTGCTCGATATCTGGATGCCCGATACCGATGGCGTTACCCTGCTGAAAGAGTGGTCCTCGACTGGTGCGCTGACCATGCCTGTCATTATGATGAGTGGACACGCCACCATTGATACGGCGGTTGAAGCCACAAAAATTGGTGCTTTGGCGTTTCTGGAAAAGCCCATTACCCTGCAAAAATTGTTGAGGGCAGTCGAGCAGGGATTGGTGCGCAACAATTTGCATCGCTCCATGGCGGCGGCGACACCAAAACCGTTTACACCCGTGGTGGAAGTCTTGGGGTTTCCCCCGGCCATGACCAGCGGTCCCAGTGAACCAGGTCTTCAGGCTACGCAAAATTTTGTACTCGACAAGCCCCTGCGGGAGGCCAGGGACGAATTTGAAAAGGCTTATTTCGAATACCACCTTGCCAGGGAAAACGGGTCCATGACACGTGTGGCAGAAAAAACCGGGCTTGAGCGAACACACCTGTATCGCAAGCTCAAGCAACTTGGCGTCGACCTGACGCGTGGTAAGCGCAACGGCAATTGACCCATTGATTCGACCGGCTTGGAAATCTCCGAATCTTCCTGCTATAATTTTAGGCTCAGGCCCGGTAGCTCAGTCGGTAGAGCAGAGGATTGAAAATCCTTGTGTCGGTGGTTCGATTCCGCCCCAGGCCACCAAATATGCGGGAATAGCTCAGTTGGTAGAGCGATACCTTGCCAAGGTATAGGTCGAGAGTTCGAACCTCTTTTCCCGCTCCATATTTTGTAGAAAGCCCATCCGTTGTGATGGGCTTTTTGCATTCCGGGTGACGGCACAGTTCACCCGTATTGAGGTGTACGCTGACATTTCACCCATGGCAACTTTTGGGACAATAGTGGCATGAACGAACTTACCCTGACCCGCCCCGACGATTGGCATCTGCACCTGCGTGATGGCGATGTACTTTCCACCGTTGTGCCGCACACGGCGGCACAGTTTGGCCGCGCAATCGTCATGCCAAATTTGAAGCCGCCCATCACCACCGCTGTGCAGGCAGTCGCCTACCGCAATCGGATTTTGGCGGCCGTGCCACCGGGCATCTCGTTTGAGCCCTTAATGACCCTTTACCTGACCGACAACCTGCCACCGGACGAGATTGCCCGTGCCAAAGACGCAGGGGTCGTCGCCGCCAAGTTGTACCCTGCGGGAGCGACCACCAATAGTGACGCGGGAGTCACGGATTTGCGGCACATTTACAAGACCCTGGAAGCCATGCAGCGTTCAGGCCTGTTGCTGCTGATGCACGGCGAGGCGACGTCGCCCGACATTGATTTGTTTGATCGCGAGGCTGTCTTTATCGACTCGCAGTTGATCCCGCTGCGCAAAGATTTCCCCGAGTTGAAGATGGTGTTTGAACACATCACGACCAAGGAAGCCGCGCAGTACGTTAGCGACGGTGATCGATTCATCGGCGCCACCATCACCGCACACCACCTTTTGTACAACCGCAATGCGATTTTCACCGGTGGCATCCGCCCTCACTACTACTGTTTGCCCGTGCTGAAGCGCGAGATGCACCGTCTGGCCTTGGTGCAGGCTGCTACCAGTGGCTCCAGTAAATTTTTTCTGGGGACCGACAGTGCGCCACACGCGGCCCACCTGAAGGAGCACGCCACGGGTTGTGCCGGGTGTTACACCGCACACGCGGCCCTGGAGCTGTATGCCCAGGCCTTTGACACGGCCGGTGCGCTGGACCAATTGGAAGGTTTTGCCAGCTTTCATGGGGCTGATTTCTACGGTCTGCCGCGCAACCGGGGCACCATCACCCTGCGCCGCGAGTCATGGACCGTGCCCGAAAGCTTTGCCTTTGGTGAGGCGCAATTGAAGCCACTGGGTGGGGGTGAGGCATTGCCGTGGCGGATGGTCTAGGTGCCATCGCCTGGTCAGTGCCTTGGCTGGGGCCCTATTCGACGTTGGGGCAGGGCGTTGCGGCTCAGGTAACTGCAGGAGTGCCCTGCGCCGATGCGCTGAATGCTGCGCTGGCGCCCTTGCCCAGCCCGGTGCGCTTCGTTCCGCAATGTGATCTGCCGATCGGAATGGCCTACGAAAGCTACATCTTTAATAGCAACTGCTGCCCTACCCGCGAGGGCTTGCACGACTTTTTCAATGGGCTGGCCTGGTTGCTGTTCCCCCAGACCAAACGCCGCCTGAACCAGTTGCACGTCGCCCAGATTGCACAAACCGGAATCCAGCCGGTGCGTGGCCCGGCGCGCGACGCATTGACGGTGTTTGACGAGAACGCCGCCTTTTTGCAATGCCCCGATGCGTTGTGGGACGCTCTGGCGGCCAAGGACTGGTGTCGCTTGTTTGGTCCGCTGCGTCCGCTGTGGGCGCAGTCCAATCTGGTGCTGTTTGGTCACGCGCTGCTGGAGAAGCTGGTTTACCCACGAAAACCCATCACCGCCCACGTATACAGGGCGCAAGCAGCTACACATTCGATAGCGGATCTCGACCAGTGGATGGCCGCCGACATAAACGCCGAGCGTTTGGCTGGCAAGCCCTTTGCGCATTTGCCCGTACTAGGCGTCCCCGGCTGGTGGTCCGGAAATGAAGACCCAGCGTTTTACGAAGATGCCTCGGTATTCCGCCCCAATCGTCACAACTTGGTTTGATACTTGCCCCACGCCAACCCGAGGCGCCGGGCGGGCTGGGGCCTCATGAACCTTCGGTTCCGAAATCGGCCCCACCCCGCCCAACGCCTCGGGCCAGCGTTCCACACGTAGTCGAGTTCTTTCCTTTTTTCCCTATGGTGTTTAAGTTCTTTAGAAGCGCCCTGGCTTGAAATTGCGCAATTCAACCTTACCATTCACGCAGTCGGCTCTTGTAGACGGGCCAACGGAAAAAGGAAACCATGAAACGCATTCTGTTATTTGTCTTGACCAACGTATTAGTGGTCGCTGTTCTGGGCATCGTAGCCAGCCTGCTGGGTGTGAACCGCTACCTCACCAGCAGTGGACTCAACCTGGGTGCCTTGTTGGGCTTCGCTCTGATCATGGGTTTTGGCGGTGCCATTATTTCCCTGTTGATCAGCAAACCTATGGCGAAGTGGACTTCGGGTGTGCGAATCATTGAACAGCCGCAAAACGTGGACGAAGCCTGGATTGTTGAAACCGTGCGCAAGCTGTCCGAAAAGGCCGGCATCGGCATGCCGGAAGTCGGTATTTTTGAAGGCGACCCCAACGCCTTTGCCACCGGTGCTTTCAAGAACTCGGCACTGGTTGCGGTATCCACTGGCCTCCTGCAGGGCATGACCAAAGAAGAGATTGAAGCCGTCATTGGCCACGAAGTGGCCCACATTGCCAACGGCGATATGGTCACCATGACCTTGATTCAGGGCGTGATGAACACGTTTGTCGTCTTTCTCAGCCGTGTCATCGGTTACGCGGTCGACAGCTTTTTGCGCAAGGGTGACGACCGCAGCTCCGGCCCCGGCATAGGCTACATGATCACCACCATCGTGCTAGACATCGTGTTGGGCTTTGCCGCTGCCATCGTGGTGGCCTGGTTCTCGCGTCACCGCGAATTCCGAGCCGATGCCGGAGCGGCCCAATTGCTGGGGCGCAAGCAACCGATGATCAATGCCCTGGCGCGTTTGGGTGGCATGGTCCCTGGTGAGCTGCCCAAAAGCGTGGCGGCAATGGGCATTGCCGGTGGTATCGGCAAGCTGTTCTCGACACACCCTCCCATCGAAGAGCGGATTGCCGCTCTGCAAAACCAGCAAGGCTGAGGCACGCCCAGCCTTCTACCGGCCCACTGGGTGTGCCCAGCCCAGTGTGGGCCCGCAACAGGAAACCTCTGGCTGGTGGATTAGCAAATCCGCGGTAGTTGCTCGCCGCTGAGCCAATCCACCACGCGCCGCCCACCAAACCGCGTATTCATCTGCACAAAGCAATGGCTGTCCTGCGTGACGGTGCCAATGCGCTCTGCACCGCGCCCCAGCGGGTGGGCGCGCATGGCGGCCAGCAGTTGGTCTGCCACTTCGGGCGCGCAGATGGCGATCAGCTTGCCTTCGTTGGCCACGTACAGCGGGTCCAGGCCCAGCAGCTCGCAGGCGGCTTCCACCTGCGGCAGCACCGGGATCGCGGCTTCCTCAATGGTCATGCCGACTTGCGATTGCGTGGCGATTTCGTTGAG
This sequence comes from Candidatus Aalborgicola danicus, assembly GCA_016703945.1. Taxonomy (GTDB): domain Bacteria; phylum Pseudomonadota; class Gammaproteobacteria; order Burkholderiales; family Burkholderiaceae_C; genus Allorhodoferax; species Allorhodoferax danicus. The sequence continues at coordinate 99,268 of JADJBC010000021.1, forward strand.
CGTGGTGGCCAGCCCGCCGCGCGTGGGGTCGCGCAGTACGTGCAGTGCCGTGGGGTCGGGCAGTGCCTGCAGCATGGCCTGCACCAGGGTGTGCAGGGCGGCGGTGTCGGACACTATTGCGGTCTCGAACTCCAGCGACTCGCGCAGCGACATCACCGCCACGCCGTGCTCGCCCACCGTGCCCGAGACCAGTATCACATCGCCGGCTTTCGCCTGGCGCCCGTCTATGCACAGGCTGTTCTGGACCACGCCCACGCCGGTGGTGCTGATGAACACGCCGTCGCCCTTGCCCTTCTCCACCACCTTGGTGTCGCCGGTGACGATGGGCACGCCGGCCTCGCGCGCCGCCGCCGCCATGGATTCGACAATGCGCTTCAGATCGGCCAGCGCAAAGCCTTCTTCCAGAATGAAGCTGGCGGCCAGATACAGCGGCTTGGCCCCCGACATGGCCACATCGTTGACCGTGCCATGCACCGACAGGCAGCCAATGTCCCCGCCGGGGAAGAACAGCGGAGAAATAACATGCCCATCGGTCGCCATCACCAGCCGCCCACCGGCGGGGAACGGCAGCAAGGCGCCATCGTGGCCCTGGCGCAAATACTCGTTGTCAAAGGCGCGGACAAACAGCTCGTCCACCAGCTGCGCCGCGGCCCGCCCACCAGCGCCGTGCGTCATGTCGATGTGCCCGTGCTTGAAGTCGATGGGGCGCAGGTAGTTTTTCTTCGGAGTTGTCATGGTCATGCTGCCACCACCGCGATGTCGCGGAAGCGGCCATAGGAATAGTGGGCGGCGCAGGCGCCTTCGTTGGACACCATGCACGAGCCCATCGGGCTCTCCGGCGTGCACACCGTGCCAAACAGCTTGCAGTCCGCCGGGCGCTTGACCCCGCGCAGGATGGCGCCGCATTCGCACTGCTTGTGGTCGGGGACGCGGGTGTAGTGCAGGTCAAACTTGCGCTCGGCATCCCATGCGGCGTAAGCCGGGCGAATCTTTAGCGCGCTGTAGGGCACCTCGCCCAGGCCTCGCCACTCAAAGCTTTCGCGTAGGTCGAAGATCTGCGCCATCAAGGCCTGCGCCGCCTGGTTGCCGTCGCGCGTCACCACGCGCGAAAACTCGTTCTCCACCACGCCGCGTCCTGCGTTGATCTGGCGCACCAACATCAAAATGCCCTGCATCACATCGAGCGGCTCAAACCCGGTGATCACTACGGGCTTGTGATAGGTTTGGGCAAAGGCTTCATAGGGTTTGGAGCCGATGATGATGCTCACGTGGGCCGGGCCGATGAAGCCATCAATCGGCACCGTGCCCAACAGGCGCGCTTCAGCCGCTTCCAGGATGTGGGTGATAGCGGCCGGGGTCAGCACATGGCAGCACAGCACGCTGAAGTTCTTGACAGCGCGCGCCGCCGCATCGCGAATGACCAGGGCCGTGGGCGGCGTGGTGGTCTCGAAGCCGATGGCAAAAAACACCACCTCGCGCTCCGGGTTTTGCTCGGCCAGCTTGAGCGCGTCGGCGGCCGAATACACCATGCGGATGTCGGCCCCGCGCGCCTTGGCCTTGATCAGCGACAGCCCATCCGAGGCGGGCACGCGCATGGTGTCGCCATAGGTGCACAGCATCACGCCCTGCTCCAAGGCGAGGCGGATCGCCAGATCGACGCGGCCAATCGGCAGCACGCACACCGGGCAGCCCGGTCCATGGATCATGCGCACATTGGCGGGCAGCATGTCGGCAATGCCGTAGCGCGAAATGGCGTGCGTGTGCCCGCCGCAAAACTCCATGAAGTTGTAGGCCACATCGGGGCGGACTTCGGCGGCGATGTTGGCGGCGATGTGGCGCGCGCCATCCCCATCGCGGAATTCGTCGATGTATTTCATGGCTGGCCTTCTTTTCCACCTGCGCCAGTTCGGCAAACAGCGCCAGCGTGCGCTCTGCCTCCTCGGGGTCGATCTTGCCGATGGCGTAGCCCACGTGGATGATCACGTAGTCGCCCACCTGCGCGTCGTCCACCAGATCAATGGACACCTCCTTGCGCACCCCGGCCAGATCGACCACGGCACGCAGAGCGGGCAAGAGTTCCACCACGCGGGCGGGAATGGCTAGACACATGATGGGTTCCTTGGTTTGCTATTGAAATAGTAGCTACTTACGCTTATTTCACGAGGGCTAGAGGCTTGTTTTTTTGTTGATGACTCGTCACGTTCGAAATGAGCGACACGTAGCAAGCGCCTTGACGCGGCGATCTGATGCAGTTTGTCCGTGACGAGAAACGGGTTGTTTCGTACATAAGAACTACAGACCACTAAGCAGCTTTTCAGCTGGTTGAACTGTGACCTCAGGCAACCGCTGTTTGGGTCGAATTTCGACGCGAGTAATGATTTCACCTTTGTCGTAGGTACATCCCACGTTCCGCTCAAAATCAGCGCGAGGATAAATTACTCTTGCTCCTTTTCTCACTTCCGCCCACGCAGACATCCACGCGCCACACATGCCTTGTATATTGAGGTTGCCAGGACTGGTCCCAGCGGAATGGATTGTAATTTCCATTACTAAGTTTGCACGTGCGTTTGACTACCTGTAAGTCCTTTATGTGGTCATAGTCCGCCATGGTGATAAGCCGATAGGGATCCCATTGAAAATTTGTCTTGTTGCGCATCATTGCTTCGCCTTCGCTGTTTGCTGCTGCGTCGTAAGTGACAACAAGTCGATCAGCGCGACGGTCACAGTCGTACCCAACAAGCTTGTAGAAGGCATCGGCCGAAACTGATCCGGTCAAGAAGCAAAGAATCAGAAAAGTTGCAAGTCGCATAAAAAGCAAATGTAGAGGTGGACGGCGCTACGCGGCTATATCTCGCAACGTCAAACCACCGACGGCAGCGAGTTCGACCACCCAGTTAACAGATTTACAGGTTGGAGTAAGCGGCATACGCGACGCACCTGCTAACGGCTTGCCAAAACGAAAGGTCGTTTTGCTCAACCTCGAACTGTTGGAGGGCCTCGCTCGGATCACTGCCCTTGCGTGCCCAATAGATGATGGCCCCGAAATCAGCCCTGTACGTCCAATTGGAGTGAGCGAGTGCGTTTCGAAAGGCGCGCACGGGGTTGTTGCTTAGAAATTGGGCGCACTTTTTCGTTGCGGAGCCGCTCGGGCATACCTTCGAGAGAACACGAAAGCATGCTTCTGGCAGATAGACAAAACAGATGTAGTTTTGTGACAGCACTTGGGCACGAGTGATAAAAGGGTTGTTGCGAGCGGTGTGAGCTTGATCCATCCAACCCTGAAACGCTTGAAGTTCAGCGAGGCGATCTTGAAGTGGCACTGGGGAAGCAGCTCGAATTTCCGCCTTGTGCTCAGGAGAAAGAAAGCGCACATCAGCCGCGATTGAAGTAGCGAGCTTTTCTGACATTTCTGAGGTGAGCCTAACCTCGCTCGTGGAGCTGAACCGAGAAAGCCCTCATTTGCCTATCAAGATCCTGCCAATTCATAACGGCAAACGTGATGCAACACAGCGCCTATCTTCGGATCGCCAAGCTAGACGACCAGATAAGTTGGCTGGTGAATGACTTCGTTGACCGTATTTGGAGTCAATGGAGCTCAAGCAATATTTCTGAATCGTCATAACGTCGCTATTCATTTGGTAGCTGCTTACGCATATTCCACGAGGGCTACAGCCGCATTTGATGCAGTACTTTCGCCCGTTGCCACCCTGCGGGCCGCAATCCAGGCTTGGCCCAACGCCAGCCCGGCATCGCCGCACGAGAGCGCTTGGGTGCGCAGCACATTCAAGCCCGCAGCCCCCAGCCGCGAAACAACGCGCTGCGTCAGGATGCGGTTGAAGAAACAACCGCCACCTAAAGCCACATCACGCACTTGGTGCCTGTGTGCTTGGGCTACTGCGTGGGCGCACAGGGCGTCGGCCAGGGTCAGGTGAAAGCGCGCGGCGGCTTCATCCACTGCGGCGGGGTTGTGTAGGTCGGTGGCGATCAGCGTGGAGCGCAGCAAGGGCCGCACATCGATTTGGCCGTCTGGGGTCACTGCCCAGTCGCTGGCGCGGACGTCCAGCGTGTGGGACTGCAGATGGCGCGCCGCTGCCTGCTCCAGCGCAATGGCCGCCTGCGCCTCAAATTCCTGCCGCACGCTCAATCCCAGCAAGCCCGCCACCGCATCAAACCAACGCCCGGCGGCCGTGGTCTGCGGGCAATTCAGTCCGCGTTGCAGCATGGTGTGGATGGTGCGTGCCGCTTGTTCCCCCACGGTTGGAGCGAAGCGCGGGACGATCTGCTCTGCCAGCCCGTACGCGTGTAGCGCAGCAGCAGCCATGCGCCAGGGTTCGCGTGCGGCCACGTCGCCACCGGGCAGGGCTAAGGGGCTCAGATGGCCGACGCGCGCGCAGTGGGCGCCATCCACCAGCAGCACCTCGCCGCCCCAGGCCACGCCATTCGTGCCCAGGCCCACGCCATCCAGCGCGATGCCGATCACTGGACACACCATGTGGCGTTCCGTGTCGCTTTCCTTGTCGTGTCTTGCGCCGTGCTCGGCCAGCACCGCCGCGATATGGGCGTGGTGGTGCTGCACGGCAATGGTGCTGACCCCGTGTTCGTGCGCCAGCCGCAGGGCCAGGTGGGTGCTGAAAAAATCCGGGTGCAGGTCGTGGGCCACGGCGTCGATGCGTCCGCCCACCTGCGCCAGCAGTGTGCGCACGGATTGCTCCAGCGCCTCGCAGGCTGC
>JADJBC010000022.1 GCA_016703945.1 Candidatus Aalborgicola danicus
AAACGCCAAAAGGGGCACGGGTCTTGGTTTGGCTCAGTGTTGGCGCGGTGTTGATCTCGGTTGCTTTGGGCCAATCTTGCAGTCTTGGATGAAGTGACACGCGGTGAGGGTAAGGTCATTCTCCCGACAGGTTCAGGTTTTGCAAAGCTTGGACGGAGGCATGGTTCCCAGAGATACTAGTCAAGTGAAGGCCAAACTGTGAAGATCGGCGATTTATTCAAGGAGGATCCCACGCGTATGGTCTCTTCACTGCGTGAAAACCGATCGCAGTACCTCTCCTTGCTCGTCAAAGGTGCGCGCCTCAGGAGCGGGCGGAGGGCTCCTGATTCGTTCCCCCAGTGAGGTTCCGAGGAAGCCCCAGAAATTGCGGCGCAAGAACGCGCCTCTTTACGAATCTAGAAGAGCCGAGTTGGATGCAACACTGGGCGTAGCCAAGCAGCAGTCTGCGCAAAGATCCCAAGAGCCGATATCGGTCCGAGCCAAGCGTGAACAGGCTTGACAGAGTTTCAATTTGACAGCGCGAGTTGGAAACGACCCAACCGTTGGCAAAGGGTGAAACCTGCCATATCGGATGTTGAATTGCTTCGACTGGAACGTGATGTCGCGCGATACTGAGGCGAACGGGACAGTGCCAATTCGATACCCGCGTTTGGAACTCGTTGTCGCCGAAGCGACCCGAAAGATTCAGGAAATCGAGTTGACCTTTCGAAACATTACCCGCTCGGAGCTCAGCGAAACCAATGCCAAACTCAATGCGTCGCTAGAGGGTAGCTCGGCTTTGGAGGATCGGGTCAGACAAACTGAAATTCGATCCCCGGTGAATGGAGATCAAGCAACTGAAGGTCAACACGGCGGTGGCGCCGCAACCACGCAAGGATCGGTCGAAGCTGTCCCCTGACGACGCGCTACTACCGAGGCACGGGTGCCGCCAAGGGTCATCGCGTTCTTGCACCTCGGCCAGAAGGCACTGGGTTAAATTCACCAGCTTATGACTTGCTACTTATGGCGGACTAGAGGTTATGCTGGAGCACATCAGCGCAGACACCGTACTCGACGAAAAGGGAAATGCATTTTTCTTGGTTCGTACGAAATCCCACTTCAGCAGCATTGGCGTCCAGAATTTCCTATCATCCCGGGCATGGTGGCAGAAGTCGACATCCTTACGGGAAAGAAGTCAGTGCTAGCTTACTTAATGAGGCCCATTTTGAGGGCTAAGGCGAAAAAGTATTGACGGAGCGATGAAGCGGTCCTTCATAGCACTCTGTTTGTTACCCATGACCCGGGTTTGCTACTGCATTGGCAAAAAGCCTTTGGCAAGACCCAGCACAGAGGAATCAACAAGATTGAAGTATTTTTCAGGCCACGCCCAGACCCCTGTGTTGTCTGGATAGACACTGCAATACCTGGCCGACCCGCCTGACCTCCGACGTTTGGCTTCCTATGCTTCAAAACGAACAGTTTCGCATTGTTGCGGCAAGCTCGAACCCCCGTGACGACGAAGCAATGGGAAGCATTGGATTCAGGTTGTGTTGCGTATTGCCATGCCCTTTCCGACGCACCGACACTCAAACAGGTCAGAGATGTGGTGGAGGGGGCAGGTTTGAATTGGAAAGTCTGATGCAGCGGCTTCTCCACAACGTGAATCGAGCGGTTTCAAGAAAACCGGCAATCGGATGACGCTTGGCGCGCCCAGTTGACCCGACGCGAAGTTGAAGTGGCAATTCTTGCTGCCAATGGCGCCTCAACAACGCCATCGCCAACCAATGCAAGATATCGGAACGAACTGTCAAAGCGCATTTGAGTGCAATTTTTGACAAACTGAATATCACCGATCGCCTTCAATTGGCCCTGCGGGTTCACGGAATTCAGTAGTCCAGCCTGTATCTACCTGTACGCAAGGACAATAGCAGCCGGGCGATTGGTTGGATAGAGTATCGCAATCTGACATTGCTGTACTTGAAGGATTTCTCATGGCCACCACTCAAAACTCTGCCCAGGCTCGCGGTATTGTTGTAACTTTGGAGGGTAATGCTTGGCTGGTTGACGCAGCTGGCAATCGTCGACTGCTGAAAGTTGGGGATGAAGTACAGGAGGGTCAGACTGTCATCACCGAGGACGGTACGCGTCTGGAATTGGGGATTGCCCAACGGCCAACCGGTACTAATCGCCTCCGGCAGAGAGTTACTGATAGACGCAACACTATTAGGTCTGCGAGCGTCGACAAGACTGAGGCAGCCTTGGTGAACTTGAACAGTGGGTCCGCTGAAATTGCGAGGATCATCGCATCGGGTGGAGATCTTTCAACACAACTGGAGTCCACCGCAGCCGGCCTTGGAGGCGGTGACGGTAGCGATACCCACGGTTTCGTTCCGCCTTTGCGTATTCAAGAAAACACATCGCCACTCACGATTGACAGGGCTTCTGTTGTAGCTGGATCCGATAGTCAGTTCACTCAAACCAGAGCGGCGGTGGATGAGGTAACGGCGTCTATTGCGGTTGACGCAGTGACACTGGACAACATCCTTAACGCCACAGAGTCACAAGGCTCGGTGGCCGTCACAGGAACCGTAAGCGGCGACGTCAAGTCTGGCGACACCGTCACCTTGACGATCAATGGCACTGTATTCACCGGTGTGGTGAACGCAGGAAATACCTTTAGCATCAATGTCCCGGGAAGCGTGCTGGCAAACAACGCGGACAAGACTATCGAAGCAAGCGTCACAACCATTGACAGGTTTGGTGACACAGTCATTGGTACGACCGCTCACCCCTATCGGGCCGGGAAGTCACGATCTCGGGCATCAGCAGCCCGACAGCGCCTGAAGGTTCGGACTTGGTCTACTCGGTTACTTTGTCAGGAACTTCTACCGCCCCATTGACTTTCCCCTTTACTCTTGGCGGTGGCACTGCGTCGACTGTGGACTACACCACGGCCACTTTCAGCAATGGTGTCACCCTCTCCGGTGGTGTGTTGACCGTGCCACCCGGCGTCAGCGGTTTTTCGGTAACCCTGCCTACCGTCAACGACACACTCAATGAGGCTCCTGAGACCGTTCCGCTGACCATTGGCTCAGCCAGCGGCACGGGCACCATCACCGACAACGATCCACTGCCTACACTGTCCATCAACGATGTGACCGTTAACGAAGCTGCTGGAACTGCCACGTTCACCGTAACGCTGTCCACTGCGTCCAGTCAAAGCGTCTCGGTGAGCTACAACACCAGCAATGGCACTGCGATCGCAGGTTCTGACTACACCTCTACCAGTGGCTCCCTGACTTTTGCTCCGGGCACGACGACTCAAACGGTCACAGTCAATATTACCGACGACACAGTATTTGAAGGCACCGCTGGCGAGACATTCAACGTCAACCTACTGACCCCTACCAACGCAACGATCGCCGACATCCTGGGCGTGGGCACCATTGTTGATGACGATACCGCTGTCAGCATTGCATCGATTTCCAGCCCAACTGCACCCGAGGGCACGAATTTGGTCTACTCCGTCACAGTGACGGGATCATCTACCACCCCATCGACTTTTGCATTGACCCTGGGCGGTGGCACTGCGTCGACTGTGGACTACACCACGGCCACTTTCAGCAATGGTGTCACCCTCTCCGGTGGTGTGTTGACCGTGCCACCCGGCGTCACCGGTTTTACGGTAACCGTGCCTACCGTCAACGACACACTCAATGAAGCCGCTGAAACGGTTCCTTTGACCATTGGCTCAACCAGCGGCACCGGTACCATCATCGACAACGATCCGCTGCCTTCACTGTCCATCAACGATGTGTCTGTTAATGAAGCTGCTGGCACTGCCACGTTCACCGTAACGCTGTCGACTGCGTCCAGTCAAAGCGTCTCGGTGAGCTACAACACCAGCAATGGCACTGCGATCGCAGGTTCTGACTACACCTCTACCAGTGGCTCCCTGACTTTTACTCCGGGTACGACGACTCAAACGGTCACAGTCAATATTACCGACGACACGGTATTTGAAGGCACCGCTGGCGAGACATTCAACGTCAACCTACTGACCCCTACCAACGCAACGATCGCCGACAACTTGGGCGTGGGCACCATTGTTGATAACGATACCGCTGTCAGCATTGCATCGATTTCCAGCCCAACTGCACCCGAGGGCACGAATTTGGTCTACTCCGTCACATTGACGGGATCATCCACCACCCCATCGACTTTTGCATTGACCCTGGGCGGTGGCACTGCGTCGACCGTGGACTACACCACGGCCACTTTCAGCAATGGTGTCACCCTCTCCGGTGGTGTGTTGACCGTGCCACCCGGCGTCAGCGGGTTCACTGTCACACTGCCTACCGTCAACGACACACTCAATGAAGCCGCTGAAACCGTTCCGCTGACCATTGGCTCAGCCAGCGGCACCGGCACCATCACCGACAACGATCCGCTGCCTACACTGTCCATCAACGATGTGACCGTTAATGAAGCTGCTGGAACTGCCACGTTCACCGTAACGCTGTCGACTGCGTCCAGTCAAAGCGTCTCGGTGAGCTACAACACCAGCAATGGCACTGCGATCGCAGGTTCTGACTACACCTCTACCAGTGGCTCCCTGACTTTTGCTCCGGGCACGACGACACAAACGGTCACAGTCAATATTACCGACGACACGGTATTTGAAGGCACCGCTGGCCAGTCATTCATCTTCAACCTACTGACGCCTACCAACGCAACGATCGCCGACATCCTGGGCGTGGGCACCATTGTTGATAACGATACCGCTGTCAGCATTGCATCGATTTCCAGCCCAACTGCACCCGAGGGCACGAATTTGGTCTACTCCGTCACACTGACTGGATCATCCACCACCCCATCGACTTTTGCATTGACCCTGGGTGGTGGCACCGCATCCACCGTGGACTACACCACGGCCACTTTCAGCAACGGCGTCACCCTCTCCGGTGGCGTGTTGACCGTACCTGCTGGCGTCAGCGGTTTCACGGTAACCCTGCCTACCGTCAACGACACACTCGTTGAAGTCGCTGAAACGGTTCCTTTGACCATTGGCTCAGCCAGCGGCACCGGCACCATCACCGACAACGACAGCGCCCCCACCATCACCAGCGTGGATGACCCGCTGGATGGCGGCATCAACTCCGTGACCGTGGCCGAGGGCACCAGCGCGGTCTTCACGGTGGCCCTGTCCAATGCCTCCAGCACCGACACCATCTACCCGCTGGTGCTCTCCGCCGGCAGCGCCCTCTTGACCTCGGACTACACCAACGCGCTGACTTTCAGCGCCGGCGTGAGCCTCTCGGGGGGCAACGTCACCGTGCCCGCCGGTGTGACCTCCTTCACCGTCACCGTGCCCACCGTCAATGACGCCATCAATGAGCCCAGCCCTGAGACCTTCACGCTCTCCGTGGGCTCTGTCACCGGCACCGGCTATATCAACGACAACGATGGCGCCCCCACCCTGAGCGTCAATGACGTCACCGTCAGTGAGGCCGACGGCACCGCCAGTTTCACCGTCACGCTCTCCGCCGTCTCCGCCCAGACCATCACCGTGGCCTACAACACCACCGATGGCACCGCCACGGCCGGCGCCGACTACACCAGCGCCACCGGGACCCTGACCTTTGCTCCAGGCACCACCGCACAGACCATCTCCGTGCCCATCACCAATGACACGGTGTTCGAAGGCGCCACCGGCGAGACCTTCAGCGTCAACTTGGCGTCCCCAACCAATGCCACCATCGCCGACCCCTGGGGGCCGGCACCATCACCGACAACGACAGCGCCCCCACCATCACCAGCGTGGATGACCCGCTGGATGGCGGCATCAACTCCGTGACCGTGGCCGAGGGCACCAGCGCGGTCTTCACGGTGGCCCTGTCCAATGCCTCCAGCACCGACACCATCTACCCGCTGGTGCTCTCCGCCGGCAGCGCCCTCTTGACCTCGGACTACACCAACGCGCTGACTTTCAGCGCCGGCGTGAGCCTCTCGGGGGGCAACGTCACCGTGCCCGCCGGTGTGACCTCCTTCACCGTCACCGTGCCCACCGTCAATGACGCCATCAATGAGCCCAGCCCTGAGACCTTCACGCTCTCCGTGGGCTCTGTCACCGGCACCGGCTATATCAACGACAACGATGGCGCCCCCACCCTGAGCGTCAATGACGTCACCGTCAGTGAGCCGACGGCACCGCCAGTTTCACCGTCACGCTCTCCGCCGTCTCCGCCCAGACCATCACCGTGGCCTACAACACCACCGATGGCACCGCCACGGCCGGCGCCGACTACACCAGCGCCACCGGGACCCTGACCTTTGCTCCAGGCACCACCGCACAGACCATCTCCGTGCCCATCACCAATGACACGGTGTTCGAAGGCGCCACCGGCGAGACCTTCAGCGTCAACTTGGCGTCTCCCACCAATGCCACCATTGCCGACCCCCTGGGTGCCGGCACCATCACCGACAACGACACCGCCCCCACCATCACCAGCGTGGATGACCCGCTGGATGGCGGCATCAACTCCGTGACCGTGGCCGAGGGCACCAGCGCGGTCTTCACGGTGGCCCTGTCCAATGCCTCCAGCACCGACACCATCTACCCGCTGGTGCTCTCCGCCGGCAGCGCCCTCTTGACCTCGGACTACACCAACGCGCTGACTTTCAGCGCCGGCGTGAGCCTCTCGGGGGGCAACGTCACCGTGCCCGCCGGTGTGACCTCCTTCACCGTCACCGTGCCCACCGTCAATGACGCCATCAATGAGCCCAGCCCTGAGACCTTCACGCTCTCCGTGGGCTCTGTCACCGGCACCGGCTATATCAACGACAACGATGGCGCCCCCACCCTGAGCGTCAATGACGTCACCGTCAATGAGAGCCGACGGCACCGCCAGTTTCACCGTCACGCTCTCCGCCGTCTCCGCCCAGACCATCACCGTGGCCTACAACACCACCGATGGCACCGCCACGGCCGGCGCCGACTACACCAGCGCCACCGGGACCCTGACCTTTGCTCCAGGCACCACCGCACAGACCATCTCCGTGCCCATCACCAATGACACGGTGTTCGAAGGCGCCACCGGCGAGACCTTCAGCGTCAACTTGGCGTCTCCCACCAATGCCACCATCGCCGACCCCTGGGTGCCGGCACCATCACCGACAACGACAGCGCCCCCACCATCACCAGCGTGGATGACCCGCTGGATGGCGGCATCAACTCCGTGACCGTGGCCGAGGGCACCAGCGCGGTCTTCACGGTGGCCCTGTCCAATGCCTCCAGCACCGACACCATCTACCCGCTGGTGCTCTCCGCCGGCAGCGCCCTCTTGACCTCGGACTACACCAACGCGCTGACTTTCAGCGCCGGCGTGAGCCTCTCGGGGGGCAACGTCACCGTGCCCGCCGGTGTGACCTCCTTCACCGTCACCGTGCCCACCGTCAATGACGCCATCAATGAGCCCAGCCCTGAGACCTTCACGCTCTCCGTGGGCTCTGTCACCGGCACCGGCTATATCAACGACAACGATGGCGCCCCCACCCTGAGCGTCAATGACGTCACCGTCAGTGAGGCCGACGGCACCGCCAGTTTCACCGTCACGCTCTCCGCCGTCTCCGCCCAGACCATCACCGTGGCCTACAACACCACCGATGGCACCGCCACGGCCGGCGCCGACTACACCAGCGCCACCGGGACCCTGACCTTTGCTCCAGGCACCACCGCCCAGACCATCTCCGTGCCCATCACCAATGACACGGTGTTCGAAGGCGCCACCGGCGAGACCTTCAGCGTCGATTTGGCAAGCCCCACCAATGCCACGATTGCCGACACCCAGGGCGCCGGCACCATCACCGACAACGACAGCGCCCCCACCATCACCAGCGTGGATGACCCGCTGGATGGCGGCATCAACTCCGTGACCGTGGCCGAGGGCACCAGCGCGGTCTTCACGGTGGCCCTGTCCAATGCCTCCAGCACCGACACCATCTACCCGCTGGTGCTCTCCGCCGGCAGCGCCCTCTTGACCTCGGACTACACCAACGCGCTGACTTTCAGCGCCGGCGTGACCCTCTCGGGGGGCAACGTCACCGTGCCCGCCGGTGTGACCTCCTTCACCGTCACCGTGCCCACCGTCAATGACGCCATCAATGAGCCCAGCCCTGAGACCTTCACGCTCTCCGTGGGCTCTGTCACCGGCACCGGCTATATCAACGACAACGATGGCGCCCCCACCCTGAGCGTCAATGACGTCACCGTCAGTGAGGCCGACGGCACCGCCAGTTTCACCGTCACGCTCTCCGCCGTCTCCGCCCAGACCATCACCGTGGCCTACAACACCACCGATGGCACCGCCACGGCCGGCGCCGACTACACCAGCGCCACCGGGACCCTGACCTTTGCTCCAGGCACCACCGCACAGACCATCTCCGTGCCCATCACCAATGACACGGTGTTCGAAGGCGCCACCGGCGAGACCTTCAGCGTCAACTTGGCGTCTCCAACCAATGCCACCATCGCCGACCCCCTGGGGGCCGGCACCATCACCGACAACGACAGCGCCCCCACCATCACCAGCGTGGATGACCCGCTGGATGGCGGCATCAACTCCGTGACCGTGGCCGAGGGCACCAGCGCGGTCTTCACGGTGGCCCTGTCCAATGCCTCCAGCACCGACACCATCTACCCGCTGGTGCTCTCCGCCGGCAGCGCCCTCTTGACCTCGGACTACACCAACGCGCTGACTTTCAGCGCCGGCGTGAGCCTCTCGGGGGGCAACGTCACCGTGCCCGCCGGTGTGACCTCCTTCACCGTCACCGTGCCCACCGTCAATGACGCCATCAATGAGCCCAGCCCTGAGACCTTCACGCTCTCCGTGGGCTCTGTCACCGGCACCGGCTATATCAACGACAACGATGGCGCCCCCACCCTGAGCGTCAATGACGTCACCGTCAGTGAGGCCGACGGCACCGCCAGTTTCACCGTCACGCTCTCCGCCGTCTCCGCCCAGACCATCACCGTGGCCTACAACACCACCGATGGCACCGCCACGGCCGGCGCCGACTACACCAGCGCCACCGGGACCCTGACCTTTGCTCCAGGCACCACCGCACAGACCATCTCCGTGCCCATCACCAATGACACGGTGTTCGAAGGCGCCACCGGCGAGACCTTCAGCGTCAACTTGGCGTCTCCAACCAATGCCACCATCGCCGACCCCCTGGGTGCCGGCACCATCACCGACAACGACACCGCCCCCACCATCACCAGCGTGGATGACCCGCTGGATGGCGGCATCAACTCCGTGACCGTGGCCGAGGGCACCAGCGCGGTCTTCACGGTGGCCCTGTCCAATGCCTCCAGCACCGACACCATCTACCCGCTGGTGCTCTCCGCCGGCAGCGCCCTCTTGACCTCGGACTACACCAACGCGCTGACTTTCAGCGCCGGCGTGAGCCTCTCGGGGGGCAACGTCACCGTGCCCGCCGGTGTGACCTCCTTCACCGTCACCGTGCCCACCGTCAATGACGCCATCAATGAGCCCAGCCCTGAGACCTTCACGCTCTCCGTGGGCTCTGTCACCGGCACCGGCTATATCAACGACAACGATGGCGCCCCCACCCTGAGCGTCAATGACGTCACCGTCAGTGAGGCCGACGGCACCGCCAGTTTCACCGTCACGCTCTCCGCCGTCTCCGCCCAGACCATCACCGTGGCCTACAACACCACCGATGGCACCGCCACGGCCGGCGCCGACTACACCAGCGCCACCGGGACCCTGACCTTTGCTCCAGGCACCACCGCCCAGACCATCTCCGTGCCCATCACCAATGACACGGTGTTCGAAGGCGCCACCGGCGAGACCTTCAGCGTCAACTTGGCGTCTCCCAACCAATGCCACCATCGCCGACCCCCTGGGGGCCGGCACCATCACCGACAACGACAGCGCCCCCACCATCACCAGCGTGGATGACCCGCTGGATGGCGGCATCAACTCCGTGACCGTGGCCGAGGGCACCAGCGCGGTCTTCACGGTGGCCCTGTCCAATGCCTCCAGCACCGACACCATCTACCCGCTGGTGCTCTCCGCCGGCAGCGCCCTCTTGACCTCGGACTACACCAACGCGCTGACTTTCAGCGCCGGCGTGAGCCTCTCGGGGGGCAACGTCACCGTGCCCGCCGGTGTGACCTCCTTCACCGTCACCGTGCCCACCGTCAATGACGCCATCAATGAGCCCAGCCCTGAGACCTTCACGCTCTCCGTGGGCTCTGTCACCGGCACCGGCTATATCAACGACAACGATGGCGCCCCCACCCTGAGCGTCAATGACGTCACCGTCAATGAGAGCGCCGGCACCGCCAGTTTCACCGTCACGCTCTCCGCCGTCTCCGCCCAGACCATCACCGTGGCCTACAACACCACCGATGGCACCGCCACGGCCGGCGCCGACTACACCAGCGCCACCGGGACCCTGACCTTTGCTCCAGGCACCACCGCCCAGACCATCTCCGTGCCCATCACCAATGACACGGTGTTCGAAGGCGCCACCGGCGAGACCTTCAGCGTCAACTTGGCGTCTCCAACCAATGCCACCATCGCCGACCCCTGGGGCCGGCACCATCACCGACAACGACAGCGCCCCCACCATCACCAGCGTGGATGACCCGCTGGATGGCGGCATCAACTCCGTGACCGTGGCCGAGGGCACCAGCGCGGTCTTCACGGTGGCCCTGTCCAATGCCTCCAGCACCGACACCATCTACCCGCTGGTGCTCTCCGCCGGCAGCGCCCTCTTGACCTCGGACTACACCAACGCGCTGACTTTCAGCGCCGGCGTGAGCCTCTCGGGGGGCAACGTCACCGTGCCCGCCGGTGTGACCTCCTTCACCGTCACCGTGCCCACCGTCAATGACGCCATCAATGAGCCCAGCCCTGAGACCTTCACGCTCTCCGTGGGCTCTGTCACCGGCACCGGCTATATCAACGACAACGATGGCGCCCCCCACCCTGAGCGTCAATGACGTCACCGTCAGTGAGGCCGACGGCACCGCCAGTTTCACCGTCACGCTCTCCGCCGTCTCCGCCCAGACCATCACCGTGGCCTACAACACCACCGATGGCACCGCCACGGCCGGCGCCGACTACACCAGCGCCACCGGGACCCTGACCTTTGCTCCAGGCACCACCGCACAGACCATCTCCGTGCCCATCACCAATGACACGGTGTTCGAAGGCGCCACCGGCGAGACCTTCAGCGTCAACTTGGCGTCTCCAACCAATGCCACCATCGCCGACCCCTGGGGGCCGGCACCATCACCGACAACGACAGCGCCCCCACCATCACCAGCGTGGATGACCCGCTGGATGGCGGCATCAACTCCGTGACCGTGGCCGAGGGCACCAGCGCGGTCTTCACGGTGGCCCTGTCCAATGCCTCCAGCACCGACACCATCTACCCGCTGGTGCTCTCCGCCGGCAGCGCCCTCTTGACCTCGGACTACACCAACGCGCTGACTTTCAGCGCCGGCGTGAGCCTCTCGGGGGGCAACGTCACCGTGCCCGCCGGTGTGACCTCCTTCACCGTCACCGTGCCCACCGTCAATGACGCCATCAATGAGCCCAGCCCTGAGACCTTCACGCTCTCCGTGGGCTCTGTCACCGGCACCGGCTATATCAACGACAACGATGGCGCCCCCACCCTGAGCGTCAATGACGTCACCGTCAGTGAGGCCGACGGCACCGCCAGTTTCACCGTCACGCTCTCCGCCGTCTCCGCCCAGACCATCACCGTGGCCTACAACACCACCGATGGCACCGCCACGGCCGGCGCCGACTACACCAGCGCCACCGGGACCCTGACCTTTGCTCCAGGCACCACCGCACAGACCATCTCCGTGCCCATCACCAATGACACGGTGTTCGAAGGCGCCACCGGCGAGACCTTCAGCGTCAACTTGGCGTCTCCCACCAATGCCACGATTGCCGACCCCCTGGGTGCCGGCACCATCACCGACAACGACACCGCCCCCACCATCACCAGCGTGGATGACCCGCTGGATGGCGGCATCAACTCCGTGACCGTGGCCGAGGGCACCAGCGCGGTCTTCACGGTGGCCCTGTCCAATGCCTCCAGCACCGACACCATCTACCCGCTGGTGCTCTCCGCCGGCAGCGCCCTCTTGACCTCGGACTACACCAACGCGCTGACTTTCAGCGCCGGCGTGAGCCTCTCGGGGGGCAACGTCACCGTGCCCGCCGGTGTGACCTCCTTCACCGTCACCGTGCCCACCGTCAATGACGCCATCAATGAGCCAAGCCCTGAGACCTTCACGCTGGCCGTGGGCGGTGTCACCGGCACCGGCTATATCAACGACAACGATGGCGCCCCCAGCCTGAGCGTCAATGACGTCACCGTCAGCGAGAGCGACGGCACCGCCAGCTTCACGGTCACCCTCTCCGCCGTCTCCGCCCAGACCATCACCGTGGCCTACAACACCACCGATGGCACCGCCACGGCCGGCGCCGACTACACCAGCGCCACCGGGACCCTGACCTTTGCTCCAGGCACCACCGCCCAGACCATCTCCGTGCCCATCACCAATGACACCGTGTTCGAAGGCGCCACCGGCGAGACCTTCAGCGTCAACTTGGCGTCTCCCACCAATGCCACGATTGCCGACCCCCTGGGTGCCGGCCTCATCACCGACAACGACACCGCCCCCACCATCACCAGCGTGGATGACCCGCTGGATGGCGGCATCAACTCCGTGACCGTGGCCGAGGGCACCAGCGCGGTCTTCACGGTGGCCCTGTCCAATGCCTCCAGCACCGACACCATCTACCCGCTGGTGCTCTCCGCCGGCAGCGCCCTCTTGACCTCGGACTACACCAACGCGCTGACTTTCAGCGCCGGCGTGAGCCTGTCGGGGGGCAACGTCACCGTGCCCGCCGGTGTGACCTCCTTCACCGTCACCGTGCCCACCGTCAATGACGCCATCAATGAGCCCAGCCCTGAGACCTTCACGCTCTCCGTGGGCGGTGTCACCGGCACCGGCTATATCAACGACAACGATGGCGCCCCCACCCTGAGCGTCAATGACGTAACCGTCAATGAGAGCGCCGGCACCGCCAGTTTCACCGTCACGCTCTCCGCCGTCTCCGCCCAGACCATCACCGTGGCCTACAACACCACCGATGGCACCGCCACGGCCGGCGCCGACTACACCAGCGCCACCGGGACCCTGACCTTTGCTCCAGGCACCACCGCCAGACCATCTCCGTGCCCATCACCAATGACACGGTGTTCGAAGGCGCCACCGGCGAGACCTTCAGCGTCGATTTGGCAACCCCCACCAATGCCACGATTGCCGACACCCAGGGCGCCGGCACCATCACCGACAACGACAGCGCCCCCACCATCACCAGCGTGGATGACCCGCTGGATGGCGGCATCAACTCCGTGACCGTGGCCGAGGGCACCAGCGCCGTCTTCACGGTGGCCCTGTCCAATGCCTCCAGCACCGACACCATCTTCTCGCTGGCCCTCTCCGCCGGCAGCGCCCTCTTGACCTCGGACTACACCAACGCGCTGACTTTCAGCGCCGGCGTGACCCTGTCGGGGGCAACGTCACCGTGCCCGCCGGTGTGACCTCCTTCACCGTCACCGTGCCCACCGTCAATGACGCCATCAATGAGCCCAGCCCTGAGACCTTCCACGCTCTCCGTGGGCGGTGTCACCGGCACCGGCTATATCACCGACAACGATGGCGCCCCACCCTGAGCGTCAATGACGTCACCGTCAGTGAGGGCGCCGGCACCGCCAGTTTCACCGTCACGCTCTCCGCCGTCTCCGCCCAGACCATCACCGTGGCCTACAACACCACCGATGGCACCGCCACGGCCGGCGCCGACTACACCAGCGCCACCGGGACCCTGACCTTTGCTCCAGGCACCACCAGCCAGACCATCCCCGTGCCCATCACCAATGACACGGTGTTCGAACGCGCCACCGGCGAGACCTTCAGCGTCAACTTGGCGACCCCCACCAATGCCACCATCCCCGACCCCCTGGGTGCCGGCACCATCACCGACAACGACAGCGCCCCCTCCATCACCAGCGTGGACGATCCCGCTGGATGGCGGCATCAACTCCGTCACCGTGGTCGAGGGCAGCGACGCCGTCTTCACAGTGGCCCTGTCCAATGCCTCCAGCACCGACACCATTTCCCGCTGGCCCTCTCCGCCGGCAGCGCCCTCTTGACCTCGGACTACACCAACGCGCTGACTTTCAGCGCCGGCGTGAGCCTGTCGGGGGGCAACGTCACCGTGCCCGCCGGTGTGACCTCCTTCACCGTCACCGTGCCCACCGTCAATGACGCCATCAATGAGCCAAGCCCCGAGACCTTCACGCTGGCCGTGGGCGGTGTCACCGGCACCGGCTATATCAACGACAACGATGGCGCCCCCACCCTGAGCGTCAATGACGTCACCGTCAGTGAGAGCGCCGGCACCGCCAGCTTCACCGTCACGCTCTCCGCCGCCTCCGCCCAGACCGTCACCGTGGCCTACAACACCACCAATGGCACCGCCACGGCCGGCGCCGACTACACCAGCGCCACCGGGACCCTGACCTTTGCTCCAGGCACCACCACCCAGACCATCTCCGTGCCCATCACCAATGACACGGTGTTCGAAAGCGCCACCGGCGAGACCTTCAGCGTCAAGTTGCTGTCCCCACCAATGCCACCATCGCCGACCCCCTGGGTGCCGGCACCATCACCGACAACGACAGCGCCCCCACCATCACCAGCGTGGATGACCCGCTGGATGGCGGCATCAACTCCGTCACCGTGGCCGAGGGCACCAGCGCCGTCTTCACGGTGGCCCTGTCCAATGCCTCCAGCACCGACACCATCTACCCGCTGGTGCTCTCCGCCGGCAGCGCCCTCTTGACCTCGGACTACACCAACGCGCTGACCTTCAGCGCCGGCGTGACCCTGTCGGGGGGCAACGTCACCGTGCCCGCCGGTGTGACCTCCTTCACCGTCACCGTGCCCACCGTCAATGACGCCATCAATGAGCCAAGCCCCGAGACCTTCACGCTGGCCGTGGGCGGTGTCACCGGCACCGGCTATATCAACGACAACGATGGCGCCCCCACCCTGAGCGTCAATGACGTAACCGTCAATGAGAGCGCCGGCACCGCCAGTTTCACCGTCACGCTCTCAGCCGCCTCCGCCCAGACCGTCACCGTGGCCTACAACACCAGCAATGGCACCGCCACGGCCGGCGCCGACTACACCAGCGCCACCGGGACCCTGACCTTTGCTCCAGGCACCACCGCCCAGACCATCTCCGTGCCCATCACCAATGACACGGTGTTCGAAGGCGCCACCGGCGAGACCTTCAGCGTCAATTTGCTGACCCCCACCAATGCCACCATCCTCGACCCCTGGGTGCGGGCACCATCACCGACAACGACAGCGCCCCCTCCATCACCAGCGTGGACGATCCCGCCGATGGCAGCAGCATCGACTCCGTCACCGTGGTCGAGGGCAGCGACGCCGTCTTCACAGTGGCCCTGTCCAATGCCTCCAGCACCGATTCGGTTTTCTCGCTGGCCCTGACCCCCGGCAGCGCCCTCTTGACCTCGGACTACACCAACGCGCTGACCTTCAGCAACCTGGTGACCTGTCGGGGGCAACATCACCGTGCCCGCCGGTGTGACCTCCTTCACCGTCACCGTGCCCACCGTCAGTGACGCCCTCAATGAGCCCAGCCCCGAGAACTTCACGCTGGTCGTGGGCGGTGTCACCGGCACCGGCTATATCACCGACAACGATGGCGCCCCCACCCTGAGCGTCAATGACGTAACCGTCAGTGAGAGCGCCGGCACCGCCAGCTTCACCGTCACGCTCTCAGCGGCCTCCGCCCAGACCGTCACCGTGGCCTACAACACCAGCAATGGCACCGCCACGGCCGGCGCCGACTACACCAGCGCCACCGGGACCCTGACCTTTGCTCCAGGCACCACCAGCCAGACCATCTCCGTGCCCATCACCAATGACACGGTGTTCGAAGGCGCCACCGGCGAGACCTTCAGCGTCAATTTGCTGACCCCCACCAATGCCACCATCCTCGACCCCCTGGGTGCGGGCAACATCACCGAAAACGACAGCGCCACCTCCATCACCAGCGTGGACGATCGCGCCGAGGGCAGCAGCATCGGCTGCGTCACCGGGGGCGAGGGCAGCGACGCCGTCGCCACAGTGGCCCTGTCCAATGCCTCCAGCACCGATTCGTTCTTCCCGCTGGCCCTGACCCCCCGGCAGCGCCCTCTTGACCTCGGACTACACCAACGCGCTGACCTTCAGCAGCCTGGGTGACCCTGTCGGGGGGCAACATCACCGTGCCCGCCGGTGTGACCTCCTTCACCGTCACCGTGCCCACCGTCAGTGACGCCCTCAATGAGCCCAGCCCTGAGAACTTCACGCTGGTCGTGGGCGGTGTCACCGGCACCGGCTATATCACCGACAACGATGGCGCCCCCACCCTGAGCGTCAATGACGTAACCGTCAGTGAGAGCGCCGGCACCGCCAGCTTCACCGTCACGCTCTCAGCGGCCTCCGCCCAGACCGTCACCGTGGCCTACAACACCAGCAATGGCACCGCCACGGCCGGCGCCGACTACACCAGCGCCACCGGGACCCTGACCTTTGCTCCAGGCACCACCGCCAGACCATCTCCGTGCCCATCACCAATGACACGGTGTTCGAAGGCGCCACCGGCGAGACCTTCAGCGTCAATTTGCCGCCCCCACCAATGCCACCATCCCCGACCCCTGGGTGCCGGCACCATCACCGACAACGACAGCGCCCCCTCCATCACCAGCGTGGACGACCCGCTGGATGGCAGCATCAACTCCGTCACCGTGGTCGAGGGCAGCAACGCGGTCTTCACGGTGGCCCTGTCCAATGCCTCCAGCACCGACACCATCTTCCCGCTGGTCCTCTCCCCCGGCAGCGCCCTCTTGACCTCGGACTACACCAACGCGCTGAGCTTCAGCGCCGGCGTGACCCTGTCGGGGGGCCTCGTCACCGTGCCCGCCGGTGTGACCTCCTTCACCGTCACCGTGCCCACCGTCAGTGACGCCCTCAATGAGCCCAGCCCTGAGAACTTCACGCTCTCCGTGGGCTCTGTCACCGGCACCGGCTATATCACCGACAACGATGGCGCCCCCACCCTGAGCGTCAATGACGTAACCGTCAGTGAGAGCGCCGGCACCGCCAGCTTCACCGTCACGCTCTCAGCGGCCTCCGCCCAGACCGTCACCGTGGCCTACAACACCAGCAATGGCACCGCCACGGCCGGCGCCGACTACACCAGCGCCACCGGGACCCTGACCTTTGCTCCAGGCACCACCAGCCAGACCATCTCCGTGCCCATCACCAATGACACGGTGTTCGAAGGCGCCACCGGCGAGACCTTCAGCGTCAATTTGCTGACCCCCACCAATGCCACGATTGCCGACCCCCTGGGTGCCGGCACCATCACCGACAACGACACCGCCCCCACCATCACCAGCGTGGACGACCCGCTGGATGTCCCCGGCATCAACTCCGTCACCGTGGTCGAGGGCAGCGACGCCGTCTTCACAGTGGCCCTGTCCAATGCCTCCAGCACCGATTCGGTTTTCTCGCTGGCCCTGACCCCCGGCAGCGCCCTCTTGACCTCGGACTACACCAACGCGCTGACCTTCAGCAACCTGGTGACCCTGTCGGGGGGCAACATCACCGTGCCCGCCGGTGTGACCTCCTTCACCGTCACCGTGCCCACCGTCAGTGACGCCCTCAATGAGCCCAGCCCTGAGAACTTCACGCTGGTCGTGGGCGGTGTCACCGGCACCGGCTATATCACCGACAACGATGGCGCCCCCACCCTGAGCGTCAATGACGTAACCGTCAGTGAGAGCGCCGGCACCGCCAGCTTCACCGTCACGCTCTCAGCGGCCTCCGCCCAGACCGTCACCGTGGCCTACAACACCAGCAATGGCACCGCCACGGCCGGCGCCGACTACACCAGCGCCACCGGGACCCTGACCTTTGCTCCAGGCACCACCAGCCAGACCATCTCCGTGCCCATCACCAATGACACGGTGTTCGAAGGCGCCACCGGCGAGACCTTCAGCGTCAATTTGCTGACCCCCACCAATGCCACCATCCTCGACCCCCTGGGTGCGGGCACCATCACCGACAACGACAGCGCCCCCTCCATCACCAGCGTGGACGATCCCGCCGATGGCAGCAGCATCGACTCCGTCACCGTGGTCGAGGGCAGCGACGCCGTCTTCACAGTGGCCCTGTCCAATGCCTCCAGCACCGATTCGGTTTTCTCGCTGGCCCTCTCCGCCGGCAGCGCCCTCTTGACCTCGGACTACACCAACGCGCTGACCTTCAGCGCCGGCGTGACCCTGTCGGGGGCAACATCACCGTGCCCGCCGGTGTGACCTCCTTCACCGTCACCGTGCCCACCGTCAATGACGCCATCAATGAGCCCAGCCCTGAGAACTTCACGCTGGTCCGTGGGCGGTGTCACCGGCACCGGCTATATCACCGACAACGATGGC
Organism: Candidatus Aalborgicola danicus; assembly: GCA_016703945.1. Classification (GTDB taxonomy): domain Bacteria; phylum Pseudomonadota; class Gammaproteobacteria; order Burkholderiales; family Burkholderiaceae_C; genus Allorhodoferax; species Allorhodoferax danicus. The sequence goes on from JADJBC010000022.1 coordinate 18,619, forward strand.
GCCCCCACCCTGAGCGTCAATGACGTAACCGTCAGTGAGAGCGCCGGCACCGCCAGCTTCACCGTCACGCTCTCAGCCGCCTCCGCCCAGACCGTCACCGTGGCCTACAACACCAGCAATGGCACCGCCACGGCCGGCGCCGACTACACCAGCGCCACCGGGACCCTGACCTTTGCTCCAGGCACCACCAGCCAGACCATCTCCGTGCCCATCACCAATGACACGGTGTTCGAAGGCGCCACCGGCGAGACCTTCAGCGTCAATTTGCTGACCCCCACCAATGCCACCATCCTCGACCCCCTGGGTGCGGGCACCATCACCGACAACGACAGCGCCCCCTCCATCACCAGCGTGGATGACCCGCTGGATGGCAGCATCGACTCCGTCACCGTGGTCGAGGGCAGCGACGCCGTCTTCACAGTGGCCCTGTCCAATGCCTCCAGCACCGATTCGGTTTTCTCGCTGGCCCTGACCCCCGGCAGCGCCCTCTTGACCTCGGACTACACCAACGCGCTGACTTTCAGCGCCGGCGTGACCCTGTCGGGGGGCAACATCACCGTGCCCGCCGGTGTGACCTCCTTCACCGTCACCGTGCCCACCGTCAGTGACGCCCTCAATGAGCCCAGCCCTGAGAACTTCACGCTGGTCGTGGGCGGTGTCACCGGCACCGGCTATATCACCGACAACGATGGCGCCCCCACCCTGAGCGTCAATGACGTAACCGTCAGTGAGAGCGCCGGCACCGCCAGTTTCACCGTCACGCTCTCAGCGGTCTCCGCCCAGACCGTCACCGTGGCCTACAACACCAGCAATGGCACCGCCACGGCCGGCGCCGACTACACCAGCGCCACCGGGACCCTGACCTTTGCTCCAGGCACCACCAGCCAGACCATCTCCGTGCCCATCACCAATGACACGGTGTTCGAAGGCGCCACCGGCGAGACCTTCAGCGTCAATTTGCTGACCCCACCAATGCCACCATCGCCGACCCCCTGGGGTGCCGGCACCATCACCGACAACGACAGCGCCCCCTCCATCACCAGCGTGGATGATCCCGCTGGATGGCAGGCATCAACTCCGTCACCGTGGTCGAGGGCAGCGACGCCGTCTTCACAGTGGCCCTGTCCAATGCCTCCAGCACCGACCCGGTCTTCTCGCTGGCCCTCTCCCCCGGCAGCGCCCTCTTGACCTCGGACTACACCAACGCGCTGACCTTCAGCAACCTGGTGACCCTGTCGGGGGGCAACATCACCGTGCCCGCCGGTGTGACCTCCTTCACCGTCACCGTGCCCACCGTCAGTGACGCCATCAATGAGCCAAGCCCCGAGACCTTCACGCTGGCCGTGGGCGGTGTCACCGGCACCGGCTATATCAACGACAACGATGGCGCCCCCACCCTGAGCGTCAATGACGTAACCGTCAATGAGAGCGCCGGCACCGCCAGTTTCACCGTCACGCTCTCCGCGGCCTCCGCCCAGACCATCACCGTGGCCTACAACACCAGCAATGGCACCGCCACGGCCGGCGCCGACTACACCAGCGCCACCGGGACCCTGACCTTTGCTCCAGGCACCACCAGCCAGACCATCTCCGTGCCCATCACCAATGACACGGTGTTCGAAGGCGCCACCGGCGAGACCTTCAGCGTCAATTTGCTGACCCCCACCAATGCCACCATCCTCGACCCCCTGGGTGCGGGCACCATCACCGACAACGACAGCGCCCCCTCCATCACCAGCGTGGATGATCCCGCTGGATGGCAGCAGCATCAACTCCGTCACCGTGGCCGAGGGCAGCGACGCGGTCTTCACAGTGGCCCCTGTCCAATGCCTCCAGCACCGACACCATCTTCCCGCTGGCCCTGACCCCGGCAGCGCCCTCTTGACCTCGGACTACACCAACGCGCTGACTTTCAGCGCCGGCGTGAGCCTCTCGGGGGGCAACGTCACCGTGCCCGCCGGTGTGACCTCCTTCACCGTCACCGTGCCCACCGTCAATGACGCCATCAATGAGCCCAGCCCTGAGAACTTCACGCTCTCCGTGGGCGCTGTCACCGGCACCGGCTATATCAACGACAACGATGGCGCCCCCACCCTGAGCGTCAATGACGTCACCGTCAGTGAGGAGCGACGGCACCGCCAGCTTCACGGTCACCCTCTCCGCCGTCTCCGCCCAGACCATCACCGTGGCCTACAACACCAGCAATGGCACCGCCACGGCCGGCGCCGACTACACGGGCGCCACCGGGACCCTGACCTTTGCTCCAGGCACCACCGCACAGACCATCTCCGTGCCCATCACCAATGACACAACTGCCGAGCTTTCAGAGACCTTCAACGTCAACTTGCTGACCCCCACCAATGCCACCATCGCCGACAACCAGGGCGTAGGCACCATCACCGACAACGACACGCCTTCCATTAGTGGCGCCCGCACCAGTTCGGTATCCGAGGAGGGGCTGACGAACGGAATCGTTGACACCATTGGCACAACTGACACAACCAACTCCGTTACAAATACCGGCCAATTTACTGTTAGCAATGCAACGGGAGTAACGATGGCGGTTCCTTCCGGAATCTACACAGCGGGAGGAACAACCATCACATGGGCGCTTACCAATGGCAATCAAACCTTGACCGGTAGCGCTGGCGCACAGACCGTGATGACCGTGACTATCGACAACGCAGGCAACTACACCACCACCCTGCTGGCGCCGATTGACCACGCAAATAACGCCGCTGAAGATGTCAGAACCATTGATATACCAATCACGGCGACCAACGGCGTCGCGACCGCCCCCACCACACTCACAGTGAGCGTGGAAGATGATGCCCCATCAGCCACCAACACCGCCTCGTCGGTGACACTGCCGAACGTCAATACCAATATTCAGCTGATTCTTGACGTTTCGGGCTCCATGAGCACTACCGACGCCGGTGGCGGCAAAACCCGGCTTCAATTGATGAAAGAGTCCGTCACCCAGTTGCTGGATAGCTACGACAATCTGGGCGAAATTCGCGTCAACCTTGTGACTTTTTCGACCAGTGCGGCACAACTAGGCAGCATCTGGGTCGATATCGTTACCGCAAAAGCCATCATCAATGGCGGGACGGTCAACGGAACAACCTATACGGGATTGGTTGCAAATGGCTGGACCAATTACGATGCGGCACTAACCACGGCACAAACTGCATTCGCAACCAGTGGAAAGATCAGCGGCGGACAAAACATCACCTATTTTCTGTCAGACGGGGAACCAACACGCCCAACAGGCAGTGAAGGAATCAGCCCAGCAGAAGAAACAGTCTGGACGAATTTCTTAGATGCCAACGACATCAAGAGCTTTGCCTTTGGCATGGGCACCGGCGCGTCGCAAGCCAACATCGATCCGATTGCCTATAACGGTGTCACTCCTGTCAACATCCCCGGTGTGGTTGTTTCCGACATCACCCAATTGCCGCCTATTTTGCGCGACAGTGTGGTGGCGGCAACGCCTGGCAATGTGATTACCAGTGGCGGCACCTCAGTGGGCTTCGGTGGAGATGGATCGGGCAATATTGAAACACTGACGATCGATGGCTCGATCTACACCTTTAACCCCACCGATACCCCCACCGTTGGCGGCTCGGTTACGGTTTCTGGCACCAATCGGGGCGTGTTTAACACGGTCACCAACACATTGACCGTTACTACACTGATTAACGGCAGTTTTGTTGTCGACCTGGACACTGGCGACTACACCTATACCGCTGCGCCAACCATAACCTCGGTTCAACAAGAAAACATCGCCTACACGGTGCGCGACCGTGATGGAGACCCGGCCGCCGCATCGCTAACGATCACGGTCAATCCGCCGCCAGTCGGGCCAGCCGTGCCGATCAACGTGCTGACTGTCAGTAGCCCAGCAGCCGTGGCAGAAGGCGCAAACCTTGTCTATACGGTCAACCTGGGGCTGATGACTTCAAACACGGCCACCACCTTTGCCCTCGCCCTGGGCGGCGGCACTGCGTCTAATTCGGACTACAACGCAATCCCCACCGCCTTCAGCAACGGGGTGACCTACAACAGCGGGACCGGCCTGATTACCGTACCGGCCAGTGTGGTCAGCTTTACCGTCACCGTTGCCACCTTGAATGACAACGTGATCGATGGTGCCACTGCTGAGACGCTTCCCCTGATCGTTGGCGGCGTGACGGGCACGGGCCGAATCACCGATACCGATACGCCGACCCTCGCCGGTGCCACCAACGGCAACAACACCCTGACCGGGGATAAACATGTGAACATCATCGATGGTCTGGGCGGAAACGATACGATTGATGCACGGGGCGGCAATGACCTTATCCGTGGCGGCGCCGGCAACGACACCATGACCGGAGGCAGCGGAACCGATACCTTTGTGTTCCAGCTTGCCGACAAGGGAACAGCGGGCACTCCTGCCGCAGATGTTGTTACCGACATTCTTGCACAAGCTGGCGACCGACTGGATTTGAGCGATCTGTTGCAAGGTGAAAACCACACCACCGGCATCGGTAACTTGCTCAACTACATGAGTTTTGAGCAAGTCGGAGGTAACGTCCTTGTCCACGTCAGTTCGGCTGGTAGTCTGGATGCCGGTCGCACCAACGTTACCGCTGTGGAGGACCAAACGATTCAGCTCAATACGACAACCTTGCTACAACTGGGTGGTACGGACGATACCTCCATCATTACCGCCCTGTTGGCTAACGGCAAACTGATCGTGGATTGATTTCGGCCGACGCAGGCCCGCAACTCGCGGGTCTGTGAAAGCCGCTGTTCTTCGCCTTCAACACCAAGAACCCCAATTCAGGTTGCATTGCCCTGATTTGGGATTTTTTTATGATTTATAAGGAAAATAGGCCTCCAGCTCTCGTGGAATATAGCGGTATAGCTATGAATACGATAGCACTCCGGTCTGAAATTCGCCAACGTCCTGGTAGCTGGGCGGCAGAGCGTAGGCAAGGGAGGAGCCCGCACAGCGGACGGGGGACACGGAGCAGAGCGTTCTGGCGTCCCGGCTCTTAGCCAGGCTCGTTCACAGCTGGCCCGGTTGCGCCGTCAAAGTCCACCAGACCCAGCGCTTTGAGGTCGGCCTCATTGGTGACACCCTCTGCAATCACCTTCAGGCCGATACTGTGGGCGATGGTAGAAAGGCCTTTGAGGAAGGCCTGGTTGCCCGCGTTGCCGTCCAGGCCCCGCACAAAGCTGCCGTCCACCTTGAGGTAGTCCAGCCCCAGGCCGTGCAGGCGACCGATTTCACTGAACTGGCGACCAAAGTGCTCCAGGCCGAGCTTGCAACCCAATCCGCGCAAGTCCACACACAGTTCCTTGAACGCATCAAAGTGGGCCAGAGCGCCCGACTCGGCCACCTCCAGCCACAGCCGCGATGTACCCGAACGGCGCTTCAAAAGCTTCTGCAAATTGGAGCGAAACTCCGGCAAATAGATCGAGCTGGCAGACAGATTGATGGCCAAACCGGTGAGTTGCGGCTTGGCCTCCAGTTCATCCAGACCCAGCGCCACGGCTGCCAGATCCAGTTCGGGCGTCAACTTCAAACGTTCAGCTACCGGCAAAAACTTGCCCGCCGGCTGCCACTCGCCTTGCTCATCAAACATCAACCGCAGCGGGCACTCACGGTGCACCAGCGTGCCGTCCAGCGACAGCACCGGGAATGACACCAAGCGCACCCACTTCTGGTCCAGGGCACGGCGGAGGATCCTGGACCACTCGTCGGTTGTCCTGGGCGTATCGTTGGCGACAAACAGGTTGACCACCTTGAGGCCGCTGCTGCCTTCAGCTTCCACCGCCGCCAGCGCCATATCAACTTGCGCAAGAATGGTCTCCATCTCCACCCCCGGCGGAAAGTTCCCGCATCCCAGCCAGGTTGAAGGGCGGTCCGGCAGGTAGGGGGCCGCCTCACGCGTCAATGCCTGAAACAACTGATCAGCAACCGCTTTTGGGTCAGCAAGAGCCGGGACCAGCATTGCAAAGTCTGCACCATTGAGCCGTGCCGCCAATGCATCTGGGTACTGCACGACCACCGACGTCAGGCCACGCCCAAATGCACGCAACAACTCATCCGTGTCCTTGCGCCCCAACGATTGATTGACGGCCGCCAAATTCGCCACCCGTGCAACAAACACGGCACCACCCACCGAATGTTCGGCCTGCACCGTGTCACGCAACCGGGACATGAAGTTGCTGCGATTGGCCAGCCCCGTCAGGGTGTCGCAATTGGCTTCACGGCGCACGCCTTCGAGCCGCAACGCCTCATCGTCAAACATCGCCTTCAGGCGGGCGACCGTCACATTCATGGCCTGCGCCAACTTCTTGAGTTCGGGTACCGACGGCTCTTCCATCGTGACAAAACGCCGCTCGGTGATTGCCTGCGCCTGGTCAATCACTGCGTCCAAGGGTTTGCGCAGTCGCCGCAGAACCAATGAGCTCATAAGACCACCCGCAAGCCCCGCCAAGGACAGGGCCAGCACCATTTCTTGCGCGCTTTTCCACAGCGCTGCGTAAGCGAACCGGCTCTGGCTTACCAAAGTGACCGTTCCAAACTGCTTCCAACCGCTGGATATCTGCGCCTGACCGGGCTGTGCATCAATCGGCAACAAGTGTGCAAACCACGAGGGTGCGCCCAGATCGGTATCGGTACTGACACGCTCGGACATGGTCTTGCCTTGCGGGTTGACCACCTCACCACTTCATAGTGACCGCCATCGAACAAAGAGGAAACCACCAGATCCACAGTCACTTCATCCGGATTGCTTTGGCTCAGCGACAAGGCCAGAGCCGTCGCGTTGTCAGTGTTCTTGATGGAGAGTTGCGATTCCAGATAGGTCCGCGCACTCAGCATGGACACCAATAGACTCCCTGCAAGTGCCATCAAGGTACTGGCAATGATGGCGAGCCACAATTGACGAAACATGGACATTTTTCGTTTTCCTTAAAAGAGCACGGCAATCACTCGAAACCCTCCGCGCGGGCACGTTTCAGAAGATCTTCCCAACGCGACAGCCGACCGGTTCCAGCGGCGGGAGTTGCCTCTTTGCCGGATACGCCGGTAAAGACCCCTTCGCTGTTAAAGCTAAAGACTGGTACCAGGTCCGTCCTGCGTGAGGCAGGGCGTATGTCGGTGATCAGGTTGTCCAAAACCAACGGTTCGGAGTCTGGCTGCGCGTAATAGGCCAAAACCATGTGGGCTTGTGAAGCAACGGCATCGGACGACCCGACCTTTGCACGCACATAGATCAATCGAAGCTTGTCGGACGCGACCCCAACTTCTTTCAGGGAGTAGTACTTGGCGATCGAGAAATCTTCACAATCGCCGGAACCGAGCCCCAGGGTTTCCAAGGGCGTGGCCCAATAGTCAGGTTGCGACCAAATCGCCGAGTCCTCTCCAAAGGTGACTTGGCGATTGAAAAAATCATTGATTTTCTTGATTCTTACCGTATCGGACTCACTGCGCAGGCCCTGTAGCAACGTTTGCCAAGCACCAAATTTTCCTGCGACACCGCCACCCCAGCGCTGGGTGATGGACGCCAGCAAACGTTCAAAATTAGCAGCACTGTATACAAGCGGTACGGACAATACCGCGCAGACAACAAATGCCAGCAAGGGCCGCAAACGGGTGTTGGAGCACAGCCAGACCATGCTGTTTATCGCGGTTGGTGTAACTCTAGGCTGCTATGTCGATAAGCAGTTGCATCAACAAAATCTGTGCACTTTTTCACGAAACCTCAGCATTTTTGCAAAAATGTGGCGAATTGAGCCAATTGAAATAGAATTTTCAACGAAAATCCGTTGTTACAAATAGTTACCGAACAGTAGCACATAAGCCGCACGCTGATGCACCTATTGTTCGGTCCGTCTTGGAAAGCCACCCCGCAGTATGACCCGACTAACAGCCATCTCTTGCGCCGTGCTCTTTGCCACTTCCAGTTTAAGCTTGGGTGCGGCCACACCTCAGTCGCCAGGCAACCTAAAAGACGCCGTGGAGAGAGCCATACTGCAAAACCCCGAAGTCAAATTGCGCTTTCACAACCTCGAAGCAGCAAGTGCGGAACGCAGGGTGGCTGAAGGTGGCTGGCTGCCACGGATTGATTTGGAAGTAGCCGGTGGTACCTACGAAACCAAGAACCCGGCGCTCGCTGCAGCGCTCGGTTACTCAGGCAACCGGGCTACTTTGCAGTTGCGGCAGACGCTGTTTGACGGGTTTGCGACGTTGCATGAAACCCGCCGGCTAAGTTATGCACAACAAGCGGCCTACTACGAACTGCTGTCCGCCAGCAACCAGACCGCCCTGGATGCGTCACGAGCCTATCTTGATGTGTTGCGGTTTCGCGAGCTGGTTCAACTTGCGGCCGACAATTTCACCACCCATCAGGAAGTGCATGACCGACTGAGCCAAAAGGTGACTGCCGGTGTTGGCAGGAAAGTCGATCTGGAACAAGCGGCGGGCCGGATGTCTCTAGCGGAGTCTAATTGGTTGACTGAGGTAAGCAATTTGCACGATGTATCAGCCCGGTACCAAAGGCTGGTAGGGGAAATTCCGGCCCCTGATCTGGCGGCGGCTCCACCCATGGCTAGCGCGCAACCGGCCGGTGCGGCTTATTTGACCGATGCGGTTCGCAAGAATCCGGACTTCCTAACGGCGGTGGCGGTGATTCGTGGATACCGCTCGGACGCCAGCCTGCGTCGCGCGGCCTACGCTCCAACCATTGAATTTCGAGCGCGCCAAAGTTATGAATCCAATCAGAGTGGCGTTACCGGCAACTACCGCGACACCGCCCTCGAATTGGTCTTGAACTACAACCTGTACCGTGGCGGGGCTGACAGGGCGCGGGTCGACCAATATGTAGCAAAACTCAGCAGCGCACATGACTTGCGGGACAAGGCTTGCCGCGATGTGTGGCAAACCGGTCAAATTGCGCTGAATGACGCCGAAAAACTAACCTCCCAAATCAAGTTGCTGGCCCAACACGAACTCTCCACGTCCAAGGCGAAACAGGCCTACCAGCAGCAGTTTGACATCGGCCAACGATCCCTGCTGGATCTATTGGACACTGAAAACGAGCTGTACCAGGCCCGCCGTGCGTTGGCAAACGCGGAGTATGACCTTCGCCTTTCTTCGGTTCGGGTTCTTGCGACGTCTGGCTCATTGCTCAGCGCGCTGAAGTTGCAGGCCTTGTCCACCACAACGCCCGAGGCCTCCGGAGGCACAGAAACCGATGACGAGTTAATGCAGTGCAGTACTCAATTGCAAAGCTGCCGTCGCTGGACCGGGCCTTCGATTCACGCCCCGCCAACTTGCCGGCTGACCCGGTCAAACCGACCCAACCGGCAACCCCAGTGCCGGTGCCCACTCCGAGCCCCTGCCGTGCAAACCGCCGCCACCTGTATGGAGCTACCCAAAGTCGTCTTAGGCTGGTTAGGTGCATGGAACCGGAAAGACGTGACCGGTTATTTGGCAGCCTATTCTGACAACTTTGTACCCGCGAAGGGCATGAAGCGTAAGGAGGGGAAGCCATGCGCAAAACGCGTATCAGCAAACGGGTGACCTAAGAATCGTCATTGGCAAGGTCCAGCCGGTGCAGTGTGATGCCAAGACCGCCGAAGTCTCGTTCTCGCAGGAATATGGTTCGGTTGGTTACAAGGACAATGTAGAAAAACCCTGTCTTTGGAACAAGTCAAGGGCGTCTGGAAAATCACCAAGGAAACGGTGACCAAGGGCCGTGCCTACTGAGCCTTCAGCGCCACGAGCAAGGTCAACTCCACCAATGAGAATGGGCTGGTGCAGCATGTACCAGCTCAAACTCCAGCGACCAACCCAGGCCAAAGGCGACAGTGCAGAGGCGACGCGGTCCGACAGCACGGGTGCTACAGCGCCTCGGGCCAGCACCCATTGACCCAGCGCCATGCCCCACCACATCACGCCGAGCCAGGGCAGCAAAGGCACATAGTCCTCGGTCACAGGTTTGCGGCTGATCAAGCCCAACCAGTTCCACGCCCTGGAGTCCAGCGCCGCGGGCAAAGATAAAGCAGCATGCAGGTCGCTAGCAAAAACACCCAACCCGATAGCCGCCGCACCCAACACCTACAACCAGGGCCCCCACCCGGCTGTGGCCCGGCACACAGAAGCATGACGGCGATGCCGTGCAATACGCCAAAATAGATCCAGCTATTGGCAAACATTAGTGCAGACCCTGCGGTGACGGCCAGCGCACAGCGCAATTTGTGCCCAACGGCGCCAAAACCGTGCTCAGGTCTGCCCGGCGTGCACCGCCAGGGCCTGCCCAAAACCAGCACACAGCAAAACAAGCTCAGAATGCAGGTGCGTTGCACCGTCCAGACCGGATCACGGTAGAAGTCCTGCTGGATGAATCCGAAATGGTTGAGATCGAACGTGAAGTGAAAGGCTGTCATCCACACCACGGCCGCGCCACGCACGGTGTCCAACAGCGGGAGGCGTGAGATGGCCAGAGCCCCGACCGCGGCCGACTGCCGACCCGATGACTTGGGAACAGTGGCTCGGGGCCTTGAGAGACCCTGGCGCGCGCCATCACTTGCTCAAGGGAGGCAATTCCAAGGTCATTTGGGCGGGTCCATCAACACCCGCAGCCAGGGTCGCTCGCCGGGCCGCCACCGACTGCAAAACCAGATTGCCATCCACGCTGGCCCCGACCCGAAAGGGTTTGGGCGGCTTGCCATCGACCGCAATCAGTGCAGCACCGCCCTTTGGACCAGCAGCGATAACCCCCATCAAACATAAGCACTGCGGCCAGACGTAGGCGTGGCAGCCGACGGGGCCACATTGCCGCCCCCAAAGCGCGACAGCAACAGCCTGCGGGTCCAGGGGAGCCAGGCCCGGCGTCGCGACCGGTGCCGCAGTCGATACACTGTTGGCCTGTGTACTCTTAAAAACCAATAGGTGCCACTGAGCGCGGCCAGCGCCGCCAATACGAACGTGGCGGCCCGAGTGCTCCAGGTGGCAAAAGCGTTTGTTTGCATAGCGCGATTATGATTGACTCGACCATGATGAACCCACGACTCTCCCTACCCCTGCGGCGCATGCGCACACTTGGCTTCACGCTGATCGAACTGATGGTGGTGCTGGTCATCATTGTGTGCTGGCGGCGCTGATCGTGCCCAATGTGCTGGACAGGGCCGACGACGCCCGCGTCACCGCCGCCCGAACCGACGTCAACAACGATGCAGGCCCTCAAACTTTACAAGCTGGACAACCAGCGTTACCCCACTGCCGCCCAGGGCTTGCCGGCGCTTGACCAAGCCGACCGAAAGCCCCATCCCCACCAACTGGAAGCACTACCTGGACAAGCCGCCCAATGACCCGTGGGTCGCCCCTACCAATGCCCGAACCCTGGTATCAAGGGCGAGATCGACGTGCTCTCCTTCGGCGCGGACGGTCAAGCCGGCGGCGAGGGCAAATGCGGACATTGGGGCAGTTGGGAGTAGGGGATTCACCCTGCTGGAGCTGCTGGTCGTGGTCGCCATCATGGCCCCGGCCACAGCAGGTGTCGGCTTCGCACTGCGTGATTCGGCCGACAGCCAGCTTGGAACGCGAGGCCCAACGCCTGATTGCCCTGCTGGAGTCGGCCCGCGCCCAATCCCGCATGACCGCCAACCCGATCCGGTGGCGCGACCGAGCGGACTTTTGTTCGATGGCGCAGCCGCCGCCCCGACCACGCCTGGCTGGGGCCGGATGTTCGGCGACAGTGACCAGCCCGTGGTGCTGGGGCCTGGAACCCATCATTGGCCCGCAGCGCATTGTGCTCAACTCACGCACGCAGCCCGGGCGCAGCCTGACCATTGCGACCGACGGCCTGCGGTCCTTTGCGGCTAGGCCGACGGCGACGCGTCGGCCGGTACACCATGACACGGCGCACCGTGTTGCGACGGCCTGAACGCGGCTTTACGTTGATTGAGGTTTTGGTCGCGCTGTCCATTGTGGCCATTGCGTTGGCGGCCGGTGTGCGGTCGTCAGCCGCGTTGACGCGCAACGCGGAACGCCAGACCGACCTGCTGTTGGGCCAACTGTGCGCAGAAAACGCGCTGGTCAACATCCGCCTGTCACGCCAAATGCCGCCGGGTTGGCGACAACACCGCCGCCTGCCAACAGGGAGGCCGAGAGCTCGGCGTCACACTGGCCCGTGCGGCCCACACCCAATCCCAATTTCTTGCGGGTCGAAGCCCGGGTCGACGACAACGCGACGCCCTTGCTCAGCCTGTCGACCGTAGTAGGGCGATACTGATGAAGACCAAAAAACGGCTTCATGGGTTTACGCTGATCGAACTGCTGGTCGCCATTGGTGTCATGGCGCTGAAATGGCGGGCTTGAGCTGGCGCGGGCTCGACGGCATGGCGCGCACGCAAAACCAGTTGAACCAGCGCAGCGACCAAGTAATGACCCTGCAGGCCGGTCTGGCCCAATGGACCGCCGACCTGGATGCTCTGGTGCAGCCCCCCCATACGCAGGCCCTGGACTGGGATGGCCGGGCCCTGCGCATCGTCCGGCGCAGCACCACAGCGTCTGGCGATGGATTGCTGGTGGTGGCATGGACACGCCGCAACGTGGTGGCAAGGGCCAGTGGCTGCGTTGGCAGTCGCCGCCGTTGACCACCCGCGGCGATTTTGGTGGCCTGGGCCACCGCCGCCCAGTGGGCACAAAATCCCGGTGATGCCGAAAAACGCCTGGAAGTCGCCGTTGCGGCGCTTCGACGAGTGGAAGGTGTTTTACTTTCGCTCCGGCGCCTGGACCAACCCCTGTCCAGCGATGGCGCCGCCCCACCCCCACCATTACCTGGCGCTGCAGATGCCGCCAACAAACCCGCCGGTCCGGACTTGCTCTTGCCCGACGGTGTACGCCTGGTCCTGCCCTTGCCCGCCGATGGCGCGATCTGCGGAACCCTGACCCGCGACTGGGTTCGCCTGTCCTTGGCTGGAGGCAATTCGTGACCCGGCGCCAGGCGGGTGCCGCCCTGTTGACCGCCATGTTGACGGTGGCACTGGTGGCAAGCATGGCCTCTGCTGCTCTGTGGCAACAGTGGCGCAGCGTGGAAGTGGAGACGGCGCAACGCGCCCGCAGCCAGTCGCTATGGGTGCTGACCGGGGCGCTGGACTGGGCGCGTTTGATCTTGCGCGAAGACCGCCGCGCCAACGCGATTGAGGACCATCTGGGAGAACCCTGGGCCGTGCCGCTGGAAGAAGCGCGTTTGTCCACCTTTTTAGCGGTCGACAAAAACAGCAGCCCGGACGAGGCTGACAGCGCAGCACAGGTTTTCCTCTCCGGCAACATCACGGACCTGCAGAGTCGTATGAATGTATTCAACCTGGTGGACAAACAGGGCCAGGTGTCAACAGTCTGCCCGCGACAATACCGCCGCCACAACCTGGGCCAGCAAGGCACCGCTGATGCCGCAACGGGTGGGCCAGTTGCGTTGGCTGGGCCTGTCGAGTCGCAGCCTGGCCTTGCTGGCGGACTACATCACGCTGCTGCCGGAGTCAACCGCGGTCAACCTCAATACCGCTAGTGCGACGGTGCTGTATGCCTGCATTCCGGCCCTGGATATGGCCCAGGCCCAACGCCTGGTGAGCAGCCGCCAGGCAGCGCATTTCCGCAATTTTGAAGACGTCAACAAGCTGGTGCCCGGCATTGCCTCGGAACTGAAGACCGAAGACCATGGCTTCTCGTCCAGTTTTTTTGAAATCCAGGGGCGCCTGCGCCTGCAACAAACGGTGGTTGAAGAACGCTCGTTGGTGCAACGCAAGGGCATGGACATGAAGACCCTGTGGCGTGACCGCGGTGCACAGCCACCATGACCAGCCCCCTACAATGACGATGCCCAAAAAACCGCATGCCCACCCTGATCGTCACCCGCTTCCGCCAGCCTGCCGTCTGACAACGCTTTGCAGCACCGTGCTGATGACAACGACAGCACCACCATCCTGCGCCATGGGCAGACGCCTCTGTCGCTGTTTCCCGAGG
>JADJBC010000023.1 GCA_016703945.1 Candidatus Aalborgicola danicus
ATGGCGTTTATTTTTGGTGGTCTTCTTGGTCAAGATGTGACGTTTGAAGGCTTGGCCCGAACAACGGTTCCACCTGGACGGACGCGGAAGCGTTTCTTCCGCCGCGCTCTTGGTCTTCATTTTGGGCATATTAATGCTCCTTCTTATCTGTGCTCGTGGAGGCGTCTGAAACTACTTCCAGCCTTGTTGGCTCCGAGCCACTTGGTCGGCGAGTCTCTCAACCCGCCACTTTTGTACGTGGCGCCTTACGGCAGTCCACTCCCCAGAGGGCTAACGCCCTCCAATCCCTTTAAGAAGCAACAGCAGGTGCTGCTGCTTCGGCCGCTGGCTGAAGAGCCAGGCTTTTTCTTGCCTGGGGCGATCATCATGATCATCTGACGCCCCTCCAGCCGGGGAACTGCTCCACCACTATCAAATCCACAGATCGGTACGAATACGGTTCAACAGCGCCATACCAGTTTCCTGGTGCGTGATTTCACGCCCCCGAAAAACGCAAAGTGATCTTGCACTTGTCGCCATCGGCCAGAAGCGCTTGATATTGCGCATCTTGATGTTGTAGTCGCCGTCATCGGTACCAGGACGGAATTTGACTTTCTTGATTTCGATAACCGTCTGTTTCGACTTCGCATCAGCCGCCTTCTTTTGCTCTTGGTATTTGAACTTTCCATAGTCCATCAAACGCAAACCCGGCGGGATTGCTGTCGAAGCAATCTCCAACCAAATCAACATCCAACTCGCCTGCCATGCGCAGAGCCTCAGAGATGCTAACAACGCCCAAAGGCTCGTTTTCTTGCCCTGAGGCGAACTTCCGGGGCCATGATTTCCCGGGTTGAGGCGGTGTTTACGTTCTTCACGCTGACGACGGTCACGAAATTCAGTAGCGATGGCTCAATCCTTCACAATATCTTTGCTACCAAAACAGTAGCTACAGCCGCACAGCCCACGCGGACAAACCAACTAATTAGCCGACTTGTTGGCAATATCACCCAGGATTTTTTGCACAAAGGCATCAAGGGGCATTGCTCCGAGGTCTTGACCACCCCGGCGCGCACTGCAACAGCGCCTGCTGCCATCTCTTTGTCGCCAACGACGACCAGATACGGCAGTTTCTGCATTGAATGCTCGCGTATTTTATACGTAATCTTCTCGTTGCGAAGGTCTAAATTGACTCTAAGCCCTTGATTTTGCAGCGTTTTAGCCACGGAGCGGGCATATTCTGCCTGCGCGTCCGTAATATTGAGCACTGCCACTTGGACCGGCGCCAACCACGCGGGCAGAGCGCCTGCGCTCTCTTCGATCAAGATTCCGATGAAACGCTCCAGACTGCCTACGATGGCGCGGTGCAGCATGACCGGGCGGTGACGCGCACCATCTTCCCCACGTATTCGGCATCCAAACGTTCTGGCATAGAGAAATCGACCTGAATCGTGCCGCATTGCCACTGGCGGCCAATTGCATCTTTCAGCGTATATTCGATCTTTGGGCCGTAGAAAGCACCCTCGCCCGGGGAAAGCTCATATTCACAGCCGGATGCCTTCAGGCTTTCAATCAAGGCCGCTTCAGCCTTGCCCCAGCTTTCATCCGATCCAATGCGCTTTTCGGGACGTGTAGCCACCTTGTAGATGATGTTTTTGAAGCCAAAGTCGGCATAGACCTTTTGCAACAGAGCCGTGTAATCCACGCACTCCTTCAAAATCTGGTCTTCGGTACAGAAGATGTGGCCATCGTCCTGCGTGAAGCCGCGCACGCGCATGATGCCGTGCAGGCCGCCCGAAGGCTCGTTGCGGTGGCAGTTGCCAAATTCACCATAGCGCAGTGGCAGGTCGCGGTAGCTCTTGATGCCCTGCTTGAAGATCAGGATGTGGCCCGGGCAGTTCATCGGTTTCAAAGCGTATTCACGTTTTTCCGACTCCGTGACAAACATGTTTTCACGGTATTTGTCCCAGTGGCCGGTCTTTTCCCACAGGGTCTTGTCAATGATCTGCGGGCCTTTGACTTCCAGATAGCCGTTGTCCTGGTACACCTTGCGCATGTATTGTTCCACGCCCTGCCACAGCGTCCATCCTTTGGGATGCCAGAACACCAGACCAGGTGCATGTTCATCGATATGGAACAAATCCAACTCGCGGCCCAGCTTGCGGTGGTCGCGCTTTTCGGCTTCTTCCAGCATCGTCAAATGCTGCTGCAGCTCGTCCTTGGTGGCCCAGGCCGTACCGTAGATACGTTGCAACATCTCGTTTTTGTGGTCGCCGCGCCAGTAGGCGCCAGCCAGCTTCATCAACTTGAAGTGCTTGAGCTTGCCAGTGCTGGGCACGTGGGGGCCACGGCATAGGTCCTCGAACTTGCCTTCGCGATACAGCGAAACATCCTGGTCTGCCGGAATGCTGCCGATGATTTCCGCCTTGTAGTGCTCACCCAGGCTTTTGAAATACGACACGGCTTCGTCGCGTGGCAGGACGCGACGTGTGACCGGCTCATCCATGGCCGCCAGTGTCGACATCTTCTTCTCGATGGCGATTAGGTCTTCAGGTGTGAAGGGACGCTTATACGAGAAGTCGTAAAAGAAGCCATGCTCAATGACCGGGCCAATGGTGACCTGTGCATCCGGGAACAATTCCTTGACCGCATAGGCCAACAAGTGGGCGGTGGAGTGGCGGATGACTTCCAGGCCATCGGCGTCTTTGGCCGTGATGATGGAAAGCGCGCTGTTGGCCGTCATCCGGAAACTGGTGTCCACCACTTTTCCATCGACCTTACCGGCCAGCGCAGCCTTGGCCAGTCCGGCGCCAATGGACAATGCGACTTCGGCCACGGTGACGGGACCAGGAAATTCACGTTGAGAACCGTCGGGGAGCGTAATTTGAATCATGGTGTGTACCGAAAAAGAGGTGTTGAGAAAAGCAAAAAGCGCGGAACGGTCCGCGCTTTACTATGAATTTGGTAGCTGGTAGCGCACAAGGCGCGCGGACTACGGCCTTATTCGCTTAAAGAAGTCGCCGGTGTAGTTCGCGGTGTCATAACCAGATTGCCTTTCTCGCTCTTATACAAAAGTTAGTAGAAGGATTTTAACCCACAGTTATTCAGCCAAAGGCCACCAGCCCAATACGTCGTATAGGCCTTTGCCGACATGACTCCGGATCAGCACAAACTCCAGCGCTCTCCAGCGCACCGGATCGATGGAGTGTTCCGGGACAACATGCCTGTCATACACCAGCGTCATGTGTGGCGTGAAGCTGCGGCTTACGCGCAAGCCCTGACTTCGCATGGATTCGCCAAGTTGTTCGCGAAAGGCAGTGAGCTGACGTGTTTCCTCACGACCCGACAGTACATAGGTGCCTGCACTCGGGTAGCTCAGCGCAATGTCAAACACCACATCAAACGCATCGAAGGCAAGCGCATCACCGGCTCGGACGGCTGCATCCACCAAGTCTTGTGGCAACTCTGTGAAATTGCCCAAGTCGTGACACGTGACATGCAGGCGGTGCGGCGGTAGGGCCTTACCGGTGAGTCCATGCGCTCGTGCCAAGGCGTCTCCGACCTTGGCAATTTCCGCGGCATCTGATGGAGATGGAAAGATTGAAAAAAAGAGCGAGTACGGTTCGCGTGCGCCTTTCAGTTTGTGCTTGGCTACAGGGGCACGCACGGGCGAATCTCCAAAACCGGGAAAGGAAAACTGTTCGGCCATTTGCACTCCTGTAATTGAGGTAACACCGGTCCGCTCACCCTCTGTCGTGAGGCTGGCAAGCTCCTTCAGGAATATCCGCGCATGCTCTTTCATTCCAGTAGACACCGATTCCCATACCCGTGAAGGGAAATCAGTGGGTAGCTGGCGTTGAACTCTTTCAAGGGTATGTTCGACACCTTCTACCATGCCGACCATCAGACTCCAAACTCCGTCGGCACCACTGGCGGCAGCCAAGCTCTTCCAATGTAAACATCCGGTGCCCACCACCTTGCCCCGCAGCAGCAATAGGTTTATGAACCTGGGACGTCCTGTGGCCGCCACCGTGTAGGCAGCAACTCCTCAATGCGGCTATTGGGATGCGTGGGCAAACGAGTCAGCACATCGGTGAGATAGGCCAGCGGCTCAATGCCATTCATCTTGGCCGTCTGAATCAAACTCATGATGTCGGCGGCGCGTGCGCCCGCCGCCAGGCTACCACTGAAGAGCCAATTCTTGCGACCTACCGCCCAGGGCCGAATCTGGTTCTCAATGCGGTTGTTGTCCATGGGCAGTCGCCCATCATCGGCGTAACGCACCAGCGCGCTCCAGCGCTTTAGACAATAGTCCATGGCCCGGGCGGTGCCCGTGCCATCCGTGACCCGCTCGCGCTGGGCCAGCAACCAGGCATGCAGCGCCAATAACCGGGGTTTTGACTCTTGCTGTCTGCGCACCGTGGCAAGTTTCACATCCAGGCCCTCGTCATGGATCGCGCGCTCAACCCCATACAACGCCCCGATATGCGCCAGCGCCACCTCGGCCAAGCTGCTCTTGGCCGCCACATGCAATTCAAAGAACTTTCTCCTGACGTGCGCCCAGCACCCCACCTCGATGATGGAGCCATCAAGCCCGGCCTCCTTGGGCGCACTGGCGTCTGGCACAAACAGCGCCTTGTACCCCCCGTAATCGTCCACCACCAGGTGACCACTCCAGCGTTTCGAGCTTGGTGGATCATCAACCTGTTGATCGATGCAACGCCTTGGCGGCTCAAACTGCAAGAAGTCCCTGGCATGCACACCACTGCGACCCTCCTTGATTTGGTACACCACCGCATCAACAGTTTCATGTGCCCCAGTGGCATAGGCCCAGATGTAGCCACGCGTCTTCTCACCCTTGCGTGCCAAGATGGTGATCGGGGACTCGTCCGCATGCAGCACCTGCGCTTGCAACAACTGGGCCTTGAGCGCCTGCGCAATGGGTGCCAGCGCGGCCCCACAGGCTCCCACCCAATCAGCCAGGGTCGAGCTGCTGATCTGAACACCGGCGCGCTCGTAAATCTCACCCTGGCGGTACAGCGGCAAATGGTCGTCGTACTTGGCAATAAGTACCTGTGCCAGTAGTCTTGCTGTGGGGATGCCGGCGTCGATGATCTGCGCTGGCATTGGCTCCTGACGCAGATGGGCGCAGCACTTGCAGGCCCACACGCCACGGATGTGGCGCTCCACCCGAAACACGCCCGGTACATAGTCCAGCCGTTCAGACACATCCTGGCTGATGCGGCTCAAGGGACTGCCACAGCCACAGGTGGTGTTCTCTGGCTCATGGGCGATGTCCACACGGGGAAGACTGGCGGGCAGTGGCTGGCGCGTGGGACGACCCTTGGGCGCGCAGGCGTGGCTTTGATTCCCAGTTGGGCCAACTGCTGTTCGGCCGCACCCAAATCCTCTGCATTGGCTTCTTCAAACAGCTTGACCTGCACGGCGTCCATGGCCTCGGTCTTGGGGCCGAAGCGCAGGTGACGCAGCAGGCGAATCTCCACGGTGAGGGCGTCAATCTTTGCTTGGCGCAGTTGGAGTTCGGATTGCAGTTGGGATTGGCAATGGGTGCTGTGTTTTGCGTCTTGCGCAATGCGCTCCATCAGGCTGTGTGTCAGCGCGCGCAACTCGTCTTTATTCAGGGCGTCAAGGGCGCCGACGTCAGGCGACACAGTGCCTGCAAACGGTGTGGACGCGGGCTCCAAGGACATGCAAGCGATTGTGCAAATACCCAAGACAAAGGGCAATTGGTGGATGCACCAATTGCCCTTGTTCAGCCCTCACAGAGCCTGTGGTGATGTGCCGTATTACATCAAGGCAATGCCCATCTCAGGCCCCAGTTTGCGCCAGGGCAAGCCCACGGTGAGGGCCTGCCATTGTTGGTCGTTCAAGCGGATCTGGGGTTGCTCGCCACTGGGCCAGTGCAGGCTGCCTTGGTGCAATCGGCGGGTGCACAGCCACAGGCCAAAGCCGTCGTGCAGGAGAACCTTCATGCGGTTGGCACGCAGGTTTGCGAAGGCGTAGGCGGTGTGGGGTTGGGCGGCGCCGAAGACTGCCACCACGCGGGCCAACAGGCTGTCCATGCCACAGCGCATGTCCACTGGTTCTGTGGCCAGCAACCAGGAGTCGATGCGCATCATGCGAGTACCTCGCGCAGCCATGCGCTAGAGGTCTCTACGGCATCCAGCGGCCAATCGATACAGGCGCGCAGCGCACTGCCTTCGCGACTAACCACGATGCGCACGCAAGCCCCTGGGCCCTGCTCGGGGTTCATGGAGGCGGATGCGCTGGGCTTGGTGGCGCCGGCCTTGGCGTGCCTTGGCGCCACGGCCCGCACAAAGGCGGCGCCAGGAACCGCCGTCAGCGCTTGGCGCCAGCGTCGCTCCCAGCTCAATTGGGCTCGCCAATGGCTCAGCTCCTCATTGCGTGACTGGGCATAAGCTTTGAGTTTCATGCCGCTGGCGCGCCAGATGTCAATCTCTTGGAGGGCGCGTGTGATGCGGGCCCGGTCTGCTTCCTTCATGGTCTTCCTCCTCGTTGAAATCAACGAGCGTGGCAAAGCTAGGGCTATAGCGCAAGCGTGGTGGGCACCGGATGTTTACCTTCCAATGACGAACTCTTATGTCTTTCAAGCGGTAGTGAACATTCTTTGCATGCAAGCCCATCGCTAGCTTTGCTTCCTGGTAAGCAATCTTGTTGGCGCCGCTCCCTATGACTGGCCAGGCCGACAAGACGTCGTAGAGTGGCGTGAGTTGGTATCCGCCCCCTCGATGGAGCGCTACAGAGCTTCCCAACCCCGCCCGCGGGCCAGGCGTTCTGGAAGAAACAAGGGGCATAGCCCACATCTGTCTGTGGCGCACCCATATCGGGCCTCACCCCTACTTTTACGCTAAAAAGCGAATGGCAGCGCCGATATGACCGACCCCGCATTGGTGCGAGCTCGTGGTGGTTGGCCCCACCGCTGAGCGAGCCCGCCACAGAGCATGGTCCGGGAATCGTCGGCGACATTGGTGAGCGCAGCGATGCGCATCCCGTTTGAGAGAGTGAGTCAAATTCGACGCTTCCCATGGCGCTGCCATTCATCAACGATTGTGGAGGATGGTATGGCAGTTCGCAAGAGAGAAGACGAGGTGTTTCCCAATGCCGCAGGGATTGACGTGGGCGCGTCGAGCCATTGGGTGGCGGTGCCCCGACATGTGAGTGATGATTCAGTACGCGAGTTCGGTGCCATGACCGACGACCTCAACGCGATGGCTGACTGGTTGCTCAAGTGTGGCGTCGATACGGTGGCGCTGGAGTCCACCGGTGTGTACTGGATCCCGGTGTATGAGGTGCTGGAACAGCGCGGGCTCAAAGTCTGGCTGGTCGATGCGCGCCAGATGAAGTACGTACCTGGGCGCAAGAGCGACGTGCAGGACTGTCAGTGGCTGCAAAAGCTCATGAGCTTGGGCTTTTTACGCGCGGCCCATCGCCCGGGCGCTCAGGTTTTGTGTTGCGCACGGTGGCGCGCCAGCGCGAAGTGCTGCTCACCGAGCAGGCCAGTTGGGTGCAGCGCATGCAAAAGGCGCTGGTGCAGATGAACATCCAACTCACCGAAGTGCTCGCCGATGTCATGGGCATGACCGGCCAAGCCATCATCCGCGACATTGTTGCTGGCCAGCGTGACCCCAAAGCGCTGGCACGCCACCGTCACAGTCGAGTTAAGGCCAGCAGTGAGGAAATCGTGCAGGCATTGACGGGCAATTGGCGCCAAGAGCACCTATTCGTGCTGACCCAAGCGCTGGCGATGTACGACGACATCGCGCGCCACCTGGTTGAGTGCGATACCAAGCTGCATGCGCTGCTGGCCGATCTCGGGCAGTGCCAGGTCAATCTGGGCAAGGCACCGCGAGCGGGCAGTAAATCGCGCCAAGAGTTTGACACCCGCCAAACGCTGGCCAACTGGGCGGGTGTGGATCTGACACGCATCAACGGGCTAGGCTTGACGGCGGCGACGAAGATACTGGCTGAAATCGGCCCCGACCTGAGCCGCTTTGCCACCGTCAAGCACTTCTGCTCATGGTTGGGGGTTGTGTCCAGGCACCAAGATCAGCGGGGGCAAGGTGCTGTCAAGCAAAACCAAACGATCAGTAAACCGGGTACGCCAAGCCCTGAAAATGGCAGCGATGAGTTTGGCGCACAGCGACTCTGCGCTGGGCGCGTTCTATCGGCGGCTGTGCGCCCGCATGGACAAGCCTAGCGCCAACACGGCCGTAGCCCACAAGCTCGCACGCATGGTGTACTTCATGCTGACGCGGGGCGAGGACTTTGTGGATCAGGGACAGCAGCGCTATGAAGAGCAGCAGCATCAGCGCAGCATTGCAGCACTCAAACGCCGGGCCAAGGATCTGGGCTTTGTCATCAGTCCGGTAGCGACTACAGTCTGAAAACCGGATTCAGGTGTTTTGTTTCTTGAGAGAAGTTCTTCGCATGTCCGTCGGTCGCTGCCAGCAGCCAAAAGGCCAACTGAGCTCGAACAAAACTGGCCCGATCCCAGGCAGCATTCGCGCTACCGTTCAAAATTTCCAGGACTTTGCGCATCCCTGGACCACCATCTGCTTCGTATTTTTCGCTCGGATGCAGGCCAGCTACCTGGCACATGTCTTCCTGAGGCAACCGCGCAATCCACACGTCCTTTGTAGGAGTAAATTCGGAGCTCGCTTGAGCACCGTCCGAAATCCCTTGCCAGCGTCGGTCAAACCTCTCAACGACAAGCACCTGCTGGTCCTCAAAGTAGGCCATTTCCGTATTCGCCACGATGAAGCCCATTTCTCGTAGGAGCTTTGCACACAACCACTCATTGGGTACGGAGGTGCGCATGTCGAGATAACCGTTTGCCACCGCCCCAGCGGTACAATTTGAGGATGTGCGTAGTTGGAGTGGCCAACTGCGGGAGATACCACTTTCCCCCATAGCGCAATAAAGCGGTTTTTTCTTGGGCGCCAGCAATGGAAATGCGGAAGTCCGCATAGCCCCGGACGCGTTGTCCCAATACCTCGCCAACGGCGGCAGCGCGCAGCTCTTGGGCTACTTGCGCTTCCGTCATAACTTCGCTAGTGATCCGGTCCCACTCTTCCGGGGTTGCATCAACAGGCAGTAGCTGCACCGCACCAACACAATCGCGCCCTATTGCATGTAGCAGCTCAAATGCGTCCTGGGATTTAGTTTTGTATCTGGTGCTGATGCGTTTGCGAATGTCCTCGCTCTCAGGCAGCAAGTTCTCGAAATAGTTGCTAACCACAGGGCCACGGTGTACCGCGTTGCCCGCCCTAAATGGAATAGCCAATGACAGTGGCCTAGACTCTTCCCAGTCAATCCAGCTCTGGTCATATCGAAATTCAGGAACCCTGCTGCGCGAGTACTCCCAAACTCCCCACAAAAACACCATTCATCCATACGTTCAGAGCATCTGCCACAGCTCACCACTTCCCTTTGCCGCTTTTCAATGCATTAGCGGCAGAAACCCGAGCGATGGTTGTGAGCGAGCGCTGAGCTTTTGTCTTCCTGGCAGAACCAGCTTTGGCGTGACTTACAAAAGACTCTTCACCTTGCTTTTGAGTTATCGCGCTCATATCGAGAATGACTTGCGCATTAAGCATGCCTAAAATCTTTAGCAGGGTCTGTACGCTGATGCTCAGTGGGTTCTTTTCAATTTTGGATAGACGTGGTTGACCAATCTCCAGCTTATCCGCGAGCTGCTTTTGCGTAAGACCTTCCGCTTCTCGCAGCGCCACAAGATGCGCCGAAAGCTGATCGGGCGTTTGGATTTTGAATTCCATGCATCCAATATATTCCAAAAAAAGAATAATTTCAATATATTCTTTTTTTGGAATAATTGATATTCATTCCTTATTTGGAATGACTTCTGCAACTTGCACCCAGATCCTCCTCTGGCACATCAGCGATACCTAAAGCTCCGGCAACAAAAAAGCCGCCTCGACAAAGGGTCCGGCTTTCATATTGAAGAACCGTGCTTAGTGGAACTGCTCTTCTTCGGTAGAACCGGTCAGCGCCGTCACGCTGGACTTGCCGCCCTGGATCACGGTGGTCACTTCGTCGAAGTAACCGGTGCCCACTTCCTGCTGATGCGACACGAAGCTGTAACCGCGCTCGCGGGCTGCGAATTCGGGCTCTCTTGCACCTTCTCGACATAGGCGGTCATTCCGCGCAACGTAGTCTTGTGCCAAGTCAGACATGTGATACCACATATTGTGGATGCCAGCCAACGTGATGAACTGGTACTTGTAACCCATGGCGCCCAGTTCCTTCTGGAACTTGGCAATGGTGGCATCATCCAGGTTCTTCTTCCAGTTGAATGAAGGCGAGCAGTTGTAGGCCAGCATCTTGCCGGGGTGTTTGGCGTGCACGGCATCAGCAAACTTCTTGGCAAATTCCAGGTCAGGCGTACCTGTTTCGCACCACACCAGATCGGCGTACTCAGCGTAAGCCACTGCGCGGCTGATAGCCTGGTCCAGACCCTTCTTGGTCTTGTAGAAGCCTTCGGCGGTGCGCTCACCGGTCAGGAATGGCTTGTCGTTGGCATCGTAGTCGCTGGTCAACAGGTCAGCAGCTTCGGCATCGGTACGGGCAATCACCCAAGGTTGGTACGCCGTACACGTCGGCAGCCATACGGGCCGCGATCAGCTTTTGGCAGGCTTCGGTGGTAGCAAACGACCTTTGCCACCCATGTGACCGCACTTCTTCACTGGAAGCCAATTGGTCTTCAAAGTGCACGCCACCGGCACCAGCGCGGATCATGGCCTTCATCAGTTCGTAGCTTCAACACGCCACCGAAACCGGCTTCCGCGTCAGCAA
Source organism: Candidatus Aalborgicola danicus (assembly GCA_016703945.1). Classification (GTDB taxonomy): domain Bacteria; phylum Pseudomonadota; class Gammaproteobacteria; order Burkholderiales; family Burkholderiaceae_C; genus Allorhodoferax; species Allorhodoferax danicus. The sequence goes on from JADJBC010000023.1 coordinate 10,831, forward strand.
CGATGGGCGCGTGGTAATCGATATAACCCTTGTCGCCAGGGCCAACACCCTTGACCACTGGATTTCGTCAGCGCGGCTGAACGAATTGTTGATGCGCTCGACAACCTTTGGCACCGAGTCCACGGGATACAGCGACTGGTCGGGGTACATGGCGGAATCACTCGTTGTTGTCTCGCAGCGACTTGCCAGCCAGACAAGTAGATGGCTTTGACGCCAGCTTTGACCTGTTACATGGCCTGTCCGCCAGTCAGTGCTGCCAGGCAGTTAACGTAAGGCGTGTTGTTGACCAGATCCCACAGCTTTTCAGCACCACGGCGGGCCAAGGTGTACTCGACCTGGAGAAAGAGCCGCGCAGGCGCCCCACGCTAGCGGCGTTGCCCGCGCTCGATGCCTTTCCAGCGGGGGTTGGTCGCCCAGTCTTTCAAGGGCTGCGATTTGCTGTTCACGGTCTGAGAAGTCATGGAATCACTCCGTAGTTAATGAAACGGTGCCTGAACGGTGAGGTGTTGCAGGCTGGGTTTATTCTAGTCTTGTATAAGACTTGTGGCGCATCTTATGTCTTATATAAACATCTTTTTAGGCAAACAAGGTTTCAAATTTCACTCGAAAAATGCAGATAAATCCACATTATGAAATACAAAAATCATCATGAAAATGATGGCAAAGGTCGCTCAAGCGCGCTCAGGCATCCCGATAAGCCGCAGCCATTTCCTGCGCACGACGCCTTTCCGCGCGGGACATCCACACGCGGCAACCAAAACGCCCACACTGACCACGGCCACGGTCAGGGTCGCAACCGTGTTGACACTGGGGCTGAGTCCCAAACGCGCGACTGAAGATGGTGATGGGTGGTGGTTGACCCCGGACCTGACAGGAACGCAGATAACACCACGTCGTCCAGCGACAGCGTGAAGGTCAGTAACCATGCTGATCCAACGGCTCGGGCTATAGGTGGCAAGGTCAGAGGAAAAACACCTGCAGAGGGCGGTGCCTAGATCCTGCGCCGCTTCCTCCAACTGCGGGCTCAGGCCCTGCAGGCGAGACTGCACAACCACCGTTGGCATAGGCCATGCCCAACAAGGTATGACCGCCAGATGGTGAAGCCCACGCTCAGGAAACCAAACAAGCGTTGCACTGGAGACCAACATCAACAGCAGCGACAGGCCAATAATCACCTCCGCATCACCAGCGGTGAACCCACCATGCCAGCAAACAACGTCCGGCCTGGAACGCTTGAAACGGCGTGCAAGGATTAACGCCGCCAGCGTGCCCAAGACCACCGAAGAACACGCGTTAGAAAGGCAAATTTGCAGCGACAGCACAAAACCATTGACGATCTCCGCGTCACACACCTGAGTACCTGTGCGCAAAGTCCAGCCGCCCCATTGGGTCACCATGGGACTGGCATTGAAGCTCAAGACCACCATGCCCCGACCCCCCAAATACAAAACAGAAAGACGACGGATATCCAGCCCCAGGAGGCCCAACGCATGTTATTGAAACTCATGCCCGTGCTCTCCGCCCGCGAT
>JADJBC010000024.1 GCA_016703945.1 Candidatus Aalborgicola danicus
TGCTGCTGCATGTACCGAAAGCAGGGCTTGTTGGGGATCAGTTTTTCCAGTCGATCACGCCACCGCTAACAGCCTGCTTTGCGCTCAATACCGCATGGATTCCCAGCGCTGCGCGTTTGCTGGAACAGTCGGTTGAAAGCCCTTCTGGGTTGCAAAGTTCACGTCCTGCGAATAGACGATCTGGGCACCGTGGTCGGTCAGCAGCCAGGAGCACAACTGTTTGGTGCGGCGCAGCTTCTGGTTGTACAGCGGCTGCTGTTGTTTGATCAGGCTGGCCTCGAGCAGCAGTGCGCCGACTTCGCCTGCGGTGCGGATGGCTGATACGCCGGGTCTGGCGCAGCAGGCGGGCCTCTTTCGTCCTCGGTGTGACAACACCCGGTTTCGGATGTTGACGCTTTTGCCGATGTACGGCGGCAGGTCTCCAGAATCACCGTGGAAGATGTAGACCCCGGTGCTGCCGGCAAGTCATCCATGCTGTTGCGCAGGTGCTGCGGATACGCAAAGTCAGCGGCGACATTGAATTCGGGATGGCGTTTGGTGGAGGGGCGCATTCAGGCATTGAACTGTTTGATGGCCTTGTCGACCACCAGGGTGTGGTTGCCAGTATATTTCGGGCGAGCGGAGCTCGGTTTGTGCCCATCGCCTTGCGGGGCAACAAGCGGGCGTAGATTGCTTTCGGAAAAACCATGCAGCCCCACTCCCCCGCACCCCTGACGTCTGGCGAATGGCGCGAGCAAGAGTTGTTGCTGATGCGCGAGGTGATGCGCCTTGTCGGTCGTAGCCCGGCACCGGCTCTGGCGCTGCGCACCATGCTGCACCTGATGAGCGAGCTGCTGGGGCTGAACCGCGGGCGCATTGTGCTGTCCGATCCGCCCGGGGCCGACCCTGGCGCGCCGCGCAGCGCCTGCATCCAGCACGCCTACGGGCTGACGCGGCAGGAGGTGGCACGCGGCCACTATCTGCTGGGCGAAGGCATTACCGGGCGGGTGCTGGCCAGTGGGCAGCCCGCCATCGTGCAGGACATCGACGCCGAGCCGCTGTTCCTGTTCCGCGCGGTAGCGCGCGCCCAGTTGCCGCCCGAGACCGTGGCCTTTATCGCTCTGCCCATAGCAATCAACAATGTACCGGTCGGCGTGCTGGCCTGTCACCGCATCCGCAGCCGCCAGCGCCACCTCAACGACGATTTGGCGGTGCTGCGCGTGCTGGCCACGCTGGCCGGGCAGTTGCTGCAGCTGGAGCAACTGGTGGCCGAGCAAACCGGCCAGTTGCAGGCCCGCAATGCTGTGCTGGCCCAGGCGCTCAACACCAACACCGCGCGCTACGGGCTTATCGGCAATTCACCCCCGCTGTTGCGGGCGCTGGGCGAGCTGGAGCGCGTGTCGCAAACCCAGGCTACCGTTCTGCTGCTGGGCGAATCGGGCACCGGCAAGGAGCTGGCCGCGCGCGCCGTGCACCAGGCCAGCGGTCGGCGACCAGCCTTCATCAAGGTCAATTGCTCAGCGATTCCCGACACGCTGTTCGAGTCCGAACTCTTTGGCTACGAGCGCGGCGCCTTCACCGGCGCCAGCACGGCGCGCGCGGGCTGGTTTGAACAGGCCAATGGCGGCACCATCTTTCTGGACGAGATTGGCGAGCTGCCGCTGGCCATGCAGTCCAAGCTGCTGCGCACCCTGCAAGAGGGCACGCTGGTGCGCCTGGGCGGCAAGCGCGAAACGCGCGTGAATGTGCGCCTGGTGGCGGCCACCAACCGGGATCTGGCGCGTGAAGTGGATGCTGGGCACTTTCGCCAGGACCTGTATTACCGGCTCAACGTCATCCCGATCCGCCTGCCCAGCCTGCGCGAGCGGGTGGAAGATATTCGGGCGCTGGTGCTGCACTTTGTCAGCCGCGCCAACCAGGCGCACCAGCGCAATGTGTACCTGTCCACCGAGGCCCTGCAACGCCTGGAAGAGCACGCCTGGCCGGGCAATATCCGTGAATTGGGCAACCTGATCGAGCGCGTGGTGCTGTTGGCGGACCACACCCAGATTACGGCGCGCGAGCTGGAGCGCTTCATGCCCAACGCCGCAACGCCCGTGGCTACCCTGGCGCCGGTGGCGGCCCACGCGCGCGTCGTGGCCGAACCCGAGGCACCACTGGTGCGCGACTACGGTTTTGCCAATGCCCACAACGCGCAGGCATTGAAGGCGGCGCTGGACTTGTACCAGGGCAACCAGTCGCGCGCGGCGCAGAGCCTGGGGCTGACTTTGCGGCAGTTTGGTTACCGGTTGCGCAAGGCGGGGTTGCGCTAGGGCCTGGTTCGCGTCAGGAGCCTGGTTCGCGCTAGGCGCCTGGGCGGCAGAGCGCTTTGCTTCGTGTCCTCCGCCCGCTGCGCGGGCTCCTCCTTTACCTACGCAAAACGCTCTGCCGCCCAGGCGCCTTGGGTCTTCAATGTGTTGACACTTTGTTCACACAATGGAGGTTGTTGAGCGACTTGAGGCTGGTGGTGATGGCGTATTGCTACAAAAGTGATAGTGGTATACCCAATAACCACGAGGGCTAGCGGCCTATTTTTCATATAGGTTTGGGTGGAGGGGCGGTCTGGCATCAGGCTTGCGATGGAAGTATCAGGCTGATTGGCCCTGTGCTTTTTGAACCATTGACACCCTATTCCAAAGGAAACTTCCATGTCCGCTACCGACCTGATCGAACCCGTCACCACCATCAAGACCACGCTGCGCCCGATCGACCGCGATGGCCTGATGGCGTTTGCCGAAAAAGGCCGCAACAACCCCGGCGCCCGTGGCACCAACATTGTCAGGACGGAGATGGAAGGGCAATACCGCTCACTGAGCTACGTGGGCAAGCACACGCCGGTGGTGGTGGACGAACCCCTGCACCTGTTTGGCCAGGACACGGCACCGGCACCCGGCGAAATCGTGCTGTCCGGCCTGGGCGGTTGCCTGGCCGTTGGCATCACCGCCGTGGCCACCTGGAAGCAGGTCAAGCTCAGCAAGATCGAGATCCACATGGAAGGCGACATTGGCAACCCCGCTGCCTGGGGCGCCGGTGGCGCGCTGGAGAAGAAGCCGCTGGAGATGGGCTTTCAGGCGATCCGCGTGAAGGTGGTGATCGAGGGCGACGCCACGCGCGAGCAGCTCGACGAAATCGTCAAGCACGCCAACTACTACTCGCCCGTGGCCAACACCATGCGCAACCCGATTCCATTCGAGATCAGTTTGGCGGATTGAACGTCTCAGCCCACACACACCATCCCTCAGAAAGGCCCGCCATGAACGCCAACGACCTGCCCAAAGACATCGCCCAGACCGCCATCCAGCAAGACCTGATGGGCGCCGTGCGCGCCATCGCCCAGGGGCCGCTGGCCCAGCGGGCGCAGTCCATCGACCAGGAAGGCCTGTACCCGCAAGACCTGCTGCAGCAATTGGCGGCGGTGGGTGGCATGAGCGCCCACCTGGACCAAGCTGGCAAGCCCGGTGACTACAAGGCGGCCATCGCCGCCATGGCGGAAGTGGGCAAGGTCTGTGGTGCATCGGCCTTCATGATGTGGTGCCAGGCCGTGTGCGGCCTGTACATGCAGACATCGGGCAACCCCGTCCTCACCGGCGAGCGGCTGCAAGCCCACATGCAGGGCCTGGGCCTGGGCGGCACCGGCCTGTCCAACCCGATGAAGAGCTTTGCGCAGATCGAGAATCTGCTGCTCAAGGCCACGCCCATCGAAGGTGGTGGCTACCGCGTCAATGGCACGCTGCCGTGGATCAGCAACCTGGCCGGCGACCACTACTTTGGCGCCATTGCCGCCGTGATGGACGGCGACCAGAGCGCCGGGCGCGAGGTCATGTTCATCCTGAAGTGCGATGCCCCTGGCGTCACCCTCAAGGAGTGCCCCAAGTTCTCCGGCATGGAAGGCACGGGCACCTACGCCGTGCAGTGCAAGGACCTGATCATCACTGCGGCCGACATCGTGGCCGACCGGCCCGGCCCTACATCCGCACCATCCGCGCGGCGTTTGTCATGCTGCAATGTGGCATTGCGGCTGGCATTGTGCAGGGCGCCATCGACAGCATCTGGGCGGTGGAATCACAACTGGGCCACGTCAACCAGTACCTGGACGACCGGCCCCAAGACCTGCAGGCCGAGCTGGACGATCTGGTGGGCCGCGTCATGACCATGGCCGAGACTCCGTTTGACACATCGACCGAATTTTTCATTGACGTGCTCAACGCCCGCACCGAAGGCGCGGAGTTGTGCCTGCGCGCCAGCCAGTCGGCCCTGATGCACCAGGGCGCACGCGGCTACCTGATGAACTCCGACGTGCAGCGCCGCGTGCGCGAGGCCCAGTTTGTGGCCATCGTCACACCCGCCATCAAGCACCTGCGCAAGGAAATTGCCAGCCTCAGCGCCGAGGACATGCCCGCATGACCCAGACCGCCAGCGCGCCCCAAGCGGAGTACCTGCAGTACATCTGCAACGCCTGCGGCTACATCTACAAAGAGGCGGATGGCGACCCCGACAGCGGCTTGGCACCGGGCACCCGCTTTGCCGATATTCCCGACGACTGGGAGTGCCCGCTGTGCGCGGTGACCAAGTCGGACTTTGTGCTGTACCAGCCCGTGGACCCGCGTACGCGCCAAGCCTGCGCCCCGGCGCGCCCCGCACCGCGCGGCAAGGGCGCCCGAGTGGGCGTGGTTATCGTAGGTGCGGGCCGCGCAGGCTGGCAGATGGCCCAGTCAATTCGCGACGTGGATGCCGATGTGCCCATCACGCTGGTGACCGCCTGCTCGGGCGACGTGTACGACAAACCCTTGCTCTCCGTGGCCATGGCCAAGCACATTGCGCTGGAACAACTGGTGCGCGAAACCGGCGCGCAGGCTGCGCAGCGCATGGGCGTGAACCTGCTGGCGCAAACGCAGGCCACCCGCATTTGCACGCGCACTCAAACCCTGCACACCACGCGCGGCAAGCATGCCTACGAACAGCTGGTGCTGGCCCATGGCGCGCAAGCCGCGCTGCCCGCCAACCTGCCTGCCGAGTTGTGCTGGCGCATCAACCACCTGGACGCCTATCTGCGCCTGCGCGCCGCGCTGGGCGAAACCCCAAAGGACGTGGCCATCGTGGGCGCGGGCTTGATCGGCAGCGAGCTGGCCAACGACCTGGCCCTGGGCGGCCACCGCATCACGCTGCTGGACGTGCAGCCCGAGCCATTGGCGCGCTGGCAAGCCGAGCATGCCGGGCAGCAGGTGCTACAGGCGTGGAAGGATTTGCCCATCCGCTTTGTTGGCAACGTGAGCGTCTGCACCGTTGAAAAGATCGATGGACGCATGCACGTCACCACGGCGTGTGGCCAGCAGTTTGTCGTCGATCAGGTCATTGCCGCAGCAGGCCTGCAAACGCCAAACCGGCTGGCACAGGCCGCCAGCCTGGAGTGGAACAACGGCATTGCCGTGGACCCAACCTCGCTGCGCACCAGCAACGCCAGCATCCACGCCCTGGGTGACTGCATCACGGTGCGCGGCGAGGCCAGCCGCTACATCGAACCCATCGCCCGCCAGGCCCGCACCATTGCCGCCACCATCTGCGGATGCGAGCCCGTGCCCTATGAAGTGCGGCCAGCGGTGGTTCGGGTGAAGACGACTTCGCTGCCGCTGACGTTGAGCGAAATTGGCAGATAACCCTCGTGAAATATGCCTATGCTGCTATATAAAACATAGTGACCCTAGTAACGCCAGGTGCTGGCGCAGGGATCTCGGCTTGGGCGCTGGCTTGTTGGGTGAGGGGGGGTCGAGGCGACAACGGGCCTGGCAGACGGGGAATGAAATGCTGCAGCGGGCCAATTGCCGACGCTGGTTAGTGACCGCTTTCGGAAAAACAATCAATTTTGAGCAGACTAAGAGTGGGATGGGACGCCACAGATCCGCATCTCGCCCGTAGCCGATTGCCGTAATGAGATTTCGATGTCTCGGGTACAGAGTGAACGATCACGTATTAGGTAGTCACCACGGAATGCCTCGCGTGCATTTCACCCTTGAAGTTGAGTCGCACACACCATCAAACAGCCAAAGGAGCAGCCTTTTACCAAATGGGATAAACTTTTCACTCATTCGAGGAGAACTGATGATGGCGGATCCGACAAGCACAGCTCACAAACGGTCTAAGGCCCCACAGAAAGCGGCTCCTCCTATGCAGATGCCGGTTCGCACTGGCAAGCGCGTCACGAAAAAGCGGGCATCGGAGACGCGGGTGCAGATCAGATCAATCGATCTACTGCTTAAAAATCGCACCAACCTTTTTCTCGCGTCGCCCACAGAGTACATCTCAGTAGTGCGTGCTGGGGTTCCTGCCAAGCAGGTCGAAACGCTCGCCAAAGCGATGAACTTTTCGCGTGAGTCACTCTATGACGCGCTGCATATTCCAGCATCAACCATAGGACGCAAGCTCCAAAAAGACCAGCTACTGTCCAGCGAGCAGTCTGAGCGCCTACTGGGAATCGAACGCCTGATTGGCCAAGTGCAAACCATGGTTAGCGAATCAGGCGACCCGGAGAACTTCGATGCAGGCCTGTGGCTCGGGGAGTGGGTCAACCGGCCACTTCCGGCATTGGGGGGGTGCGAAACCGGTTGAGTTTTGGATACGGTGAATGGGCAAATGTTCATTGCCCGTCTTCTGGGCCAAATGCAATCGGGTGCGTACGCTTGATGATGCGGGCGTGGAGGATTGCCACCGATACCGCGACCTACACAGCGGATGACATGCGTGGCGAAGGCGCTCGGATAACCGGTGGAAGGTGGAACCCTATCGGTTCACCTGTGCTTTATTGTGCTGGGAACACGGCCCTGGCCTGTCTTGAAACGCTTGTGCACCTTGGCGGCGGCTTGCCATTGAACCGCTATCTGGTCGCGATTGATATACCTGATGCGGTTTGGAAGGTCAGGGAGTCCACACCGTATCCACGTTGGCCGTGGGCTGGGATGCACTGCCCGTCGGCATGGTCAGTGTGCAAATCGGCCAAGCATGGCTGGCATCAGCAAAATCAGCCATATTGACCGTCCCCTCCGTCATCGCCCCGGAGGATGAGGTCGTTCTGATAAATCCCTTGCACCCTGATGCCAGCAAGATCAAAGCGACAAAAATCCGAAAGTGGCTCTACGATTCCCGGATACAACCTACTCCTACCGGCAAACCCATTCCCGCGAAACGCAAACCATCTCGCCCTGATCAAGCGTAAAATGCGCGCACCGCTGCAATTTGCTTTCCTTTGCAGTGGTTGTAGTCTGACAGGCTCTGCGGCACCTCCCACGCTGCACCCGCACCTCTTTGGCCGATAGTCTCGGCCCACCCGGTCGTCAAACTCCCCTTTGCGGCGAGCTTTACCTCCTCTTATTTCCCCCCTGCGTCGCGCGGTTCATTGTTGAAACTGCGGTCGCTTTTTTGAAAGATCCCACCATGGGCAAGAAACTTTACGTCGGCAACCTCTCCTACTCGGTAGATGACCATTCCCTGAACCAAAACTTCTCTGACTTCGGCACCGTGTCGTCTGCCAAGGTCATGATGGACCGCGACAGCGGCCGCTCCAAGGGCTTCGGCTTTGTGGAAATGTCCAGCGATGCGGAAGCCCAGGCGGCCATCAGCGGCATGAACGGCAAAAACGTCGATGGCCGCGACATGGTGGTCAATGAAGCCCGCCCAATGGAGCCACGTACAGGTGGCGGCGGCGGTGGTGGTTACGGAGGTGGCGGTCGCTCCGGTGGTGGTGGTGGTGGTGGCTATGGTGGCGGCGGCAACCGTTACTAACACCTGCACTGCAGCGCAAGAAACCAGCCTTCGGGCTGGTTTTTTTCGTCCGGGCATACGCCCCTGGTACGCGAATCAGAGACCCAAATCGCTCAATGACGGATGATCGTCGGGGCGCCGACCCAGTGGCCAGTTAAATTTGCGGTCTGCGTCCTTGATCGGGAGATCATTGATGCTGGCAAACCGAAGCGCCATGTAACCTTGCGGAGTGAACTCCCAATTTTCATTGCCATAAGAGCGAAACCAGTTCCCCGAGTCATCATGCCATTCATAGGCAAAGCGCACGGCAATGCGGTTGTCACCAAAGGCCCACAGCTCCTTGATCAGGCGATAGTCCAGCTCCTTGGCCCACTTGCGCACCAGTAGCTGGCGGACCTGCTCGCGCCCGACCGGAAACTCGGTGCGGTTGCGCCAGCGGGTGTCTTCTGTGTAGACCAGGGAGGCGCGCTCGGGATCGCGTGAATTCCAGGCGTCTTCGGCCATGCGAACCTTTTGGACCGCAGTCTCCTGGGTGAACGGCGGCATTGGTGGCTTGGCGTCCATCGTGGCGGGCGCGATCCGGCTCAGTACTGCTTGTAGGGCAAGAACTTGCCCGACAGCACCACGTTGACGCGGTCACCCTTGGGGTCGGGCTGGCGCACGATGTCCATGCTGAAGTCGATGGCGCTCATGATGCCGTCGCCAAACTCTTCGTGGATCAGTTCCTTGATGGTGGTGCCATACACGCTGACGATTTCATACCAGCGGTAGATCAGCGGGTCGGTAGGAATGGGGGTGGGCAGTGAGCCTTTGTAGGGCACGACCTGCAGCCACTTCTGCTCTTCGGTGGTCAGGCCAAAGATCTTGCCGACGATCTTGGCCTGCGCGGCGTCCAGCGTCATCTGGCCCAGGCAGGCCGCGGTGACCCATTCCTTGGACAGGCCTACTTTCTTCGCGACGTCGGCCCACTGGATGCCTTTGGCAACCTTGGTGCTGATGATTTTTTCGGTGACTTCCAAGCGGTTCATAGGGGGCTCCTGGTGGGTGGGGTGAATAAAAGAGGAAACAAAAAAAACTAGTGGGCCTTGGCACGGCTGACCAAAAAGTCCACGATGTGGTTGCGCAGGTCGTAGTAGCCGTCCAGGTGGTGCAGGCCTGCGCGGTTGCGGCTGCGCGGCAGCGGGTTGACCACCACCTCGGCAATGCCGCCGGGCTTGTAGCCGGTGTCGGTCTCGGCACCATTGCTCATCAGCAGGATGCGGTCGGCCAGCAGGATGGCTTCGTCCACGTCGTGCGTGATCATGAAAACGGTTTGCTGCGTCTCGCGCACGATGCCCATCAGTTCGTCCTGGATGGTGCCGCGGGTCAGGGCATCCAGCGCGCCAAAGGGCTCGTCCAGCAACAGCATCTTGGGGCTGATGGAAAAGGCCCGCGCAATGCCCACGCGCTGCTTCATGCCGCCGGACAGCTGGCTGGGCTTTTTGTCAATGGCGCCGCTCAGGCCCACCATGGCGACAAACTTTTCCACCTGCGCATTGACCTGCGCGCGCGACCATTCGGGCCAGCGCGACACCACGGCAAACGCGATGTTCTGGCGCACCGTAAGCCAGGGCATGAGTGCATGGCTTTGGAACACCACACCGCGCTCCAGGCTGGGGCCGGAGATCTCGCGTCCGTCCATGAAGACATAGCCGTCCGACGCGGTGTCCAGCCCGGCCAGCACGTTCAGCACCGTGGTCTTGCCGCAACCTGAATGCCCAATGATGCAGACGAACTCGCCGCGCTCCAGCGTGAAAGACACTTCGGCAAACACCGGCTTGCCCGGCACATAGGTCTTGCCGAGGTTTTCAATTCTGAGCAGACCATTCATTGGAAACGCCTGGGTTGGTGGGGGGCGCGCGGGGGGGGGGCCCCCCCGCCCCCCCGGGCGGCGGCCCCCGGCCCCCCGTCACTCCACATAGGTCACCGCCTTTTGCAGTTGGCCAAAGGCCAGATCCAGCAGCATGCCCACCACGCCAATGAGCACGATGGCGAAGATCACATTGGTCAGCGACAGGTTGTTCCACTCGTTCCACACAAAGTAGCCAATGCCGGTGCCGCCAACCAGCATTTCGGCAGCCACGATGACCAGCCAGGCAATGCCCATGCTGATGCGCATGCCCGTCAGAATGGTGGGCGCGGCAGCCGGCAGAATCACCTGGAAGGCCTTGCGCATTGCGCTGACTTCCAGCGTGCTGGCCACGTTGAGCCATTCGCGCTTGACCGAGGCCACGCCAAAGGCCGTGTTGACCAGCATGGGCCAGACCGAGCAGATGAAGATCACAAAGATGCCGCTGATGGACGAGTCCTTGATGGTGTAGAGCGCCAGCGGCATCCAGGCCAGCGGGCTGATGGGTTTGAGCACCTGGATGAACGGGTCAAACGCCTTGCGCAGCAGTGGCGACATGCCAATCACAAAGCCCAGGGGAATGGCCACCAGCATGGCCAGCCCAAAGCCAAGCGCCACCCGCCCCAATGAGTGCGCCAGCTGGATGGCAATGCCCTTGTCGTTGGGGCCGTTGTCGTAGAACGGGTTGGACAGGTGGCCCCACACCGTTGTGCCCATTTGCCCCAGCGTGGGAAAGCCCGCCGCCTTGGTGCTGCCTGGGTCCTTGCCCATCATCTTGGCGTACTCGATTTGCTCCGGTGTCATGCCCGCGGAACTGGTGGCAGAAGCGGTGGAGCCCGTGGCCGCATACCAGATGCCCAGCACCAGCAGCAGAATCAGCACCGAGAGCAACCCGGCCCGAAAGTTGAGGGAACGCCAAATATCCATTTCAGGCCGCCTTGCTGATGGCAAAACTCTTGGCGTAGGCGGCGGCCTTGTCGGCGTCGAACTCCTTGCCCATGATCTTGAACTTGGGGTAGGCGCCATCGGGCACCTTCTGGTCCAGCGACTTCATGTGCTTCTTGGCGTCGGTCAGCAAGAACACTTTTTCCGCGATCTGCTTGTAGTTGACGTCGCCCTTGACATAGCCCCAGCGTTGCATCTGCGTGAGCATCCACACCGCCATGCTCTGCCAGGGCATGGGGTCAAAGTCGGCCCGGTCGGGCACGTTCTTGATGTTGCCCAGGCCATCGGCAAATTTGCCGGTGAGCACCTGGTTCAGCACGGCTTCGGGCTGGTTCAGGTACTGCGCCGGTGCAATCACCTTGGCGATGAGTTCGCGGTTCGCGGGGTCGCGCGCCATGGCGGCGGATGTGAGCACGGCGCGGTACAAGGCGGCAAAGGTGTTGGGGTTCTTCTGGATGAACTCGGTGCTGGTGCCAAAGGCGCAGCAGGGGTGGCCGTTCCACAGGTCTTTGGTCAGCAGGTGGATGAAACCGGCCTCTTCATAGACGGCGCGCTGGTTGAAGGGATCAGGTCCGAGGAAGCCGTCGATATTGCCGGCCTTCAGGTTGGCCACCATTTCGGCGGGTGGGACGACGCGCAACTGCACGTCGGTATCGGGGTTCAGGCCAGCCTCGGCCAGGTAGTAGCGCAGCAGGAAGTTGTGCATGCTGAACTCAAACGGAATGGCAAACTTGAAGCCCTTCCAGTTCTTGGGGTCGCGGTTGTTCTTGTGCTTGAGGGCCATGGTGATGGCCTGGCCGTTGATGTTCTGGATGGTGGCCACATTCATGGGTGTGGCGTTGGAGCCCAGCCCCATGGAGATCGCCAGCGGCATGGGCGACAGGAAGTGCGTGGCGTCGTATTCCTTGTTGATCATCTTGTCGCGGATCAGCGCCCAGCCCGCCGTCTTGGTCACCTCTACATTGAGGCCCTGCTTCTGGTAGAAGCCCAGCGGGTGCGCCATGATCAGCGGCGTGGCGCAGGTGATTGGTATGAAGCCGATCTTCAGGTTGGTCTTTTCCAGCGCACCTTTTTCCTGGGCCATGGCCTGCATGCTGGCCACGGGCAGCACGCTGGCAATGGCGGCCATGGCCGTGCTCTTGCCCACGGCTTTCAGAAAGCGGCGGCGCACCGCGTCTTGCGGAAAGATGGCCTTGACCAGCGTGGCTTCAATGAATTCGTTGCTGTAGGCCTCGAACGTGCTGCTCAGGCTGCGGCGACGCAGTTCGATGGCGGCGGTGTCGGCGGCCACTTCGGCCTGGTGGTCAGCCACCGAGTGTTCGCGGCCACAGCTGCACTTGAGCATCAGGGGACGGTCGGCATCATAGGGAGAGAAGAATTCGGACATGGTGTACCTCGGTGAAGTGATGTATGTCACTCAGCAAGGTGCGGGCCAGTTTTGGGCTGCGCGCGCCGACGTTTGCAATTCGCCCCGCGCCCTACGACGCTGTGTAGTGCCAGCCCTACAAAAAATGCAGTTTATGGCGCCGCCGGAGCCGCTCGGGTCTGGCGTTCGGCGAAAAGCGCCAGCTCCACATCGTTCTTGGCGCCGGTTTTTTCCAGAATCCTGGCGCGGTAGGTGCTGACGGTATTGGGGGCCAGTTTGAGCTGTGCACCAATTTCGCTCACGGTGTGGCCGGCGGTCAACAGGCGAAACACCTGGTGTTCCCGGTGCGATAGCGCTTCCACGCCGCCCGCACCGCTGCGCGAAGCGAACGCACCGACCGTGGCGGCCAGCGCTTCCGCCGTGGCGGGGGTGACGTACATGCCCCCGCCCGCAACCTTGCGGACGGCTGCCACCATGTCGTCGGGGTCGGCGCTCTTGTTCAGGTAGCCCGCCGCCCCCAGCTTGATGCAGCGCACGGCATATTGTTTCTCCGGGTAGGTGCTGAGCATCAGCACCGGCAGTGTGGGGTATTCACGCCGCAGGATTTGCAGCACCTCCAGCCCGTCGGCCCCCGGCATGGCAATGTCCAGCAGCACCAGATCCAGGCCTTCGCGGCCGCCCAGTTTGCGCACCTGGTCCAGCACCTCGGTGCCGCTTTGCGCCTCGCCCACAACGCACACATCTGGTGCATCGGCCAAAATCTGCTTGAGGCCTTCGCGCACGATGCGGTGGTCGTCACCCAAGAGCAAACGGATCATGTGCCGTGCCCGCAATAGGTGTGCTGCAACGGAATGCGCAGCTGGAACAGAGAGCCCTGGCCGATTTGGCTGGTGATGGACAGGCGTCCGCCATGGTGGCGGGCGCGTTCGCGCATGCCCATGACACCGTAGGCGGTCGCCGCGTCAAATGCCGCGGCGGGTGCGCCACAGCCGTTGTCGCGCACCAGAAGATTCAGCGTCGAAGGGCTCACCTCCACGTTGATTAGAATGTGCGTCGCGCGGGCATGGCGTGCCACGTTGCTGAGCATTTCCTGGAAGATGCGAAACACGGCCATGGCCAGATTTTCTGGCAGTTCAATGTGCTCGGTGCCTACCATGCTCCAGTTCAGGGACACTTCTGCAGACTGCGCAAATTCGTGTGCCTGCCATTCCAGCGCGGCCCATAGGCCCTGGTGGTCCAGGATGCTGGGGCGCAGGTCCGTGATGATGCGGCCTACGTTGACCACGGCGTTTTCAATTTGCTGGCTCATGCTCTGGCACTTGCCGCGCAGGCGATCGCGCATGGACTGGGCATCCAGCGTGTTGCGCTGCTGCTGTTCGGCCAGGCGCTTGTCCATCCAGTTGACGTCCATCTTGAGGGCCACCAGCAGGCTGCCGAGTTCGTCGTGCACCTCGCGCGCGATGCGTGTGCGCTCTTCCTCGCGGATCTTTTCGGAATAGGCGGCGAGTTCGCGCAATTGGCCCAAGGCGGTCGATAGTTCGCGGGTGCGTGCGCCCACCCGCAATTCCAGCTCGTCATTGGCCCGGGCCAGGCTGGCGTTGGCCTGTTGCAGGTCCTGGGCAGCTTGGCGGCGTGCTGTGATATCGACAAAGGTAATGACCGCGCCACGCACCTCGATGCCATCGATGATGGGGTAGCTGGAATACTCAACGGCGAAGCCGGTGCGGTCTTTGCGCCAGAACACCTCGGTGTCGATCCGGCACGCCAGGCCCTGGCGGAAGGCATTGAAGATGGGGCACTCGGTATCGGGGTAATGCGAGCCGTCGGCATGCGAATGGTGGGTCAGCTCATGCATGTTCTGACCCAATACGTCGGCCGCATCCCAGCCCAGCATGCTGGCGCCCGCTCGGTTGATGAAAACACAGTGTCCATCCAGGTCGATACCAAAAATGCCCTCACCCGTTGAATCCAGCAATAGATTGAGCTAGATTTGCCACAGGGAACTTGATCCCCTTGCCTCGGGAAAGGGAAGAGGGGGGGGCCGGCAGCTGTCTGATCACAAGCAACGGTTGTGCCAAGCAGGTTCAGGCATTTCTATTAAGAGTGGTCGAGAGGTCGAAGGACGACTCTGCGCGCTAAGCGCCATTGCCAAAAAAGTGATAGGTTTGAACCAACCCGGCAATAAACTCATTCCGCCGTATTCAACAGGATTTAAGGTGTGCAGGGGTAACGTTGGATCGCCCGACTGCCCCCCGCATTTCAATATCAGGACCTGGTCGAATGTGAATTTTCACAATGGGCCAGGATGGGTACTTGTGAGTGAGTGATCGGTATCTGGAAGCCAATAGTGGTGGTAGCGTGTGTTGGGCTGACCTTCAAGGTTCAGTTTGATTTGAGAGTTCCTTGGCATCTTGAACTTCAATACAAAGATTCCGCATTGTGACCTGCCCGCCCCATGAATCCGCCTAGGAAACAAGCACCCCCCGCCTGCCAATTCCGCCTACTTGATCCATTAAGTACCTGTATTTCTAGTCGGCAGTGTGATTTCAAATTGAACCGCTAACAATTGAATGCAGCAACTCATCAGATCGCTTTTTTGCATTTAGGCTTCGCAAATTCACGCCCTCGAATGGGTTCATTATTGAATCTAGAAAATCCTGCCGAAGGGGACGCGGGGCGAGCATGAGAAGTTCCAGGACTTGTAAGTGCTGAAACATTTCACCGCTCTATTCAATCAGTCAACTGAAATTTTTGCCGATTTGATGATCGGCACCCAGCGTCGATCTCCGTCGCCATGTATTTGCTCAGGTCGCTCGGACTGCGGTAGAAGGCTCATCGCCCAGTGAATTCAACTTAGTACGCAGCTCTGGATCTTGCAGCGTTGCTTGCAGTGCCGCCGACAGTTTGCTTTGGATAGCGGACGGCAGATTGGCTGGCGCAAAGAGCGCAAACCAGGAATAGGCTCATAGCCCCAGATGCCGCTCTCGCCTACTGTTGGTAAGTCTGGAAAAGCGGGTGATCGTTTGGCACCTGTGGTCGCCAATGCGCGCAGACGGCCTCCCTTGATCATGCCCAGCGCCAGAGGAATGTGGTTGATGGAGTAAGTGGTGTCACCACTGGCCAGCGCTGTCATGTTGGCAGGGCCGCCACCGTAGGGCATGGGTGATCTTCAGTCCGGTGACCTGCTTGAACCATTCGGTGGCCAGATGGGGGGTGCTGCCGTTGCCATTGCTGCCGTAATTGGCTTTGTCGCCTTCACTGCGCAGCTCCGTCATCAAATCCTGCATCGTTGCAGCTTTTGTTTTGGGGCCGACTGCCACCACCAGCGGGCCGTAGCTGATTTGACCAATTGGCGTAAAGCTCTTGACGGGATCATAGGCGACGTTGGGGTAAATGGTGGGGCTGTAAATATGGGTCGCCGGGTCTCCCACCACCAGTGTGTAGCCGTCAGGCTTGGCGCGTGCCAAAAGCGTCGTACCGACCGTGCCACCCGCTCGGGTTTGTTGTCAACAATGATGTTGCCCTTCAAGTGAGTTTGCATTTTTCGGCAATCAAACGCGCTGTGACGTCAACCACACCACCAGCAGGAAAGGGGGCAATCAGAGTAATGTTCTTGCTTGGGTAAGCGTCCTGTGACTGCGCGCAAAATGTTGCGGCAGCGAAAGCAACGGCTAGGCCGCACTTCAAGATGTGTTGCGTATTGAATTTCATGGGTCTCCAATCAGGTGTGGTTTAAGGTTGGCCGTAGGATTTCCAAGCAGCAAGTTCAAATTAACATGGGCTGCTGGGGCTTAGGGTCTCCTGCTGACGCCCAGCCAATGTTGAGCGAAGGGACCAGACCAGCAAATCCTTGATCATGGTTTCTTTCATGCTGGCGAGTTCTGGGGACGACCATAGGTCGTATAGCTCGCCGGGGTCGTTGAGCATGTCGTAGAGGCTCGCCGTGGATTCGCCAAGGTAGTAGACGATCTTCCAACGTGCGTCGCGCTTCATCACCATGTATTCGGCGCCAGTCTGGATGTGGTCACGTGCCAGTTCGGCGTAGACCGCTTCGCGAACAGAACTCGCGTTCACCGCTCAAGATGGGGCACAGAGAGGTCACTTCAAAGGACTTTGGAACTTGCAAACCAGCGGTTTCGAGAATGGTTGGCGCTATGTCCATGGGAGTTGCACCAAGGAGTCATTCGCGCTGTGGCGTCTGGCCATTGCGCGACCACATGATCAAGGGTACGCGCACCGAGGCGTCGTACATCGTCCACTTCTGAATGTGCCCATGGTCACCCAGGGCGTCGCCATGGTCAGAGGTAAAGATGACCAGCGCATTGTCCAGATAGCCACGCGCATCCAGCGTCTGCATGATTTTGTCAACTTGGTCGTCAATCATGCTCACATTGGCAGCATAGTGACGTCGCATTCTCAGTAAGGCCTCCGGTGTTGGGTGATCGCTCCACGATACGGAATCGTAGTTATGGCGAATCATGTTGTTGCGCAGAACAGCATGCGAGGGCGGCTGCGCGGCGATCTCGGCTGCTGTCGGTGTGGGCAAGGGAATGTCCACATCCTTGTACATGTCAAGGTAGCGCGGCAGTGGGTCGTAAGGTGGGTGCGGACCAGGAAAGCCGATCTGCAAAAACAGTGGCGCGGTAGCTTTGCGCTCTTCTAACCACCAGACGGCATGTTCACCAATGAACATGTCGGAGTGCCTGTCTTCGTCGAGTTCCCATGGAAATGCCCCGAGTGCCTGGCGGTAGCCTTCGGGGTCTTTGGTGTGCCGCGTATAGGCTGGGTTTGACGAGCTTGCGTGCATGCAAGGCTTTGTCCCACTCGTCATAAAGCGCCCTGGGATGCTCGTCGGGAACAAGGGCCTGTCCTTGTTTTCCATGAAAAACCG
>JADJBC010000025.1 GCA_016703945.1 Candidatus Aalborgicola danicus
GACGGCGCGAAACTCCGAGCAGCCGACCGCGCGCTGCATCGAAAAGCACCCTGTCACCACGAGAATAAGAACAGCATGGCTGACGCTCTTTTATTCGAGATGTACGTGGACCTAGTTCAGGCCGCTCCCCCCGGCGAGCGGCTCGCCTTCGTGACGCACAACAAGACTGACTTCGGTGCCCAGAACCAGAAGCAACCGCATGCCGACATTGCCAAGCACTTCGGCAAGATCAAGTCGATGTACTTCATCAACCTCGTTGAGGTCCTGCGACGCATCGACCCATCGATGGTGACCCAACTCATGTGGGAGCAGTCTTGGGAGGAAGAACCGCGCGGCCTGCATGAGTTGCTGAATGCAGAAGATCAGCTGTTCCATCAGGTTTGGTACAACCGCAAGATGGTTATGCGGGAGGGTATCGAGGATGGCAAGATCAAGGTGGTAACCAAGGAGGAGTGGGACAACGCCGGCCAGGGCTTCGATCGCCACCAAAGGATGGTGATCGACACTATTTGGGACGGATCCTTGCGTGCACAGCGTCGGGTCGAAAAGCAATACGGTTTGAAGAACCTTGGCCCTTGGAGCGACTTCCGAGGGGGGAGATGATCAGGGAAAAGCGCCCCCCCGCGAGGGGGGCGCGGGGGTGGCTGGGACATGCTTGACACCTGACATAACCGTTGCGATCTTGATTCCGTCAAGAGTGATGTCGAGTGCGGGAACGTCTGTCGCCGGATTTCATGTGCCTACCTCCGCCGCCTCCAACCCATTAGCAAAATGCTCCCGCATGCTTTCCTGCGTGCTCGCCGCATCCCGCGCCAGCAGTGCGGCCATGATGGCCTGGTGTTCGGCCAGTGACTCGGCGATGCGGCCGGTCTTGAGCAGGGAGTTGTGGCGGTTGAGCTTCATGACCTTGCGCAGGTCGGCCACCATCTGGTCGCGCCAGCGGTTGTTGGCGATGGCCAGCAGGCGCATGTGAAACTGTTCGTTGAGGGCGAAGAACTGGTCGGTGTTGGCCTTGCCGGGTTTGGCGGCCACCTCAAGCGCTTTGTGCAGCTTTTGCAGTTCGGCCAGTTCGGCGTCAGTCGCTTTGGTGGCAACCACGCCCGCCGCGTCGCTCTCCAGCAAGCTCAGCAGGTGGTACACGTCGGCCAGGTCGTTGGCCGACACTTCGGTCACATAGGCACCACGGCGCACCTTCATGGTCACCAGGCCTTCGGCGGCCAGCACCTTCAAGGCTTCCCGCAGCGGCGTGCGGCTGATGCCGTATTCCTCGGCAAGACGCAGTTCGTCAATCCAGCTTCCTGGCTCCAGCTCGCGCTTGAAGATGCGCTGGCGCAGCAGCTCGGCCACTTCCACATAGAGGGCTTTGGGCGACAGGGACTTTGTACTGCGCAGGTCCGTGGTTTGTGCAGGCTGGGGATTCATCGGGCGTATTTGGAGGCTTGTAAGCTCAAATGAATATTTTGAATCAATAATTATGAATAATGTAAACTAAAAGGCAAGCCAAGCCTTCACCAAACCTAGACCGTTTGCATGAAAACGATCACCATTGCGGCCAACAGGACCACGATCTATGACTGAAAAAAACACCGAATTCAAAGCCGCCACGTTGGACGCATGGGCCAAGGCCGCCGCCAAGTCCGCCCCCGGCGGCAATGTGGACGCCCTGAACTGGATCACCCCGGACGGCATTGCGGTCAAGCCGCTGTACACCGCCGAAGACACGGCCCACCTGGCCTTTACCAATACGCTGCCCGGTTTCGAGCCCTACCTGCGCGGCCCCCAAGCCACCATGTACGCGGTGCGACCTTGGACCATCCGCCAGTACGCCGGTTTCTCCACCGCAGAAGAATCCAACGCCTTCTACCGCAAGGCGCTGGCCGCCGGCGGGCAGGGCGTGTCGGTCGCGTTTGACCTGGCCACGCACCGTGGTTACGACTCCGACCACCCCCGCGTGACCGGCGACGTCGGCAAGGCCGGCGTGGCGATTGACTCGGTCGAGGATATGAAGATCCTGTTCGACCAGATTCCGCTGGACAAGGTGAGCGTCTCCATGACCATGAACGGCGCCGTGCTGCCGGTGCTGGCCGGCTATGTGGTGGCCGCCGAAGAGCAGGGCGTTAGCCAGGACCAACTGAGCGGAACGATTCAGAACGACATTCTGAAAGAGTTCATGGTGCGCAACACCTACATCTACCCGCCCGCGCCGTCGATGCGCATCATTGGCGACATCATCGAGTACACGGCGCAGCACATGCCCAAGTTCAACTCGATCTCCATCAGCGGCTACCACATGCAAGAGGCCGGCGCCAACCAGGCGCTGGAACTGGCCTTTACGCTGGCCGACGGCAAGGAATACGTCAAGACCGCCATCGCCAAGGGCATGGACGTGGATGCCTTTGCCGGGCGCCTGAGTTTCTTCTGGGCCATTGGCATGAACTTCTACCTGGAAGTGGCCAAGATGCGCGCCGCGCGCCTGCTGTGGTGCCGCATCATGAAGGGCTTTGACGCCAAGAACCCCAAATCGCTGATGCTGCGCACGCACTGCCAGACCAGCGGCTGGTCGCTCACCGAGCAGGACCCGTACAACAACGTGGTGCGCACCACCATTGAGGCCATGGCCGCGGTGTTTGGCGGCACGCAGTCGCTGCACACCAATTCCTTCGACGAGGCGATTGCACTGCCCACCGAGTTCAGCAGCCGCATCGCCCGCAACACCCAGCTCATCATCCAGGAAGAGACCCACATCACCAATGTGATCGACCCTTGGGCTGGCTCGTACATGATGGAAAAACTGACGCAGGATATGGCCGATGCCGCCTGGGCCATCATCGAAGAAGTCGAAGCCATGGGCGGCATGGTCAAGGCCGTGGACAGCGGCTGGGCCAAGCTCAAGATCGAGGCGGCTGCCGCCGACAAGCAGGCACGCATCGACAGCGGTCAGGACGTCATCGTTGGCGTCAACAAGTACAAACTCAAGACCGAGGACGTGATCGAGGCGCGCGATATCGACAATGTGGCGGTGCGCGACGGGCAGATCGCCCGGCTCAAAGTTATCAAACAAAAACGCGATGCAGCCCTCGTGGATGCTGCGTTAGCTGCTATCACTTCTGCAGCGGAAAACAATTCTGGCAACCTGTTGGACCTGTCCATCCAGGCCATTCGCCTGCGCGCTACGGTGGGTGAAGTATCCGACGCCATGGAAAAGGCTTTTGGCCGCCACCGTGCCGACACCCAAAAAGTCAGCGGCGTCTACGCGGCCGCCTACGACGCCGCTGGAGGGGACACCATGGAGTACTGGGAGCAACTCAAGAAAGACATCGCCGCCTTCGCCGAAGCCCAGGGCCGCCGCCCCCGCGTCATGATCAGCAAGCTGGGCCAGGACGGCCACGACCGCGGCGCCAAGGTGGTAGCCACCGCTTTTGCCGACCTGGGTTTTGACGTGGACATGGGCCCGCTGTTTCAGACGCCCGAAGAATGCGCCCGCCAGGCGATTGAGAACGACGTGCACGCGGTCGGCGTGTCCACGCTCGCGGCCGGGCACAAGACGCTGGTGCCGGCCATCATTGCCGAACTGAAGAAGCAGGGCGCCGATGACATCGTGGTGTTTGTCGGTGGCGTGATTCCGCGGCAAGACTACGACATGCTGTACGCCGCAGGCGTCAAGGGCATCTTTGGCCCGGGCACGCCGATACCGGTGTCGGCCCGTGAAGTGCTGGACCAGATTCAGAAAGCGCTGGGGTGAAACCCATGGCGTCCCATGGTGGTTGGACCCTGGTGCCAGCCAGGGTCGACGACTTTGAGGAGCTGTTGGCGTTGCGCCTGCGCGCCATGCGCGAGAGCTTGACCCACTTGGGCCGCTACGACGAGGCGCGAGCGCGCGAGCGCCTGGCCGAGGGTTATGTACCCGAGAACACCCACCACATTGAGGTGCAGGGCCAGCGTGTGGGTTTTTTGGTGCTCAAACATCTGTCCCACGCCTTCCGTCTGGACCATCTGTACATCGACCCGCTTTGGCAGAACCATGGCCTGGGGGCCAAGGCCATGCGCTGGGTGTGCAAGCAGGCCGATGCCGAGCAATTGCCGGTGGAGCTGTGCGCGCTGAAGGACAGTGATGCAAACCGCTTCTACCTGCGCTGGGGTTTTGCCAAGGTGGGTGAGGGCGAGTGGGACAACGACTACCTGCGCATGCCCGCCACGCCCAGCGTGCGGGCGGTTCGCCGATTCTGGGCGGCACTGCAGGCGCGCAACTGGCCCAAAGCGCGATCCTGCCTGTACGACGATGTGCAAACCGTTTGGTGGGCCAGTGGCGAGCGCATTGCTGGCGCCGATGCACTGATTGACGTCAACGCCCGTTACCCCGAGGGCTGGACCATTCAACTGCTGGAGGTTGAGCACCTGCAGGATGGCCGTGTCATGTCGCTGGCGCGCGTGGACCATCCACCCCGGCATTTTTTTGCGACCTCGTTCTTTCAGGTCGATGACGGCCGGATTGCCGGAATAGAGGAGTACTGGGCCACAGTGGAAGTGCCCCCGGAGTGGCGCAGCGCAGAGGCCTTTCCCGGCATCACCCGCTTTGACCCGACCGAAGATCCCCGGGCGCAGATTCCATGAGTGCTTGTGTTTTTGAATTTGGTATGTATTATTGGTATGTATCAAATTACCGGAGGCCATCATGACCGCCACAACCCGAACCACCACGGACTCTGCGATGCCGGCGCCAGGTGTTGCCAAGATTTTCACTACGGGGCGCAGCCAAGCCGTGCGCCTGCCCAAGGCGTTTCGCTTCAGCACCGCTGAAGTGACCATTGAGCGACAGGGTGATGCTGTTGTTCTGCGACCGAAACCCGACAGTGAAACCTGGGCGCAAGAAGTGATGGCCGCAGTGGCTGCGTTTGAGCCAGACTTCAATCTGGAGCGCAGCGACGAATGGCCTCAAGCTGATCGGGAGCCGTTGCTGCCATGACGTATCTCCTGGATACCAATACTTGCATCTATGTGATCAACGAGCGGCCTGCACACGTGTTGCAGCGCTTGATTCAAGTCGGTCGCGAGTCGCTGGTGATTTCCACGGTCACTGTGGCGGAAATGGCGTTTGGCGTCGAAAAAAGCACTCACTCCGGTTCTCGCGCCAAGCTGGAGAATTTTTTGTCGAAATTTCCCATTCTGGACTGGGATCAGGACGCCGCCTGGGTTTACGGGCGGGTGCGTAAATCGCTGGAGACCAAAGGCCAACGCATAGGCGAACGTGATTTGCTGCTGGCCTGTCAGGCCTTGGCAATCGGCGCCACGATGGTTACCAACAACACGCGCGAATTCGAGCTTGTTGAGGGCCTGACGCTGGAGAACTGGGTTGCTTGACACCATTCTCCACGGCGCACCCATGGCGCGCCGCCGCGCCATCGCCAAAGCCATCACGCTGCTGGAATCGACCCGCGCTGACCACCGAGCGCAGGCGGATGAATTGCTCACCGCGTTGCTGCCGCATACCGGCAAGTCGCTGCGCCTGGGCATCAGCGGCGTGCCGGGCGTGGGCAAATCCACCTTCATCGAAGCCTTGGGCCTGTACCTGATTGGGCAGGGCCACCGCGTGGCGGTGCTGACCATTGATCCGTCGAGCAGCGTGTCGGGTGGTTCCATCCTGGGAGACAAGACCCGTATGGAGAAGCTCTCGGTGCGCGACGAGGCCTATATCCGCCCCAGCCCCAGCAGCGGCACGCTGGGCGGTGTGGCCGAGAAAACGCGCGAGGCCATGCTGGTGTGCGAGGCGGCGGGCTACGACATCGTCATCGTCGAGACCGTGGGCGTGGGCCAGAGCGAGACGGCGGTGCAGGGCATGACCGACATGTTTGTGCTGATGCAGTTGCCCAACGCGGGCGACGATTTGCAGGCCATCAAGAAGGGCGTCATGGAGTTGGCCGATCTGGTGGTTATCAACAAGGCGGATATCGACGCCGACGCCGCCACCCGGGCCCGCGCGCAGATTACGTCCAGCCTGCGGTTGTTGGGCATGTATGGCAATGCCGACCATGACCCGCACGGTGCGCACAGCAAGGCGTTCTGGCACCCCAAGGTGATCCAGATCAGTGCCCTGAACGGCTTGGGCGTCGATAGCTTTTGGGCGTCGGTGACCGAGTTTCAGGCGCTGGGCCAGGCCAATGGCAAGCTGGCTGATCGGCGCCAGCACCAGGCCCTGGCCTGGATGTGGGAGCGCATTGACGCCGGACTCAAACAATCGTTTCGCCAGAACCCGGCAGTGCGCGGCCTGCTGCCTGAGATGACACGCGCCGTGGAGGCAGGCCAGCTCGCAGCCTCGACCGCAGCACGAAATCTGCTTCTAGCCCTCGAAAAGACTGCCTGAGTAGCTATCAGAATAGTAGCAATCGAATACAACCCCATCATTGACCCGAAAGAAGGAAACCATGCACGACATCCTGGAACAACTGGAAGCCAAGCGCGAACTCGCGCGCCAGGGCGGCGGCGAGAAACGCATCGCCGCACAGCACAAAAAAGGCAAGCTCACGGCCCGTGAACGGCTGGAGCTGCTGCTGGACGAAGGCACGTTTGAAGAGTGGGACATGTTTGTCGAACACCGCTGTGTGGACTTCGGCATGCAGGACCAAAAAATTCCGGGTGACGGCGTGGTCACCGGCTACGGAATGATCAACGGCCGATTGGTGTTTGTGTTCAGCCAGGATTTCACGGTGTTTGGCGGCGCTTTGTCTGAGGCCCATGCCGAGAAAATCTGCAAGGTCATGGACCAGGCCATGAAGGTTGGCGCCCCGGTGATTGGTTTGAACGACTCGGGTGGCGCACGCATCCAGGAAGGTGTGGCCTCTCTGGGCGGCTATGCCGATGTGTTCCAACGCAACGTCATGGCCAGCGGCGTGGTGCCGCAGATCAGCATGATCATGGGGCCGTGTGCCGGTGGTGCGGTGTACAGCCCCGCCATGACCGACTTCATCTTCATGGTCAAGGATTCATCGTACATGTTCGTCACTGGCCCGGAGGTGGTGAAGACCGTGACGCATGAAGAAGTGACCGCCGAGGAGCTGGGCGGCGCCATCACCCACACCACCAAGAGTGGCGTGGCCGATCTGGCGTTTGAGAACGATGTGGAAGCGCTGCTGATGCTGCGCCGCTTGTACAACTACCTGCCGTTGAGCAACCGCGAGAAAGCGCCCGTGCGCAAGAGCGGCGACCCGGCAGATCGCCTGGAAAAGAGCCTGGACACCCTGGTGCCTGACAACGCCAACAAGGCCTACGACATGAAGGAGTTGATCGTCAAGACCGTGGACGATGGCGACTTTTTTGAGTTGCAGCCCGAGTACGCCAAGAACATCATCATTGGCTTTGCCCGCATGGACGGCCAGACCATTGGCATCGTGGCGAATCAGCCCGCTGGTATTGGCCGGTTGCCTGGATATCAAGAGCAGCATCAAGGCGGCGCGTTTTGTGCGTTTTTGCGATGCGTTCAATATCCCGGTCATCACCTTTGTGGATGTGCCCGGCTTCATGCCCGGCACGTCGCAAGAGTACGGCGGCATCATCAAGCACGGCGCCAAGCTACTGTATGCGTATGCCGAGTGCACGGTGCCCAAGATCACGGTCATCACGCGCAAGGCCTATGGCGGGGCGTATGACGTGATGGCATCCAAACATTTGCGTGGCGACGTGAACCTGGCTTGGCCGAATGCAGAGATTGCGGTGATGGGTGCCAAGGGTGCGGTCGAGATCATCTTCCGCGAAGACAAGGGAGATCCGGCCAAGCTGGCTGCCAAGGAGGCGGAGTACAAGGCGCGTTTTGCCAATCCGTTTGTGGCGGGG
This sequence comes from Candidatus Aalborgicola danicus, assembly GCA_016703945.1. Lineage (GTDB taxonomy): Bacteria > Pseudomonadota > Gammaproteobacteria > Burkholderiales > Burkholderiaceae_C > Allorhodoferax > Allorhodoferax danicus. The sequence goes on from JADJBC010000025.1 coordinate 7,825, forward strand.
GCACGGGGCTTTATCGACGATGTGATTTTGCCGTCTGAGACCCGCAAGCGTATTTGTCGTTCGCTGGTGATGCTGAAGGACAAGAAGCTGGAGAATCCGTGGCGCAAGCACGGGAATATTCCGCTTTAGGAATGCAATTTATGCGCTGCCATTTTGTTTGTGTGCGAGCGGGCTGCCCGATGGCTTTGCTCCGTGTCCCCCGGCCTTCGGCCTCCTCCTTTACCTGCGCAAAGCCCTCGGGCAGCCCGCTCTTGGAGGGTTGGTATGGCTAAGGCTGCGCATGCTTCAGAGGCCCGTGTATTGACGGATATCCCGAATATCGGGAAGTCCATCGCTGGAGACCTGCATGGTCTTGGCGTGAACACGCCGGCCGATGTTGCGGCTATGGACCCGATTGGGATGTATGACGCGCTGCGCACGCCCATGGGGCAGCGCCATGATCCCTGTGTGCTCGATACCTTTCTGGCCGCCAAAGACTTTATGAATGGCGGCCCTGCGCAACCCTGGTGGCATTTCACGCCACTGCGCAAAGCCAACAAACTGATTCCCGAATAGGAGACTGCATATGTTTACCAAAATACTGATCGCCAACCGTGGTGAGATTGCCTGCCGCGTCATCGCCACCGCCCGCAAGATGGGCATCAAGACCGTGGCCGTCTATTCCGAAGCCGACAAGGACGCCCGCCACGTACTGATGGCCGACGAGGCCGTGCACATTGGCCCGGCGCCCAGCCGCGAGAGCTATTTGCTGGCCGACAAGATCATTGCCGCGTGCAAGCAGACCGGCGCACAAGCGGTGCACCCTGGCTATGGCTTTTTGAGCGAGAACGCCGAGTTCTCCAAGCGCGTGGAAGAAGAGGGCATTGTCTTCATCGGACCCAAGCACTACTCGATTGGCGCCATGGGCGACAAGATTGAGTCCAAGAAGCTGGCCGGTGCCGCCGGCGTGAACTGCATCCCTGGTGTGAACGACGCCATTGATACACCCGAGCGCGCAGTGGAGATTGCCAAGGGCATTGGTTACCCCGTGATGATCAAGGCCAGCGCTGGCGGCGGCGGCAAGGGCCTGCGCGTGGCGTTCAACGATAAGGAAGCGTTTGAAGGCTTTACCAGTTGCAAGAACGAGGCGCGCAACAGCTTTGGTGATGACCGCGTGTTCATCGAGAAGTTTGTCGAGGAACCCCGCCATATCGAGATCCAGCTGATTGGCGACAGCCACGGCAATGTGCTGTACCTGAACGAGCGCGAGTGCTCCATCCAGCGCCGCCACCAGAAGGTGATTGAAGAGGCGCCCAGCCCCTTCATCAGCGAGGCCACCCGCAAGGCCATGGGCGAGCAGGCTGTGGCCCTGGCCAAGGCGGTGAAATACCAGAGCGCCGGCACGGTGGAGTTTGTGGTTGGCAAGGACCAGAGCTTTTACTTCCTGGAAATGAACACCCGCCTGCAGGTGGAGCATCCGGTGACCGAGTGCATCACCGGGCTGGACCTGGTGGAGCTGATGATTCGCGTGGCGGCGGGCGAAAAATTACCGCTGACACAGGCAGAAGTCAAACGCAATGGCTGGGCCATCGAGTGCCGTATCAATGCCGAGGACCCGTTCCGCAACTTTTTGCCCTCCACCGGCCGACTGGTGCGCTTTGCCCCACCGGAGCAGACCATGTTCCAGTCCAACACCCAGGACTGGCTGGGCGTGCGCGTGGACACCGGCGTGCAGGACGGTGGCGAGATTCCGATGTTCTACGACTCCATGATCGCCAAGCTGATCGTGCATGGCATTGACCGCAACGACGCGATTGCCAAGATGCGCGAGGCGCTCAACGGTTTTGTCATTCGCGGTATCAGCAGCAATATTCCGTTCCAGGCGGCACTTCTGGCGCACCCACGCTTTGTGTCGGGTGACTTCAACACCGGTTTCATTGCGGAGAACTATGGCAAGGGCTTCTCCGCTGAAGACGTGCCGCACGAAGATCCCTCGTTCCTGCTGGCGCTGGCGGCCTTTGTGCGCCGCAAGTCGCGCGAGCGTGCGGCAGCCATCAGCGGCCAGTTGCCGGGCTATGGCGTGCAGGCGGGCAAGGACTATGTGGTGGTGACCCTGGCGCAGGACGGCAAGCACGCCTACACCCCGGTTCACGTCGATGAATTCGTGGGCGAAACCGGCTCGGCCCGTGTACGCATAGGCGCCAGCAGCTATGAAATTCGTAGCAATTCGCGCATCAACGATATCGCCATCACCGGCACGGTCAACGGCATGCCGTTCAACGCCCAGGTGGAGCGTGGTACGCCCAAAAACCCGCTGGCACTGCGCCTGCAGCACAACGGCACGCGTATTGATGCCCTGATTGTGTCTCCGCGCATGGCCGAGTTGCATGCGCTGATGCCGCACAAAGCGCCGCCCGATATGAGTCGGTATGTGTTGTCACCAATGCCCGGTCTGTTGGTGGAAGTCGCGGTTGTGCCGGGGCAAAAGGTGCAGGCTGGTGAGCGCGTGGCGGTGATCGAGGCCATGAAGATGGAGAATGTGTTGTTCGCAACTGCGGACGGCATCGTCGGTAAGGTGCTGGCGGCCAAGGGTGAATCGTTGACCGTTGACCAACCGATTGTTGAATTCGCTTGAACACGAAGGTGGAGTTAAACACTATGCAACGTCCTTTCCACGTGCTGGGCATCCAGCAAATCGCCATCGGTGGCCCCGACAAAAAGCGCCTGCAGAAACTGTGGGTGGAGATGTTGGGGCTGGAAGTCACTGGCACTTACCGCAGTGAGTCCGAAAACGTGGATGAAGACATCTGCGCCATCGGCGCCGGGCCCTTCAAGGTCGAAGTGGACTTGATGCAGCCGCTGGACCCGGACAAAAAACCGGCCGTGCACACCACACCGCTCAACCATGTGGGTCTGTGGATTGATGATCTGCCAGTGGCTGTGGACTGGTTGACTGCCAACGGAGTCCGGTTTGCGCCGGGCGGCATCCGTAAGGGCGCAGCGGGTTTTGACATCTGCTTCCTGCATCCCAAGTGCAACGATGAATTTCCGATTGCCGGTGAAGGTGTGCTGATTGAGCTGGTGCAGGCGCCGCCCGAGGTGGTCAAGGCGTTTTCGCAACTGGCACACCCGGGGCAGAGCCGCTAAGTCGACACTGGACCGGTTATGACTGTTCTAGAAACCGTGATCGACCGGCAACAGGATTTGTGGTTGGCGCTGGTCGGTGTTGCTGCCATCGCCCTGGTGTTTCGCATGTTGCGCCCGGGAGAGCGGCGTGCCCTGCGGGTGACTTGGGTACTTACCGGTCTGTCGGCGGGTGCGTTGGCCATCGTTTCGTTTGGGAAATTGCACCCACTGCTTTCGCAGAGTGCTGCGGTAGTGGCCGTCGTGTTGTGGGGATGGGCCGTAACCCACCTCATCGCCACACTGGTTTTTCGTGGACTGTTGCCAGTGATTGGGTTGACGGTGCCTCGCATCGCCCACGATTTGACATTTACCGGTTTGGCCCTGGCGTGGGGCCTCTTGTGTCTGCGTTTTTCGGGGGTGGACCCGTCCCAGTTGTTTACCACTTCGGCATTGATTACCGCTGTGGTCGCGTTTTCGATGCAGGACACGCTGGGCAACGTGCTCGGCGGTGTGACCCTGCAGTTGGACAACTCTCTGCGGGTGGGTGATTGGGTGCAAATGGACAACGTCAGTGGCCGGGTGACCGATGTGCATTGGCGGTACACGGCCATTGAAACACGCAACCGAGAGTTGGTCATCGTCCCCAACGGTTGGCTCATGAAGAATCGTTTCACGGTGTTGCGCGACCCTGTGGACAGCCCGTTTGCGTGGCGGCGTTCGGTGCAATTCAACATTGAAGCGGGGGCTGACCCGGACACCGTGATTCGCGCACTGGAACGCTCCGTGATGGACTCCGAAATTCCCAACGTGTTGACCGATCCTCCGCCAAACGCCATCCTCAGTGAGGTCGCCTTCGGTTACAGCCGCTACACCTTGCGTTATTGGCTCTCCAATCCTCGGTTTGATGATCCTGGTGATTCTGCGGTGCGGGTTCACGCACTGTCAGCACTGTCTCGGGCCGGTGTCACGTTGGGTGTGCCGCAAGAGGAACACCTGATGATCAAAGAGAACGACAGCTGGCGTGTCGCAGCCGGGCAACGCGAGTTTGACCGTCGACTGGACGCGATCGGTCGCACGGAGTTGTTTGCACGTCTGCCTGAACAAGAGCAAAAGACGCTCGCGGGTCACCTCATCCATGCGCCTTTTGCTGCGGGTGACATCATCACCCGCCAGGGCGCGGTGGCCCACTGGTTGTACCTGATCATCAAGGGCGAGGCACAGGTGGTGATAGAGGGGCCGAACGGACGCTTGCCGGTGGCAACTTTGCGGGATGGTGCCATTTTTGGCGAGATGGGTATGCTGACAGGTGAGGCACGCAGCGCCACGGTGATCGCGGTAACCGCAGTCGACTGTTACCGTCTGGACAAAGAAGGCTTTGCCAAAGTCTTGCAGCAACGTCCCGAGATCGCCACAGAAATGTCTGCCATTGTGGAAGCGCGCAATACGGAACGCGGTGTCAGGCTGGCCGCAGCCGGACAGTCCATGGCCAATCACGGTGATCTGTTGGGCCGCATACGCAACTTCTTTTCCTTGCGTAACTGACTACTGGGTCGCCGAAATTCTTGATGCAGATCATGAAAAGCACAGATCCAGTGCCCAATCAGGGGTTTCCCGACCCCATAGAAGTGCCCATGGCCGTAGACTGCACCTAACCGGTGCGACTGTTTTTCAAAGCCTGCACCGGGCAAGGAGGCAGCTTTGCAACCCGTCAATATTTCCCAGCCATCGTACTTCCACAAGGTCGTTGATTGCCAATGGGCCTGTCCGGCCCATACCCCCGTTCCCGAGTACATCCGTTTGATTGGTCAGGGTCGCTACAGCGATGCTTACATGATCAACTGGGTTTCCAATGTGTTTCCCGGAGTCCTAGGGCGAACCTGTGACCGACCGTGCGAGCCTGCCTGTCGGCGCGGGCGGGTCGAAGAGAACAATGGCGAGACCCCGGAGCCGGTCGCCATTTGCAGGCTCAAACGTGTGGCTGCGGACCACAAGGACGAGGTGAAGTCTCGCATGCCAAGTGTTGCGCCCAGCAACGGCAAACGCATCGCCTGCGTTGGTGCGGGACCATCTGCTTTGACTGTGGCCCGTGACCTGGCGCCGTTGGGTTACGAAGTGACGGTGTTTGACAGTGAGGCCAAGGCTGGCGGCTTCATTCGCTCTCAGATTCCGCGCTTTCGGTTGCCCGAGTCCGTGATCGACGAAGAAACAGGCTATGTGCTGGATTTGGGCGTCAAGTTTGTCAGCGGTCACCGGATCGAATCGATGAAGGCGCTGCTTGGTCAGGGCTACGACGCGGTGTTTGTCGGTTGTGGCGCGCCCCGTGGCAGGGAGCTGGATATTCCAGGGCGCAAGGAAGCGGCAGCCCATATTCACATTGGCATCGATTGGCTGGCCTCGGTGTCTTTTGGCCATATCACCGAGGTTTCACCCCGTGTCATTGTGTTGGGTGGTGGAAATACCGCCATGGATTGCTGCCGGTCCGCCCGGCGTTTGGGTGGCACGGATGTCAAGGTCATCGTTCGCAGCGGTTTTGACGAAATGAAAGCCTCGCCTTGGGAAAAAGAGGATGCGCAGCACGAAGGCATTCCCATCATCAACTTCCACGTTCCCACGGGTTTTGACCACGACAACGGCAAGTTGATCGGTGTGCGGTTTCAAGTGGTGCGCGCCGTTTACGACGAAAAGGGTAAGCGCACATTGCTTCCCACCGGGGAGCCTGACGCATTTTTTGCTTGTGACACGGTACTGCTCGCCGTCGGACAGGAAAACGCCTTTCCGTGGATTGAACGTGACTGCGGAATTGAATTTGACCGTTGGGGTCTGCCGGTCCTGGGCAAAGATAGCTTTCAGTCCACCCAACCCAAGGTTTTCTTTGGCGGTGACGCGGCTTATGGGCCCAAGAACATCATCACAGCGGTCGCCCACGGCCATGAAGCCGCGGTGTCGATCGACCGGTTTTTGCACTCGGAATCCGTGGCACAACGTCCGGCACCTCTGACCAAGCTGATGTCCCAAAAAATGGGGATTCACGAATGGAGTTATCGCAACGACGTGTCCAACGACACCCGGTTCAAGGTGCCATGGGCAGACGCGGAAAAAGCCCTGGCCAGCATTCGTGTAGAAGTTGAGTTGGGTTTTGACGCTGCGGTGGCCTTTAAAGAAGCCAGTCGTTGTCTGAACTGCGATGTGCAGACGGTGTTTAACCGTGACACCTGTATCGAGTGTGATGCCTGTGTCGACATCTGCCCCATGGATTGCATCACTTTCACGGCCAACGGTGACGAAGCGGACCTGCGGACCCGCCTCAAGGCACCCGCCACGAATACCACGCAGGACCTCTATGTGTCTGCGGAACTCAAGACCGGTCACATCATGGTCAAGGACGAGGATGTTTGCTTGCACTGCGGGCTGTGTGCCGAGCGTTGCCCGACCGGCGCATGGGACATGCAGAAGTTCTTGTTGAATACGACGCAAGCCGGAGCAGGTTGCCGTGACAGCCGGGTTGCACAGAAGGAGCTCGCATGAAACGCCTTGAAGCCATCAACGATTTCGTCATCAAGTTTGCCAACGTCAATGGCTCGGGGTCGGCATCGGCCAACGAGTTGTTTGCCAAAGCCGTGATGCGCATGGGTGTGCCGGTCAGTCCGCGCAACATCTTCCCCAGCAACATCCAGGGCATGCCGACCTGGTACGAGGCGCGTGTGTGCGAGAAGGGTTACCACGGCCGCCGTGGTGGTGTGGACATGATGGTCGCCATGAATCCGCAGACCTGGGATGCCGATCTTGCCGAGATTGAGCCAGGCGGCTACCTGTTCTATGACAGCACGCGCCCCCTGCCGCCCAATAAATTCCGCGACGATGTGCACACCATTGCGGTGCCCCTGACGGAAATTGCCAACGCCACCTACACCGACCCGCGCCAACGCCAGTTGTTCAAGAACATCATCTATGTGGGCGCTCTGTCGGTGCTGCTGGATGTCGATGCCGATGTTTTTGAGACCTTGTTTGGAGAGCAATACAAGGGTAAGGAGCGCCTATTGGACTCCAATATTCGCGCCTTGCACCTGGGACGGGACTACGTGAAACAACACATGGAATACCCCTTGGGTTTGCGTGTGCGCCGCTCGGACAAAGTGGGGGACCAAATCTTCACAGACGGCAATAGTGCTGCCGCTTTGGGGTGTTTGTACGGCGGAGCGACGGTCGCAGCCTGGTACCCGATCACGCCGTCTTCGTCGGTTCCCGAGGCGTTTCAAAAATACTGTGACAAGTTCCGCATCGATCCCGCGACCGGGCAGCACAACTATGCCATCGTGCAGGCAGAGGACGAGTTGGCATCCATCGGTATGGTGGTCGGCGCTGGGTGGAATGGTGCGCGGGCCTTTACCGCGACCTCCGGCCCCGGTGTGTCGCTGATGACTGAATTCATCGGCCTGGCGTACTTTGCCGAAATTCCTGTCACCATCATCAACGTGCAGCGCGGTGGCCCATCCACCGGCATGCCGACGCGCACCCAGCAGGCCGACCTGCTGTCTTGTGCTTATGCATCTCACGGCGACACCAAACATGTGCTCTTGCTGCCGCAGGACCCCCATGAGTGCTTTACACATTCTGCGGCGGCGCTGGATTTGGCGGATCGGCTGCAGACGCCGATCTTTGTAATGACCGATCTGGACATTGGCATGAACCAGCGGCTGTGCAAGCCGTTTGTGTGGGATGACACAAGGACCTTTGACACCGGCAAGGTCATGACCGCCGCCGAACTGGAAGCTGGCAAGGACTTTGGACGTTACAAGGATGTGGATGGCGACGGCATTCCATGGCGTACCTTGCCTGGCACACACCCGACCAAGGGTAGTTTCTTCACCCGTGGTACGACTCGCAACCCGTATGCCCAGTACTCGGAGCGGGGGCCAGACTACATCTACAACATGGAGCGACTGCTGCGGAAATTCGACACGGCTGCCAACTTGGTTCCACAGCCCGTATTGCGCGATGCGACAGAAAAGACGCCTTATGGGGTGATCTACTTTGGCTCCACCAGCCCGGCCATGCGCGAGGCTCTGGATGTGCTTGAGGAAGAGGGCATTCACCTGGACGCCATGCGTCTGCAGGCGTTTCCATTCCCCGAGTCGGTCAACCGCTTCATTGCGGAGCATGACAAAGTGTTTGTTGCGGAGCAGAATCGTGACGGACAGATGCGCTACATGCTGATCAATGAACTGGATGTAGACCCGGCTCGCCTGATTCGGGTGTTGCACTATGACGGTACACCCATTACTGCGCGTTTTATTGTCAACACGATTCGCAAAAATGTGGAACGGGTGATCAAGGCAGCGCCGGTATCCGGTAGCAAGGAGTTGGTATGACCTATATCGCAAAACCCCATTTGCACCACCCCACACTGACCAAAAACAAGGTCGGTTACACCCGCCGCGATTACGAGGGTCGGATCTCTACCCTGTGTGCTGGTTGTGGACACGATTCGATCTCGGCGGCCATCATCCAGGCGTGCTGGGAACTGGACATTGAGCCGCACCGTGTCGCCAAACTCTCGGGTATCGGTTGCAGCTCCAAGACGCCGGACTACTTCCTGGGGGCCTCGCACGGCTTCAACACCGTGCACGGACGTATGCCCTCAGTGCTGACCGGTGCCAACCTGGCCAATCGCGACTTGTTGTACCTGGGCGTTTCGGGAGACGGTGACTCCGCCTCCATTGGCCTGGGGCAGTTCGCCAATGCCATGCGACGCGGGGTGAACATGGCCTACATTGTCGAGAACAACGGTGTGTATGGTCTGACCAAGGGGCAGTTTTCAGCGACGGCGGACCGCGGCTCCAAAAGCAAGAAGGGTGTCATCAACAGTGACAGCCCGGTGGATCTGGTGGGGCTGGCCCTGCAATTGGGTGCGACCTATGTGGCCCGCAGTTTTTCGGGTGACAAGGCGCAACTGGTGCCGCTGATCAAGGGCGCGATGTCCCACGGAGGCGCGGCTTTTATCGATGTGATCAGCCCGTGCGTGACCTTCAACAACCACGGCGGCAGCACCAAGAGTTACGACTATGTGCGTCAGCATAACGAGGCCGTGAGCCGCATCGATTTCATGACCACTCACAGTGAGATCACCACTGAATATGCGCCAGGTGATGTAGTGGAGGTGCAGCAGCATGATGGGTCGATGTTGCGTCTGCGCAAACTGCACCCCGACTATGACCCAACAGACCGGTACAAGGCAATGAGCTACATGCAGACGCACCAGCAACGAGGTGAAGTGGTCACTGGACTGTTGTATGTCGACCCGATGGCAACCGATTTGCACATCGCACTGAATACGACGCACAGGCCACTGAATACGCTGGGCGTTGATCAACTTTGCCCTGGCGCTCAGGCGCTGGAAAAAATCAACGCGACGCTGCGCTGATACGCAGAGGTCAATACTTTATTGAAAGGAGTGGTCGTCATGTCCGAACGCACAGTATTCCAGTCCATGTCCCAGCGGCATGTGGTCAGCCTCGGACCCCATGCCAGTGTTTGGGACGCCGCCTGTGTGATGACCCGCGCAAACTGCGGCAGCGTATTGATTGTCGACACGCCGGGGACATTGTTGGGTATTGTGACGGAGCGCGATCTGATGACACGCGTTTTGGCCAAGGCGCTCAATCCACAGACCACAACGGTCACTGACATCATGACCCGCAATCCCCATTGTGTGGCGCCAGAGGTTTTGGTCGCAGACGCGGTGTTGATCATGATTGAACGGGGTTTTCGGCATTTGCCGATTGTGGGTCCTGGGGCCAAAATTCTCGGGGTTTTTTCGGTTCGGGATGCTTTGCCTCGCGAGATTGGCAACGCGGTCAGCCTTGCCGAGTTTCACGAGCAAGTGAATGATGCGCTCGGGTAGTGGCGTCGTTCGATCGGCGTGAACAATAGCCCAGTCAGTGGCCTTGGGGCTGTGGAGTGTACAAAAGCCCGGTCGTCGCCGAGCTGACGCTACGGGTCAAGGTTTGTTGTTTGGTGTTGAATTTTGCTTTTCTCTGGCACGGGCCATGGCCGCTTCAATGACGGCCTTCTTGTGCTCCAAAACCTTGGGGTCGGCAATGCGGGAGTGCTCCGCAAGATTGGCGAGTTTGGTCTGAGCCAGCGCCGCTTGGGTAATGGCGTGCTGCTGTTGTTGTTTCTGTGTTCGGCGGACGCGAAAGTTGTATCGTTCACGTGCCAGATCGGCTTGCGCTTGTGACCATGCGTCCCACCCCGTAGCCTGGTCTGTCGCGTTCTCGATCACGATGCAATCCACGGGGCAAACCGGAAGGCACAAATCACAACCGGTACAGTAGCGTTCCATGACCGTGTGCATGCGCTTGTTGCTACCCACAATGGCGTCGGTAGGGCACACCGCGATACACAAGGTGCAGCCAATGCACCAGTTCTCGTCAATGTAGACGACATGGCGAGGGCCTTCCTGGCCAAATTGCGGATCGAGCGCGACGCTGGGCAATCCGGTGATGTGAGCGAGCGTTGTCACGCCGCTTTGCCCGCCGGGTGGGCACTGGTTGATGCCGGCCTCACCCTCGACAATCGCTTGGGCATAGGCGGCGCAATCCGGTAATCCGCACCGGGTGCACTGCGTTTGTGGCAGTGCATCCAGCAGCCTGGCAGCTAACTCCTCGGGCGCGCCTTCTGCAGGTTTCACTATTTTCGAGTGGTGGCCTTGGGGGCTATCTTTTTAGTAGCTACCTGCGCTTTATTCGCGGGGGCTGCAGCCTGAATTGCTTCTGCCTTCACGGGTCGTGTCGTGGACTTGCTGGCAGCTGCGGGCGCCATTGCAGTTTCCTGGTTTGCCGTTTCCGCAGGCTGGTTCGCCAGGATGAAGGACTTGACGTGCGGGTAGACGTGTTCACGCCAGCGTTTGCCGGAAAAGATGCCATAGTGCCCTGCACCTTTGGCCTCGAAATGTTTTTGCATGGACCGTGGCACGCCGCTGCATATGTCGTGCACGGCTTGTGTCTGGCCCGAGCCTGAAATGTCGTCCAGCTCACCTTCGACAGAAAACAGGGCTGTGGTTTTGATGTCTTGTGGGCGCACCCGCTCTAATTTGCCGTTCACGCCTTTGACGTCCCAGGTGCCATTGACCAGGCAGAAATCCTGGAACACCACCTTGATGGTTTCCAGGTAGTAATCGGCATCCATGTCCAGTACGGCGTTGTACTCGTCATAGAACTTGCGGTGTGCCTCGGTGCTGGCGTCGTCCCCCTTGATCAGGTCCTTGAAATAGTCGTAGTGGCTGTTGGCGTGGTTGCTGGGGTTCATGGCCACAAAGCCAGTGTGCTGCAGGAAGCCGGGGTAAACGCGCCGCCCCTCTCCAGGAAAGTTGGAGGGAACGCGGAAAATTACATTGTTTTCGAACCAGTTGTGGCTCTTGTTCATGGCCAGGTTGTTGACCGCGGTCGGGGACTTGCGCGCATCAATCGGGCCGCCCATCATGGTCATGGACAGCGGTGTGGTCTCGCCACGGCTGGCCATCAGCGAGACAGCGGCGAGCACCGGTACCGTGGGCTGGCACACACTCATGACGTGGCAGTTGCCGTATTTGCCCTGGACGTGGCGAATGAACTCCTGCACATAGTTGACGTAGTCATCCAGGTGGAATTCGCCTTCCGACAGGGGTACCAGACGGGCGTTTTTCCAGTCGGTGATGTAGACCTTGTGGTCCTTTAACATGGTCTTGACTGTGTCACGTAAAAGCGTGGCGTAGTGTCCGGACAACGGCGCCACGATCAGTACGGCAGGCTGGTCCTTGATCTTTTCAAGCGTCGCCTGATCGTCGGTGAAACGCTTGAAGCGGCGCAGCTCACAGAAGGGTTTGTTGATTTCTACCCGTTCATGAATAGCGACTTCGATGCCATTGAGATCGATGGTACGAAGCCCGAATTCTGGCTTCTCATAGTCCTTTCCCAATCGGTGCATCAGGTCGCAACTCGCCGAGATACGTTGGGCAAACGGGTTCTGTCCGGCCAGACTCAGGGGATTTGCAAACAGTTTGGAGGCGGTTTGCGCCAGGTCGGAAAACGGCTCCATCAGGGACCGCTGGGTTTCATAGAACTGGTACAGCATGGAAAGCTCGCTTTTAAAAACGTATCAACGCAAGAAATGTTGCAGTGCAATATAACAGTTTTGAGCGATTCTGGGGTGAGTGTCTGTCTCTAGGATGTCACGGTTTTAGTATGTGAACGTAAGTCTGGTGAAGGGTCCATACCCATAGCGCAAGATGCATAAGCATGATCACTGCGCTGGCAAGCATTCAGCTTTCAAAAATTGCTATAAAAGTGATAGCTACTTGCGCAATATCAACGTGGGATGGAGGTACATTTCTTCACTGCAGTGTCAGACCACCTTGGCGATGCAGGCGCAAACGTAATCGATGTTTTTGCTGTTCAGTGCGGCCACACACATGCGGCCAGTGTCGGTGCCGTAGACGCCAAACTCATTTCGCAGGCGAACCATCTGGTCCTTGGACAGGCCGGAGTAGCTGAACATGCCGATTTGGGTGGTGATGAAGGACATGTCCTGCTTCACGCCAGCGGCTTTCAGGCCGTCAACCAGCTTTTGGCGCATGGCCTTGATGCGCACGCGCATCTCGCCCAGCTCTTTTTCCCACAGAGCACGCAGCTCGGGGTTGTTTAGCACGGCGGCCACCACGGCGCCGCCGTGGGTTGGCGGGTTAGAGTAGTTGGTGCGAATGACGATCTTGAGCTGGGATAGCACGCGGCCAGCTTCTTCCTTGTCCTGGCATAACACGGACAGGCCGCCCACGCGTTCACCGTACAGGCTGAAGCTCTTGGAGAAGCTTGTGGATACAAAGAAGTTCAAGCCGGCGGCGACAAACTTCTGGATAACGGCGCCGTCTTCTGCAATGCCGTAGCCAAAGCCCTGGTAGGCCATATCGAGGAAGGGCGTCAGTTCCCTGGCCTTGACCACGGCAATCACCTTGTCCCAGTCTTCAGGTGTGATGTCATAACCGGTGGGGTTGTGGCAGCAGGCGTGCAGCACAACGATGGTGCCGGGGGCGGCGGCGTTCAGACTGGCCAGGAAGCCTTCGACGTTGACGCCACGCTTGGCCGCATCGTAGTAGACATAGGTGTCGACCTCGAAGCCGGCGTTGTTGAACAGCGCGCGGTGGTTTTCCCAGCTAGGGTCGGAGATCAACACCTTGGCGTTGGGGTTGAGACGCTTCAAAAAGTCGGCACCAATCTTCAGGCCGCCGGTGCCGCCGATGGCTTGCACGGTGGCCACACGGCCGGAGGTTAGCGGTTCGCTGTCGGCACCAAACACCAGCGCTTTGACAGCGTTGTCGTAGGCCACGATGCCGTCGATGGGCAGGTAGCCACGGGCGGTGGGCTTGTCCATCATGGTTTTTTCGGCGGCCTGCACACATTGCAGCAGGGGCAGCTTGCCGTTGTCGTCAAAGTACACGCCCACACCCAGGTTGACCTTGTTGGGGTTGGTGTCGGCATTGAATTGCTCGTTCAGACCCAGGATCGGGTCGCGGGGGGCCATTTCGACGGAGGAGAAGAGAGACATAGCGGGTCCTGTGGGAATGATTCTGGGGTGGCGAAGCGGCAGCGTGGGGCTGGCGTCGGCCTTCATTCTACCGGGGTGGGTTTACCCCGAGGCGGGCATGTGATGCGGATACTGCATGGATTCCGCAGCCCGGCACATCGCGGGTTTCAGCCCTGAAGCGCCTTTTGCAGTTCGGGCGGTATACGTGCAGGCTTGGACGTCTGGCCATTGATCCAACCGACGCGCACGGAGCCTGTGCACAGCACCACCGGGGCCACATCCTTGCCAATCAGCCGCGCCTCTTGCTGGATGGTGAAGGACGAACGCCCCAGCTCGCTCAAGTGCGCCGTCACCAGCAGCTGGTCGTCCAGCCGGGCCGAGCGCAGGTATTTGATCTGCACGTCGCTCACCACAAAAATGCAGCCCAGATCCTGCTGCAGTTGGCGCTGCTCCACACCCTTGGCGCGCAGCCACTCTGTGCGGGCACGCTCGAAAAACTTCAGGTAGTTCGCGTAGAACACGATGCCGCCTGCGTCGGTGTCTTCCCAATAGATTCGGACGGGCCAGGTGAATACGTTGTCGGGTGGGGGGAGTGGAGTGGGACGCATGGGCAATATTGTTGCAGACGGTGCTTCACGGGTTGGTGGGTGGCTGCGCATGAGGCATCGCTCCGTGCCACCCTGGGGCGGTGGTCGCTGGCGCGACTCCCCTGCGCTGCTCGCGCCGGGCGGGGTCTGGCTAAACTCGGCTACGCCTCAAACAACGCCAGCCCTGATCCGCCCGCCGCTGCGCTGCTCGGCACCGCCCAAGGGTGGCACGGAGCGATGCCTCATGCTTTCGGCAAAGGTAGCACCAAGTGGCTCCTTCTAATTCTTGTGTCGACCAACGGCAATCGCTTTCTTGATGATTGGGGCGACCGATTCTTCAGTTATTCCGCGCTCCACACAGTATTTGGACTGCAACCAAACGAAAAGCTCCTTTTGACCTTTGCTCGCATTGCATCCACAACAGCAAAGGGCAATATTTTCTCGTGTAACTATCGTTTCTTCATTGATGATGTGTTCCCAGCTCGACGCTGTCTTTTTAGAGACTTTGGGGGACGTGAATGCAGTACCGCAATAGACGCAGGTTTTATCTCGGGAACGCACTTCACGTTCGAGCCAGGACGGGATATTCCAGTTGTTTGCCATGTCGATTCATATAACTTCTTCCCATTATGGCAACGGAATTTGACCCAAGCCGGGCCAGCGGTACGGGCTGGGCGATCCCTTGTGCGTGGCTGAGGAGCGCAGGGCCGGGCGGATCAGGGCTGGCGTTGTTTGAGCCCGCAGGGCGAGTTTAGCCAGACCCCGCCTGTCCAGAGCACCGCAAGGCAGCCCGCAGGGCCCACGCAGCAGGGTCGCTCGGCCCGCACCGTTGGCCCGGCGTGCGCGCACCACAATGCGCCGACCAACGGAAGTGCCCAGCATGGACTACAGTTCCATCTTTCCCCAATTGCCGAACCATCACATGTCTGCCCCGACCCCTATCGTTGACCCAGACCGCGCATCCACAAGCGCTGATGCTGCACCAGCACCCACCGGAGTTTTTCTGAGGTTTCCGGATTCACCCTTTGAGCTGTACCAGCCCTATCCACCGGCGGGCGACCAGCCCGAGGCCATTGATCAGTTGGTCGAAGGGGTGAACGATGGCGAGGTATTCCAGACCCTGCTGGGCGTCACCGGCTCGGGCAAGACCTTCACCATGGCCAATGTGATTGCCCGTCTGGGGCGCCCGGCCATTGTGTTTGCGCCGAACAAGACGCTGGCGGCGCAGTTGTACAGCGAGTTTCGCGAATTCTTTCCCAAAAACGCGGTGGAGTATTTCGTCAGCTACTACGACTACTACCAGCCCGAAGCCTATGTGCCCCAACGCGACTTGTTCATTGAGAAGGACTCGGCCATCAACGAGCACATCGAACAGATGCGCCTGTCGTGCACCAAGAGCATTCTGGAGCGCCGCGATGTGGTGATTGTGGCCACCGTTTCCGCCATCTACGGTATCGGCCAGCCCGAGGCGTACCACAAGATGATCATGACCCTGCGCGTTGGCGACAAGCCCGGCCAGCGAGACCTGATTGCCCAGCTAGTGCGCATGCAGTATCAGCGCAATGACATGGATTTTTCGCGCGGCACCTTTCGCGTGCGCGGCGACACGATTGATGTGTTTCCTGCTGAGCATAGCGAGATGGCCATCCGCATCGAGCTGTTTGACGACGAGATCGAGTCGCTGCAACTGTTTGATCCGCTGACTGGTCGCATACGGCAGAAGATTCCCCGGTTCACGGTCTACCCCAGCAGCCACTATGTGACGCCACGCGAGCAGGTGTTGGCTGCCGTGGAGACCATTAAGGTCGAATTGGCCGAAAGGTTGAAGTTTTTTGTGTCCGAAGGCAAGCTGGTCGAAGCCCAGCGCCTGGAGCAGCGCACGCGTTTCGATCTGGAAATGCTCAGTGAAGTAGGGCACTGCAAAGGCATTGAAAACTATTCACGCCACCTGAGTGGCTCTGCTCCCGGGGAACCGCCGGCCACTCTGACTGACTACCTGCCCAGGGATTCGGTGATGTTTCTGGACGAATCGCACGTGCTGATCGGCCAGTTTGGCGGCATGTACAACGGCGACCGCTCGCGCAAGACTACGCTGGTGGAATATGGGTTTCGCCTTCCCAGCGCACTGGACAACCGGCCGCTAAAGTTTGAAGAGTTTGAGACCAAGATGCGCCAGGCCATTTTTGTGTCGGCCACGCCCGCGCAGTGGGAAAAAGACCATGCCGGAAAAGTGGTGGAGCAATTGGTACGGCCTACGGGGCTGGTCGACCCCGAGGTCGAAGTTCGGCCCGCCACTCACCAGGTTGACGATGTGTTGCAGGAGATCCGCATCCGGGTCGAGAAGAATGAGCGGGTGCTGATCACCACGCTCACCAAACGTATGGCCGAGCAGTTGACCGACTACCTGTCCGACAACGGCGTGAAGGTGCGCTACCTGCACAGCGATGTGGATACCGTGGAGCGGGTTGAAATTTTGCGCGATCTGCGTCTGGGAGCCTTTGACGTGCTGGTAGGCATCAATTTGCTGCGTGAGGGCCTGGATATTCCAGAGGTGTCCTTGGTCGCCATACTCGATGCCGATAAAGAGGGTTTTCTGCGTTCCGAGCGCTCCCTGATTCAAACCATAGGCCGCGCCGCACGCAACCTGCATGGGCGTGCCATCCTGTATGCGGACAAGTTGACCGATTCCATGGAGCGGGCCATGGGCGAGACTGAACGGCGTCGCAATAAGCAGATCGCCCACAACTTGGCGCACGGTATAACGCCACGCTCCATCGTGAAGCAGGTGCGGGATCTGATTGATGGGGTTTACAGTGAAAAAGCCGGCAAAGAAGCCGAGCGCCTGGAGCGCGACGCCTTGCAACGAGCCCAAGTGGAGGATATGAGCGAGAAGGACATTTCCCGAGAAATCAAGCGACTGGAAAAACTGATGATGGAACACGCCCGCAACCTGGAGTTCGAGAAGGCAGCTCAGGTTCGGGATCAACTTGGCATATTGAAGGAGCAGGCCTTTGGTGCGTCAGGCGTCGACAATGTTGTCACAATTTCATATGGTGGGAAATTGCCCTCTTTGTGACTGATCAGTCTACTTACCCGAGCAAACTGCTAGGTTTATCGCTATACTCGAGCTTGCTAGTCAACCAAACAGACTTCAGGAGTATGCGATGCGTCTCACCACCAAAGGCCGATTTGCCGTTACCGCGATGATTGATTTGGGGCTGCGCCAAAGCGGTGGGCCTGTCACCCTGGCGGCCATCAGCCAACGCCAGCAAATTTCACTATCGTATCTGGAGCAGCTGTTTGGCAAGCTGCGGCGCCACGAACTGGTGGAGTCGACCCGTGGTCCGGGCGGCGGTTACACCCTGGCGCGCAAAGCTACCGACATCACTGTGGCCGACATCATTGTGTCGGTGGACGAGCCAATTGATGCCACCCATTGCGGTGGCAAGGAAAACTGCCTGGGAGAGGGCGCCCGCTGCATGACGCACGATCTGTGGTCGTCGCTGAATGTGCGAATGGTTGAGTTTCTGGACTCTGTCACTTTGCAAAAGCTGGTGGATGACCAATTGGCCAGGGGGCTGCATGTGGATGACAAGCCCAGTGTCAAGCGTGCTATTTCGGCTATGCCGATGAGCAAACCAATTCGTATCAACGCGCCCAACTCTGTTTTTGCCTTGGGTAACGCGTTTTCCAAGAGCTGATCGCCCACAAACGACAATGATTCACTGAATAGCCGGAACGAGCCCCATGGATACCACCCCACACTTTCCCATTTATATGGACTACAGCGCCACCAACCCTTGCGATGAACGGGTGGTGGAGGCCATGGTGCCTTGGTTGCGCAACCACTTTGGCAACCCCGCGTCACGTAGCCACGCCTGGGGTTGGGAGGCTGAAGCAGCTGTGGAAAAGGCCCGTGGTCAGGTGGCCGAACTGATAGGAGCAGACCCACGGGAGATCGTCTGGACCTCCGGTGCCACCGAATCCAATAACCTGGCGCTGAAGGGCGCAGCGCACTTCTACCAATCCAAGGGCAAGCACATCATCACTGTCAAGACCGAGCATAAGGCTGTGCTGGACACCTGCCGCGAACTCGAACGCCAGGGGTTCGAGGTGACCTATTTGGATGTGCAGGATGACGGACTGGTCAACTTGGACACGTTCAAGGCCGCCATTCGCCCAGACACCATTTTGGCCAGCGTGATGTATGTGAACAATGAGATTGGTGTCATTCAAGATATCGCCGCCATTGGCGCTGTGTGCCGTGAAAAGGGCATCATTTTCCACGTGGACGCGGCCCAGGCGACCGGTCGTGTGGAGTTTGATGTTTCCAAGCTGCCGGTCGATCTGATGAGCCTCACGTCTCACAAGACCTATGGCCCCAAAGGCATTGGTGCCCTGTTTGTGCGCCGCAAGCCACGCGTGCGCCTGGAAGCCCAGATGCACGGTGGTGGCCATGAGCGTGGCATGCGCAGCGGCACGCTGCCTACACACCAGATCGTCGGCATGGGCGAGGCGTACCGCATTGCTAAAGAAGAGATGGCGGTGGAAAACGTGCGCATTCAGGCCCTGCACGACCGCATGCTGGCAGGACTTAACGGCGTGGAGCAGGTGTTCATCAACGGCCACGAGACCCAACGTGTGCCGCACAACCTGAACATGAGCTTCAATTACGTCGAAGGCGAGTCGCTGATCATGGGTATCAAGGGTTTGGCGGTGAGCAGTGGGTCAGCCTGCACCTCGGCATCGCTGGAGCCGAGCTATGTGTTGCGCGCCTTGGGCCGTAGTGACGAGCTGGCACACAGTAGCCTGCGCATGACCATTGGTCGCTGGACCACCGAGGCGGAAATCGATTACGCCATCGACACCATCAAGAAGAACGTCGCCAAGCTGCGTGATCTCAGCCCGCTGTGGGAGATGTACCAGGACGGCGTTGACATCAGTGCAATCCAGTGGGCCGCACATTAAAGAGGTAATCAAAATGGCATATTCAGAAAAAGTTGTAGACCACTACGAAAACCCCCGCAACGTCGGCAGCTTTGAAAAGGGCGACGACAGTGTTGGAACCGGCATGGTCGGCGCACCGGCCTGTGGTGATGTGATGAAGCTGCAGATCAAAGTCAATCCACAAACCGGTGTGATTGAAGACGCACGCTTCAAAACCTATGGCTGTGGTTCGGCCATCGCGTCAAGTTCGCTGGTGACCGAATGGGTCAAGGGCAAAACGCTGGATGAAGCCGCTGCCCTCAAGAATAGCCAGATAGCTGAAGAGTTGGCGCTGCCACCGGTCAAGATCCATTGCTCCATCCTGGCCGAAGATGCCATCAAGGCGGCCGTGGACGACTACAAAGCCAAACATCTTGGAAACTGACTAGAAAATGGCAGTTACTTTGACCGAAGCCGCCGCGCGCCATGTGACGCGCTACCTGACCAAGCGTGGCAAGGGTGTCGGCGTGCGCCTGGGCGTCAAGACCACCGGGTGCTCCGGCCTTGCCTATCAGTTGGAGTACGTGGACGAACTGGCCCCTGAAGACCTGGTGTTCGAGGGCCATGGTGTCAAGGTGCTGGTCGACCCTAAAAGTCTGGCGTATATCGACGGCACGGAACTGGACTTTGTTCGCGAAGGCCTGAACGAAGGCTTTCGCTTCAACAACCCGCGCGAGCGCGACAAGTGCGGCTGTGGCGAGTCGTTCCGCGTGTGAATCTCCAATCCAACGATTTTGAACTGTTTGGTGTGCCACGACGGTTTACCCAGGACCGAGCGGCGCTAGACGCACGCTGGAAAGACCTGCAGCGAGAGGCCCATCCAGATAAATTTGCTGCCCAGGGCGCGGCTGCCCAGCGCGTCGCCATGCAGTGGTCGGTGCGCATCAATGAGGCTTACCAGCGCTTGAAAGACCCGCTCAAACGGGCGGCGTACCTCTGTGAGTTGGATGGTGCGCCCATCAACGCCCACAGCAATACCGCCATGCCGGGCGCATTTTTGATGCAGCAGATGCAGTGGCGCGAGGGGCTGGATGAGGCCCGGGACGCCGAGGCGCTAGACGTCTTACGCGACAATGTGGATGCCGTCCAGCGCGATTTGATCAATGTTTGTGCGCGCCAACTGGATGAGCTACACGACACGAGCGCAGCCGTGCAGTCGGTGCGTTCGCTGATGTTCATTGAAAAGTTTGCACACGATTTGGAACGGGCCTTCGACAAATTGGAAACCTGAATCCCTGGCGGGCGGCTTCTGGCCCGCCCGGGCCGTTTCCCCAATTGATAACCTATGGCGCTTCTACAAATTTCCGAGCCCGGCCACGCGCCCAACCCTCACCAGCGCCGCATTGCCGTGGGCATCGACCTGGGCACCACGCACTCCCTGGTGGCATCCGTGCGCCATGGCGTGGCCGAATGCCTACCCGACAAAGATGGGCATGTAATCCTGCCCTCCGTGGTGCGTTATCTGGAGGATGGTGGTCGCCAGATCGGCTACCAGGCACAGGACGCCATCACCACCGATCCACAAAACACCATCGCCTCGGTCAAGCGCTTCATGGGCCGCAGTCTGGCCGATGTGGTCGGGGCGGAGAAGTTGCCATACCGCTTTGCCGACCATGCCGGCATGTTGGGCTTATTGACCGTCGCCGGTGAAAAGTCCCCGGTGGAGGTCAGCGCTGAAATCCTGGCCACACTGCGCTACCGCGCCGAAGACACCTTCAATGACGACTTGTATGGCGCCGTCATCACCGTGCCAGCCTACTTTGACGATGCCCAACGCCAGGCTACCAAGGATGCAGCCAAGCTCGCCGGCATCAACGTGCTGCGCCTGATCAACGAACCCACGGCTGCGGCCATCGCCTATGGCCTGGACAACGCCAGCGAAGGCATCTACGCCATTTACGACCTGGGCGGTGGTACCTTTGACATCTCTATCCTGCGGCTTACGCAAGGCGTATTCGAGGTGGTTGCCACCGGTGGAGACTCGGCCCTGGGAGGCGACGACTACGACCACGCGCTGGCCGACTGGGTGCTGGCGCAAACCGGCGCTGCGGCCGACAGTGCCATCGACAAGGCCGTCCTCAAGCATACAGCGCGCGCCTGCAAGGAGGCGCTATCTGCTACTGAATCCGTAGCGTTTCACGCAGTGTTGACGAGGGCTAGCATCGAATTTGATGTAAACCGGAGCCAGTTTGAGGCGGCCACTGCCCAGCTGACCGTCCGCACCATCGCCGCCGTGCGCAAGGCTCTGCGAGATGCCCGTCTGGCGCCACAGGACGTGCAGGGCGTGGTTATGGTCGGCGGCTCCACCCGCATGCCGCAGGTGCAGGCGGCGGTCGCCGAGTTCTTTGGCCGCGCGCCGCTGAACAACCTCAACCCGGATGAGGTGGTGGCTCTGGGAGCCTCGATTCAAGCCAACCAGTTGGCTGGCAACAACACGTCCGGCGACTTGCTGTTGCTGGACGTGATTCCGCTCTCCCTGGGCGTGGAAACCATGGGCGGTCTGGTGGAGCGCATCGTGCCACGCAACCAGACCATTCCCACGGCCATGGCTCAAGATTTCACCACTTACAAGGACGGCCAGACCGCGCTGGCGCTGCACGTGGTGCAGGGCGAGCGCGATCTGGTCAAGGACTGCCGCAGCCTGGCGCGTTTTGAGCTGCGCGGCATCCCGCCCATGGCCGCTGGGGCCGCCCGCATCCGGGTCACGTTCACGGTTGATGCCGATGGCCTGCTAAACGTCTCTGCGCATGAGCAGGTCAGCGGCGTGCAGGCGGATATCAACGTCAAACCCTCCTACGGATTAGCCGACGACCAGATTGCCAAGATGTTGCAGGACAGCTTTGCCACGGCCGAGCAGGACATCCGCACCCGTGCAGTGGTGGAGGCTCAGGTCGATGCCGACCGCCTGCTGCTGGCCATCCACAGCGCACTGGACGCCGATGCCGACTTGCTGGAGCTCCAAGAGCGCGCCGAGATCGACGCTGCCATGGCGGCCTTGGCCGATGGCAAAACCGGCACCGACGCCGCCAAGATCGAGGTGCTGAGCAAAGCACTGGCCCAAGCCACCGAATCCTTTGCCGCCCAGCGCATGAACCGGGGGATTGCCCACGCGCTGGCGGGAAAGAATATTGAAACTCTGTGAACTTGCGGGTCAGACCACTTTGCATAGCAAATGTGCTCTGACCCCAACCAATAAAATGCCCATCATTAAAATCCTGCCCCACCCGGAATACTGCCCCCAGGGCGCCGAGATCACGGCCACGCCGGGCACTTCCATCTGCGAGGCGCTACTGGAAAACCACATCGCCATCGAGCACGCTTGTGACATGAGCTGCGCCTGCACCACCTGCCACGTCGTTGTGCGCGAGGGTTTTGCGTCGCTCAACGAACTCGATGAAAATGAGGAAGACCTGCTAGACCGCGCCTGGGGCCTGGAGCCCAACTCGCGCCTGAGTTGCCAGGCGTTCTTGGCGCAGAAGGACGTTGTCGTGGAAATTCCAAAATACTCCATCAACCACGCCAAAGAGAATCATTGAGCTAGCCGTATGCGTCAGATCTTTCTGGATACCGAAACCACCGGTTTCAACGCCAACTTGGCGGTAAATCCGGACCGCATGGTGGAAATTGGCTGCGTGGAGATGCTCAACCGCAAGCTCACCGGCAACAATCTACACATCTACGTGAACCCGGAGCGGGACAGTGACGAAGGCGCCCTGCGCGTACACGGCCTGACTACTGAGTTCTTGAGCGACAAGCCCAAGTTTGCGACCATTGCCCGGCAACTGCTGGACTTTGTGGCGGATGCCGAAATCATCATCCACAACGCGCCGTTTGACATTTCATTCCTGGATGCAGAACTGGCACGTGCCGGCCACCAGCCGTTCAGGAAATATGTGGCCAGTGTGACCGACACTTTGGTTTTGGCCAAGGAGATGTTTCCCGGTAAGCGCAACAGCCTTGACGCCCTGTGCGACCGGCTGGAAGTCGACAACTCGGGGCGCACGCTGCACGGTGCTTTGCTCGATGCCGAGTTGCTGGCGGATGTGTACATCAACATGACCCGCGGCCAGGATGCGCTGTTGATGGACGTGGATTCTCCCAGCGAAGGCGGGGTCAAGGCGGCGAAGATCGACCTGCGCGGATGGGTGCTGCCAGTGTTGGCCGCCAATGTCCAGGAACTGGCCTCTCACGAAGAAATATTGGCGCAAATTGACAAATCCAGCGGCGGAAAAACGGTGTGGCGCAAAGCAGCTTGATGCTTCTTGTATAATAGAGGGCTTACTGAACACAGATTCAGGGCGGTTAGCTCAGGGGTAGAGCACTGCATTCACACTGCAGGGGTCACAAGTTCGAAACTTGTACTGCCCACCAAACTTAAGCCTCTCAAGTCTTCGATTTGAGAGGCTTCACTTTTGTTGCTGTGCGTTTGGCACACAGTTGCGATCTGGTGCTTTCGCGAAATAGAATTGCCGAATGTCGTCCAGATCTATCGATTGGGGAAAATTGCTGCAGCACCTCAGTTACAAGCCTTGTATAAGGAAGCCTGTTGAACCGTCCGCTGCAAGCAGTGTGTCGTTCCTGGTTTCCAGGTTTGCAATATTGGTCCTGACCGCCATTCAGTTTTTCCTCTGCACGGCCGCCTTGGCTGCGACGTTGGAGGATGGCGTGGCTGCACACGCTCGGGGTGAGTACGAGGTTGCACTTGGCATTTTTCTGCCATTAGCCAAACAAGACAATATGGCTGCTCAATACAACCTTGGGCAGATGTACCGCAAGGGGAACGGGACAGCCGTTGATTTTGCCGAGGCCGCACGTTGGTATCGCCTGGCAGCCGCGCAGGGCGATGCCCAGTCGCAATACAACCTTGGCGTCATGTACTACAACGCCCAGGGTGTGCCGCGAAACTTTGTTCTTTCGCACATGTGGCTCACATTGAGTGCGACTTCTGGCGCGGAGAGTGCCGCGCGAAATCGGGCTCTACTCGCCAAGCAAATGACCCCGGAACAAATCAGTGAAGCGTTGCAGTTGGCCAGGAGCTGCCTGCAGCGGAACTTCAGCAATTGTGATTGAGATCCGTCTCGCTATTCAGGGCGTGAAACTCCTCCAATTCCAGAGTTTGTGTGAGGGATTGATGACGAGGGCTTGAAAGCCTTATCAAAAAAATGAAAGAATGCGTCGGATAACGGCAACGATTGGCGCGTCAATCTGAATTTTGTATGATGTTGTTACAAGGGTTTCACCGTATTGATGCCAAAATACGCGGGTAATGGTGGTTCGCTCCTAGAGCGGGCTTTGTCAGTATTTTCAGGGAAGTTGTATGAATCTCAAATATGTGTCCGTCTTCGTGGCCGCCGCCTCCACTTTGGCAGTGCCACTGGTGTTCGCGCAAACCCAAACCGGCGCACAGCCGGCCAGCGGTCCGGCTTATCAGCTCAGTGGCACCTCAATATCGGGGAGCAATGGGTCTTCCGACATCATGCTGACTGCGCCGACTGGAGATGCTGCCCCTTACAAGACGGAAAGTGGTATCTACCTGTACCCCACCGTGTTTGTAGGCATGGGGTACAACGACAATTTGCAATCCAGCGCGACCAATCAGATTCAGTCAAACCTGATCACCGTTGCCCCCAAGCTGATCGCCGAGCTCAAACGCAAGGGGGATCGTTACACTGCCCTGGCATCGGTTAACAACACAAACTACACCAACAGTTCGCCCGATAACGCCACCAATTCGGAATTCAAGGTAGCGGGCGACAACTACTTCACATCGCGGGCCCGTGCCGCATGGTCACTGGGTCAGGTCCGATCTACAGACCCTCGCGGATCCAACAACAGGCCAATTTCATCGGAACCGGATCGTTGGACTTCCAATAACGCCCAAGGTTTAATCGTCTACGGTGCGCCCGAGGCACAGGGTCGCATTGAAGTCGATTTGGGCAGCCAAAACAAGACCTACGACAACAACCGTGTCAACACTGCCATTAACGACGTTTCGACCAATTCGTTCGGATCCCGCCTGTTCTACCGCATCGGGACACGTTCCCTGGTTCTGGGTGAGTACCGCAATGCCAAGGCCGACTACGGGTCGGCTCTGTCCAAGGAAGACAATACCGATCAACGTTATTACGTTGGCTTGACTTGGGACGCTACAGCGGCCACCACTGGCATCGTCAAATTGGGCAAAATGACCAAAGACTTTGGCGCCGCAGGCCGTGATGGCTTCAATGGCGAAAGCTGGGAGGCGACCATTCGTTGGTCGCCGCTCACCTACAGTGTTGTCGACTTTGAAAGCAAGCGCTCCATTGCTGACGCCGCTGGGTTCGGTAACTACCAGCTGACCAGTGGCACCAATGTCACCTGGCAGCACAGATGGAACCAAACGCTCAGCACACGTGCCGGGGTGGGCCTGTTAAAAACTGACTTCGGTGGCACCAGCCGCACGGACAACGCCACGAATTTTGGCCTTGCAGTCGACTATTCGCTATTGCGTTGGCTTAAAATTGGTATTGACTGGTCTCTCACAGACAATAGTTCCAGTGTGCCCACTTCAGCCTTCAAGCGCAACATCACGATGATGACCCTCAACGCATCCTTGTGATGCGCGGACAAACTGTCCTGGAGGGCATGAGTCCTCCAAGACCGGAAATAAAGCTATGAATCGACCGTATTCACACCTGTTAGGAAAAAAATGCCTTCGTGGCATTTTTTCACTTTTCGCCGTCGCAATTGCTGCATTTTTCACGTTGACCTCTCCGGCGCATGCGCAAGAGCCACTGCCCAAAGACGTTGCCTCGTTGTTGTCAACCTACAAACTCGCGGCCGGTGACGTCATCACCATCCGTGTTTTTGGTGAAGACGACCTCAGCCGCGAAAAAGTCAGGCTCACGGATGCGGGTACATTCCCTATCCAGTGCTCGGCGAGGTGCGCGCGCGCGGGCTAACCATCGGCGAAATCGAAAAAAGCGTTACCGCTGGTTTGAGCGGGCGCTACCTTGTGAATCCCCGGGTTTCCATCACCATTGACGAGTATCGGCCTTTCTACATCAATGGCATGGTTGAGCGTCCCGGCGGGTATCCGTTTCAACCGGGTCTTACTGTACTCAAGGCCAGCTCATTGGCTGGTGGCTTCAAAGAACGTGCTTCGTTCTCAAAAATTACCATCATCCGTGAGGGTGATCCTACTAATCGCCCACAAAAAGCGGAAGTCAACAGCCCGGTCAACCCTGGCGACACAGTGTTCATCGAAGAATCATTCTTCTAAACACGCAATTCACCTATGTCTGAACAAACGTCTGAACCAACCAAAGTTGCCCCTCATTTCGAGCAGCATCACTTTCTCCACGATCCGGATGGCCAAGAGACCAGTCTTGACTTTGTCGAATACTGGCGCACGCTGCGCAAGTACAAGTGGGCCATCTTGGCCCTTGCGCTGGTCGTTGCGCTGGTTGCGGCCGTCGTAGCCTATTCAACTACGCCAATTTATGAGGCGAAAACCACCGTACTGATTGAGACCAGCAAACAAAAAGTGGTCAGCATTGAGGACGTGTACTCGGGTATGGGTGCCAGCCGCGAATATTTTCAAACGCAAGTTGAAATCATCAAGTCGCGCGAAGTGGCCCTCAAGGCCATCGCCAAGCTCAAGCTGTATGACCATCCCGCTCATGACCCACGTGCGCCCAAAACAGGCATTGCCGCGTTCAAAGAGCAAATCGGCTTTGCTGTTGAGAAAGCCCCTGTTGAATGGACTGAAAAAGCGCTCACTGAGGCTGTATTGGGCTCTTTGACCAGAGATCTGTCGATTGAGCCCATCCGTCTGAGCCAATTGGTGGTCATTCGTTTTCAATCAACCGATGCAGCGCTGGCAGCGCGCGTCACCGACACCATTGCCAACACGTATATTGAAAATGACCTGGATGCTCGGTACCAGATGACCCGCACGGCATCGGTCTGGCTGCAAGAGCAACTCTCCGGTCTTAAGGACAAACTCAATCAATCCGAACAAGCCCTCCAGGGCTACCGCGACAAGCAGGGCCTGGTCACCATGTCTAAAGACTCGCAAGGCGGCTCGGGCCAGCAAATGGAGCAGCTGCAGTCTCGGCTGATCGAGGCCCGCACCCGCCGTGCCGAAGTTGAGGCAACCTATAACATTATCAAGCAAGCATCCAAGGGTGGTGACCTGACCTCACAACCCGCCGTTTTGAACAGTGCGCAGGTGACCGACGCCAAACGCCAAACGACCGAGGCCGCGCGCAAGGTGGCCGAGGTATCCCAGCGCTACGGCAAAGAGCACCCCAAATACCTGCAAGCCGAATCCGACGCCAAATCTGCCAGTGAGAACTTGCAGCGGCAGATCGAGCTGGTCGTTGGTGGCATCACCAACGAATACGAGCGGGCCCGCAGCACAGAAAAAATGCTGGAGAGCGCATTGGCGTCAGCTCGTGGCGGCGTACAAAGTGTCAACCGCAAAGAGTTCGCACTGGGCCAATACGAACGCGAGGTCGAATCCAACAAGCAGATGTACGACATGTTCATCAAACGCGCCAAAGAGACCAATGTTGGCGGCGACTTGCAAACCACCGTGGCCCGGGTTGTCGACGTGGCTGCATTGCCGCGTACACCGATCAAGCCGAAAAAGTCAATGATTGTCGGCGTGGCGTTTGTTGTGGGTTTGCTTGCGGGGGTCATGCTGGCCTTGTTGCTTGAGCTGCTGGACAACACCTTCAAGACCACGGAGGACGTCGAAAAACGTCTCAAGCAGCCCTTGCTGACCATCATGCCCAAACTGGACAAGAAGGACGCCGAGCGCAAGGTCAGTGGCCGCATTGTTATGGACCATCCCAATGCCTTGTACTCTGAGGCCATTCGAACCGCCCGTACCGGCGTTTTGTTGTCGTCCGTTGACATGCCTTCGCGCACCATCGTTGTTACATCCAGTGTGCCCGGTGAAGGCAAATCCACGTTCTCCAGCAACCTGGCCATGGCCCACGCCCTGACCAAGAAGACACTCTTGGTGGATGCCGACATGCGCCGCCCCAGCATTGCCAAGTGTTACGCGCTGGACCCCAACGCTCCAGGCCTGTCCGAGCTGGTTGCTGGCACCGCCAAACTGAGTGATTGCATTCACCAGATCGAGGGCTCCAAGCTCATGGTGCTGACATCCGGCGTCATACCACCCAACCCCCTGGAGCTGTTGCACTCTGAGCGGTTTGCACGCACGCTCGAAGCGCTTGCCAAACACTTCGAGATTGTCATCATCGACACACCTCCGGTGGAGCTGGTCAGCGATGCTGCGGTCGTTGCCGCAAGGGCCAGTGGTGTCATCTTTGTAACCAAGGCGCACAGCACCCCTTACCCGCTGGCTCGCAAATCCCTGCAACGGCTGCGCCGTGCAGAGGCCCACATTATTGGTGTGGTACTCAATGCGCTGGACTTCAACAAGGCTGAAAAATACTACGGTGAATATTCAGGCTACGGCAAACACGGCTATGGCAACTACAGTTCCACGTATGGCGGCACCTATGGCAAGACCTATGGCGGCAAGGCAGCCAGCGCGCAAACACGCACCCCGGTGCCGGTGATCAATACCAGCGCCGAAGTTTCTTGAGTGTGACCCCTGCCGTGCAATGATTGATCTGCATTGCCATTTTTTGCCCGGAGTGGACGACGGCCCGGACACCCTGCAAGAAGCCCTAGCGCTGGCCAGGGTGGCGGTGGCCGATGGCATTACACACTCGGTGCTCACCTCGCACGTGGACCCGGACCGCTATGACAACCAGCGCAGCAGCCTGGAAACAGCGCACGCTGAATTTAGCCAGCAACTGGCCAATGCGGGCATCGCGCTTCAAGTGCGTGTGGGCGGCGAGGTTCGGCTGTGTGCCGAGCTTATCGATCTCATCGCCCAGAACCAGGTGCCCTTTCTGGGTGAGGTGGACGGGTGGCGAATCATGTTGATGGAGTTTCCGCACCAGATCATTCCCGCCGGCAGTGGCCGCTTCATCTACAGCTTGCTCAAACTCAAGATTCGTCCGCTCATAGCCCACCCTGAACGCAACAAGGCGGTCATGGCACAACCCGAAAAAATCGAAGAATTTACCGAAGCCGGTTGCTGGCTTCAGATCACTGCGGGTTCTTTGGCAGGTCGCTTCGGCCCGGTTGCCCAAAAGGTGGCATTCGGCTTGATTGAAGCCGGCAACTACTGTGTTGCCGCAACCGATGCCCACAACCTGAGCAGCCGCCCGCCCTTGCTGAGCGAAGGCAGGGATGTCTTGCGGACCCGCTACGGCGAAGCCGTCGCCAACAGCATGGTGCATGAAAGACCTGCTGAAATATTGGGCTTAACCTCCGTTTGAATTCCGTCGTGACAAACGATATTCGCCGCTCCAACGCTACCTCCAGCCCCAACTCCATCGGCATTGCGCTATGTGTGGCTCTTGTTGTTCTAGCGGCAAGTGCCATGGCCAGCGTGTGGTTTGCCTTGCCGGCTGCCTGGGCCGACGCCGTTACCCTCAGCGAGCGCACCACCGTGCGTACCTGGCGCGACGGTACTGGCCCGCGTTACAACCCGCAGCAATGGGAGACCCTTAGCGCACAGCTGCAAGAAGGCCTGGCCACGGCACCCGGCAACGCCCAACTGCACGATGACCTGGGCTACTTGCATGCCGTGCGTTCGCGGCGCATGGGCAACTTGCCTATCGGCAGTTCTGAGCGGGCTTTGCAAAACGAATGGATGGACACGGCCATTCAGCACTACCGCACTGCCTGCGCGCTGCGCCCGACATTTCCCTACACCTGGGCCTATCTGGCTTTGGCAAAGCACTATCGCGGGCAGTACGACGACGAGTTTTGGGCCGCCTTTGACCATTCCTTGCAATACGGGCATCGTGAGGCAGCGCTGCACGGTGTTATGGTTGAAGTGGCCTTTGCCGCGTGGCCCAAGCTTGGTCCCAGTCGTCAAATGGCCATCGCCACCCTCATCCACAGTGCCAAGGCCCCGTTGAAGACCAGGTTTACAGAAATGGCCAGGCGCGCCAACATTCAACTGCCCGGTTAACAACCGCGCGCCTTGTGCTACCCTTTCTGCCCATCGTTCAAGGGGTTAGTTCCATGAGTCTTACAGAGCCCGCTGCACCCGGCAGCGGCACCATCATTCCGGTCACCCTGTGTGGCGGCAGTGGCACCCGTTTGTGGCCGCTCTCACGCAAAGCATTGCCCAAGCAGTTTGTCCCGCTGATCCAGGGCAAAAGCCTCTTGCAGTTGACGCTGGAGCGCGCCGCCCTGCTGAACCGCAGCCAGCTCATCGTAGCGGCCGAAGACCACCGCTTTCTGGTTCAGGAGTGTGCCAACGCCGCTCAGGTGCACAGCACCATTCTGCTGGAGCCTGCCGCGCGCAACACGGCCGCTGCCATGGCCGCTGCAGCACTCAACGTGCCGCCAGATACCTTGCTGTTGTTTCTGCCCGCAGACCACCACATTCCCGACACCGCCGCCTTTGCCACCACCGTCCGCTCAGGCGTCCCCGCGGCGCAGGCTGGCTCCATCGTCACTTTTGGTGTGCAGCCGTCTTTTCCCAGCACTGCCTACGGCTACATTCAGCAGGGTGTCGCGCTGGCAGGGCAGGGCGCAGCCCACGCAGTGCAACGCTTCGTCGAAAAACCCAATACCACCCGTGCCCAGGAGTTGCTGCTGGCTGGCGGCCACTTCTGGAATGCCGGCATTTTTCTGATCCAGGCCAGCACCTTGCTGGCTGCGCTAAAGGCCCATGCGCCGGACATTCTGGCCGCATGCCAGGCCGCTGTTGCCGCCCAGACGGCAGACGGTGACTTTCGCCGCCTGGGCCAAGAGGCCTTTGCCGCCTGCCGCTCCGAGAGCATTGACTACGCCGTTCTGGAAAAGGCCGACAACGCCGCCGTGCTTCCGTTTGCCGCCGCCTGGAGCGATGTCGGCAGCTGGAACGCTGTGGCCGACCTTTCGCCGCCCGATGCCCAAGGCAACCGCGTCGATGGCCAGGGTCACCTGGTTGAGGCCACCAATACGTTTATCCACGCCCCGCATCGGCCGGTCGTGGCACTGGGCACCAGCAACCTGCTGATCATCGACACGGTCGACGCGGTTCTGGTTGCGGACGCCGCCCATGCCGAGCAGGTCAAAACCGTGGTGGCGCAGCTGGAGGCCGCAGGTGTGCCCCAGGCACAACACCACCGCCATGTGGCGCGCCCTTGGGGCAGCTACGACAGTGTGGACCACGGCAGGCGTTTTCAGGTCAAGCGCATCGTCGTCAAACCCGGTGCCACCCTGAGCCTGCAAATGCACCACCACCGCGCCGAACACTGGGTGGTGGTCAGCGGCACCGCCGAGGTCACCAACGGCGACAAGGTCATGCTGCTCAGCGAAAACCAAAGCACCTATATTCCCCTGGGCCAGGTGCACCGCCTGCGCAATCCCGGCAAAGTGCCGCTGGAGATCATAGAAGTGCAATCAGGCTCTTATCTGGGTGAAGATGACATCGTGCGGCTCGAAGACACCTATGGCCGGGCTAACGGCTGACTAAAGGCTGATGAGATCGTCGCCAAAATGAACAACGCCAACATCAATATCGTTTCTGCTGCCCAAACGAGCGACTATTCGCTCAAAATTGAATTTGACGATGGCGCAGTGCAAACGGTGGACTTTGGTCCGTTTCTGAAACGCTCGCACCACCCTGCCTGAACTGTACCAGCCGCCCATGCGCCTCACCCCCGATCAGATCCAGGCCATTCGACAAGCCGCCACGGCTACTTTTGGTCCGGGCACTCCGGTCTGGGTATTTGGTTCGCGTGTGGACGACCGTAAAAAAGGTGGCGACATTGATCTGCTGGTGCGTCCACCAGCCATTGCGGCAGACCAGCCATTTGCCAAAAAAATCAAAATGCTCAGCTTGCTTGAGCGCCAACTGGGTGAGCGCAAGATTGATCTTGTGATCGAGCAGCCAGGTGACTCTCGGCCTATTGTGCTGGTGGCCCATTCCACTGGAATTCAAATCCAATGAAGCCCACACCCGACCAACTCGCCTTGCAGCAAGTCCACGCTGTGTGCCAAACGCACGCCGAAACATTGGGCGAAGCCCTGCAAGACATGCAATTGCGTGCTCTCACGCTGGATGACTACGACCACCTGTCAAAAGAGGACCGTCGACTACTAGACCAGTTTGCCTATCGCTACACCCGGCTACAAGACGACATGGGCGCGCGCCTGATGCCAGCCGTACTGAAAGCCCTGGGTGAAGACATTGGCCCGATGTCGGCCATTGACCGCTTTAGCCGCCTGGAGCAACTTGGTTGGCTATCCAGCGCAGACGAATGGCTTGCCATGCGCCAAGTGCGCAACCAGTTCGCCCACGATTACCCCGACAGCGCCGCAGAGCGGTTTGAGCGCCTGCAGGCAGCCACCCACGCCGCGCAAAGGCTGTTGGCGTTAATGGTGCATTTTCAACGCCAATTGGTATCCCTTCCCTCATAGACAAACTTCGCACTTCAACCAACGGGAAGTGGTGTTCACCTTTGGGGTGTATTACGGTGGACTAGACTATAAATCTGCGGTGCAATGAGAACAGGACGCTCTCAAATGAATAGCGGCTCACGCATATTCCACGAGGGCTAGCAGCCAATTTGATGCAAATATCAGCCTGCAACGTGTCTATAAACAGCGGTTTATAGCCATTTACCCCTCCAGCCCTCGTGAAATAAGCGATAGCTGCTATCAATTCAGGAGTGAGTTGATACTTCAATGCGGGGCAAACCGGATCTGTTGAAAAACCGAGGGCGCCCGATTTTCCGACGGTGGCTGCAAAACAATGCGACCTTGCGCTGCGCTAGTAACTTCCTCGCGTTGAACACTTTCGATCAGGCGTTTGATATCGAACTCTGCATCCTGCGCCAAGTGTTCTTTCGTCGCGTGCAGTGCATTGATGATTTCATCATTCATCGTCTTCTCCAAGTAGTTCTTCCGGTGGGCAAACAAACGGCAACGCCAAGCCGATGGAACTTAATTTCGCCGCAATTTTTGCCTGTATGACCGGGTTAGCAATGTGTTTGAAATTCCAGCTCAACAAAAAGTCAACTTGATGCACGGCAGCTATAGCGATGTGCAAGGCGTCTTCAGCAGCCTTTGCTGGCATGATGTTTTCGGTGATCAGCAGGGTCGCCAGGTCTGCGGCTTGCGGTGTCAAACTCAACAACGGTATCCCGTCTACAGCGCTCATGCGGCGCTGTGCAGCCGTTGCGTCACCGTCTTTGCATTCGCGAATGACCACCTCTGAAACAAATAAGCTGCATTCGTCCCGACGCTCCCACCATCTGCGCGTCAAAGTTGCCGCGACGACCCCACCAAGGATGCACTGTCCCTGGCGGTCAGGTAACTAAAGACAGACGTTTCGACATACACGCGCGGTTTCATGGTGGCACTGTAACGGATTTGGATGTTCTTGCCTCTGCTGCAGCGCGGGTTCCCCGAGATCACAGATTTCTTCCTGCCGCCCGAAGGCTGCAGTTACCGCATGGCGCTGGTCCCCAACAACCTGCGCAAATTTGACCGCGTAGAAGCCCTGCAATTCGATAATTGGGCCATGGATTCGCTACATGTTTCATAGCGGCTCACGTATATTCCACGAGGGCTAGCAGCCAATTTGATGCAAATATCAGCCTGCAATTTGTCTATAAACAGCGGTTTATAGCCATTTACCCCTCCAGCCCTCGTGAAACAAGCACAAGCCGCTATCAAAACCATAGTACCCATGATCACCGCCGTTTTAGTGCCATAGCCGTCAGCTAGAATCCGCTTTTCGCGCAAGAGCCTGAAGCTCAGCCCCCATGCGCTGGCCCGGCAAAATCCAGGCAGAGGTTACTGTTTTGCAGACCGACAAAATCTACGTTGCCGGCCACCGCGGCATGGTGGGCAGTGCCATTGTGCGCACCCTGTTGGCCCAGGGCGTTGCCCCTGCAAACATCATCCACCGCACGCACGCCCAGCTGGACCTGACCAACCAGGCCGCCGTTCACGCCAACAACACCTACCCGGCAGACTTCATTTATGACAACCTGATGGTGCAGGCCAACGTCATCCAGGCGGCCCACACCCACGGCGTGCAAAAGCTGCTGTTTTTGGGTTCCAGCTGCATCTACCCCCGCATGGCCCAGCAACCCATGGTGGAGGGCGCGTTGCTCACCGGCACCCTGGAGCCCACCAACGAACCCTATGCCATTGCCAAAATTGCCGGCATCAAACTGTGCGAAAGCTTCAACCGCCAGCATGGGCGTGATTACCGCAGCGTCATGCCCACCAACCTCTATGGCCCGGGCGACAACTACCACCCCGAAAACAGCCACGTCATCCCCGCGCTGATCCGCCGGTTTCACGAAGCCAAGGCCAGCGGCGCGCCCCAGGTCGCCATCTGGGGCACCGGCACGCCCAAGCGCGAGTTTTTGTATGTAGACGACATGGCCGCTGCCAGCGTCTTCGTCATGAACCTGCCCTTGGCCACCTACCAGGCCAACACCACGCCCATGTGCAGCCACATCAATGTGGGCTTTGGCAGTGATGTCACCATTGCCGAGGTGGCCCACGCCGTCAGCCAGGCCGTGGGCTTTGAGGGCCAGGTCACCTTTGACACCACCAAGCCCGACGGCGCGCCCCGCAAGTGGATGGACAGCAGCCGCATAAACGCCCTGGGCTGGAACGCCCGCGCTAGAGGCCATCCGCATCCTGGGCCTGGAGAAGAAAACCCGCTTTTACCAAGCCAGCACCTCGGAGCTGTATGGCCTGGTGCAAGAAACCCCGCAACGCGAAACCACCCCCTTCTACCCCCGGTCACCCTACGCCGTAGCCAAGCTCTACGCCTATTGGATTACCGTCAACTACCGCGAAGCCTATGGCATGTATGCCTGCAACGGCATCTTGTTCAACCACGAAAGCCCGCGCCGTGGCGAAACCTTTGTTACCCGCAAAATCACCCGCGGCATGAGCAACATTGCCCAGGGCCTGGAGCAGTGTTTGTATATGGGCAACATGGACGCCCTGCGCGACTGGGGCCACGCCAAAGACTATGTGCGCATGCAGTGGATGATGCTGCAGCAAGACAAGCCGCAAGACTTCGTCATTGCCACCGGCGTGCAATACAGCGTGCGCGATTTCATCCACTGGACGGCCGCCGCACTGGGCATTACCGTGCAGTTTGAAGGCACCGGTGTGGATGAAGTGGCAAAAGTGGTCGCCATCCATGGCACCGATGCCCCCGCGCTGAAGGTGGGTGACGTGGTGGTAAAGGTAGACCCAAGGTACTTTCGCCCCACCGAAGTGGAAACCCTGCTGGGTGACCCAAGCAAAGCCAAGACCGAACTGGGCTGGATACCCGAGATCACCGCGCAGGACATGTGCACAGAGATGGTGGCCAGCGACTTGGCACACGCCCAACAGCAGGCCCTGCTGAAAAAGCACGGTTACGACGTGAACGTCAGCGTGGAATAGCCTGGCACCGTCTGCGGGAAAACACCATGCAAATCACCATTGCAGGCATAGGCTACTTAGGCCTGAGCAACGCCGGCCGTGACACCTATGCCGCCAGCTACGCCTGAATAGCACGGCAGATCATCAAAGGCGTATGCCTGGACCCGCGCATAGGCGGCCACTACAACAACCCCAGCTTTGGTTATGGCGGCTACTGCCTGCCCAAAGACACCAAACAGCTGCTGGCCAACTACAGCGCGGTGCCGCAAAACATCATGCGCGCCATTGTGGACAGCAACACCACCCGCAAAGACTTTTGTGCGGCCGAGATATTTCGCTGCCGGAAAGACACCTGTTGTTGGCATTTACCGGCTGGTGATGAAGGAAGGCAGCGGCAACTTCAGAAGCAGCAGTATCCAGGGCATCATGAAACGCATCAAGGCCAAGGGCGTAGAGGTGATCGTTTATGAGCCAGTGCTGAAAGAGGCGCTCTTTTTCAACAGCCGCGTAGTCACTGACCTGGCGCAATTCAAGCAAGAGGCGGATGTTATCGTGGTAAACCGCCAAGCGCCTGAGCTGAGTGAAGTAGCAGGCAAGGTTTACACGCGCGATTTGTTCGGACAAGACTAGCTGAACCTGCCCCTGAAATTCGATAATTGGACCATGGGTTAGCTACACTCGTCGATTGAAATACCGACGGGCACTACCTTGCCTTTGCCAAGTCTGCGGCGATATGTGCAGGCGAATAAATTGCTGCCTTGTCACACGGTGGGACGCAATCAGATGTTTTCTGCCGAAGATCTTCGGGCCTACAAACGAGCTCGGCGGTAACCCGATCTGCAGGTGATAGCGTGGCTTGATCATCAGCCAGTCGAATCTGTTTGGATCGACTCCTGACCAGTAGCTCGCTGTTGCCGGTTTGCGATACCTGTTGCAAAATGAAGCACCAACTGTTTCGAAGAATTTGACGTGCAAGTAGAAGCTATATACAACAAAGGCCGCATTGAGCTGGTTCAACCCCTGCGCCTGCGTCATGACCAGGTGCGCTTGCTTGTGACGGTTCCTGACGAAGAGGTTGACCAAACGGGCAACCCCTACAACCTGTCCGCTGACGTGCTACAAAAAGCAGAAGAAATGCTCCAACGCATGGATGCGGTGCTGCGTGCGCCCCTGCCACCTGATGACGAACTGCCAGAGATCACACCAAAGCAATTGGAACGTATTGAAGCCTTTGAGCTACGCGCACAAATGCGACGCGAACAGGGCCGCCCGACGTAACGGCTTGACCACGGCCGCCGCCATCAGTGCACTGTGCAAACCAGAGCATGTGCTGTACGACCTGAAGTAACTGCTGCCCGCGACTAATAGCGATCTACGACTCTACCCTTCGTAAAATAAGCGCAAGCAGCTATCAAAACCATAGTAACTATGTCGACCGCGCTCGACCAACTCCTCTCCCTCATCGCCGCTGGCGAGTCCCTGACGCTGGAGCTAAAAAAGTCCACCGCAGAGAAAGACCGCGCCTGCCGCAGTCTGTGCGCGCTGGCCAACGGGCAGGGCGGTTATGTGGTGTTTGGCGTCACCCCAACGGGCAAAGTGGTAGGGCAAAAGGTAACTGATCGCACGTTGGAAGAGTTGGCCCAAGAATTTCAGGCTTTGAGCCACCGCTGCAGCCACACGTGCAGCGTATTCAGTGGTCTCAAAAGGGCGAGGGGGGGGTGCTGGTTCAGTTGAGCGCTCTACCACGCCCAGGCTTCGGTGTGCCTTATGAGCGCGTACTCAACACCACCCGCGTCATGCCGCGTGCCAACTACCAACGCGTGTTGGCCGAATCCATGCACGCCACCGACCGGTGGGAAATGCAGGCCGCCAGCGGCTGCACCATCGACACCCTGGACCATAGCGAACTGGTGGTCACCATTGAAGAAGCGATCCGCCGTGGCCGCATGGAGGATCCGGGTACTCGTGACCCCCTTGGTTTGTTGCGCGGCTTGGGCCTGCTGGTGCAAGGCGAGCAAATTAGCCGCGCCGCAATAGCCCTGTTCTGCAAAGACGACCACTCCATCCCCGAGTTCCCGCAATTTAACCTTCGTGTTGCCCGATTCAAGGGCACCACGCGCGACGAGTTTCTGGACAACCGCCAATACGCAGGCAACGCCTTCGCGCTTATGCGCCGCGCCGAGCGCTTTCTCATTGACTGGATGCCCGTGGCCGGCAAAATCGTGCCCGGCCAAATGGCCCGCATTGACACGCCAGCGCTGCCCGTGGAAGCCGTGCGTGAAGCATTGGCCAACGCCTTCATCCACCGCGACTATGCCAGCGCCGCTGGGTCAGTGTCGGTGGCCTTGTACGACGACCGGCTGGAGGTTATTTCCCCCGGCGAATTGCACTTTGGCCTGACTCCCGAAATGCTCTTTCAGCCCCACGAGTCCAAACCCTGGAACCCCTGGATTGCCAAAGTGTTCTACCGCCGTGGTCTGATTGAAACTTGGGGCCGGGGCACGCTGAAAATCGCAGCCCTGATGCAAGATGCTGGCCTTGCGGCACCGACATTACGGGTCCATAACGACTT
>JADJBC010000026.1 GCA_016703945.1 Candidatus Aalborgicola danicus
ATCGCTCAGTGGTGCTGCGCTACCTGGAACGCACAAGCGGCTACTCCAGCGCGCAGGTCAAACGGCTGGTCTGCCGTGTTCTGGATGGGGAAGTCCTGGAGCTGCGCTACGTGGCCCCCGCCACGGCCTATGCCAAGCGCTTTACGGACCAGGACATCGCCCTGCTGGCCCAAACCGACCGCGCCTTTGACACCCTCTCGGGGGCAGCTACGACCCATGTGTTGTGGCGCCAGTGGCATGTGTATGGGGACGCCCGCTTTGAGCGCCTGAGCGCCATCAGCGTCTCGCACCTGTACAACCTGAGAAACAGCGCTCGCTACGAGCGTGAACGCGTGCACCGCAGCAAAACCACCTCATCGCCACGGTGTAGCGAGATCGGCCAGCGCCGCCCGCCAACACCGCAAGGCCATGCCGGCCACATTCGCATCGACAGCGTGCACCAGGGCGATCTTGACGGCATCAAGGGGGTTTACCACATCAATGCAGTCGATATCGTCACCCAGTGGCAGGTGGTGGTGTGCACTGAGTACATCAGCCACAGCTTTATGAGCACTGTCGTGGAGCTGCTGATCGAGCAGTTTCCCTTCAAGCTGCGCGGCATTCACGCCGACAACGGCGTGGAGTACATCAACGAGCGCATGTTGGAGCTGATGGAGAGCGCCCGCATCGAGCTGACCAAATCACGCCCACGGCGCAGCACCGACAACGCGCTGGTCGAGGGCAAGAATGGCGCGGTGGTGCGCAAGATGTTTGGCTTCAAACACATCGCGCGCAGCAAAGCGGGTCTGATCAACGACTTCAACCGCGAGCACTTCAACCCGCTGAACAATTTGCATCGGCCCAGCCTGTTTGCAAGCCTGAAGGATGACCCCAAGAAG
The DNA here is from genome assembly GCA_016703945.1 of Candidatus Aalborgicola danicus. Classification (GTDB taxonomy): domain Bacteria; phylum Pseudomonadota; class Gammaproteobacteria; order Burkholderiales; family Burkholderiaceae_C; genus Allorhodoferax; species Allorhodoferax danicus. The sequence continues at coordinate 879 of JADJBC010000026.1, forward strand.
CCCGGTCGCACCCTCAAGCGCTACTACGCCCGGGATGCCCAAACTCCGCTGGAGAAGTTGGCCAGTTTGCCTGCACGCCTACGCCATCTCAAGGCGGGGGTCACGATCAAAGCGTTGCTGGCGCAGGCAAACAAACAAAGTGATCTGCAAGCCGCAAAGGCCCGCAATGCTGCCTGGGACGAGTTGGCTCCAAAGCTCTATGAGAAATGCGCCTGAAGGTGGTGTGGCAAGTCTGCCAAGGGGGGGCGGCGCAAGCGCCGCGAACATCCGATTGAAAGATCAAAGAAGTCAGAAAGTCAGGCAGTTTCGGTGATCTCGTAAACTGCCCATTCCTTAACCAATCGACTGGGCCTGAACGCAGCCGCTATGCCCGCTGTTCAGGATCAAACCTAATTTGGAAAAGACTGAGGTCTGGGGGCTTCCTGCCGGTGCACCCATGCCAAAAAGCCGCACAAGGCCACGCCCGCCACAATCAACCCGGCCGTGCTCATGGCCCAGTAGCCTTGCGCACCCTGCAACTCTGCCGGTGCCCATGCACTGGTGGTGACCCAGTAGCCGCCCAGCAACCCGACGCCCCACAAGGAGGCCACATAGATCACCAGCGGTATCAGTGTGACGCGATGTGAACGCAGTACAAAATTGGCCAGGGTCTGGGCGGCGTCGGCGACATGGAACCACCAAACCCACACCAGCAGCGGCATGGCGGCGATGATGGTGGGGTTGTTGGTGTAGAACATGCAGAATCGGCTCTCACGCGCCAGATAGACCAGGGCACCTAGCACGGCGGCAAAGCCCACCCCGATCTCAACGCCATGCCAGCCCAGGCGGCGCGCGCTCCAGCAAGTCGTTTGCTCCCACCCGCTGGGCCACCAACGTGGCGGTGCCGTTGGCCAGCGCCAATGGCAGCATGAACATCATGGACACCAGGTTGGCAGCCAGTTGGTGCCCGGCCCACCGCTCGCCACTTTGGCGCGAGATCAAAAGGCCATGGAGCTGAAACCGGTTACTTCGATCATGATGGCGGCCCCCATCGGTACCCCCAGGCGCAATTGCGCCAGGATGGCGGTGCGGTTGGGCCGGCTCAAGCCTTTGGTGTGTAAACCGAACTGGGCATAAAACGGGTCACGGCGCACCACCGCCCAGGCGATCAGGGCCTGGCTCCACATGACGATTGCGGTCCCGATGCCGCAGCCGACCACCCCCATGGGGGCAACTCGCCAGGGCTCCATGCCGCCCGGCAGTGGCAGTGTCCAGCCGTAGATGAACAAGGCGCTCAGCGGAATCTTCAGCATCAGGCCGGTGATTTGAATGGCCATGACGGCTTTGGGCCGCGATACGGCCGTGTTGAAGCCACGGTACACCGTGAACAACATGGCGGCCGGCAATGAAAACGCCAGTGCGCTCAGGTAACCCCGCACCTTGTCGGCAACGTCGGGGCCGGTCTTGGCCAGCGCCAGAAATGGGCCAGGCAGCAACAGCAAAGTGCTGCCCAACACTGCCAGCCCCAGCGCCAACCAGATCGCCTGGTGCACCTGCTGGCCGGCGGCGTGCAATTTGCCCGCGCCAAACAACTGCCCGGCCATCGGACTAATGGCCAGGACCATGCCCATAAGCCAATAAAAAATAGTGATGTACACCGCCATGCCGATTGAAAGCGCTGCCAGGTCGGTGGCTGAAAACGAGCGACAAGAATCGTGTCAACGGTGCTGAAGCCCAGCACGGCCAGCTGTCCAATCGGGACTGCCACGCCATAGGCAGGATGCGGTTGAAGCTGTCGCGCAGCGAGGCCAGGTAGCTGGCGTGGGCTGGCAAGGAAGCAGTGGGTGAGGGGCGTCGTTGGTTCGATCATCGACATGCCAGTATGCTTATCAGTGCAGACACTTGGCGCTTGACGACTGCGCAATGCAACTGGCTGCCGGAGTTGCCGTTATAGTCTTTGGCTCCTTCTTTCGGTTTTATGCTTTCAGGAGCTCTGAATGGCCAAGAAATTATTGCTGGGATGTGTGGCGCTGGTCGCCTTCTTGCTGATATTTGCGACGACCCGGCCGGACAACTTTCGGGTGGAGCGCAGCATTGTGATCAAGGCCGATCCTGCCCGTATTTATGCGCTGTTAAACGACTTTTCATAATTTTGGCTCTTGGTCCCCGTGGCAAAAGCTCGATCCGGGAATGAAAGTCAGTTATGCAGGTGCAACCAACGGCAAAGGCGCCATCTATACCTGGGACGGCAATGATGACGTCGGTTCCGGACGTATGGAAATACTGCAGACGGAGCCGCATAGCCGCGTGCTGGTCAAACTGGACTTCCTCAAGCCTTTTGAGGGCCACAACACATCCGAATATACTTTGGCAAGTGCCTCCGGCAACACAACTGTCACCTGGGCGATGTACGGGCCAAGCCCTTACGTGTCCAAACTCATGGGTATTTTTGTCAGCATGGACAGCATGATTGGCAAGGACTTTGAGCGAGGTCTGGCCAACCTCAAAGCGGTATCCGAACAATAGCCCCCAGCTGGGCGCAACAGTTTCCATTTTCCTAGTCCCTCTACGCGAGACCACGATGCAACAACCCACGGTTAAACCCCAGAACCCCAATTTTTCGTCAGGCCCGTGCGCCAAACGCCCCGGCTACAACGTCGCGGCGCTACAACTCGACACCCTGGGGCGGTCACACCGGTCCGCGCTGGGCAAGAAGGCCTTGGGTCTGGCGTGTTCCGAAACAGCCCGCATCTTGGGCCTGCCCGAAGGGTACCGGGTGGCCGTCGTCCCGGCGTCCGACACCGGTGCGGTTGAAATGGCCATGTGGTCCCTGTTGGGGCCACGCGGCGTGGACGTGTTGGCCTGGGAGTCGTTCGGATCCGGCTGGGTCACCGATATCGTCAAGCAGCTCAAGCTGCCCAACGTCAACAAGATCGAGGCCGGCTACGGCGACATCGCCGACCTCACACGTGTGAACTTTGACAACGACGTGGTGTTCACCTGGAACGGCACCACCTCGGGCGTCAAGGTGCCCAACGGCAACTGGATACCGGCTGACCGCGCCGGTTTGACCATTTGTGACGCCACCTCGGCGGTGTTTGCGATGGAGTTGCCATGGGACAAGCTCGATGTGGTGACCTACTCCTGGCAGAAGGTGCTGGGTGGCGAGGGTGGCCACGGTATGTTGATCCTGAGCCCGCGTGCGGTGGCGCGGCTGGAGAGCTACAGCCCGCCCTGGCCCATGCCCAAGATCTTTCGCATGACCTCGGGCGGCAAGCTGACGGAAGGCCTGTTCAAGGGCGAGACCATCAATACCCCGTCCATGTTGTGTGTGTCTGATTACCTGGACGCCCTGGCCTGGGTGGAGCGCCTGGGCGGCGTGCCCGCCACCATGGCGCGCAGCGAAGCCAACTTGAAAATCATGGCCGACTTTGTGGCCGCCAACGACTGGATCGCCTTCCTGGCCAAGGACCCCGCTACACGCTCCAATACCAGCGTCTGCCTGACACTTACCGTCAGCGAGGAGCAAGTCAAGAAGATGGTCAAGCTGCTGGAAGCCCAGGGCGTGGCCTACGACATCGGTGCCTACAAGGATGCGCCAGCCGGCATTCGCATCTGGTGCGGCGCCACGGTTGAAGCGGCCGCCTGGCTGAGCTGGGCCCACGCCGAAGTCACTGCCAGCTGATCGGTCGGGCCTTTCGGCCTGGCGTCTAAACCAATCATTCCGGAGAGCGCGCCCATGTTCAAGGTTCGTACCTACAACCAGATTTCCGTTCGCGGCCTGGAGCGGTTCCCCGCCCGCACTGAGGTCGGCAGCGATATCGGCCACCCCGATGCGTTTTGCCGCGCAGCCAGAAACTGCAAGGCATGGAGGTGCCCGACACGCTCTTGGCGGTTGCGCGGGCCGGTGCGCGGCGTCAACAACGTACCCATTGCCGACTACAGCAAACGCAGCATTGCGGTGTTCACACACCTAGCGCCAATGCCAACGCGGTCAAGGAGCTGGTCCATGGCCGGCATGTTGCTGGCCACCCGCGGCATCCTGCCGGGGCTGGCCTACGTGCAGACGCTGACCCATATGAACGATGCGGCCGAGATGTCGGCCTTGCTGGAGAAAGAGAAAGCCCGTTTTGCTGGCGGAGAACCCAAGGGCAAGACGCTGGGCATTGTGGGCCTCGGGGCGATAGGCTCCATGGTTGCCGACATGGCGCTGGCTATGGGCATGAAGGTCGTGGGGTTCGATCCCGCACTGTCGATTGACGCCGCCTGGCGCCTGTCCAATGCCGTGACGCGCATGGAAAATTTGCAGGCCCTGATGGCGCGCTCCGACTACGTGTCGCTGCACGTTCCGGCTATGGATGCCACCCGCCACCTGATCAACGAAGACGCGCTGGCCTCGGCCAAAAAAGGCGCGGTGTTGCTGAACTTCGCCCGCGAAACCATTGTGGACCCGGCGGCCGTGCTGCGCAGCCTGGACCTGGGTCGTCTCAGCCGTTATGTCTGCGATTTTCCGGAACCGGCCCTGCTGGCGCGTCCGGATGTGATTGCCATGCCCCACATCGGGGCCAGCACCGAAGAGTCCGAAGAAAACTGCGCCGTCATGGCGGCCAACCAGCTGATGGATTTTCTGGAGAACGGCAACATCACCAATTCGGTGAATTTTCCTGCCGTGGCCATGACCCGCACACCGGGTACCTGGCGCATCACCTTTGCCAATGACAATGTGTCCGGCGTTCTGGGCAATGTGTTGTCGGTGTTGGCAGGGCACCAGGTCAACGTGGTGGACATGATGAACAAAAGCCGCGCCGAGCTGGCGTTCAACATCATCGATGTGGAGCAGCAGCCCAGCGCGGCCGTGGTAGCGGCCATTGCGGCCACCGGCCATGTGGTCCGGGTTAGGGTGATTGGTTCCGGGATGCTATAAAAAAAGTAGCTTCCTACGCAATATTTACGAGGACCGGAGGCTAATTCGTTCAGTAAACTTTTTATCTCTATCGCACTGTTTGATCAAGTCCGCGCAATTTTCTTTATCACAAGCACTGAGTCTTGAAATCGTCGACCGGTTGAAAAAGGGCAACAACAGGGAGTTTTCAAAATCGAACGTTTGACACGTTCATATTTCAAGATGCTTCCGTTATGCCAGGTTAAATTCCAAAGGATGTTTTTATAGACGCTGCAAATGGTGTAACGATTGCTCCTGCCCCATCAAAATACACTGCGATGCCTGGGGATAGCGAAACCGGATACAAAGTTCACCAATATTGGACGTAACTAGAACCGCGCAAAGTTAGTGAGACATCGTTGCGGCATCCAATGGCTGCAGTGACTTGGTCGAAGGTCTTTCCAGCCTGAATCGCATTGAAGGACGCCGCGTTGATATTTCGGGAAGTACAAGTTACGGGTACAGCGGGGAACTTCCGGCTACGCTCACCATGCCACCAATCGTCAACACCACGTTTGTGTAGGTGGTATCTCCCAACGTAAGCGAATCACTTGACAATTGATTTTTGGCGGCGTCGTTAGAATGATCTATCAAAACGATAGCATTTCACGCAATCTATTCGGGGGCTGGAGCCGGATTTTGCTTAGGTGGCTGTCAGGAGCGCTCAGCGCCTCTTTCACAGCATTTTTGGTCGTGAAACCCATGGCGGTCCACGCCTGAGAATACAAGCCGTGACCTCAGGTCTTCTTGCTGGCTGATTTTTTCAACTTGGCCGACCTCGGCTTGATTGCAGGTTCTTCTTGTGTCACAAACCCGATGGAGCGCTTGGGTGGTGGTGGCGGTGTAGCCAGTAACTGTGCCATCGAGTCCACTAAATCGGCGATATTGCGCTCATGCACCGACACCTTGCGCTCCAGGTTATGCACCTTTCCGGCCAGTTCCCGATTGCTGGAAAGCATGCCGCGCAGTTCTACGAAGGCCTGCACGACATAGACGCTCAACTCGGTGGCGCGCTGGCTGTTCAGCACCATCGACGCCATGATGGCACCGTGTTCAGTGAACGCCAGCGGTGCATAACGCCGCCCACCGTGGCCGCCCTTCAAACTTGAGGTTGCAATTTGCAACCTCAAGTCGGCGAACTCTTGCGCTTCGAGCTGAAACATAAAACCGGGTGGAAATCGCGCCAAATTTCGATTGACTTGCTGGTTAAAACGTTTGGTGGTTTCGCCATAGAAAGCTGCCAGATCAGCATCGAGCACTACCCGCTGGCCCCGAATCAAATGGATACGCTGCGCGATTTCGCCTATGGTCAGCGGTGTTGGGGGGGTGTCGGGCGTGGCTTGGGCATTCATGGCTCGTACTTTACGGCCTGCTTCTGCTTGTGCAGTAAAAAAATACAATTGCAGCCGCAGCTCAGCCCTCAATCGCCTTGTCTGCAATCCGGGAAACACTATCACTTCGATAGCGCCTCATGCATATTCCACGAGGGCTGAAGCCTGATTTGGCTCACAAAAACTGGAGCGGGAGCACTTTTGACTGAGGCACGGCCACCCGTTTCAGGTATGCCCCTTTGGTAGCAACTACTGTGCATTCAATAACTGGGCCTGCTTGGCGCGCGCCGCCAGGTTGACGCCGGGCTTGAGCAGTGCCACGCTGTCGCCCAGGATGTGAGCGGCTTCGATCAGCAGCACATCTTTGTCATTCTTGCGGGCCTTTTCCGCTGCCAGTTCGACGCTGAGATCGCGCTCCCCGGCTTGCAGGCCGTCATCTTTCGCGACATCGTTCTTGATGTTATCGTCACCATTCTTGGCCTTTGTGCCGGCCTTGCGCGCGGCCAACTTGGTGTCTTGCGCCCGTTTTTCCTTTCGCCGCTCAGCCTCGTTGAGCGAAAGCTCGTTGCGCTTACGCTTGAGGTTGAATTCGGCGATGTCCTCTTGCAGGTACTGGAAGTCTTTCTCATTCTTCACGCGCAGCTTGTGCTGCCGACCAGGATCGGCAGCAGGTCTTGCAAGGTGCCGTTGGGTGAAAACTTGGCGGCTGGGATCTGGACCCAGGGCAGGGCGTTGTCGTAGCTGGACTCGCCATGTTCGCCGGTCTCCATCACGGTGGGGAACGTGACGTCGGGTGTGACACCGCGCAGTTGGGTGGTACCACCGTTGATGCGGAAAAACTGGGCAATGGTCAGCTTGATCTCGCCCAATTGCGGTTTCTCTGACTTGGCGATACGGTCCAGGTTGATCATGGTCTGCACCGTGCCTTTGCCAAAGCTGGGCTCACCCAGGACCAGGCCACGGCCGTAGTCCTGAATCGCGGCGGCAAAAATTTCGGACGCCGACGCGGAATTGCGGTTGATCAACACCGCCAGTGGTCCCTCCCACGCCGGTTGCGACTGGGGCGATGATTCGACACGGATCTGACCCTTGGCATCGCGCACCTGCACGACCGGGCCTTTGCCAGTAAAGAAGCCGGTGAGTTCAATGGCTTCCGACAAGGAGCCACCGCCGTTGTTGCGTAGGTCCATCAAAATGCCATCGACCTTTTTGTCTTTCAGCTCCTTAATCAGAACCGCCACATCGCGCGACGTACTCTTGTAACCCGAGATGCCTTTTTGCTTGGCAGCAAAATCTTCGTAGAACGAAGGCAGCGTGATCACACCGATTTTGCGGATGAGCGCGCCGTCGGTAATGGTTTGCACCATGACTTGGCGGACTGGTCTTGCAGGCTGATGGGTTTGCGCACCAGGGACACCACTTTGTGTTTGCCGTCCGGACCGGCGTCAGCGGGTAACACTTCGAGCCGCACCACCGTGTCGGCAGCGCCACGGATCAGGGTGACCGAATCGTCCAGGCGAGCGCCCATGATGTCGGTCATGGTGCCGGCGTCACCTGGGCCACGCCGACAATGCGGTCACCTACTTTCAGCTGGCCCGACAGGGCAGCCGGTCCACCGGCCATCAGCTCCCGAATGGTGGTGTATTCGTCCACTTCGACCAGTACCGCACCAATGCCCACCAGAGACAGCCGCATGGAGATGTCGAAATTGGCCGCCGTGCGCGGCGCCATGTAGTTGGTGTGCGGCTCAATGGCCATGGTGTAGGCGTTCATGTAGGTGTTGAACGCGTCTTCGTTGTTGAGGCGCGCGATGCGCTTGAGGCTGCTGTCATAACGTTTGCCCAGTACCTCCACAATGCTCTTGTCATCTTTACCCGCCAGCTTGAGGCGCAGCCAGTCGTTCTTGACGCGTTTGCGCCACAGGTCCAACACGTCGGCCTCGGTCTTGGACCAGCCTTGCTTGTTGCGCACAAACTGGTAACTCTCCGCGCTGTCAAATGTGAAGCCACCTTTGAGTAAATTGCGCGCAAAAGCCAATCGTTCCACGGCTCGCTTGACGTACAGGTTGAAAATTTCGAAAGGCCGACCAAGTTCCCCGTTCAACATGTCGGTTCCGAGCTTGCTACGTGCGGGTGCCAGTTCGTCAATGTCGGCCTGGATGAAGAACAACTTCTCGGGATCGAGGGCTTTCAAATACTGGTCAAAAATCTTGCCCGACAAGGCTTCATCCACGGGCGTTGGTTTGTAGTGGTAACGCGACAGCAAATCGGCCGCCATGGAAGCCGCCTTGGCGGCCTGCGCGTCCGGAACGATGGGCGCGCTATGTGCTGCGGTGATACAAGCAAACAGCAGTCCGAGTAGTTTCAATTTCATCCGGTTTCCGTTTCAATTGACGGGAGTTAAGAGGCCATGGATCGCCACGTTCCAGCGACCAAGCCCAGCATAGGAGACACCGAGAGCCCTAAAAGTTCCAAGACAGCAACACCCCACCGCATGGGGCTAATTTTGCCAGCTTCAGCATAAAATTTGCTGCATAAAACAACATCACCCAGGGAGAAGCTCTATATGAAGAACCGTCGTGCGCCAAGTTGCGCATCTTCTTTCAATCCATGGCGTCTTGCTTCTGTCGCCCTGGCCATTGGATTGCTGTCGGCCTGTGGCGGCGGGGGCAGTGCCGCACCCGACGTTCCAAAGTGGCCCGTCAGTGGCATCACCAAGGGATTGCCAGCAGGCAATAGCCTGGTATTGCAGAGCAATTGGGGCGAAAGTCTGACGGTAGCAGCGGATGGTCCATTCGCTTTTTCCATCCCACAGCCTGGCGGTACTGCCTATGTGGTGTCTATCAAGACTGGCCCCGAGGGGTTTCAATGCACCGTTCCCAATGGCCTTGGAACCATGCCGAGTGCGGCTCTGGATTCGCTCAGTGTGCGCTGCACCGTGCCCGGGGCGCTGCCAGTGGGTCACTGGGAGCAGGCGGTGTGCAGCCCTACCAACGCTTTTGGAACGACAAGAAAAGCGCTCCGCAATTTGATCTATGACGCCAGGGTGGATCCATCTGGAGTGAGCTACTTCGCTTCGGCTGCCCTCTACGCCAACGCGGATTGTTCCGGCGAACGGCAGGAATTCGGTGCAGGCAAACCCTTGGCGCGCTCTTTTGTAACAGCGCGTACCCATGTCACGGCCAAAATGACGGCTTATTGGGGAGAATCGAACGCCGGTGGTATGGGAATCTATGATCCACTCACGACCATCATGGTTCGGCAAGACACCCAGCTTTGTATTTTTGAACGCATTGTGATTACTGATTTTCCTGATGCGGCGAGCCTCGAAGCACAGGTGAGTGCCGCCATTGCGGATGGCAAGTGCTACACAGCTCGCTAGCGCACAATACAGGAACGATGCAGCAGTCACTATTGTTTTGATAGCTGGTAACGCATATTCTGCGTGGGCTAGAGCACTAATTCGACAATAACTTTGGTTCAGCGCGTCTCCACCCGTCCATCCGCATGTTTGGCAAATCGGCCCTGTTCGCGCGGGTGCACCGGGTCGCTGGCGCCCCAGGGCCAGCCGCCAAACTCGGTGGCGCGGTAGTCGGCAAAGGCCTGGTGAATTTCGGCCTGGGTGTTCATGACAAATGGGCCGTATTGCGCCACCGGCTCGCCAATCGGGCGGCCCTGCAGCACCAGCAGCAACTCGGTCGCGTCGGGGCCGTTGACAAGTTCGGCTGCGTGTTGCGCCCGCACTTCGATCGCGCTGCCGGGTGGCACTGCTTGACCGCCAATCGACAGCGCCGAGCCTTGGAAGAAGTACAACATGCGCCGCGTGGCCGATCCTTTGGCAGCCGGCAGCGTCCAGCGCGCGCCGGGCTCCAGTTTGAGGGTCCAGATGGCCAAATCGGAGTCCGCTTGCGACGCCCAGGAGTCCGGTGGCGGAGGCAGGCCTTTAGCGTCGCCTAATGTGCCTGCCACGCAGGCCACTTCGGTCGCCAGACCTTGCTCATCCACCGAACGCACACGGGCGATGTCCTCCCGCCAGAACATCGTGAAATGCGGCTCCACCATCTTGTTTTTGGCGGGCAGGTTGAGCCAGATCTGGAACAGCTCCGCAGGGTTGGCCTGCTCCGCATGCACCAAAGGGAACATCTCGCAGTGCACGATGCCTTTGCCAGCGGTCAGCCATTGCACGTCGCCACCGCCAAAACGTGCAGTGGCGCCCAACGAGTCGGAGTGGTCAATCAGCCCCTGGCGGGTGATGGTCACGGTTTCGAACCCCCGGTGCGGGTGGGAGGGAAAGCCGGGAATGGTTTGCCCGTGGTACATGCTCCAGCCGTCCTTGCCAGCAAAGTCCTGGCCGATGTTGCGCCCGACCAGCGAGCTTGCCGGACCCATGGCGGCATTGCCACGGGGGTAGGCGTCCAGATGGTGCACACAAAACAAAAAAGGGTCAATGGTTTGCCAGGGGAAGCCCAGGCGCTGGACGTTCAGGATGGTGGAGGTGTTCATGCTGCCGATTTTCGCCGGACTCACAAAAGTATCGGCGACCCCAGGGGTTTGCCAGACGCTGCCACTAAGATACCCGGTTGTTTCAACCCTTGGACGCATCCGTTTTGTTGCTGGTCTCGCAATCTGTCCGTTCGGTTCTCAAGTCAACGCCGGGCCGCCCCAAGGTGACTTGCACCCCCTCGGGGGGCCAGCCGCAAGGCTGGGCTGGGGGCGCTCTATGGCGTTTGCTGCTCGCAGTGTTGGGTGTGGGCGCCTTGCTGGCCCTGGATGTTTGGCAGCGCCCGGAGCGGCCCGGTCCGGCAAACGCGGTGTGGAGCGGCCCTGCTGTTCTGCCAGACCTGGCCACCTTGCGCGTGGTGGAGCGTGGCCCCATCCCCATGCCCGCTGGCATGGCCGCCGCCCACGCCAGCAGCTTACTGGCCATGCCGGCCGGTCATGCGGCAGCGTTGACGGTGTTCTGGTTTTCCGGTGACCGGGAGAGTGGGCCCAACGTACAGATTGCCGCCTCGCAATACCTGCGCACCACACACCAATGGACCCCCGCCAGATTTGTGGTCAACCGTTTTGTCGCCGGCCCGCAACTGGGTTTTGGCATTCGCCGGCTGGGTAATCCGGTCGCTTGGCTGGATGGCCAGGGCCGCATTCATGTCTTTGTGGTGGCGACGGGCGGGGGCGGCTGGGCGGCCTCACGGGTGTTGCATCTGCGCCAGAGCAGCACGGGCAACGGTCTTGGGGAACTGGCGTTTGAGCCGGTGCGGGTGTTGCCCTTGTCGTGGATGTGGAACACCAGCTTTCTGGTGCGAAATGCACCCTTGCAACTGGCCGATGGCGGCATGGTGCTGCCGGTGCATTTTGAGCTTGGCATCAAATACCCGGCCGCGCTGCGTTTTGACCGCAACGGTGACTTCAATGGCATGGTTCGCATCTCACAACGCCCTTTCTTATTGCAACCCAGCCTGGTCATGCAGTCGCCAACCCAATGGCTGGCGCTGATGCGTGATGAGCGGCCGCAAGGCAAGGTTGGTGTGGCCCACACGGCCGATGGTGGAGCGCACTGGAGTGATTTGCCCGACCTGGCGCTGGACAACCCCGACGCCGCCGTGGCCGGCCTGGGCCTGGCCTCTGGCCAGATGTTGTTGACCCATAACCCGTCCCATACGTCGCGCGGCACGCTGGACCTGAGCCAGTCGGTCGACGGGCGAACCTGGCGAACGGTCCAGACGCTGGAGCGCGGCGCGCCGCAGGACGAGTTTTCGTACCCGGCTCTGCTGTGGTTGGATGGCAGCCTATGGGTGAGTTACACCGTGGAGCGTGAGCGACTGGCCTGGCAGCGCTTGGCACCGGTTGCCGCAACCACCAAGGGCCAACCATGAACGCACAACTCAGTGTGTGGTGGGCACAACTAATGGCAACCGATGCTCCGGCCTTGCCAACCGCGCTGGCCATGCAAATCTGGTTGCACCTGGGCTGGAGTGTGGTGCTGGCCAGTGTGGGCGCGGGGGTGGTCAGTCGTTACTGGCCCGGTACGGCCGGTCGGCTGGAGTTGCGGCATTGGGGCGCGGCGTTGGTGTTGGCGCTGTGGGCCTGGGTGCCAGGGCCGTATTCACCCGCGTATTGGTTGGGCCTGGTATTTCAGGCGCCCAGCATCGTTGCGGTGCTGTTGTGTGATGGATTTCTTCGCAAGCGTTTTTTAGCCAGCCGATCCGCCCCGGCCGCAGTTCACGAACCCAACCGTTTTCGCTTGTCACTCGTCTTGGCGGGTGTGCTGCTGGGCTGGGCTTTGTTGCTGGACACGTTTGCGCTATTGCCGTTGCAACTGTACGCCTGGGGCTTCAGCCCAGTGACTCTGGCGCTGGTGTTGTTGGTCACGTTGTTGCCATGGCTTGCGGGTGTAAGCCCCAGACACTCCCGGTGGTGGGTGTCGCCTGTCGCCTTGTTGGTGTTTGTGGTCGTGCGGCTGCCCAGCGGCAATGTGTGGGACGCCGTGCTGGACCCCTGCTTATGGTTGGCACTGCATGGCTACCTCTTGCGGGCTGCCTGGCGCCACTACACGGCACGCAGCGTGCGGTGAGTACTAGTTATAAATCACTACGGTATTGATAGCAGCTTACGCAGTGCTTTCGGGGGCTAGAGGCCGGAAAGGCTATACACTTTGCGGCTTCCAAACAGTTCGCCGCAAGCCACAAAGGGCTCATCGGAAACAGCCTGGCGAAACGTGTCGGTCACCAAGACCTCACCGCCTTTGGCCATTTCCTCACCCAATTTGGACGCGGCGTTGACCTCGGCGCCCCAGACTTCGTCGTTGTCAATGCGCAAGACGGTGCCATAACCCAGGCCAATGCAAACTTCGATGCGGTCTTCGGGTGCTCGCCCCGGATTGGCTGCCAAGGTGGCATCCACCATGGCCTTGGCCGCTGCCAAGGCTTGCTGCGGCGTATCAAACAGCACCAACAACGAATCTCCCTCGTGCTTCAGGCACACACCGCCGTGTTGCGCTATCAATGGCATAAACAGGGTTTCAGACTCCTGGATCAACTGCAGGAAGTGCACGATGCCAAACGCCTCCACCACCCGCGAGAACCCCACCAGGTCGGTGAACATCACCGCCTGCACCCGGCCAAAGCGGGCGTAGATGGCGGCGTCAATGGCGGCACGGTCGGCACCCGCCATGCGGCGCTGCGCCAGAAAGGAGTTGAGTTCGTCGGCGTCGGTCATGGGTGTCATTTTCACACCGACGCGGGAATGGCTCAAGCTCCCCGTTGGCGGCAGTGGCCCACTCCCTGTGGGTGCGTGTGGGGATGCTCGGTCAAATGCCGGCCTTAGCGTGGAACGATGAACGCCGCCTTCTCGACGACCCGGCCGACCGCGCCCTGGGCCGCAATCTCAAAGTGAATCGGGTAAGAGCCGGGCGCCATGCCCTCAAGGGGGCCTTGCACCCGCACCGCCACCCAGCGGGCCTGTGTGGACGCAATGCGGATGTCGTTCTCAGACGCCACCGTGAGCTGGGGCAGACCGGACACCGAGATATGGAACTGCTGCGTGGCCTCGGTCGCGTTCATGATTTGCAGGCGGTACACGTTTTCGATGTGCCCACCTTCGGCAATCCGGGCCAGTGCGCCGCGGTCTCGCACCACGTCCACCTTGAACGGCACACGCAGCGCCAGGCTGACAGCCATGGCGGTCACCACTGTTCCCAATATGGCGACGTAAATCAAGACCCGGGGGCGCAACACGTGGCGCAGGGTCTGCGCCCTAGTCCAATGCTGGTTGACGGCGTTTTCGGTCGAGTACTTCACCAGGCCGCGGGGGTAGCCCACTTTGTCCATGACGGTGTCGCAGACGTCGGCACAGGCACCGCAGCCTATGCATTCGTATTGCAGGCCGTTGCGGATGTCAATGCCGGTGGGACATACCTGCACACACAGGCTGCAGTCCACGCAGGCGCCCAGGTTGAGTTTGGCCGGGTCGGCCTTTTTGGAGCGCGCGCCGCGCGGTTCACCCCGCTCGGCATCGTAGGTCACGATGAGGGTGTCTTTGTCAAACATGGCGCTCTGGAAGCGGGCATAGGGGCACATGTATTTGCACACCTGCTCCCGCATAAAGCCCGCCATGCCGTAGGTGGCAAAGCCGTAGAAAAAGGTCCAGAACATCTCCCACGAACTCAGCTCCCAGCGGACGAACTCGCCCGCCAGCTCGTGAATCGGTGTGAAGTAGCCCACAAAGGTAAAGCCGGTCACCAGGGCCACCGCCAACCACAGCAGGTGTTTGCCCACCTTGCGACCCAGCTTATCGGCAGTCCAGGGGCCGGCATCGCGGCGCATGCGGGCGGAGCGGTCACCTTCGGTCTTGCGTTCCAGCCACAGAAATATTTCGGTGTACACCGTTTGCGGGCAGGCGTAGCCGCACCACAGGCGCCCAGCCACCGCAGTGAACAGAAACAGCGAGTAGGCGGAGATCACCAAAATGCCGGTGAGGTAAATGAAGTCCTGCGGGTACAACACCAGCCCGAAAATGTAGAAGCGCCTTGCGCCCAGGTCAAACAGTAAAGCCTGGCGCTGGCCCCACTCCAGCCACGGCATGCCATAAAACACCAGTTGGGTCAGCCACACCATGGTCCAGCGCCAGCGCGAGAAGAAGCCCGTCACACTGCGCGGATAAATCTTCTTGTGGGCCTGGTACAGCGACACCATTTCCGCATCGGCGTCGTCTGGCGGTTCTATCGGGCTCTTGTCGGGCGAGACGGCAATCGGAATGATCACGCGTCCTCTTTCGTTCTTGGTGTTCATGTTCGCTTCCTGGGACTCAACGGGTGTGTCGGGGTGCATGGTTTGGTATCTGTAAAAGGTGGCGCGGGTACGTTAATCGCCCGGCGCTGCGGTCGCGACGCGGGCCAAAAATTCGTCCCGCGACAGACCCGCAAACAGCGGGTGCCAGCGCCTTTGTTCCATCACGGTCGTGAACGCGTGGGCACGGTGGGTGTGGCCCGCAAACAGCAGTGTTTCATCCGGCAAGGTAAAAACCTGCAGGCGCACGCTGTCCCACAGGGCCTGGGGTGATGCCGGTTGGGGCTGGTGCGGGCAGGTTTCCCCATACAACAGACCCCCGCAAAACAGACGGTCACGCCACGAGTAGCTAAGGCAGTGCAGTGTGTGGCCCGGCGTCGCGCGCACGTTGATCACTTCATTGCCAAAGGGCAAAAGTTCTCCGGCAGCCGCCGAATGCGTTTCCAGCGCAGGCTTGCCCTGCACGATGGGTGCACCCAGGTGCGCCAACATCGCCATTTCGTTGGGCATCACGGCGTCATGCTGGTGGGTTCGCAAAACCCAACGAAGGCGCAATCCCCGCTCGGCCAGAAGCGACTGCAGCAGCGGCAGATCACCCCCGCGAGGGTCCACCAGCACGGCTTCTGCCGCATCGGTGTCTGCCAGCAAATAGCCAAGTTCACCGCTGGACTCGTCGTGGAGGATACGAAAGTACATGGTTTTCAACCCGCAACGGTGGCGACTTCACGGCCTGAGAGGCGCGTACGGGCGGGTGCGGCGGTGTGGCCCCTGGCGGCCTTGTTGTGCTGGTTCGACTGCATCGTGGCACTTGATAAACAAGAAACGTGCCATGCCAGGCAAAAGGAAAAGTTGTTTAAATTCAATGGCTTGGGTGCCAGGCTTGAAAGCGCGTGTGTCGAAAATTGCGACAAACTGCCAATATTGGCAGTGCCGGCCTGACATTTGGCACACACTCTGGCAGTGGTAGCCTACACTGCACACCATGAAAGACCCTGTTGCGAAACCACTGCCGGAAATGGTGTCCTACCTGGAGGGCCTGCCCGAGCCGCACATCTTGTTTGATGCGCAGTACCGCATTCTTGCGGCGAATGCCGCCTACCGGCACCAATTCAGTCCGGAGCGCAGCGTGGTGGGGCGCACCTGTTATGAGGTGTCGCACCACTTCCATGTGCCGTGTGACCAAGCGGGTGAATCCTGCCCGCTGGCGCAGGCGCGCGAGTCCGGTCAGCGGGAAAGGGTGCTGCACCTGCACCACACACCCAAAGGCGAGGAGTACGTCAACATCGAACTTGCGCCATTGCTGGACGCCGGTGGTAAACAAGCGTTTTATGTCGAAAAAATGGAGCCGCTGCGGGTGGCACAAGGGCAACTGGGGTCGCAAACCCTGATTGGACGCGCGCCCGCGTTTCAGCGTATGTTGGCCTTGGTGGCACGGGTGGCGCCGTCGCAGGCATCGGTGTTGCTGTTGGGAGAATCCGGTACCGGCAAAGAACTGGTGGCCAGGGCGGTGCATGAAGCGAGTGCGCGTGCAGCCAAGTCACTCGTGGTGGTTGACTGCTCCAGCCTGCCGGAGAACCTGTTTGAATCCGAGTTGTTTGGCCATGAGCGGGGAGCCTTTACCGGTGCCGTTGTTTCCAAAGGCGGGCTGGTGGAGGCGGCCAGTGGTGGTACGTTGTTCCTGGATGAAGTGGGCGACATCCCGCTGAGCATGCAGGTCAAATTGCTGCGCTTGCTGGAAAGCGGAACCTATCGCCGGGTCGGCAGCACGGACTTGCGCCATGCCGACATCCGTGTGGTCGCCGCCACCCACCGCGACCTGGACCAGATGGTCCGCGAGGGGCGCTTCCGCGAAGACCTGTACTACCGCATCAGCACCTTCCCTATTTACTTGCCGGCGCTCAGGGACCGGCGCGAGGACATTGCTTTGCTGGCGGAATCCCTGTTGTTGCGGGTCAGCCCGCAACGGCCTTTGACCCTGGCACCGGATGCCCTTGGCCTGCTGCAAACACACGCATTTCCCGGCAACGTGCGCGAGTTGCGCAACTTGCTGGAACGCGCCTCCCTGCTGTGTGATGGCCAGACGATGAACACCGTCCATATTGCACTGGCTCTGCAGGCCGGTCGGCGAAGCTCCGCCTCTGCACCCAAGATGGCAGACGCAGTGCTTGCCGCTGCATTGCCGTCCACCAAGGCGCTACAACTCCAGGCATTGCGGCAGGCGCTGGCAGCGCACACCGGCAGCCGCGCCGAGCTGGCCGCCAAATTGGGATTGAGCGAACGCTCGCTGTACCGAAAGCTCCGCGCCTTGACCACACCCGGTTGAGTCCCGCCGAGCCGCAAGCCGGAGGTATCAATAAATACTTGACATCTAAAGGTTTAAACTTAAACTAATTGCAAATCCCACCCCGTGCCGCAAGGCTTTCTGGAGTTGCAATGAATATCGTGTGTATTGGCGGCGGTCCCGCCGGGCTGTATTTCGCACTGCTGATGAAGCAGGCCAACCCGTCGCACGACGTTACCGTGGTGGAGCGCAACAAGCCCTACGACACCTTTGGCTGGGGCGTGGTGTTCTCGGATGCCACCATGGACAACATGCGTGTCTGGGACCCGGCCAGCGCGACCGAGATCGAACAGGCCTTCAACCACTGGGATGACATTGAACTGCATTTCAAGGGCGAGGTCATTCGATCTGGTGGTCATGGCTTTGTGGGCATCGGCCGCAAAAAGTTGCTCAACATTCTGCAGCGCCGTTGTGAAGCCTTGAACGTGAAACTGGTGTTTGAGGTGGATGCCGAGTCCGACACGCAATACCCCGACGCCGACCTCATCATCGCCAGCGACGGCATCAACTCCCGCATCCGTTACCAGCACGAAGACGTTTTCAAACCCGACATCGTGGTGCGCCCCAACCGCTTCATCTGGCTGGGAACCCACAAACAGTACGACGCCTTCACCTTCCTGTTCGAGAAGACCGAGCATGGCTGGTTCCAGGCCCATATCTACAAGTTTGACGAAAACACCACCACCTTTATTGTGGAATGCCCCGAGCACGTCTGGCAGGCCCACCGGCTGGACCTGGCGGACCAGGAAGAATCCATCGCGTTTTGCGAGAAGGTTTTTGCGAAGAACCTGCAGGGCGCCAAACTGATGACCAATGCGCGCCACCTGCGCGGCTCGGCCTGGCTGAATTTTCAGCGTGTCAAATGTGAACAGTGGTCGTTCTTCAATGGCCGCAGCCATGTGGTGCTGATGGGCGATGCCGTGCACACGGCGCATTTCGCCATTGGCTCGGGCACCAAGCTGGCGATCGAAGACGCGATTGAACTGGCGCGCCAGTTTCGCGACCAAGGCGACACAGCCGAGCACATACCGGCCGTGCTGGCTCGTTACCAGGCGTTGCGCCATGTCGATGTGCTGCGTCTGCAAAACGCGGCCTGGAACGCGATGGAGTGGTTCGAGGCCTGTGGTGATCGCTACTGTGACCAGTTGGATGGACCGCAGTTCATGTACTCCATGCTGACCCGCAGCCAGCGCATCAGCCACGAGAACCTGCGCTTGCGTGATGCCAAATGGTTGGGCGATTTCGAGGCCTGGTTTGCCCAACGCGCCGGCATGCAACTGGCACCTGGCCAGGCCGCACCACCACCCATGTTCACGCCCTACACCGTGCGTGGCCTCACCTTGAAGAACCGAGTGGTCGTGTCCCCCATGGCCCAATACTCCGCCGTCGATGGCGTGGCCGGCGACTACCACCTGGTGCACCTGGGCGCCCGTGCCATGGGCGGTGCCGGTATGGTGTTTGCCGAGATGACTTGCGTCAGCGCCGAGGGCCGCATCACGCCCGGTTGCCCCGGCCTGTATGCGCCCGAGCACACCGTGGCCTGGAAGCGCATCGTTGATTGGGTGCATGCCAACACCGATTGCAAGTTCGCCATGCAGTTGGGCCATGCAGGCGCCAAGGCATCCACCCGTGTGGCGTGGGAGGGCATAGACCAACCATTGCCGTCGGGCAACTGGCCCATCGTCTCGGCCTCAGCCCAGCAGTACCTCGAAGGCGTGAGCCAAGTGTCGCGCGCCATGACCCGTGCCGATATGGATGACGTGACGGCCCAGTTTGTGGCCAGCGCACGTGCGGCAGCGGAGATTGGCGTGGACTGGCTGGAGCTGCACTGCGCCCACGGTTATTTGTTGTCGAGTTTTATATCCCCACTGACCAACCACCGCGACGATGCATATGGTGGTAGCCTGGAAAACCGCTTGCGTTACCCGCTGGAAGTGTTTGCTGCGGTGCGCGCCGCGTGGCCTGCCAACAGGCCCATGTCGGTGCGTATCTCGGCGCACGACTGGGTGGAAGGCGGCATCACACCCAATGACGCAGTAGAAATTGCCAAGGCCTTCAAGGCCGCTGGTGCCGACCTGATTGATTGTTCGTCCGGCCAGGTCAGCAAACAAGAGAAACCGGTCTATGGCCGTATGTTCCAGACGCCGTTCGCCGACCGCATCCGACAGGAGGCCGGTATTGCCACCATCGCCGTGGGAGCCATCAGCGAGGCCGACCACGTGAACAGCATCATCTCCGCCGGTCGTGCCGATTTGTGCGCCGTGGCGCGCCCTCACCTGGCCAACCCGGCCTGGACGTTGACCGAGGCTGCCAAGATTGGCTACACGGCCTTGGCATGGCCCAAGCAATACGTCTCGGGCAAGGCGCAAATGGAAGCCAACTTCCAGCGCGAAAAGGCGCAGGCAACCGCAGCGGCAATGTCCCCCGCACGCGCGGCTGAGGCATGAAAACGATGAAGGCAGACCCCAGCCGCACTCTATTGAACGATGCCGACGAACTGGGCCACGAGGCACGCTCCAGCGGTGGTGACCACGCCGCGCTCAAGCTCTGGCTGCGCATGCTGGCCTGCACCACACAAATCGAAGACGAAATCCGCAAGCGCCTGCGCACGCGTTTTGACATTTCGCTGCCACGCTTTGACTACATGGCCCAGCTCTACCGCCAGCCCGAGGGGCTGAAGATGAGCGAGCTGTCGCGCTATCTGATGGTGACCGGCGGCAACGTGACCGGCGTGACCGATGAGCTGGAGCGTGAAGGCCTGGTCTCACGCATCAACAACCCGCAAGACCGCCGCGCCTGGATCGTGTGCCTCACTGCCAAGGGCCGCGACACCTTTGAGGCTATGGCCGAAGAACACGAGCAGTGGATTCTGGAACTGTTTGCCGGGCTGCCCGCCAACACCGTGCAACAGCTTTACAGCCAGCTAGGCACCCTGCGTGTGCAACTGGTGCGCCAACAGGAAACCCCCACCAAGGACAACAGCAAATGACCACTGAATCCCATACCCCCGCTCTGGACCCCGCATTGCAAGCCGGCAACCACAAGCCCCTGGCCGGCTACCAGTCGCTGCATTTCTTGTGGAAGCTGGAGGCCGGCGTGGCCACCATCACGCTGAACCGCCCGGACCGCAAAAACCCGCTGACCTTTGATTCGTATGTAGAGTTGCGCGACCTGTTTGGCCAGTTGAAATACGCCACTGACGTGCATGCCGTGGTCGTTACCGGTGCGGGCAACAACTTTTGCTCGGGGGGTGATGTGCACGAAATCATCGGCCCGCTGATCCAGTTGAAGGCGCCCGAGCTGCTGATGTTTACCCGCATGACCGGCGACCTGGTCAAGGCCATGCGCGCCTGCCCGCAGCCCATCATTGCCGCAGTGGACGGCGTGTGCGCTGGCGCTGGCGCCATCATCTCCATGGCGTCCGACATGCGCCTGGGCACCGAGCGCAGCAAGACCGCCTTTTTGTTCAACCGCGTCGGCCTGGCCGGTTGCGACATGGGCGCCTGCGCCATGCTGCCGCGCATCATCGGCCAGGGGCGCGCCAGCGAATGGTTGTATACCGGCCGCTCCATTGGTGGTGCCGAGGCCGAGCGCAGTGGTTTCTTCAACCGCTTGTGTGCGCCCGAAGAACTGGCCGCTGCGGCCGAAGCGCTGGCGCGCGATCTGGTGGCCGGCCCCACCTTTGCCAACGGCATGACCAAGACCATGCTGCACCAGGAGTGGTCCATGTCCATCGACCAGGCGATTGAAGCGACCTGGCGCGCACGCTGGATACCTGGGCCACGCAACATGTGTCCCAGTCCCACGGCCATGATGTGGACGCCGAATGCAAGGCGCTGGTGCGCAAACTGGGCGCGGCTGGCTGGCTGCGCTACGCGGTGGCCGGCACGGCCTATGGCGGTGGCGAGGACAGCATTGACACCCGCTCCATCTGCCTGATCCGCGAGACGCTGGCCCGCCACTCCGGCCTGGCCGATTTTGCGTTTGCCATGCAGGGCCTGGGCTCCGGTGCCATCAGCCTGGCCGGCACGCCTGAACAAAAGCAGCGTTACCTGACGCGTGTTGCCAGCGGCGAGGCCATAGCCGCCTTTGCACTGAGCGAGCCCGACGCAGGCTCCGACGTGGCCGCCATGCAATGCAGCGCCCATGTTGATGGCGAGCATGCCGTGCTCAACGGCACCAAGACCTGGATATCGAATGGCGGCATTGCCGACTTTTATGTAGTGTTTGCCCGCACCGGCGAAGCGCCCGGTGCCCGTGGCATCAGCGCCTTTATCGTGGATGCGGACACACCGGGCTTTGCGATTGCCGAACGGATCGACGTCATAGCTCCCCATCCCTTGGCCACGCTGCGCTTCACCAATTGCAAAGTGCCCTTGAGCCAACGCGTGGGCGCCCCCGGTGAGGGCTTCAAGATCGCCATGCGCACGCTGGATGTGTTCCGCACGTCGGTGGCCGCCGCATCGCTGGGCTTTGCCCGCCGTGCGCTGGACGAAGCGTTGCAGCGCGCCACCACGCGCAAGATGTTCAACCAGACGCTGGCCGACTTCCAGTTGACCCAAGCCAAGCTGGCGCAGATGGCCACCACGGTGGACAGCAGCGCCTTGCTGACCTACCGCGCCGCCTGGCAGCGCGACCAGGGCCGCAACGTGACGCGTGAAGCGGCCATGGCCAAGATGGTGGCCACCGAAGGCGCGCAGCAGGTCATTGACGCTGCGGTGCAGATCTGGGGCGGCATGGGCGTGGTCAGTGGCCACATCGTCGAGCGCCTGTACCGCGAGATCCGTTCACTGCGCATTTATGAAGGTGCCACCGAAGTGCAGCAACTCATCATCGCCAAAGACCTTCTGCGCGAAGCTGCCCACTAACTAGTTGAGGACAGAGCTTCGCTTCGCTACGGTCTGTCCCGCAAAAACTCAGTAAATCCACCATGTCCAGTGCCCACATCGATACCTTCGCCCGCGACAACCTGCCGCCCATTGACCAGCAACCACAGTTTCTGTTTGACCTGCCCGAGCTACAGTTCCCTGAACAGTTGAATTGCGCCACCGAGTTGCTGGATCGCCATATTCTTGAGGGCAACGGCAGCCGCATCTGCATCCGCGCACCCGGCCTGAGCTGGACCTATGCCGACCTGCAAGACAAGGCCAACCGCATCGCCAATGTGCTGGTGTATGACATGGGCGTCGTACCCGGCAACCGTGTTCTTTTGCA
The DNA here is from genome assembly GCA_016703945.1 of Candidatus Aalborgicola danicus. Classification (GTDB taxonomy): domain Bacteria; phylum Pseudomonadota; class Gammaproteobacteria; order Burkholderiales; family Burkholderiaceae_C; genus Allorhodoferax; species Allorhodoferax danicus. The sequence goes on from JADJBC010000026.1 coordinate 23,471, forward strand.
CGCACCCAACAACGCCATGATGGTGGCCTGCTGGTTTGCCGTCATCAAGGTCGGCGCCATTGCCGTGGCGACCATGCCGCTGTTGCGCGCCAAAGAGCTCAAGCCCGTCATCGATAAAGCGCAGATTCGCCACGCACTGTGCGACTTCCACTTGGCCACCGAAGTGCAGAGCGCAGCCCAGCAGTGCCCTACGTTGCAGACCGTGCGTTACTTCAACGACGACAGCGCCAATGGCCTGGACGCGGCCATGGCACGCCACAGCCCCGTGTTTGCCAATGCCAACACCGCGTCGGATGACACCTGCATCATCGCCTTCACGTCCGGCACCACCGGCATTCCCAAAGCGACCATGCACTTTCACCGCGACGTGATGGCCGTCTGCGCCTGCTGGCCGCCGCACGTGTTGCGCGCCACTTCTGAGGATGTATTTATGGGCAGCCCGCCGCTGGCCTTTACCTTTGGCCTGGGTGGTTTGGTGCTGTTCCCCCTATCGGTAGGCGCGTCCACCGTGTTGCTGGAGAAAGCCGGACCACCCCAGTTGCTGGAAGCCATACAGACCTTTGGCGCCACCGTGTTGTTTACCGCGCCCACGTCCTACCGCGCAATGGCGCCGCAAGGCCAGGCGCTACGCAACGGCACGCTGCGCCACTGCGTATCAGCCGGTGAGGCCCTGCCGGTTTCCACCCGCACGCTGTGGCGTGAGGCCACGGGCATTGAACTGATAGACGGCATTGGCGCCACCGAGTTGTTGCATATCTTTATCTCGGCGGACGAAGAACACGCCCACCCCGGCGCTACCGGCAAGGTCGTGCCCGGCTACCAGGCGCAGGTGGTGGACGATGACGGCAAACCCGTGCCCGTGGGCACCGTCGGAAAACTGGCGGTGCGCGGCCCCACGGGGTGTCGTTACCTGGCCGACGAGCGCCAAACCAAATACGTGCGCAACGGCTGGAACCTGACCGGCGACGCCTACAAGATGGATGCCGACGGCTACTTCATCTACCAGGCCCGCACGGATGACATGATCGTCTCCAGCGGCTACAACATTGCCGCGCCCGAGGTAGAAGAAGCGCTGATGCTCCATCCCGCCGTGGCCGAATGCGCGGTGATTGGCAGCCCCGACGAAGAACGCGGCCAGATCGTGCAAGCCTTTGTGGCGCTGCGTGCAGGTCATGCCAGCGACGACGCCATGGTCAAGACCTTGCAGGACTTTGTGAAGAGCACCATTGCGCCCTACAAGTACCCACGGGCCATCACCTTCGTCAACCAGCTGCCCCGCACCCAGACCGGAAAACTGCAGCGCTTCATGCTGCGTGACCTGGCCTGATAAACCCACTGCCTGCGCCTTCCTTCGCGCCCACGACCATCATCCATTATTTGCAACGAGAGGCCCATCCATGAAAGTACTGCAACCCCCCACCTGGGCGCGTCCACGCGGCTACGCCAACGGCGTCATGGCACGCGGCCAGACCGTGTGTGTGGCCGGCATGATCGGCTGGGACGCGCAGTGCCAGTTCCACACCGACGACTTCGCCGGCCAGGTGCGCCAGACGCTGCTGAACGTGGTGGCCGTGCTGCACGAGGCCGGCGCCAAACCCGAGCACATCGTGCGCATGACCTGGTACGTGACCGACAAGCGCGAGTACCTGGCTGCGGGGCGAGAGATTGGCATCGCGTTCAGAGAGATCATCGGCAGCTTCAACGCGGCGATGACGGCGGTGCAGGTGTCGGCGCTGATGGAGGACCGGGCCAAGGTGGAGATTGAGGTGACGGCGGTTATTCCGGATTGATTGTGGGCTAAATGTGCTTCTGGCCCTCGTGGAATGTGCGAGAGGCGCTATTGTTTATGTAGCATTTTTCTTGGTGTGCCTGAGTTTTATTCCAACGTGTGGGCGGGGCCGGCAGACCGGGCACCCGTTCCCTAGCCCACGCTCGCGGGCGGAGGTTTTCGGTTCGCTGGCAGTGGTGCGTTAACGGCTTGGCTGGTGCGCCTGCTGTGTGGCAACCGCGAATGGGGCAGATGAACGGGTACCCGGTCTGTCGGCCTAGTGGCGTTGTCCGGCTGCAAAGAATGTCGCTAGTGCGAACAAAGCGAATTGAGAGTGCGTGACCGGGTGAGAGTGGGCAAGACCTTGTGTTGGAAGTTTTGTTACTTTCTTTCCGCAAGCGTGCTTTCATCAACTTTTGAATTCCTTCAGTCTCCCCTTCCCAACAAAAATTTGCAAAGGTTTCAAATGGCAAGAGGCTTGGGTTGTGTGGAATCGCCTGGCAAGTGGCAGCCAAGAAGCATACGATGGCGGTGATGTCTGGGGCTCTAACTTTGGCGATGCGGGCAAGCCAAGCCCAATCAACTTTTTCGCGCATGCTTCAATTGCGCCCCGATTTCATACGTGGCTGGAACAGCATAGGACTGCGGCGCTCGAAACATGGCACCAGGGTCCACTATGCCCGCAACCTTCAGTTGATGCACTAATACGCAAGTGTTCCAACCTTTGACGAAGTCGTCTCGCGAAAAGCTCATCTCCAGCCAAGGTATTTCGCGTTTGGCATGCCATGGAAAAGGAAGGCGCGCGACAGACTGCCCGTTTCGATACCACTCGTGTACCCAATAGGAAATCATGTCCGCAGCTTGTAGCGGGGGCGTGCGGTGGCTGGCGGAAAATACTGGGGCGTTGCCAATCTCGGCGCGAGCTTGTTGACTCGATTCCTCGACCATGTACCTCCATCCATCGAGACACCGTCGGCTTTGATTCGTTTCGTCAAATATGAAATCAATGTTTCCGCTCAATCCCAGTCGCCGTCGGAAATGCATCAGTCCGATCGTGATGTTTTTGAAAGCGATTGTGTGCGGATTCCTAAGTGGTTTTGTATCGACCACATAGGTTGGCCACCGATACGAGTCAAACGCATCTTGCAGCGCTTCGGTATCAATAACGCACGACACCGCAGCAGTCACGTGCTTTTCTATCAGCCTGTAGAACCAAGACGCATGCTCAAGTGAACGCTCCGTTCCATGCATCTCTGTCATATGAAATTCGCTAATTTTCAAGTAATGAGGAGAATTTAGACCTACCAACTCCCGCCACTCTCGCGAAAAGGAACACCACTGCTCGACTGTTGCTAGGTATCCAGCGAGCACAAAGTATTTGCTGCTGTTGTTTCCGGCCTCGTCCAGATACGCGATATACATATACGGTCTCGCCTTGCGAAGTAGATAGATCGTGTTGTCTATTCTCTCTGTTTGCGGATTGCTTTTCATGGGAGGGGCTAGGTAGGTCATAGGACCCTGCCACCCAGGTGACCGTGTTCGTAAGTAGTGCCTCAACACTGTGGTCCACCAGCAGAGCCTGCAACAGCATCCGTGCATGGCCATAAGCTGTCTGAAAAGTAGCCGGACCAGCGGCAAAGCGGAGCGCACCCACGGTAAACAAGCTTTGAATGGAGGGCATGTTTGGCAGCAGTATCAGATTCAAAGGCAGCGTGGTTTGGCTTGCGATGTGTTTCGTGTCTTCCACGTTGGGCATTCCTGGCACAAACAGGCCATCAGCCCAGGCGGCCTTGTACGGGGTCGCGCGTTCCAATGTCATGGCCGTGGCAGCATCCCTTTTGGCCAGATGGCGCAGATGGACGTGTGTTCGGGCGTTGATGAACAGCGGCGTGCTGCCCAATACTTGGCGCGACGCGGCGATCTTGTCGGCCAATATAGCGGGGCCTTGTGCTCCATCTTCCAGGTTGATACCGGCTACTTAGAGGGCGGCGGCTTCCGCCACCAAAGCCGCAACCGACTGTGACAGGCCATCTTGGCACAAGCGTTGGCAGTTAAATTGCTATCAATAGCGTAGCTTCTTGTGCAATAGCTACGAGGGCTACAGCCAAATTATTCTGCAATCCTCTCTCTGATTCTCCTATCTACGCCCCACACCACGCCCCCCGAGCATCAGCCGAGTTTTCTCCAGCTCTTGCTGCAACACCTCGGCATCCAGTAGCACGGTTTTGTATCCTGAAGCCTACGTCCACACGGTCTTCTACCCAGTTGCAGATCGGGCTGCACTTCCGAGCGTGGGCGAATAGTCTTGTATGGGTCCCAATTTGGGACTATCATTCAGGCGATGCGAATAGTTGCCGTATCGACCCTCAAAGCCTTTTGGGAGCAGCCCATCTATCGTGACGCTGAGCAACCCCTCAAAGCATGGTTTGAAGAGGTCAGCCACGCGAACTGGCGGCAGCCTGCGGATATCAAGGCGCAATACGGCAATGCCAGCATCTTGAAAAACCGCCGGGTGGTGTTCAACATCAAGGGGAATGATTACCGCTTGGTGGCGGCTGTGTCTTACAAGATGCAGTTGGTTTTTGTGAAGTTTGTTGGCACCCATCGGGCGTATGACGCCATTGATGCCGAAACGATTGAGTTGGCCTAAATTGGCCTAAGGAGTTGTCACCATGGAAATTCGTCCTATTCATACCGAAGCAGATTACAAGGCGGCCCTGCGTGAAATTTCCGCGCTGATGGAAACGGACCCGGACTATGGAACCCCCGACGGGGATCGGCTGGATGTGCTGGCCATCTTGGTACAAGCCTATGAGGCAAAACACTATCCCATATCGGCACCCGACCCGATTGAAGCGATCAAGTTCCGCTTGGAGCAAGGAGGCTTGAGCATCAAAGACTTGGAGCCCATGATCGGCCGTAGCAACCGGGTGTACGAGGTGCTGGGCCGCAAACGCCCGTTGACGCTGGGCATGATCCGCCGCTTGCACAAAGGGCTGGGCATACCGGCTGAAGTGTTGATAGCCGAGGCCGATGGCAAGTTTGCGCTGGCCGCTTGATGGAACAACGTAGTAGTAGACCAATTGAAGGTGGGGGCGCTACTGTTGTCATGGCGACAAAACCTAAATTCAAAAGTGATGTCCTCGCGGCGATTCATGCCTCTGCCACCGCATTGCAACAAGTGGGAGCGATCGATCAAGCCACCATGCGCAAGTTTGATGCGTCGTGCTTGGCGGTAGCGGCGACACTGGCGGGCGTGGTCGTCTTTGACCGATAGCAGGCGCACGTAGGCTGACCAGGGCAGGGGGAAGGCTTGTGCCAATTCAGACCAGCCCAATTGCGCAGACACTGTCTGCGATTTCTTTGATTCGGATATCGCTAACTTCTTCTGAATCTGGCCGGATAAACTGGGTAGTACCAACCAACTTCTCTCCCAGCACACATCCATGCCCCAGCAAATTCTCACATCCCTTTTCGCCCAGAAGTCGTGGGCCAATCGCGAACTGTTTGACGTGGTGGCCTCGGTCACCTCCACCGAACACGCGTCAGAGTTGCACATGGCGATCAGGATGCTCAACCACATCTATGTCGTCGATCGAATCTTCCGCGCCCACTTGGCGGGCGAGACGCACCCGTACACAGCGACCAATACGCCGGAGACCCCCGAACTCGGCGAGCTGCACTTCGCCGTCGCCGAGACCGACCGCTGGTTCTAGAACTATGTCTCCAAGATCGGCGCCCCGGCACTGGCGCAGAATCTTGCAATTCAATTCACCGATGGTGACGCGGGATGCATGACGCGTGAGGAAATGCTGTTCCATGTGCTCACCCACGGGTCTTACCATCGCGGCAACGTGGGCCAAATACTCAAAGGCATCTCGGTCGCGCCACCGCGCGATTTGTTCACCAAGTTCCTGCATGTCCACGAACCGGCGCGCCGTCAGGCCTAAACAACCGCACCACGCGCAACTGGAACACGGCGGTTCGCAAGCAGCGCGTGCGCCAGTCCCGGGCTCGCACCGGCTGCGGCCTAGAATCATCCGCAGGTGTCTGAACCCCTCTCAATCCAAACCGCCATGACCATCCGAACTGCATCCTGTAGCTGCGGCCAGCTGACGGCCATCGTGACTGAAGATCCCTTGCGGGTGGCGGTGTGCCACTGTCTGGCCTGTCAACGTCGAACCGGTAGCGTGTTTGGTGCCCAGGCGCGATTTCGCAGTGCGGCGGTAACGATGGAGGGGCAGTCGCAGCAGTACGTACGTATTGGCGATGAAGGCAGCAAGATCACATTCAATTTCTGCCCAACCTGTGGCGCAACGGTTCACTATCGCGTAGACGCAGAACATATCGCAATCCCCGTGGGGGCCTTTGCCGAACCCGGCTTCCCGGCGCCCACTTTCTCGGTGTACGAAGAGCGCAAACACGCATGGGTTGTCCTACCGGACTACATCGAGCACATGGCGTAGTTGCAAGCCGTGCGTTACCCATCAAACAGCCCCATTCTGGTTGTGGCCGCGCCCTTCTAGCCCTTGTACTTCGATGTGCGCGACCTACTGGGTTCGCGATCGCCTAGCGACAGCCAGTGTTCGCCACCGCACGGAGGAAATGGACATTCGCGAGTACCGTGGGTAAGTGTTTGCAGGCACATCTGTAAAACATTTCAGCAAAACCAGGGGGCGGGCCATGAGATTTTCCAAAGCGCAGACCCTTGCCTTTTTTGGGTCTTTCCTGCTGCTGGTGCTTTGGGTGTCCACCATGTTCTGGACCTTTTCCCGCATGGAGGATTCGGCCGCTGCCCGTCGCCATGCATTTCTCACCCTGATTTCCAGCACGGAACTGTTGTCCGCCTTGGGCGATGCTGAGACCGGGGAGCGTGGATATGTGGTCACCGGCGATGTGAAGTTTCTGGATACCTACTTTGCAGTTGAACGCAGCATCACAAAAGACCTGGAAGACCTGCGGCTGTTCAATACCAACCGCGAGGTCGCAAAACATCTGGATGCACTGGTCCCACTGGTGGATGAAAAGATGAAGGAGCTGGCGGAGATCATTGAGTTGCGACGAACGCATGGCCTGACTTCGGCCGCAGCGGCGGTTACAGAAGGCCATGGCAAGCGCGTGATGGATGACATCCGGTCAACACTGGGCAGCGTTTTCGCGGTCCTGAACCAGTCCTTGACGCAACAATCGGATGATCTGGACGAGAGCATGCATCGCCTGTTCATTTTCCTGGTGTCGGCCGGTGTTCTGGCGCTGGTGCTGGCCCTTTCGTGGGGTTTTCTGGTCCATCGCAGAACCAAGCTGCAACTGGAGCGTTTGGTGGCTCAGGAGACGCAGCACTTGCTCAAAATCCAGCAAGACACCAGCCGCGAGTTGCAGCAGCTCAACGACAACTTGCAGACCAGTGAAGAGAAACTGTCTGTCACCTTGTATTCCATTGGTGACGCGGTGATTGCCACCGACGCGCTAGCGCGGGTCACCCTGGTCAATAGCGCAGCAGAGTTGTTGACCGGATGGACCCAGGAGCTGGCCCTGGGGCGCACGGTCGATGAAATCTTTCGCATTGTCAACCGCGACACGCGACAGCCAGCCCGGATCCCGGTGCTGGACACACTCAAACACGGAACGGTGCAGGGCCTGGCCAACCATACGGTGCTGATTGCACGTGATGGCCGTGAGTGTGACATTGCGGACAGTTGCGCACCCATTCGGGACCGTGCGGCGCGGATCATTGGCGCGGTGCTGGTCTTCCGTGATGTGACGGAGGAATACGCGCTGCAACAATCCCTGCGCGACAGCGCGGCGCTGGTCCAGGCCATACTGAATACGGTGACCGACGGCATCATCACATTACACGCGGATACCGGCAAGATTGAGACGGTCAATCCCGCAGCGCAAAACCTGTTCGGTTACCGCGCGGACGAACTCAAGGGTTCGCAATTGGGCGTTTTGATTCCGCAACTGGCTCAGCAGGAGCGCCCGGTGTCCGAGGACTATCTGGATTGGTCGATCGCAGCAGGTGGCGTTAGCCCGCCGCGCGAGGTAAGGGGTCTGCGCAAGGATCACTCGGAGTTTGCGTTGGAGATGGTAGGCAACGCCATGGTTTTGAAGGGCGAACGCTATGTCACCTGTGTGCTGCGCGACATTACGGAGCGCAATCGCCTTGACCGTGCACTGGAGCAAAGAGGCGTGGATCTTGAGCTTGCCAAGGCAGCGGCAGAAACGGCGAGCCAGGCCAAATCGGACTTCTTGTCCAGCATGAGCCACGAAATACGCACGCCCATGAACGCCATCATTGGCATGTCGCACCTGGCCTTGGGCACGGAACTGACGCCGCGCCAAAGCAACTACATCCACAAGATTCAGGGTGCCGGGCGCCATTTGCTCAACATCATCAATGACATCTTGGACATTGCGAAGATCGAGGCCGGAAAACTCACGGTCGAACACATTGAGTTTGATGTGCAGACGGTGCTTGACAACGTTTCGGATTTGATTGCTGAGAAATCGGCCGCCAAGGGCCTGGAGTTTGTCATTGAAGTTGCCCCCAACGTGCCCGCCCGCCTCATTGGCGACCCCCTGCGTATTGGCCAGGTTCTGATCAATTACAGCAACAACGCGGTCAAATTCACAGAGCGCGGTGAGGTGGCCATCTCCATCGTGCTGCAGGCGGAGTCCGACCACGATGTCATGCTGTATTGCACCGTGCGTGACACGGGTATTGGCTTGTCGAAAGAACAACAAGCCAGGCTTTTCCAGAACTTTGAACAGGCCGACAGTTCCGTGACCCGAAAATTTGGCGGTACCGGCCTGGGTTTGTCCATTTCCAAAAAAATAGCGGAGTTGATGGGCGGCGAGGTGGGTGTTGACAGCGAGCTTGGCGCAGGCAGCACATTCTGGTTTACGCTGCGCCTGGAAAAGTGCCTGGCACCATTGCGCAAGCTGATGCTCTCGGCGGACCTGAAAGACAAACGTGTTCTGGTGGTTGACGACAACCCCTCCGCTCGCATGGCCCTGGGGGGCTTGCTCACCAGCCTGAGTTTCCGGGTTGACGAGGCCGCGTCAGGACAGGATGGACTCAACGCCATCGTGCGTGCTGACTTGCAAGGTGCGTCCTTTGAAGTTGTTTTTCTGGACTGGCAGATGCCAGGTATGGATGGCAACGAAACGGCCCGGCGGATTCAGGCACTTACGCTCAACTGCCGCCCTCGTTTGATCATGGTGACCGCTTTTGGCCGCGAAGAGGTGATCAAACGTGCACACGATGCAGGCATCGAGGACGTGCTGGTCAACCCCGTTAGCCCTTCGGTACTGTTCGACAGCGTGGCGCGCATTCTGGGGTCCGTTGAAGCAGGGCTTGCGCCCCCGGTGGCGGCGTTGGGTCAGGGCGAGTCTTACGAGCAGCTCGCCAGCATTGCTGGCGCGCGCATTCTGCTGGTGGAGGACAACGAGTTGAACCAGGAAGTGGCGCTTGAATTGCTGCGCGACGCAGGTCTGGTGGTTGACCTGGCCGAAAACGGTCAGGTTGCGCTGGAGCGGCTCGGCCGTGCCGCCTACGATCTGGTCCTCATGGACATGCAGATGCCGGTCATGGACGGCCTGGCGGCAACCCGGGCGATTCGCCAGCAGTCACAGTTCGACTCGCTTCCGGTGGTTGCCATGACGGCCAACGCCATGCAAGGCGACCGCGATCGCTGTCTGGCTGCGGGCATGAACGATCACATTCCCAAGCCCATAGAACCTCAGGATCTGTGGAACGCCCTGTTGAAATGGATTAAGCCACGTGAACCGGGTGTAGCGCCGCCCCGTAGACAGGTTGAGGCACCTCCGCACGTTCAACTGCCGTCTGCCATCGCAGGCTTGGACATGGTCGCAGGCTTGCGGCGCGTGCTGGGCAAAGAACAGACTTACCTCTCTTTGCTGCGGCGGTTTGCGGCGAGTCAGAAAAATGCGGTGGCTGAAATTCTCCAGGCGCTGATGAGCGACGATCACGCGGTGGCCGAACGTCTGGCGCACACGCTCAAAGGCACCAGCGCCAACATCGGGGCTGTGCTGGTGCAGGAACTGGCAGCGGGGCTTGAGGCCGCGATCAAGAACCGGAGTCCACGCGCAGAACTTGAGGCTCAGCTCGCCCAGTTGCGCATCCCGCTTGAAACGTTGATCGACCATTTGGAGCGCGAACTGCAAACCGACACAGCCGGACCGGCGATCGTGGTCAGTGCCGAGAAGTTCAAAGCGGTGTACGACCACCTGATGGTCTTGTTGGCGCAGGGCGATTCCGAAGCAATTGACCTGTTCGACGCCAATGCCGGCCTGTTCAGTGCCGTGGTGCCCAATCACCATGCGGCAATAGCTGCTGCCATTCGGGCTTTTGACTTCCCCAGTGCAACGGCCCATCTGCTGGAGGCCGCCAGTGCCATCCCCCAAGGAGGTTTCCGATGATGGGTCTTGATTTCACCGGCAAGCGCACCGTGCTGGTCGTGGACGATACGCCAGACAACTTGTTTCTGATGAAAAGTCTGCTCCAGAACATCTACAAGGTCAAGGTCGCAAGTTCGGGCGAACAGGCCTTGCACATCGCCGCATCCGACACCCCGCCAGACCTGATTCTGCTCGATGTCATGATGCCAGAAATGGACGGTTATGAGGTCTGCAGACGACTCAAGAACGACCGCCTCACCTTGCACATCCCGGTGATTTTTCTGACGGCCAAGTCGGCAGTGGAGGACGAGGAGCAAGGCCTTGAGCTCGGGGCGGTGGACTACATCACCAAGCCGATCAGCCCCCATCGTCTTGGCCCGGGTCAAGGCGCATTTGGCGCTTAAAGCGATGGATGAGTTCCTGCGCGACCAGAACCACTTTTTGGAATTGGAGGTCGCCAAACGCACCCAGGAAGTAACGGCAATCCAGGATGTGACAATTTTGGCCCTGGCGTCTTTGGCCGAGACGCGTGATGAAGATACGGGCAACCACCTGCGTCGCACCCAGTTCTACGTCAAGGCACTGGCCGAAAAGCTGCGCGACCATCCCCGTTTCGGAGCGTTCTTAAGCACCGCCAACATCGAGAAGTTGTTCAAGTCTGCGCCTTTGCATGACATAGGCAAGGTTGGCATTCCAGACCATATTCTGTTGAAGCCTGGACGCCTGGAGGCGGAGGAATTCGAGATCATGAAGACCCACACCACGCTGGGTTACAACGCCATTTTGAACGCTGAAAAAGCGCTGGGAACCCACGTCGAATTCCTGTCCATCGCCTTGAGCATTGCACTTTCGCACCAGGAAAAATGGGATGGAAGCGGTTATCCGCAGGGCCTCGCCGGCGATGACATTCCCATTGCTGCGCGCCTGATGGCGGTGGCGGATGTCTATGACGCGCTGATCAGCCGACGCGTCTACAAAGAGGCCATGCCACATGCGCTTGCGGTGCAAACGATGCACATCGGTCGGGCGCACCACTTCGATCCAGACGTGCTCGACGCCTTTGAAGAGATTCAGGAGGAATTTCGCGCCATCGCCGAGCGCTTTGCCGATAGTGATTCGGACCTTGAATACAAAGCAGCCGTGCCCGGACCTTTTGCGAACCATGCGGCGGGCGTTTCGGTCCCCGCGGGGAGGGGGGGCAGTGCGCGACGACTTTCAGCGGTGGCGGTCCTCATAACCGGTTGTGATCTTGGCCAAAAATTGTGCCCAATTGGTGGCTTGTGCAACCAGAACACGCGGCAACGCGTAGACGTTGTCGCTTGCCAGCACACGCGCGCGCTGGACGGTAGTGGCGCTGGCATACCCGGCCTGTTCCACCATCGTGCGGTGGGTTTCGTTGAAGTGGCCGTAGGGGTAACAAAAGTGCCGAACTTCGACATTCAGTGCCGACTCCAATTCGGACTTGCATCCCGCAATTTCATCCAGCGCCGTTTTGTCGTCCTGCAGCAGCAAATCCAGATGGTTTCTTGAATGTGCGCCCACATCCATGCCTGCGGCCAACCACTCCCTGAAGTGGGCTCTGTCCATCAGCGCTTTGCGGGGAATGCCCTTCTCGGCATCCCACTGGTTCCATCCGCCCAATGCGTTGCTGACGGCATAACAGGTGGCAGTAAACCCGTTTCTTTTGAGGATGGGTAGTGCGTGTTGCAGGTTGTTGAGATACCCATCGTCAAAAGTGATGGCGACGACCGGGTCGTCCCGTTCACATCTCAGCCAGGGTTCGAGGTGGCGCATGGAGACACCCTTGAAGCCCAGCATTTTCAGCATGGCCATTTGCCGGGCGAAGGACCGTGGGGCCACCACCATTCCCCGCATCGGGGTGCCCGATGGTGGTGGCATGTCCACCTGGTGGTACATCAGAATAGAAATCGGTCGTTTCATGATGTGTGCTCGGGACATGTTGTTGGCAAAGCCTGAGGAATGCATTGGCCTACATGGCCAAGAAGGGTGTGGACCGCCGTCTCGACGGTAATCGGTTTCTTGGTCGATGGCATCCACGAGCCCTGCTGCCAGGCTTGGTGGGCCTGATCCAGGGCGTTTGTAATCAATGCTGTGTTGTCCCACGGGGCGGTGTAGCCATTGGCCTCTTCAATCAGCTGGTCCAATTCCTGGTTGTCAAAGGTGCAGGCCAGAATTGGCCGCTGGGCCCACAGGTATTCGTAGGTTTTTGCGGGAATGTATTCGATGCATTCATCGGCAGAACCATGGATCAGCAACAACAGGTCGACCTGGGCCATGGCCTCGAATACCGCGCTGTGCTTAAGGCGACCGTGAAAGACAAAAAGGTGTTCAATACCGGCTCTGGCAGCCGCAGCGCGGCCTACGGGGTCCAGGTCACTGCCATACAGATTCACAATGATTTGCTGCGCCGTTTCCGGCCTTCGCGCAATGAGTGCTGCGAGTGCTTCGACAAAAGCACCCATGTTGCGGCTCTTGGACAGCGAACCAAAGTGCCCTAGCTGCATTCGCCCCCAGTTTGGGCGGTGTGTTGGAGCGCTGGGATGTGCGGGAGCACTTACGCCGCAATGCACCCAGAAACCGCGCCCGGTCAGTTCGGCATGTCGCAACAACGCCCCCTCAAAAGCCCCGCGGGTCAGCCACCAGGCTAGATTGGCGTGCTGGCAAATCAGTGCTTCGGTCTTGGCAATGCGACGGGTGTTGCGGTTGGGCGATACGTGGTCGGGCTGATGCATGGGGTCATGCACTTCTGCAATCCACGCAATTCCGGTGAGGCGCTTGAGCCAATAACCGGCCCAGTGCGCACTATAGGCACCCCCGGTAGAGTAGATCACGGTTGGCTGGCGAAGTCGGATGACACGCAGCCCCAGGACGATGGCACTCAAAGCCCATGAGGCATTGTTTTGCAGACCAAAGGCGATGCGTTCCACCACGATAAAAGGTGCCAGAACGGTGGCGACCAGCGCCGTCAAAATCCGGTACCAAAAACCCCTGCCGATCCGTTCACTGATCAAATGCCGTGCGTCAAACCGCAGTGCGGATGGGCCCATGGAATAGGCCTGGATATGTGGGTGTTCCGTGGCCCGCCGACCTGTTGGTGCGCTGATCACGATGGGAGTGATTCCGTGGGCCATCAACAAGGGTATCTTGTCCACAATGACTTGGCTGGCGGCGCTGCCATCCATGTTGAAACAGTGAGACAAAATCAGCCAACAGGTCGGCGAAGAAGGCGGTGGGCTGGTGGCTCTATCCATGGGGTCGGGCGGCAAGGCGCTCACGCTGGCGAATGGTCGCATACAGAAGAACAATGGACAAGGCAAAGAACGCGGTTTGCATCGAGATGGTCAGCAGGCAATCGGTAAGACCAAACAGGATGTAAGACAAGATGGTCACGATGCCGGCATACGCCGTGGACCGGATTCGCGGGTCTGCAGCGCGAAAACGCTTGCAAAAAGCGACCAAAAACCCGACGTAGACCGCCAACACCGCAAGGGCGCCAGCAATGCCAGTTTCGGCCAACAAGAACAGCATTTCGTTATGGCTGTGTTTGAACCCGGCCGCCCACTGCGTCATCTCTTGTGAATCGGCCATTCTTTTAAATTCCAGCGGCAGGTTGCCACGCCCAACCCCCAGCCAGGGGTGGTCGAGGAATACACGGGCGGATGCACTCCAGATTTGAAAACGTGTGCCAATCGAACTATCGGCTGCTGCGCTGGATTGGGATGACAGGTCCTGGATCGTCACGCGAAGGCGATCTTTCAACACAAACGCCACCGATCCCGCCAGCACCACGGCAGCGATGCCGACCCACACCACGTGGGCGCGCTGCATGATCCCCTTTTGTCGATAAGAAAAAAAATAGAGAACACAGGCCAGAGGCAACACCAGCAGCACGGCCCGTGATTCGCTGGCAACAGCAGCCCCAGCCCCCGCCAGCATGGCAATCCAAAGAGCGACCCGCTCGCCCAGCCTTTTTTGCGACCGATCGGGCAGGGCCGAAAACGCCAGAATCAGGGCGATACAGGCAAACGGGATCGGGTTGGTAAAACCATTGGTGGCCCGGTTGAAATGGGCGGCATTGGGCAGGTTCACCGTCCACAGCGCCCAGGCTGCGGCAGCCATGGCACCCAGGGCACAACCCCAGCGGTATTCGATAAAACTCGGGGCCTCCACACGTGTCAAAAAAACCAGAATCGGAGCCACCAGCATGAAGCGGGACGGCGCATCGAACTCGGGCCAGGGGAACTGCCCCAACCAGACGAAACCCAACAACACGGAGGCTGGATACAGAACCAGTGACCAGGCCAGAAGCCGCTCCTCCACTGTCAGCGGTTGGGCCCGGACTTTGACCAGCTTGACCAGTGCAAGGCCCAGCAGCAAAACCAGGCACAGTTGCATCACGGATTTGACTGCTAGAACGCTGGCGGGTGCCAAAAAGACCAGGAGTCTTGTCAGGTTTAGCGGCAGTTTCTCAAGTTGGGTCATGGGGCATTTCACAAACCTCAATGCGAACCGCACGGGTCTTGGGGATGGCGTCGAGCGTGTGGGTGTGCATGGCGGCGAAGTTTAACTTCTGGGTTTGCGGCCCGCAGCTGACTCCCATGCAGGCTGGAGCCACACGCCACTGACGGCGCGTTTTTCAAACGAAATTTCCGCAACGACCCACTTGAAATCAAATCCGGAATCCTTAGTTCTGTATGCGAACCGGCTGGAACTGGTCTCCTGCCGGTGTTTTTCAACCCATCGGAGGACACACCATGTATGTATCTTTGTGGAACCAGCCGAGCAATCTGTTCGGTCAGTTTGAACTTCTGCGCCGGGAGCTGGATGAGGCATTTGGCGCGTCGGGCCTGCCCAGCAGCATCCGATCGGTCACGCCGGGCACGCTGCCTGCGATTAATGTCGGCCGCACTCCAACCAGCATCGAGGTGTATGCCTTTGCACCCGGCATTGACGCGTCCAAGCTGGAGATCACGCTGGACCGAGGCGTCTTGCGTATCGCAGGTGAGCGTGCATCGGCCATTCCCGATAAGGGCACTCCCGTGCAGATTTATGCCCGCGAACGGGTAGCGGGCAGCTTCTCCCGCACGGTCTCGTTGCCGGATGACATAGATCCCACCAAGGTGAATGCCAATTACCGCTACGGTGTATTGCAGATCAGCATCGCACGTCGCGAAACCAGCCAACCCACGCGCATCACCGTGCAGTGATACGCATGTTCAGTACGCAAGGAGAAAGGACCATGAGCAACAACACCGCTACTACCAAACCAGTCACCCGCACAGCATCTGCCGAGCAGGACCCGCAGCAACGCGCCGTGCTCCCCGCAGTTGATGTGTTTGAAGACGCATCCGGCATCACGTTGCTGGCTGACATGCCTGGGGTGTCCAAAGAGCAACTGGAGCTGAAGGTGGAGGGCGAGGCCCTGCTGATCGAGGGTGGCATGCAGCAACGCACCCCCGAGGGCCTGGAAGCCATTTACGCCGAAGTGCGGGTGCCACGTTACCGCCGCAGCTTCACGCTGAGCCGCGAGCTGGATACCACCCGCATTGAGGCAGTGTTGAAAGATGGTGTTTTAAACCTGCGTATCCCCAAACAGGCACACGCGCAGCCGCGCAGGATCAACGTCACGGCGGGTTGAGCGGCGCGGTGGTTAGAACGTATCCGACTGCATCTTCGAATGAATGAAAGGATGAACCATGACCAAACTTGCTGAGCAAATCAAGCAGGGTGCGGATCAAGCATGGGAGTCTTTGTCGGACGGCTGGCGTGAGCTCAGTACCCGCGCCAGCGGTGCGCTGACACGCTTCTGGCCTTCGGCGACGCAGCCCACCGACAACTCGCCTGGCAACGCACTGGATGCGCCGCCACAAAGAAAAAGGTCGCACATGATCGGATGGGCATTCCTGGCCGCCGATGTGTTCGAAAGCGCCGACACGGTGACCGTGCGCATCGAAGCGCCCGGAATGCGACGCGAAGACTTCAACGTTGCGCTGAACGGTGACGTGTTAACCGTGTGGGGCGAAAAACACATCGACCGTGAATTGGCCGATGGACAGTGGCGCGTGGTGCAGAGCGCGTACGGCAACTTCCGCCGCGACGTGGTCTTGCCCGTGGCAGTCCAGGTGGACAAGACCAAGGCCAGCTACCGTGACGGTGTGCTGCGCATAGAGCTGCCAAAGTCTGAAGAGGCCCGCCCTCGGCGCATTGCGGTGCAGACCGCTGCATGAAACTGCGGGGGCCACCATGCGCCGGGGTGTTTTCCTTACACTCCGGCGCTGCGCGCTGTTTGATCAAATTTTCTCAAAGCTGATCGCGGCCCGACATTGAAGGCCGACCCACGATGGTTTAGGCGGCGTTTCCTGGGCGATACTTGACTGCACCGGGTCAACACGCCTGCGCACTTCTTGCCTGGCCTTTTCAATTGGCTTTTTCAACTCACCATGACTTTTTTTTCATCCATCTGCCGTGCCGCAAAACTGATTGCCGCAGGCTTGGCGCTCCAGACAACTTTAGCCAGCGCTCAGTCGATTGGTCAGCCATTGGCCAGCATTGCGGTGCCGTCAGACACGCCCTATGTCGGAACCATTGCCCTTGATGTCGACCTGACAGACCTGGATCGTCGCATCATGGACGTGCGCGAAACTCTGCCGGTCAAACCCGGCGCTTTGACGCTGCTGTACCCGCGCTGGTTGCCCGGCTCCCATTCACCCGCCGGATCCGTGACCAGAATGGCCGGCTTGCAGATCACGGCCAATGGCAAACCGGTTGCATGGACGCGCGACACCTTAGACGTTTACGCCTTCCACCTCCACGTGCCCGACGGTGTCAGCACACTCAACATCGCCTTTCAGCATCTGTCGCCTGTCTCCCCGGCTGCAGGCCGCGTGGTGATGACACAGGAGATCATTGGGCTGCAATGGAATACTGTGGTGCTGTACCCTGCCGGTCACTACGCCTCCGCGATTCAAACCCAGGTGTCGGCCAAACTACCCCATGGTTGGCAGACCGCCAGTGCGCTGGACATTGCCTCGCGAGAGGGTGACCATATTGCGTTTAAGTCCACCAGCCTGGAACGCCTGGTGGATTCGCCCCTGTGGGCTGGCAAGTACACCAGACGTTTTGAACTTGACCCAACCCATAAAGCACCGGTATATCTGACGGTGTTTGCGGACTCGCCGGCCAGCCTGGAGGCGGCACCCGAACACATCGCAGCGCACAAGCAACTGGTGCGGTAAGCCGACGCCTTGTTTGGCGCACGCCACTTCGCACGTTATGAATTCCTGCTGGCGCTGAGCGAACGTTTTTCCGCCATTGGGTTGGAACACTCAGAGTCCAGCGAAAACGGCGTGCGTCCCAATTACTTTACGGAGTGGAAAAAGGAAAATGGCGCGCGCACGTTGTTGCCCCACGAATACACCCATTCTTGGAACGGCAAGTTCCGACGGCCCAGCGACTTGTGGACCCCCAACTTCAACACGCCGATGCAAGACCGCCTGTTGTGGGTCTATGAAGGGCAAACCCAATACTGGGGTTTTGTATTGGCTGCACGTTCAGGCCTTATGCCGCTTGCCGATGCGCTGGAAAGCCTTGCCATGACAGCGGCCGGTTTGGACACCCGTGCTGGACGCAACTGGCGCAATCTGCAAGACACCACCAACGAGCCGATTGTCAGTGCGCGGGCCCATCAGGATTGGCCCGACTGGCAGCGCCGCGAGGAGTACTACAACGAGGGCCAGATGATCTGGCTGGATACCGACACCAAAATTCGCGAACTCACACAAGGCACCAAGAGCCTGAACGAAGTGGCCAAGGCATTTTTTGGTGTAGAGGACGGTCGGGTCACGGCGCTGACCTACGATTTTGATGACTATGTGAAAGCCTTGAATGCCGTTGCGCCGTTTGATTGGGCCCACTTCCTGCGCGAACGCCTGGACACCCATTCGGGCGCCACGCTGCTGGACGGCATCAAACGCGGTGGCTGGAAGCTTGTTTTCACCGAGAAGCAAAGCGATTTGGCCAGAGCAAACGAGACCACACACCGCACGACCGACTTTTTCTATTCACTGGGCTTTGGCATCGACAGGGACGGCAAACTCACCGGTATCAAATGG
>JADJBC010000027.1 GCA_016703945.1 Candidatus Aalborgicola danicus
GGCGCTGCGAGGTGATGCGGTGGCAGCACATGCGCTGGGCATGAACAAAATAGTCAGCGAAGATGCGCTACGCCGTACCTTGGAACGTATCGATGAAGCATCCAGCACGGCGTGGATGCGCCCAGCACTCATGCATTCGGTACGGCAGGCGCTGGATGTGCAAGTCACCTCGGGCAATCAGCACACCAGCGTTCCCGCCAAGGCCGCGCTGGCTCGCTTGCTTAAAGAGTTGGGTGATGGACCTGACAGCAGACGCCCGACCCTGGTTCGGGGCGACTCGGGCTACGTCAATGAAGGGATCTTGCTGGAGTTGGAAAGACGAAATTGCAAATGTCGTTGCAGGGAAGGCATAGGCAATTTGTGTGCAATATCAAATTAGCATTTCGCTTGTCCTGTAGCCCATCGCCCGGTACCCCACCTGTCGCTTCGCCCACATACGCAGCAGTGCAGGATGACCGGAGTCCACGAAGTCGATGATCTTTACCGTGGTCTTTTCAGCATGGTCGCGGTGAAGGCGACCCGCATATTGCTGGAGCGTGCCCTTCCACGATACGGGCATCGCCAAGACCAGAGTATCCAGGGCTGGGTGATCAAAGCCCTCCCCCACCAGCTTTCCGGTGGACAGCAACACGCGCGGCGCATTACCGGGCAAGCCGTTGAGTGTCTCGACTAAAGTGCTGCGCTGTTTTTTGGACATCCTGCCGTGCAAAACGAAGGGCTCAAGATCCTTGTTTGCCAGTGCCCTTTGGATTGCCGTCAGATGCTCCGACCGTTCAGTCAGCACCAGAACCTTCCTTCCCGCCCGATATGCGCCTTCGATCTCCGTCGCAATAGCATCCGTGCGGGCGACATCGTTTGCCAGTAACTTGAAAATTTCCTGAATTCCGGCATCCTGAACGGTTTCGATGCGGCGATCCCGGTACCGAGGAACCACCTCCAGATCCTGCGGCGCGCTCAGGGGTCTGGCAGCCGAATGTCGGATCGGGCCACATTGCATAAATATGATGGGCTGCTGTCCATCGCGGCGAATCGGTGTTGCTGTTAGCCCCAAGACGTACTTGGCTTTGACCCTCTTCAGGATGGCGTCAAATGAAACGGCACCAACGTGATGGCATTCGTCAATGATCACCTGTCCGTAGGATTCCACTATTGGGTTGACCTCCCCTTGGCGGGAAAGTGACTGCATCACGGCGATATCAATCTTCGCGGTGGGCTTGGACTTGCCGCCGCCAATGACTCCCATATAGCCTTTATCCAGAGTCAGGAAGGCTTGGAGTCGCTCCTGCCATTGCTTAAGGAGCTCGGTGCGATGAACCAGTATGAGCGTATTGACGCCACGCTTGGCAATCAGCGCCGCCGCAGTCACCGTCTTGCCAAATGCAGTTGGGGCGCAAAGCACGCCGGCATCGTGTTTGGCCACCTCCTGCACCGCGATCTCCTGATCAGCGCGGAGTTTGCCCGTAAACGTCAGTTCCAATGGGCTGCCATTGGAGCGCTCATCGACTAGTTCGCATTGAATTTCGTTGTCACGAAGTAATTCTTTTGCGGCATCAAGGCAGCCACGCGGCAGCCCAATGTGATTGGGAAAGTTTTCTGCACATCCAATGACCCTGGGAACATCCCAAACCGAAAATCGCATCGCTTGGGCTTTGAAAAATTCCGGGTTTTGAAAGGCCGCAAGCCGAATCAGGCGGTTGGCAAGAGCCTGCGGCAATGCCTTCTTTTCAAAATAGATCAGATTCGACAGCGTTGCTGTCAACACAGACGGCAGCGGCCCGGTCAATTTCCTGGACGCTGTGGCCACTTTCTTCCAAGGTTCTTTGAGGTCCTCTTCGTCGATGAACGTCACATCCAGCGGGTGGACACCTCCGGTTGCCCGCAGGATAGTTGGCTCGATATCCTGAACGGCCATCTGAACAACTCCCGCCAAATATGCCCACTGGTCCGGAAATGGCCTGAAGTCAGCATCGACAAATACGCTGCATCCCGAATCACGAGGTGCCTTTTGCAGCGGCAAGGCAATCAGATTACCGAATCCTCCCTTTAGGCATGACATCCTGATTGGGAAACAATCGGTCATACGATTCAACTTGAGTTGCCGGGTTCTTGAACAAGCATGGCTGATGATGGCGGTCCCCAGACGACGGGCATCGCGGGCCAATGGCCGTCCGGCAAAGAAAATCCAGGCGTGTGCACCGGAGCCGGAGCGAGAAATTTCGATGGAGACTGGTACCCCAAGGTCATCACAGGAGATTTTGAAGGCACTGACATCCTGCCTCCATTCAGCATCATCGAAATCTGCCGCCAGGAAATGGCAAGTTTCATCGGTCAGCAACGGATAGACGCCTATTGTTTGCTCACCCGCTAGGTGGTCATAGAACACTTCGTCAGAAAGCGGAACGAATTGCCGATTGCCGCAGTCGGCACATTTGATGCGCGGCTTCTCACAAACGCCCGCGAGCCATTCGTTGGCGCAGGCTGGTGAGTAGCCGGCTTTACCACTTGCCTTGCTCTGCCACCGTACAGGGAATATGTCCTCGCGTCCGCGGAAGAGTCTTTTGAATAAGCTAATTTTTTGTTCGGTACTCAGCCGACGCTGCCCATGAGGCGCCTCACTTTTCGCCTCTGGAGGAGCCGACTTGCGCCATTCAATTCCATTGGCATCAAGTAAAGCAATCAGCCGCGCATTTTCGCGCCGCAACTCCTCTTCATAGACTTTCGCATGTTGCCTATCCATATTTCGAATTTAAACAGACTGCCCATCAACGCTGTTCTCGCCTGAAGAACGATACCCCCTGCGTAGGGTGCGAAATACTGTTACAGTAGGATTTAATCCCTTTTGCACAGCTTTTTGGCACTGGAGTCCAGTCATGCGCACCACCCAGCAGTTCAGCATCACCTTGCCCAACGAGATGGCCAACATCATCAAGGCCAAGGTCGCCGATGGCGAATACGCCACCGAGAGCGAAGTGATCCGCGACGGCCTGCGCGCCCTGATGGCACGTGACCGGGCGGTGGAGAACTGGCTGCAGCAGGAAGTGTGCCCCGCCTTTGATGCGCTCAAAGCCAACCCCGAGCGTGCGATTCCTGTCGATCAGGTGCGTGCACGCCTGGCAGCACGGAATCAAAAATCCAAGACCAAAGCCTGAAGCCGACCGCACGACGTGAAGCAATACACCATCGTTTTTGCGCCCGAGGCCCTGGCACAGCTCGAATCGCTGTCCGATTACATAGCCCAGGCCGCTTCACCCGAAGTCGCATTGCGCTACACCGACGCGATCGTCACGTATTGTGAAACCCTGCACACCATGCCACTGCGTGGCACCCGCCGCGACGACATTCGCCCTGGACTGCGGATTACCAATTACAGGAAGCGTGCGGTCATTGCCTTCAGCGTGGCAAAGAGCGTCGTGTCCATCCTGGGTGTGTACTACGGTGGACAGGATTACGAATCCATGCTGCAGTTAGATGAAGACGAGTTTTCCTGAACGGAAATCTTCCAAAAAACTCTGCACTACTTCAACCCGCCCACAGTCTCCTTATCTTTAGGAGGAAAACTGAAACAGTTGCCGGCAGCAGCATGTTCAAAAGCTCTGCAGACTTGGCGTACGGGATGGCGGCGGCTAGTTGACTTTGGACGAACACCAGCTCGGCCGAAATCCAACGTCGGCGTTTGCCATCGTTGGTGATCGCACATTCAGTGCGGCAGGCACAGGCTCGCCACCTGGGCATCCGCATGGCAATCTCACCAAACAAACTGCAATAGTGGATCTGATGGACATCCTTCAGCTTGCGTGCCTGGCCACAATGCGGACACAGGCGTTGTCGGTTGGACAACCTGGTGATTTGTTGCTCCATGATTTCGGTCTGCAGGCGAGTCAATATTGCTTTCCCCTGCGCCAGGCTCAGGCCCAGAGATTGCACGGAAGGATTTTGATTCAATTTGAGCGGCCCACTTGGCCGGAGGCATCAGCTCAATACCGTTTTCACGCAGCGTTAACGAAAGCTCAAACTCCATGGCAATCTCCCAAGGGTCGAAGTCCGCAATCATCCGGCTGTATCCGTGCCATTGCAAATACAAAGTTAGCGTTCACCTACCCCACCAAATGAACTGCTCTAGTCACTTATTGCACTGAAAACGAGAGGACCCCAAGTTGGTGTATTACCTCAAGATCGCACCACGTGAAGCCATTGGGTGTAAGCCCCATGGGGCGCTTGATTCAGCCGGAAAATATTTGTCTATTGAAAGTGAGACGCGATCCATCAACGCGCGGAAAGTGGGCCCTCTGAATGACCAGCAAATTGCGTTCGTGCGTGAGCCACAAAAACTGGTGAACCCCTTCAAGAAAGATCGACTTCGGTTACCAGAAAATACTCCCACCCAATCACGCGCAGGTTCTATTACATTGCTAGACAAGGTGGCCTCCGTGAGGACGGGATTGGGGTTACCCCGGAAGCACTCTTCAAGTTGCCATGCCCATGAGCGTGGGAGCGCCGCACAAAGATGCCAAAAAAGGTGCGCGCAGCCGCGCTTGATTCACCCATATGTAGGGGCCCAGTTTGTTTACAACTCCATGCTTCGAATCCAGGCTGCAACCTGACCAAACGCATCGGTCTGCACCTGCTCAGGGGTCATGTCCCCCAAGCCTTGGGACTGTGCCAGAAACTCGCGAACTGTCGCTGGTCCGAAGTCGTCAGGGGCGCGGAACTTTTCCGCAATGTTTTGGTAGCCTTTGAGGGCCACAGGATCGGCCATCAGCACTTTGCAATTGCGCGCCAGAGCGGCTTGCCCACCTTCGTAGTTCCTGATGGAGAAGTAGATATCGTAGGCATCTTTTCGCTTGTCACGACCCGCCAGTGCATAGCCCTTCATGACAAGAAATGATGCAATGCTGGCGACCCGCAGTTCTACGCGATTCTTGCGTCCATCTGGCATAAAACCTTCCAGCAGGTGCGACACGTTGTCTTGCATCGCAATCGTCGCACCGTCTGCTTTCAACACGGCAAAGTTGGCGAGGATTCGCGCTCATAACCGCTGGCTTCCAGCGCTTCCACCAGTCCGACGTACTCGGCATCGCCAAGCGCACTGGGATCCAGGCTGAGATCCACGTCCAGTGTCCCAATATGTGCAGGTCGCGCGTTGGGGCAACAATAGCCAGGGGACTGCGCCGCCGATGATGACGAATCGCTCCCGGAAGGCGCCCAGTACCTGGCCAATTTCCAGAAGCACGGCAATGACTGCGCTGGCGCCCCGTTCCTCGTAATCAATCGCGCTTTGCGGTTCCACCCGTCACTCCTTCAACCATTGGTGCAATTTTTTCGCGGCGCAGGTGGTCTGCGGCTTCGCCGGAACGCTCACCTGCGTTACAAAGATCCAGATAGGTCTGGACAAGTCCGGCGCCACGCAATCCGCCAGGCAGTTCGATGGCCTCTTCCCACACCCTTGCGTCTGGCGGCTCATAGATGGTGATGTTCTCGCCTTGGTCGACAGGAAACAAATCCAATGTTCTTCTGAGGATAGCAAGCCCGGCCGGATCCGCGTAGAACATTTCCCCACTCATCCGTGCGAAGGGAGCGATGCGGCGCGCCACCGAATGGGAAGCCAAGACATAGCGCCCAGGCCCGGTTCTGAGACCAAACAACCCGCCAACTTCATGTCCAACGCAGGCCCATGCAGCGCGGTATATGCACGCATTCGCACCTGAGGAGGTTTGGCCACCGCACGCCATGCGTCCCAAGAGCGCATGTCCGTTTTTTCAAAACCAGTCCGCCGGCAGGGGTCGATCGCGCCGTACTCTTTTTCCAGCAGGAGTTTGCGCACCTTACTGACCTGGCCCAGGCTGACCCCGCCTTTTTCGCCATGGCTTCAACTTTCCAGGGCCCCGGTTGCGTCAGGAACAGGCGTAGCAGCTGGGCCGATTTCGGCGCAAAGAGTGATATTTGTTGCCGGCGTGTCTTGAAAGGATTGATCTGGCTGCGCTCCATTTCTATGGATGCCGGAGAAACTCAGGAAGCTGTTTCCAGCCCAATCCAGCCAGCCGAGCCCTGCATTCTTCAAAATTTCACGCGATGCGTTTGATAGAAACGGCGCCATCAGCACGCCATAGACTTTTCCGGGATGGTTTTGTACGGCGCGGCGCAGCTGCTCTGCAGCCATCCGAACCCGCTGGGGCTCTCCGTTTTTTGAGATTTCAACCAGGATCGCCCAAGACTCCTTTTGGATTTGTAGTTGCAATTCGGCGTCTGCTTCTAAGCCGTTCTGCATTACTGGGCTCAGCGCAATTTGGTGAATTCTGACAAACGGCACTTGCAGGAGTGCATCACGCAGACGATCCATCCACTCGGATGGATTCTCCATATCAGCTTCACTCGCAACCAAAATCGATTCTTTCACCATTCGGTGAAAATACCATATTTAGTGAAACTATGCAATGGAGTTTCATCTAAAACCTTGATTTCATTTACTGGTGAAATACTTCATTAAGCTGAAACTGACTTCCAATATGAAAGTCCGGTTCCACGCTCTCATCGCAACTCCCGTTTGCAGCAACTGTACTGGGGGAGGGGCAAATACGGGCTCTGTCGCATTAGGGTCCGGCGCGAGAGAATGACTGCATGCAAGACCTGACTGAAGGTGCCATGATTCCCGAACTTCGCAGGGTGCTCAAGCGGCTGCACTATCCGCTGGAAGTGATGCTGGTGTGCGTGCGCTGGTACGCTGCTTACCCCTTGAGTTTTCGACATCTGGAGGAAATGATGCAGGAGCGCGGTGTCTTTGTGGACCACTCTACCGTGCATCGCTGGGCGTTGAAGATTCTGCCCATCAAGGCAAAATAAGTAGAAATAAGATTCTTTAATGCGTTTCATTTTTGATGTTTTGCGAATTTTGCTTGATTTTTTGTAGCTAAACCCGAGAATACTGGCGACAATTGAAATTTCAGCCAGTATTCAACGATGGAACTCTCCCGAAGAACGGGACAGCTGTCGCCAACCTATGTCAACTGCCATTACCTCGGAATTCGATAATTCACCGTCGCCGAAGCGGCGCCAGCGCTCGTTTCACCTGCTGGAACGACTACTTCCGAGCGATCCCGAGATGCTCGATGCTGTGTTACAGAACAGCCGCGACGCACTTTCGATCGCAGATCGATGGCTTGGACTTGCTTGTGTAGAAATACTCGAATCCCGGACGTTGCCCCCAAGTCAGAGCCAACTGCCGCAGCGGCTCGAGGACTACCCGGTAGCTACCCTATTTAGTTTGGAAACAGATGCAGGCCAAGTTCACGGTTTTGCGGCAATCAAGGCACTTTTAATCGTCGACAAATTTACTGAACGGCGCGAAAGCGACCTGTTTGGCAGCATCGTGAGCGGGCTTCGTAAGTCGGCAGGGCAACGAAACAATTGGCGAAGTGTGCTCCCACCTCGCCCCCCGGATGCTTTCGGTCTCTTGGAAACAGTGGAATTCTGTCATGAATTCGCGACTCAGTCACTCAATAAGCGCACCGATCACAACGAGGCACAGCAGGCCTGGCTGACTGACCTGGAGCGTTGGACAGACCTGCTCAAGACGCCAGCACCCAAGTTCCTATGGATTTTCAAACCGATTGCTGCCCCCGAGGAAACACCAGAGGCGGATCCAGAACTAAACGAAATCGACGACGACAGAGAGAATGAAAATCCCCTGGTCTGGGTGAGCGAGCCCGAATCCGACGTTGATCCAGATCCCGAAAAAGCGGAACTTGACGAACCTTCCGAGCCCGAGTTACCCGTACAGAGTGCCCCCGAAGCGCCCACAAAAACAGGCTGGGCCAAACCTAACACCGAGGGGGAACCTGAGACATGTGAGGGTGCTGAGGCCCGCGGAGCGAGAACCGGGTTCCGTTCCGCCCTGGAAAACCAACGTCTGAAGTGGGCCAATGATCAACTGGTAGCCCGAGATGTCTTTGACTTGGTGGAAGCTATAAAGAAGGAGCTCACAACGCTATCCGAAGCTGAATTTTCGGAACTAAGGAACGCGGCAGGCATTGTCGGACTGGCCATGGCTTTCGGCGCAAGGGTTGAGGAGGTTATGTGCTGGCCATTGCGTTTCACAATGGGGATCACCTGCTTCGAGGGACTCCACATTTTGAGTCGACTAGTCCCAACTCCTCAAGATGCGTGGTCCCCGGATTCTCAGCAGTCCGCCAGTTTGCTGCCAGCAACCGGCCGTTTACGCCTGGAAGTGCCCATCGAACTGGCGCTGTGGTTGGAACAAACCATGACTGTGAATGAAGGCGACAACTTGAGTCAGGTGCTGGACCTTGATCCAGTTAAAGCATTGGGACTGGTACGAAGTTGGCTCTACTCGCTTCGCGCCCAAAATGGCGGCGGCCAAACCCTTGGGAGGGTCGAGCGATGGCTCGCCTTCTGCCCTGTACCAAGACTCCTAGACCATGTGAAAGTCCATTTGTTATGCGCTGACTCCGATTCAACAGGCTGTCCAGCCGCGTATTACGTGCCTATACGACCACAACCTTAGAAGATCTTCATCGAAAAACCATAAGTCGTGCAGGATGGACGGTTGGAGCTGTGGACACCGGCTCGAACCTTGAAGCGAACAATCGGTGGGTTGGCTCCGCGCTAAACCCCAAGCCGGAGGCCGTTGCCCAGATGTGGCGGGATACAACAGCACACTTTGAATCAATTGTGTCGGATCCAAACAAGGACCTCTGCACCCGCCACAATGCCCGCGAAATCCACGAAGTTTTTTCCCTCATATTTCAGACTTTTCATCGGATCGTATCTGACCCTTTGGAGTCGCTGGAACTGCTCGACCTGGAACATCGCCGCATCATCATTGACGACAAGCACCAGGGAAACTCACAAGCCCACCGTCTGATTCCTCTGGGAAAACTCGCGGTCACGCAGTGTGAGGACCAGATTGAACATCTCTGGAGTTGGCATCTGCCGTCCAATCCGAAGCACCAGAAACGTTTGCTCGGATCGTGAAAATGCTCTCAACCCCGTCTTCAAGAACTGCACCCTTTCGCTTCCTACTCAATAAGAAGCTAGAGGTCATCCGCATAACACCGGCTGCCTTGCTTGACGCGCTGAAAAGTGTTTGGCCATTCCCACTCAATATCTCCCGGCACTTGGGCGCTACATGGCTGCTTCAAGACGGGGCGACTGATCGGCAAATCTGTAGCCTGCTTGGTCACCACGACTTAGGGACGCTTGAGCTCGCCGCTTTCCCCCAACAACTTTGAAGACCTCTTCGGTGACTTGCGACCCAAGATAGACGGGCTAATCGAATCTCTAGGTCTTCGCCCCATTCGCACGTTTCTACCCCCATCAACAGTGCGCCCTTCGCTTCGCGGCACAGCCAAATTTGCCCCCATGCACTTTGGCTACATGCGACGAGAGGCCAAGCGCGCACAAGTGATGGCGAACTTACGCGCGGGGGTCGGGGAGGTAGTGAAAGAACAACTGGCAGGGCGTTCACCTGCTTCCATCACTCAAGATGATGTCAATCTTCTCTTCAAGAACGTTTCTGAAAGCGGCACCGAGGGGCGAACCCAATGGCCCCGGTATAAGGCCGAGGCGTTGCGCGAATGGCTGGTCACCGCCGTTCGGCAGTTCCCCGAACTGAAGATCGAGTTGCCGGCCGGGTCGATCGCGATCAAGGATGTGGCACACACTTGCTCCATGGATTCCCTCGCGAAAGCGCGCTGGCTCTCGCACCTACGCGCCTTTATCAAGTCCTATTGGCTCGGCGAATTTTCCAACTGGAGGCGTCAACAAGACCAATCTCACAGCCCAAGCGCAGCCGCCGTGGTCGCGACCCTGCTGGTCGAATGCCTAGTGATTGATCTGGAAGTTTGGAATTTGTGGCTGGAAACCCGCCAAGTCCCTGATACCTTTATAGACCAATCCGGGCGCGCATGGTTGCGCATGGCTTTGCGCAATGGCAACTCACGTCTGTATCCCATCCGTCGAGACCTCGCCGAACTCACGTGTGGAGTGCCGCAACAGCAATGGAAGAGCGTAGCACTGGAAGATGCAATTGATTGGGTACGCGCTGCAACTGCAGACTTCGTCCCCAAGCGAAAGGTGCCGGATTTCCGCCAGCTACTGGAAATGATTTGAAGTGCGCTCGCGCCAGACACTCCAGGCATGATTTTGAGTTACGCCGATGGTACCAATGGCGCAGTGTCTCCGGAGGAGATTTGCCTTGAACGTGCGGATGGACTCGGGCCCACCTTGAACTCGGTCAACGCATGGAATGCAATTCACAAAGCACCGCATGAAGACCCAGTCCCAGTTGCCCGAGACAGTGGCAAAGCAGCCAACGCTGGAAAGCTAAAGGACGTTGCCGCATTCCGACGAGAAATGTCTAATGCACTTGGACTTTTGGGACACCAAGGTAGTCAAAGAAAAAGAGACAAAAGCATTCGGATAAACGATAGCGCAGTCCAGGTTACGGATCAGGCGTTGCAGTCCACGAGCAAGCACTCGAAACTTGGGCCAATCAACCGGTTCAAAGAGCATCTTGAGGAACATTGGGACAATCTGGTTGGATCCAAACTGACTCCTACATGTGCACTCAGCGTGCGCTGGATGCATTCATTGGCATCAGACGGAAAACGCGGGGGGAGTGACTATGCGCCAAAGACGTTAAAGAACTACTGGTATAGCTGGGCTCTGCGCATGATTGAAGAGTTAGGTCCAATCGACCCGCGCTCGCTCAGCGCTTCAGATATTGAAGAAATCTATCTTCAGATAGTAGAAGATGCGGATCTCGAACACAGACAGCATTTGTATGCCCCGATGCGCAACCTGCATCGCTATCTGGTGGAAAACC
The DNA here is from genome assembly GCA_016703945.1 of Candidatus Aalborgicola danicus. Lineage (GTDB taxonomy): Bacteria > Pseudomonadota > Gammaproteobacteria > Burkholderiales > Burkholderiaceae_C > Allorhodoferax > Allorhodoferax danicus. Next base: position 10,841 of record JADJBC010000027.1, read on the forward strand.
ACGGGACGACTGGAATCGAGTGGAGTGAATTGCAAGCTGCGACAGGACAGGGGCTTGCGCGAATTGACGCCAATCTAGTACATGAATCGGAGTACCTGTGTGCGTTGAACCTGTTGCGAAATGATGAGACCGTCCAACCACGGGTACGCGCAATGCAAGCCGTCGCTCTCGTCTTGGTATATCGCTGTGGCCTTCGGATTTCTGAAGCACTCGGACTTCGGGATGGTGACCTGTATTGCCACAGCGACAGATGGCACGTACGCTTGGCTCGCAATCGATTCCGCCGGCTCAAGACGGACAGCTCACGCCGGACGGTTCCCATCCTGGAGGACTTAACGCTCGAAGAACAGCAACTCCTGCAGGTATGGGATGCGCACATACGCACGTGCTCATTTGGTCGCGAAATCAAGCCGTTGTTTTCAGCGGGTGGCGCAGGAGAAGATCGGCGTCAACTGTTTCCGCGCCGAACGATTGCATTGCGCATATCCCAGGCGCTCAGAATTGCCACTCGAGACCCTTCTACCCGGGTTCACCACTGTCGGCATTCGTTCGCTTCGCGAATTCTGAAGTCCACTGATTTCATCGCATTGCTGACGAGTGAGACGATAAGCAACCGTCGTTGGGTTTGGGCTGTCTCCGCTCTGTTAGGCCATTCCTCACCGCTGACTACGCTTCAATCATATTTTCATGCGGGCCATGAATTGCTGCTTCAATGGTGCAAACGCGATTATTGGGAACTTCAGAAGAATGCAGATCCGGTTGAATGGCATGCATTTTCATCTGGAGGAAAGCTTAAGACAATGCAGCGTGCCCGACAACGTGCAAATAGTGTCCTCACACTTGAAAAGGCGATGTCCGATTGGACACGCGTTCGGCGATGTGCTGAGGGAACAAGAATACCGATGAATGGACAACTCGGAGCCATTCCTCAGCCAGAGGTCCGCGACACCATTGTCAAAGTTGACCAGGTCATTGATCACGCCAGGCGGTTCGGCCATGTGGACGGACTTGGAGAACATCTTTTCCTCGACGAGCGACTTATCCAGCGCGTCTTGATTGCAGCCGATAAGTTTGCTCGAAGCAAAGTGGAGGTCATACCGCCTGAGGGCTTCTTCTGGACTGAAAGTGAAGACAGAATTTACAAAGATCATGAGATTGAGCAAATTGAGGATGTGCTTCAAGCAGTAGAAGGTGCACGAGGGGTCGACCTTGCCGCCTTCGCGTCCGTGGTTGAACGTCTGCTTGCACCTGCTGAATCGATGATTGCGATAGAACAGACTGACGACCTATTGGCGCTTGCAGAAGTCGTTTCACTTTTTGTGTATGAGAGGAAGCATATCGAGGTGCTAATGCCAGCCGATTCAAAACTGCGTCAGGCACTACCAGTAAAAGCACTCCGATCCATGGGGACCGCAGACGGTCAATCCACCACCACACCGGCCACCGCAAGGCCGGGTACAAAACCACGCTTTATGCATGTTGCGGTATCACATCTGACAGCAGCAAAGGAAATGGAGAAGCTCGCCAGCGACCTGGGCTTCACTGCAGTTCCACATGCTCGCGTTGCTGGCGCTCGCGAGTCCCGGCACAGCAACCAGTCATTGAGCGACCGAGTCGGATTGAGCATCGCACGCAAGGCCGGTGAGCGCACGCGTTCTGCAAAAGTATTCACGCGCATCGCCTCCTCCATCGCAGTATCGGTGATGGCTTCGCGGCTCAGCACCGAATGAGGCGACGCGGGACATACTGAACTTCACCCATTTCCCCCAGGGTAAAAGCTCATTTCAGGACTGCCATGCATAGGAATGATTTTCCTTGGCGGTAGCGGCGGCGACTATCACATGTCTGCCCACCGAGAGACTGGACAAATAATTGTGTGAACCGTCAATTAGCCAACGGTGAAGTTCCATTGCCCCATCTCTTTGTCGCGTCTTATTTTGTATTCCTTCGGATTGACTGTGAAAGAGGACCGCAGACGGGAAGCTTGAATATCTACATACCTTGGAAGCACGCTGAGCATGCCCTTGCTTCTGCCTACTGCGCCGCGTTCATCTTGCATCAACAGCAGGGATGTCGGTTGATTGGTTATAGGGGCGATTCTCACGATTCCAGTAGGGACATAGCAGTAGCGAATTCTTCTGCCGACCTCCACGTGGCACCGCCCCAATGCTTCGATCCAATTGTCTAGCAGGTCCCCCTCTTCGCCAAATCCATCTGCGCACAAAAGGATCTCCCCGCTGTTCCCAAACACCCTTCTTCCCTCTTGATCCCACCACCTACCGACGACTTGAAGCCCCAGTGCAGCAGTATGTCTGTCGGGAGTCACAAGGTGCCACCTTTCCTGCTCTTCTACCGACTCCGCCAACATTGCTGTCCAGTCGCCTCCGTATCCGCCAGAAATCCACGGCTTTACTTCTCTGTAGCGCGGCACAGGTGGGTCTACGCTGAACGACTTTCTCTCGTGTCGCCTCAGCTCGCGTTTTTCCATGCTCAAGAAAAGTACTGCCTGATCCGCAGATATGGCTTGCTCGATCGCATGGAAGATTAGCTGAAATTGCGCCTGTCTTTGGGACTCCGTTGGCAGCGTTGGATTGACGCGCGTGTCCCTGCGAATACTGTAACCCAGTTGCTTTAGAAGGTTTGAAATGTGAGTCGGACTGACCGCGCGCTTGTGCAGCTTGGTCAGTAATTCAGCAATTTCTCTGATGCTTTTGGTGGTCCACATGAAAGAGCCACCGTCAACTTTTTTCAGTCGACCTCCATTGAGCACAGCTTCCAGATTTACTGAGAGTTTTGGCCATTCCGAATCAACTGTCTTTCGTCCGGCACCCGCGCTACGCTCTGGAAATTCGCTCGTGAACAAATTCGCGGGCACCACTCCCCCCATCGACTGCAGCTCGTCAGCTCCTGTTTTCACACGTCTGCGCGACATACCAGTTGCCTGCGCGACGGCTGAAATACCACCTCGGCCAAGTGAACAAGCCTCAACCGCCGCCCAAATTCTTTGTTGGCGCTCATTGAGTCGTGATCCAAACATTTTCCATCGCAATTCAATTGCATCATCTCGATCCATCAATGTCACTCCGATTTGAGACATTTATTTTAGATCACGAGTCTTTGCCGATCAAATCTGCATTGTGCGAGCGCATAAATTTCAGGTCGGCCTTCAAACTTACGGGAGAAAACCTTGGACGAAAAACTGAACGATCACAACGACAATTCAGTCGACGGCGATGAGCCGAACGAGCTTACCGACTTGAATGCAATGAGCGTGCGTCACCCAAATGCCGAGACTCTCGTCAAGGTCAATTTCTTGCTGAAGAATCACCAAGTCTACAGTTCGAAGAAACTCGATTTGGCACAAACTGAAGTTGTGCATGATTACATCTCAACGGCAAAAACGTCACTCTTTGCCGCGCGAAATCGGATGGCAAGGATTGCAAAGATTGAAACCACGTTGCTGCCCATTGCAATTGGACTCGACAACACTCACCTTGAAGTTTCAATCCTCTTACCTCACAACATCGTACCCCTTGAAAAGCGGGAGCTACTTCTCTCCCTTGGGCGCCAGGCCAAGGCATCCACGGACTCAGCGCTTTCAGAGCTTGCCAAACTGCCTCGCCAAACTCTACGTTCACTAGTGAAAGTTGAGACGGCGGCGCCTTCAAGGCTTAGTGCTGGATCGGTACCGGGAGCTCCGGAGGAAGTAAGTAATCCATTTGACAAAGTGGCGGCCGGCCTGGTGACCTCCCTGAACGGGAAAAAGCGACCAGGCGAATTAGTTGTGAGTGTGACGGCGGGCGACGTGACGCCCCCTGGCGGGTCGTTCACAATCACTCGCCCAGAAATTGCTGCCCGCAAGGCCATTGCGTTTTCAACTGAGCCAGAAGAAGTTTTGCTCACAATATGCGGGCGCCTTGGCCGTGGACTCTGCACAGTCAAAGAGGCCGGTACCACTGCAAGGGTTAGGGCGCGGTTTGGCACTGCTGGCCCGCTTTTACTTCAGCTTAGGATGGTCGAAGGTCTTCATCCTGTCAGAGCACTGGTGCGCCGTTGCATAAGCGATGCCTCCAGTCCCGCGCAGGACATTGGGTTTCATATTGATTGCATCCAAGAGTTGGACACCCAGTGGGCCGGCGACACAGGCGGCCTCGCGATTCTGCAAAAAACATTAGATCGTCTGCACGACCTGTTACCAAAACCCGTTCAGGTAAAGCGCGGTAGGGCACTCAAGAACAGTTGAGAGCTTTGCTATCCGCACAAACTCTTGCAACCTTATAGTCGAAAACGGAGGAAATATCACATTTATCAAACCAAACTTGAACTCAAAAAAGGTGTGACCGACAAAATCGTTCTGATGTTCTTGAGGTCTTAAATAGTCGTCCCTTATATGGACGCCTCCCAGTCCAACAGTCAAACGTTTGAATAGCTATTTGAGTGATCCAAACACCGTGTGGCGGGCGAGAAGTCAGATCGGGCTTGTCATTTACGGATACCAAGATGATCCGCGTGAGTTAGTTGAGATCAGGGAAGTGCGAAACTTTCTTACGACATTCAATGATATGTGGCCATACTGGGCGTTCTACTTCATCCACGTGGATGGCTCCATCACATTGTTGTGTACATGTGGTTGTGCGGTGCTCGTTATTTTGGAATGGCGAGGTGGATATTGAGCCGGGTCGCTCGCGCGACTTTCTGCAATCTGGGTTTTTTGGGATGAACACAATTTTCAAGGTCCACCGCTTCCCGGAGGCCGAGATTTCTCCGATGACGAAGAACATTGCGGATTTGCTTAAGCGTGCTCTTAAGTGGTGATCTCTAACTTTACATGGTGACAAGCATCCCCTGGAAGGAATCAGATGCGGGTTTGACGCAATTCACTTGCGTTTGGCAGCCAACCGCGCTGCCCGTACAGTCGCACATTTCAAGGCCAAGGTTTCGTCAAAGAAGGACGGCGAGGATGTGAAATCCCTGACCTCGTTCTCCACAGGGCGAACGTGGCTCTGCAGCTTGACCCATCCCGGGTCGTGAATCAACCTGCGGTCATCTGCCAACCCAAGAGCCTGTAGTAGGTGATTCCGGTCAAGGGCATACACTTCACTCGCCCCCTGGAATGCTTGAAGGTACATGTCGCATACGCCTGCATGTCCAAGAGACTTGAATGCCAGGGCTGAGAAGACGCGTTGTCCACCCCTGCAGAGGTGCAGAGCAACCACCCAACGCACGATCTGCTCAACTACCCCTGAACAGGCGGTCACTCCCGGCGCATAGAGGGCCAGTATATTGAGAGTCTTCAGCTCCCGATAAAAGACGGTGCTGAGCACCACTGCGCTGGGTAGTCCTTTGAGACTGTCTTTCTGGGTATCCATATGTCTTCCTGAATCGTTTTTGAAAATCGTCATACATGCATGAACGCCTGTGCAAATAGTCGCAAACCACAATTGAAAACTAAGCCGATTTGCGCAGTTGTGAATGGGTGGCACGCATATGCACTTGGTGGCATCAATCAGGTAACACATATCGATAAAAACACATGTTGCGCGAGTCGAGAGATAGGGGCATCAGGGTGTGAAGGATCTGAACCGCGGAACCTTGAAGATTGTTGCGATATGCAAGCAACTCAAATCAATTCGGCCACCGGTTTTACTGTGAACGCCGTTGAGACTTGCATTCGGTTTGATCAGGGTTTCGGCGTCATGGAATGGCTGCAAACCAATAGACCTCATCACCACGTGCGCGGACGCCTACTCCGCCGCGTCCGTAATGCGGATTCCCCTAAGAAAAGTCCCCGCTCATTTGCGATTCCAGATACAAACATACCTGCCGCAAATTTTCAGTGTCGGCGGAGAGCATTGTTTCCAAAGCCGATCCACCACAAAATGGTGATCCCGCGTTTGCGGCGTGGACCCAAGCATTGGCTGCTGTCACTGGTTGAATCAGACTGCGGATCGCCTCAAATATTCTGACAACGTAGCTTATACGTTCCAGTGTTTGCATCGGCAAGTGTGGCTTAACTTCACCACCTTTCCATTGCAGATAGGTGTCTCTGTCCGCACCTAGCAGCGTTTGCGTTTGAATTTCGCTGAGATTCCAGGCGCGACAAATCGCAAAGAAGACGCGAAGCGTCTCCGAGGCATCCACTGGTCTGTGGCTGTCCGGCGGAGTAGATGGGTATTGGGGTGCGGTCATATGCGGTTGAAGTCGGTATTGCCGTACACGGCCTGCATGTGATCATGAATCAAACCACGGCCTTCGAAAGTGTCCAGAAAGTGCGAGGCCGGTTTCCCTAAGATCTCAGCTGGTGACGCTAACCAGGCACCAAACCCACGCGCAACGCTGGAGCTATGTGCGGGCGTTGATGGCGTGGCCATTGCCTGAATCTGTCCGATCAACTGCCACAGTCCCACGACACGTTCGGTTTCTCCCAGTGAGAGTACCGGGTGTTTTCCAGCGGCGTGGTCGGTGCCTCGCCGCCGCCGAGGAATACCCAACATCCGGTGTATTTCCTTGGTGTCAAGTCCAAGACATCGCGCAAGCGATTGCAAGTCGCGCGTTGTTGATCCACGTTGCATGCGCGCGATACGTTGGACCGGTGATTCTTGCGCGATGCGCACGGCGGTTTTGAGTAGCGTGATGGGGGTGCGGGCCATGGGTGTTCTCTATTGCAAAACGGTGCGTTTGTTATCAGTACCAGGATCTCAAAAACATGGCACCCACGATCAGCAGCACGACGCCCATAATAATCCGTTGCGCCAGCTCGGCCATTTGCTCGCCTGCGGAGGGCGGAAACGTTTCGTGCGTGGATGCACAGAACGGGCAGACCGAGCGTTTGGGTACTGGCGTCCACTGGCGATCGGCCCCCAATGGTGGCCCAGTGATGATTCTGGGAACCATCAGCCGGTGGCAGGATTTGCACTGCACCCTGTGGTCCTGCTCTTCGGTGCTCACCGGTTGGGTCGTACTGGCCATTGGAGCTGCAAATCGGACCTGAGATGCGCGCGAGCCCTTGTTGTTTTTGACCGGCAGAAAGAACACGCTGTCACCGCTCCGGGGATACCCCTGGTCTTTGAAGTCCAGCTTGCTTAAATAGTGGTCAGCGCCTGATTCGTCCGTCACAAAGCCAAAACCTTTGTCGGTTGAAAACCACTTGATTTTGCCTCTCATGGTGCATCTCCCTGTCCAAATTCGAGTGACGAATACGCTGGGTCGCTTTCACACGGGTGGGTCGCTGCATGGTCTGCCACGACCAACGGCAATTCCAGTTGGTGGCCATGCATGGGTTTGATTTCTTCTCGTTGAGAATTTTCGGCTGAAGAAGAATTCGGTGTGGTGGTAGTCTGGTGCATCACATGACTCCCAGCATCATGCTTAGCCCGCTTTCTCGGGCCAGTTTCTGGTAGTCATAGAGCTCCACCTGCTCCATCGCCAATATGTTGTCGGTAGGCATGGTCACCGCAATGGCTTGGCGCAGTTGTTCACGGAACCCATCCAGAGTTTCCGCGCCCATGAGCTTCCAGCGAATTTCGATCGTCATCACGTGGCTGACCACCAGCAACAAAACCTGAAAGTCCGTCCAGACGTGGACATAGAAGAAACTGACACCTTGGTCCCCCTGGTCGAAGTTGACCAGGGCTTCCTGCAACCGGTAACCGCGGATGATGTCTTCGCCAACCCGAAGACCTTGACCTAGATAGTGAAAGCCGTGGCATTGGGCCTGCGCGCTGATTCCTTTGGTGAACATCACTCGCGGGTTTTGCGTCAGTGCCCACTCGGCTCGATGGGTCCATTTTCCGAGAGCGCGTTGGGTCTCGATAGTGTCCAGAGCGCGCTCGCTATTCAAATCAGTAACTTGCACCCCTAGTAAATACACCATTTGCCAGCTGGAGTTTTCATCACTCTTGACAGTGCAGGGTTGGGGGACTTCCACGGTGGTTTGACTGCCCGCTTCCAGATGGCGCAAGTATTGGTAGAGTTTGTTTGCGCTGCAGTAGAACAAAGTCTTTCCCTCAAAGAGGCGCGTGTCCAATATGACGCGGCGTGCGTGTGTGATTCGGGTTGCCATCTGCTCCAGAACGCTCAGCCAATTGGCGTCGGCCTCACCTAAGGACAACGCTGCTGAACTTACAGACTGCATCCGTAATCCCAACGGCACAGCGATCGCCGAGAGCACGCGGTCTTCCAGGAAGAAGTTTTCAGAGCAGTGGCTGATGATGTCCTCGAGGCGATCGCACGCCCCTTCATCATCAATCCCTCCCAGCGCCGCGGCCGCGATTTCCAATCGCCCTTGATTGACCAGCTCTCCGGATACCTGTGTGCGGATTTTTTGATAGGTCTTTTGGTCCAGGCCTTGGCTTTGATGCAGCCGGCAGACGTCTTTGACGAGTGAATCAACCTGGTGTTCGAAGATGGTTTTGATAGTCACAAAGTTCCTTTCCTGTGAATTGGCGAGTGCCAATGACAAGAATGAACTTTTGAACTGCGTGACTAAGCCCAAAAAGCGCGAATCGCACCAAATATTTTGAGAATTCCGGGATTCGACCTTGAGACAAGGAAACGGTCGACTACTACTTACAGGGAACTCTCACAAAGCGGCGGTCGCTTTCAAGCGCAGTCCGTAGGAGTCTGATCCGTTTCATGCAGCGCCTTCGCCCAACGGCGAATGGTTGCGCGAAGTAGTCGCCTTTCGGCGGGGCGCAATGGCATTTGCGCGAGCATGTTCTAAGCCCTATCTAGCGCCGTGACTTGGACTGGTCGAATTTGTGCCAGTATCCAAACTCATCCTCATGCACTTCAAGGTCTACTTCCATGACACGGGTCTGCAGTCGTTCCTGAACTTGCACGACTGCCTGGTTGTAAATCGTGGGGCCGATCTCTTCCAGGAAGAACCCAAGCAGGGCACCGGCTGCGATATTTCCAATCTTCTCATCCATGTTTTCCTGGAAGTAACGCTCAATCGAAGCGATGGCCTGCTTTTTGGCCTCTTTGGATATTTCAATGGTCATGCAAGGATTTTGCCGCAACCTACTGTGAAACGGTTCTTCGCCAAGGTCACGGCGCTGGGCGGACGTGGACTCTCACAGTCCGTGTCGGCTAGGACCTATACCCCAACAGTCGCGCCGGCAAAAACAAGATGCTCTTGACCAGTGCCAGTACCACCGAGATGGTGAAGCCGATCAGTCGCAGTGGAATGGAGAGCAGCCACACGAAGGGCCACACGACCAGAGCCAGCAGTGCCACTGGCCAACTCAGCAGGAACAGGATGCTCCAGCCGATCAGCAACAACAGTGCGTTCATGGGATCAGGACTGGTGCGCTACAACAGTGACGGTGTCCAGCGTCACCAGCGTTGGCGTTTGAATGCTTTGCTCATGGCTGGCAATCTGAGCCACCGTGTTGAAAGACATCAGCATGGAGCCATTGGTGACCACGGTCAGCAAGGCGGCCAGCGTGATTGAGGCCAAGCGTGTTGTGTTCGAAATCTTCATGAGTCTCTCCGGTGGGGGCCACCATGTGTGGCCCGTTGAAGAGAATGTAGACAATGCTGAAAGCAATTGCGCGGCCCATGCGACGAACTGCAAGGTGGCGCGATTTGCCCGGCGAATGCTGTGACGAACGGTGTCTTGCTTACTCGGAAGAGTCAGGTTTTTCAGACGAAATCGTCTGCGATTGCCAGATCCAAATGCTTACTTGGCCTTTGGGGTTCCCAGTTTGTATTCGCCTATGCCACCCTCAATGAGGTGACCCGTGTCGAGCAATTTCGTGATCGATGCGCCAATAGAACCTTTCGGCAACCCGATCTCTGCGCCGACGGCCGCGCGGTTAATTTTTACAAAGTGATTGGGATTGAGCATGCCCAACAGTCTGTCCAGTACTTTGGCTGAATTTCCGCTCAGTGAAGTCGGTTGCGATGCTGCTGGCTTTGCCTTGTCTGTGGCCTTGATCTTCTTGGGTACCTTCTTGATGATGACAGCGTCGGTCGCATCGATTGCTTGCACCATGGCCAGGTCACTGGTTGCAGTGGCCTGCGGTGCAGTCAATGAAGGCATAGTCAACACGGCGGGAATAGCTCCGGCTGACAAATCGGTTGCTGCGTTGTAGATCTTTTGAAACTCGGCTTCCACCTGGCCCACTGCGCGTGACAAACGAGCCACTGTCTTCCAGTCATCAAACAGGCTGTCATTGCCCAGATCAAAGGGGTTTTCTGTCATGGCCAGCTTGACCTGTTCGGCATAGCTTTGAACGGCTTCCTTCAATGCAGCGTCGGCTGCATAGATGGCAGCTCCAGCGGCTTGAATGGTTGCAAGGGTTTGGGCGGGTAGTGCCATGATTCAATCCTTTTTATCGATAGCGCGGACGTGATGCCGGTTTAGTTCAACGATGAGCGAGTGTGGGAGTTTTTGCTGCAGACGGCATGCATTCCAAAATGTATTGGCGCGCCATTTCCGGCCCTCTTCTTTACACCTAGTTTGCACGCTATACACAGGCGAGCAAGGACTTGATTTTATAGAAGGCCGGACTTCTCTGGTTTGGGGGTCGCGAATGTCCCTAGAGTCGAAAACCATCGAAGTGTGAATGCCGAAGTGACAATCTATTGCGTTCTGTCCGCATTCATTGCGGTGATCATGCAGAACCATCCGGTAGCCAATGTCAATTCCTTCGAATCATCGTGTCGATGGCAAAAGTAGCGGACAAGGGGAAGACCGATTGAAGTTACGGTTTGGACCAGCTTCGGACATCCACGAATGTTCGGCAACTGAACGTTGAATCATGCTGATAGCACCGAATGGACAGACGACTGAGCACTTGCTGCAACCAGTGCAATCCGCAACGCTTTCAAGCCGTGCTGTCTTGATCCAATTTGCGACCTCCAGACTCAGAAGGTGCGGGCCGCATGCGCCGACGCATCTACCGCAGCCAGTGCACTTTGCCGCAGATATATGGGGAATTGGGCGACGGGGATTCATATGGGCATGAATTGATCGGTACGAGCTCTAGATGGCATGGAGTTTCCAAAGGACATAACAGAATTAAAAACTCTTGCGCGTAATCTCTTGACCATGCCTGCGGCGAACTAGTTTGCTGAACTCAAGCAGCAAGGAGTTGAAGATGCCGTCAACGTCTTGCCATCAAGGCGCAAGTCCAGGAATTCCTGCCCTGACCAAGATGTCGTGTATGAGTTCCAGTCGTACTAGCGGGCTATCCAATGCCATCAGTCTTTGTTTGAGTTCCAGCGGCAATTGCAAAAGCTCACACCAGCGGTTGGCTACCCAACCACATGCGTCCAGCCGATAGGGCTTGTTAAAAGGAAGCTGCTCTTGCTGCATTCCTTTAGCCTGCAGGCTTTGGATGATCTGTCCCAGTGCGTCAGCAGTCACCTGAAGGTCTGGCGGTATATCCACTGAGGCGTCTGGTGGAAGCAGAACTACATCACCAACCCAAAGGCCATGTTTGAGCTTTTCGCGCTTGTTGATACGGATACGTTGGGTGCCCAGACATTGAACCATGATCAGTCCCGCCTGGGGACGTGACAGAGACGTGATGGTGGCCAGCGTCCCCACGTCGCCGAATGCCTCGTGAGCGAAAGCGTCTCCGCTGGGAGGCGAGGCAGCATCCGCAGTTGCGCTCAATTGCCTGACCTCCGAGCCTTCGGTCAGTGCTACCACGCCAAACGGTGATCCGCTTTTGTGGCACTTGCCAATCATGTCCAGGTAGCGCACTTCAAATATTCGCAAAGGCAGCACGCCGTCGGGATGAAACACTGTTCCCAGCGGAAACAGCGGTAACGATTGAAGCTGGAGCGACTCCGACATAGGGTCCATGGTAGCCAATCCAGCGAATACTGCGTGAGTGGGGACTCCGGGCTGGTAAATGCTCTACGCTGCTGCAGCGGATGACTGCATGCCAGTTGCTCCTACAAACTCAACGTGACCACGCTGGGGCAGTGGTCCGACACGGCCAACAAAGGATCTGGCTTCGTCTCGGTTGGCCCAAGAGACCGCCCATAGAAGCCAATCGATATCTTGCGCGCCTCGCGCACTTTGGGCGCCAAGTCGTCCGACACCAGGATTTGGTCCAAGGCAACAGGATTGCGACAGCCCAGGACATCCTTGCTAGCCAGCGGCGCCAGTTCCTTGCGCGGCACCGCTTCCGACTTGGTCCGTTTGCACAACGCTTGCATGTCCTCGTCCCCAGGACGGTCAGCTCCAGTAGGGTCGCTTTGCTGGAAAGTGGCACTCCGTCATTGATTTCCTTCAGGAGGTTCTGGGTCAGGACTTCCCGGTTGCGTGGCGTGGTCAGATCAGAACTGCCATCCGAACGCACAGCCTTGGCGCCAGCCACTTCATTGGCTTCGTGCCACATGTTTCGATTGAAGTCGCCGATGAATACAAACGAGGTATTGCCAGCGCCCAACTTCTCCAGGGCATCTTCCAGGGGTTGGACTTGTTGTTGCAATACGGGGCACGGATCGTCCTTGCCACTATTGCCATCCAGGCGCCCCCTATCCAGGGGCGACACGCAACCGACTTCAAGTGAACGGTCATAAAGCGGATGAGCTTTCCGTTGATGCGCAAACCCATCTGGAATCCGGGCCTGACTTGTTGGGCCTCTGGCAGGGCAGGCAATGCGATGCTGTCAATCGTTGCACAGGCTTCTGCGGGTTCACCGAATTCCTTCTTCCAGGCAAAAGCCAGGCGCTGAATCTTGAACTTGGCATCGTGGGAACACACGCGGTAGAGACTGGCATGTTCGCCCAGGGCTTCGATGACTGCCTGGGTTCCGGATACTTCCTGAAACGCGATCACGTCGGGTTGAACAGACTTGGCAATGATGTCGCCAATTTGTCGAGACCGCGTCGCCATGGCTTTGGGAGTGACTGCCAGACCCTGGAACCGGTTGTCCAGGTAGACCCCGCAGGGAGGCATGATAGACAGGTCAATGCCTTGAACCTTAGCCCGAGACTCTTTGATAAACCAGCCGACTGTGCCAGCGGATTCGGTGGGCTTCCAGATGCCATCGGACTTATCTTTCTCATAGGACTTGCCGCACTGGGCTACCCAGTTGGGAACTTCTGCCTGGGAGATATGCCATCCCAGATTCCAACTGGCCACCCGCAGCTCGGAAGCCTGGACGAAGGGGACCCATATAGCCAGGCTTGTGCTTAGCAGTAGAACGAATTTGTGTCGATGGATGGCACGGATGGAGGCTGCAAGGGTGTTACTGATCATGCAGCGATCGTACCGCCGCATAAGCATCCGGTTGCAGGCGCACTGTTGTTTGGATCTTCCTCTACAAGTGCGGCACCTCCAAGGCCGGCAGGCTCAAGGGTGAGGCGTAATCTAGACTACATAAATGCGCAATCAATTCCTTCTGGATCCTGAGCTCACCTTTTTGAATCATGGCTCTTTTGGAGCGTGTCCACGTGAGGTTCTTGATGCACAGCGCAGTTGGCAGCTGGAGATGGAAAGAAACCCAGTTGAGTTTCTCGGGCGTCGTTCTGCAGATCTACTCTTTCAAGCCCGGAACCGCACTTGGTCAAGCACTGGGAGGGCGGGCGGATGAACTGGTATTTGTACCAAACTCCACGACTGGCGTAAACGTCGTAGCCCAATCATTCGCACTGCAGCCGGGCGATGAGATCCTAACCACCAACTTGGAATATGGTGCGTGCGACGCAGCTTGGCAGCGTGTTTGCGCACAATCCGGCGCCCAGTATCGACGCGTCGAGGTGTCATTGCCGTTCGATCGAGAGGCTGTTGTCAAACTTCTGATGTCGGCTGTGTCCAGCAGGACCAAGCTCATCTACTTCAGTCACATTACATCTACGACGGCTTTGATTCTTCCCGCTGCAGAAATCTGTGCGGCAGCTCGAGACCGAGGCATTGCAACGTTCATTGATGGTGCTCACGCTCCCGGGCAGATTCCCCTGGACCTCGATGCCATCGGAGCCGACTTTTACGTTGGCAATTGCCACAAATGGCTATGTGCACCCAAGGGCTCTGCCTTCTTGCACGCACGGGCATCATTCGATGCTGGATGCGACTGTTATCAGCTGGGGATACGCGCAAGGCACCGGTGGTCATTCCGGCTTTGATGCCTACCTTGGAACCAGCCTGTTCGAACGTCGGATGCAGTGGCAGGGTACTCGCGACATATCGGCGTGGCTTACTGTTCCAGCAGCACTCGACTTCCAAGCGAAACATGACTGGCCGCAGGTGCAGGTGCGCTGCCACGAACTGGCAAAGCTAGCCTTGGATGTGCTTACGAAACGTTTCGGAACGCATCCCATTGCGCGTGATGACGATTGGGCACAGATGGTCGCAATACCTGTGGCACCTCAAGATCCGGACTTGCTGCGCAAGAGGCTCTACGAGGAGAGCCATATTGAAGTGCCAGTGACTTCTCATGGCAACGAAGTTTTTGTGCGCGTTTCCGTCCAGGGATACAACACACTGGAAGACATCGAACGCCTACTCGCTGCAGCCGCCCTTAACTAGGGTTTCGACTCTCTCTCACATTCCTGTGATTGACGTCACGAACCTGACACCCACTAAGTTGTATGCCCATTGCGGTCATCAACAGATGACTGAACTGGGTCAGGTCCGGGCCAGATCTAGCCATTGGGCAATATCCGCTTTGGTGACGCGATTCCCAAACACATCCCCAATAGACCTTCAACCTACATGTGAAATCCTGCTCCTGATTTCAGATATTTGGCGCATGGCGCTGCCTGATAGCAGTGGCCAGTCGATCTTGTCATGAAGTTCTGGCGCCTGACACCAACATGCATCTAAATAACGGAGAAATTCTTCTGCGCGCTTAAGCCTATCCTCTATCGAACGGGCATCGAATCGCACTGCGAGCTTTGGCATCAACAATTGGCGTGTCAACTACAACCGCGTCAAGGTATGAAAACAGTGCACATAGCTTCTTCCTAGAATAGGCGCCAGCCGAAGTGATACGTAGTCTGTCCGCTCCCTCATCCTTCAAACCTTCCGGCGAAGATAGAAGTCCCTTGTCAAAAGCGCGCCTTATATGAGGCAAGACTTGTTCCACGGTGAAGCCAGCTGATTGCATGAAATCCAGCAACAAATGACGCTCTACGAATCCGTGGCGTCCACCGACCTGACCGGCTCGCTCCACATAGTCCAACATGAGTAGCATCGCAAAATGCTCCTTGCTCGTCGATGTACCGATGTCATATATGTTTGGAATGGGAGAATCCGACGGGTTATAGTGCTCCGCGTCCTTATAGATCACGGCACGGATGAATTCATGCAGTGGAAGAAGATAGGTTCCACGGTTTTCAATTGCGTTTAGGATCTTGGCGCTATCGACGTGACCACTACCTACAAATGACCCGACATACTTAAGTGATTCCCGAACATTGCCGGCACACATATTGTCGATGAACTCTATTATTTCGGTCTGGGTATCGAACGCTCGAATAAGCATACGCAGATAGTTCTCCAGATTCTTTGACGCCAATGTGATGCCATCCAGTCCGGGGAGCTTGCCAGAATTCACTAACTGAGTAAGTGCGAACTCAAGACGCTTCTTAATGACCATGTCAATTCGGGGCGGTTCAATTGTGAATACGCGAGGCTGGTACGCTGCTAGTGCTCCACGTGCCCGAGAAAGGGCGAAAGTTTCAGGCCGAAGTGAAACGAAGGCAGTGACTGGCCAAGTTGCAGCCATGCTCGTGGCAATCAAGAAGACTTCTTCTTGAAAAGCGGGTGGACGCTGATCAACGTTATCGAGAAAAATAACGACCTGCCGCTTTTGCCCACGGAATATATGTTCCAACGAGTGTCTGACGTGCTCCTCATCGTTCTTAAGCAAATCACCTAAGAATTCGATTTCCTTGAGTTTGAAAACATCAGGAGCGCTTTCCTTCAGATCCGCATAGATGCCCTTGGCGAAGTCCATGAGGCGCTGGTGATATACGCCCCGAACGAAGTTCCTCTCAGAGATATCTACGTTCTCGTTTTCTCTGAGCTGGCGAATGATCTCGGCCGAGGTATAGCCCTTAAGGTCGGTAGAAACGGCAGGCTTGACACCATAGTCGATGAACAGCACAAGTGATCGACTGAACTCCTCCTTGGCATCATTTTTTACAAGGTTTCGAATGAAGGTGGTTTTCCCAACACCAACGTCACCTACCAACAAGATTGGTCTCTTGCTCAAAGACGCGGCAAGTACATCTTTGGTCAATTGGGGGTTCGTGCCCTTCTTTCCGGTCGCTGGTGACGTAGATACACCGGCTTGACTTTCAAAGAAGGTGGTGTATCGCGTTCGCAAAAGCTCCTTGCTCACCAATGCATACTGGGATAACGCGCCACTTTGGCAATAGGCATCCTTCAGGAATTGTTCTTCGATCACAGGAGATGTAACGATATCGTCGAAAAACAAGCCGCCCAGGATTTGCAGCTCGGTCGCGATCGGATTCCTGCTCTTGTATCCAGGATAGTCGGGAAGCCTAGAGGAGAGTTTTCTAGGAGGCGGAACGTGCGTTGTCTTAGTGAGTACTGCTTTCAAACTTCCCTCTGCGAGTGCTTCGGGCGTTACGAGGTCCCACAGCTGTCGGAAATTCTCACGCATGCTGTCTAGGCTCGGATAGGCAACACACTTTCCTTTGTCAGAGGTTATGCTGTCTATACGCGCACCAAGGAGAAATACCCATTGTCTCCCGTTGGTTACCGCTGCGTACGGAATGCCTCTCTTTTGGCAATATCCGACCGCTTGGTCAATGGCATCGGCGAAATCTTTATTTTTCTCAATTAAGGTTTCAACCCTCAGAATGCTTTTATCGATAGTCGTAGGAGCGTGAATCAATTGACTCTCGTTTAGCCTCTACCAGCAGCTTAACTGGAGCGCCGCATTCATAGTCTGTGAAGTCGCCGCGATGATGTTTCCTCGACACTAACACCCTTACGATCCCAAAACAGTACTTCCGTTAAAACTCGATCAATAATTTGGAAGCGCGCCGTAGCCTCATTGAAATCGTTCAACTGCTCGATGTCCTCAATGATTCTTTCCAAGCTTGTTTTGGCAGCTTCGTAGTTATTCATGATTAGTTGTATGGGTGAGTAGGACGCATCTTAACTATGGCCGGTGAGACACAGAAAGTTCAGTTTTCCATGCGTAGTCTTTCTCATTCAGCACGCTCCCTTTCTAACATATCAAATGTCCCCTTTTCGGCAATTAATCTAGGTGCACACATGACCGCTTTGGGTCGGTGGTTGTCTTCCAGTTAGGACCAGACAGCGCGCTCTGAATATCGTATGCACTAACTTCGATTAAACAGAGCGCTTCGTGGCGGATCTCATCATCGGTTTGGCAATGAACAGTCAAGCCAGCACCAGCGGAATGTCCGCCCAGCGTGTGGTGTACCCCGGCGTCCTGCGTTCTTGTTTCATGGACCACTGTCTCCTGTCACCCGCAAGTCCAGCACTTGCCATGAGCACCGTTCCTCGACCAAAGCTCTGGATCAAATTGTTCAGCGCTCCCTTCAACTTTGTACGGTCTTCAGAACGGTCATCTTTCAGATCAAGCTCACCTTGCGGTTGGGTCAGCGTTCTCCTGCAAATTGGCCCCGCCTGGCATTTCACTCAGTTCAATCGCACGGCGAGCTGATCAACGACTTCAGACCACTCGCAGTCGCATTCGATGGCCTGCTTCAAGAATTGGGCCTGTGATGCATTCCAGTAGGGGGCGTGGTGCAGAACGATGCCGTGTGGCAATCTGTGATTCTCTACAAACTGATCAATGTCCTGCGCACCACTGGGCAATCCGAGTTGCAGAAACAGGTTTGCGATATCGTGAGAAATGGTTTCCATAGGGGCTTTCCATGAAGAAGTTCCAGGCTCATGCTGCCATCACAGTAAATGGCTTGTTGCTAGCGTGGTGATTGCAAAACAAATCTTGCGACAATATGCTGCTCGCACAACATCAGCGCGGGTTCAATAAAACAGGAAATCAACACCATGGCAACTGCAAAAAAACCAGCAGCAAAGGCTGCTGCAACTCCAACCGTCAAGACTGCCGCCAAGGCAGCAAAACCTGCGGTCAAAGCCGCTGCGAAGCCAGCAGCCAAAGCTGCTACTAAAAAGGCTCCAGTCTCCAAGGCGGCCAAAGCCATCGCCAAGATCAGCGCAAGCATTGCCAAGCTGACTGAACGCAAAGACAAACTCGGCGCAGAGATCAAAGCCCTGCGCGACCAGCGCGCCGCGCTCAAAGCTGCTCCAGTAGCAGTTGCCGCTCCCGCTGCAAAGAAGGCTGCCAAGAAGTAATCACTTCTAGCGACTCAGTCGCGCATGCAAAAGAGGCCCTCATGGGCCTCTTTTTGTTTTGTTTTTGTGCTGCTTGCATACGCAACGATTTCAGAAACGCAAAAAACTAAAAGGGCGCCAGGTTACCCCAGCGCCCCCAAACCGACCAACAGTTTGAAACCGATTACTTGGTCACCGCTTCCGCAGCTGGCTTGGCAGCAGCCTTCTTCGCATGGGCGTGCTTGACCTTCTTGGCCACTGGCTTGGCCTCCGGTGTAGCAGTAGCCGGTGTGGCCACAGCGGTCACGGCAGCCGTTGTGACAGGTGCTGACTTGGAAGTGGTTGCAGGAGCCTGCGCAAAGGACGCAACAGCAACGCCGCTCAACAAGGTAGCAGCAATAAGGGTCTTGATATTCAACATGGTTAACTCTCACTCATCATTGACAGTCGCATAAGCTCCGACCATCTCGAGCGACCCGGCGTTGTCTGCCGGGCTTGTAACCACAACGCCAGGGTTTCTCCTGGCGTTGACTGCAATTACCTTTGTTTACAAGCCATGTTTCCTTGCGCGTTTGGAAGGACATGTCCTTGCAACACTGCGTTCAACTGGCAGATATACCGCATCCACCTGCTCTTCCACCATCAGGGTGCAGCTCTCCAGATCATGGACAACACGCGACTGAAAAGCCTTCTGCATCGAAGCCGTTGCAATGAGTTGGGCGGTGGCCTGGTCGCGCGCAGCGGCTATCCAGGATTGAAACGCGTTGTCAAACAGTGGGTTGGGCATCATGTAGAACACGGTGACTCCTTTGAGAGTTAACTGCTGCAAATCCGAAGGACTTGCCTATAAGAGTTATCGACTCAAACAGTGCTCATGCATGTCCCGATAAAACAGTCAAAAGAGGCCTTACTTAGCCCCTTGTCATTGGCGCTGAAGGTTTGAAAGTCCATTGACACAAAATTGGACATCCTCCTCTCTGGTACATGACGGTTCGTGTCTTATGAGTGGTCTATTCAGTGGCGTGCCTCATAGGCATGCAAGACCCTACTGACTGTGCTGCGACTGAGTCACTTCAATGGGTTGTGTGACAACTGCAGGGAGATAGATCTCGGAGAACTCACGAGGCATGCGCCTTGGTCGTCCGGATCCGATTTCAATGCAAACGAGATCCCAATGTCCGCGCAGCACTGTCAGTCCGTCACTGTTTCGAATCAACTGAAACCGGCGCTCCATCGTCAATTTGCCGTCACTGCCGGTAAGCCAGGTCGCCAAAGTGAGTGGCTCACTTATCTGCGTTGGGAGCAAGTAGTCATATTCACCGCGTCGTATGGCCATGGCACGGTCGAGTTGGTGGTAGTTGACCAAACTCAAACCCAGGGACTCCGAATGGGCCCAGCCAATCATTTCACACCACTGCACGTAAACCGCATTGTTGGTGTGATTCAGACCGTCGATGTCCTGTATGCCTGGAACGCAGGGCAGGATGAAAGGGTGTGGGTAGTCCCAATTGAGTAGATTGGTTTCGGCCATATTCGTATTGACTTGTTCTTGTTTGAGGTTACTACTTCGACCATAAGCAATCCGATGGGCGATACTTCAGGACATATCGTTGATTTGAATGTTTTTTTGCCGTGATGATGTCCTTGATTGGAGCCCACTATTACATGCTTGGACCCAGAGCTATTTACTCATTTGGTTCTGGTGCCTCTGGGACAGTTGCCCTTTCGGGTCGCTCGAAAGTCGTGCGCTGTAGAAACAGTCGCGCAGGAATGATATGAAAGTACTGGACCTTCAGTGCGCCAACAAGCATGTGTTTGAAGGATGGTTTTCATCTGAAGCCGATTTTCAGGACCAACAAGGAATGGGTCAGGTCGAGTGCCCGGTTTGCGGTAACGCCACTGTGGTCAAGATGATCAGCGCACCCAGATTGAACTTTGGCAGCGAGCGTGAAGCGGTTCAGCCCTCGCCAGAAGTTGCATCTTCTGTTGTGACAACCCAGTCATTGCAAGCGGCATGGACCGCAGTGGCTCAACTCGTTGTGGCCAATACCGATGATGTAGGCGATCAATTTGCCGAGGAAGCCCGAAAAATTCATTACGGCGAGGCCGAAGAACGTGGCATTCGTGGCAAGGCCTCCCGTGCCGAAACTGAGTCCTTGATTGAAGAAGGTATTGCCGTCATGCCGTTGGTATTGCCTGAATTTCTCAAAAGACCGTTGCAGTAAGTCACCATGTGACCGGCCATCGTCGGCACGACAAACTCTAGATCGTTGGCATGTTTGTTTCTTCCGCGTCAGCGGGTGAATCTCTTTTGGCCAAGACGTATTCGGAATGGGTCCCGGTAAGAAGTTGGAACATGGCGAAGATCGGTCCCGGCATATTGCGAGGGTCACTTGTGCTCTCCAGCGCCTGCCAGGTTCTGGACTGCAGCCCTCCCCTGCTCCCCGTCTGGACGGGGTAGCCCATCAGTGCGGCAGCATCCACCTGACTCAATCCAGTTTTGAAGCGTGCCGTCTTTAGCTCTTCGCCACTTGGGCTTGGCAATTCAATGCGCATGATCATTTCTCAACGTATGAAGGGGTCGCTCAACAGCGAGGCGTTGTTAAGAGTTTTGATGATCTCAGAAAAGTTCACGCTTCAATCCCCCATGATTGTTTGTCTCTCTTATTAATCTACGCAGCGACCCTGCGCTTCATCGCTCTGACCGCCTTTATCTTTCTGGCCAGTTCCTGCGTCGAATAAATGGACGTCGTATCAATGCTGGCATGCCCGGCCAACTCGCTGGCCACCTCAATCGGTACCCCATCCACCAACGCCTGACGCACGAAGGTGTGGCGCATCCAATGTGTACTGGCCTTCTCAAACCGTTTTTCGTCCAGTCCTGCCTGGGATGCCGATTTGGCCGCGTGTTTGAAGAATCGCTTGAGCACGGCATAGATGCCAGACGCCGACAAGGCTGACCCAGCTAACTCGGTTCTGGCGATCGTGACGAGTTCACCGCCCTCCCCTCGTTTCCACTGCGGTACCGACGCCCCTAGAGTTCGGATCAGCGGCAGGTTGTCTTTGTCAGTCGCGCCCTTGTCCTCTTCCAGAAACTCGCCGCCATGCAGCGCCAGGAGCTTGACCACATCCGGATTGAGCGGAACTTCGCGTGTCTTGTTGCGTTTTCCGGTGACGGTCAGGATCCAGGTTTCTGGCAAATCCGGTAGGGCTTCAATACGCAGGTCCTTGTGCCTGGCCTTGGCCAACTCATCCAGGCGAATGCCGGAAGTGACGAGAAGCTCGAGAATGCATTTCAGGCGCAGACGTTCCGGACCGACAGGTTGTGCATCCACACAGGTCAGTACGTGGGCCCACTCGGCTTCCGTGAATGAACGGCGGATGTCCATCTTGGAAGCCGGCAGGTCAAAGCCTTTCATCAGCGAACGCATCGGGTTGGCCACCAGGTAGCCTGCATCAACCAGTCCCCCAAAAAGGGTCTGCAGTATCACCAGGGCCTGCTTCTGTGAAGCCGCACTGGGTTGGCTACGGAAGGCTCTCCAACCCGGATCGGTGCGTTTGAGCGGAACACGCTGCATCCAGGTGGCTGGTACCGCCTGCAGGAATTCCCGGTACTTCTGGCAATCGGGTGAGTTCACGCTGGACAGGGGTTTCTTGAGCTCCTGTGCGCACCACAGCAGAAAGCGCTCAGCCTCCTTGCGGTAGCTGCGCTGGGTGGACGGCTTCTCGTTGTACCGGGACAGCCAGGCGCTCACCGCTTCCAGGTCATTCTTGGCACCCAGGGTATTGGCCATGTGGGATCTGAAATCCCCCTGCCCTCCTGCCAATGCCGGTGTGGCTTGCATATGTTGCATGGCACTGGCCATCAGCGTTCCGGCTCCAAACTGGCGCACCGCGAGCGAATCCTGTCCCACCGTTGGCAGCAAGGAACCTACGCGCAACTCGCGTTTGGACTTGGGTTCATGCACGCTGGCCGACACCAAAAGGTTCAAGCGGTCCTGCTCCAGGATCAGCCAGTGCACGACTTGCTTTGCGCGCTGGGCACCAAATCCCTTGATCGTGGAATACCAGCGGTGGCCATACACGTTGATGAAACGCACCAGGTCACCCAGAGTGATGATGCCCATATTGCGCAGGCATTTCACAACCGGTCGGGCAAACCAGGATTCCAGTCGGTCGGTGGCGGTGGGCAGAACTGAGAGCACGGTTTCCAGGTAGTTGAGTGCCCTCACCCGCTCAGCCACCGGGTCCTTGAATTCCGAGCCCGCCTCGATGGCGTCCACGTTGTCCAGACCGAACGCTGCCTTGTACTCGGCCAGCAACTCGGCCTCGCTCCAACCATCGGGGTCCATGCCTTCGGATGTGATCCACTCGTCCAGACTGGGAAGTGTTACTGCCTTGGGTGGTGCCGCATCGCTGCGTAGCAAGTCCAGCAAATGGGTGATTTTGGAATGCGAAGCAAGGGTCGCATCGTGTTGGCGCCCCGCTTCGATGATGCGCTTCAGGAGTGCTTCCCGGCGGTTCTGTACGTAGCGCAGGTCGGTGGTGGATTCCGACCAGGCCAGGTAGCGATCAAAGGACTCGGCCAGGTCCAGGCCCAGAAGACTGGAGCGCACGAAAGCAAAGTGGTGGATGCCCAATGCGCGGGCGTCTTGGACGACCTGTGCTTTGGATCCTTTGGGGCGGCCGGCTTTGCGCCGCGTCAAAAGGGTGCCATAAAACAGCGGTGCTCGCATTGCAGGGGACGCAGGGGTCATCGCTGGATCTTCTAAAAGTTTCAGGCCGAGCTTGGCACCATCGCCTTGAGGTCTTTCATGAGCAGGTAGAGATGCAAGGGGTCGGTGACACTGGGTTCGAACTCCCATTGGAGGTACCAGTTTCTGGCTGCTTCATCCTTCGCATGCACCAGCAAGGCTCGAATGCCGGCAATATCGGACGCTCTAGCCGTGCGAATCAAAGCGTCCTTGAGCAAGGCACGACCGAGACCCACGCCCTGGTGCCCGGTGTCAACTGCAAGCCGGGCCAAGAGCATGACTGGCACTGGGTGCTTGGGCATACCCTTGACAACACGGGGCGCTGCAACGCTGGGTTCCACGCTGCCAACGGCAAGACTGTAGAAACCTACGACGTCCTCGGCACAACATGCGACATAGGTTTGAGCGCTGTTGGCCTTTTGGTTGCCCAAGGCAAAACGCTGTAGGTAGATATTCAGGGCAGGCTGGCCACAATCAAAAGCGTCCAAGTGATCGGACGCCGCCAACTTGCGCACGGGCTCGTAAATTCTTGTGATCAACCCAGCAACCCCGGCTCGTTGAGCAGTTTCTTCAACTTGGGCTTGGCGCTCACCGGCTGATCCAATGCCGCCTGAAAGGCTTTCCATTGCTGTGGTGACAGTTCGAAACGAAGCCGATCGGCCAGCATCTGGTTGGCTGCCACAACAGCCGCATCCAGCATGAACTCGCTGACGTTCTTGTGGGCCGCGCGTGCCGCCTCCTGTAACAGCTGTTTCACAGGCAGGCTGGCCCGAACGTCGATGCGTTCGGATTTTGATGCAACGGCTGCAGTCATGGCTTCTCTTCTTTTGGATTGGATACTGTAGATCATATCGTCCGGACAACGTACTGACAAGCCTTTTAACAGAATGCACTTGTTGTCCGGCGCAGCCTTGTTGACCTGAGCCCTCGATCACGACCACACGCCTCGCGGTGAATGCAGGTCTTTGGCCCAATGGATCACATGTTTCCACAGGAGCTTAGGGTGCGTGTTGCTCGTGCTTGCCACCTCCTCGACTGCTGCCACGATCAGTGACAGGGGCGCCTCGTCGAGCAAAGTGGCAATGTGAGGCGTGATGCCCTTGGGCAGCGCACCTTCCACCAAAACTGCCACCAGGCTGCCGGATCGAGCAGCGTCTTGTAACTCACACTGGCGCTCTGACTGACCGACTGCAATGCGTGTGCGTGACCCTTGCGCGTACCTGCATCCAGGTTCAGGCCCACCAGGTCCAAGAGTGCAATGAGCTTGGCCGCACCCAAGTCCACTAGCGACCCGGTTTCAAGCTGGTTGATGGTCGCGCGCGACAAGCCGCTCATCAAGGCAAGCCGGGCCTGGGAGAGCCCTAACGCCTGACGCCGTTCATGTACGAGCTGACCAATGTCTGCGAGGTTCATAAATCCTATTGGGCCACATCCACTCAGAATATGTCAAATATGTTCTACATTTTTGTGGGACGCGATTCCAAGCGTTATTCACCGGCAACCAACGGCTTCACTGGGCGATTCTGGGCAAAATGTCTGGCACGTTTGTCTACTAAAAAGTGTTCCCAACTGGGTTCACACAAGTCTTTGATTTTCTTGATTTTTCAGAAAAGCGGGCTATAAATTGTGAAAAGTTATTTTTCACAATAACGTTCCCAAGGTGGAGTTTTCCATAAAAACGGTCCTGGGTTGAACGAAATCAACCCAGACGGCGGTCCTTCAATGGAGGAACCCTGCCATGCCCAATGGCGTGCTGATCGGCAGAAACCTCAAAGGTGTTACCGACAGGGAGGACTTCTCTGTCGAAAACTGGCCCAGCCCAGACGTGGGCGCTCTGTCCACGGCGGACCTCGGCCAGTTTCTGAAACGCCAAGAGGCGGTGCGCCTCTATTTGCAAGGTGTGGCCAGCGCGACGATCTATTCGAGCACGGGCGTGCATCCGAGGTTCATCAACCGTGCGATTCGTGAGCGGTGTATGCACCCTCACCCCGACGGGCGTATTTACGGTTGGAGGGCACTGGTGCCCGGAATTCACATCGTCAAATACCGCCGAAAAACCAAGATTCGCGCTGATGCAAGTGGCCGGGGTGCGTCCGGCGCACTCTCCAACTTACTCTTGCAAGAGCCCGATTTCGCCGATCGGCTGGAAAAGCAAATCCTTAAATCCTGCGCCGATCTGAAGCTCGCGGAGATTCGCCGGCCGCGCCACGCACTATGGGCATGGTTTCTCAAGGAGTTGCGCAGTCTTGGGCTTGAAACCCGCAACGAGTGGCCGTTCACCATGAAAACCATGGGTTACCCGACTCTGTGCCGCTACGCTGACGCGGTGCTGAGCGCCAACCCCATCAAGGCGGCCCGGATTGTGGGTGGCCCCCAGTTGGAGAAAAAGATGGTCTCGGGCGCCGGTATCAACCGCCCGGTCCACAACCCGTTTGAGCGCGTCGAGATGGATGCCCACAAACTCGACGGCCGATTTGTCGTCATGATTCCCGCGCTCGATGGCGGCTGGCACCCACGCCTGATCCACCGGCTCTGGGTCATTGTGCTGCTCGATGTCGCGTCCCGCGCCGTGATTGGCTACCACCTCAGCCTGCGCGTGGAGGTCAACAAGGACGATGTCATCGCCGCCATCAAAAACGCGCTCGTCCGCTGGAGTCGCAAAATGGTGAGCTTTGGGGATCAGGCCTACTTCGAAGATGCTGCCCTGCCCAGCGGACACCACGAGCGTTATGTCGGCCTGTGCTGGAATGAGACCAGTGTGGATGGCGCTCTGGCTGAAACCTGCAAAACGGTCAAATCAAAGCTACAGGATGTGGTCGGGTCCACCTTGCTCGACCCCAGCGCGGGCTTTGCCCAACGCAGGAGCAAAGACGACCGGCCGTTTATCGAAACGTTTTTCAGGACCCTGGGTTCGCGCGGCTTGCACCGCATGTCCAACACCACGGGTGCCAAGGTGCAGGATAAAAGAGGACGCGATCCCGACAAGGTGGCCGTCATCAGCGAATTCCAGCTGGAATATGCCGCCGAACTGCTGGATGTCCTGATCGCCAATTACAACGCCACGCCCCACAGCAGTCTGGGGTATCGCTCACCGCTACAGATGCTGGACTTCTGCGCATCCATGGACAAGTTGCCCAAGCGGCATGCCGACCCCAACTCGGTTCAAGGCCTGTTGAGCGTTCGCAAGCTCTGTATCGTTCGCGGGGGCTACCAGCAAGGTCGCAGGCCCTATGTAAATTTCCTGGGTGCCAGCTATTCCAACGAAGAACTGGCCCAGCGGCATGACCTGGTAGGTAAGCAGATCTGGGTCATCAACCACCTGGAAGATGACGCACGCATTGCTCTGGCCACCACCAGGGATGGTCACCGTTTGGGAGTCTTGCGGGCCCACCCTCCCTGGCACCGTACGCCGCACAGCCTGGGTATCCGTAGTGCCATCAATTCCATGGTGCGCAACCGGCGTTTTGCTTTAGCCAATGGCGCTGATGCAATAACGGTGTTCATGGACTTCGTGGAATCCAACGCCAAGGGTAAGTTTCCTATCCACCCCAGCTATCTCGAACTGAAACGACTCCTGGTGGAGCACTCGCAGTTCCGCTCAAGCGACGCCGAGGTCGTGGCGGCCAAGTCCCGACTCAAGGAAACCGAAACGACCGCTGGCGGTGCGCCATCGGAGGTGTCGGACGACAGCGCTGCGGTTGCAACCAAGCCAGTCCAAACATCCCCAAGGACGCAAACACCGTCCAAAGTCTTGCCGCCGTTGCGTAAAGCGGCCAACTGAGGGAGTCGCGCTATGCGCAGCAAACTGCCAGCCCACATCGACCCGAAACATCCGGTGCTGATGCAGGAATACGCTGTTTTCACACCCCCGGTGCACGCCATGGCACAGACCATCGGCGACTGGATCGATCAGCGCCAACCCGGTGGCTACATCCATGGACCTTCGCGTTTTGGCAAGTCCCGCGGCGTCAAATGGCATCTTAAAAACGTCCTGGAAGACCGGTTCGGCAAGCGCATCCCCTTGCACATCTGGAGCCGCCCGCCCGACAGCCACCTCAACGAGAAAGAGTTTTGGGTGTCGTTGGGCCTGGCAGCTGGATTTCGTTATGCATCCACCCGGGCCACGCGCGGTGACCGCCGGCGCCTCTTGACCGAGTTTCTGATTGCCTCGGCCGCCAGCTGCGGGAGCAATTTTGTGACGCTGCTTATTGACGAAGCCCAGGCCATGACGTTTCGTGAATGGAACTGGCTGCTGGGTTTACAAAACGCAATGGACTGGGAGGGATATCGCCTGAGCGTCTTCTCTATTGCCTCCCACCAGATGGACTACACCTATGAGCTGCTGGGAAAGTCAGACCATGCCCATGTCGCGGCCCGCTTCCTGGTGTCGCACTGGCCGTTTCCGGGGATCCGCAGTGCAGACGAAGTGGAATTTGTGCTGAAGGGGTATGACGAGGCATCCGAGTGGCCACCGCACAGCGGCACATCGTACCTGGCGCATTTCATCCCGGATGCCTACGCCCGAGGTGCACGTCTGGCACCCAGCGCCGACGTCTTGTGGCGGGTGTTGGAGTCGCTGCTGCCTGCGAACTACCAGGGCGACGCCGAGTTTCCAATGCAGCACATCGCCTGGGCGGTCGAGGACATTCTGGTGAATGCGGCCCGCGGTGATCCCTGGGAAGCCGCCACGTCGCAGGCCAACTGGATCGATGCGCTGGCACAGACCCAATTCACCGACCACATGCGTCTGATCTCGGCCAGCGTTCATCGCAAGCGGCCTGCCAAGTCTCCATAAATCCCGCTTGTGCCAACGCCTACTCAATCGTTCGAACGGCTGGCTCGCCATAGCAGACGCTCACGCGTGATCTGGCATGCAGGCTCCACACCACCGTACTCTTCGCTGTGGATGACGGTTCAGCGTTTTTTGATTCTCAACCAGCCCACGCGCGCCGCCTTCATGCAGGACTTTGGAGTGCGCAGCCATGGCCGCACCACAACACAACTCGATGCCAACCAGGCTGGCGGCGTTCTCTGCCCTATCCGACTGGTGCGTTTTGCCAGGGTGTTGGGGGAACCGGTGGAATCGTTTCGCTACTGCCACACCAGCCAGTTCTCCACGGTGGTAGGGCGGTACTTTGGCGACTTTGCGGTCTGTCCGCAGTGTCTGGGCGAGGGGTTCCACTGCGTCCTGTTTTCCTTCAAGGCATTGCGTGAATGCCCGGTCCATCGCACCGAGTTCTGGCATCGAAATGGCGATAAAGCCATTCCCAGTCCCAAACTTTTTAACGAGCTTCTCAAACCCTGCGTCCGATACGGCCGGGAGCAGCAGGATCTGGAATATGCCACGGCACGTTTGCCCAAGGCAAATGCACAGCGGGACGGCGCGCTCGGTGAAATTGCGGACTGGCTAATGGATATTGGACTGCGATATTGGATCGGCACGCCAGGGGTCCGCACTGGTGCCGTACCCTTGCAAGACTTCGCCGAACGCATTGTCCACCTCAAAACTGCCATGGGCCTGGCTGGTGTTGAGCCCAGTTGGGTCGCTGCAAGTGACTATTTACGGCTCGATCCTGCAACTATGGAGATCGCCAAGTTCGGGACCATGAAAGTGTCAGCGAAGTGCGTCCATGACAAGGATGATAGAGGGACGAATCGCCAGAACATCGATCTGAACCTGTACTACAAGACGCTTTTATGCGACTTCAAGGCCATCCATCGGTACATCAAACGCCAGATCCCGGCAAAGGCACGGCGTTGGTTGGCTCGCCTTAGCGCCGCAGTTGAAGCAGCGGACATTGGCGCCCTCCTCCAGATGTGTGGGCCCAACGTGCGCACTGCCTGGGCGCTTGTCCTGTGGAGGCGCGCCGTGCGCGATCAAGGTTTCGAGTCGAAAGCCAGACTTGCTTGTAGGCCCTATTGGCTAGCCCTTGACCCAGCCATTCCAACCTGGGGCGACAAATCGGGGCCAAACCCATCTCTTGCGCCAGTCCCGGATTTCGCTCACATATGGCTTGTTCGCTGGATCAGCGCCGCAGGGCTTCTGAGGTTTTGGTGTTCGGTTCGCGATGTTGTGGCACACCAAAGCCACCATCGCCTTGCAGCCACGGGCATTCGGACCTCTACAACGAGATTGGAGCCGCACTGGGGTATTGGAGTCAGCGCAGACAACGTGCTGACTCTGTGTTTCTCCAATGGCGAGGCCGATGCATTGGTTCACGCAGGAACACTTTTATGAAAAACCTAGGAACGCTTTTATGCAAATGGACGAGGCACAAGTCAAAATAGCTGTTTTAGAACTGTTTTTATTACGTCTTGATTATAAGGATAATCATGACGCTGATGTAAACAATTACTTACCCAAACACCACCAAAATCGCCAAAAGTCGTGCTGGTAAAGCTTGGCCCACATCAAGGCAATTTGATGTCATACGGGCGTCGGGTGCCCCCTGGCTTAACAAGTACTTTGACCCCACCCTCTGCATGAAGTTGACCGGTGAATCGCAATCGCTGAACGCGGATCAAGCCATACTCTCTAGCCAGACCTGCTGAAATGCTCAATTCATGTAAAATGCGTATCCATGCATATTCATTGGGGGCTAAGCAATGCAAACCATCAGTGCTACAGAACTCACCAGAAATACCCGCGAGATACTGGACCGCGTAGCCACACGGGGCGAGACCGTCACCATTGAACGCAATCACACCATGATCGCTCAAATCATGCCTCCACAGAAGACCATGACAGCCTCTCAAGCGTTGGCCGGCCTCGTGTTTCCAATTCTGACCCCGCAACAAGCAAGCTCCTGGCTTCACGAGAGTAAAGAGGGTTTCAGTGACGTGGTGCGTGACCCATGGGCATGATTTTTGATAGCTGTGTTTGGGTGGGTCTAGCGTCCAACCAATTGGACACCCGAGCGGTTGTTGAGGCGGCGGGTGACCTTCCTGTGTTCACGTCCGCCATTTCAATCGGCGAGTTAAGTTTCGGCGTACATTCATGCGCCGACGCGACCGTACGTTCAATACGTGCAGCGTACCTACGCCAAGTGGAAAGTCGTCCCGTTTTGGAAGTTTCCAAACACACGGCTGCAGCCTTCGGATTACTGGCGGCAGCCGTCAAGCAAAGCGGGCGTTCTCCGCGAGCGCGTTACAACGATCTTTGGATAGCAGCTCAAGCCATTGAGCATGGGTACATCCTGTTGACACTCAATACGGGGGACTTCGCTGACCTACCGGGCTTAAGGATCGCAACGCTCTCGCCGAAGTCTCAAGCATAAGACCACGCGCCAGAGGTCCAGGCGATTTGGTGGCATCCAGGGCATGGCGAGCGCCTGCCCGTTGCCGAGCCATTGCTCAAAGGTTTCATGGCCTCGCAGGACGCTTTGCCGCCCTGCCCTGCACCCAACTTGACCATCATCTCGACCTTGAACGTCGGTCACATTGCTCCGTTTGAATTGAAAAGGAGAGCTTCCATGAACATCACACTTTCAGTCGACGAACAGGTGGCACAGCGTGCCCGTGAAGCCGCCCAAAAGATGGGAAAGAGCCTCAATCAAGTCGTGCGTGACTACCTGGAACAACTCGCAGGCAGTGCGCTACGTGGCCAGCAATGGTCAGAGTTCGAAGTGCGGTGCACGGGATCCAAGGCCACGCTCGAGGGTTGGCAATTCAATCGCGACGAAGCGAACGAGCGCTAAGCATGGCCACTCGCAGCTTTATCGATACTCATGTCCTGGTGTATGCGGAGGCCAGCGATGCGCCCCTGAAACAATGGGCCGCGCTAACCCTGCTCAAGGGTCTTTACGAGGAAAGTCTTGGGGTACTGTCTCCCCAGGTCCTGCAGGAATACTGCAACGTAGCCCTCAAAAAGTTCAAGCTCCCCGCTCAGTACGTACGTACTCAACTTGACTTTTACGAGCAAATTGAAGTGGTTCAGATTACCCCGGTCATCATCCGAGCCGGCCTGGATCTCCACCAGACTCGCAGCGTCTCATTCTTTGATGCGATCGTGCTGGCCAGTGCACACGCCTCGGGCTGCAACGTGGTCTGGACTGAAGACATGAATGTGGGCGAGGTAGTCAATGGTGTGCGCATCGCAAATCCTTTTGCAGGTGATGTCGTTGGGTAGAACGATCGAATGATTCGTGGCTGCCCCTGGGTCAAGGGCATTCAGACATTTGACGCTGCTTGTTCCCTCTCTTGCGTTCCGAATGAACGCCGTTTATGCCCTCCCCCATCCCGACGCTTAGTCCCAGGATTCCTGCAACGAACCTGCGATGCCTATGAACCATGCTGGCCCGCTGCCAGGGTGAACTTCTGGATCAGTCAAAACTTGCGGCCACCCTGGGCATCAACGGTCAGACCGTTGGACGCTACAAGACCTGCTCTGCGACCTCATGCTGGTACGCCGTCTGCCAGGCTGGAGCAGCAACGTGGGCAAGCTTCTGAGCCGCCCGCCCAAAGTGTTTGTGCGCGACAGCGGACTTCACGCCCTGATGGGCCTAAAAAGTCTCGATGCGGTATTGAGCAACCCTGTAGCGGGTTCCAGTTGGGAAGGCCTTGTCGTTGAGCATCTCATCAATAAAAACCTACCGCACAAGCCAGCTTTTACCAGACCAGCAATGAAGCCGAGTTGACTTGGTCTTGGAGTTCGCGGCGGTCAGACCTGGGTAATCGAGATCAAACGATCCTCTGCCCCCCACAGTATCCAAGGGCTTTTGCACGGCCTCGGCCGACCCTGGCGCTGTGCACAATTTGTTGGTTGCTCCAGTCGAACAGCCTTATTCCATAAAGGACGGAGTAGAAGTCATGAGCCCACTTTCAGCAGCCCTTGTAATCTCCTCCCAGACTGAGATTCCATTTGTAGAACTGGGACAAATATTCGAGCGATCATTGGCTGGATTCCCGCACTTTGCCCTTGCATCAGGCGAACTGAAGAAGGGCAGTTCAATTGCATACACAGACAGACGGCACGAACTTGACTGTGCTCTACCGTGGAGCACTGACGAATCCATCGTGAAAAAGGGCAGATGAACCGCCCTTTTAGTGAACCCATCTAGCGCAAATCCCTACGCTATTTGTAGAGTGCTCTACGGTAGAGCACCCTCCTCTTTCAGCGCCTCCAGAATGGCCTTCTCAACTTTTAAAAGTGTCATCTTGTTCAAAATCGGCAGATCAATCGCAATCTTGTCACTCGAAACGGACACCCTAAAAGCAGCCTTACCCCCATGTTTAACGACATGAGAAACAGTCTTCGGCACAGTCTCACTTGATCCGATAAGACAATCATAAACATGACCTGCCGACAAGACGGTACCTGCCAATCGGCTTGCGATGATCTCACTCGCACGCGAAAGAACCCTATCCGGGTCAGTCCTAAAGGCGTCATTTAGCGGCGCGGACCACCGATACTGAATATCCAATGGCGAACCGAAAGCATCGACAACGGGCTTGGGTAGACGCGCAATGTTGATCGCAGTAGAAACGTTACTTGATTGGAGTCCCAAATCTTCAGCCAGCTTACGCTGGGAGCTAAACAACCCTTCATCCAATGCCCGTGCATACATCAATCCCTGCTCATACGGACGCAGATCCGCACGCTGACGATTCTCACGATCCATCTCCTTAAAGAGCTCTTTGTCATCAATGGACTCGATCGTGGCTAGAACCTCAAGTCCAAGATCCAGGCATGCGCGGTGACGACGATGACCGAAAACAATCTCATATTCCTGAGGTTCAGTACCAGGAATAGGGCGAACCTTAATGGCCTGAACATTGCCCCCAGCGGATTCCATCTCACTCTTCAATGCCGAGAACTCTGGCCCCTCAAAGCTCTTGTCATGGCGGTTGGCCCACTTGCTCGGCCTAATTGATTTGGGATCAAGCCTTTTGGATGGCAACACACCCTGCCACTCTGCATTAACTGCAACCAGGTCCGCTCGTACAGCATCCGCGGACTTCTCAGTTTCATGCAACTGCTTCTCCAACTCTGCAACTCTGCCGCCTTGACCAGCCATTGCCAGGCCAATCTGAACCGAGTTGATCTGGCGAAATGGTGCTTCTGTAGTTGAAGTGGGAGCAGGGGAGGGCGCAACAGCCTTGTTCATCATTTGAGTAGCTAGAGCAGCCTTTTCCCGAGGACTGAGCTTTGTGACCATCAAACTTCTCCTTTAGCAATCATGGCGTCTGTCTTACGGACAGCTTCGGCGTTGGCTTCCCACACACCCCAAACCTGCTTCTCCACATAGTCCACCAGTAGCTCATAGGCGTCATGTGCGCGTTTAAGGGTCTTGGCCTGGGCAGAACCAACATCCATGTCATAGACCGTTCCAAACTCAGCACTAGCACTGGCAGCAATACTAGTCTTGGGAATCTCCACTGGTAAAACCTTTGGACCGTAGGCACTGACGATCCAGTTGCGGATGTCATTCGAAATCAGGTCTGCCTTATCCACACGGCTGAGCAAAATGTCAACGAACGAATACTGCTTGGTCTCGCCACGGGCTTCGAACAAGGAACTGCACACACCCGTGAAAAGGCTCCAGAACTGCGCACTGCTCGCAAAATCCAAGGCATTTGGTGGAAGGGGCATCAACACACCATCCGCAGCGATCAACGCATTAATGGTGATGTAACTTAAGGATGGAGGGGTGTCAATGATGATGATGTCATAAACGTTGCGAGCCTCTTCAAGCCCTGAATCCAGCACACGCCAAAAAGCGAAGTCGGGATCATTGGCCTGCCGACTTGGCAATAGAAACTCAGCATTGAACAAGATTGGCGCCGCAGCTACCAAATCAATCCCATCCCAATACGTCTTCTGGATCGCCGGCATTATCGAATCAGCATCACCGGTGCATAAACCCAAGATCGTGCTTTCAGCCTCTACCTCGGTGTCTGGCAAAACACCAAACAAAGTGGTAAGAGATCCTTGTGGGTCAGTGTCGATCACCAGAACGCGGTGGCCCCGCAGGCTAAGTCCCTGCGCAAGCGCCGCTGCAGTAGTGGTCTTGCTTACACCGCCCTTGTAGTTCGCAACTGCCACCGTAGTTCCAGAAGCCAATTCAGGATCGCGTAAAGTGTCGCTACGGAATGTTTTCACCCAAATCCTGGCTTCTTCCAAAGTCCACTCACGGCGGCTAACATTCGCGCGTTCACCACCTGGCAACTCGCCCTTCTTGGCGTGATACATCACTTGGGCACGCTCCAACCCGCAAAGTTCACCCAGTTGCGTGGAGTTGAATAGGGGAGGGGACTTCCGCGCCTCTGGGGCCAGCATGGAGCTTCGAGCCTGCTTGATGACACTGCTTGCGTTCAGCGACAGGGTATTTAGAGCATCTATGTCAATTGTTGGGTAAATGGGCTTTTGTAAGGTTCGCATGGTTTTCTCCGAGTTACGGAATTTTAGCGTAACGATCAAAATAACGGAACTCTTACAAAATTCGTCGATCAATGTGAAACGGCAAAGATTCACAGAACACCGATGATCGAATCCACAAAATTGAGCAGCTGCCTAAGGATGTCCGAGTCCTGGCGACGGCTGTCTGGACATTTGGTTGAGTTCCTCTCAAAGTCCGTTTGTCTTTAAGAAGAGGTCTTTAGAAGAGTCTTCAATACAGTTCGTGATCTATTAAATGCGATTTAATCTTTTAAAAACAACAGCTTACAAAAAACGACGTCCAGCTTTGTACCGCTAAATGTCCAACTCTATACCGTAAACCGTCCAAGTCTGTACCGTTAGATGTCCAGCTTTGTACCGCTGGACCAATGGGTAGTTCCCCACAGTAAGAATTCACGAAATAGAGGTGTAGCAACCGGCTTTGTGGCGAAAACCCCCTGGAAATCACGAATGGAATGTCCAGAAATGGTCTCCTCAAACACAGGAAAACCAGTCACTGAGCGGCTCAGTGAGGGTGAATGTCCAACTCTGTACCGCTAATCACTGACGCTGCTTTCTACCAAAAACTGGATTTGTCCAAATATTGCTATACTTATCTGGACGAAAAGATCTCTCATGAACGACAACACAAAAGACCAACTAAAGATTAAGAAGCCAGTTCAATCTCTGGTGTTGATCCCAAAAAAGGGGAAACTCAGTGTTGTCGCGCGCAAGTTGTACAACGTGATTCTGCATTCGACCATAGCCCAAATTGCGGAATTCGAGCTTCAGGGCAAAGAAGTACCAGCCGATCACCTATTTGAAGGCCGCCTGATCGATCTGGTTATGCCTATTCAGGTAGGGCAATCGGACCTAAGGGCAAAGGCAAAGGAATATTTGCAGCAGATGTCTGAGATTCGCCTGGACTGGGAAGCACCGGATGCACATGGTCATGTCAAATGGACAAATCTGGGATTGCTGTCTGAGGCTCAACTGGAAAAAGAGAATCCCAAAGATCCCAAATCAGATGTCATTGTCCGATGGGCGTTCCCGCCAACTATCTTCAAGGAGTTACGCCACCCTGAGATGTATGCGCAAATCAGCATTTACCAGATTGCCAAACTTTCGACTTATGAGGCGGTGGCCTTGTATGAGATTTGCGCAAGGTACAGGACGAATGCAGCCGGGGTCACCAGCATCCAAGAGCCACTTTGGTGGATTAAGGCGCTGTCCAACAAAGTGCCCGAGATCGATCCCAAAACCGGTGAGCCTAAATGGCGTGAGTGGCGCAAGTTCAAGGACGAGAAGATCAAGAAAACGGTAGCAGAAATCAACGAGCAGACCGATTTGAGTATTGAGCTCATTGAAAAGAAGGAAGGAGTTCAGTTTGCAGTCAAACGCAAGGCATCTGAATTTTTGCCAGCTCCCAATAGGCTCAATCCCGAAATCGCTGAAGCGGCTTTGAAACTTGGACTTAAACTCACGGATATTGCTGCGCTGATCCGCAATGGTCAGTCAGAGCTTGGGCTAAAGGCGGCGTTCGCCAGGATGGCTAGGCAAGACCCGGGAAACATCACCAGAAAACTGGCCTACCTTAACAAGATTTTGGAAGAGGTCAATCCAATCATCGCTGATGGCCGAGCTCCAGATCAATACCAGCAATCCGTCCTGCCTCCTCTGACCACACCCCGCATTGAACCTTTAAAAGTTGTGCTGTCATACAAAGACGAGCGACGCGGGGAGATCAGAAACGAGTTCATACAACTGGAGAAGTCCGGACAGCAGGTTTTTGCCTACGAAGCACTGGCTGAACTCAAGGCCAGTAAGTTGGCCAATCCAGCCATGAGCCTCAAAGTTGAATCTGGTGCCTGGGAATCAGCACCCTTACTTTTTTCAAAAATGATTGAGCTATACGCACGAGCAACGTATGGCCACAATTGGGGAGTTGAACAGTCCCGAACGGAACTTGCCTGATCGGGCCGAGTCATGAACACCTCATTCGAAGCACCCCTGGATCACCTGCGCGTTCCACCGCACTCTATCGAGTCGGAATGCTCCTTGCTGGGCGCCCTGTTGCTGAACAATGATGCCCATGGACTGATAGTCAGCCTCATTAAGTCTCGCGACTTCTACAGGTATGAGCATCAGGAGATCTTCACGGCCATCGAGACGCTGATTGACACGGGCAAGCCGGCTGATGTCGTTACCGTGCATGAGCAGCTGAACAGCAACTGGGTGTCGAATGAAAGGGGTTGGCTTGAGTACCTGAACACGCTCGCACAGTACGTCCCCAGCGCAGCAAACATTACGCGGTACGCTGAGATCGTCAAGGATAAATCCATCCTGCGAAAGCTGATTGCAGTTGGCGACGAGATCGTGGGAGAGGCCTTTGCTAACAAGGGCATATCGTCCGCAAGCTTGTTGGAACACGCTGAAGAAAAGATACTACAGATTGGCTCCCAAGGTACGTTGCGTGCCGACGACAAGATGCTCAGCACGTTGATACCTCGCTTTAACCAGATGCTGATGGATCGTTCTGAGAACCCTGGGAAGCTCGTTGGCTTGTCTTCCGGTTTTATTGATTTGGACTCCATGACCAATGGCTTCAAGAAAGGCAATCTGATCGTACTGGCTGGACGCCCATCAATGGGCAAGACTTCTTTGGCCATGAATATGGCGGAGCATTGCGCAATCAAAGAACACTTGCCGGTGCTTGTGATCTCCTTGGAGATGACGGCTGACGAACTTACAACACGCTTGGTTGGTTCAGTTGGCCGAATCAACCAAACAAACCTGGCCACAGCAAATCTTGCGGATCTCGAGTGGGGCAGGGTGGCTGAAGCAATGGAAACGTTGCACCCTACACCAATTGAGATCCAGGACTCAAATGTGAGCACCATCGGTGAGATACGCGCAATGGCGCGCAGGGCCCTGCACCGTCACAAACGGCTTGGACTGGTGATCGTTGACTACCTGCAGTTGGTAAAGGGAAGCGGGGAGGGCACACAGGAAAATCGAGCGACTGAAGTGGGAAATGTCTCACGCGGGTTGAAGCTACTAGCCGGTGAGTTGGTTTGCCCGATCATTGCTCTGTCGCAGCTAAACCGCGCCGTTGAGGATCGTCCGGACAAGCGACCAAAGATGAGTGATATCCGTGAATCTGGTTCTATTGAACAAGATGCCGATGCAATTCTGTTCGTTTACCGCGATGAGGTTTACACCAAGGATGCCTGCCTCACTCCAGGAATTGCAGAAATCATTGTTGCCAAGCAACGCAATGGGCCAACGGGAACAGTACGCCTGGCATGGCAGCCTACCTACACTCGATTTGAGAGCTTGTGCCATTAACAAGGGATCAAAGATTATGCGAATTATCTTAGGGCTACCGTGCAATTCGTACTTCCGCGTAGATTCGTTCATTTTCCTGGTCCCTATGTAAACGGGGTACGTTGGGAATCCGAATCGCTTGACTAGCCTCGGACGCAATCTGGGGGATCTTTGAAAATTGCATTTCCGACCCGCGTTGCCACGGATTGCTGATTTATCCGATTGTTAAGATAGTGTCATGCGATTGCTGCACCTGTCCGACATTCACTTCCGCTCGCCCGATTGCGAGAACCCGGCTACCGACATCCACCAACCATACCGGACCCTGCTCGCCCAAGATGTTGTTGAGCTATGCAGGGCCGGTGGCACCGTTGATGCGATCTTGGTCGGAGGCGATATCGCCTTCAAAGGCGACCCGGCAGAGTACCGAGTGGCGCAGGCTTGGTTGCTCGACTTAGCCCGCCAGTGCGGTTGTCCGCTAGAAGGTATCTACGTCGTTCCAGGCAATCACGATGTTGACCGCTCGATCTGCGAAAAATCCCTCACCATTTCGCACGCGCAGGACGCCATCGCGAATGCCCAGATCGGGGATCGTGAGTCCCTGGTCAAGAAGCAGCTCGCGGATGAAGAAGTGGGACAGGCCTTATTCAAACCGCTGTCGGCTTACAATGACTTCGCAAAGTACTTTGACTGCAATATTTACCCGTCCCGCCCGTTCTGGACTGTTGATTTGCATTTAAAACTGACCCACCTGACCTAGGAATTTGCATCCAAATTTGACCCACGTGTACACACTGACCTGCTCGGTACGGAGCAGGAGATACAGGAGTGATCGACGTGGCTTTACTAAGTGTGATCAGGCGCTGGCGCCTGCGCGATGGGATGGCGATCCGGGAGATAGCCCGGCGCACTGGCTTATCTCGCAATACCGTTCGTAAATATCTGGATAGCGGGGTCATTGACCCCAAGTACCCAGAACGCAAGTCGCAGAGCATGCTGGATGACTTTGCCGAGAAGTTGTCCGGGTGGCTCAAGACAGAGAGTAAGAAGGGTCGCAAGCAAAAGCGCAGCTTGCGCCAGATTCATTCAGACCTGTGCGCTTTAGGCTTTACAGGCTCTTATGACCGTGTGGCGGCCTTTGCCAGGAACTGGAAGCAAGCCCAACATGAGGCGCAGCAAACCACCGGGCGTGGCACCTTCATACCGTTGACCTTTGCCCCGGGAGAAGCATTCCAGTTCGACTGGAGCGAGGACTGGGCCGTCATCAACGGAGAGCGCACCAAGCTGCAGATTGCTCAGTTCAAGTTTTGCTACAGCCGAGCATTCATATTGAGAGCCTATCCGCTGCAAACCCATGAGATGCTGTTTGATGCGCACAACCACGCCTTCCGTGTTCTGGGAGGTGTCCCTAAACGCGGCATCTACGACAACATGCGTACCGCCGTGGACAGGATCAAGAAGGGCAAGGCCAGGGACGTCAATCTGCGTTTCAACGTGCTGGTCAACCACTATGTTTTCGATGCAGAGTTTTGTAACCCGGCAGCTGGCTGGGAGAAGGGGCGCATTGAGAAGAATGTGCAGGACTCCCGCCACCGGCTTTGGCATAACGCGCCGGACTTCAAGACACTGGCTGATCTCAACGACTGGCTGGAGCGTCGCTGTGTCGAGCTGTGGTCAGAACTGACCAATCCCGACGACAGAGAACGCCGTATCGTGGAATTGTGGGAGCAAGAACTCTCCGTCCTGATGCCCGGGGTCCCCTCGTTTTCAGTGCAATAACTGGCGGTACGCAAACCCAGCACTGGCGCGGGGGTGGTGTTGGTAGATCGTTGATTTCATTGGTTTTCCTGTTCACTTTCCAAACGGGTATCGTGGCCTCCCACTAATGGGGTTCACGATGCAGGACTGGCAGACGACGTTTTTGGGGATGCACGAGCTGCCCCGCGATATCAGCGACTTCGAGATGAAGGCGTTTTTCACCTTCGATGGTGCTGAGCGCGAGGCAATCAGCGCGCGCCGCGGTGACGCTCACAAGCTGGGCTTGGCGCTGCACATCGGTTTCCTGCGCATGAGTGGCCGCTTGCTTTATGCGTTTCGGGTGATTCCCGTCTTCCTATGGCGCCACTTGAGCGAGGAACTTGGCATTGCCACCCCTGATGTGGCTTCGCTGCGCACACTGTATGGCCGTGAAAAGACGCTGTTTGACCACCAGCAGCTGGCCTGCACGGTCCTGGGTTTTCGCTGGATGAGTGAGCACCAACGCCGCTCCCTGGTGCGTGAACTGCGGGACGAAGTGGCCCGTTGCGCCGACCGCGATCAACTGCTGGTGAGAGCCCGCCAATGGTTGTACAAAAACAAGCTGGTGATCGTGCACGAGCGAGCCATCCGGTCCTTGATTGCGAGCGCACTCACCCAGCTCGAGGCGGAAACAGGTGCCGCCATCGCCGCCAGCGTCGATGCAGCAACCCTTGATCGGTGGCGAACCTCGGTTGCAGAACTGCGCCCAGATGGGCAAACCCAACAAAGCTGGCTGTGGGCAGCACCGGCCAAGCACTCAACCCGCCAAATCAGCGAGGTACTGGAACGCATCGACCTGCTGTACGCGCTGGACGTTCATAAACACCTCGCAGACATCCCCGATCTCATTTTGCGCCGCTACGCGCGCCGACTGGTCTCCAGGCCACCATCTGCCGGAGCCAAGATCAAGGAGCCAGCGCGCACCGTGGAGGTGGCCTGCTTTCTGCGGTACTGCCTGTTCACCACCACAGACCAATTGATTTTGATGGTGCAACGCCGGATTGCCGATCTGTGGCGTCAGGCTGCCGCCGAGGTCCCCGCCACCGTCAACTGGGCCGCAATGTACAAAACGCTGCTGGGTGAAGTGGAGGCCTTGAGCGCCAATGTTGCCGTGCCCGATGCCGAACTACGGGCAGGTCTTGAAGCATTGGTCACCGAAACCCAAAAACGTAAACCACCGAGCAGGGCCTCCCTGGTACGCGAAGGCTTGATAGATGGCATTCGGCCCGTACGGTCGCTGCTCGTCGCCATTGCAAAACTCCCGTGGCAGGCCACTGGCGAGCATCCGGCCATCGAATCCTTGGCCAAGCTGCAAGGGTTTTATCTCAAAAGTTCCAGAAAGCTGCCCGACGATGTTGTGGCCCCTACTCTGGGAAGGGTTTGGCAGGCTTCGATTTCCAGTCCAGACCGGGAGCGGGCCTTTCAGGCATTGGAGGTGGCGACCTTGTTTGCACTGCGTCGCGCAGTACGCAATGGCTCGGTCTGGATCGAACACAGTCTGAGCTTCAGGGGCCGTGCACGCTTGTTCTTCACGGACGAGCGCTGGAAAGACGAGTCCAAGAAGCACTATGCCCGTCTATCCTTGCCAGGCAAGGCGGCCACATTCTTGAAGCCATTACTGGAAAGAGTAACTGCCGGTGTCGAGGCGGTGGCCGAGGCGGCGCGCAGTGGTGCACTGCGCGTCGACGATGAGCTCCATCTCTCAGCTCTCCCCGCTGAAGACGAAGACCCGGAAGTGACCAAGCTACGGGCAGCTCTGGATCACCGTATTGGTGAGGTGCAGTTACCAGAAGTGATTCTGGCCGTTGACGCTCAGGTGCGATTTAGCTGGATCATGCTCGGGCGGGAGCCGCGCTCTACCGACGAGTTGCTGATGGTCTATGCCGGCATCATGGCGCACGGCACCAGTCTGACCGCGGTCGAGTGCGCGCGCATGATCCCGCAACTGTCTGCCACCAGCATCCGCCAGGCCATGCGCTGGGCGCGGGACGAACGTCGCCTGAGTCAGGCCTGCCAGGCGGTGTTGGAGTTCATGCAACGCCACCCGATTGCTGCCACTTGGGGTCGCTCGGATTTGGCGTCGTCTGACATGATGAGCATGGAGACCACCAAACGAGTTTGGCAGGCCCGACTCGATCCCCGGCGCAACACGCCTTCCATTGGAATTTACTCCCACGTGCGGGACCGTTGGGGGATCTTCCACGCCCAGCCGTTCGTGCTCAATGAGCGCCAGGCGGGCGTGGCCATCGAAGGCGTCATCCGCCAGGAGCGGCTGGAGACCAGTCAACTGGCTGTGGACACCCACGGCTACACCGACTTTGCGATGGCACTGGCCCGGTTGTTGGGCTTTGATCTTTGCCCGCGGTTGAAGGAATTGAAACAACGCCACCTGTTCGTGCCTCGCGGCGCCAAGGTGCCAGAAGAGATAA
This sequence comes from Candidatus Aalborgicola danicus, assembly GCA_016703945.1. GTDB lineage: Bacteria > Pseudomonadota > Gammaproteobacteria > Burkholderiales > Burkholderiaceae_C > Allorhodoferax > Allorhodoferax danicus. Next base: position 52,793 of record JADJBC010000027.1, read on the forward strand.
AGGCAGTGTGTGAGGCCAACATCGACATTGCCTTGATCGAAAAGCATTGGGATAGTCTGGTGCACTTGACAGCATCCGTGATGAGTGGCCACGCCAGTGCGGTGGCAGCACTGGCGCGATTTGGCTCGGCCGCCCAGGGTGATCCGATCTATGACGCTGGTGTGCAGTTGGGACGCTTGTTGCGTACGGCGTTTCTGGCGGACTACTTTGTCAAGGACCCCTTCCGCAATGAACTGCGCCGGGTGCTCAATCGTGGCGAGGCGGTTAATGCCCTCAAACGCGCCATCTATACCGGCCGCATCAGCCCGGCCCAGGCCAAGCGCGTGGATGAAATGCAGGCTGTGGCCGACGCGTTGAG
>JADJBC010000028.1 GCA_016703945.1 Candidatus Aalborgicola danicus
CTCGTGCCAGTGCAGGTTTATGTCGAAACTCCGAGCTCGGCTGGTACCGGTTGGATACGAAAGCAGATGGATCGCGAAACGGACGACCACCTCCCGGTACGGTGAGAAGATGGTTGCTGTTGCGCAGAGAGATGCGCTCTGCGGCAAGGTAGAGGGAGATGGGTCAAGCCGATATGGCGGCAAATGCCCCCGGGCTTACAACAATTACTCCGATGAGGCGGTGCCCGCTTCTCGGCGCGTCTATGCCGAGGTGCGTTGCGTCCATGGCTTGGAGATCCCATGGCTCTTTTCAATCGATGACCTTTGCGCATGATCACCCACATAGCTTTCTGCCCCAGTTTCTTGGAGGATTCGCCCTTTGACCATCGGTGATCCGTCGCTTAAGATCAGGCTCCCGATCACCCAATTAAGCGGCACGTCATCCCGGATTGTCCCATCAAGCGCACACTGCGGGGCAGTTTGCTCGGTACGTGAAAGACTTGGCAAGAAGACCAGCTGTCCGATGTCTGACATATGCCACGGTTTCAATTTTCGTGCGAGGGATGTACTGAGATCGAACTGTCTCGATTTCGTTAAGTGCCTGCTTGTACCTCGACCCGGCCGCTCAAGTTGGCTCCTGAAGCGCATTGAAAATTCGGTTGGGTGCACCGTAGCGCGACCGTGTGGTTTTGACTCACGCCAGCGCCGCACCATCTTCGACAAGGTCTGCTGGGTAATGCCCAAACGCTTCGCCGTCGAACTCAGATTTTCTGGTCACAGACCAGACAAAGCCGCGTAGTTCAAAAGCACGTCCAGTTATAGGTTACGAGATTTGGTTCATTGCCCTAGATTCTTAGCAGATATTAATTTCGTTGATAATTGAAGTATACAAATATGCGTTTTCACGCTTTGTCCCAGTAGCATCCACCGCAGCCGTATGAAGCAATGGCGGGATCTGACCGCCTCGTCGGACGGAGATTTAAGATCTGCGACCTCCCCACGCCAATCAGGAGATAGAGGGTGGTGGCAAATCGGCGCAACGTATTGCAATTAGGCGGTGCGTTGTCTTGCCATACCCGGGTGCCGGCGGACGACGCGGCCCAACAAAACCATCAATCGTGTTCAGTGCCACCCAGTGGGACCAAAGCGGACGCGGTAGCCGCGGCTAGTGCTACAGATGGTCGGCGCTCCCGCCAGCCGGTCATCGACAACAGGCCGGGGGCAGTGACATTGGCCCACGCAAACTGCGGCAGCTGCACCCGCAGTGGCCGGTGGTTCGATCCACCCGGAATGTGTGGCGGTCAACTACTGATGGTAGCCGACATGCTCTCAGGCTTATCGCCGATCAACAGCAGGCGATTTTCAGCTAGCCATGGTCGTACTTGCTGGAGCCCTTACAAAACATTGATCAGTTTAAAGCCGCGGCGTAAACAGCCCTGACCTGGCACTCTGGAGTCCACGTTTCCTGAACACTTGCTCATTGAAGAGTCTCTGCGCACCACGTCGGCATCAGGCGACCCACGTGCCTTAGGGGCGGTGGTGAATTGGTTCAGGCCTTGCTTTGAGCGGGCGGATTGTTTGCGTTCCCCGCTGTCTTAACTGGCTTAGCGCTATATCAATAACCTGGAGCAATGCGCTCGCTTACAGCCTGACGCATGCGAACAAAAGTGCTACCTGACGGGCCTTTACCAGGGTTGAGGTTCCGGTCAAGGTCGTGGGGTATTGGATGGGCATCTGCGCAGTAACCGGAACGCCCGATGCGATCGCCGAAAATCTCCATAAAATCATCGTCGAATGCGTCAAAGAGCCGGTTGTAAAGGCGTTCCTTGGCCAGGGGATCGATATCGCGTTGCGGCGATTCTCGTGCCTCGTTTCGAGAATTGATGGAAGACAGTGATCAGGTATTCCTGCAAAACATTACTGCCAACAACCATCAAGATTGGCTAAATGTGATTATTGCGCAGCACCAACAGAAGGCTCAACGACGTCGCTGAATGAGTTTCAAAATCGTCCAGCTAAAGAAAAAATAGGTTTCGAACACACATGTCTTATCCAACGGTTTTGCAAAAAACCTTCCGCATCCACCCCGGGGATCCGATCTGTTTCTTCACCGGATCGGGTCTGGCTGACTCAGGATGTCAACTGGACTTGCCCGGTCAAGGCTAACCGGACAAATGCAGGTTGCTGATCCCTGATTGCGGTCGGCTATAGAAGATATCGCCTGACCCCGCGCCAAGTGGGATGCGTCGGTGGATGCGGCTCTGGATTGGTCCAATTGGCGCTCACTGGATCAATTGGAGACGTCGAAAGAAGTTAATCTTGTGGGTAACTCGCTGGGTGGCGCGTTTGCATTACCGCGCTTGCACGATGGAGGCACCGCCACCGCTTTCATAAGGTAGTTGTTGTTGGCCGCCCTGCCGTACGGCCCCTGAGCTGGACCATATGGGGCTTTTACGAAGACCTAACATAACATCGATGAAAAACAATATGCTTGATGGTTTACGTTCTGTTGTTGGCTTTATCGCAAATCTTTTATTGACGCGGTAGCATGCGCCTTGAAAAGCGGCTATGCAACCAGCGGTGCGCAAGAGTTATGAGTTTATTTTCCCGCACCGAGGGCAACGTCACCTCGATGAATTGATTGTTCCACCTTCTGCACTGCGTCCGAATTCACAACCCTGTTATCATGGTTTCGCTGGGCGGGATGGCTCCGTTGTTCCGTTCGAAAGCGGTCTCTATTTGTTGAAACACCCCCATCGGGTCCAGATGCATGTCGTCGGGCGCTGCACCATTGGACTCAAAATGGGAACACAGGACGTTTTCCTCCCTGCTTCGTGGATTCTCCACCTGATTTTGAAGAAGAAATTTAATCAAAAAAAGACGAAAGATACATGTTGCTTACCTACTCGCGCGGTTTAGCGCCCCAGCCAGGAATAAAGCCTACATTGCGTTCACCGGTAATAAGTCATTCGGAGGTGAGTTCACTCGTCCGCAGGGGACTTCTCGAGACTCTCGAAGGAGCAGATTTCGATGGGCGTCTTGTTATTGTGAGGTTTCTGGATATTGACCACGCACGTGCGTTCTATCACTCGCCGGAATATCAAGAGTTGATAAAACTCAGGGCGCCAGCAGCAATCGGAGAAATTGTGATCGGAGAAGGTTTTGAGTAAGGCGATTCAATTTATGGATGGGTCGATCTTCGTTTGACGCACCGATGACTCATTTTGGCTTTCATGACAACTGAACAAGCTCAGAAGACGGCGCTTGTATGTGGCGGCACATCGGGGCTGGGCGCGGGTATCACCAGCGCGCTTGCCGCTCGTGGATTGCAGAGTCCATTCCCACGTCCATCAGGAGAATGGCGGGATCCGCGGCTGGTAGAAGCTAGCAGGCTGGATTTCCGGAATGACGAATCAATCTCCAATTGATTGATGAACTGCGCGCGCAGGATGCCTCCCGGACGTTCTTGTTATTAACCCGGACCTGGTCCCGCATCTGGGTACAGCCACCAGATGTCGACAGAGGATTGGGAAGATGCGTTTCGCATACTCTGGTCGGGACCACTTCGTTTGGTAGAGGCGTTGTTTCCGGTGACTGAAGCAGCGGGGATGGGGGCGCGTGGTTTGGGTCACCTCCGTCGCGGCGCAGGCCTACATGCCAGGGATGGCAATTTCGACCTCTCTTCGCAGCGGCTTGCATGGGCTTGTACGGACATTGAGCGCAGGTACGCACCGTTCGGCATCACGATAAGTGCGTTGGCGCCTGGGTACCTTGGAACCTTGGCGCGGCTTGGAGTTGTGTAGGTTGATTCGTCCGTGCTCCATTCCGTTCCAGCTGGGCGACTCGGGATAACGCTGAATTTGGAGAAACTGCTGCATTTCTGGCTTCTCCGGATTGCAGGCTATATCACCGGTCGCGCGGATGCCTGCGGATGGAGGATGGTCACTGGACTCTCAACTCACATGGCGATTCAAGCAGGCGTTGTCGGTTGAGACCATCCCAGGGCCCGTCGGCGCCCGGCGTTCGCGGAGAAATGATGTTGCGCAAAGGTGAACGGCAGCAGACGAGATGACCGAAAAAGCATTGGTGCGAGCATCGCGGTTGCTGTGTGCGCCTTCCGGCCATTCGGGGTCAGAGCCCAATTTCGTGACGGGCTGGCTATCGGTCACAACCGGCAAGGGCGAAATTGGGATCCGACCCCAAATGGCCTGCGCCCCGCTTGCTTCAGACGCCGCAGTCGAAACCAGTCTTGAGCCCGCATGAGCCGGATCAGGCACCCGTGATCGTAGGTGGGGCGGATGTCGGGGGGCGGATCAACGGCGAAGCGTATGAGCCCACGTCTGCCCCGCCCGCGCCGGATTTGCTTCACGGTGCGTAGCGCCGTGGTGGGTCGTTTGCGGTCTTTCGCAGCGGATTTCAAGACTTTTGGCACTATCCCAGCGTCGTATGGTCTCTTTATGCTCCTGAATCAGGACTATTTTGCGGATGTTCGGAACGGTCTGGCCGCTCGGGAATCGGTGTCAGGCGGGCGGTGACCCGCGCTTGCGGTGGCGCCAGCCCGGTCGCGCCAGTTCGTGCAGGTTGACTCGGGCCTTCAGCCGGATCGCCAGCAGGTACAGGCCGCCGAACTTGCGCTGCGCAGCATGGCGTCGGAGGGCGGAATTTGCCAGAAGTCGCGATCCAAAGCCGAGTTCGATGCCGCGCAGGCGCGCGGCAGCACATCGCTGGTGCCGAAGTCTCAGGGGCCTTCCCGCGTGAAAGGCTCGATGGCCAGCTCGCCCATGTCCAGGATGGTCTGGCGGTGCCGGTCTTGCGTGGTGGCGTCGTAGTAGCCGATGGCCATCGCCGCCGCGTCCATCAGGGCCCGGTCACCGCTGATCGCGCCTTTCAGAGCCGGCGGAACTCGCTGGCCATGGTCGCCCTGAGGGGCGGGTGGCGCCGAAATCCAGCAGGATCAGCTGGCGCGTGTCGGTGTCGTAGCGGTAGTTGGCAAAGTTGGGGTCGGTCTGGACCAGCCGGAACTCGAACAGCTCGCAGCAGCAGCGCAAACAGCAGAGGTTCATCACCCGGTCGCGCTCTTCCTGGGGCGCGTCCACCAGCGATTCGACCGGCACGCCCACCACCACCGACATGGCCAGCACGCTGTGCGTGGTCGGGTCGCGGCAATTGCGGCAGCCGGTAGTCGGCGCGTCGGCCAGCAATTCGCCATAGCGCGCCAGGTAGCCGCCCTCGCGGACATAGTCGGCCTCGTCGTGCAACTGGCGCTTGGCATCGCGCAGCAGCGGCTTGATGTCCAGTTCCCTGGCAGCAGGCCCGACATCCGGGAACAGCGTGGCCACGTTGTCCACGTCGCTGTCGATGCTCTCGCGCACGCCGGGGTACTGGATCTTGATGGCCATGTCGCGCCCGTCCCTTGGCCAGGCGCGGTGCACTCGCCGATGGAGGCCGCCGCCATGGGGGTATACGAGAAATGGCTTGAACTGCTTCTCCCCAGCCCGGGCCCCATTGCGCGTCGAGCACGCCCTTCACCTGGGCTTTGGGCATGGCACAGGCGTCGAGCGCAGCCGCGCCGGGATCTCGGCCAGCGCGGGCGGCAGCAGGTCGCCGGATTCCATCGATACCAGCTGCCCCACCTTCGGCCGCCGCGCCGCAAGCTGGCGAGCTGGTCGGCCACCCGGCGCGCATTGGCCGGCGTGAGCAGCAGGTCGCTCATCTTCGGGCGGTTGCCCTGGGCGAGCTAGTTGTGACCCCCACGCTTGTCGCTGCGCGTACTGCGCTGCCCCCTCGGGGGGCCCAGTCTCCTTGGGGCGGCCCGGCGGAGATTGGGCTGTGACGACGGTCGTTGTCGTCAAGAAGGCGGGCCGGTGGCGATTGCTGCCGACACGCTGGTGACCTTCGGGGACACGCGCCTGTCGCACCGCCACGAGGCCAACAGCAAGCTGTTCAAGGTGGACGCCCGCCGGCCCGAGCTGGGTCGGCATGGCCGGCACCGTGGCGCACTTTCCCGGTTCTGCGCAAGGCCATGAACGCGCTGCCGAAAAGACCAGCTGCTGCTGGGCAGTCGCGACGAGTGTTCGACACTTTCGTCAGGCTGCACCCGCTGCTGAAGGAGCCTTCTTTCTGCAGACCAAGGAAGACGACAACGATCCCTACGAGTCCAGCCAGTTCAGCGTGGTGATTGCCAACGCCAGCGGCATCTTCGGCCTGTACAGCTATCGAGAGGTGTTCGAGTTCAAGGAGTTCTGGGGCATCGGCTCCGGACGCGGCTTTGCGCTCGGGGCCATGCACGCCGTCTGGGACAAGGCCCGCTCGGCCCGTGAAGTGGCGCTGGCCGGCATCCATGCGGGCTGCGAGTTCGACCGCAGTTCGGCCGGACCGGTGGACCTGTACACGATCAAACTGAAAGCTTGACCCGGGGGGCCCGCGCGCCACTGGAGACACACATGAGCCTGATTGAAATCAAAGTGCCGGACATCGGTGATTTTTCCGAGGTGGCGGTCATCGAGCTGCTGGTCAAGCCCGGCGACACCATCAAGGCCGAGCAGAGCCTGATCACCGTGGAGTCCGACAAGGCGTCAATGGAGATTCCGTCCAGCCATGCCGGCGTGGTCAAGGAACTGAAGGTCAAGCTCGGCGACAAGGTGGCCGAAGGCTCGGTCGTCCTGCTGCTGGAGGCCGCGGGCGCCCAAACGGCGGCCCCGGCAGCCCCCGCAGCACCTGTTTCGGAACAAAAACAGCCTTCTCCCAGCGCCAGCGGGTCACAATCTGCTATCAGTATTGAATCATCTCCCGCCCCCGTCGCGACCGCCTTCGGCGGCTCGGCCGACCTGGAATGCGACGTGCTGGTGCTCGGCGGCGGCCCCGGCGGCTACTCCGCGGCGTTTCGCGCAGCGGACCTCGGCCTGAAGGTCGTGATCGTCGAACGCTACGCCACGCTGGGCGGGGTCTGCCTGAACGTGGGTTGCATCCCCAGCAAGGCGCGCTGCACGTGGCCGCCGTGATGGACGAGGTAGCCACCTGGGTGATCTGGGCGTGGACTTTGGTGCGCCGGTGGTCAACATCGACAAGCTGCGCGGCCACAAGGAAAAAGTCATCGGCAAGCTCACCGGCGGGCTGGCCGCCATGGCCAAGATGCGCAAGGTGACCACCGTGCGCGGATTACGGCACCATTTCGTCGGCGCCAACCATGTCGAGGTGGAGGAAACGACAGGCAGCGGCCAGGACAAGACCGGCGCCAAGAAGGTCGTGCAGTTCAAGAACGCCATCATCGCCGCCGGCAGCCAGGCCGTGCGTCTGCCCTTCATGCCCAACGACCCGCGCGTGGTGGACAGCACAGGTGCCTTGGCGCTCCAAGGAAGTCCCCAAGCGCATGCTGATCCTGGGTGGCGGCATCATCGGCCTGGAGATGGGCACGGTCTACAGCACGCTGGGCGCGCGCCTGGACGTGGTGGAAATGCTCGACGGCCTGATGCAGGGCGCCGACCGCGACCTGGTCAAGATCTGGCAGAAGATGAATGCCAAGCGCTTCGACAACATCATGCTGAAGACCAAGACCGTCTCCGCACGCGCCTTGCCCGAAGGCATTGAGGTCACGTTTGCATCCGCGGAGGAGGGCGGCACCGCCCCTGCGCCGCAGGTGTACGACCTGGTGTTGCAGGCCGTGGGCCGCACCCCCAACGGCAAGAAGATCGCCGCCGACAAGGCTGGCGTGGCCGTGACCGACCGGGGCTTCATCAACGTGGACATCCAGATGCGCACCAACGTGCCGCACATCTTTGCGATTGGCGACATCGTCGGCCAGCCCATGCTGGCGCACAAGGCCGTGCACGAGGCGCATGTGGCCGCTGAAGTCATTGCCGGTGAACTGCAAGGCAACAAGGAGCTGGCCAGCGCCGCCTTCAACGCCCGCGTGATCCCCAGCGTGGCCTACACCGACCCCGAAGTGGCCTGGGTCGGCCTCACGGAAGATCAGGCCAAGGCGCAAGGCATCAAGGTCAAGAAGGGCCTGTTCCCCTGGACGGCCTCCGGCCGCGCCATTGCCAACGGCCGCGACGAAGGCGTCACCAAGCTCTTGTTCGACGACAGCCCCGAGGCGCATGGCCACGGCAAGATCCTGGGCGGCGGCATGGTCGGCACGCACGCGGGCGACATGATCGGCGAGGTGGCACTGGCCATCGAGATGGGCGCCGACGCAGTGGACATCGGCAAGACCATCCACCCGCATCCGACGCTGGGCGAGAGCATCGGCATGGCGGCGGAGGTGGCGCATGGCAGCTGCACGGATGTGCCGCCAGCGCGGAAGTAAACCGACCTGACGCGTCAAACCTTCAAGCCCGAACTGGCAACAGTTCGGGCTTTTTGCTGTCTGGCGGCTCGGCAATATTTGTTGTGGAGGTAATAACTGTATAAATGTACAGTTATGTGCCCTATGCCACGCCCATCAAGGCGTTGCACCATGCACACGTCTACAGCTCAGTCGCACGCAAGGCCACAATCGCACCACCATGCGGGCCGCAGCGGCTGCCGCCGCCCCAGCTGCAGCAGTAGCCAAAACCCAAACTCTTCAACCCGCGCCACCCCGAGCGCACGCTGCTCTACCAAACCATAGCAGAACACTTCGAGACTTGGCATGAGCTGGCCAGTGCAGGCCAGTTCGACGGCCAGGGCGACCATCACACCCCTAAGTCTTATGTTCGCCAAGCCTTTCGTAAGTATCTGGAGTGCGGCATCTTCGCCCACGGCTTTGCCCGGGCGTGGTGTGACGATTGTGGTCACGACTATTTTGTCGCCTTCTCCTGCAAAGGCCGGGGTGTCTGCCCCTCGTGCAACACCCGGCGCATGGTGGAAACGGCGGCGCACCTCACGGACCACGTCTTTCCTCGCCTGCCGGTGCGCCAGTGGGTGCTGTCGGTTCCGAAGCGGCTACGCTACTTTATGCAGCGCGACGGGCCAGTGCTCAACATGGTGCTGCGCATCTTCCTGCGCGTTATTGCGCAAAGCCAATCTGCCAATTGCCCCGGTGCAGCGGACGTGAACAATGCTGCCCTGCACATCGGCGCTGTGGCCTTTATCCACCGGTTCGGCTCCAGCCTGAACGAGCATGTGCACTTCCACGTCTGCGTGGTCGATGGGGTGTTTGAGCAAGTGCCGGGCGAGGGCGATGCCGATGCCCAGGAGGCAGCCATCCCGGCGGGCGTGCTTTTCCACCCGGCCACAGGCGTGGATGCGGATGCCGTAGCCCAGGTGCAAGCTACCTTGCGCAAACGCATCCTGCGCGCCTTCGTGGGCCGGGGCCTGCTGGAGAGCTGTGACGCCAAAGACATGCTGGCCTACCAGCATAGCGGCTTTTCGGTCGATGCCGGGGTGTGCATCGAAGCGCACGACCGCGCAGCCCTGGAACGCCTGCTGCGCTACTGCGCCCGCCCACCCTTTGCCATGGAACGTCTGCGCAAAGAGGGCGCTGCGCTGGTGTACCGCTGTGCCAAGCAGCGCAGCGAGCCCACCAGCGACAAGCGCGGTGCCAAGGCAGATGAGCTGACCCTCACGCCACTGGAGCTGATCGACCGCATTGCCGCCCTGGTGCCACCACCGCGCACCCACCGGCACCGCTACTTTGGTGTGCTGGCACCGAACTCGCCGCTCAGGGCTGCGGCGGTGGCGCTGGCGACACCGCAACAACCGATCAAGCAAGTCGTGGTGCAGACCGAGCCAGCCGCCACGGGCGAGGGCGTGCCTGCAGTGGCACCGCTGGGCCACGCGATCCCACCCACGCCCGAACCTGCGCCCCAAGCGCGCACCGGCACACTACCTGTGGGCGGTGTTGATCGCCCGTATTTACGAAGTGTTCCCGCTGCTGTGCCCAATCTGCGGTGGTCAGATGCGCCTGATCGCGTTCATTACCGAGGGCACGCAGATCAGGCGGATTCTGGATCACATCGGCGTCGACTCAGAACCTCCGCAAATTTCCCCGGCACGCGGACCGCCGTTGTGGGATGACTGCGATGCGCATGTCGGTGAGGGTATCGAAGTCGAGCCAGACTGGGATCTGGCGGCACAACCCGCACCCGACTACGAAGTGGACCAGCGCGTCAATTGGTAACTGAGCAAGACGGCGGCATCAATCGCTGCGGGAGTCGCTGCGTGCGCGCCAGCCCAAAATGCGTATAGCTTCCCAGCTCTCGCGATTGAGCGACAAGCGAGCGCTCAATCTGCCTTGGTCTGCCTTGGCCGACGTGTTTCGAAGCCAAAGACTCGTGCCATACTTGGCCTCATGCGGTTGAATTTCCTATCCGGGCCCGTTGCGCTTGTCGGTGCGGCCACGGTGCCCGTGCGGAGTACGCGTTTGACAACCTGTCTACCGCACTGGGCGAGCGGAGACCTCTACCAGTGCCATGGGGTTCATTTCTGGTGTTCCCTGCCACCTGGGCGGTGCCCCTTCGGTATCCCGTGGCAGATGCTGAAGTCGTGGGCCTGATCGACCTGCTGTACCAGTACTGGGTGCCAGCACCGAGCTGATTGGACCCGACTGAACCTGCTTGGATGATAACCGCATTCGCTGCGTGACCACGCCGCCCAGGACTTTGCGTAACGGCGTAGACAGTGCGGCTTGGGTGCGTTCTGGGCGGCCAGACTCACGGCGGCTTTCCAGCCGGGTGATGCTGACAAGCGCCAACTGTTCAAGCTGGGTGTGGGCTATCAGCTGACGCCTCAATGAACCTGCGGCAGTACTTCCGCGGCAAGCAATCAGGCTCGGTCAACGGCACGTCTAATGGCAACGTCACTATGTCGCCGTGGCAGATCTATGCATTCAGCAAGCGCACCGACGCCTACTTTGGCGTAGACCACACCAGCATCAGCGGCGGCACTGCGGTGGTGCTCGACACCGCCGCGGCGCTCGCAGCCGTACCGGTATCACCGCTGGTATTCGTCACCGCTTCTAATCACTGGTGGGGAAAACGCCGCTCTGGCAACAGAGTGGCGCAGGTTTCAAGAAAACCGGGTCGCCAGCGATAGTGATCCGGTTTTTTTCTTTTCAGACAGCGACCCCAATTTCCAGGACACCCAAGAAAAACCCAAGAAAAACCCAAAGCCCATCCCAACCCGCAAGGGCGCGAGAGGGGTTTTTTCAGGTGCCCGCGGGGTAGAACGGTTGGCACCTTTCCTGCATGGGAGGCTGGCTGGCACGGGCGTTTTCGGCGTCGTGCGCTCGAAACCAAGGGTCATCGCCACAAACTTCCCTGTTAGCATGGTCCATCATTCTTTGTCTTTCTGATGCTTGCCTTTTTTTGCGGCGCCTGATTCAGGCGGTCAGCGACGGTCACGGTGGCCTTCATTGCCTTCAGGCCGCCGCTGCTGCTCAAGGGTGCGTTGCTGGTGTTGTGTGTGGGCAGTGTGGTCTGGCTGAATCGCCAGGCCGTTGCCCCTGCCAACGCGGTGGGAGTGGCAGCTTGAACCCGGACGCCTTGTCGGATCTGGTGCTGCTGCTGGTGTGTGCCGCTGTCCTGTGGTTTCACCTGCGCCAGCGGCCTGCTGTGGCAATGGCTGCCGGCCTGATCGGTTTGGCGGCCTGCCTGGGTGTGCGTGGTATTCGGGCTGGGCCGAGATGCTGGGGCCACACCGTTTCACCAGCCTGCTGGCCGCCCGTGCTGCGTTTCCGTTGCTTGCATCAGGCCTGTGTTGGCCGGATGCGCCGCTGGCCCGCACGTGGCGCGGCGGTCGGGCGTTTTGTGCTGGTCGTGGGGGCGTCGGCATCGTGCTGACGCTGGCCGGTCTGGCGCTCTGGTCGCAGGTGGTGCCGGGTGTGTGTGCGCTGGTGATTGCCTGGACGGCGGTGCAGCAGCGCAATACCTGGGGCTTGGCGGGCACGCTGGCTTTGCTGGGCAGCTTTGTGGTGGCGGCTACTGGCAAGGCCGACAGCAACTACCTGGGCTTGTTCAACACCGTGCAATTGATGCACTACACCCTGGCGCTGGCCTTGGCGTTGCTGGCGGTGGGGGCTACGCGCACACCACAAAACCAGCAGCTCGCGGCTGCCTGAACGCTCAGGCGGTGCGCGTCTGGCCCAAGGGGTCCCGTTCGGGGACCTGGGCTGCGGCCAGCAGGCCCCGCATCACATCACCGGCCACGATGACACTGGGGCTGGCCAGGCCTTCGCGGGCGATGGTGGTAATAACTGTATAAATGTACAGTTATGCGCCCCTATGCCACGCCCATCAAGGCGTTGCACCATGCACACGTCTACAGCTCAGTCGCACGCAAGGCCACAATCGCACCACCATGCGGGCCGCAGCGCAGGCTGCCGCCGCCCCAGCTGCAGCAGTAGCCAAACCCAAACTCTTCAACCCGCGCCACCCCGAGCGCACGCTGCTCTACCAAACCATAGCAGAACACTTCGAGACTTGGCATGAGCTGGCCAGTGCAGGCCAGTTCGACGGCCAGGGCGACCATCACACCCCTAAGTCTTATGTTCGCCAAGCCTTTCGTAAGTATCTGGAGTGCGGCATCTTCGCCCACGGCTTTGCCCGGGCGTGGTGTGACGATTGTGGTCACGACTATTTTGTCGCCTTCTCCTGCAAAGGCCAGGTGTCTGCCCTCGTGCAACACCCGGCGCATGGTGGAAACGGCGGCGCACCTCACGGACCACGTCTTTCCTCGCCTGCCGGTGCGCCAGTGGGTGCTGTCGGTTCCGAAGCGGCTACGCTACTTTATGCAGCGCGACGGGCCAGTGCTCAACATGGTGCTGCGCATCTTCCTGCGCGTTATTGCGCAAAGCCAATCTGCCAATTGCCCCGGTGCAGCGGACGTGAACAATGCTGCCCTGCACATCGGCGCTGTGGCCTTTATCCACCGGTTCGGCTCCAGCCTGAACGAGCATGTGCACTTCCACGTCTGCGTGGTCGATGGGAGTGTTTGAGCAAGTGCCGGGCGAGGGCGATGCCGATGCCCAGGAGGCAGCCATCCCGGCGGGCGTGCTTTTCCACCCGGCCACAGGCGTGGATGCGGATGCCGTAGCCCAGGTGCAAGCTACCTTGCGCAAACGCATCCTGCGCGCCTTCGTGGGCCGGGGCCTGCTGGAGAGCTGTGACGCCAAAGACATGCTGGCCTACCAGCATAGCGGGCTTTTCGGTCGATGCCGGGGTGTGCATCGAAGCGCACGACCGCGCAGCCCTGGAACGCCTGCTGCGCTACTGCGCCCGCCCACCCTTTGCCATGGAACGTCTGCGCAAAGAGGGCGCTGCGCTGGTGTACCGCTGTGCCAAGCAGCGCAGCGAGCCCACCAGCGACAAGCGCGGTGCCAAGGCAGATGAGCTGACCCTCACGCCACTGGAGCTGATCGACCGCATTGCCGCCCTGGTGCCACCACCGCGCACCCACCGGCACCGCTACTTTGGTGTGCTGGCACCGAACTCGCCGCTCAGGGCTGCGGCGGTGGCGCTGGCGACACCACAACAACCGATCAAGCAAGTCGTGGTGCAGACCGAGCCAGCCGCCACGGGCGAGGGCGTGCCTGCAGTGGCACCGCTGGGCCACGCGATCCCACCCACGCCCGAACCTGCGCCACCCAAGCGCGCACCGGCACACTACCTGTGGGCGGTGTTGATCGCCCGTATTTACGAAGTGTTCCCGCTGCTGTGCCCAATCTGCGGTGGTCAGATGCGCCTGATCGCGTTCATTACCGAGGGCACGCAGATCAGGCGGATTCTGGATCACATCGGCGTCGACTCAGAACCTCCGCAAATTTCCCCCGGCACGCGGACCGCCGTTGTGGGATGACTGCGATGCGCATGTCGGTGAGGGTATCGAAGTCGAGCCAGACTGGGATCTGGCGGCACAACCCGCACCCGACTACGAAGTGGACCAGCGCGTCAATTGGTAACTGAGCAAGACGGCGGCATCAATCGCTGCGGGGAGTCGCTGCGTGCGCGCCAGCCCAAAATGCGTATAGCTTCCCCAAGCTCTCGCGATTGAGCGACAAGCGAGCGCTCAATCTGCCTTGGTCTGCCTTGGCCGACGTGTTTCGAAGCCAAAGACTCGTGCCATACTTGGCCTCATGCGGTTGAATTTCCTATCCGTTGCCGTCGGGCCGGCCGGGGAACTGGATGCCCTTGTCCGGGAGCGTTTGCACCAGGGTCAACCAGGCCTTTGACGTCCGGCGCGCCGCGCCGAGTTTCCAGACCACTAACGTGTTCCCTGACCGCAGGTACGCCCCCCCCCCCTCCTCCAGTCCGGGGCTGGGGCTGGAGGCCCCAGACACCTGGTCAGAGTAAAGCTTCTCGCAACCAGCGCCTTTTAGGGCATCGACCTGCAGGTCGAGCTTCTGGTCTTCAGTCGATACGCGGGCATAGCCGACAAGCATGGTGGTCTCCGTCTCAAATCTCGTTGCTTAGTGTAGCTATGAGACGATGAAAACGAGACCAGATTTTGAGACAAGGTCATACTAGAAAGGTGGGTGGTTTTTGGAACCTAGTCTTGAATCTCCCAAAAACGGACATTTTTGAGACTGAAGTTTCTGTTCATGAACTCCTATCGAAGAATAGAGTGCAGTACTTCAAATACAGGTCAGGGCTTGGTTTATCAACCCACGAGCCAGGCTCCATCCGCGTGTGTTCTTCACAATCGTCGGGCGTGTACAGAGGCAGCATGTCCCAGAAGTCCTCAACGAGACGATTGCTGTATCTGAGTTAGATGTCAGTGCCTTGCGGTTCTCCAAGACATAAATTCATTGCATTCCAGCAAGTTCGAGTCCCTCAAAAACCACGAAGGTATCGAATGCAGACATGCGAGCGTCACGTTCTCACATCGGCCAGCGGATGTGTTCGCTTAACTACCACCCAAGCCTCTGATAATGAAAATTTCGCACTTATAGTGCTGAAGATAGGGGTTGCTACGTAGTGCCCGTCGTCGACCAGTCGGCAGAGTTGGAAATGGGAGAAAACGATTGAACGTCTTTGAGTTTCGCCAGAACCTAGTCAACGAGTACGCCGAGTTCACTCGAAGCTTCACGCGCATCAAAGCCGATGACATCCGTGCTTTCGTAGACGCGGAGTATGCGTCCCAAAAGTATTGGCCAGAGCCCCTCGTCCAGGTCAATCCAAATTTTCAACCGGGCGGCACGGTCGAGTCCTTGTGCGAGGCGGGGCAACTCAGTCAAGCCTGCGCCCAGATATTCCGCTTCGGCAAAAGCGCAGCCTCGGCCGGACATTCGTTGCCCCTGTACAAGCATCAAGTTGAAGCCATCAGTCTCGCTTCAGCAGGCGAAAGCTACGTCCTGACCACTGGAACAGGCTCAGGCAAGTCCCTGTCGTACTTCATCCCCATCATTGACCACTGCCTCAAAGCCAGGCAGGTCGACAAGACTCCTCGAACTCGAGCCATCGTGGTCTACCCGATGAACGCCCTGGCTAACAGCCAGCTGGAGGAACTCAAGAAATTCCTGGGCGCTGACCCAGGCACGCGACCGGTCACATTCGGCCGGTTCACGGGGCAAGAAAGCACCGAGGAACGGGAGGCCATGAAGGCCAATCCGCCGGACATCTTGCTGACCAACTTCATGATGTTAGAGCTGCTGCTCACTCGGCAGAACGCGATTGACCAGCAAGTCATTGCCAACGCTAAAGGGCTGAAGTTCTTGGTGCTGGACGAGCTGCACACCTACCGGGGCCGCCAGGGTGCTGATGTGGCCCTTCTCGTGCGCCGGGTTCGTGAAGCCCTGGCTGACCAGTTGGTCTGCATCGGAACGTCGGCCACCATGGCGACCGATGGCACCGAGGTGGAGCGCAATGCCAAAGTCGCAGAGGTAGCCAGTCGCTTGTTCGGTACCAAGATTCCGGCGACCAACATCATCACTGAGACGCTAAAGCGCACTACGCCAGAAACCGAGACACTCGAAACCATCAACTCCCGTTTGACGGCGGCCATTCAAGAGGGGGTACCTCAAGACCTCGATTTTGCGGCCATGGCACAGCACCCAGTCTCCATTTGGGTGGAGTTGACACTAGGTTTGACCTACGAGAGTGGAAAGCCCCGCCGAGCCAAACCCAAAACCTTGGCACTCGCGGCCGGGTTGCTGGCGGAGGCCTCGGGCCTGGACAAGGAACAATGCAGCGATTATTTGCAGCGCTTCCTTCTGCGTGCGTACAGCGTCGCCGACCCTTCGGGTAAATCGTTGTTCGCTTTCAAACTGCACCAGTTCATCTCGGGTGGTGGCAAGGTTTTCGCGACACTAGAGGCGCCAGGCCAACGAGCAGTGACTCTGGACGGCCAGCAATTTGTCTCCGGCGACCGCAGCCGAAACCTCTACAACGTTCACTTCTGCCGCGATTGTGGGCAAGAGTACATCCCGGTTTGGGACCAGGATGCTGTTGAAGGACGAACCTTCTCAGTTCGCAGTATCGAAGAGCGTGAGCATGAGGACGATGGCGTCAAGGCGGGCTACCTCATGCCCGATGTATCAGGTGTCTGGGATGAAGCTAATCCGGAAAACTACCCCGAAACTTGGGTTGAAGAGCGAGCCGATGGCGAGTGGCGTGTAAAGCCACCCCAGAAAAAGTACGTGCCACAGGCCGTCAAAGTTCGGTCAGACGGTGTCCAGACTCAAGAGGGAGGCTTATCCGCTTGGTTCATACCGGGCAGCTTCCGTTTCTGTCTGTCCTGTGGCGTAACTCACACCAGCAGCGGCAAAGACTCGCTCCGGCTCACCTCTCTTTCCGGTGAGGGGCGCAGTTCGGCGACCACGATGCTGACCTTGGCTTCACTGCGCTACCTCTACGAGCAGGACCATGAGCTTTCCCCAGAGGCCAAGAAGGTTCTGGGTTTTTCGGACAACCGCCAGGACGCTGCCTTACAGGCTGGGCACTTCAACGACTTCCTTCAAGTCTTGTTGACCCGCGCAGCCTTGTTTTCAGCTCTGGAAGCTGCGCCGCAGCAAACGCTTTCAGAAAAAGACATAGCCAACTCGGTGTTCGAGTCTTTGGGATTCCACCGCGACGACTACGCAGTACGTGCCGAGTACATGCAGCAGCCCGACGTCAAGGGCAACAGCCGCCGTCAGGTGCAAGACGCCATGCGGTCCATTCTGGGATATCGGGCGTTCTACGACCTGCGTCGGGGTTGGCGCTTTAACAACCCCAACTTGGAACAGTTGGGCTTGATGCAAATCCAGTATCAAGACATTGATGACCTGGCCGCCGATGAGCAAGAGTGGAGTGAAGCGCCCCAGGTTCTGCGCGCAGCAAAACCTGCCGAGCGGGCGCATGTGCTTCGCTTGCTGTTCGGTTTCATGCGTGAAGGCTTGTGCGTAGCCTCCCGCTACCTGGACCGTACGGAGCTTGACCAGCTTCGCACGGTGAGCTTTGCCAACCTGTGCGAGCCCTGGGGCTTCACGGAAGATGAGCGCCCCGTGCCCGCTAAGTGGTTCGTTACCAGCCGTCCTAAGGACGACAACAACGCGCGCATCAAGCGGCAAAAGCTGGAGGAGTACCTGGTCATCGGCTCCAGCCGTTCACGACTTGGCAAAGAGCTCAAGAAAGGCAGCACCTGGGGTGGAGGTAATCCGTTCTACAAAGAAATCAAGGATGCCACCTACGGCGATGTCGTCTCGGCATTGCTCAACGCTGCAGAAAGCTATGGCCTGGTCCGAAAGGAAGAGACCGACTTCGGGTTGACCGGCTGGCAGCTCAACGGCAGCGCCATGCTCTGGCATGTGGGCAATGGCAGCGCAACCAGCCAGGCCCACGAAAACGCGTTTTTCCGCAACCTCTACCGCAACATTGCCAAGCTGCTGAGTGAGCCGGCACACCGTCTGTTCGATTTCGAGGCCCGCGAACACACAGCACAGGTCGAGCAAGACGACCGCATGGAGCGTGAAGCCCGTTTCCGTTTCACCGACAAAGACCGGGACGAATGGCGTGACAAGCACGGCCACGACTTGGAATGGCTCCCCGTGCTGTTCTGCTCCCCCACCATGGAGCTGGGCGTCGACATCTCCTCGCTCAACACCGTGTACATGCGCAACGTGCCGCCCACGCCAGCCAATTACGCCCAGCGCAGTGGCCGAGCAGGCCGGGCGGGGCAACCGGCATTGGTCATCACGTACTGCGCCAGTCAGTCCCCACACGACCAGTATTACTTCCGCGACCCGGTGCGCATGGTGCACGGTCAGGTCAATGCTCCCACGCTCGACCTAGCCAACCGCGAACTGGTGCAAAGCCACCTGCAGGCCATTTGGTTGGCTGAGACGGGCAAGAAGCTGGGCAACAGCATTCGAGACCTGCTCGACATGGAGAAGCCGCAGGACTTGCCGCTCACCACGGACTTGGCCGACGAGCTCGCCAAACCTTCCGCACAGCGCAAAGCACATGAGCGTGGCTTGGCGGTATTGGGCATGCTCAAAGACGAGCTCACGCCCGAGCGCGCTCCCTGGTTCACTCCAACCTGGCCAGAATCTGTGTTCCAAAGGGCGTTCAAAGAATTCGACAGCGCTTTGAACCGCTGGCGTGACCTCTACCAGGCCACGGCCCAGGCCATCGAGCTCAATTACAAGAAAGAAAACAACCCCGCCGCGAGCGAACGTGAACGCAGAGAGGCCCAGCAGCGCCACAACGAGGCCCGCAAGCAGCGAGACCTGCTGTTAGCTGGCGACAGTGCTTTCAACAGCGACTTCTATACCTACAGGTACTTGGCCAGCCAGGGCTTTCTGCCCGGCTACAACTTCCCACGCCTGCCGCTGATGGCGTACATCCCCGCCCGCCGAGGAAACATCGGGCGAGAGAGCTTCCTGTCGCGCCCTCGCTTCCTCGCCTTGAGCGAATTTGGGCCCTACAGCCTCATCTATCACGAAGGCAGTCAATACCGGGTGACCAAAGCACTGCTCACCATTGGCGGACAAGACCAAGTGGCCGACGGTGCCAAACTCCCCACCGAAGTTGCGCGCCTGTGCCCCATGTGTGGCTACGGCCACTTCCGCACCCAGCGTGATGCAGACCGTTGCGTGTCCTGCGGTGCCTCTCTGGATGGTGCCGAGGAGGTCAAAAACCTGTATCGCATTGAAAACGTCTCCACCAAACGGGCAGAGCGCATCACCGCCAACGAAGAGGAGCGCACGCGTCAAGGCTACGAAATGCAGACCACCCTGCAGTTCGCTCAGGCCGATGGCAAGTTGCAGATGGTCACGTCCGTCGTCTCTGATGAGCAGGGCCCATTGTTGGAACTCCAGTACGGTCCGACCGCCACCATTTGGCGTATGAACTACGGCTGGAAGCGACGCAAAGATAAGAAGGTGCTGGGCTTCATGATTAACCCCGTCACCGGACACTGGGTCGGCGGTGAAAACGAAGCGGGAGACGGCGAAGGTGAAGAAGCGCCGCCAGATAAGACTCCCCCACAGCGCATCGTTCCCTTCGTGGAAGACCGCCGCAACATCCTGGTCGTGATGCCGCACCACCGTTTGGGGGTGCTGGAAGAGACGACCATGACCACGCTGCAATACGCCTTGAAGCGTGGCATTGAGGCGGTGTACCAGCTGGAAGAAAGCGAACTCGTGGCAGAACCATTGCCCGGCCGTAGCAACCGCCAGTCCATCCTGTTCTTTGAGGCTGCTGAAGGTGGCGCAGGTGTGCTCACCCGCATTGCCACCGAGCCCCAGGCCCTGCGCACGGTTGCGGCAGAAGCGCTGAGCATCATGCACTTCCACAAGCCCGTTGAAAGCACGACCTGGAAGAAGCCCGAGCTCATCCAGGAGCAGGATGAGCATGGCCAGGCGCTGTGCGAGGCTGGCTGCTACCGATGCCTGCTGTCTTACTACAACCAGCCAGACCATCCCCTCATTGACCGGCAAGACAAGAAGGCAGGCGGCCAGCTGCTCGACATCCTCTGCCGATTGACCGAATCCACCTCAGTCCGTGGCTCGCAAGGCCGCGCACCTGAGCAGCACAGCGCGGAGTTGGAGCGCATGTCATCCAGCTCCCTGGAGAAGGCTTGGCTTGCCCATGTGGAAGAACACGGCTATCTCAAACCCGACCGTGCTCAGCACACCTTGACGGCCGCAGGCGTGAACGCAGACTTTTTCTACGACGACTACAGCCTGGCCGTGTTCATTGACGGCCCGCACCACGACGCGGAAAGCCAAAAGACCAAAGACGCCGAGGCCAACCGCAAGCTCGAAGACCTGGGCTTTATTGTTGTGCGTTTCCCCAAAGAAACCGAAGCCTGGCCCGCCATCTTTGCGGCCAATGCAGACCTGTTTGGCGCTGGCCAGAAAAACTGAACATGAATACTCCTGTCGCCGAGTTCTACCCCGGCAGCCTTGTCTCGGCCCGTGGCCGCGAATGGATAGTGCTGCCCGAATCCACAACCGACACCTTGCGCCTGCGCCCTCTGGGTGGCGGCGAGAAGGACGAGTCCCTGATTTACCTGCCGCTTGAGCTTCAGCCCGTCGGCCCAGCCACTTTCCCCTGGCCTGTGGTGGCACAGGCCCGCAATCACTCAGCCAGCCAACTGCTGATGGACGCCCTGCAGCTCAAGCTGCGCAGCGGGGCGGGCCCGTTCCGCAGCTTTGGCAACATTGCCGTAGAGCCCCGTGCCTACCAGCTGGTGCCGCTGCTCATGGCCATGAAGCAGCCTACCGTTCGACTGCTGATTGCGGACGACGTAGGTATCGGTAAAACCATCGAGGGTGCATTGATTGCACGGGAGATGCTCGACCGGGGAGAAATCCACCGCATGGCCGTGTTGTGCCCGCCGCACCTATGCGAGCAGTGGCAGCGCGAACTGGAAGACCGCTTCCATATCCAGGCTGTGGTGGTGCGCAGCTCCAGCGCCACGCGGTTGGAGCGCGACCTGCCGCCCGGCACCTCGGTGTTTGACGCGCACCCCTTCACCGTCGTCAGTCTGGACTACATCAAGTCTGAACGTCGGCGCGAAGCCTTCCAGCGTTTTTGCCCCGAATTCGTCATCGTGGACGAAGCCCACACCTGCACCCAGGGCGGCCAAGGCCGCCAGCAGCGCTTCCAGCTGCTCAAGGGCTTGGCAGAAAACCCGCAGCGGCACATGGTGCTGCTCACCGCCACCCCCCACAGCGGTGACGAAGACGCCTTCTTCAATCTGCTGGGCTTACTCCGCAAAGACTTCACACAGCTCAAAGACCTGCCGGCCGAGGCCCGTACCGACCTGCGTGAAGACCTGTCGCGCCACTTTGTCCAGCGCCGCCGCCCCGACATTGCCGAGTGGCAAGACGCCAGCATGTTCCCCGACCGCAAGACGGCGGAAATCACCTACAAGCTGACCGGGGCCTGGGGGCAACTTTTCAACGACGTGCTGGACTACG
This sequence comes from Candidatus Aalborgicola danicus, assembly GCA_016703945.1. GTDB lineage: Bacteria > Pseudomonadota > Gammaproteobacteria > Burkholderiales > Burkholderiaceae_C > Allorhodoferax > Allorhodoferax danicus. The sequence continues at coordinate 21,302 of JADJBC010000028.1, forward strand.
CCCGTGAGCTGGTGGTGAGTTCCGAAGGCAAGGGTCAACGCGAACAGCGCATGAACTGGTGGGCCGCACTGGCCTTGCTGCGCTGCATTTCTTCGTCGCCTGCAGCTGCTGTGAACGCTTTGCGCACCCGCCTCAAAGGAGGGCAGGGTGAAGGAGAAGAGGGCGCGGAACTCTCGCTCGAAGAGCTCGAAGCCCAGGCCAGCGAGCGCGTCATGGATGGCCTGGACGACGCACTGTCCACCGACGACATCGAGCCTGCAGCCCAGACCGAAGACACCTCACACCTGCAAGAGCTTATCGCCGCTGCTGAAAACCTCGCCGGCGCCGCTAACGACCCCAAGCTGGCCAAGCTGACCACCCACCTGCAAGCCCTGGTGGAAGAAGGCTTTAAGCCCGTGGTGTTCTGCCGCTATATCGCTACCGCCCACTACCTGGCTGAATACCTGCGCGGCAAGTTCAAGAAAGCCACCATCAAATCCGTGACCGGCGAACTCACTCCCGGTGAGCGCGAAGCCGCTGTGGCCGAGCTGGGTGATACCGAGCAACGCATCTTGGTCGCCACGGACTGCTTGTCTGAGGGTATCAACCTGCAGGGCTTGTTCACCGCCGTGGTCCATTACGACCTGAGCTGGAACCCCACCCGCCACGAACAGCGTGAAGGCCGCGTGGACCGCTTTGGCCAGCAGGCCAAAGAAGTCCGCAGCACCATGCTCTACGGCGAGGACAACCCTGTGGACGGTGCCGTGCTGCAGGTGATTCTGCGCAAGGCCGAAAGCATCCGCAAAGAGCTGGGCGTGCTGGTGCCCATGCCCGACGACGAAGGCAAGCTCACCCAGGCCCTGCTCAACGCCGTGCTGCTGCGCAAGCACAACGCACTGGGTAAACAAGCCCAAATTGGCTTCGACTTTGGCGAGCCAGCCCAGCAGATTGAAACCGCCTGGCAAAGCGCCCGCGAAAAGGCCGCCAAAAACCGCTCCATCTTTGCCCAGCGCCGCCTCAAACCCGACGACGTGCTGCCCGAGTGGCGCAAATCCGCCGCGGCACTGGGCAACGAAGACGACGTGCAGCGCTTTGTAAGCCGAGCTATGGCCAAGTTGGGAGCGGGTCTCGAACCCTACAAAAACCACTTCAAGGCCCCGATAGATGCCCTACCCCCGACCTTGAAAGAGCGCCTGGCCGCCGAGGGCCTGAGCGGCACCTTGCGCATCGACTTTCAGCAACCCGCCGCCCAAGGCTCCACCTTCATCCAGCGCACACACCCACTGGTGGTCGCTCTGGCCGACACCCTGCTCGAACAGGCCTTGGACAGCCAGAATGAAGACGCTGACGGCGTGGCCCGTGCCGGCGCTGCCTTTGTGGGCAACGTCGCCCTCAAAACCACCGTGCTGCTGCTGCGCCTGCGCCACCAGCTCAGCATCACCCGCGATAACAACACCCGCCTGATGCTCTGCGAAGAAACCGTGGCCGTCAGCATCGCTGGCGCCGAGCCCATGACCGAAATTCCCTTGCCACAAGCCCGCGAACTCTTGGGCGCACAGGCCAGCCGCAACATGCCCCCCGTGATTCGAGACCGCCACATCCAGCAGGCCTTGGACCAACTGCCAAACTGGCAGCCCTCGCTGGAAGCCATTGCACAAGCCCGCGCCCAAAGTCTGCTGGCCGACCACCGCCGCGTGCGTGAAGCCGCCGAAGCCCGTGGCAGCTACCAGGTCACCGCCAGCCTGCCGGTGGATGTGATGGGTGTCTACGTGCTGGTCCCAGCCGCGGTGGAGGTTTGACCATGGCCCGTAAAACCACCCAGCAACTTGCCTACACCGCTCTGCGCATCGAGGGCGGCCTTATCCCGGCCGAAGAACTCACCCGCCTGACCACCCTGGCAGCACCCGATGCCACCGAGCAGACCGAGGGGCACTACGACATCCCCAAGGGCCTCAAGCTGCGCGATGAAATCGCACGGTACTTCAAGATTGCGCAAAACCTTTGGCAAGACTTCGCACAGCAACGCCAGCGGCAAGACGCCAATCCGCACAGCGTCACGGTGCAAACCTTGCTGCTGCCTTTGCTGCGCCAGGTGCTGGGCTACACCGACCTGACGGCACAAAGCAGTGTGCCCGCCAGCGGCAACAGCCACCACACCTACAACATCGGCCATGCTGCACTGGGCGGGCGTCTGCCCGTGGTGCTTGCCGGCTTTGACCAACCCTGGACCTGGCTGCGGAGCGCTTTGGCGACACCAACCCTGAAACTGGCCGCACCCGCCGACGCAGCCCCTACATGTTGGCGCAAGAGGCACTCAACGCGTCCGACCAATCCCTCTGGGCCGTCACCAGCAACGGGCTCAAGTTGCGCATCCTGCGCGACAACCCCAGCCTGACCCGGCCTGCCTACGTGGAGGTGGACCTCGAAGCCATCTTCACTGAAGAGCTCTACGCTGACTTCACCGCCTTCTGGCTGCTGGCCCATGCCTCGCGCTTTGGCAAAACCCAGTCGGACGGCACCCATACCGAGCCCACCGACTGCCCGTGGGAGCGTTGGCGCAGCGCAGGCCAGAAAAGCGGCGAAACCGTGCGCATGAACCTGCGCTTTCAGGTGGAGCACGCCCTGCGCAGCCTGGGCACAGGCTTTTTAAGTCACCAGGCCAATGCGAGCCTGCGCGAGCAGCTACAAAATCAAGAGCAAAGTAGCGCCACCAAGCAAGCCTTTTTTGAAGAGCTGCTCAGCTTGGTCTATCGCTTCATCTTCCTGGCCACGGTCGAAGACCGCACCGACCCCAGCACCGGCCGCTCGCTCATTTTTACGCCCGACGCCACTGAAGAACAGCAGCAACGCTATTGGCAGGGCTACAGCCTGACCTGGCTGCGCGAACGCGCCGTGCGCCGCAGCAGCCACGACACCCACAGCGACCTGTGGCAAGCCTTGAGCATCACCTTCAGCGGCCTGGCCACCGGCCAAGCCGCGCTGGGCCTGCCCGCCCTGGGCGGCCTGTTTGCCCAAGAGCAATGCCCATTGCTGAACCAGTGCCAGATAGACAACCGCCACCTGCTGGCCGCCGTGTTCCAGCTTGGCTACTTCCGCCAGTCCACGGGCCTCACCCGCGTCAACTACCGCGATATGGGCGCTGAAGAACTGGGCAGCGTGTATGAGAGCTTGCTGGAGCTGGTGCCCGACTACCAGCACCTGAGCCAACCCCACGCCGCCCGCCTAGCCTTTGTGGGCGATGAGGATGACGCCAGCAACAAGGGCAATGCCCGCAAACTCACCGGCAGCTACTACACGCCCGACAGCCTGGTGCAAGAACTCATCAAGAGCGCGCTGGAGCCGGTGATTGCTCAAACCGTGCAAGCCAACCCGGGCAATCCGGTCAACGCCCTGCTGGACCTGACCGTGTGCGACCCTGCCTGTGGCAGTGGTCACTTTCTGCTGGCTGCCGCCCGCCGCTTGGCCGACGAGGTGGCCAAGCTGCGCGCCGCCGCCGTGGGTGGCGCCCCCACACCTGCCGACTACCGCCACGCCCTGCGCGATGTGGTGGGCCACTGCATTTATGGGGTCGATAAAAACCCCATGGCCATTGCCCTGGCCAAAACCGCGTTGTGGCTGGAGGCCTACACCCCCGACCGCCCCCTGACCTTTATCGACCACCACTTGCAAGTGGGCGATGCGATTTTGGGCGTGCTGGACCCCAAGATTCTGGAAAACGGCATCCCGGACGAAGCCTACGCCGTGCTCAGTGGTGATGACAAAGCCACCGCAGCTACCCTGAAAAAGCAGAACAAGGCCGAGCTCAAAAGCTGGAAAGAGGTTGTGGCGAATGACCTGTTTGCCGCCACCAGCCTGGTGCAAGACGCTACTGCCATCGAGCAACTGGCCGACGACACCCTAGACTGCATCGCCACTAAGCGCAGCGCGTGGGCCCACGCCAGCGTGCAAGCGGGTCAAAGCACCTTGGCCAAGCTGGCCGACACCTATGTGGCCGCCTTTCTCGCGCCCAAGGTGCCGCAAGGGCAGGGGCAGATTCCGCTGTCAGGTTACCTGTGGAGCCTGCTGCACCCCAATGCCAACCAGCCGCCCAAGCCCGAACTGGCGCAGGCCGCACACGACCTTTGCCGCGCCCATAGCGTGTTCCATTGGTGGCTGGCCTTCCCGCAGGTAGCTGCAAAGGGTGGTTTTGCGGTGATGCTGGGCAACCCCCCGTGGGAGCGCATCAAGCTGCAAGAAGAAGAATTCTTTGCCACCCGCAGCCCCTTGGTGGCCGCCGCCAAAAACAAGGCCGGACGCGCCAAACGCATTGAACTGCTGCGCCAGGGCTTGCTACTGCACACCCTCTACCCCGATGTGGAAGCCGCCGAGGGCCTGAGCCCGCCCAACCGCGCCGAAATGCGCCTGCACGAAGATTTCATCGCCGCCCGCCGAGGGGCCGAAGCCGCCAGCCTGTACGCGCACGACAGTAGCCGTTACCCGCTCACGGGCGTGGGCGATGTCAACACCTATGCGCTGTTTGCCGAGACGTTTAGCCAGTTGATAAACGTGGGTGGACGAGCTGGCTTCATCGTTCAGTCTGACATTGCGTTAGCGGACTCCTGCAAGGCCTATTTCGCCTCAATCTCCGAAGGAGGGCGTGTTAAGTCACTGCACGACTTCATGAATCTCGAACGACTTTTTCCTCACATTGACACAAGAAATCCGAGGTTCTGCCTGTTGACGCTTGGGAGCCCGTCAGCCATGGAGTCAGCAACGTTCTCATTCGGGAACACGAACACTGGGCATTTGCTTGACTCTCGACGTCAGTTCACACTTTCGCCGGCTGAATTCGTACTTCTGAACCCAAACACAAAAACAAGCCCGACCTTCCGAAGCCAGCACGATGCCGAGCTGACCAAAAAGCTCTACCGCGCCGCCCCCGTGCTCATCCGCGAGGCCGAATGGGCGGGCGAAGGCAAAGACGCCCGCTGCACCGCCCCCGAAGTCAACCCATGGGGCATTCGTTTTTCAACGATGTTCCACATGTCCAACGACAGCCACCTCTTTGCCGACAGCCCCGCCGAGGCCCACGCCAGCGCGCCCACACCGCGCCGCCTGCCGCTGTACGAAGCCAAGATGGTTCACCAGTTCGACCACCGCTGGGCCACCTACGTGGACAACCCCGACAAGCCGGGCGGCCTGGACACCAACGACGTCAGCCCCTCGCAAAAAGCCGACCCCCGCTTCACCGTGCGCCCACGCTACTGGGTGGATGAGCGCGAAGTGCTGGCCCGCATTGCCCGCGTGCCCAGCCGCGTGGCCAACGCCTGGCTGGCCTGGCAACAGGCCACCGACGCCGCCCAGCAAGACGGCAGCGGCAGGACCGAACAGCAGGCGCTACAGGAGCGCCACACCGCCCTCACGCTGGCCCTGGCCACCTGGGTGGCCGGCGCCATGTTCCGCACCGAGGCCGAGCGCCTACACGCCACCCACCCGGCGCCCAGCGCAGCCCCTGATACTGGCAGCCTGTTTGCAGAATATGAGCCAAATCGGGCTCTAGCGCACGCCCAGCAAGCGCAAGCAGCTATCAATGCAGGAGTAGAAGCCAATGCTGCACGCTGGAGCAACACCACGGTATTGCGCGCCACCGAAACGACCGAGCGCCTGCTTGCCAGCCACCACCCCCTGCTGGCCGACGCCCTCAAGGCCGACGGCACCATGGGTAAAAAAGCCCTGCCCCTGTTCCAGAAATGGGCGCTGCAAGACGACCCCTACCAAGGCCTGGGCCTGAGCAGCGACGAACTGGCCCAGCTGCAAGCCCTGCAAACGCCCGGCACTACCCACATGGCGCTGGACTGGCTGGACGCCTGGATGGACCGCCGCAGCCCGAGGTGGTTGATGGGGTTCAGGGGTATCACGAACGCTACGAACGAGCGCTCATACATTTCAACCGTGGTGCCGAGATTGGCGGCAGGAAACAGCCTGCCACTGATGCACACCAGTTGGGATGCCCCATACATCGCGGCGCTTCAAGCCAACTTGGCATCGTTGGCCCTTGATTTCGTTGCACGCCAAAAAATTGGTGGAACGAACCTGAACTTCTTTATCGTCAAGCAATTTCCCGTATTGCCCCCCGAGCGCTACACCCCCGCCGACCTGGCCTACATCGTCCCGCGCGTGCTGGAACTCACCTACACCGCCCACGACATGCAAGCCTGGGCCGACGACCTGCTGGCCGCCATGCCCAGCGCCGACCCACGCCCGTCCGAGCATCACGGCACCCCGCTGCCCCCCTTCCCCTGGAACCCCGAGCGCCGCGCCCAACTGCGCGCCGAACTGGACGCCTACTACGCCCGCCTCTACGGCCTAGACCGCAACGAGCTGCGCTACATCCTCGACCCAGCCGACGTGATGGGCGCGGACTACCCCTCAGAAACCTTCCGCGTGCTCAAAAACAGCGAGCTGCGCGAGTTTGGCGAATACCGCACGCAGAGGCTGGTGCTGGCGGCGTGGGATGCGTTGGAGGGCCCGGCACCATGAGCATGGAGTCCATCCGTTTCGGTTTTCTGAACGAGCCGCTTTCTGTCTCTTGGCGCTATGGAACCATAAGACCCGTGCCCAACTTTGAAGAGATTGCCAGCTGTTTTGAGCAATCAGCTGGTGTCTACAAGGGATGGGTCTATCCACCTATCAAGGCAGTGGATGGTCAGGGTGCCGCGGCAAAGAAGGCCTGGGTACCTGCTACCTTTTCGATACCGTCATCGCACATCCTGACGCCTCATCCCGACGCTGACCCAGCACACAGTGATTTTTTTATCGCACTGTTCGGTTTTTTGCATGGCCGAAGGCTGCAGCGAGAAGGCTGGCAGCATTTTCCAGCTACTTCGCCACGCTGGCCAGCAGCACCTATGCGGGCTATTTTGACTATGCCAACACCTTCCGCGCCAAGCTGGGCTCCAGCAGCTACGGCGGGCGCTTCGTGGCCGGTGCAGCGGGCGCAGAGACCCGCGTGTGTGCGCTGGCCGATGGCAGCTACGCGCTGAACATCGAGGCCGGCACCTTCCGCTATGGCGCCGTCACGGTGACCGAGCCGCCCAACAATGCCATCCGCTGCTGAAGGAGTCCTTCTTCCTGCAGACCAAGGAAGACGACAACGACCCCTATGAGTCGAGCCAGTTCAGCGTGGTGATTGCCAACGCGAGCGGCATCTTCGGCCTGTACAGCTACCGCGAGGTGTTCGGAGTTCAAGGAGTTCTGGGGCATCGGCTCCGGGCGCGGCTTTGCACTCGGGGCCATGCACGCGGTCTGGGACAAGGCCCGCTCGGCCCGTGAAGTGGCGCTGGCTGGTGTGCATGCCGGCTGCGAATTCGACCGCAGCTCCGCCGGACCGGTGGACCTGTACACGATCAAACTGAAAACTTGAAAACCACGGGCGCGCGCCGCCCGCCTGGAGACACACCATGAGCCTGATTGAAATCAAAGTGCCGGACATCGGCGATTTTTCCGAGGTGGCGGTCATCGAGCTGCTGGTCAAACCCGGCGACACCATCAAGGCCGAGCAGAGCCTGATCACGGTGGAGAGCGACAAGGCGTCGATGGAGATTCCGTCCAGCCATGCCGGCGTGGTCAAGGAGCTGAAGGTCAAGCTCGGCGACAAGGTGGCCGAAGGCTCGGTCGTCCTGCTGCTGGAGGCCTCGGGCGCCGCATCGGCGGCCCCGGCAGCCCCCGCAGCCCCTGTTTCGGAACAAAAACAGCCAAACCCCGGCGTCGTTGCGTCACCAGGCGCTATCAATGTTGAAGCGTCTCCAGCGCCGGCTGCAGCCAGTTTCGGTGGCGCAGCGGACCTGGAGTGCGACGTGCTGGTGCTGGCGGCGGCCCTGGCGGCTACTCGGCGGCGTTCCGCGCGGCGGACCTGGGCCTGAAAGTCGTGATCGTCGAACGCTACGCCGCTGGGCGGCGTCTGCCTGAACGTGGGCTGCATCCCGTCGAAGGCGCTGCTGCACGTGGCCGCCGTGATGGACGAGGTCAGCCACCTGGGCGACCTTGGCGTGGACTTCCCGGCGTACCCGTGGTCAACATCGACAAGCTGCGCGCCACAAGGAAAAGGTCATCAGCAAGCTCACGGGTGGGCTGGGCGCGATGGCCAGATGCAAGGTGACCACCGTGCGCGGTTACGGCCATTTCGTCGGCACTAACCACGTCGAGGTGGGAGGAAACCACCGGCACCAGCCAGGACAAGACCGGCGCCAAGAAGGTGGTGGCGTTCAAGCGCGCCATCATCGCCGCCGGCAGCCAGGCCGTGCGCCTGCCCTTCATGCCCGAAGACCCGCGCGTGGTGGACAGCACAGGCGCGCTGGCCTGAAAGAGGTACCAAGCGCATGCTGATCCTGGGCGGCGCATCATCGGCCCGGAGATGGGCACCGTCTAAGCACGCTGGGCGCGCGCCTGGACGTGGTCGAAATGCTCGACGGCCTGATGCAGGGTGCCGACCGCGACCTCGTCAAGATCTGGCAGAAGATGAACGCCATCGCTTCGACCACATCATGCTCAAGACCAAGACCGTGGGCGCC
>JADJBC010000029.1 GCA_016703945.1 Candidatus Aalborgicola danicus
TATGCCATCGCCAAATCCAACTTGCCGCAATGAAACAAAATCCTTGCCCTGTAGTTGGTGAAGTTGCGAAACCCACGGGCATTGGCCTTGATGAGTTGGATGGCGCTGTTGAAACCTTCCGCGCAGGCATTGCTGATTTTGTGTTGACTGAAGTTGAGCAGACCCGTCTCGTGACGGCGCAGCATCTTGACCACCTTTTTGACTGGCTCCAGTCGACTGCGCATCGCGTTGGTGGACCAGGCATCAAAGAATCGCTTGGCAGAACCCTTGTAGCTGTAGCTCCAGAACTGGGTGAAGTTCTCCTTGATGGTCCACGCCCTGCTGGTCTTGAGGTTGAGCTGGTTCAAGGCCCGAAACGACACGGCCTCGGCGCTGCGACCATCGGGGTAGCTTTTGAGCCACGCCCACTTACTTCCAGTCAACGGGGAGTTTCCCATCTGAGAGAGTCGACGGTGCTCTTGTTTGCGTACCGTATCCACCGCTTCCCCGAGGTACTTGGAGACGTGAAACTTGTCATGCACGATATCAGCTTGGGGCATGCACTGCTTGGCCGCACTCATAAAGGCAGGCCACATATCCATGGCCACCGCTTTGACCGTGGCACGCTGGGTCGGCGTAAGGGTTTCAATAAGCGTTTTGGCGGCTTCGAGCTTTCTCTCAGGAACCAAGTCAAGAACCCGCGAGCGGTCAATGTCGGTCAGGATGGTGACGTAGCTGTGTCCCTTCTGGGAACTCTTCTCATCGATTCCGAGATAGGAGATTTCTTCTTCGGTACGACGCAGCATGCCGCGCTCCACGGCACTGACCATGATGGCGTTGACCGTGCCCCAGGACAGTCGCGTAAGGGTACAAACGCTTTGGGTAGTAGGACAGGCTTGCAGCAGTTTGATGACAAAGCCCGTCATCAAGGTGGTGACACGGCTGTAACGCTCAGCCCAGGGAACGACCAGCTCTTCGACGCTGCCGTCGCTGTATTTGAGTTGGGGAACACGGGCTTTGATGAGGGTCTCGAACTGGCAGGTGTCCAGGTGGCGCCATTGCCGTTCAGTCCAGCCGTTGATGTGGGCTCGCTTGGTGGCATCTGTGGGGTCGGCCCACACTTGACCCTTCTTCAAAACGACCTCAACCACCACCCGCTGTTCTGCCAAAGAAAGGTCCACCTTTTTCACCGACCACGGTGTCTTCAGTCCAAGAAGGTGTTCGTACAGCGCGGTGTCTTTCATGTTCAAGCTGGAAATATTGAATCACTGGATTGTCCCGCAGCGAGCAAAAAATCACAGTCAAATTGATGGAGAACCAAAAAAAGCAAGCCCCAAGTCTTTTTGCGACAAAGAACCCTGTGTCAAGGCCAAGCCCTCGTCCAATCCTCTGTTGTAGCTGTAGTCCGTGGGACCTAAGTAAACTGGATCTGTCGCCGTCGGCGACAGGCCATTTGTGCCTATGACATTGGTACTTTTTAGGAAGTCAGCATGGGCCAATTCATGCGCAATACGGGCGACGAGGATTTTGGGTTGGTAACGAAAGCGGGAAACGTAAAGTCATCAGGGTCGACAACGACTTGCCCGCGCTGCTCACTGAACCAAGTGCCTTTTCCCTTCACCGATAACGATCGATACTTCTTTCGAGACCATCACTTCAAACAACTTCTGAAAGACGGGTGAAGAGTTCATGATCGCAACCATCGCCGCGTTGATTCTTCCCGGCGCTCTTGATTCTGGCGCTGAACACTGCACTGGTCAAGACCAATTGTCGTCATTTCCAAGCTCCATTTGCTGTCAAGTAAAACCCGTTTGCACACTGCTCTCTGGTAGTTTCAAGTACCACCACTGCCTCTTCGCCATCAGTGGACCGATAGTGGTAGCTATAGGGACTGGCACCCGTCGTGCTGTGCATGGGAGGGTCACCGAGTTTTGCTGTGACGCCCATCAGTCTCTGTGTGTGTTCGACCCGGTGGCCACAAATTCGAGGTTCGCGAAAATGAATTTCAATGGTGCAACGACTAAGGGAACCTAGATTTCGAAAACGGGAATACGTAGCAGATTTGAATACGTCGCCGCGTTTGGTTGAGAGAATATGCTCAGCTTTTTGCCATTCGATTGACGCACCATTTTCTGCAAGGCATTTGTGAACAGTCACTCGGGCCGATCGAGATTCCAAGTTCTCTCCAATAAGACTGGATCAAACTGCGCTGGCCCCGCGTCGGGCCAGCGAGCTTAAAGTGTGCGCAGGAGATCATCGTCACTGGCGTCAACGCCTGTTTCAGATACAACCGCCGTGACAGCACACCCATACACCAGGACATGCAGCAACAGGATAGGCAAACCCGCAATGCGACGACTTCTTTTCATATCACAACCTTTGTCATTTCGTAGTCAACTTTCTTGCAGGTTGGGCGCCACGTTGGGCCAACGGGTTGGGTGTTCATGCCGCCACCCGCCAAAAGCTTTCGTTCCGGGAATTTTGCATGCCAAATAGGCCTCTAGCCCCCGCAGATTCTGCGTAAGCAGCTACCAAATCAGTAGCAACTGTGCATTTCATCGACTGGATCAGACCGCTGTTGCCGGTGAGTGTGCCCGCAATGTTGAAGCCGGTGCCGCCATCGGCGGCCAGTGTCATGGTCACCTGGTGTTGTACGTCTGCATCAAAGGTGTTCTGGTAACCCTTGCTTTGAAACGTCACCACACCGGCTGCGTTGGTGGTGACTTGGGTGACGGCGTAACCTATTTCGTCGGCTTGGCGTTCGTAGACGGTGGTGCCGCCATTGGCACTGCTGTTGGGTACCACCATGTGGTAGGTGCCGTTGTCCGGGCTGGTGGTGATGCGGGTGCCCACGCCGTAGAGCAGTGTGGTACTGCCGTCTGGGTTCAGCGTGACCGCGTAGTTGGTTCCGGGGTCTAAGGGCACGGGCGACGGGGCTGCTTGTAGAAGTCTTTGTGCGTCGTTAAAACAAAACAGCGCATAGTTCAGCTGCGGGGCGGTGGTGGGCGCATTGACGCCGTTGTAGCGGGCCACAAAGATGTCTGCCGCCATCGCGGCTTCGCGCGGCGTGGCACCGGCCGCGATGTAGTTGTTGTATTCGGCCTGGGCCATGGCACCCAAGTCTTCCCCGTCGCGTTGGCCATTGACGGGAATGGTGATGCCGGTGCCAGCTTTGATTTCACTCGCAATTTTGATGTTGTTGCTGATGGCGAAGCCTTCGCGGCTCAGGCAGGCAAGTTGAATATTGGCCGAATCCTTGGAATTGACGGCCCAGGTGATGGACGGCGTTGTCGTTGCCGGTGTTGAGGTAGTGTCCGACTTCGTGGGAGAGGACGGCGACGAATCGCTCTGGGGTACCATCCTGAAACCAATCTGTCCCAAGGGAAATATAGGTCTTGCCTTCCCAAGTCTTGAGAGAGCCAGCGCCATTGACTGCGTCGATGATGATGGGCAGCGTTGTGGAGTCTGCTTCGTACCTAGCCAACTGGTTTTTGAGGGTTTCTGAGGCGTTGATTTGAGTCAGGACAATTGCCCAAACCGCAGGAGTGAATTGGGATTGAATATTCTGAAAAATTGGGGATTGCGTTGTGAAATTTGGCGTTGTCATTTGGTTGTCTCCCGATTGCGGTGTAGGTAACACGATTGCAAAGTTAAGACAATTGCCATCGCCGGCCATCTTGAAGCTGTATCCAATTTGGTTTGAAATTGGCGCAAAGGTCAGGCTGCTTACAGAACCAAAATTTCGTTCTTCACCTTTGATTAGCCGGTCTATCAATGCTGGAGATGTGACTTGTTCGAGCTGATGAGGTCGCGCCAAAACTAATCTAACTGGCGGACCCAGCCCAACTATCCAATCGCGTGGGCTAGGGCAGTGTTTGCTATCTATGCGAGCACTCATCCGCCGAGGAATCTGCACCGTTGGTTCCATGAGTTCAAAGTATGTGAACTTCATCCCAAACGGCTCCATTGCCGCCTCAATGGTTTTGCGAGCGTCTGCTTCATTGGTGCTGCTCCAATTCACCGATTGAATCGCCTCGCCAATGCGCTTGGCTGCCGATACTTGCTGGGACTGTGCAGCAGCTGCTGGTGGTACTGGCAATTCCGCCGGGGGTGGTGTCTGCGCGCAGCTTGCGGTCAGTGTTGCCATCAGCACGTAGGCGGTCAGCGTTGCGCGCAATGTTGGGCTGAGTTTTCGGGGGTTCATGCTGCCACCTTCCAAAGGTTGTCGTTCCGGGACTTTCGTATGCCAAATTGGCCGATTGCCCCCGCAGTTTCTTCTGACGCAGCTACCAAATCAGTAGCAACTGTGCATTTCAACGACTGGATCAGGCCGCGGTTGCCGGTGAGTGTGCCCGCAATGTTGAAGCCGGTGCTGCCATCGGCGGCCAGTGTCATGGTCACCTGGTGTTGAACGTCAGCATGCGAGCTATCGCAGCGTGGTTTTGCCTTTTCTTCCAAGTAGAACTTCTTGCGCCTTCCAAGAAACGACTAGAACGAACTCCACTGCTAACTGCATAAGCGAACCATCGCGAACTCCCAGCCGCCAGAATTTGCATTGCCAAGACGTATGGACCCGTAATAGTAGACGGCCAATCCAATCACAAGCGTAGAAGACAAGACTTGAATTACGGGTGACTTTTCAAAGAGGTTCAGTACTCCTACCAACCCAGCATAGGGAATGCACACACATGCCATAAAGAACAGAAGCCCAATGATTTGCCCAAACATCTGATCGGTTGGAAGGGAGAAAACCCAAGGCCAGCTGGTGCAATACCAAAGAAAGTAAAAAGCAGTCACTATTGCCGCAGCGGTAATGCCGAAAAGGAGGCTGCGATGAATGGGTGAAAAATCGACCATACGTGAAACCATGTTTGATTCTAAAGAACGAACGCGGGGGCAACATGGCGAGATTGTTGGATGCAAAGTGATACTGGGCCACAGTAGCTACTGAATATCTCCATTCCGGCTCAATTGGAATGTCGGCTTCCTTTGGGTACTTGACTTCCGAAAGTACCGCGTGAACGTCAGCAATGCGTCTTAAAGAGCCAGCCACTTTTCTCGGCAGCGGTCGTTCAAAATTGGATGACACCCCCGGGCGCAAACGTGGCACCTTGGCCTCGATGTGTTTTAACACCAGGGGCCAAATTTTCGCTTCCGCCACGCGCTGGAACACACCAAAATGTCCGACCGCTTTGCGCCCCACCGCGCCCGGGTGCAGGTGCAAGCGCTCGACTTGGCCCCCGTTCTGGCCAAAACAGGCTGCCAGTGCGTCCACCGCATCGACCGGACCAAACGTTTTGTCGTCGTCAATGCTCCACAGTTGCATGTGACCCTTAAATTGGTCGGGCTGGTACCAACCGTCGCATGCCGGGTCATCACGAAAATATCCGGGGGACATACCCCAGCGAGCCCAGTCCATAGCGGCAGCCCCGGGCAGCGCCTCGCCACCGCCCAGCGCCCAGCCCGGCAACTTGCCGGTAAGGCGCACACACAGCGGGACCCAGCGCCCAAAGAACACGCGAGTCACCTGGCGGCGCCATCCGCGCGGCCACAGCTTCCAGTACCCGAACTGCGAACCCAGGGTAATGACCGCGTTGAAGTGCTCAAGCCCCTGTACCAGTGGCAATCCATTGCCTCCCAAGGAGTGCCCGACCCACAGCACGGGCAAGTGCTGGTCGCTTTGGGTGCTACGCGCCTTCGCACAGGCCAGCGCCCCCGAGAGGTCGTGGCGAACCCACTCGCGCATGCCGGTGCGCCCACTGCCACTGTCGCTCTTTCCCATTCCACGGTAGTCAAAGCACAACACGGCATACCCACGGGCGGCCAGCCAGCGGGCAAAGGCGTGGTAGTAGCGCTGCGGAACACCGGTGGCGGGCGCCATGACCGCCACCGCATGGGCGGGACGGTGCTGCGGCACAAACCAGTGCCCGTGCAGAGGGTGACCGTCCGTGGCAGCAAATTGCACCGCGCCCATGCTTACTTCTGTGTCCCGCGGGTCGGGTTGGTCCTGGAATGGCAAATGGGCGTGCAGGTGTGCTTGGTCGGGGGATTCCAACGTAGTCCTCACATACGTGGCAGGGGCGGCGGCGGCGGACAAGGCAAAAGACATAGCGTCTCCAAACAGGTGGTTCATGAAGCTGCATGGTAGATTTGTACTAAATTGTTGAATAGACCAAATTTTTGAGTCACACTGTTTACATGAACTCACCAAAAGACGCGCCTGCCTTGTCGGCAACCCGATTGCACCGTCATCGCGAGACATCGGCCTTGGATGCCAACGCGCTGGAGTTGTTTGCCCGTGTGGTCGCGGCCGGGAGCTTTTCACGCGCAGCGCGCCAGTTGGGGCTGACGCGTGCGGCCGTCAGTCGCCGTGTCGCCGCCATGGAGCAGCTAGTCGGCCAGACGCTGCTGGCGCGCACCACCCGCTCGCTGGGGTTGACCGAGGCCGGGCGCGCGCTGGCTGCGCGGGCCCAGGTCGTGCACGAAGCCGCGGACGCAGCACGCATGGCGTTGCGAAAGGAGGGTGATGCCTTGCAAGGGCGGCTGCGCATCACCAGCATGCGTGCCTTCGGCTACAGCGTGTTGTTGCCTGTGCTGGCCGAGTTTGGTCGCACGCACCCGGGCGTGGCCATGGAGTTGATGTTCACCGAGCGGCGGGTGGACCTGGTTCGCGAGGGGGTGGATGTGGCCTTTCGCATTACCCGCAAGCCCCCGGAGGACTGTGTGGCCCAGCCAGTGCTGCGCTATCGCATTGGTGCGTACGGCAGCACGGCGTCGCCCCTGAAGGGCCCGCAAGCGTTGCAGCAATGGCCTTTGCTCATGCTGGAGGGCGGCGCGCAAAGCTGGCTGCTGCAGAGGCATAGCCGCAACGGCGACGCCCACGAGACGGTGGAGCTGCAGCCCACATCAGCGCCGACAGCCTTGAAGCCCTGGTAGCGCTGGCGCGTCTCGGCCAAGGGGTCGTTTTGGCCCCCGACTTTTGCGTGCAGGAGGACGTCGCGGCGGGGCGTCTGCATAACCTGCTGCCCGACTGGCACTTGCCCATTGCGGAGGGCGACTGCGTTCAAGCGCTGACCTTGCCCGTATACACCGCAGGTGCCAACGCACGCGCCCTGGTGCGCTTGGTGGCGCAGCGGCTTGAGCATAGCCAACCGGTGGTGTGAGCTTTTGCAACTGCCACTGGAACTCAAACAAAGTCTGATGGAAATGGAGAACCCGCTAGTACGAATGGAGCTGGTGCTCGACATCTTGGTCAGGGCAGGAATTCCAGGGCTTGCTCCTTGAGCTCGGCAATCCTGGTCGCCGCAAGCAGGGTCAAGAAATCACACGCTCTCGCACCGATCAATTCATGTGCAAATGAATCTCCGTCGTCCACTTCCCCATATAGCTGCAGCAAAGTGCACTGGCTGCGGTAGATGCGTCGGCGCATGCGGTCCACACATCCTGAGCTTGGAGGTCGTAAATTGGATCAAGACCGCACGGCTTGACAACGTTGCCCATTGCACTGGTTGCAGCAAGTGCTCCAGACATCTGTCCGTTCGGCGCTATCAGCATGATTCAGCGTCCAGTTACCGGACATTCGTGAATGTCGGCAGCTGGCCCTGCCGAAAGGGTGCAAAGCCCCCTATGCAAATCTTTCATTCCTCAGGGCCAACAGCGCTCCTTCCCAAATGACTGCTATCAGGCGGTAGACTGAGGTAAATTCAAAGCTGTAGGCTTTCGACTGCATCCGAGTGAAGGGGCCGACATTCAGTTTGAATCGCCCAATTTAGCCGTTCTTGCCGGGTTTGTCCCCATCCTATTGGAGGCAACGAGATCGCAGAACAAGAAGGTCGGTTATTCTTGTTTCAAGACGACGTTGTTTATGTGCGCTCGGACCATTCGGTCCTATTCTGCTGACGCAGGCCGCAGCCAGCTTTGGCCGTGCAAATGGATCGTGCCGTTTTCTCACATCCATTCAGCTACCGTTCACCCGCCCCCGCGCAAGATACGCCTATACCAACCCAAAGAGGCATCCTATGAAACGTCTTGCTATCGCTCTCGCATGTACTGTTTGCGCTTTTGCTGCGCAGGCCGAAACTTTTTTTGACAACGCCCGCGTGCGCAGCGCTGAGCCGCAGTATGAAAACGTCACCGTGCCGCGAGAAGAGTACCGCACCGATTGGGTGACTCCGCCCCCGCGCGTTTACAACGAAGGCCCTAACTATGGTGGCGTAGCACTGGGTGCGCTTGGCCGGTGGCGTGGTTGGTAATCAGGTTGGCCGCGGCAGCGAGGGCCGCGAGGCTGCCACAGCATTGGGCGCGCTGGTGGGAGCCATTGCCGGGGACCGCATTACCAGTAATAGCAGTAACCGATACGCGCAAGTCCAGGAAGCCCCACGCCAAGTCAACCGCTGCCAAGTGGTCAACGATGTCCAGGCACGCCTGACCGGTTACAGCGTGGCTTACGACTACCGTGGCCAGACCTACACCACCCTGATGCGCGAAAACCCCGGTCCGTACCTACAGCAGCGTTTGTCGGTAGACCCCGTTGGCCCTGCCCTGCGATAACCCGCTCCTCCGGTAGTACGATGATGCCCATGACTTCCCGCATTGCACACTCGCTGCTCGTCGCCCTTATGCTGGCCTGCGCACCCGCCTGGGCCGATATAGGCCGAGATGAAGCTGCTGCTGCCGCCCGTCAGGCGGCGGGTGGGCGGGTGCTGGCGGTGGACAAAGCCCAGGTCGGCAATAGGGCAGCGTGGCGCGTCAAGCTGGTCACTGCGGGTGGCGAGGTGCAGGTGGTGATGATCGACGCCGCCACGGGCAAGCCGCTTTGATTTAGATGCGCCTGCTGCTGATTGAAGACGATGCACCGCTGCGGCTCTCGCTCGCACTGCGTCTGGAGGCCGATGGCTACCGGGTGGATCAGGCCACTGATGGGGAAGACGGCCTATTCAGCACGCGAGTACCCAGTGGACCTGGCCATCGTCGATCTAGGTTTACCCAAGCTCAATGGACTCACGGTCGTGCAACGGCTGCGCGCCGATGGCAAGGCCTTGCCCATCCTCATCCTCACTGCGCGCGGCAGTTGGCAAGACAAGGTGGTTGGGCTGGAGTCGGGCGCCGACGACTACCTGGTCAAACCGTTTGAGTACCCCGAGCTGGCCGCGCGTCAAGGCGCTGCTGCGCCGCGCCATGAAGGCCGCCACCGAGGTGCTGACCGTGGGGCCGCTCAGCCTGGACATCGCTGCGCAGGCCGCCCACCTGAACGGTGCGCCCATAGAGCTGACGGCGTTTGAATACCGTGTGCTCGAATTCTTGGTACGCGAGCGTGCACGCGTCGTCAGCAAGCAAGAGCTGGCCGACTACCTCTACCCCCACGACCAGGACCGCGACAGCAACGTGCTGGAGGTGCTGGTGGGCCGCCTGCGTCGCAAACTGGACCCCGAAGGCACGCTAGCCCCGATAGAAACCCTGCGTGGGCGCGGCTACCGCTTCACCCTTGAATGACGCGGGTCGCCCCCCCCATGAGGTTTGACGCGTTGTCGATCCGCGTCCGGCTGATGGTGGGCGGTGCTGTGGTGCTGCTGGCCTTCATGGCCGTGGCCGGCGTGGCCCTGCAACGGGCCCATGCCGATGGCGTGCGCGCCGCGCATTACGCCCGTTTGCAAAGCACGGTGTACCTGCTGTTAGCCGGGGCCGAGCTGGACGCTGCGGGCGCGCTGGTCATGCCGACCGAGTTTGCCGAACCACGCCTGTCGCTGCCTAGCTCGGGCCTCTACGCCCGCATCGTCAATGTCGCGCGGGGTGAGGCATGGCAATCGGCATCCACCCTTGGGCAGGCTCCGCCCTTTGATGGCGACGTTCCGGTAGGTGAGTGGCGTTACGACACGGTGCAGGCGCCTGCGGGCGCATTCTTGTCCGCCAGCTACGGCGTACGCTGGGCAGGGCAGGACAAGGCCAGTGTGCGACTGGTGTTATCGGTGGCGGAGAGCAGCGTCGCGTTCGATCGCGAAACGAGGGCCTTTCAGCGCACGCTGTGGGCTTGGCTGGGCGGGGCGGGTCTGTTGTTGTTGCTGTCGCAGACCTTGCTGTTGCGCTGGGGCCTGGCGCCGCTTGAGCGGGTGTCGCAAGAAATTGCCCTTATTGAAAGCGGCAAACAGGCCGAGGTGCAGGGTCGCTACCCCGCCGAGATTGCGGCCCTCACCGGCAGCCTCAACACCCTCATCCAACAAGAGCGAGTGCGCCAGACGCGCTACAAAGAAGCGCTGAGCTATCTAGCCCATAGCCTGAAAACCCCGCTGGCTGTGCTGCGCTCCGCCCTAGGCCAACCCGACCAACTGGCTGACACCGTGGCGCAACAGGTAAGCCGCATGGACCATATCGTGCAGCACCAACTGGGCCGCGCCGGTGCTAGCGGTGCCGCGCGTTTTGCGCCCTGGCTGGCACTGGCACCGGTGGTGGGGCGCATTCGCGATTCGCTGGCCAAGGTATATGCCGACAAACAATTGGTCTTCACTGTGGATTGCCCGCCCGACCTGACTTGGCGCATGGACGAGGGTGATGCCTTCGAGATGCTGGGCAATGTGATGGACAACGCAGCCAAGTGGGCCACGGGGCGCGTGGGCGTGCGGCTGTGGCGCGAAGGTAGTGCCCTGCGCATCAGTGTGCAGGATGACGGCCCCGGCTTTACCGACACGCAGGCCGTGCTGCAACTGCATGTGCGCATGGACGAAAAAGTGCCCGGCCATGGAGTTGGCTTGGCCGTGGTGAACGACTTGGTGGCCAGCCACGAAGGCACGCTGACGCTGGGGGCTTCGGCTTGGGGCGGGGCGCAGATCGACATTGCGCTGCCTGTAGCCTGAAACACGGTGTTACTTTCTCAGAGCCCTAGTTGGAGGGAAACAGGGGCTTGCGGCCAGATTTTTGCTTTGGTTCAGTTTGCGTTCATGCACCGGGGCGCACCATGGAACCCTGTCAACCCAAGGAGCAATCCATGAACCGCATCGTTATCCTCAAGTCTCTTGCCGTAGTAGCTCTGGCGCTGGGCACTTTGGCTGCCGCCACCACGGCCCATGCGCGCGACGACGTGCAATTCTCCATCACGCTAGGAACCCCTGGCGTCTATGTTCAACCGGCTCCGGTCTATGCGCACCCCCGCCCCGTGTATGTGCAGCCCCGGCCCATATATGCGCAGCCGATATCGAGCTATGTGTATCCCCGCCCTGTCTACTACACGCAACCGGCCCCTGTGTACGGTGGTTGGGGCCACCAACGCCAACGCCACCACCATGGCCGCGACATGAACAACCGAGGCCCCATGCGTGACTACGACCATGACGGCATCCCCAACCGCTATGACCGTTTCCCGGGCAATCCGAACTGGCGGTGAGCGGAGATGTCTTTGTCCAACTGACGCCACGGGGTTATTCCGGCGGGCACCAGACGGCACCCCAGCACAACCAGTTGGGGCTAGGGCAATGTCTGGAGTGTGTTTGGACGCGACCGCAGTTCGGGCCATTTCCAGTCATTGGTCAGTGACCGCTTCAAGGCTGGAAGTTGGGCAGTTCCAAGGCGGTTCGCCGGAACGCTATTTGAGGCAGTGGTGACCCATCGTTCCGGGCTCGTGTCCATTGCGCCGATACACGACGGGTGCGGCTGGCACCCATTCAAAAGCCATGCACTGCATTGTTTGCCACCGCACAGAGTGGAATCGTTATAAACTATATAAACGGTTTATTAACAAGGGGGCCACGATGTTTTATTCTCTTATTTCCCGTTGGTTTAGAGCAATGACGAAGCACCACGCTTTGCACCAGCCCGAGCATGTGGGGCCGTATGCTGGGAGCTACCTAGAGCGCCAAAACTGGGACCACTCATAGTCTCTCTACGCGCCCGCCCACAACAAATTTAACTGGCCGAAGTGCCGGTTCTTTTGGTACTGGCTACGCAGCCATGATGCGCCCCAACTGCCTTGCCGAGACTGCCCCCACCATCCCCGGCGTGGATTCAATCTGATAGCCTACAAGCCAAATCTAAACCCACCCATACGCATTAATTCAGCGTCAAATAGTGGCGCTACCAAGCCACGAAGCACTTGTGAGGTGAATGGGTCTACCGAATTCGCCATGCGGACTGTGCGCGCGCCTCTGGGCCGGAAGCCGAAGTAGGAAAACCCAATAGGAAGCTGACGTTTGTCGGCTGTCACATTGATTTGCAGTCGCTGAATCGAGCGCGTTTCAAATGAACACGCGCGAAGCAAGCGAGTAGGAGATCAGATATCAGCCCGCGTCTGCAAGAGTTGGATGGCGAATGTTCATTTGCGTGCGCAAGGCCTACAAGTCCAACAGGCGCAAACCGCCGTAGTCAAAGGCAATGGCGCCATATACATCCAACACCGTCAACGCTTCATTTACCCGCTGGCGTGAGAGACCGACGAGATCCGCCAGTTCTTGTTGAGTGATGTTGAGCACTGTCGCAAAGCATGGATACATGACCGGGTTCAACAAGGCCGCCAGACTACGTGCAACGCCAATATCAGGATTGGTCATGCAATCTGGACTTCTCGCCTTTAACAAAGTACATATCCATCTCCCCTTTTCCCTTGGCAAAGACTTTCCCTCGATACTCGCAATCGTAGATTTCCCGAATTAAGTCGTAGGTATACGCAGAAATGTTGACCCGCCCAATCTCGCCGGAGCTCTCCATGCGTGATGCAATGTTGACCGTGTCACCCCAGATATCAAATGCGTAACGCTTAGTGCCGACCACACCGGCCCCACCGGGCCAGTGTGCAGACCCACCCGCAGGCGCCACTTGAAAGCCGACTGTTTGTTGCGCTCCTCCAGCCAATTGATCATCAATAGACCGGCTTGTACGCAGCGTTTGGCATGGTCGGCACACAGGTAGGTACACCGGCCGCAGCCATGTAGGAGTCGCCGATTGTCTTGATTTTCTCAACCCCACACTCATCAGTAATTTGGTCAAAGGCGGCAAAGATGCTGTTCAACTCTGCCACCATACGGTCCGGTGGCATCGTAGTTGCGGCCTGGGTGAAGCCGCTCAAGTCCGTAAACAGAACCGAGACAGATTCATGCCAAACTGGTTTGGCTACACCCGAGGCGGCCAACTCTCGTGCGATTTCTGTAGGCAGCATGTTGTTGAGCAATTCCTGGGTACGCCCTCGTTCTGTTTGCAGTTCCTGGGTGCGCTGTTGAACCTTGCCTTCAAGTTCGCGCGCAGACCGCTTCAGGACCATATAGATACTTGCCATGATCGCCAGCAAGGCGCCCATGAACGTGACAAGAAGTTGTAGTCGCTTGTTGTTGATTTCGGCGTCTTTCAGGCCGTTCTCACGCGCCAAAAGCTCAATCTTCTTCTGACGCTGCACAGAGTCGAACTGTTCTTGCAAGCCTGCAACCGCCTTTTCGCGGTCAGACCTAAAGATTTGGTCTCTCAACTTCTGCTGCTCGAGGAGGGTTGCAATCGCCTCGCGATAAAGACCGGCCTGCTCATACATGCGGCTTAGTTCACCCAGAATGGCTTCCTCGTCAGCAATAGCACCCGATTGCTGCATCGCTTTAAAAGCGGCACGGACCTCGGCATCGCCCTCCCGGATCTTGCCCTGCCCCATCAAAGCAAAGCCGACATTGCTTTGCGCCATGGCCAGCCCAGTCGTATCGGTCGCCTCTCTGAACTTGGCCATGGCCTGCCGGGCAAACACTTCAGCCTTGGTGTGGTTTTTGCTGATCAGATAGCTGTCACCAATGTTATTGAGCGCAGTAGCCTGTAGTCCCACCAAACCGGCCTCGCGTCCGATGGCGAGTGCCTTCTCATAAGCTGATAGCGAATCTTTGCTTCGCCCCAAGCTGGCAAGAGTGGCGCCCTGATTCAAGTAGAGTGTTCCCTTGAGCTTGGTGGACCCTACCTCATGAGCAAGAACCAGACCCTCCTCAATGACTTGCAGGGCTTTGTCCCAGTTGGTCATGACCATATAGATGAGGCGTATTGCAGGCTTTTCAGTGTGCTCTCCAGCGCAACTTCGAACCCGCCCACAGTCAACTGTGCATTGCCCAAAGTCGAGTAAAAAGCGCCACAAGGCCAGCGGATCGGCGGTTTGCAAAGCCATGGCTTCGATAGCAACCAGTCGGGCTATGGCGGCATGTGCCTTACCCGAAATATTAAACATGGATGCGGAACTGGATGTGGCAATCACCTCACCCACATCGTCCTTGTTGGCTTGCGCCAACTGCAACAGATTCGCCGTCGAGGCCTGCGCCTCATCCAATTTGGCGGCATCGACCTGGACGGTGATGAGCGTGCTTAGATACTCGCGGCGAATGGTGTAGGGCGTGTCAGCGCCCAACGCAGCGCCCACGTCCAGCAGTTGCCTGAGGGCTTGCGCATTGTTTGTTTCTGACAGTTTTTGCAGTGCTTCAATGCGCGCCAGAACCGCCGGCTGTGCCAAGGCAACCCCATGCCATCCAATCAGCATTGCGAAGACAAAAGTAGCGGATCGAAATAAATGTCCCATTTGGAAGATGCTACTTCAGGTAGTTGACCGCCAAACAATGAGACGGTTTGAACGCTTTTGCCAATCCGAACGCGAAATGAATCAGGCAACGTTCGGACGCCAAGGGCTGGCACGCGCCGGTCATCACGTCAGGCGAACCAGCACGATTGACCTCCGACGCAGCAGCCAAGGCACCTTGCAACGCCGGGTTGGGCCTGACCATTCGATTGATCGCTGCGTTGAAAGTATGAAAATCACGATTGGTCAGCGTCTCCCGCGACTCCTGTTGAAACCGGCTTGTGCTTTTTCTATGGCTACGCTGCGCGTACACGGTGCGAGATATGCTCGTCAGTCTCGTCTGACCGCCCAGGGCACACAGGCGTCCGACCCGAACTGCGGCTTACTGGTCTCGGAAATTATGAAGCTGGCTTACCCGATACCGGACCGTCGTCAGCGGCAGCTTGCGCCCCGAAGCGGGTCTCCAACCTGTTATTCCATGAATTACCGAGCGACAAAAAAATGTCTTACGGAAAGCGATCATTCACCAATGTCGGCTTGCCCAATCCCGCGTTCCACAACCGATTGATTTCCTCACCGATTCCCGTCGTTTTGGAGCACGGACCAAAATGAGATACTGTGGAAAGTCAGTTGATCAATGATGGGATCGAAGTTGCCATGTCCACACCAAACATCCAGAAGCCACTGCTCGGCGTCGCGATTTCCACGGCGCTACTGCTCGGGATACCAGCTATCGCCATGCAATTCACGCCGGAAGTGTCCTGGGGTCCCGGGGACTTCTTGGCTGCCGCAATACTTCTGTTTGGAGCCGGAACGCTCATTGTCCTGAGTCGCAACCACGTCACTAGGCCAACTGGTCGAATCGCTTGGACCCTCGGCGTCTTGATTGCTCTGGCATTGGTCTGGGCAGAGCTTGCAGTCGGCATCTTCAGTTGAGCGTTGCTACGAGTTGACGTTGGGTGATCGCATGGCTGTGCTCCTGTTGTGAAACGAGGCCAATTGCCTCGTTGCACAAGATGGGCATGAACAGGTGCGATTGGCCTGCCCCAAAGCAGCCAATGAGGTCGCCGCAGCGTGGTGCGCAGGCAACTCAATTGTCAGGGCTGTTCTACTCAGGTAGAAGACAGGGTGTCAATGGAGCCGAACCGGGATCTGGCAGCACAACCGGCACCAAACCACAAGGTGTATCAGCGCTTCATCGGATGACTCAAGGAGACGTCGACTTAGCTGCTTTTCGGGCTAGCGTGTCAGCGCCGTCAACCCGAAGCTGGCTGGGTCCCCAAAGGCCACGACTTTGGGCATCCGCCAGACCTCAACTACGCAAGCCAAAGATGCTGGGAACCCGAAACCCTCAAACCACGCGCCCTCATGCGATTTGAATCGGCTGAGGTACCATGAGAATGATCGAACATTTTGATGTGTTGATTGTCGGAGCAGGCCTGTCCGGAATCGGTATGGCCTGCCACCTGCAACGAGAATCACCGGGCAAGCGCTATGCAATTCTTGAGCGACGCCAGGCGATTGGGGGTACCTGGGATTTGTTCCGGTATCCCGGTGTTCGTTCGGACTCGGATATGTTCACCTTTGCGTATGCGTTCAGGCCTTGGGAGTCTAAAACCATACTGGCTGAAGGTGCGCTGGTACGCAACTACCTGATCGACACGGCCAGGGAGTTCGGCGTGGATAAAAACATCCGTTTCGGTTTGAAGATAACGCCGGCACATTGGTCCAGCACGGACCAGCTTTGGAACGTGGAAGCCGCGCATGAGGCCACCGGTGAGAACCTGGTTTACAGCTGCAGCTTTTTGATCAGTTGCACCGGATACTACGACTATGACCAGGGACACTTGCCACAATTTGCAGGCAAGGATGCGTTCAAGGGGCAGTGCATCCACCCGCAGTTCTGGCCTGACAACCTGGATTACAGAGGCAAAAAAATTGTAGTGATCGGCAGCGGTGCCACCGCGGTGACGCTGGTGCCTTCCATGGCGCCAGATGCTGCCCACATCACCATGCTGCAACGCTCTCCGACCTATATTTTCAGCCTTCCGGGTTATGGAAAGTGGATCGGCTTCCTGGAAAAACTACTTCCTCCCAACTTGCTGTTCGGCACACTGCGCTCCATCCACATCCGTTTGCAACGTGCACTCTATAAAAGTGCCAAACGCTGGCCGCATGCCGTGCAGCGGTTTCTCCTGCGACCTGTAGAACGCTACATGGGCAAGGATTTTGATATGCGCCATTTCACCCCAGCCTACAGGCCCTGGGACCAGCGCCTGTGCATGGTGCCGGATGGCGATTTGTTACAGGCAATCAAGTCAGGCAAAGCCTCGGTGGTGACAGACGAGATCCAGTCGTTCACCGCAAGCGGGATTGCGCTCAAGTCCGGCTTGCACTTGGACGCAGATATTGTGGTTACCGCCACCGGCTTGCGGTTAAAGACATTTGGCGGCGTGCAAATTCGCGTGGATGGCGAACCGATTGTTGCATCGCAGTTGTTAAGCTACCGGGCAGTGTTGATGCAGGATTTGCCGAATTTTGGGTTTGTTTTGGGGTACACCAACGCCTCCTGGACGCTGAAGTCTGACATGGCATCGCGCTACATCTGTCGCCTGATCAACCACATGGATCGACAGGGGTGCACCAGTGCGACGCCCCGTGCGCCTGCCACCGAAAGGAGCGATGGCAATGTGATGGGCTCACTGAGCGCAGGTTATGTGCAACGGGCGATGGACGAGCTGCCGCGCCAGGGGCAGAGCGGGCCATGGAAGGTTACTCATGCGTTTGAGCATGACCAGCCTATGTTGCTCCAAGACCCCATCGACGATGGTTTTCTTGAATTTGGCTTTAAAAAAGCGCCCGCATTAAGCGCTTAAGCCAGCTGCAAATTGCAGGAAATCACGCGCTGTTTTTTTAGGCGCCTCCAACATGGGCACGTGCCCTATACCGGCCATGACAATGCACTGGCTTGCCGGAAACACCGCTCGCTGTGTTTGCACTGCAGCCGGGTTGAGTAACCGGTCTTCAGCCCCCCAAACAATGAGAGCCGGGGTTGGCAGATCCTTGTATTGCGACTCCAACATTGGCGAGTTGATAGCCAGATCTTTCAGAATTTCGCTGTGTAACGCATAGTCCTGGATACCGCGTTGCGCCAGCGCCCGCTTCAAGAAACCCGGGAAATAGGGTGGACGCGACATGGTTGCCCGAATCAGCCGATCCGCCCCTGAAAGATCGCGAATCAAAAGCGGGAATTCGCCTGAGGCAAGGTACTCCTGAAGCATAGGCGTGTTGTGCGCCGCTTCTGTACCGGCGGCGTCCAGCAGCCACACGGCCCGGACTTGCTGGGGATGGCGGGCAGCGTACTCGCTGGCAATGAATCCACCCATAGAGTTGCCGCCCAGCACCATTCGTTCTATGCCAAGTGCCCGGACAAATACATGCAGGCGCTCCACCTGATCTGCCATTCGGTAGCTCGCCGCTGGGTCCCGAGTGGCGTCGCCAAAACCGGGCAAGTCCGGCACTATGACCCGAAAATGAGGGACCAGATGGCCTGCCAGCCGTGTGAAATTGTCTTTGTCCCCGGCAAAGCCGTGAATCAAAACCAATACGTCCCCGTGACCCCCCTCCAAGTAGGGCATCGTAAAACCAGATGCCGTCTGGGACTTGAGCGTCAGCCCGTTTCGCTTGCGTTCCAGAGCCAGTGCCCATCGGGTCGCAACATGCGGCTGCAGTTGGACAAAAATTGCGAGCAGCAGCACGGCCCCAATCAGGCCATATACAAAATACATCACAGCAACATCAAGGCAATACAGGCCGCGATTCCACCCGACCACACCAAGGTGCGCAATGCGCCAAGGTTCATCAGATAGACGGCAACGTAGGCCACCCGCAGTGCCACGAAAGTCATGGCCAGCATGTCGATGCGGGACTGGTCGGCTTGGGCAATATGTGCAAACACCACGCTGCCAACGAACAAAGGCAGTATTTCATAGCCATTGGAATGGGCGGCGATGGCTCGCTGCTGCCAGCCACTCAAGCGGGATTCCCATTCGCGTGGGGATAGGTTGTCGTACTTACCATCCCTGCGCGAAAGCTTCAGAGAATGAAGCTTGGGCAAAAGCGCCGTGAGAACCGGCAGAAAGCAGGCAATCAATACACACCATTTACTAATCGTCATGAAGACTTCCAGGTAGTTGCCGAAGATTTCAAATGATTTCCGGCCGTCAATGAAGCGAGAGGTGGCTAGCCGCGCATTGGCCGGACCCCCAGGGAGTGCGCAGTATCAGGCAATTGCTGGTCGCTTTGCAATAGCGGCCAAACCCGATCTCTACAACCCGCGCTTCCCTGAGCGCAGCTTTTTCTGCTGCCAAGTCCACATGCGGCATCTCGGCACACGGTCAAAGCTCTTTGACGCGTCCGTCCACTGAAAATCATGGATCGCCAGCATTTGCGAGACCACTTGGGCAATGGAGCGCCAAAACTTCTCATAACTGGTGTCTTTGCCTAACGACCCATGGGAGCTGCTGGCCGAGCCTCTAAGAGGCTTTGTGTTGTACGTCACGTTGTGTCGATTGGCGGTAAACAGAACGTAGTAACCACCGGCCCATCACACACCGGCAACCCCAGCCATTGGCGCAAAAGGGTAGGGCAGCGGTTCGCAATCTATTGCTGCACAAGCATCTGCAAGCGACGGTTTCAGTTGTATTGGTAAAATTTCTGCCTCGTTGGCCGCGGGAATCGGGATGTAGCGGATCGCGCTTGCCTCACCGATTGCCGTTGGACCGGATACTCGATCTGGGGACAGCTGTAAATATTAGGATTGCTTTCAATGCCACTTCCCTCCCAAACTCTCGCCGCCCTTCAATTGGCAGGCGCCACCATCTACCAGGCCGACCTTGCACTAAAGGACGCAGTTCAGGCCTACGCAAACCAGGTTAGGACGGCAATGACTGCCAACCCGTTTGAGATGCGAAATGACGGCCTGTTCGAAGAATGGAAGGCCGTTGCCCGGATGTCGCAGGCCGTGGCGCAAATCGAGGTCGAATTCAAAAAAATCTATGAAATGGCTTCAGGGTTAACCGGCGCTGCTGCATTGCCAAACCCCACGATGTCCACCTTAGTGGCTCCCCCGTCTGCAGGCGCTACGGATCTGAAACTTGTCAAGGACATTCAGGCAAGCGACGCTGTGGTCAAGGGACCGCGGGCTTCGCAAACGAAGAAATCACCCGGTGGCAACGCACCAAAACCATTGACCGGGAACACCGCCAAGTTGTTTGCGCACCTGATCGAAGTCATGAAAGCGAATGCGTTCGTGAAGATCGACCGTCATGCGGTCATCATTGAAGCCGGGATCCCCCGAGGTTCCGTTGGAGCAGCGATTGCGAAGCTGCTGGAGACAGGCCACCTCGTCGCCAACGCGTCGGGTGCCCACAAGCTGTCGACTCCCAGGTCAGCAAAAAAGTGAACTGCCTTTTGTCACCGCTCACTGTTTTGGGCTAACCACAAGAGTGACGAATTCCATCGGCGTCGGTCAGTGAAATAGCTCACGGACAAACAGACCAGTCGCCGATACTCCAACTTCTGTAAAACACTGCGGCAGACAGCCGTGTGTTCCAGTCTCTATGACACGATCCGTCCCAGATATTGCGCGCGAATCGCTTCTGCCTCGAACTCCGTCAGCCCTACATGACTGAAGCAAAACACCGCAAAATCTTTCAGCTCCTTTGGCCAATCCCGAAGGCCAGGACCTCGGACATCGGAGTCCAGCGCAAGCCATCGATCTTGCCAATCTGAATTGAGATGAAGCCAGGTTTTGATCTGATCGGTGCGCATAGCTCGATGGCCTTGATCGACTTCCCATCGCGCGTGCAGATTGCCTGCCACGAATGTTGGCGCCGCCGTCACATTGACCCACGTGCCGCCGTATGATTGACCCACCTAGGTATGCCGTCATCGCGCACCCAGCAACAATTCCAAAGATATCGCCCTGGGTCACTAAAATTCGGCCGCCTGGGTCAAATTGACGTCGGCGGCAACAATGGCCATCATGGCTCCAAGCTGCGGGTCATGGAGGGCAGAAAAACGCTACGGATTGCCACCCTGAGACTTTCAATTTGGGAAATTACTGTTTTTGTTTTTAATCGATCTTTGCAAAGCGGCGAGATTCGGAGTTTTTACTGTTTTACAAAATACTTCTGCTCTTCTGAAGAAATTTACCGTCTTAATTACTACGATCATATTTATTCTGGGTAATTAAAGTCGTAAACAGGCAATTAAAGTCGTAAACAGCACCCTAGCATCCATGCGGGTTTGCGGGGTGTTGGATTTGTGAGACGCTCTTTCTAAAGTCGTAATCACCGGTCTGGGAACGCCTGCGACGGGCCGCCGCAGTCGACCCAATGCGGGTCTACGTTTTCATCCATGCTGAAGTTCTTTCCAATCGGAATGGGTCTATCGAAGCGCCTCGATCCCCGACCTAACCGTGGCCTACTTTGCATTGAAACAGGTGGTACTGTTTCAACTGGAATGACTGGTCGGGTTTGGACCAGAACGTCTGGCTGCATTCACTGGAATGCGCAGTACCGGCAACTCGGGATGTCTGAGCGCTTCTTCTTTCCTTAATATTCTCTGGCTGATTTCCAGGCTTCGGCTGTTTGCAGAGCGCCCGCCCGACTATGCAGTCCCATAGTTAAATTGCCAAGAGGCTTCGAAGTAAGGGGGCGTCCAGGGCCAAATTGGCTGAGGCAGTCTTCGAAGGATGTGCTTTTGCTCCACGCGGAAATTGCGTTCAATTCAACTTCAAGGCAACCCGATGAAAATCTCCCCAAATGAGGAACGAAGTTTGCGTTTGACTTCAAAACCTCGGATGCATGCATCCAAGTTAGCAAGACAGTGCCTGGTCGCACCTAGAATTGGCCATATGGACGCCAGAACTGTGCGCCTTTTTTTCTTGGGCAATGGTGTCGAGGCTTCGCGCCCGATTGTCTGGATTATTGGCTTTTTGCATTCTTGAACGTCTATTCCGTTCAGGCGGTACTGCCGATGGTGATGGACGACTTCCACACCACCGCGTTGGAGGCCGGAATGACGGTGGGAGCTACGGGCTTGGCAATTGGACTGGTTTCACCGTTCATTGGGATGCTGTCCGATGCAGTTGGCCGCAAAGTCGTCCTGTGCACGTCCATGTTTGCACTTACGGTGCCGACGGCGCTCATTCCAATTTCCACAGCCTCGACTCTTTGATTGTTCTTCGCTTTCTTCAAGGCTTGACCATTCCCGGCATCGCGGTGGTCCTGATTGCTTATCTCTCGGAGGAATTTCGTTCTGGTGGTGTCGTTCAAATGACGGCCACCTATGTCGGGGGCACAGTGATGGGTGGCTTCTGCGGTCGATTCCTGACGGGACATGCGGGTCACTTGCTAGGCTGGCGCGGCGCCTTTGTTGCTTTAGCCGTCTTGAATTTGCTTGGTGCCTTGCTCGTGTTGTGGTTGCTACCACCGTCGCGTCAATTTGTTCCGAACAGAAACGTCACTGGAGGCATGCAGACGCTGTTGTCACATCTCCGCAATAGGCGGCTGATGGCGGCTTGTGCGGTCGGGTTTTGCGTGCTGTTTTCGCTGGTCGGGACTTTCACATATGTCAATTTGCACTTGCATTGGCGCCCTTCAATCTGTCTGCGGCAGGCTTGGCGAATGTCTTCACGGTCTATCTTGTCGGCGTGATTGTGACGCCGTTAGCGGGCGCCATATTGACCGTCTGGGGTTTATGAAGTCCCTTCCGGGCGCCTTGGCAATTTCTGCGACAGGCCTGCTGATGACACTCCTGCCGTCGATATTTTTCGTTGTTGTGGGACTCGGTGTGCTCAACGGTGTATTCCTTTGCCAATCAGCGACCATTGGTTCGATTGCACGAACCGTGAGTGAAGGTCGTTCGCTGGCGACCGGTATTTACTACCTGAGTTATTACTGCGGTGGAGCCGCGGGCAGTTGGCTGGCTGGGTTAGCCTTCGAGGGATGGGGTTGGAGCGGGTCTGTCGCCACTATTGCACTGTTTCAAGGCATTGCTGCAACTATCGTCTTATTCGTATGGCGGGAACGCGGAGCCGAAGCCATACGAAATTGAAACGTTTGCAGTGAACTGGAGGAAAACCAACCTAGACTTCGCGCCGACGGTGCCCCTATCGATTTGGATGCACAGGTCCGATCCATCAAACCGACCACCAAACCGCTAGACATTGTCTTGGCGGTTTGGATGACATGGCCTGCACCCAGAGAAGTCTCCCCAGGCTCCTGCCATGCTTTTCTGAGCGCTCCGATGTGGTCCACTCACTGTCGACGCCAGGCAACGCAATAACCAATAACCAATACCCATGCCCATTCAACCCTACGATCTCGCGATCCCCATACTGCCGAGCCGTTCGGTGAACGACACTGTCTCGTTCTACAAGCGCCTCGGTTTCGAGGGTGGCCCCCACGGGTTGGACAGCGGATATGCCATTCCGAGACGAGGAGCTGTCGAGCTGCATTTCTTCACCCACCGTGAGCTTGTGCCTGCGGAGTCATCAGCAGGGTGCTATATACGAGTCCTGGACGTCGAGAGCTTTTTATCGCTCATGCTTAACCAGCCATCTGCCCAGCACAGGCATCCCGCGCATGGTTGCTCTTGAGGACAAACCGTGGGGTTTCGCGAGTTCGCCGTCATCGACCTTGATGGGAACCTCGTTCGAATCGGTCAAATCATCGAAGTAGAAACGTGTATCTCTAGCCGTATGCGCTGCCAAATCGGGTAAGCAAAGGTTTAGACCCTGGACCCCAAGCCCTCCAGCGTGCGGGTCCGCAAACGGCGGTTCAACAAGTTGACTCGCGCAACGACGTTTTCATCCTCTTTTCCGAATAGCCGGATAGTGCAACTATTTGCATCACGGAGGCCAATGCCTTTGTTGAGATAGAAAAATTGTCTGTGGTGGGGTTTGGGCTTTACGATTTGCTCGATCCAATCGGCGTCAGATGAGCGCTGGCATTAAGGGCACTGAATTAGCCAAGGTGAATGTCCGCTGTCAGAAAATTTGAATGGCAGCAACGCGAAGCGGCGGTTGTAGATCTCGGTTACTTTGCGGTAGATCAAAAGCCAAGTACTTTCCCGATCAGTGCACTTCAGCAACTGACTGCGCAGAGCACTCCAAAGGTCCCGACGATCACCGCAGAAGCATCGTCGGCGTTAGGCTCACCGGTTACGGCCAAGAAATCTGAATTTACACCCCACAGCCCCAGGTAATTTCTGACCCATTGACCAAGTCCCGTGAGGTTCGGTCAGGTCGTTCTCGCGCATGTGTGAAATTCGAGTTTGTTCATCTTCAGGCACCAGCCCCAACATGAGGCGCGCGGCGCCATCAATGGTCGTTGGTAATTCAGCGCTCTTCTTGTTCACTGCGTTTTGCCTCTCGATACTCCCAAGGTGGTACTGGATTTGCGTCCCTCCACAAGCCCATTTGCGCAACCCTGGCAAACCTCTCAGCATCGGAGTACGCCACCCGATCCGTGGCTGCCGATTCGCATTCCTCGCAGCCCGCTCAGGCCCCAGATTTCCCATTCAACGTAGCCCGCAAAGACTCTATGCGCGCGCGGTTCACACCCAGGTCGCCTTTGCCAAGGCGCGAGGCCGAACGCACCTGAATGACCATGTTGACGGGATCGAACCAAAACTCAACATCGTCCACGTATCTCATCCACCGGCTGGTGTAGTGCAGATACAGATAGTCCTGCGTACTCTTCACTACGCTGACACCGACCTGGGCCTGCGTTATAGCCTTGATCTGGGCAATGGTCGCCGGACCGTCTCCGCGTATCTCCAACGGAGCGATCTGGGCAAAGGTCATTTGTAAATGTCCGGGGTAGAGAAGGGCTTGACTGCTCACACTGTTCGGCGTCAGCGCCGGTGGCTTCAGCCGACCGTTTTTCACTCCCAGATCAGTAGGGTCTTTCCCCGCCAAAAAACCCATCTGGCCCACGCCCGCGGACATCAATATCAAAACAACCAGGGTAATCAGTATCCATTTGACGACGAACATGTAGGCACTCCTAGGGGTGTTGCATTTGTGGGGTCTGGCCGAAAAGAGTTGTTTGATTGTTGCGATTATCAAGCGGCAACGCGGTAGAGTTGGTTGGCTGCGGACATGGTTAGTCCGTCGGGACAGTCTATCTGCCCCTGCTTGATCATGTGCATGGTTTCGATACCTGCGATGACAATCCGAGCGCTCCAAAGTAACTTGAATCCCAGCATCGGTCGGGTGATCCTTTTGACGGCCCGGTGATCCTGCTCGACGATGTTGTTGTGGTATTTGCTCTGGCGCATCGGGATGTCAATACAGACGTCAGCCTCGACACTTTCAATGGCGGCCGTGTTGGTGCCACTCTTGTCGATGGTGATATTCTCAGGCAGGTCGCGCAGGTCGATGGCGGCCTCTAAAAATCGTCGTGCCGTAGCCTTGTCCCGGTTGGGGATGAGAAGAAAGTCCACCGTATCGCCGTCGCGATCAACGGCGCGGTAGAGGTGCTTCCAATGGCCGGATACATTGATGTAGGTCACTTCCATTCTCCAGCTCCGGCCAACTGGTCGCTTGCGCTTGCGAAACACGGCGGCCAGAACCGGCAACACTTTGATCGCCCAGCGATGAACCGTCACGTGATCCACGAAAACACCGCGCGCCTACATCATCTCCTCGATGAGACGAAGGCTCAACGGGTAGGCGACATACCAGTGCACGCAGTTGAGCATCACTTCCAGCGGGTAGTGCAGCCGTTTTAGTACCTTGCGCAGCGTGCTGTTGATGAGGCTTTGGCGGAAATCGAGCACGGACCGGATTGTCGTTTACGTTTAATGCAACAGAACCCATAGCCTTTGTGTAGGGTAATAAGTCGCTCCTATCTTGTCGCTCTCACGCCATTTTGAAAGAGGGCCTCCATTTCATTAAAGCCGTTCATTGGGCTTAGCAGACAATTCCAACTTTCGGAGAATCCGCAATCAGTTGTATGAATAGCACCCCCCCGCTCTCCTTCACCGCCCTGATGCAACGGACGCACCCGGGCTTGCTGCGAAATCTCGCTGCGGACCCGGAGCAGGCCCGCCATGCGCCCAACAAGACCGCACGCCAGGTCAAGTCCGGTCATTACGTTGAGGTGCGCCCGACCTCGCTGCCGGCGCCCCGCTACGTCATTCATAGCCGAGACTTCTTCCAGGCATTGGGGTTGGCAGACGCGGTCGCCAGTGACCCGGCTTTTATGCAGTTCTTCACGGGTGATCTGGAGTCAGGCCTGGAGGCAGCCAACGCCGCCGGGGTGTCCCCAACCGTGCGTGCCAGCGGCTGGGCGACCGGCTACGCACTCAGCATTTACGGGCAGGAAATGGTGAACAACTGCCCTTTCAGAACCGGCAATGGCTACGGCGACGGGCGCGCCATTTCGGTGCTGGAGGTACTTCTCGACGACGGGCAGCATTGGGAATTCCAGCTCAAAGGCGGTGGCACCACCCCGTATTGCCGCGGTGGCGACGGCCGTGCCGTGCTGCGCTCCAGCATCCGTGAGTTTTTGGCCTCGGAAGCCATGGCGGCCCTGCGAGTGCCAAGCACGCGGGCCCTGTGCCTATTTGTCTCGGGCAGTGAAACGGTCACACGTCCGTGGTATTCACCCGGTGCCAAAACCCAGGAGCCCGACCGCATGGTGGACGAGCCGGCGGCCATCACTACCCGTGCGGCCCCTTCCTTCTTACGGGTCGGTCAAGTCGAATTGTTCGGTCGGCGGGCGAAGCACAACGTGCACCCGCGTGCGCTGGCTGAGCTGGAGGCGATTTTTTTGCATGCACTCGACCGCGAATATCCGGACTTGGCCGCCGTCCTGCACGGCCCTGAGGTGACGCTAGCGGACAAAGTCGTCGCCATGGCGCGTGAGTTTGGTGTGCGGTTGTCGAATTTGGTGGCCCATTGGATTCGGGTGGGGTACTGCCAAGGCAACTTCAACAGCGACAACTGTGCACTGGGGGGGCGGACGCTGGACTACGGCCCCTTTGGTTTCATGGAAGCCTATGACCCCGCGTTTCAAATGTGGATTGGTGGCGGGGAACATTTCGCGTTTATGAACCAGCCCATGGCCGCAGTAGTCAATTTCAGGATGTTCTGCACCGCCATGGTCCCCTTGCTGGGACAGGATACCCGCGCCATTAAGACAATGGACGCGGTGGTGCAGGCGCTGCCGGACAGCATGGCGGACACCCTGCATGCCATGTGGGCACAAAAATGGGCATGATCGAATTTCGTGCAGAACTATTTGCCGAGTTGCACACCCTCATGGCACAAACCCCGGTGGACTACACGATCTTCTGGCGCGAGCTTTCCAGCCTACCCAAGCAGGTGGCGGACTTGCGTCCCAGCTTCTACGCAAGCCGTGGGGCGTATGGCCAGGAACCAACGGTGATGGAGGCCCGCTGGACCTCGTGGCTGCAGAAGTGGCACACGGCCTTGGCGCAAGACGGGCGTGATCCCTTGGAGGTGTCAGCGGCCATGAAGCAGGTCAACCCCAAGTACATCGCAAGGGAGTGGATGCTGGTGCAGGCCTATCGCAGCGCCACGGACGCGGGGGACTTCACGCTGGTGCGGCGCCTGCACGACGTGCTGGCAGACCCCTACAGTGAACAGTCGCCAGAGATCGCCGCGCTGTATTACACCAAGAAGCGGGACGAGTACTTTGACTTAGGCGGCACCTCGCACTGCAGTTGCTCGTCGTAGGGCAGGGCTTCTCAGGTCGTTTTGGTGTCGATGATTTTCATAGGGCTTGTCCTGTAAGTTGGGCGTTCGGGCTCAAGCCTTCGATGGAAGGAGTTTGGCAAGCGAGACATAGCGATGCGTTACCAGGCCCGAGACCATTGAGATTCAATGCGCCAAGTCGACTATCCAATGGATCTGTCCAATTTTTTGGGCGGGTTCGTCGATGCAAGCGCGCACGAGGGTCGCCATGGTTTTGAGCCTACTTTTCCACAGGGCTGTACCGATTGGATGGGGACCCCTTTTGCGCGTAAAAGTGGATTTCTGTTTTGCCGCGACACGGTCATTCGTGACACCAGTCTGATTGCGCCCGTTGCGGGCATACAAAGTGGTGCAATTTAGTGTCCGAACTACCCCATTCGTCACGCAATCGATGGCAATGAAAAGCACCGGTGTCGGGTTTTATGCGTTTTTATTTGCGCCTGAATTTCAGCGCTTTTTCAAAGGTGTCCTATGGCATGCGGCTTGCAGGACTTCATCCATTGAAAAATAATCGGCGTAATTGCAAATAATTGACTCGACTATATTGTGGCGTCGCAGACGAACGGTTCACCTATTGACTGAAAGGAATGGCATGGCCACGCTGCCAAATCGCTTGAAAGACAATCCGTGGAAGCTGAAGACGCCGCCGGGCACGTCTGAGTTCACGATGCATACGGACGAGAAGGATGGCAAGATGGTCCTCGTCTGCACAGTGGGCAGTACGGTGCTGCACTACGATGCGAAGTGCATTGGCGACTTGCACGCCATGCTCAAAAAGGCAAACGAATGGGTGGAACTTGGCGGAGCCGATGAGCAGAAACCGGCAAAGGAAGGAACAGTAGAGGCTTGGGGACGTTCTGAAGCGAACCCGGTTGGTGGTTGGTACGGCTTAAGAAAGGGCCTGCGCGGACGCTTTGGAGTCTATGTCCCTCCGCTCATGGAGGAGCTAGGGCTATGTGAGCTGGAGCACAACGCCAAGAACAACAGGATGCGCGCGAAGTGACGTCGGACACTGCGCTCCAAGGGACACTGCGCGATGAATCCGTGCAGCGCTCTGGCACTTAGAAGTTAGGCCGCAAAACGGAGCAACCATGAACCTGGACCTTATTTTGCGCGTAGGTGGCCTCTGTGTGATTCTGGCGTGCGCCGAGACACTCCATGGAATAGCAAGAACGGTGCTGGTCGTGCCGCGCATTGGCAAGGAGCTCGCCACCAAACTCAGCATCGTCACAGGAACGGCTCTGGCCGCCGCCATCTGTTGGATTCTGGTTCCGGATATCAGGCTTCAGTCAGCAATCGCACACCTGGCTCTCGGGGCTTGGTTGGCAGTCTTCATGGCTTCGTTCGACATTGCGATGGCCAGACTGGTACTTCGCAAGTCGTGGGGAAAGATCTGGCCAGACTTTGATCCTCGCACGGGAAACTATCTTCTTTTCGGCGTAGTGGCACTCGTATTTGTGCCGCTGCTCGTCTGGATCACACGCACGGCGTGAACAATACTTCGGCCCGACACGGTTACTTTCATGCAAAACCCCACTGCGCCATTGAATATCCGTATGGGCATTATTTCGGGAATTGCTGTGGCGATCCTGAGCATCCTCTACGCAATCGTCCTAAGCATCGGACTGCTAACACTCCCGTCGCCCGACCTGCCGATCCGGAATCCATGGTTCACTGTGATGGAAGTTCTGATTCTTCTCATTGCACCAGCGATGGTCGTGTTCACAGTCGGACTTCACTCCTGGGCACTAGCCGACCGCAAGTCGCTCAGTCTGCTCAGCGTCACATTCATGAGCATGTGTGCCATCGTCACCTGTTGCGTTCACTTCGCGGTACTTACCCTCAGCCGCGAGCTCATCTTCACCGAGGGCACTTGGTCTAGGTTGGTCTTCGACTTTCAGTGGCCGTCAGTCGTCTATGCCATGGACATCCTGGCGTGGGACATCTTCTTTCCACTTGCCGCACTGTCTGCAGCAGGCGCAGTTCACGGCGCAGGTCTCGCGGGTGTTGCGCGCAATCTTCTCTTGGCTAGTGCGGCACTCGCATTCATCGGCCTGGCCGGTGTTCCAGTGGCCAGCATGAACATCAGGAACATTGGCATCATCGGATATGTCGTGCTCTTTCCGATCGCCACCGTCATGCTGTCAATTGTCCTTAAGCGCGATGCTGCGCGCGGCGCGGGCTGACCTGTTGCTCGGTACAAACGGTCAACCTAAAGTTGCCGCTTCGCGGCATTTGTTGGCCGCCTGACCGAACCAACTCTCATTGAGCGGCAATTTCGGAGTGCTGCACTTGAGCGCTTTTGACCTGATGCGGGTACAGGGGCAACACATCGGGCGACGCTCCCACCGCGTTCAGGAACGGACGCATTGCAGCCACACACGCGGCACTTTTGTAAGCAGGTATGCGGCTTAAAGTACATCTCTACACAAAGGCTCAAAGCGGGTGCAGCGATTTCCGATCTGGCTGTTCCATACCAGTCGTTCTCCTCGAGGCCTGGCAAGCTGTCAAAGGTCGAACTCAAGAGTCTGGTGTTCGACCAACTCCTATTGGGAACGGTTGCAATCGCAGCAACCGTTCATCGTCCGACGGACAATCCCCGACCGCCAGTCAGCATCGCATAGGCCGCCGGAGCCGTTCGTCTTAACAGAGCACCCAGCATGATCGACACGGCGATCAGGCAGAGGGGCAAAAAAAGGAAGGTGGCCAGATGCGGATCGGACAGATTGCCGAACAGACGCAGACACGGATCGATCAGCAGCGCGACCAGCGGCGCATGCAACGCATAGATCATGAATGAGAACGCACTGGACCAGACAAACCAGCGCCGTGCCATCAAGAAGCGCACCAGGCCATCCGAACCGTACCAGGCAGTCACCAGCCCAGCGAAAATGCACAGCTTGTGCAGGTTTGCCATCACTGGAAACACCGCGTCTCCAAGCATTGCCTGCCCTTCAAACGCGAGCCAAGTCTTTGCTGTAGCGCTGGCCAACCACAAAACAGCCCAGGGTACTGGGCGCAGCCAGCGACCTGGCGTGGCGAGATTGAATGCTGACTTTTGCATCCAGATACCCAGTCCGAAGAACAGCAGGCCTTCTCCCTCAAAGAAAAATATGTTCACGCTGGCCAGCCACAGCAGTACCGTCACAGCAAAGAACACTTTGCAAGAGGTACGACCAGTGACCCAGCCGGCCAACAGGGGATAAGCCAGGTTATAGAGGAACAGCACGCGAATGAACCACAGCTGGTAGGGCACTGGCGCAAGCAGCCAGCGAATCAGCACGTCATTCCATTGGTAATCGTGAACCAGCTGTTGCTGCTCGGAAATTGCAGCGATGCCGTGCGCGGAAACCCAACTTCGCAGCGTGGGGTCCGTCTCCATCAGGTAAAGGATCACAAGATGAATGCCGCTCCACAAAATGTAGGGCAACAGCAGGCTACGAACGCGCTTCTTCATCCGTTGCCGGTGCGATTGCGCATCATGCAATGCAAAGAGGAAACCCGATATGGCAAACAGCATCGGAATGCGAAAGCGCAGCAGACCATTGGCCAACAGGTATTCCGTAAAGCTTGTCAGACCCAGCGGCAGTTCGGGGGTTGTCCAAGGCTGCAGGTAGGTAGGCGGGATGGTGTAACCGTGAACAAACACCAGAAGCGCCATTGAGACGAATGACCAAAAGCGAAACTTTTCGCTCAAAAAAGGAGCCAGCGCGGCAGGGGTGGACGTCTCATTCATCGGTGGCTTCCAGGAGCTACTTGGTGGTTCTTGTGCGTGGCCAGATCCATTGTAGGAGTGCTGTTTGGGGGTTGTGGTGCCATGCGAACGAGGCCAGACTTTCCCAACTTAAGGGCAGCCCGACAATTGCCTCTGGTTCGCGGCTTTTACGCGGCAAACTAGCCAAAGAGCGACCCTTTAGGTGGCGTGTGTGCGGGGCATGGCGCTGACCAGCTCAAACAGGAGACCGGCAAGAAGCTGGGCATTCAAGGCAAACGTCGACGTGCGGGCTGGGACACGCAGTATCTGGAGACGGTGCTCAGAATGGGGGAGACTTAGATGCAATTGCCCTGTCCCCTACGGCGTCAGCCTAACCGTTTCCGTGTCAGCTTGTACGACGGCTTGGCACTCCCGCGACAGACCGCAATGGGCACGATGCCCAAGTCCATGAACGTCGGTTGACCGGTCTCCGAAATTATGAATTTGGACTTCCAGGAACAGGCATTCGCGGCGGTCGGCTTACGCTGCACTGCCGACCGCACTGCTTGGCAAACTGAGTGGCGCCCGCGAACGACTGGTTCGGAGTTTTGGCGATTTGCAAATGCCGAAATTGGACCGGGACCGGCTATGACGCTTTGGAGAAAACGGGTCGATTTGGTGGGGCACTTTGAACGGCTGCGCCCCATTGCCGCCAATGACTCTGAAAGTGTGTGAGACCGCAAGGGGCCAGTCGCTGACTAGGCAGGGTGGCTGGTCAGCCCGACGCATTGTGCGCCGGATATCCGCCCTGGTGTTCCGAGCTATGGTCCAAATGGGCAAGGTCAGGTTCTAGGTTTAAACCAGTACTTGGTTGTGAGCGCCTCTTTGGATTTGGGGTACCTCCCCTTGAGAAGATCGAAAGCCGCTTTTGAGAGTTTGCCGGCAGAACTTTCTGCGCACCAGTTCATGCGCGTGCGATAGACGGCGTCCCGCAATAGGCCAGGAACCCGAGCATCCGTGGGAAACGCCTCTGCAAACGCGAGCACATTTTGCATCCAAATTGAATCGAGATCTGGCAGCGCGTCCAACACTTGCCGCTCGTGTTGCCACTTCGCGTAATGCTCCGGAGTCAGCACATTTTTCGCAAAATGCCCCAGGCTCAACGGCAGATCACCGACCACTTCCTCGTAATCGGGCGTGTATCCTCCGCCCCGTGGCACGGCAATACGACACGTGCCGCCTATTCGCGCCCCTTGAGCCATAAGTCCAGCTTCCAGAAGAAACGCTTTGTCATCGGTCATGGCCAGAACCCGCTGAATCTGAGGGTCCATGCCTTGGGACCATACCCCAGCCGCCTGACGCGAGCCAGCGACATCCTTACGCAAAATTGCGCGTGACCAGGCGATGGAAGCTGCAACGGTGCGCAGTGACGATGGGCATTCGGCTTGTTGTGCGAATTCAATCAAGGCCGGGTGCGGCAACTCGTAATTGAGAATCCAATTGGTGTCGTAATCCCAACCCCAAGTCGGTTCGACCCCGGGGTCCGGTGCTGCCGACGCCATCAAAGTATCACGATCAAAGGCCCTGCCGTGCTCGCGTTGCGCATCCCTGCAGAGTTCCGTCAGGCTGGTTGCGTGCCACAAGCGGTATTCACGCACCCGGTTGCGCGCGGAATAGTCGCGGCCTATGTCCGGCCTTTCCATCAGCGCAGCAGCTAGGCGCAAACCGTCTTCGCGCCCCCCCAGGCGCAGACGCTGCAACATGAATGTCGCCGCACCGGGATGATCCTCAGGGGTCTTGCCCATGGCAACCAACAGCTTGCCGACGTGTAGGTCGTTTCGATGTGCCAGTGCCGCAGCGCTGAAGAGCCATGCATACTGCGTCGGCCCCTGCTCAAAGCGCCGCAGTGATTCCTGGCTCCATTGCAAGCGTCGGCATTCGCTTTCAGCAGCGTCTGGAGAAAGCGACCGTGGCACAGGCTCACCAGCGCCCATGCGACAGGGGGCATTGGTGGGGTCGTAACCATTGATCAACCCAGCCAGCCACTCGCCCATTGGCTCGCTGGGAAGAAATTGCCGGTGCAAGAGCAAATAATCGGTTGCGGCGCGCCGGGTTTCGGCGGCGTCGACGACGGGGTTCCGCCATACCGAGGCCAGTTCCGCGAAACCGCTTTGCCGGATCCAGTCGTGCACCGATCAGCGCGTCAAGGTCAGCGAGACGCCCTGCCCCGGATGGCTTTGGCATTTTGGGCTGCATGCGATCGCACGCGCCAGCATCGTCGCGCAGCCGCTTGCTTTCGGTTGCTTTCAGCGTGCGAGCATCGGCACGCCGCTGGATGCACCCGGAGCCTGACACGGATCAAAAATTGTCGGCTGGTGCCGTCATTTGGATGCTGCGCAAACGCGCCCTGAAAGCCAGGTACATCCCCCACTCTTGCCATGGCGATGCTCCATCCTGGGCAATGTTCTTAAAGGCGTCTTCTGCAGCTTGGTAATTTCCTTCGTACAGCAGCGCTGCGGCACGTTGATAAGCGCGGTCTTTCACCAGGAGCGCCGGTGCATCCGCCGGGGGGTCTGGCAGCGCCATGTCCGGCAGTACAAACTGTTTGGCATACAACAGATTGACCCGCTCGCTAAGTGCCAAATCCTTGCGGAAGTAAGTCGGCCCCTGAGGACAACGCGCAAATACGCGGTGCTGCGCCTGGAGCCAGTCGTGTAATGCCGGGCTGTCAGTACCCCAGGCTTTCAGCCGATCGGCAAGAGTCCGCCGGGCCTGCTCCCACGCAGCATTTGGGCAATTCTCGAATCGGTCCCATCGATTTCCGGTGACCGACGGGGTATCCGCAGCAACGTTCTCGGGTACTGAACACTGCCAACTGCTTTTGCCTCGGTAAGCCACAAGAGCATGTTCCCATCGTTGACGGCGCCGGATTGCGCTCCGTACTCGAAGGCAACCAGTGCCTTGGCGGGAAGTGGTTGTCCATTGAACCGATACCAAGTCAAAAGCAAGGGCTTGCGCCACCACGAGGATTCGACCACCCCAAGGCTGCCTGTTGCCAGGTCGGTTATCGGTCGAACAGGCCCCCAAGGCGAATTGAATTCTGGCGGAGAGGCTTCGCCACCACCCGAGGCAAAGGTGGGCGGGGAAATGAGGGCCACTCCAACGACAAAAAGTCCCGCGAGAAGCCGAGCACACACACGTATCATGGCAAAGAACTCTGTTGAGGATCGGCGATCGGCCGACCACGTTGACCCAGAAATACATAGCGACGCCCCGGCAGCGCGACTGACCAAGCGGGCTCGTCGTCAGCCACACCGTAGGCGGAGGCACATAGCGGTTCGCTAACGCCTGCGGCGCTGCGCACTATGTAGTCGTGCCTCGCCTGTTTAAGGCGGAAATACATTGGCACAATTTCGTCAACGGGTGCATCACCTATCCAACGATCCCCATAACACCAGCTGGCCAGCGCAGTGACAGAAAGCCGCACACCCGAAGGCAAGGCGGCCTTTATGCTGTGTACTGCCGTGCGCCAAAACTCGCGTTGCGACCGTCGCGCTTCAAAATCGAGTTGAACCCAAGTGGAAGAGCCGCGCCGCACTGCGTCGAGTACCGCCGCACGCAAAGCATCGCTCTGTGCCGCGTTGGCGGCAAAGGGGCGCCGGATCGACTTCAACATGAATCACCGGCATCGTCGCCACGCCATAGGGCAATCGCAAT
This sequence comes from Candidatus Aalborgicola danicus, assembly GCA_016703945.1. Lineage (GTDB taxonomy): Bacteria > Pseudomonadota > Gammaproteobacteria > Burkholderiales > Burkholderiaceae_C > Allorhodoferax > Allorhodoferax danicus. Next base: position 34,696 of record JADJBC010000029.1, read on the forward strand.
GGGCTTCGACGTGGCTGGACGGTGTAACCGGGCCCTGAGAAGATGACGTGGGTCACCAAAACCGCAGCACCCACACCTGGCGCGGGTGCCGGGAGTTGCTCGGCGGGTCGATCCCAGTACCACCAAAATTCTTTTGGAGAACTTACATCCTTCGCTTCGCCCGAAGAAATCGCCGTACCCGCGAAAAGGGCCGCAATCAAGAAAAGCAATAGGAATTTCATAGGCCTGAGGTTCTTCTCAAATGTACCCTTTGCTTGGCCCCGCGGAAAGACCTCGGACCGAAGGATGACCAATTTGAAAGGGCGTTTTCCAACTGTGGGGTGTCCACTTCGTCTCGAGTTCTGCCTGAAAGGCGTCGTCCCGCGATTGTCTGCGTCTGTTGAGGGTTTTAGGATCCCCCGCCCGTAGTGGCGTGGCAATGATGCATCGATCTCCGTATAGGGGCGGGCGTCGTACAAGCGTTAACAAAGTGGCCTATTGACGTTTATTTCGAAACGCTGTTTTGCGCACGTGGGACAAAGCACAGTCTTCACACCGGCGCCCACCATTTCGCCCGGGGCGCCGCACTGCTCGCACGTAGTCAGGGCTTGTTGGCATGCGGCAGCGATAAGTCGATGCGTTTTGGCGTTGCCTACAAGGCTGCGTCCTCCAGCGATGTGAAAACGAAGGGTGCCGAATTTCTCCTTCACCTGGCAAAGCGCAACGGGCGGCATTTTTTGTTGCCGCACTTGGCTTGCTATTTCGGCGCACAGCTGATCCAGAATTCCATACCAGCCATCGCCACAGCAGAACCCCCAACACATGGAGGTATCGGCTGGATGAGCATGACCGCTGTAGAGTCCAGGACTCGCACCGTTGACTTTGTCCGCCGTGTTTGCGCTCGGCGATACTTCATGTTCTATCGTTGACTTATCTGTTCATTCTTTGCTGTGTTGATGTCCTTGATGGAACCCTTTTATTGGCAGGTCTGCCCAAGCGTTGTCTACCTCATTGAGTCCAATCACTTTTGTGATGTGACCCTTCGGGGTCGCATGGGCTTGGAGCTCAGCGGAGATGGCCGGGCAGCAAAACTATGAAAGTACTGGACCTTCAGTGTGCTCACAAGCATGTGTTCGAAGGATGGTTTGCATCTGAAACCGATTTTCAGGACCAACACGGACGTGGTCTTGTTGAGTGTCCGGTCTGCGGTAATGCCACCATCGTCAAAATGCTCAGCGCGCCCAGATTGAATTTTGGTAACGAGCGTGAACTTATTCAGCCTTCTCAAGAAGTTGCGCGCCCCTCTGTTACAGCCCAGTCATTGCACGCGACATGGATGGAAGTGGCTCGGCTCGTTGTGGCCAATACCGATGATGTGGGCGATCAGTTTGCAGAGGAAGCACGAAGAATTCACTACGGCGAGGCCGAAGAAAGAGGTATTCGCGGCAAGGCCTCCCGCGACGAAACCGCTTCCTTGATTGAGGAGGGCATTGCTGTCATGCCGTTGGGGTTGCCTGAATTTCTCAAGGGGCCGATTCAGTAAGTCGCCAGGTGCTGTCAGGCCATTTCGGTCCCTTCCCCAGGGGCCTTGGTGTTTCGGTCTGCATACTTCCAGGGTCGGCGCATGACTGACGGCTTAACAGTTGAAGACGTGGTCCAGTGGTGCTATAGTTTTTGGCGGGTTGCCCCTCAATACACATTCGTTAAACAGGGGCCCCACCCCTTTTCTTGCTTTCATTCACCTCGGGGACCCAAATGAAACGAGTCACAGGCATCGGCGGGATCTTTTTCAACGCCAAGGATCCGAAGGCGCTGTGCACTTGGTACAAACAGCATCTTGGCATTGATGTTCAAGAATGGGGTGGTACCGCGTTCGCGTGGGCGGATGCCGAGGGCAACCCGACGAAGGGAACGACGATCTGGTCAGTCGGTGCTGCTGATGGCACACACTTTGCCCCCAGCACATCTACTTTCATGGTCAATTACCGTGTGCAAGACCTTGTTTCACTTCTACAGGCACTTCGGGATGAAGGATGTAATGTGCTTGAGAAAACGGACGACTCTGAATACGGCAAGTTTGGCTGGGTGATGGACCTCGAGGCAACAAGGTCGAACTCTGGCAGCCCCTGCAGGCCAGTAACCCGGCAGGGTCCGACACCAATGTAAACACAGCCTCCCAATGATGCTGGACGAACCTGCACCTCAGGTAAGACCTCTGGCTTTGACGCGTCGGTTAACGTTTAGCGCCGCAGAAACAAAGTGTCAGCCATCACCTAGGTCGGAGCCGATCTGGCGCTCGCTCCAACCATTGATGTGTGCCCGCTTGGTCGCGTCCGTCGGGTCTGCCCACACCTGGCCCTTTTGGAGCTTCGTTGAATTCACAGTGAAATCAACGAAGCTTCGAAAATGTGAGTCCTTCATTTAGAGGGTTTGTCTCCTGTCAGTCCAGCGCCCCGGGCGGTGGGGCAGAAGGCGTTTTTCGGCTCGTCGCCGCGCAGGTACTGCGCCTCCCTCTTCGTCGGTGGCCTGACGCGTCTCGATCAGTTTGGCCTTGTCGCCGTAGAGCTCGCGCAGTTCGGTGGTCATCAGCGCGCTAACATCAATGCCGGAACCGAAGATCTTGAACACGCGTCGCGCTCGTCCCTCATAGCTGAAGTCAACCACCCAGGTCGTCGAGACCCTGAAGAATTCAGAGGGCATGGCAACCTGCGCCGACCGCTTGATCTCGTACGACGATATCTCCGTCTCGGATAGAAACAAGTTCCCCGCAGCCCAGTGATTCCCAAGGATTGCCGATAAGCCGGGACAGTGGCCACCCAAACGGCCATGGGTGGAGTCTTAACGAAGTCGCGCATCGAATTTCCTTTCGAGTTTGAAGGATTGGGACACTGTACCGGAGACATGGATCATGTAGGCGGTGGGTGTCGCGCGGAATGCATGGCTTTATGCCAAGTGGAATTGAGGGGCAGTAAAGTCCTCTGGGCACGGGCAGTGTTACGGGGATACCTTGTTTCGGATACGCGCAATCGTCACCTCCATCGGAGCGTCCAGCGCCACCTCAAGACCCAGCTTCCTTGCAATGTCATTGACGATTCCTGCGTGCAGCGGAAGGCCACCGGCATCGATAGCGGTAAGCAGGTCAGCCGCACGCTGCTCTACCGACGGCGATTCTTGGTTTGGCTGCAGCAATTGTTTCAGTCGCTGCAAGGTACTGGGCTTTAAGCGATTCACCATGAGTCAGGTGAATCTAACACGCAGTCGTGATGGCGGACTTTGGAAGTGGGAAGTGGGAAGTCGCCATCGGGGAAGGTCTGCTTCGAAGACGGGGGTCGATTTCACTTCGATCTGTCCACTATATCCAGCCCTTGGAACCCGTGGTGCAATGAGGCGCAATTGGTATATTGCAACATTGACAAGTGATGGGACCACCAAGTTGTTTGATGAACTAAGACCGTTTCTACTTCACTGGGGCATCACCGCGGTTTCGCTATGGGTAGCCAGTCGCATGTTCGAGGGCATCAAGTTCACTGACTCATGGAGCCTGGTTCTATCCGCTTTGCTGCTGGGCATCGCCAATGCAGTGGTCAAGCCGCTGCTGATTGTGTTGACGCTGCCGTTGACCCTCTTGACCTTCGGCCTCTTCCTGCTGGTAATCAACGCCTTGATGATTCTGATGGTGTCCGGTCTCGTGAAGGGTTTAAGGTTTCAGGTTTTTGGACAGCGTTCTTTGTCAGCATCTTTGTGTCTATTCTCAGCATCGTGATCGAGGCAGTCTTGCCCAGTGGCAATGGCGTGCCGCAAATCGACATGCCGCATAGCGGCGTCTGGCTGTAGGGCGCTGGGAGTGCCCAGTCTGACCGACTGACGCGGCATCCAATCAGACGCGACTGTTCACTTGCCAGATCGCGGGGTTGACCGTTGGCCATCCTCGCAGCACTTCAGTGTGCCAACTTCCTGAGATCGGTACCCATTTCGGGTTTGGACAGAGTAGTCCTGCAATGTCTATGGCTGAGAGCGTCTTGCCGACTCGGGCTTTAGCTTCCACGTGATCGGACGGGTGGCTTTTATGGACCAAAAAATGCATCCGCCCGCGCCTGCAGCGCCCTGTCACGCACCACACAACCTTCCATATGGTCGTTGACCAAGCCCATGGCCTGCATGAAGGCGTACATGAAGGCGTACATGGTGGTTGGCCCCACAAAGCTCAGCCTCGTTTTCTGAGGTCTTGGACAGTGCAATCGACTCCGGCGAGAGGTGGTAACGCCGGTCATGCTCTGGCGCGTGATCTGCTGAGGTCTGCTGGCAGGCGCCGGCTCGAACCTCCAGAAATACGCGGCCAGCGAGCCAAACTCCTGGCGCAGTTCAATGGCGCGCTGGGCATTGTTTATGGTCGAAGCAATCTTGCCGCTGTGGCGAACAATGCCAGCGTCCAGCAATAGACGCTTGCTGTCGGACTCGCCAAACTTGCCACCTCATCCATCTCAAAGTTTGCAAACCCCGATCGAAACGCTTCACGTTTGTTCAGAATGGTCAACCAGCTCAAACCTGCCTGAAACCCCTCAAGGCAAATTTTCTCGAAGAGGCGCCTGTCGTCCTTGACCGGGAACCCCCATTCATGGTCGTGGTAATGCTGGTAGGCAGGCGTGGCACGGCACCAGACACACCGGGCGACCTGCTGGTCATCGGTAAAGAGGCCGGTGGGCGCGGCAGAGTCTTCGGGCATTTCAGGCAGAGTTGTGGTTTTGACTGGAATTCCGCGCTCCATCGAGAACGGGGTGGGTCTTATCGGAGCTGGTCTTTGACAAGTCGGCTGGTGTCGATATACTGTGATTGCATCCAGTATATCCCCATCCAACCCAGCCATGCCCGCCGCCATCCAACACATTGTCAACGCCACACCCGCTGCAGGTGATGGCGCGGCACAGGCGTTTGATGCCGGTGAACTTCCCCGCCACATCTCCCAATCCATCTGGCGCGGCACCGACCTGGGCCAGGCAGGGTGGGGCGGTGGTGTCCAGTGGTTTTGCGATGCTGGATGCCGAACTGCCGGGCGGCGGCTGGCCCTGTAATTCACTCACCGAGTTGCTGCAACCCCAACCCTCCTTGTGCGAATGGCGGCTGTTTTCACCCGCATTGGCCACCTTAGTTGCCAGTGGAGGTCAGATCCTGCTGGTGGGCCCACCCAAGCGTCCCCACGCCCTGGTCTGACCCAGCTCGGTATTGCCGAGAAGAGCCTGGTCTGTGATGGCTGCCAACACACCGCCGAGCGCCTGTGGACCACCGAGCAACTGGCCAAGGCCAATCCACGGGGGCGCCATCCTGGCCTGGTTGCCCCAGGCGCGCGCCAGACAACTGCGCCGCCTGCAGGTCCATGCCCAGTCCTGTGACTTGCCCGGTTTTTCTGTTTTCGCCCGTGGAGGCTGCACAGCTTGACGCGTCCCCTGCCCCCCTGCGGGTGCTCAGCACTCTGGGGGTCGACTGGGAATTGCAGGTGCGTATTCTCAAGCGCAAGGGCGCCTTGCTCGATGGCAGCATCGCTCTGCCCTCCATCCCCGGAACCCTGGCCAGTGTGCTGACACCGCGCCTGTTGCGCCCCAGTGTTGATTGCCAAAGCGGAGGTCTCCAATGTCCATGCATTGGGCAGCGCGTCAACCGACGCCGTAGCCGACAACTCGCTGCCCATTGATCGCACCGGTCTTGCTTGCGGGCCTGCAGTTCACCCCTGGGCGGCGTCGCGACCAGGCGATATTGCTGGAGGGTCGAGCCAAAGCCTGCGTTTGTTTGGGGGCCAGAGTCCCAAGGGCCTGATCGAGACCGGCGCTATCGAGCTTGGTGTGGCCCAATGGGCCGGGCACCCACCAGTCTGGC
>JADJBC010000030.1 GCA_016703945.1 Candidatus Aalborgicola danicus
TCGAACACCTGACACGCCTCTTGACCGAGAATCTGGCCAAGGTCCAGCTGCTGGCCCCTGCGGGTGACCTGGTACTCAATGCCACCGAGGTCACACCGCTCGCTAAGGCCAGCCTTTCGCTCCTGCCCGATCCCAGGGAGACCGGCGAAGCCGTGATCCGGGTCTAGAGCGTATTGAGGCACGGCTGGGCAAGAAACGGGTACTGCGCCCGGTACTGACAGGAAGACCTGCGCATGGAATGGATGAACCGCTGGCAACCATGAATGCCAAACGGCCCACCACCAAGGTACGCCAGGTCACGGGACCCCAACCCAGCTGGATCCTGCGCACCCCCCTCAAACTCGACGTCAAGGATGAACGTCCGCTGTACCAGGGCCCACTTCAATTGCTGCTGGGTCCTGAGCGGGTCGAAAGGCGGCTGGTGGCATCCGGGTCACGAACGAGAGGGTCAGCGCAATCTGAATGTGGCGCGCGACTACTGGGTGGCCTTGAGTCCGTATGCGGGGCGCTGTGGATTTTCAGCAGCGGTTGCCGCACGGGGCGATGGCGTCCTGGGTACCTTGCATGGGCTCTTTGCCTGAAACCGTGCCATTACCGTTCTTGCGGATTGCATTTGCACCATGTCCAGTCTCCCCGCCAGCCTGCCCGGCTATGCCGGATGCGCTGCCTCTCCAACTTCTCTTTTTTTGCGGGGTGCCAGTAAACCGGAAGAACTGGTGCTTCGTGCCCAGGAGCTGGGGTACGCAGCCCTGGCCCTTACCGATGAATGCACCATGGCCGGGATCGTGCGCGCCCATGTGCAGGCCAAGGCGAGTGGACTCAAGCTCCTGATCGGATCGCAGTTCAGGTGGAATGTGACCCAGCCTTCCAATCTGGTGGTGCTGGCCTGCAACCTCAATGGTTACGGCAACCTGTGTGAATTCATCACCCGGCTGCGCCGTGCATCCCAGAAGAAGGGAACCTACCGCTTGCTGCAGTCGGACGTGACTGGAAGTGAATTGACCGACTGTCTGGCCATCGTGTCACCGAATCGCAGCAGCACGCCGGAGCAATTGCTCACCCTGGGGCAATGGACCTTGCAGCAATTCCTGGGGCGTTGCTGGCTGGGGGTGGAACAGTTGCGCACCCTGGATGACGAGATCTGGTTGTACAAGCTCAGAAACCTCAGTGAGGCCACCGCCATGGGCCTGGTGGCCGTGGGGGGGATGTGCACATGCATCTGCGTTCGCGCAAGCCTTTGCAGGACGTGATGACCGCCATCCGGGTCTGCAAGCCACTGACCGAATGTGGTCTGGATTTGCAGCAGAACGCCGAGCGGCATTTGCGTAGCCGGTTGCGCCTGTCCCAGGCGTTTGCGGACGACCTGTTGGCGCAGACGCTTCAAGTGGCCGAGCGCTGTAACTTTTCATTGGAGGAATTGCGCTACCAGTACCCCCAGGAAGTGGTGCCGGTGGGTGAAACTCCGGAGTCCCTATCTGCGCAAGGCCACCTATGAAGGGGCGGGGCGGCGTTGGCCCGAGGGCATGACGGCCAAGGTCCAGCACCAGATCGAGCACGAGCTCGCGCTGATCGTCGAATTGCACTACGAGCAGTACTTCCTGACGGTCTACGACATCGTCTCCTTTGCCCGCTCGCGCCACATCCTGTGCCAGGGTCGGGGGTCGGCGGCGAATTCTGCTGTTTGTTACTGCCTGGGAGTGACGGAGGTCGATCCTGCCCGGATGTCGGTGCTGTTTGAGCGTTTCATATCCAAAGAACGCAATGAACCACCTGATATTGACATCGACTTTGAACACGAGCGCCGGGAAGAAGTGATCCAGTACCTGTACCAGAAGTACGGGCGCGACCGGGCGGCATTGACCGGAGTCGTGATCTCCTACCGTCCCAAGTCGGCAATTCGGGATGTTGGCAAGGCCCTGGGCTTTGATCTGGCCATTCTGGAGCAACTGGCCAAGGCGCACCGCTGGTGGGATGGGCGCGATGTCCATGAAGACAAGCTGGTGGAACTCGGTCTGTCTCCACAGGACCTCGACGTGCGACAGTTGATGACACTGACCCGGCAACTGATGGGTTTTCCGCGCCACCTCTCGCAACACCCGGGCGGCTTTGTGCTGACCCGTGGCCCCCTGTCCCGCATGGTGCCAATCGAAGCGGCCGCCATGGAAGACCGCACGGTCATCGAGTGGGACAAGGATGATCTCGATGCCATGGGTCTGCTCAAGGTGGATGTACTGGCCCTGGGAATGCTGACCGCCATCCGAAAGTCACTGGAATTGATCAGCATGCGCCGCGGCTTTGAGTTCCAGATGCAGGACATTCCGGTGGAGGACCCGACGACCTACGACATGATCTGCAAGGCCGACACGGTCGGGGTGTTCCAGATTGAATCGCGGGCCCAGATGGGCATGTTGCCGCGCCTGCAACCCCGCTGTTTTTACGACCTGGTGATTGAAGTCGCCCTGGTGCGTCCTGGTCCCATTCAGGGCGGTATGGTGCACCCCTACTTGAACCGGCGACAGGGTAAGGAAGCTGTGTCCTACCCCAGCGCGGCACTGGAAGAGGCTCTGGGCAGAACCCTGGGGGTGCCGGTGTTTCAGGAACAGGTGATGCAGGTCGCCATGCTGGCAGCTGGCTTTACTGCCGGTGAGGCCGATGGTTTGCGACGGGCCATGGCGGCCTGGAAGCGCAAGGGGGGACTGGAGCAGTATTTTGATCGCATCGTCAATGGCATGACAGAGCGCGGCTACGAGCGGGACTTTGCGCTGCAGATCTTTGAGCAGATCAAAGGGTTTAGCGAGTACGGGTTTCCGGAGTCCCATGCCGCCTCCTTTGCCCTGCTGGTGTATGCCTCCTGCTGGATCAAACATGCCGAGCCTGCAGCGTTTCTGGCGGCCATGCTCAATTCACAGCCGCTGGGCTTTTACTCACCGAGCCAACTGGTGCAGGACGCCAAACGCCACCAGGTGGAGGTGCGTGCAGTCGACGTCATGTTCAGCGATGTGGATGCCACGCTGGAAGACCTTCCACACGCGCCGGCAGTACGACTGGGCTTGCGATTGATCAGCGGTTTGAAGTCCAGCTCCGCTCAGCGCATTGTCCAGGCCAGACACCAGGGACCGTTTGAGAGCGCCGAGGACTTGTCGCGCCGGGCCAATCTGGAGCAATACGAGATGAAGTTGCTGGCAGGCGCCGATGCACTGACCAGCCTGTCCGGTCACAGACGCCAGCAGGTCTGGGATGCCGCCGCGTTGCATGCGCCCCCTGTTCTGCTGCGCGATGCGCCGGTCGATGAAGAGATTCTGGAGTTGCCTGAAGCACCCGAGGGCGAGGAGATCGTGTTTGACTACGCATCGTTAGGACTGACCCTGAGGCGTCATCCCATGGCCTTGCTGCGAGATCGCTTGGCGGCCATGCGGTTTCGCTCGTCCAAAGACTTGTTTGACTTACCGGATGGGAGGCTTGTAAGGGCTTGCGGGATTGTGACCTTGCGCCAGCAGCCGGAAACGGCCAAAGGCGTGACCTTTGTTTCGCTGGAGGATGAATTTGGAGCTGTCCAGGTGATTGTCTGGAAGAGCGTGCGGGAGAAGCAGCGCAAGGAGTTGATGAGCGCCCGGCTGCTGGGTGTCTATGGCATCTGGCAGCGCCAGGAAGAATCACGCAATCTGATTGCCCAGCACTTTGTGGATTTGACGCAGCTTCTGGGGAGACTGGCGTCCAGGAGCCGGGATTTCAAATAAGGAGCATGGGGACAAGTCGCTACGCCGCCAGGCGGTGTTCATAGTAGGGGCGTTCCCGGTCATCCAGAATGGCATAGAGGTCGGCCAGCTTCTTGGGATCAGGGTTGAGCCAGGCGTCGATATTCTCCGGCTTGATCGGAATGATGCAGCGGTCATGTCCGGCGGCAGCGACTTCTGCCGGCGGCTCGTCGGTGATGGCGGCAAAGGACAACAGGTCTGGTGCGTCGGCACCGGTCCAATGTGACCATAGACACGCCACCAGCATGTCCTGAACGGGTCGTGGCTTGAATTCGAGGACCACATTGTCGGTCGCGCTGCCCACGGGAGAGCCGTCAGGTCCCCGGCGAGGAACAACCACATGTTCGTAGAAAGCGTTGACGACCATCAGGCCGTGGCTGTAGCCAAACTGTGCTTTCCAGAAACCTTCGAGGTTGTCGCGGCGTGCGTTGTAGGTGCCTGGGTACTTGGTGTCATAAAACGCGGGCTTGCCGGCTGGGCGGCACTGGTAGCGCATGTGCTTGATGACCCGTTTGCCGTTCTCCATGACCATGACCGGCGCGTAGTATCCAGGGTAAATCCGAGAGTCCGAATCCTTCAACACGGTTCGTCGCAGATCTGCCAGTTTCAGGAGAGCCCAATCGACCTTGGTAGTGGAAATCCGCTTGGCCTCGGTAGCCGCCTTGGTGGTCTTGGTCAACAAAGTGCGCTCAGCGTCAGCCAGGCGTTTGCGTTGGGCAAACAACAACTGCTCCAGCTTGGTCGCTTGCTGGGTCTTGAACTTGTCGATCAGGTCTTTGATTTCTGGTGGTGTCGAATCGTCGGATGTGTCGAACGCATCCTCCATCGCCTTTGGGAGCTTGATTCGGTCGTCGTCCAGGCGGCTCCAGAACAGCTCGGCGAAGGTGCCTATGTCGATTTCTGCCAGGTACTCGCGAACGTATTTACGGTACGAGGCCCAGATTTGTGCGGAGTAACACATGGTGGTTCAGGGGTTGTTGGCTTTGCAGAATTATGGCAAGCATCCGTGCCCAGAACACGGCGGAAAATCCTATGTTTCGTACTTTCGCGATCAACCCAATGCAGTCAGCGATCCCCGCCTGATGGGTGGGTTCTATTTCGGTTGCCCAGCGAAAGGATATGGTGGGCCGAGACAATTGGCAAACACAAAAAAGACAGGCAAAGCCTGTCTTTTTCAAGAGTGAGGAAGCAGCTAATTACTTACCAGCTGCAGCCTTCACATCAGCCTTGCCTTCTGCCTTGACTGCAGTTGTTTCGATTTTGGCGTTTGCTTTGTCTTCCTTGGCTTCGACCTTGACTTTGTCTGTCTTGGCGTTGGCGTTCACGACAGATTTAGCAGCTTTGGCATCGGCCTTGGCATCGGTTTTTTCGGCCTTGGCTTGAGCTTCAACTTTGTCTTCCATGCTGGCTTCTTGTGCCTTGGCATGCGCTTTCGCTTTGGTTTTGCTGGCCTTGGCATGGGCATCGGACTTGGTCTGGGCGGCGTTCACTTCGGCTTTGTCAATTTTGGCGTCTGCCTTTGCATCCACTTTGGCTTCTGCTGCACCGGCTTTGGCATTCGCTTGATCAGCCTTGGCTTCTGCTTTCATGACCGCAGGCGTTGCCGGCTTCACGACGGGAGCAGTCGGCGCCTGCGCAAATGAAGCAGCAGCAACGCTCGAAAGAAGGGCCGAAGCAATCAGGGTTTTGATATTCAACATGTTTAAGATTCACTCAAAAAGCAACGGTCGCATAAGCTCCGACCATCATGAACGAGCCGAAGATTTTGTTTCGACTTGAACTTACAACGTGAGATTTTCCTCTGCGTTGACGGCAGATACTTTTCTTTACACGCGCATTGGATGCGCGATTTCAACCGCTTGTGTAGACACAGGTCTTGGTCTATTGGAAGTGATCTGACCTGCGATTGGCGGTGATTGAAGGACTGCCGTAACCGTCCCAAAAGTGTCACTCACGAAGTGATGCCGCCAACGTCTCTATAGAAGCGGATCAGTAAAAGCCGACTCGGTGAAGGTACTGGCCCACGTACCGCATCTGGACTGACCCTTCATGGCATGCCGCCATCGCCCGCCCAGCAACAAATCCAGGGATACTGTGGCGTGTTCTAAATGTCGGTAGCCCGGGTTGATTTGACCTCGGCGTCAACATGCCAGGTGTCGGCTTTACCTGCGGCAAAAGGACTCGCTTCTCTGAAGCGGTCACTCAACAATTTCCGCAGGTGACACAGAACGGCTGTCGCTCCATGCCCAAGTGCGCCACTCAAAGTCGATGAATCGCGCCTCCATCGCCCGGTTTTACCGCGAGTCAGGAATGCGCGTTTGTCCGCTGGATGCAGGCATGTAACGACACCTCGGGTTCAAATTTGCACGGCACGCGCATCGTGCAAAGCGTCAGCTGCCGTCGGATCTGAGATCAATGCAGCGTTCTGAATCGTCACCAAGGTCCCGCTACCTAGCGGCTTCAAATCAAAGCGCAGCTGCAGAAACTGCTCGATCACCTTTGCATTGGTGCGCGCATGCTCCGATATGTTGGTCGTCCAATACTGTCCGACTTTGCCTTGCAGCGCAGCAAGCGCCAAGGGGATCATCAGTTGATCGGCCAGATGCTCGCCAACCGGCGCATGGTGCGCCAAATACGCTTGTGTTTCACGCAGCACCGTACGCGCCACTTCCTCGGCGCCAACGCCCTTCTCGCCAAAGGCGGTCAGCACTTCGGTGATGTGTTCAAACTGCAAGACCACCTGTAGCGCATTGCCGGGCCCCTCGTTGCTGCGCAGGCCGCGGTCGCGCAGCTGGTCTTGCGTCCAACCCAGCGCACGGCCCAGCACATCCAGCTCGCGGCCGGACACGCCCTTGGGAATGCCCGCGTGCAGGCATTCGGCCCAGGCTTCCAGGCGTGCACCGCGTTCCATCAAATGGATCGCCGCGAGTCCATCTGGTGGTGGTGCGATGCGCACGTGCACCTCACCACCACCTGCCGGGTAGAAGCCGTGGCGCTGCACTTCCAGCGCATACACGGCCGGGCCGCCGCCAGAAAGATACGGCGCCATGCGGCTCAAAAAGGTGGCCGACGGCGCCATCGGGTTATGTGTGCCGCCGCGCAGCCTGATGTTGGACGGCTGCGCAGCCAGGGCCAGCGGCCACAGCACGGTTTGCAGCACCAGCATGCAACTGCCGGCGGAGCCCACCGCGAATTCGTAATCTCCGCCACGCACCGGCCCTGGCGTAAAGCGCAGTTGGCTCGCGCCAATCTGCACCGCATTGCCACCTGCATCAAGCGCCTGGCAGTGTTCAGGCCCGCCACCCACGGCAACTGCCGCCTGCACACAGGCCAGGTGCTGGCGCATCAAACCCGGCTTGGGGCGCCTGGCGCGGATGTTGACCAGGCTAAAGGCCTGGCCAGTGATCAGGCTCAGGGCCAAGGCTGTGCGCAGGATTTGCCCACCGCCTTCGCCTTGCGAGCCGTCGATTTCAATTGTGGTTTGGTCTTCTGCTTTCATCATTGTTCTTTTTCATCTCTATTTTCAATGCCATGCCCGCCTGGCTCACGTGCCGCGCCTCTTCGACCCGCGCACGCTCCACCAAGCGACAAGGACGGCAGCGCGCGGCGCGGGTGTCAATACGACCCTTGGCAATTTCGTACCACCACTTCTGCTGCTTGGCCGTCCAAATCTCGTGCGCCCCGCAGTCTTTGCAGACAAATGGGGTGTCGATGTAAAGCGACGGCAACAAGCCGTAGGTATTGTTATGTGTCAGTTGTGTAGGGTCCACCGCTACAGCACCCAAAGGCACCGTCTTTATGGGCATGTAAGGGTTGGGCGCGTGCGCAGCGCGAAGGCGCGCCAGACGCTTAGTCTTGATTTCCTCCCGCCTTTGTTTTCCACTCTTCATCACACACTCATCCTTTGTGGGGCTTACCGCCCTGCTCTGTTATCCCTTCACGCACACCACCTGCTTCAACGTGTACACCACCTCCACCAGATCGCTCTGGGCCAGCATCACGGCATCGATGTCCTTGTAGGCCATCGGAATCTCGTCGATCACGTCGGCGTCCTTACGGCATTCCACACCAGCGGTGGCATCAATCTGGTCCTGCACCGTGAACAGCTTCTTGGCCTTGGTGCGGCTCATGGTGCGCCCGGCACCGTGGCTGCAGCTATTGAAGCTATCCGGGTTGCCCTTACCACGTACGATGAAGCTCTTGGCACCCATGCTTCCGGGAATGATCCCCAGCTCACCGGCCTTGGCGCTCACGGCACCCTTGCGGGTCACATACACCTCTTGGCCAAAGTGCGTTTCCTTACTCACGTAGTTGTGGTGGCAGTTCACCGCCTCCAGGTGCGTCTCGAACGGCTTGGCTATTGACTTGCGAAGCGCGCCAATCACTGCCTGCATCATCACCTCGCGGTTCAGGCGGGCAAACTTTTGCGCCCAACCCACACCACGCACATAGTCCCCAAAATACTGGGCACCTTCTTCGAAGTACGCCAGGTCCTGGTCCGGCAGGTTGCGCTGGTGCAGTTCGGCGTCCTTCTTGGCCAGCTCAATGAAATGCGTACCAATGGCGTTACCCACACCGCGCGACCCGCTGTGCAGCATGATCCACACGCCTCCCTGCTCGTCCAGACAGATCTCCACAAAGTGGTTACCCCCGCCCAGCGTTCCCATATGGCGGTGGTTGTTGGTGTTCTTCAGGCGCGGGTAGTCCACGCACAGCGCTTCAAACTCGGTCACCAGTTGTGCCCAGGCAGCATCGGCCACCGCGGGCGTGTTTTCCCACGAACCCTTGTCGCGGTTGCTCCCCTCGCGGCGGTATTGCTTGGGCGACATACCGTGCGGCACCGCCTTTTCAATCTCGCTACGCAGAGGTCCCAGGTTGTCCGGCAGGTCGCTGGCCACCAGTGTGGTCTTGCAGGCGATCATTCCGCAACCAATATCCACCCCCACCGCAGCGGGAATGATGGCCTTGAGCATAAGGATCACGCTGCCTATAGTGGCGCCGATACCGTAGTGGACATCGGGCATCACGGCCACGTGGCTGAACACAATGGGCAGCTTGGCCGCGTTTTCCAGCTGGCGCTGCGCCTCGGCTTCCACCGGCACGCCGTTGGTCCACATCTTCACCGGCACTCCGCCGGGTACGTTGAGTTGTTGGTAGTTCATTTTTTTCTTTCATTGTTCAATCGTTGTTATCAAAAATCACCTGGTGCGACTTGGAAACAAGCAACACCGACTGACCTCCACATGGCAACAACCCGATCGCGATCATCAAACACTGCAACGAGTCGTTTCTGATCTTCGATCAACATCCCGTCAAACCATTGCCGTTTCAATACGTCATCGGCGGTGAAATCACCTTCCCGACGCATCATCAGCACTACATCAAGGTCGTTTGGCCCAAACGACGTGTTGTCGGCAAGCCAGGCAATCGTCTTGTCGCGAACTTCATCGCTACGGCCTGAGAAAAACCAAATCTCGCCCCCTGAACGACGGATGTGCTCCATAGTGTTGATGACCGGGGTGTTCGGTATGTCTTTGTCGCAAGCGGCATAGAACTTCCGCCACTTATGGGCATCATCGTTTGCGCCATCCACCAAGTGTCTGCGGTGGTCAATGCGTGCAATGGTTCCGTCTATGTCAAATATGTACAGTGGCTTCATTTCAATCTCCAAGCGTGGCTATCAACGCAGCTTCACCAGCCCATTGAGCACCTGGTCCAAGCCGCCAAACACAGAGATCTTGTCAATGCGTTCGGCGACCCGTTCCAAGGTTTCCAGCTCTTTCATACGCAAGGCGATGGGGTTGTCTTCCATCAGCTTGGCGGTGTTCAACAGCGAGCGCGTGGCTGCCGTTTCTTCGCGGCGGCGGATCACGTTGGCCTGGGCCGACTTCTCGGCTTCCACCACCTGGGCCAGAATGGTCTTCATCTCGCCGGGCAAGATGATGTCCTTCACGCCGACGCCTTCCAGCGTGATGCCAGCGGCCATCAGCTTGTGCGCCGCAAAGTCCTTCACTATTGCGTCGATCGTTGCCTTGTCTTCCAGCAACTCGTCCAGCGTGCGGGTCCCCACCGCGGCACGCAGACCAAACTGCAACTCGCGGTACACCAGCTCTGCGGGTTTCGCAGTGTTGGCAAAGGCCTTTTGCACTTCGTCATAACGCCAGGTAGCTGACAAGTTCAAACGCAAGCCCACCTTGTCCTTGGTCAAAATGTCCTGACCGCTGATCTCCAGCGCCTGCGAACGCAGATCCACGCATTCCACCTGCACTTGGCGGTTGTAGCGCCAGAACCCGTAGGCACCGGCACCCAATAGCTCTTGCAACTTGCCGTCCACCGTCAACACACCAACGTGGTAGTCGGGCACTTGCACCAGCAACACACCGGCCAAACCAGCCACAGGGCGCTGGCGCAACTGGGTCTGGTTCAGCTTGGCCAGCAGTTCAGCTGACAGCTTTTCGCTGGTAGCGATATCGACGACGTCCACGCGCACCTCGTTCAAGCCCTTCCAGTACAGCTTGCGGGTGGCGGGAGCCAGGATCTCAACCAGCAGGCCATTCTCATAGCGCAGGCCCACTTGGGCATCCGTCAACGCGGCGTGCACAAACTCTTGCGCCACCAATTCCGGCTCCTTGGCCATGAAGTAATCGGCCAAGCCGTGCACGAATGCGGTTTGCTCCATGGCAAAGGTCTCTATGCGCACGGGCGCACCCCAGGTGCCTACCCAGTGTTGACCGGGCTGCAACACACGCTCAAAGTCGCCATTGCGCAGCAACAGGCCGCGTTCGTTTTTCTTGATGGTGATGCGTTTCAAACCCAACATTTTTCTCTCCTCTTTCTTTCTAACAACTCTTTAACGTAAAGGGCCGCTGCAGCAACAGGCGCGGACTCCGGGTGCAGGCACCGTTTGGCAGCGGTTTGAAACCTTGGGCGTCGCCCATGTCTCAGCGCACTGTCGCTGGGTGTCGCAGATCCTTTGCTCTGGCGACTGCTGCTGGTAGGGTTTTAAGGCCCCACATGCGGCACTTCTCTCTTCGCTTTACTTCCAAGTAAGCTGGCTTTTTTACGACCAGCGTTCGGCGGGAATCGAACCCGCGACAGACGCGTTGTCAACACGTTGCGCTACCAGACTGAGCTACAGAACGGCGGCATCCGGGAATCGAACCTGGCGGGGTGCCTCCTCTATCCGAGCCACCCCTTGACCACATGCCTTTGCCCCACGTTTCCAGGTCGCGGCATACAAAGAACCGCTGGCGTAAACCAGGCCTCTTTGCACCAGCGGGGCCCGGTTACCCGGAAACCCCAGCTTGTTAGCGAACACCTTCTGCGTATGGCAGTTCTTACATTGCATGGGGCGTGCCAGCTCACGCGCCAGAAGCGGAAATTTCGTAAGCCGTTGAATCTATTGAACAAATTCTCAGAAGTCTAAAGACCACTGGCAACCATGCGTGGAACGAACTGAGATATTTATCTTTTTCGCTAGTAAACTAGCTCAATGAAAAAGCTTGTCGTCATGGGATTCCTGGGCACCCAACTCGATTCCGGCCTCAGCCCCACCCGCTGGGAGAAGTGGAGGCCCACGGTATCGCTGGCACAGCATGAAGACCTGGTCATCGACCGGCTGGAGCTGTTCCATGACGTGCGCAGTACGGCACTGGCGCGGCAAGTGCAAGCCGACTACGCGCAGCTGTCACCGACCACAGAGGTAAAGCTGGTCGAGATGAGCCTGGCCAACCCCTGGGACTTTGGAGAGGTCTACACCGCGCTGTACGACTGGGCGGCGGCCTACCCGTTTGACCCATCCAAAGAAACCTACCAGGCCCACATCACCACCGGCACCCACGTGGCGCAGATCTGCCTGTTCTTGTTGGTGGAGGCGCGCTTCATTCCTGGCGTGTTGCTGCAAAGCGCCCCACCCCGCGGACGCCAGGGGCGCGGACCCGGCAGCCACGAGGTGATCGACCTGGACCTGTCGCGCTACGACGCGATCAACCAGCGCCTGCATGTGGCGCAGCAAGACGCAGTGTCTTTCTTGAAGAGCGGCATTGCCACCCGCAACACCCGTTTCAACACGCTGATTGACGAGGTGGAGCGCGTAGCGGTGCAGAGCAAGGCGCCCTTGCTGCTCACCGGCCCCACGGGTGCGGGCAAGTCCATGCTGGCGCGGCGTGTGTATGAATTGAAGAAAGCACGCCACCAGATCGAAGGCGAGTTTGTCGAAGTCAATTGCGCAACCTTGCATGGCGACGGCGCAGGCTCCACACTGTTTGGCCACAAGAAGGGCGCGTTCACCGGCGCCACCACCGATCGCCTCGGGCTGCTACGCACGGCGCATGGTGGCCTGTTGTTTCTGGACGAGATTGGCGAACTGGGCCTGGACGAGCAGGCGATGTTGCTCAAGGCAGTGGAGGAAAAGCGCTTTCTGCCCATGGGCGCGGACCGCGAGGCGAGTAGCAATTTCCAACTGATAGCCGGCACCAACAAGGATTTGCGCATCGAGATCGCCGCGGGCCGTTTTCGCGAAGACCTTTTTGCCCGGATCAACCTTTGGACCTACACCTTGCCCGGCCTGGCGCAGCGGCGCGAGGACATAGAACCGAATATGGACCACCAGCTCGCGTTGGCCGCACAAGAGCTGGGCCGGCAGGTGCGCTTCACGGCCGAGGCCCGCAGTGCCTACCTGCGCTTCGCCACCGCCGTGGATGCGGTGTGGCGCGGCAACTTTCGCGACCTGAGTGCCTCCATCACGCGGCTGGCCACGCTGGCAGACCATGGACGCATTGGCATTGCCCTGGTGAACGCAGAAATTCAACGGTTGCGCTGGCAATGGCAATCGCTGCCAAGTCAGACATCAGATGCGCGCCCAGGCCAGGCCACGACTACCCCGGCTGCCCCGTCCCTACAAGACCTCCTGGGTGACAAAGCCGCAGCATTGGACACGTTCGACCAATTGCAATTGCAGGCGGTGTGGAAAGTGTGCCGCAGGCACGCCAGCATCAGCGATGCGGGCCGGGAGCTTTTCAACGTGTCGCGGCAACAGCGTAGCGTCATTAACGATGCGGATCGTTTGCGCAAGTACCTGATGAAATTTGGTCTGGAGTGGGACGCGGTCGTCCGCTAAGGTTCGCTGACGGACTACAAAGATTGCTGGCCAGACCTCACCTATTCACGGTGACTCTATAGGCCAAGGCGACGGACTGCTTTAGAGCCGATCGCCCTTGCTTGTCACTGGCGCGCCAAGCCTTGCGGCACGCCTCAATGAACTTCTCCTCCATCGGGTCAGTAGCCGTTTCCTCATGTACCTGATCAAGCCATCCAACGGTCTTGCCTGCCTTGCTTTCAATCTGCTTTGCTAGCGCATCACCTACGGTGCGCCCACCCTTGATTTGGCTCCACAGGCTTGCAGATATTTCAATACTGGCAGCGAAAGCGCGTTCCAGGCCAGAGGGCGCGACCCCTTGCGAAACCATGCGCGCGACAAACGCCCGGTGCAATGTAAGAAGGTTTCTTAAGCGAAGTTGGTGGTGGGTTTGTGGTGGCATGGATACAACAGAAGTTGCAGAATTTTCGCACGTGTTGACAAGAACAGTAAATTTAATTTACATTTCATCCCATCGCAGGTACTTCAGCGCAAGCCGAACTGCAAACTAATACCGATTAACCAAGCAAACATTTGAAGAGCTCATCGTGATTAACCGACCAACACCCAAAACCATACACCAGGCAGCCGCCTGCAGTGGTTTGTTGTGCGCGTTCATTTCGCAGCGTTCCGATTGCAGTTATCAAGGCAGCAGCTGGTCATTGGATCATTTGCCGAGCGTCATTTCAAAACAGCTCCCGCTGGGGAACTCTTTTGAAACATCGCTCAAACTGGGTGGAGGTGGCATGTAGCCCCTCCAGGTTGTTCACAACCTCAAAGCCCGGTTTCCGCAAGGAGCCGGGCTTTTGTTTTTGGTGCTTGCCTTGGCAAGACCATCGCACCGGTCGCATCGTCGACCACCGTGTCAGGTTCATTAAAAATTCAATGCCATGTGATGGTGCTGGGACCACGCGCTGCTGTTCATTCAGCAGCGTGCCAGCACCACCCGAAGTGAAAAGTGGGTCGCCGCAAAGCCTTTTTTTGCGCCCCGCCTCATTTCGTCAGTATTTGCAACTAAAGCCAATCGCGAGTCCACACCCCAAGGGACTTGGCTCAATGTGCCTACTGCCACCCTGGTGGTTGTAGGTGCAGTGCATGGGTGATGCGCTGTGAGTGCTGACGAAATGAGATTCCGCCGAAACGCCATGGTTCCCTGCACCACAGTGGCAAGCAGGATTCGGCGAATGTCGCGTTCGTCTAGTGGTCAGGACCTTTGCCCTTCAAGCAGAGTGCACGGGTTCGAATCCCGTACGCGATTCCAATTTCTTGGGCTTTGGCCCAACTTCCATATCTCCCTGGTGTAACTGGCAGCACGGCGGTCTCCAAAACCGTTGGTTTAGGTTCGATTCCTAAGGGGGGTGCCATGCCGATTTAGCTCAGATGGTAGAGCGCAGCGTTGAAAGCGCTGGCGTCCAAGGTTCAATTCCTTGAATCGGCACCAAGATTTTAGGGGGTTCGCCTAGCTGGTAGGGCACCACACTTTGACTGTGGCCGCGAAGGTTCGAATCCTTTACCCTCTGCCATTCTTTGTTCTTAATCTGCCCCGGTGGCTAATGGAAACCGGCACACCTACCTGCCTTAGAAGCAGGGCTTTTGCGAGTTCGAGTCTCGCCTGGGGCACCAAGTATTTCCGCATGCAGTGTTTGTCCTGGGAGACAACTCACCCTTCCAAGGTGAAGGACTCGGTTCGAATCCGGGACGCTGCTCCATTGATTCATCAGCGTGGGTAGCCAAGTGGTCGAAGGCAACTGATTGCAAATCAGTCGAGTAGTCCCCGTCGGTTCGAATCCGACCCTACGCTCCATCTCTTTTGGGAAGCATGCGCTGAAGGTCAGCAAACGGTCTTGAAAACCGTCGCCACTTGTGACGAGCAGGTGAGAGTTCGATTCTTTATGTTTCCGCCACTTTTTGGTTTTGGAGGTATGGCCGATTGGTCGATGGCGCCTGACTGTAAATCAGGTCTTCACAGCACGGTGGTTCGAATCCATCTGCCTCCACCAATTTGTTCCCCGGTAGCTCAGTTGGTAGAGCACGCGGCTGTTAACCGCGGCGTCACACGTTCGATCCGTGTTCGGGGAGCCAGTATTCATCGGTGTGTAGCTCAGCCTGGTCAGAGCACCTGCTTTGGGAGCAGGGGGCCCGAGGTTCGAATCCTCGTACACCGACCAATTGTTTGAAGAAAAAATGAGTGCAAGAGAAAGCTGCGACTTTAGGTATTCGCGCACAGGAGAGCGCAGTTGTGCGCTTGCACTCGCGGGTGAGAATCCCACACCATTTTTTACGTCTTCTTAGGTGTGGCCATAGCTCAATGGCAGAGCGGTGGGTTGTGATTCCGCTGGTCTGAGTTCGATTCTCAGTGGTCACCCCTAAGAGGATGTAAGCCGCGGTAGCTCAGAGGCAGAGCACTCGCCCGATAAGCGAGAGGTCGACATTTCAAAACTGTCCCCCGGTACCAGACTGAATTTGGCCCTTGTCAGCGGGAAGAGCAACCGCTTTGTAGGTGGGTCGAGCGTTCGAAACGTCTCCTAGGACGCCACATACGTTGTTTAGCATAGCGGTAGTGCTCGCGGCTCATAATCGCGCAGGCTCTGGTTCGAATCCAGAAACAACGACCATAGATATGGAAGATTGGCCGAGTGGTTAAGGCAACGGCTTGCTAAGCCGTGACTCTGAAAGATGGGTTCGTCAGTTCGATCCTGACATCTTCCGCCACACAACAGCAATAGTAATAATGAGGACGAGGACGAGACTCACATGTTCAAGATCTACCGGACCGATGGCAACAACCAGATCCACGCAGAGGAAACGACGGAACTGATTGCCGCTTTGCGGATCAGCAAAGAGATGCGCAACGAAGGCTACACCTTTGTGACGATGGCCAGTGAAAACCCACAGCACGTTGGCAAGCCCGGCGTTGACGCAATTGCGGACGGCAAGACACCCGATGGCCATGACTACGATTGGTCCAAAGCCGGACGTGCGGGTAGGCCGCGAGCCGGCGACCGCTTGATCACCAAGAAGGATTTTTAGCGGCAGGCCGTTTGGCTCTGTCGCGCGCGTATGGCGTGACTGGCAGGGCCCCGGTGGCGTAACTGGTAAACGCGGCAGATTCAAAATCTGTTGCCGCAAGGCGTGTCGGTTCGAGTCCGACCCGGGGCACCAACGCCCATTCACTTTTCTTTCCCTTTTTGCCTCACTAGCTCATCTGGACCAGAGCACCGGCTTACGAAGCCGGGGGTAGCAAGTTCGAACCTTGCGTGAGGCTCCACCCTTGTGTCCCCTTAGCTTAGTTGGACAAGAGCACGGTCTCGAGGGCCGATGTCGTTGACCCGAGTTCAGCAGGGGACTCCATTTTCACTTGGTCTTTTAGCTCAGCGGTAGAGCGCCGGATTGTCTATCCGGATGTCAGGGGTTCAATCCCCCTAAAGACCGCCATTTTTGCCCAGGAGCATTCGCGCCCTCAAAGGCAAGGGATACACTGCACCATCCCAAATGGTCCTGTAGCTCGACGGTCGAGCATGTGGCTTTTAACCACGCGGTCTCAGTTCAATTCTGAGCAGGGCCACCAATCACAAATCGGACAGCATGGCATTGAATTTTTCTTGGGCTTTGACGTCACCCCCACCTCCCTATCGTTCGACAAGGAGACGAACATGCAGATTCTGCAATTGGACATCCAGGGATACCCCCAGGACTGGATCACGCCCCAGCAAGCCGCCAGTTACTACGCAACGGACTCCGTGGCGTGGACGGTGGGCGAGGTGTGCAAGACGATGCGCGGGGGAGTCAACGCACGCTCAGGTCTGCAGTCACGTCTGGATATCCATCCGATTTTGGCTGTCAATGGCGCAAGCAAGACCAATCTCTTTGATGTGGTTCCGTCTTTGTCCAACGCCAAGCTCTTCAAGCGTGACCGGTATCAGTGTGCTTACTGCGGTACGGATCACGGACCCACCGGTTCCGGACTGACCAGGGAGCATATATACCCACGGGCGCGCGGAGGTGAGGACGTGTGGATCAATGTGGTGAGCGCGTGTCGTGGTTGCAATGCCCGCAAGGCCTGCCGGTCGCCGGAGGAAGCGCGGATGCCGTTGCTGTTTGCGCCCTATGTGCCGAGCGTATTCGAAGACTTCTTGCTGGCCGGCCGCAATGTCAGGGGTGATGTGCATGTCTGGTTGGCTAACCGGGTGTCCAGGCATTCGCGTTGGTATGCCGGTTATTGACGCCATTTAACCCGCCCACCTACTGAATTACTTCTTGGAGATGTGCTCCTCGGACCGATCGTTGGCCAACTCGACTTGTTACCGGCGAATCCCAACTTCAGGAAAAGCTGCGATCAATAGGTCCGGTAGCACAACGCCGGCAGGGCCTCGCAATGACCATGTTGCGCCCGCATCCAATGGCGTTTTGTCAGGGTTAATCTGAATGATTTTGGCTCCAGCCTGTTTTGCAAGGTTTGGTATTTCCGCTGCCGGATAGACCAACGAGGAAGTCCCGATTGAGAAAAGCAGATCGCAGTCTTTCGCACTGGCATAGGCGCGACGCAACTCCCGAACCGGAAGCTCTTCGCCAAACCAGACGACGCCAGGACGAATGGCACCACCGCAATGGAGACAAATCGGCGGACTCAAACGCCGACCTCCCGCAGGCTCGTCGGGGATCGCACTGGGTGCAGCCCAGGCCTGGCCGCAATCGAAGCAGCGTGGGTTGAGCAAGCTGCCGTGCAGATGTAAAACCTGGGTGCTGCCAGCACGTTCATGAAGGTCATCGACGTTTTGGGTGATGACCGTCAGTCTGGGCACCAAGGATGCCAATGCGGCAATCGACAAATGTGCCGGATTGGGCTGGGCGCGCATCACCTGCATGCGACGCCATTCGTACCAACCCCAGACCAGTTCCTTGTCGTTCAAGAATGCTTGGGTTGTCGCCAGTTCTTCCGCATCAAACCGCTCCCAAAGGCCAGTCTGGGCGTCGCGAAAGGTCGGGACTCCGCTTTCAGCGGAAACCCCGGCACCGGTAAAGACGACAACATGCCTGGCCTGCTGCAAGGCGCTGATCAAAGCTTGGGGGATGGCGGTGTGATTCGCGTTCATATCAGTGTTGCCCATGTCGTATTCGTGCATGGAAGCCAGGATCGTGTCGTTGTTGTGTATCTTGAGCCCTATCGGAAGGCCCAGCAAACCCCGATGGTGACGGCAAGCAACCAAATTGACCGATCCTGAAGCAGCGGAACACTTTCCAGGCTGGACAGGTCGATACTGCCCGTTTTGGTGATGTCCAAGACAAGATGCGCCTTGTTGGGACTTTTCATGCAGGCACCACCAGGTTCCGCATGTTGAAGTCCGCAGTGGACGCAGGTTCCCAGTTCAGTGGTCGCCAAACGGGGCTTCCAGTGGGAAGCAAGCGCCCAGATCAAAATTGACTCGGCTGGCGCCATGCGGATCTTGCCTACCCTTGAATCCGGGGTAACCAAAGCGAAGTCCAGTCCGTAGTAAACGATGGACGCCACGATTCCCACGGGTGTACCGAGGAGTTTGACAAAGAAGATGGCGAAAACGGCTGTCACCATGCCACCGGCAATTTTGTGCAGCAACTGAAGCTTATCGATGAGCACTTCGCGGCTCGCAGGCGTCGGCTTCGAGGCTTCATAGGTGTCTGACGCTACCACCGTCGTTGCATTGCAGAATCCGCACACAATCGCAGCTTGGTCTTCGCCTGAATATTGAAGATTTGCACCACATCCACCGCATTTCAACACTGCGTTCCCGCTCATCTGATTCTCCCGTCCAATGCACAATTGAATTCAATCCCGGCACTCCAGCCAAGTTTTGCCGGTGAATTTCAATTGTCTGGATCAGTACGTCAAGTTGTGACGCATCCGTATGAGCGACCGGTCAGTCGCTTCCGTAAGCCGCGAAGCACGCCAACATCGTGTTGGTGTGTATCTTGAGAACTTCGTACACGGGCTCCTGATACCCGCCAGCCAGATTCCAGACCACAGGGAGGCCCATCTCCTTGGCCACGGTAAATACGATTTGGTCACGCCTGGCGAGCTGCTCGGTGGTCAGAAAGCCGCCCAGCGGATCATCCACATGCGGGTCCGCGCCCGCCTGGTACATGAGCAAATCGCAATCAGCAAAGCTTCTGACCATCCCCGGTAGCCGCGCAAGGAATGGCTCAGCCTCATCAGGGTCAACGTACTCTTTGGAGATGTGGCGAATCCAGTCGAGCTGCTTTGACGCAATGATCTCGGCCGTGCCATCGCCGTAGTGCTGGTCACAGTCCAGAATACCGACCCGGCGAACTCTGCCTTCGGCGTGCAAGGTCAGGGCGGCCACCATCAAACCATTGAAGGTGCAGTATCCATAGGCGGACTTCAAACCCGCATGGTGAAAACCAGAAGTAGGTGAGCAAGCTACCAGGCCATTTTCCAGTGCCGCCCGCGCCGCGGACAAGAATGACCCACAGGTCCACGGCAAAGACTGCGCCACCTCTTTTTGGCGTCCCCGAAACCCGTTCATCAACTCGCAACTCAGAATGCCATCCACATAGCGGGGGTGATGCGCCAAGGCGATCTGGTCACGTGTAACTGGAACGGGCTCGATCACTCGCACCGGCAACTTGCGGTACAGCCATTCTTTCACCACCCACTCTGGTTTCCGTGGGCTGGGTGAATCGCTGTCGGGGCAAGAGACCTGCTTCGGGGAGTAGTAAACCTCAATTGAGCGCATGGGATGTGGTGTAGTGGACAACATTCCAAGTGTGCACATTTATGCGTCACGTTGTGACGCATGTATCAGGATAATAGCCAAATCAAATGGCTTAGAACCGTGACACCATTGATTTCCACAACAGGGGGGCGTGCGCCATGCGCAATTTTTCAAAATCCAAGCTGCTGGCATTGCGACAGTGCCCCAAACGCCTGTGGCTTGAGATCCACCGCCCGGACCTGCGCGAGGATTCCGAGGCGACCCAGGCCAGCTTTCAAGTTGGTTACCAGGTGGGGGACGTTGCACAGCGCATCTACGACCCCGAAGGGCTGGGAGCGGTGATCGACATTGAGCACGAAGGATTCAATCGGGCATTGGAGAGAACCAGGGAACTCCTGCTTTCGGATCAGCCCGTCTTCGAGGCAGGTTTTGCCGCAAATGGCGCCCTGGCCTTTGCCGATGTGATGCTGCCGGTGCAGACCGACGGTGAACGGGCCTGGCGAATGGTGGAAGTCAAATCTTCTACCAGCGTCAAGGACTACCACCGAGACGACGTGGCGGTGCAGGCATTTGTGGCGCGTTCGGCGGGCGTGCGCCTGCACAGCATTGCTTTGGCGCATATCGACAGCACGTGGACCTATCCGGGTGATGGGGACTACCGCGGGCTCCTGAAAGAAAACGACCTTACGGAGGAAGCCTTCGCCCGGAGTTCCGAAGTCAAGACCTGGATTGCGCAGGCGCAGTCGGTTGATGCCATGCCATCTGAGCCTGCGATTGCTACAGGCACACAATGCGACGCGCCCTTTCCCTGCGGCTTCTACAACTATTGCAGCCGCGACGAGCCGAAGGCGCTGCACCCTGTTGATTGGCTTCCCTACTTCGGCGCCAAGGCGCGTGAACTTGCCGCCCAGGGAATCATTGACCTCGCTGGGGTGTCTGACGATCTGCTGAACGCCAGGCAGCTGCGTGTGAAAACCCACACCCTCGCCAACACCGTGTACTTTGATGCCGAGGGCGCCGCAGCCGACCTGTCACCGCACGGCTTGCCCGCCTATTTCCTTGATTTCGAGACAATCCAGTTCGCAGTGCCCATCTGGAAGGGAACCCGCCCCTACCAACAAATCACTTTTCAGTTCAGTCTGCACATCCTGGACGCATCCGGCCAACTGGAACACGCTGAATTCCTGGATCTCTCGGGCGACGATCCTGCCCAGTCCTTCTCGCTGGCCTTGGTCGCTGCCTGTGGCGATGTGGGTCCTGTGTATGTGTACAACGCGGCATTCGAGCGGTCCCGCATCAGTGAATTGGCCATCCGCTTTCCGCACTACAGCGCAGCGCTGCGGGAGATCAATGAACGCCTGGTGGACTTGCTTCCCATTGCGCGGGAACGTTACTACCATCCCAGTCAGCAAGGCAGTTGGAGCATCAAGAAAGTCTTGCCGGCCGTCGTCCCGGAACTCAGCTATGACGCTCTCGATGGCGTGCAGGATGGTGGCATGGCGATGGAAGCCTTCCTGGAAGCAATCCACCCAAAGACCAGTGCAGAGCGCAAAGCCCAAATCAAACAACAATTGCTGGCCTACTGCAAGCTCGATACCTATGCCATGGTGCGCCTGTGGCAGGTGTTTGCAGGCCGCACCGACATGAGACTTTGACCCATGAAAGAACGCGAAGACTCCCTCAACACGCTCAAGCTGTCACTGGAACTGCTCAAGCGCATCCCCAAGGGCCGCACGGTCACGGCACCGGAATTGCGCCAGCAATTGATTGATGTCAACCAGGAATTTGAACGCTCCCCGCGCACCATTCAGCGCCTGCTGGAAACATTGTCCGAGGTCTACAACATTGAACGCGATGAAACCGGCAAACCGTTCCGCTACCGCTGGAAAGAGAACGCGCCCGGTTTGTCCTTAACCGGGCTAAGTGCCCATGAGTCTCTGCTGCTAACTTTGGCCGAACGACAGCTCGGTAGCCTGTTGCCAGCCAAGTTGATGAACTCCATGCAAGGATTCTTCCGGCAGGCCCGCGGTCAACTGGACACCAAGGGTGCCCTGCAGCGCGAACGCGCGTGGCTGGACAAGATTCGCGTCGTCAGCACCAGCCAGCCGCTGCTTCCGCCCAAGGTCATTCCGGAGGTATTCCAACAGGTCAGCGACGCCCTGTATGACAACCGCTGGCTGGATGTGACTTACCAGAATGCCAACGTGAAGAAGGCAACTGCCTACCGCGTGATGCCGCTGGGCCTGGTGCAGCAAGGGCCGCGCCTGTATTTGGCCTGCCGGTTCGAAGGCTACAGCGACAACCGCAGCTTGGCACTGCACCGGATCAGGTCCGCTACCGCGTTGACCTTTCAGTTTGATAGCCCGAAGGACTTTGACTTGCAGCAGTTGGACGACGACATCGGGTTCGGCGATGGTCCACCCGCAATGATTCGCCTGTGCTTTCGCATCGACAAGGCTAACGGGTTGCACATTCTGGAATGCCCGTTGTCGGCGGACCAGACCCACAAAGAACTGCCAGACGGGTATGAGATTTCGGCGACGGTGGCTGACACTGATGTGCTGGGACGGTGGCTTAATAGCTTTGGCGTTGGGATTAGTGACATAAAACGAGTCCCGTCCACTAACATGCAAATGCGTGACGACGGGAATGGCCTTTGAGGCCTTCGCGTCCAAGTCACCTGTTTGATTGTCGCGTTGGGCTATGCTTCGGCTTGACTGCGACCGGTGGATACGGGAGCGTTCTTCCCTGGCTCTGAGTAGCAAGTTGCACCTGTCATTGAAAAGGTTTTTGTTGTGACTACAAAAGATGAATTGGTACAAGCGACGGACAAATTTTTTGAGCTTCATTGGCCCGCGGGAGTACCTAGGCCTTCGTGGGATTTCAGTTGGAATTGGAAAGGGGCAGTCTCCAATTACCAACTAGGCGGTGTCTATGCTCTCTTCAATTCTGAAGCCCTCGTTTATGTCGGTTTAGGGGCAAGTCGCGGTGGAGGCATATATGAAAACAGAGGGATAAGCCGACGTCTGAACGCCCACGTGACATCAGTTGCACCAGTCGGTTCCAGTACAGACTATGTGGCGAAAGATCGCTGGCTAGCTGCGGGAGTCAATTTGATTGCAACGATTGGATTTCCCTTGGAATTCACCTACCTTTCCTGCGCTCTTGAGGACTATCTGCTTAGCAAACTGAATCCCCCAGAGAACCGTCTTAAGCGGAATCGGGCGATTGCATGACAGTTTATTCGTCGCGAGGGGGTGCAAGCAACCCCGGAGAAAGCCACTGGCGCGTAAGTTCGGGTCGCCACCGGTGCTAGCGGCACCGTGGAGAGTGCGGCCCGAAGTTTGGACTCCGCTCGGGAATCGAACCCGATGTAGCCGGTGCAAGCAACCAGCCGGTCCCGGTGGTATTTGAACTGCCACTCACAATCGTCGAGCGCGATCCATTCCTCACCTTGACGGTGGTTGCGTTGTAGCCAAGTGGCGATCTCCCATTCCCGCACTTCCACCATATGTGGCGGTAGAGCATCTGCCACCAATGGAGTGGTGTCGGTGATGCGGGCCGCAATATCAGGAGAGAACTTCGCACGAAGGGCATTGAGGCCGAATTGCTCCCGCCATGTTGAACTGATGACTATTTCAACATTCGGAAAGTCCCGCATGACCGCCTCGAAGCGCGGGAGGTGGCAAAAGGCAACGTCGGCCGGGACCGGTTGGTCTTCGTATTGCGGATGAAGGACACCGTCGAAGTCGAGAAACAGAATCATTTCAGGCCGCTTGGAGTGGTGTTGTCATGCGTCTCGGAATGAATGCAGCAAGAAATTTGGACACTTCGTTGGAAGTTCACTTGAATGCCGATTTGATCCAAAGTATCCCCAGACCTGCGAAAGACTACGTCGCACATTCTCACCATTTGAGCGAATCGGAATTGGTGCGACACATTTCGCCGCACAGCTGACCATAATCAAAGGAGAACGAGCCGAACTGGAGACCCGCTGTCCTTTGGGACCTGACCTCTGGACGCTTTTTATCGAGGCCATACATAAAGCGAAGATGATGACCCCCGCACTGCATGCTGAACTGATACGACGGTACCCAAAGTTCTTTCGTGAGCCGGGGAAGCGGCTTGTCGATCCTGATCCCGAGGATCCGTCTTCCTCCAAAAGTCACCTGGAAGATGACATGGGTCCCTACGACGAGTGGGGGATCGAGTGTGGCGACGGCTGGTTCGCTTTGATTGATCGTTTGTGCCAAGCCTGCGAGAGAGAGATAGAAGGACTGATTGCACTTGGTATCTCCAACGAGCGCTGGCCCCGCGTCGCCCAGATCAAGGAAAAAATGGGCTCACTTCGGTTTCGCATCACCGGGCCAGTTTCAGATTCGCTTCAAGAACAGAAAACGCGAGCTGAGCTCGAAAGCCTATCTGTGTGCGAGCAATGCGCCGCGCCTGGGATGTTGCGTGATGGTCGGTGGCGCCACACTTATTGTGATCGCTGTCATGCAGAGGAAGAGGCGCGCCGCCGCCATTGAGCACACTGTTCCTGGTAGGCGACCCAGGCGGGGAGTTCCTCGTCCGCATTGAACGCTTCCTCCAGCGATCGCACCAAACGACAAAATCCATAGTCGGCGTTGTCCTTGGTAGTGATCTCTTGAACTTGTACCCTTGGATTGTCTTCAGAAACATCGTATTGGAAGGCAATCGTACCGACCGCTTCCGAACCAGACCGTATCCCAAAGAGCGCGACGCCGTCGGACATATACCGTAATGCATACCTATGGAGTTGGAGACAAGTGTTGCATTCAACGCCGTAGGCGACCACCATTTCAAAGCTGTTGAGCGGATGAGCACTGAGATGTTCCTGCGGAACAAACGTGCTTGGGAGATTTGGATGTGCCTCGAAGAGGCTACCCAAGATTTCATTCAACGATATGCCAGTGATATGCGCAACTCCAGCAGCAAGGTGCCAAGGGTCGACTGAATCGAGAGTCCAGGGAAATTCTGATCCATAAGGTCCATCGTCAGCTGCCGTTTCAACCAATTCCAGAAGCTTGGAAACAACTTCGTCAAAAGTAGCGACCATGTTGGTTAGTCCTCTGACCGCAGTCGAAAGCGCCCGCGCATGTGAAATGATCTGCTCCAACCGGGCGCTGCTTCCGCTGACCCTCGGTCGCGTGCAGTACATCAACAATTGCAGCGCAGTTTGCTCGTGTTGGAAGCTTTGCTCTAGAACAAGGTGAACGGTCCGGCTGAATTCGGACCAGTCGCGCCTGTCGTTGAGTGGTATGTTTTGGGTCAGGCGCATCACCGCGAGCCAGTCACGCCCCGCAATTGGGAGATCGCTCATTGACAGTTCCGGTTCTTGCCATTGCTCGCTCAGACCGACTGGTCTGCGCAGGGATTGCCGGTGTGCGGCTTTGGCGACCCCAAGACTCACAAAGGCATCCGGCAAACTCTGGCCGGAAAAGATGGCATCCCGGACTTGCTGCGCATCCTCCTTGGGGTGGTCGCTTGCAATCAGGTGCAAGAGCCCCTGTGATTCCGTTCGCATCGCTTGCAGGGCATAGGTGACGGCCTTTGAACTGTGCATTTTTGCCAGGCACAACACTTGGTGCGCAACCGATATGCTCAGCTTCGGGCGCTGCATGAGAATTTTGAAGAGCGCGGGATCGAGTGCTTGGAGTACGTGGCGCACGCCCATTGCAATTTGTTCACAGAATGCGGCGCTTGCTTCTGCTTCGATGCGCATGTAGTCCAAGGCATCGCGTTCAATTCCCATGTCAGTCAGTCTTCGGACCTCCATTTGAGAAAGAGCCCGGACGGTGGCGTGTACGGGATCCCCGTATTGTGGCTTTGGGATCCACGCCAGCGGGGATGACAAACTCTTGAGGCAGTCGGCAGGGGTGCGGGGCATCCCAAAGTCAACCGACGGCTTGATTTGCACTTGCGACTGGGCGAAGTTTTCCAACACCTTGCGCCAAAACTCCCCAGGAGAATTCTGGAGGAGGGCCCACGGCAAGAAACTTGAGGTGGCAAGTGTCCTGTTCTCTGCGACAGCCAGGCACCGCACCATGGTGCCCCGGGCAATTTCGGAGCCACCGAATGCCACAGGCCCAATCAATGCGCGCGCTATGCCTGAGTAGGGCTTTTCAACGACGGCCATCAGTTGGTTGGCACCCCATGGGTCCAGCGGATACAGGTCAAGCTGAAAGGGGTGATCTTCAGGGTCGGCGGTGTATGAGGAAGTGAATTCACGGTGCATAGACCCGCCATTCTCAGGATGGCTGCGACAAACCGCGTCGCTGATGTCCGCCATGGTGCCGAATCACTGACCAAGGGGCGGCACTTACTCAAAGCGCTTGTGCCCTTCTATCAAGGTAGTAGACTCGATCAATTGGATTGCCGTGATGAGCCGTCTTTGAATCGGAGTCCAATTGCCGGATTGATTCCAGAACGCAGCAACGAGGCGTTCTTTGATTTCTGCGTGCTGCAGCATCTGGCCCGAATGCCGAATTGTTTTGGTTCAACAAAGGGCTCAGGACTACCGTTTGAAAACCTGTCGCACCTCTGACTCGTGCTCCAGATGTCCGACATCTGTTCACATTGCCTTTCAATTGTGCGGAGTTGGAATTCCAAAACTTTGGGACAATAGCGTTCTGGCTTCACTTCGAGGTCAGATATAAACAGAAAGAGATTCTCAAAATGGCAACTGCAAAGAAGGTGGCTCCCAAGGCCGCAAAAGTAGCAAAGACAGTAACTGCACCTGCAAAAGCGGCAAAGCCTGTCGCCAAGGTCGCAGCAAAGAAAGCCCCCGTTTCCAAAACAGCCAAGGCGATCGCCAAGCTGGGCGAACAGATCGCAAAGCTGACCGAGCGCAAGAACAAGATCGGGACTGAGATAGCTGCGCTGCGTGACCAGCGCACTGCATTGAAGGCCCCTCCTGCTCCCGTGGTCGCTGCACCTGCTGCACCCAAGGCAAAGGCGGCTGCTCCTGCAAAAGCAAAGCCAGCAAAGAAGCCTGCCGCCAAAAAATAGGGCGTTGCGCTAGCCCAATAGAGCAGGCCCTTTGGGGCCTGTTCTATTTGGGGTCGCGATGTGTACAGCCAATTTGGACTCACTTCATGGGAAACGCCAACTCTGCGGGATACCTGAATTCAGGACTTCAAGCGGCCTCTTTTTCCATATGCCCTGTAGATTGCGATAATTTCTTCCAAGATTCATGTCCCCTTCCTTGTCGAAATCCACTATGCAGTCCGACACCCTCCTGACCCTCAAGCTCCCCGAGGGCTATACATTTTCCGATCTGAAGCTTAGGCGCTGTGATGACGACGCCATTGACCTGGACATGGAACTGGTCAGATTGATATGCCAGATCAATGGTCTGGATTTTGAGAAGGTCTGCCAGAATCCCGGGCCGGTGGTAACCAGTATTCTGACGGTCTGGTACAAGAGTCACATCGCCAGCGGTGGACAGCCTGACGCGTTGATGGAAGAGCTCAAGACACAGGGTCCGCGGTTGAATTGAACAGCGGGTTTTCATAAGAACTATGGTGCCACGTGATCTGGGCGAATTGCTGCAGTTTCAATTTGCCCTGCTTTGTTACGCAATGACTTACACCGACATTGATCGCTTGTGATTGACGAAAAAACCGTGCGCTTCGTTTCAGTCCTCACTGTAATGGTGGACTATGGAAACGCGCCCTTCCTGTGGCTGGCCGATAGACCCGAAGAAGCCGGCGTTGGTGGGCTTCTCTGCGATGGCACTTCCTGGGACAAGTCCCTTCCGATGTCGGAGGGGTTGTGGCAGAAGTTTTCTAATTGGGCCATCGAGTTTGATCGCACATCGTTTTATTCGGAAAACTTCAATACTGACAGCTGGGACTGGATTGCCTTCCATGCGCGCGGTATGCAATTGTCGCGGTGGCTTAAGGACGAAGTTGGCCCGGCATACCGCGTCGTCTACGTCAAACCCTGCGAAGATCCCAATCATCGGATCGACGAGCGTACAGAAATCCTCGCCGGTGGAGGGCGGTTGGTATTGAATCCGTTCCTCGGCTCTACCCCCGAACCTGTTCGTTTTTGCCAACGCATCGTCTCAGGCGGTCAGACCGGGGCGGATCGTGGAGCATTGGACTTTGCCATCGAGCACGGCTACACCCATGGTGGGTGGGCACCCCATGGGCGCGAAGCTGAGGACGGCAAGATACCCCTAAAGTATCAGCTTCGCGAGTTGGATCATGGTGGCTACCGCCAACGCACCCGTCGAAACGTTGAGGACAGTGATGGGACGTTGATTATCAATCTCGGTGAACTGGATGGCGGAACCCTGGCCACCCAGGTGTTTGCTCTGCGGCTGAATAAGCCGTGCCAACTGATTCAGCTTGAGCACGTGCCTGCCGGTGAATCAGCGGCACGCGTTATCGAATGGCTACGCCAGCATGGGATCAAGACGCTGAATGTCGCAGGCCCGCGTGAAAGCAAGCGACCGGGGATACACCGGTTGACTCGGGAATTGCTGATCGAGATTGATGCGTCAAATTCGGGGTTACGTGGAGTTTGAAAGATGCCACTATCTGAAATGAAGCGTCTCCGCGGTCAGGTGTCAAACACCTCAAACAATACAATGATCTCGATCGGTCTTATGTTTCCATGTTCGGGGACTTAGCTGGCAATGGACGCACGATCGGAAAGTTCAACTCGGTGGTTTTGGAGCCAACCATGACAGACAGCGCACAAACACGCAAGGTGACGGTGCTTGAGGCAGTCACCAAAATCGGGTGCCGCACCACTTTCGGCGGTGGTGCCCAAGTGGAATGTCGAAGGCAGGTTTGCAGATTGTTACCCCTCTATTGAGACCGATTCCATTGTTTGATCAACACGCATAGTCAATCCACGCTTCGTTGTGACATTTGTCCATTTTTTATTCAACCATGCCGACTTCCAAACCCCGTATTGACCTCCGCCCCGGAGTGACCGAGCCCGTAGTGCTGATGATTTCACGGCGCCAAGTTCAGGAGCGTGATCTCGCCTCTGTCCTGGAAAGCCTCAAGCCCTTTACTGCGGCGCGAGAGGATGCCTGGCTTTACCGTGGGCAGATGGCCCTGGTAGTCGACGGATACAACGAGGATCCGCGTGAACTGGTAGACATCGCAGAAGTTCGCGTATTTCTGAAGTCTTTGTATGAGGCCTGGCCATACTGGGCCTTTTTCTTCAACCAGGTCGATGACAGCATCAAAATCCTCGGATCGTGTGTCTGTGGCGTTGCCTTCCC
The DNA here is from genome assembly GCA_016703945.1 of Candidatus Aalborgicola danicus. Classification (GTDB taxonomy): domain Bacteria; phylum Pseudomonadota; class Gammaproteobacteria; order Burkholderiales; family Burkholderiaceae_C; genus Allorhodoferax; species Allorhodoferax danicus. The sequence continues at coordinate 28,870 of JADJBC010000030.1, forward strand.
TGGCCGTGGGGCAGTGGAGATGGATGTCGAAAAGCTTGGTGATTTTCTGCGTCGGGGTTTTCATGGCCTCAACCTGTTGTTCGACAAGCATGGATTTCCTGAGCCGGACCTGGAAGTCATGAGTCTCGGATTGGCACAGTACATGGATTACGCGAGGTCTGACTGAACTGTGTCAGCCAGCACCCCCGGCCAAACGCAATCACTTCACAGCAGATAATTGAAGGATGAAAAATCTCCGTCCGGAAACCATAAATGTCCTCAAGCGCGTCGAAACGCTGAGTGGATGCCCGGTGGAATTCAAGCCCGACAGCAGTCTGACTTTGCGCGCGACCCTGAAAATGGCCCGCAACGGTGCACCTTCCCACGTCCTGCAGTACCGCCCTACCAATGATCCTCTGGATTACTGGGTGACCTACCAGGCCGGCTTTGCCATGCGCCTCTTCGACTTGCCCCCCAATGAGCGATTCAACTTCGTTGGTACGGGCGTAGGTGCGGACCAGGTGCATGCCTTGCTCGCTACCGGTCAACCCCTGGACGATTCGGACCAGGGGATGCTTGCGGAATTCGCCCAAATGGTGTTGCACTGGGCTTTGCTGAATTTGCGCTCCTATGCCATTGGCATGCGCATTGACCAGTGGATTGCCGACGAGCACCCTCACCTGAGAGAACTCCAGGCCAGCGGCATGGACATACTCCAGCAAGAAAACCTTCAGTTGTTATCCAGGCGTTTCGGCAACCTGAGCATCCCAGTCCCATTGCTGGCACCTGTAGCAGCTTCAGCACTCTTTGCAGACCGGCTTCTTGGCAAATCCATCTACGCCATTCCTTATCGCGCCGCCGGTGTCATTGAATCCGGCGCAGAACTTCTGGAAAAGTTCGACACCGTTCCACGGGACGGCCGCCATGACCGTGAGCTGGTCGATGCCTGGGCAGCGTCTATGGGCATGACCGACTGGTATCGCTGGTCCACATACGAACTCTGAAACACATGGCCACCGAATTCAAGATCCCATTGCATCGCTTTGATGTCAACCTGCTGCCCCCTGATTCACGCCAAGTCGGAACGGAGTCGTTCAAGACTGCCGTCATGCTGCACTTTGCCAGTGAGTATGCGGCGCAGGGGCAAACCGCCATGGTCACCGTGGACGACAAGGAAATCACGGTCATGTCTTTTCCGGCGGAGGCGACTGCGCTGGATTTTGTGCTGCCCATGCTGCAATCCGGTCGGCTCGAAGAAGCCTTACCGTATCTGGAGAGCCTGACCAAGTCTGCGCCTGCCAATTCAGCCGTGCTTTACAACCTGGGTATCTGCTACAGCGAACTGGGCCAGTTCGACGAGGCCGTGATCCGGCTCAAACGCGCCGTTCAACTGGACCCTGCCCATGCGCATGCCTGGGTCGGCATCGGCAGCGCCTACTTTCGTATGCGCAAGCCCGAACTGGCGCTCGATGCCTTCGAGAAAGCCGTTGCACTCGATCCAAATGATGGCTACACACGCCGCAATCTGGGGGGAATCCTGATTGCCTTCGAAAGGGTTCCAGAAGCATTGGTGCACCTGCGCAAGGCTCTGGCGCTCCTGCCCGACGATCCTCAGGCTATCTTCGGCCTTGCCACCGCCCTTGACAATGTTGGTACCGAAGCAAGTGACCTTGAGGCCGACGGGCTCTACAAGCGCTTCATCGAGGAACATCCGACTTCACCGATGGTCAAGCAAGCCAAAGAGTCGCGCACCGCCTTCAGCCAAAAGCAGCTGAAGGCACGATCACCGACGGCGTTTCGCCACGATGTCATGCTTTTCATCACAGCAGCCTTGAAGACGTTCAATGAGAGTGGGCCAGCGAAATGCCGGGAAATTGCCATTGAGATCGCGATGCTGGGGCGCAATGGCCTTGACATCAATGACCCAGACGAGAAGTACGCGTTGAAGTCTTTGCCAGGAAGATTTTCCGGGCTTCGTCTGCTGGCAATCATGTATGCCGCATTCCAGCAAATTGATCCGACGGCTGCTGTCGGTGCGGACTTCTCGGCGGAATACAAAATGGCGAAGCAACTGCAAAACAAATGAGCCCGTTGGAGCGCGTTCAAAGTGCAGTCGGATGCCAATGCAGCAGATCAAAGAACCGATCCATTTCAAACGGGTGAAACGCTCGAAGGTATCCTCACACCCTATGGAAATCCCCGAAGCCTACCTTCAGAAAATTGATCCCTTGGTGGCGCATGCCCGCCAGCTCCTGGAGAAGGGCGAGACGCTCGCCGCAATTGCCTTTGTCGGCAACCTGACCAAAGGCCAGATGATCCCTGTCGGTCTGGATGATCGTTCAAACAGTGCCAAAGACCAAAGCGCCCAAACCATCGCAGCGACTGCGGCGATGTTGGACGCAGACTTCATTTTTCAAGTGCGTGAAGCCTGGAAGCTACCTCAGAAGTACATGGCCCGCCACGAAGAGATCTTGGACAAGTACGGCTCGATAGGGGCTTCCCCCTATGCACAGGACATTGTTGCCTTTTCGTTGGAGACCACGCACGGCACCTGGATCGCCACCGTGTTTATCAAGCCCAAGCCGCCGTCCAAGAAGCGACGAACGATTGGGCAGGTTCTTTTCGAATACATGCCTGAGGTGCAGGGCCGGTTCGTCGGGCTGCTGGCGAACAAGCAGAATGATGGTGGCGCGATCCATTAAAAGAACCATCGTCTGCAAGGAACTTGTTAACAATGCCCTCGCGCCGCAAAACTTGGACAACCAAACTCAGGCGGTTCACTGGCTCAAACCCAAAGGTCTGGACATTTGCCCAGCAAATATGGCATTTCCAAGCCCGTATGCCACCGGTAAGTTCAAGCGTCTCGGTGACTGCCAACTGAGTAAAACCAGAGGCGATTACGGCGCAGGCGAGCTGTCCTCAAGGGAGTTGGGCGACATGGAAGACCTTTTATCCACGCCCAATCGACGGGCCAGGATTGTTCCTTGCCGTTGCGCTCACACTTCCGCCAGCTCATACTGCTCTTTCAGAATCTTGGCCAAGTCGGCAAGGGCATCCTTAAAGTCGGCGACTGCCATCTCCCTTTCCAGCTCGCGCTGTTGAACGGGTGGCAGCGGTTCCAGCTTTCGAAGTGTACCTATTGGTGTGATGCCGACCCTTCGCGGTCCATCCGTTGTTGTCAAAGGCCCATGCCCCCAGCTTCGTACACGCCAGCCTTGCCGTACACCAAGTCCCATGGCGCTGAAGTCGAAGTCGGGAACAAACTCACACACAAAGACCACTCTCCCAACGTTTGGCCAAAGTCCTTGAACGACAACCGCTAAATCCCCAGGTCGAATATTGTTCATGCCCGCCTCACTGTTTGCCTACCCACGCCAACTTGTCGTTGCGCAGTTCGGACTCCCCGTCCCACCGGTAGGCCACCAGCGGGCCGTCTTTGGCAGCCGACCAATCCAGGCAAGCCAGCTTCGGACTCTCAATCACGGGGTGCCCGGTGAACCAGTGGTGACCGACAAATATCGGCGCACCCTCAATGGCTGAAATCACCAACCCGGACGGCCACTCCATCCCCCGAAGTTGTTCTTCCTGCCCAGCCGGTATCAAGGCCACTTCGTGTAACTGCGTGGCCCAGTCCCGCCAATTGGCAATACGGATGTCTTTGTGTTGGTGACCTGACTTGTCCCGAATGAACTTGCCCTCTGGCAATGGCAGCTCCAGCCCGCAAGTCAGCAGTTTTCGCGCCTTCATCATCGGAGACTCTCTCGCCGTTTTCCTCAATCCGGCAGACTTCCAGGAGTACTTCCTGGGACAGTGGTTCCGTCTGCCCCCACCCACCGGCATTCAATGCCGCCACCGATGCGTCATCCCAGCAACCGTGCACAACACGAATGCCGCCGAGGTCCATAAAGGGCGGCAGGGTCCTGAACCACTCGATCCAGCCCAGGTACTGGACTGAACCCTCATTCACTTGCGCCAGAAACTCGGCGTGTTGCTCCCGGTTCTTGCGGCACTTCACCGTGTCGCCCCGGTTTGGCCGCAGGCGTTCACCGGGGTTAAGAGGATCTTCAGTGGCATAGGCGATGGCATTGAACTCATGGTTACCCATGATGCACAGGGCGTGACTTGCGTCGACCATCGAACGTACGATCTCCAGAACCCGCATTTGCTGCGGCCCACGGTCAATCAGGTCGCCCAGAAAAAGCGCCTTGCGCCCGTTCGGTGGGATGTAACTTTGCCCATCCTGCCGGTAGCCAAGCAGTTTCAGCAAGTCCTCCAGCTTGTCCGCAAATCCATGGATGTCACCAATCACGTCATATTTAGTCATATCGTTTACCCTTCGTATAGTCATGCAACTAAGTATAGCTGGCTTAGTAATACAATGCAACGAACTATTGAAGATGCGTATGAAATCTGACACACCTGAGACAACCCACTTGAAACACCCGATGCCGTTCGTGCGCCTTGAATTGGTCGTGCTGTCGGTGTGTGATGACGCATTGCAGGTGCTTTTGAGCCATCGCAAGGAGGCGCCATACAAAGGCAAGTGGGGACTTCCTGGTGGTGTGCTGCGAATTGACCTTGACCGGTCACTTGAAGAGGGAGCGCAGCGGGTCGCCTCGGAACGGCTGAATCGACAGCTTCCGAACCTGGAGCAAGTTGCAGCGGTGGGCGGCGCCAACCGGGATCCGCGCCTTTGACCACGCGACCCTGGTGAGTCAGGCCGCAGATGCCGTGCGACAGGAAGTACGGAATTTACGTTTTCCGAAAGGGTGGATACCCGAGGAATTTACTCTGACCGAGTTGCAGATCATCAGCCAGGGGGTGCTGGGCGTGAAGCTGGACAAAGTGACATTCAGACGGCGTCTGGATGTGGATGGTGCTGTTGTCGCCCTGGATGGAAAGATGCGCCAGGGTGTGGCATTTCGGCCGGCTCAGTTGTACACATTGGCGTAGAAAGAGCATCGCCGCAGACACAGCGGTGACGGAAGCGGTAGGGTCCAGTTGGGCCCATGACGCGATTGAAGTCACTCAACACAGGGATCGCGACCAGGAACTAGGCACATGCTTCGCAAGCAGTAGTCACCTTTGGAAACGCCGTCAGATTTAAGCAGTTGTCGACAGCCATCAACGTATTACGCAATACGGTACGAAAGCCCTCAATCAGTAAGGCGCAACATCAGTGTCAAGGGGTGAATTGGTGAGGACTGAAACCCATAATGCGCGTAAAACTGTTTGGCGTGGTCGTTTAAAGCGTGAACCAATACGGCACGAACCCCCGCGTTCTGTGCGACTGCGCGTGCACGGCCAACGGCATCCCGCAAAAGCGCTGCGCCTAGCTTGAGCCCTTGAGCACGCTGGTCTACGGCAAGCCTGGCCAGTACCATCACCGGTACCGGGTCTGGCATGTTGCGTCGGATAGCGCTCGTGGCTTCTGGATGCGCAACAGCACCTGACGCCAAGGAGTAATAGCCAAAAACTTGTCCATTGGAGTCAGCCACAACAAAGGTCCTGCTTGCGCCGCTCAAGTGATTTGCCAGTGCTCGGCGCTTAAGCCAATCATCGAGTAACACTTCCCCGCACGCGAATTCGGATAGCTTGTGCCCAGCTGCCAGGGACTCCGGCGCCGATAGCTGAAGACTCATGCCTTGGCGGCACTCCACGGTGCTTGGACAGCCATCAAACGCGCAAGGCCAGGATTGGGCTCTGGTGGTGCATCGAGCAGCGTCGTGAATTCCTGAAACTTATCCCGACTAAGACCGAAAAAGACCTGGTCGAGTAAAACGCCTTGTGCACGCTCGCAAGCCACCTCCAGCATGAAATCGGAGCGGTTTTTCCCCAGCAGCGCAGCCGCATGATCGATCAGATCCCGTTGCTCGGGCAAAGCGCGCAGATTGATGGCGGCGTCACGCATAGGATTCTCCAGGTAGCGTATACAACAGATACACAATGGTACCGGCGTGTGTAGCTGTTGTCAATACGTTGTCCGTTTGACTGAACAGTTTGATCGAATCAATCACTTCTTTAACTTTTACGAGAATCCAGGCCAACCTTCAATTTGCCGCCGCGCTGGATGCCCTTTTGGTATTGAGCAATGAGGCGCTTGACAATTTTTATGGGAAATTTCGTATGGCCGCAGGCAACCAACCGGCCGTCGACATTGAAAACGATGTCGCAGACCGGGTAAAAGGTCGCAGCCATTGGATCTTCTGTTGCAATTGTTGTTGCGCGGGTGTCATGGTCTATTCACTTTTGACGCCAAAAAGGGCGACGGTGTACAGCGGCATCTTTTTGCCGCCATTGTTTGTCACATAGCGTACCGCAATGACGAATGTCATGTAGTCGACCCCGTTACACCTTTGAAATGCGAATAGACTTTCTCCATAGGGGTTTCCGGTGCCAGCCGGACTTGACGTGAGTCGTCGATACGAACGGCCTCAGGGTGTTCGCGTTTGACTGCCTCTTCGGTGAATCTGGTGAAGGTTGTCATCCAGCGGCCAGCCCACTGAATCTGCCAAAAGTACACTTCTTCTTGTTTCATATTGCTCTTGATAAATACTGGATACAATCACAGTATACAGACGATTCCCAAGCAGCGCACGGAGCCAATTCGAAGTGCAAGAATTTGTTGATTTGGGCTGAGTGCCTGCGGCAAGATCTGTCGTTCAGTCTCGGCCAAGGTACTGTGTTTTCACTGCAGGGTTGCTTCTTCACCCCTGCTGGCCATTTCGATAACGTCCTTTGGCGACAAGTTGCCGAAGGCGATACCGAGGAGCGGCGCCTGGTATTGATCTGCCAGCTCCAGGCTTTTTCGCATTGCACGGTCAATCATTTCGTCCCCAAGGTATCCATCGGATTCCAGGACAGCCTTGGACCTGACCTCTCCGTCGCCAAAGTCCATCTCGAAACTGCCAAAAGTATTGGCATAGTTGATCCGTGCGATGGCCTCCGCCACGGCCCGGCGCTTCTGTTCGGGAACATAGGTTGAGAACGTTGTGAGCACCAGGATTCGGGACCAACCGTTGGCCTCGAACGTATCGACAAAGATCCTCGCATTTCCATCGCGCAGTTGGAGGTTCAGAGAAAAGTATTGACGGTCTTCGTGTTTCGTGAACTGCCAATCCTTGGATGTCAAATAGTCGGATACCCTGTCGATGAGCGTCTTTGGCTGCACATCCACTACAGCTTCCTCAACATCCATAACATCTGTCTTTTTTGGCATTTGAATCTCCTTTCGGTTGTGCCCTATGGTCTCAAAACGTCGGCTCACCAAGTGAGCTTGACCCCCTGCCGTTTGCATCAAATGCAGGTCTTTTCATGACGCTTTGCGCGCCCCACTGAAGGCAAGCCACCGGATACGTTCCAGTGCAATAACGGGTCCCAAAAGTGGCGCCCTTGCGCCATGCGCTGGCTGATGTGCGAACTGCTGTACCGGTCGCACATGGCATCGAAGTTGAAGAATGACGCCGGTACCCGCTCACACCGGCCGTCGACCTCCCAAGATGTTTCCAGCGGGTCCATCAAGTTCGGGGCGTAGGCGATCTTGATCAAAAATTCCTGCGCGCCGGATTGCACTGCGAACACCGCCGCGTGGCGTGCGTGTAGGAGCCGATCCGGTCAATGTGGGTCAGGTGCTTGCCGGACAGAGCGCCTCCGCCCTGCGGGACACGGGTTCCGTAATAGTCCATGGCCAATTTCCTGCCGGTTTGGCCGTTGTCACCATCACTACCCCCGTTGGTCAGCGGCCCGTTGGGGTTGATCTTCAACGCAACATCGGACCATTTCGCGACCCACCGCGGGTCGGCCTCCTGCAGGGCCGCGTAGGCCTGTGCTGCAACAACTTCGATTTCCTTTGTGAGTTGTATGAAGTCCTTGCTTTCGAGCTGCTGCAACGTTATCAGCAATGTTTCAAGCCGAGGGCAGCAATCCGGAACAAATCGCCCAGGCGGTTTGACTTCGAGGTGAAGTCAGGTACGCCAACCTTCAGGTTGATCACCGTTTCATCAGCGTGTCTAGTGCGTCAAGCGGGCTGGGGCGATATTGTTTTCAGGTGTGTCGTCGCTCTGCGGTGCGAATCTGTCCTTCACCCGTCGTCGCAACTCTGCGTCGAAGCACGGGTAAAACTCGGACTCACCTTCGAAGAATCCAAGCATTTCTCCCAGGTCTCCGTCAAAGTTGCAGTCCAGGCAAAGGTACAAGTCCCAAGCGCCGAGAAAGAATTCAATCATCTGGCCCATGGTCAAGGGCTTGTTCGAGGTGCGCCGGGTACGTCCCGACAGGGTGTCTCCCTGGTATTCGTCCACGACCCGGTAAGCAATACGTTGCCCGACCCTACGGGCATACACACTGGTCACATCGCCTGTGGTCGAGTCAATGCGAATGCGGGCGATTTCAATCTCAGACCCTTTCGCGCCTGGAAGGTATTCGCCACCCATGCATGACGGGTGGATTCTGCCGATGTGTTGCCTGCCGACCTCACTCAGTGCGGCGCCTTTGAATGCGTCGGGGACCTCGTCAATCCGGCCGTTCTCCAGTGCTTCTCGCAGCACATTACGTCGGGCAGTTCCCTTGACTTGTGTCAGTAGCGTTGTCTGCAGATCGTAGTGACCAAAGTAGTACCGCGGGCGGTAGTTCAATGAGGTGGCGGGAACCGGCGCGGCGGGGTTGCTGTTGACCACATCAGGAGTCACTTTAGCCATGGTGATGTCCTCCTGACTGAGCGAGGTTGTGGCGCCGAAACGTGGCCGGATCGCGCCACTCACTGGCCAATGACAGACTGGCGGTAGGGGTGCCGCGGTTTTGACGCGCAGCCAACAAGGCCAAAGACGCGCGTTCAAAATCAAACGCACTGGACAGGCACTTGGCCGATGGGGGTTGGAATCGCTTTAACTCGATCATGGTGATCTCCGGTTTAGCCGCGTTTGACAATGTGTCGGGGGCAGCAATCTGGAACAAATCCCCCCGGACGTTCGCTGCAAGAAGCAGCAGGTGGTCCAACCAGGAAACGAAACACGCGGAGAATGAGCCACGCCCCATAAGAAGGAGCAGTTGTCTGCGCGCACTCGTGAGGCAAGGTCCTTGTGCGGACAGGATCCACGCGCGGCAGTCTGCACGACAAAGCCGGTGGGTCCGACACTTGCGGGAGGATTGGACGTTGACCCCGACCAGGTACCTTCCTGTTGCGACGCGCCCTCTGTTCCAGCGAAGCGGGTGTCGAAGTAGTGCTCCTGCGCCGAGCCGAAGATGGAATGGATTCGATTGCTGAGCAATTTGAAGTTTTGTTCTGACAATCTGGTTCCCCTCGAATGGTTCACAGGACGGCGGCAATCAAGTTGCTCAGCGTCTGAAGGTCGTGCTTTTGGAGCACCAGCGCGAAGTTGTTCTGCCACTCATCCGGGTTGCGGGAAGACTTGTGTTGGCTGGAGAACTGCACCCGGTAGCTACCGGGCACCGCCGCAATGGCCTCCACTTCCACTGCACGCAAAAAATCACCCGCCGTCGTAATCGTTGCTTTCATAAATTTCCCTTCTGTTGTTTATCCAAAGAACTCGATGTGCAGGCGTGCTGTCTCACGGTGCAAAGCCAGCACCGGTTCAATTTGCTCTGCTTCTGTTTCACCAGCGACTACCTGATAGCCGCCCGCCAGGTTCCAGACCATGGGCAGATGACCCAGGCACTCAAACACGCGCCGGTCCCGTGCAACCATCTGCGCCGTAGTCAGGATTCCACCGAGCGGGTCGTCAATGTGCGGGTCTGCACCGGCCTGGTACAGCACCACGTCACAGCCCTTGCACCTTTCGATCGCAGTACCCAACCAGCGCTCATACGCTCCGTTCGCGGCGTTGTATGCAAGACCGAACTCACGTCCTTGGGTGTAGTGCTCTATCCAGTCAATACCCAATCTGTTGATGATGGAATCTGTCCCGTTGCCGTAATGCGCATCGCAGTCCAGAATTGCCACCCGATTCACCAGGCCTGCGTCCTTCAAGGCCAGAGCGGTCACCATCAAACCGTTAAACGTGCAATACCCACCGGCATTGCGGTACTCGGCATGGTGAAACCCGGAAGTAGGCGAGCACACCACCTCGTTGTGCAACACCGCATATTCGGCGGCGGCCAGCATCGACCCCGACGTAAACGCAAGGGAATCAGCGACTTTTCGGTCCCGATTTCCAAACCCGTTGGCAACCGTCCCTGTCAGCACCCCTTTGACGAAGTCCGGTTGATGTGCACGAGCGATCTGCTCTTCAGTCACGGGTTCAAAGTTGTAGACCTCAATGGACGCTCCAAACCGTCGGATCCAATCTTCAACAACCAACCTGGGCTTGTGCGCTGAAGGTGAAGAGTGCTGCGCAGGGCCGACCTGCTCGGGACGATAAAAGACTTTCATAAAACTCCTTCGGCTGTTCATTGATGATTGGGACCATCGGGAGTGCGCCAATCGCACTCCCGTCGAATCAGGGGAGGACCCTTCCTCCCCTTGTCGCTCACGCCCTTTTGAGGCGGAGCACCGGACGGTTTCGTCCAGGCACATGGTTGTCATTGGCAGCAACAACAGCAGTGGTTGCCTGCTCTGTTGCCTGCTCCGTTTCCCGCTCTGTTGCCTTTTCCTGCTCGGCTGCAGGAACTCCAAACTCCTTGCGACGCGCCGCTACCTGGCTCGGGTCAGCAACACCCTGGTTGCGGTTCTCGCGTGACTGCTGCTCACGTGACGCCTTCTTCGCCAGCAGCCTCGCCGCTTTCGCGTCCTGCTTTGCCTGGTGCTCGACGAGGGTGCTTTGCAGCCGCCTCAAATGGAACTCTCTCTGCCTGCGATCCAATGAAGGATCGTTCAACAAGCGCACCGCTTTGCGGTGCAAATCCCGAACAAACGGGTCGGCCGAAGTGGCTTCAACAAACGTAGTGATGGACATGCCTTCTCCTTTTTCAACGTCCAGTCACCGCGCAGTCGCAGTAGGGAAGCTGCACTTTCAGTGGCCATGTGGCCACCAAAAGGCAAAGCTTTCCCCGCCGCGACGGGAAGCGTCACCCGGAATTGGGCGTAGCTCCGCTCACGCGGTTAAGTGCATCCGGACGTTGAGTGCCGCTATGGCATCGGAGAAGGTGGTGAAAAGGTCATGTCAAAGCTCTCCAAAAGTCACTATCAAAAATGGCCTTCCGACAGGTCGGAGAGCCGCTTCTTTAGCCAGCATTTATGTGTCGCCCTGGCAATCTGTCGATCAAATCCAGCGACTGTCCTGAACCGCTTTCGCAGCCCTGAACACAATCAAAATACAAATAACAAAGCCTGCTTCATCATCCTCGAACAGTTTGCAGTTTTCGCTACAACGGGCTCGAATTTGCCAAAGCAGGCTTTGGTCTTTTAGCAGTGTTTTTTAACGCGCTCTGCAAGTCAACAAGTAAATCAGCGCGAGGATCATTCTAACAAAACCCTATAAAAAGTCAATCGGTTCCTGGATCGGTTTTCACGTCCATGGCGTCAATAGTAGGTTCGCAGAGGCTCATAGAGTGAGCTCGGTTTCTGATCGTTTACACAGACTTTTTGAACCGCCTCAGCTCTGTCATGCAGCCACCCGCTAAGACCAAATGTTGTGGTCAAGACTCACCAACAGGTAGGCGCAATAACAGCTTCAACCATCCGATCGGTAGCCATTGTTGGGAGTATTCATCCTTCATGCCTTGACTCCCTATTTCTGGGCTGAATTCAAAGCTGTCGTAAGAGCGTCTGACCACAGGTGCACAGTCACCTAGGGGGCGCGTGAAGCCCAGGCGTTCAGGCCTGGGATGTACAGCGCTGACCGCTTAGCGGTCCCTTAATCTGGCGTTCTCTGCTGCTCGATGTATTGGCGTACGATGCTGACCGGAGCACCGCCGCACGATGCTGCAAAGTACGATGGCGACCATAGAACGCCCTGCCAGTAGCGGCTCGCCAAGTCGGGACGCGCTCTGCAACAATCGGCTCGACACCCCTTAAGGCTGTTGACCAGCGCGGACACAGAAACCTTGGGTGGATATTCAACTAACACATGGACATGGTCATCTTCCCGTCCATCTCGACTAGCTTGGCCTCGAACTTGGTACAAACATCTGCAAATATCCCGCGAAGTTGTTCAACGGCGTCTGCATCAAAGACATGGCGCCTGTATTTGGTAACAAAGACCAAATGAATATGAATCGCTGAAACACAGGTCCTGCCGCGCCTGTAGTCTGATTTGAATGTCATAGACCAATATGATAAGCTCGAAGAATGGAAGTCGTAAAGACGTTAAAACTTCGAATCAAAGACAAGCACCAGTCGGCGCTTGCATCTATGGCGCGTGATGTAAATACTGTCTGGAACTTTTGCAATGAAACCAGCGTCAAAGCGGTTCGCGAGCACCCCAAGTTTCTGAGTGGCTACGATTTGCAAAAACTAACCGACGGCTACTCGAAGTGCGATGGCATCGCCATTGGAAGCGCTACGACCCAGCAGGTTTGCGAGGAATACGCCACCCGCAGACGCCAGTTCAAAAGAACGCGACTCAACTGGCGTGTGTCAAACCCGAAGTCATCCAAGCGATCCCTGGGTTGGATTCCGTTTAAGTCGCGTGCCGTGCGCTACAAAGCTGGACAGCTTCAGTTCTGCGGGCTCAAGTTCAATTTGTGGGACAGCTATGGACTACCGCACTACGATTTGCGAGCCGGGTCGTTCTGCGAGGACTCCCGGGGACGGTGGTATTTGAATGTCCAGGTCAAGATTCCTGAACTGGTCGGGCCAGTGTTGCCAACAGCGACATCGGCAGCGGGCATTGATCTAGGTCTCAAAACATGCGCAACCGCTTCCAACGGACAGAAGATAGAGGGGCGCTTCTACCGTGGGCTGGAATCTAAGCTGGGCATCGCGCAGCGCGCTGGCAAGAAGCATCGCGCCCGCGCAATCCACGCCAAGATTGGCAATCAGCGCAAGGACATGATGCACAAGTTCAGCACAGCGCTAGTGAAAGACAACGCCGCGATCTTCGTTGGCGACGTGGCCAGCGCTAAACTGGTCAAAACGAAGATGGCCAAGAGCACGCTGGACGCGTCGTGGTCATCGCTGAAGACGATGTTGGAATACAAGAGCCATCAGGCAGGTATCG
>JADJBC010000031.1 GCA_016703945.1 Candidatus Aalborgicola danicus
GCCACCAGTTCCATATTGGCCTGGTTGTCTTCCACACACAGAAGCGTGCGCACAATGTTGGGGTCGTGGGCGTGGGGGACGCCCCGCGTGTCGTGGGCGCCACAGTGCTCAGGTCGAGTTCGTGCGGCTGTCGGCCGATCCGATCGATCCAGAATTCGCTGCCATGGCCCACCGTGCTGTGTGCGCCAATGCCGCCGCCCATCAGTTCGACCAGGCGTTTGCTGACTACCAGACCAATGCCGGTGCCTTCTTCCATGCTGTCTTCCTGGCCCAGACGGTTGAAGGGCTGGAACAGTTGGGACAGTTGCGTAGCCGACAAACCATCACCGGTGTCGCGCACACTGATGTGCAGGCGCTCGTGGGCGGCCGCCTGGCAGGTCACTTCCACTGAACCGCTGACGCGGTTGTATTTGATGGCGTTGGACAGCAGGTTGACCACAATCTGCTTGACCCGGGTGCGGTCGGCTTGCACAAAACACGGGCTGGTGAACTGCGGAAAGTTCATCTGAATGCCCTTCTTCTGCGCCTGCGGCTCGATCATGGTCTGGCAGTCCAGCAGCACTTCGGACAGGGAAATCGGCTCCATCGACATCGACAACTTGCCCGATTCGATCAGCGCCAGGTCCAATTTCATTGATCAACTCCAGCAAATACCAGCCGCCCTTGAGAATCTGCTCCAGGTTGGCCTTTTGGGTGGCGGTGGGGTGGGGTGCGCCGGAGTCGATCAGTTGCGCAAAACCCAGAATCGCGTTCAACGGCGAGCGCAGTTCGTGGCTCATGCTGGACAAAAACTCTGACTTGGCCTGGTTGGCCTTGTCGGCGGCGGCACGGGCGGCCTCCAACTCAATGTTTTTGATCTTCAGGGCCTGGTCCAGGTGGCTGCGTTCGGCCTCCACCCGCTTGCGGGCGGTGTTGTCGGTGCCAATCAGCAAATAACCAATGATGGTGTGCTCATCGTCGCGCAGCGCGGTGACCGAGACCATGGCAGGGAAGCGGCTGCCGTCCTTGCGGATATAGGTCAGCTCGTAAATATCTTCAATGCCGCGGGAGGCCTTGAACACCAGGGCCTCAAAGCCGGGGGTGATCTCGGTTTCCAGCTCGACGCTCAGCGCCCGGGCACGGGTGATCACTTCCTGCGGGTCCGAAATATCGGCCGGCGTGATGCGGTTCACCACCTCGGCGGCGGTGTAGCCCAGCATACGTTCAGCACCCACGTTAAAAATCTGGATCACTCCCTGGGCATCTGTGGCAATACTGGAGAAATTGGCGCTGTTGAAGATGGCGCTTTGCAGCGCACCCGCCTTGCGCAAAGCCTCTTCGGCTTGTTTGCGGGCGCTGATGTCACGCAGGATGCCGGTGAAGTAGCGTTGGCCCCCCAGTACCATGTCGCTGACGGCGATCTCCAGCGGGAAGAAGCTGCCGTCCTTGCGAAAGCCCATGACCTCGCGGCCCAGGCCGACGGCGCGCGCCTCGTCACTGACGCCGTAGTGCTCCAGCGCCACATTGTGTTGTTCCTGGTCCAGCTCGGGAATCAGGAAGCCGAATGACTTGCCCTTGAGTTCGGCCGCGCTGTAACCAAACATCTGCTCCACGGCGGGGTTGACCGATTCCACCACGCCGCCCAGCGCGTGCAGGGTGACGATGCCATCGCTGACCGTGTTCAGAATGGTCTGCACCCGTGCGGCGCTGTCGCGCAGGGTTTGTTGTGCCGCATATTCATCCGTCACATTGCGAAACACCAGCACCGCGCCCACTACCTGGTTGTCGGCATCACGAATAGGGGCGCAACTGTCGGCGATGTCGAACTCGCGGCCATCGCGTGCAATCAGCACCGTGTGGTTGGCCAGGCCTTGCACCGTGCCGTGTTCCAGGGCGTCGGCTACCGGAATGGTGGCCAGTTGGCGCGACTCCTTGTTGACGATGTGAAACACCTCGTCCACCGGCCGTCCCAGGGCTTGGTCGTGGGTCCAGCCCATGAGTGCTTCGGCTACCGGGTTCAGCAGGGTTATGCAGGCGGTGGCATCGGTGGCAATGACGGCGTCGCCAATGGATTGCAGCGTAACCGCAAGTTTTTGTTCACTGCCTTGCAGCGCGCGGTTGGTTTCCCGCAAACGGTCATTGGTGAGCGTTTGCACCTGCAGCAGGTGCTGGGTTTCGGCCAGAACCAGGTCTTTGACCCGCTGCTGGGTGGCACGGTAGCTCAGATAAGCAAAATACAGCGCAGCCAATACGGCCAGCACTCCGATGCCAACAATGATGGCAAACAGGCGGCGCATGCTGGCATCGAACTGGGCATTGTGTTGCAACTGGCTTTGTGTCTCCATTTGCACCAAGCCGCGCATTTCCACGCGCAGGGAGTCCATCAGGAGCTTGCCTTCGCCACCGTTGATGCGTGACATGGCCGCAGCCAGGTCGTGGTTGCGGCGCAGCGCGATGGTTTCGTCGATTTCCACCAATTTGGCGGCCAGCAGGGGCGCCATGGCGTCCAGGTGGCGGTGGGCAGGCGTTCCGCTGCTGAGTTGGCGCAACCGGGTCAGGTGGGTGGTCACCCTCTGGCGCACCGCCACATAGGGTTGCAGATAACTTTCGTCACCGGTGAGTGCATACCCACGCTGGCTGGTTTCCACATCCTTGATCGCGGACATGAGCTCGTCGGCTGTCGTTATCAGGTCGCGGGAGTTTCGGCGCAGGTTGGAGGCGTCTTCAATCTGGCTGTAGGCCCAAAACGTGAACCCCATGCCCATGGCCATAAGTAACACGACGGCGGCCAGCCAGGCCTGTGTTTTGTGGAGGTTTTTCAAGGGAAATGTACTTTCGCGTGGAGCAACGGACCAGACCCTTATACGCGCATCGATCGGCACACCCCTCTTTATGGTCTGGCGGCTAGGGACCCATGCATTTCGTGGAGCGTACCGTCGGCTATGCCGGTGTTCCGTGCGCTGGCGCACCCAGCGTCAAATTTTTTAGGCCAAATGTGCTTATAGCCCACGAATTGATTGCGTAAGCAGCTATCAAAAAAGTAGCAACTGTTCAGTGGTCGCAGGGTGTGCCAGCGCACCGAAATGGGCCAGGTGTCTGCGCACAATGGTCTTTCCCCGTGCTTGCTCTGATGGGCATTGCACGACTTTGTTTCTTTTAACTTTTGGAGAATGGCTAATGAACACCACTATCAACAACCAACGGTCCCCGCTTGTTTTGCCAGCGCTGCTGCTGGCCTCGGTCCTGGGGCTGGGCGCATGCTCCGGCATGACGCGCCAGGAACAAGGCACCGCTACCGGTGCCGTGGTCGGCGGTGCCGCTGGCGCTGTCATGGGCGGTGGTGTGCTGGGAACGGCCGCTGGCGCAGTGGTGGGTGGCGTGATCGGTAAGGAAGTAACCAAGCCCAAGTAAGCTGCGATGAGCCCAAAAGAAGAGCCGGGGGACTGCAAAGTCCCCCGGCTCTTCTTTTGGGTGCCGCGAGGCTTAGATCTTTTTGGCAGCGTCTTTGACGGCGTCTCGTGCGTCTTTCACCAATTCTTTGGCATCACCCAGCTTTTCTTCGGCTTGGCCGGAAATCTGCTTTTGAATGCCCTTGGCCTGCTGGGAGGTGCTACCGGTGATGTCGCCGACTTTTTCCTGCACTTTGCCGGCGATGTCTTTGGCGATGCCGTTGACTTGATTTTTGTTCATGGTAATGGTCCTTTGAAGTGTAAAAAATTGCTAGGTATGGGTGTGTGTCCAACCCATACATGGATGCTACGCAGGCCTACTTGTTTCATCTGTGCGCTTGCAGACAGAGCCGGCCTGTGTGGCGGATCGCGCACTACATGGAGGCGTGGTCCTGGTAAGGCTTGGTGCCGTAGTAGGCGTGCACACCTTCGGCCCAGGTCTGGTCTGCCATATTGGGCCAGTTGTCCTGGTCGAAACCGGGCGCCGTCTCCAGGCGCTCTTTGTTGACGTCCAGCGTGAAGCGTTTGTTGACGGTATCGAGCACCAGGGCGTCAAATGGCACGGCGAACAGGCGGTCACCCATTCCCAGGAAGCCGCCAAATGACAACACGGCATAACTAACGCGGCCCGTGCGCATGTCGAGCATGAATTCCTTGATGTCACCCAGGTCGTCGCCAGCCTTGTTGTACACGTCGTTTCCGGTCAGGGTGCCCGCACCCATCAGCGTCGGGCCAGGGCCGTCTTGTGTGGTGATTCGGTACATGCCATAGGTATCGCGGTCTACATAGTTCATATCAAACTCCTTTTGAGGTTCACATTGCTTGATCGATGATCAAAGCGCCCCACAACAGCGTGGACGCCTATGCGGAAGATAGATGTAGACGCGCCCGGGGTCGGTGCGGCTGCGAACACTCTGGCTTGTGCGTGTCAGGCGCCGCGGGCCGGCGCGGTGTGGGTTGGTGCCTGGCTGTCGGCGCGGGCGTCGCCCCAGCGCAATGGGGTGGCTTCGTCTCCCTGGTACGAGGTTTCGCCAAAGCGGTTGACGCAGTAGTGGCGCGACACCACCATCTCGTGGAAATGCATGTTGGCAGCGATGCGGGTGTACTCAAACAGGACACTGCGGGTGATGTGGGCACCGGCGCGCACCACACAGCCGTGGCCAATCCAGGTCGGCCCGGTGATGCGGGCACCTGGCTCGATGCGCACATTGGAGCCAATGTAGACCGGGCCTTCGATGTACACGCTGTCCCAGGGAATGCAGGTGTTCAAGCCCACCCAGACACCGGGGCGGATCTCGCGCCCGGGCATCTTCATATTGGCAATTTCGCCGTTCAAGACCCGCTGCAGCACCGACCAGTAGTCACTGACCCGCCCAATGTCGATCCAGTGAAAGGGCCGGTTCTGGACAAAAAACGCATGTTGCTGCGCGACCAGTTGCGGGAACAGCTGTGAGCCAATGTCATAAACCTGGCCGGGTGGCACCAACTGCAGCACCTCGGGCTCAAAAATATAGATGCCGGTACTGGCCAGTGTGGACTTGGCCTCGGCCGGTGTAGGTTTCTCCTGGAACGACTGGATACGACCCTGCGCGTCCGCCGCCACGATGCCATAAGACTGCACGTCGGCCGGGTCCACCTCCAGCGCCACCACGCTGGCGACGGCCCCCTTGGCATGGTGTTCCGCCAGCGCCGCCGTAATGTCCAGGTCAATCAGCGCATCGCCACACAGCACCAGCGTGCTTTCGTCAAAAAAGCCACCAAAGTCCTGGATGCTGCGCATGCCGCCCGCAGACCCCTTGGGTCTAGGCAAGATGTCACCGTTCTCGCGGATGCCCTCGTAGGCATAACCAATTTCGACACCCCAGCGGTGGCCGTCACCGAAATACTCTTCAATTTTCTGGTGGTGAAACGCCACATTCACCATGATCTCGCGGATGTTGTGGCGGGCCAGGTGTTCGATCAGGTACTCCATCAGCGGTTTGCCGAGAATGGGTACCATGGGTTTGGGTAGGTCTTGCGTCAGCGGGCGTACACGGGTGCCTTGTCCGGCAGCCAGAATCATTCCTTTGGCCATAACATTTCTTTCTTCGAGGTGGGCGATCACGATGGTAACAACCTGTGTCGTCCGGCGATACGCGTGCCAACCTTGCACCATAACCGTTGGTGCGGCCTGCGAATGTTCGCTATCGAACGGACGCCGCTGCTTAGGGCGCGTAGCCTTGGGCTTTGTTACTAACAGGAGCGACAGATGAAACCATTCTTCAAAGCGGCACTCACCGCAGTGGCCGCGGTACTTGCCAGCCAGGCCATGGCGCAGATCACTTTTTACGAACACGACAATTTTCAGGGGGCGCACTTTTTCGACCGAACGGCGCGTCAACAATTTCGACCGGGCCGGTTTTAATGACCGGGCTTCGTCCGTCATCGTGGAAGGTGAGCGCTGGTCGCGTTGGGAAGTGTGTGACGACATCCGTTTTGCGGGCCGCTGCGTGGTGCTGCGCCCCGGGCGGTATGAGTCCTTGCGTGCCATGGGGCTGAATGACCGCGTTTCATCGGTCCAGCCGGTCGCGCGCAATGCCCGCGTGACTGACGAACGGGTGGTGGCCCCGCCTTTGGCTTCACAGGTCATTTTCTACGAGAACGAAGGTTTTCAGGGGCGCACGTTTACTGCAAACGAGACCGTGGAAAACTTTTCCCAAGTTGGCTTCAATGACCGCGCCTCATCGGCCGTGGTGCTGGGCCAGCGCTGGGAAGTGTGCAATGACAGTGGCTTCAACGGGCAGTGCATGGTGTTGAATCCGGGGCGTTATCCCTCGTTGAGGGATATGGGCTTGAATGACCGCATTTCTTCGGTGCGCGCAGTCGCGGGAACCGCACGCCTGGAAGAGCGCCGTTTTGCACCGGCACCGGTGGCGGTGTACGACAGCCGTCGCCGTGAAGATGAACGGGTGTACGAAGCGCGGGTCACGTCGGTTCGCGCCGTGGTCGGCCCGGCCGAGCAACGCTGCTGGGTTGAGCGCGAAGAGGTCGGCTCTAACCGGGGTGATCCCAATGTCGGCGGTGCCGTGGTTGGTGCCTTGTTGGGCGGCATTCTGGGCCACCAGGTCGGCGGTGGTGTGGGCAAAGACATTGCCACCGTCGGTGGTGTGGTCGCTGGCGCCGCCATCGGCTCCAACGTTGGCCGCGACAACAACGGCCAGCCGATCACCCGTGAGGTGCAGCGCTGCGCCACCCGCCCCAGCAACGCCGCACCGGCGTTCTGGGATGTGTCCTACAACTTCCGGGGCACGGACCACCGCATCCAGATGACATCGGCTCCTGGTGCCACCATCACGGTGAATGCCCGGGGCGAGCCACGCAGCTGATTGTTAACGTGCGATTGCCGCAGTGAACCAGGGTGGTTCACTGCGCTGCCAGCCAGCGGTCCATCGCTGCCTCCAGCACACCCAGGGGAACCGACCCGTGGGACAAAATTTCGCCATGGAAGTCGCGCAGATTGAACTTTGCCCCCAAGGCCTGTTCGGCACGTGCCCTTAACTCGCGTATCTTCAGCTCGCCTATTTTGTAGCTGAGCGCCTGGCCTGGCATGGCAATGTAGCGGTCCACCTCTTGGGTGGCAACCTCTGTACTCTGCGGGACGTTGTCCAAAAAATAACGAATGGCTTGTTCTCGGCTCCAGCCTTGGGTGTGGATGCCGGTGTCGATCACCAAACGGGCCGCGCGCCAGACTTCGGTCGACAGGCGCCCGATCACCTGCCAGGGGTCGTCATAGAGGCCCATCTCTTGCCCCAGCATTTCGCTGTACAGCCCCCAACCCTCGCTGTAGGCAAGGGTGCTGCCAAAGCGCCGGAACGCGGGCAAGCCCTCTCGCTCCTGCGCAAGGCTGATTTCAAAATGGTGCCCCGGTATGGCTTCGTGCACATAGAACACGGTGGTTGTGAAACGCGTCCGGGTTTCGGGTTGGTAGGCGTTGTAGTAAAAAATGCCGGGCCGTGAGCCATCGGGCAGACCCGGGACATACTGCGCCGGTGACGCAGCGCTTTCCCGAAACGACTCAACCGGTCGAATTTCAAAAGCCGTTTTGGGTGTGTGGCCGAAGAACGCGGGAATTTTGGCGTCCACCCGCAGGCGCAGTCCTTCGTAGGCCGCCTGCATGTCCTGGCGTGACGTAAATCGCAACTCTGGGGCAGTGTTGAGGAACACAAAAAATTCCTCCATGGACCCTTTGAACTTCACGTCGTATTTTGCCGACTCCAACAGACCCCGGATACGTGCGACTTCGCGCAGGCCGATGGTATGAATGTCCTTGGGGCTCAGATCCGTGGTGGTTGCGCTGCGCACCTGGAAGGCGTACCAAGCGCTGCCGCCTGGCAGCGCACCCAAGGCGATGGTGTCGCGAGCGGCGGGCAAATACCGGTCTCGCATAAAGACCAACAAACGTTGGTAGGCCGGGACCAGCTGATCACGTACCAGAACCGTGAAGGCGGCGGTCAGGCGGGCCTTATCGGCTGCGCTGAAGCTCTGGGGGAACTTTTTGACCGGTGCCATGTAGTGGTTGGCCTCCAGGTTTGCCGATCCCAGGCTTTCCAACTGTGCGAGCACTGGCTTGACCAAAACTCTGGGCATCACAACGCCCTGCGTGATGCCCTTTTTCATGTCGGCAATCATCCCGTCCACCGCTTTGGGGAATCCGCGCGCCCTGGCCAGCCAGTTGTCGTAGTCCTTGACAGTGTCAAACGGCTGGACCAGGCGGCCCGACCCCAACTGCGCAAATACCAGCGGCAAACTGGACACCGGGTTGACCGGGATCAGGTGGGAAGGGAACTGCAGGCCATCCAGCGCCAGTTGTTGCCGGTAGCGAAACAGGTCATAACTGATGCGGTCCTCGGGCGGCAAGGGCGCAGGATCGAATTTGGCGGAACGCGCCAGGTAGGTTTGGGCCAGACGTTTGGTGTTTTTGCGGTCTGCGTCAGAGGTTAGCGCACCAAAACGGTTGTTGTAACGCTTGTCGCCGTGAAAGGTGGCCAGCATCGGATTGGCACGCAGGTATTCCTCCCAGTATTGCGCATAGAGCTGGTTCAATGCGTCAGGTGTGGCCGGGACTGCGCCAAAGGCGGGGAGCAAAAATTGGGCGGACAGAAAGGCCGCCAGTGAGACATGGCGGAGACGCGCGCGAATCCATCCGCGGGGTGGAGTGTTCCCCTCGATGGGTTTACCGGTTGTTTTCAATGGTGCAATCACGAGGCAAATGGTAAATGGATATGTGCCGCAGCGCTGTGCGTTTTTACACACTCTGGTTGGCCCTGAGTTCAAACTGCCTTTGGGCAAATGTCCACACCATGCGCGATGCGTCCGGCCCCTTCGGGTCGGAATAGGCTTGCGAGGCGGCACCGCCGCTCCAGGCGTGCCCCAAACCATTGATTTCACGCAAGCTGACTTGCAAGCGTTGGTTTGCGGACCAGTCCATGGCGGTCTGTGGGTAACGTTTGCCGCGGCGCACCAACCGTGCTGGCCCGGGCAGTGCATGGGTGCGTGCCGCCCAGGCCTGCGCTGCACGCATGCCGTTGGCCCTGACCACAACAGGGTCCGCGCTGCCCTGTATCACCAGCAAGGCGGGCAGGTCCTGCGGCAGGGCGTGGGGTGGTGGCCGGGGCGGCACACGGTAGTTTGCGCGCATGGCCGAAAGGGCGGTGGCAGCGGAATGGGCCAACGTAGGCTCGACACCCGAGTGCATGATGACCGCAGCGAACCGCTGTGGAAAGTGCAAGGCCACCAGCGCCGCCATGCTGGCACCCGCCGACATGCCCACGATGGCAACACGGGTGGCATCAATGGCGTGTAGGCTGTAGGCATGGTCCAATGCCGCCACGATGCTGACGGCCTCCTGTTGGGCGCGGCCATTGCGGGTGTCGAACCAATTCCAGCAGCCCTGTGCATTGGCCAACCGGTCCTGCTCCGGATACAGCACCATGAAGCCGTTCAGTGTCGCCAGTCGGTTCATGCGGGTGCTGGCTGCGAAATCGGTGGCGCTTTGGCCGCAGCCATGCAGCAAAACCAGCAAAGGGTGCATTTGCCCTTTGGGCAAGCCGACGGGTTTGAAGAAGCGGTAGCGGCGCAGACCGGCCGGGCCCGTAGCCACACCGAGTCCGAAGCGCTCACGCGGCGTTGTTACGCTGGCCTTGCGCGGCACGGCTGCTGTTGCACGTCTTGAACGACGCAGTGCCTTGGTGCCTTCACCCAACGCGCGACGCAACACCCAGCGTGCCTGCTGTTGGGCCATGCGCGCCCACGTACTCCCTATTGTCCGCCTGGCCATGAGGGCTACCGCGAAGCGGGCGGCATGGGGGCCGCTGCGCAGACGCTCTTAGCGCACAAACAGTGCGATCAAGTGGATGGGGCGCATTCTTTTCTCCTGAACTGAGCGGTTTAATGGGTCTATGCAGGCAAGGGGGTCCAACGGGCAAGGCCGTTTGGGCCATTGCGTCTTCGCACACAGCAGGGTAATTCGGCATTCGGCTTCGCTCTGTACGCTCGCCAACACACGGGTTGATTGGCCCTCAGTGCATGGGTGTTGGGCAGGGCGGGCCGGTGTGTTGGCACACAGACCGATGAGAGCAGCGGGCACATGATCAGACTGCAAGACCCCTTCACCGAGCACCAGATCGTGCGCCAGTCGGCGGGGCCGAGTACAACAGGAGACCCCCTCTGCAAACCGCAACTGTGTGTTTGGCCTGACCGTATGGCCGTGTTGTGCGGCGCCAGAACAAACCGCCCCCTTCAACGCGCCAGAGCATTGCCCGTCATGTTCGCTGCTGCACCGACCACCGGCAGGCCCCCGGGGCCCGGCGCGCCCGGGCGGCCCGCCCGCCGTCGGGCCTGACGACATTCGACAGGTCGACCAGGCCCCCAAGACAGTAAGCCTTGACCGCCATTGGCGACGGCGCTGCACGGCCGGCACCCGGCCTGACGACGCGAGACCCCATTGACTCTCAAAGGACTGTTATGAACCAATCCGCAATGACCCCCGATCACGTGATCAACACACTGAACGGTCTGATCGAACTCAACCGTGATGGCCAGAAGGGCTTTCAGGAAGCCGCCGAAAAAATGGAAGCGCCTGAATTGAAGACCTTCTGTCTGGAGCAAAGCCGTTCCCGTACACATTTCGTCGGTGAACTGCAAACGCAGGTGCACAGCTTGGGCCGCGAACCGGAAGACAGCGGCACCGTGTCGGGTGCTTTGCAGCGCGGCTGGTTGAACCTGAAGGCGGCACTGGGCGGCGGCGACCACGCGATTCTGGAGACCACAGAATCCGCCGAGGACCATGCGCTCGACACCTACCGCACGGCGCTGACCGAGTCGCTGCCGGCCGATGTGCGTGAAATCGCTGAGCGTCAACTTGAGAGCATCAAGTTGTCACATGACAAGGTCAAAACCCTGCGCTACAGCCTCGAAAGACAATAAACGCCCGACGGTGCAGTGGACAACCCGGCGGTGCAACACAGGCCAAGGTGGGTTGTCGGTTTGGGGCTTGCCGCCGCATTGATCGGCGCAGCAGGCCTGACTGCTGTTTTCTTGCTGCCCAGCGACCAAGAGCTCGCGCTCTGGCTTGCTGAAGAGGCCCAGCAACAGCTGGGTGTCAAGCTCAGCATAGAGTCTGTCCACTGGGCGTTGCTGCCAACGCCAGTTCTTGTGGTGAATGGCCTTCGCACGCAGCAGGCAGAGCCAGTGAGCATCCAACAACTCAGGGCGTATCCCGGCACGCGCATGTTACTGGAGCGCAAGCTGGCGTTCGAAATCGTCGACATCGATACCGCGGTCTTGCCGCTGCAATCGGTGCGGGCCATGGAGGCCGCGCTTATTGGTGTTGCCGATGGCAACACCTTTTGTGCCACTTTGAACACCTCACGTTTCGCAACCTGGTCTGGATATCCTACAGCGGCATTGCCCTAGCCTTTGACGGCGAGGTCGACTTTGCGCCTCACTGGCGCCCGCAGCGTGCCATGTTGGTCCGCACTGGCACCACCCCTGCGGTCACCTTGGCGCTGACGCGCGAGGCGCAGGCCGATCGCTGGCAAACGCGCATCCAGGTCGGCGGTGGCACAGCGCACGGCAATCTGGAAATGAAGGCTGGCGAAAACGGCACCATGCATCTGAGCGGCCAGTTGGCCCCGCGTGAGGTTGAGGTGGCGAGTGCATTGGAGTCTTGCAAGCGGCGCTCCCCCATCGCGGGTAAGGCATCGGGCCAGACCGTGCTGTCCGCCCACGGCAAATCGGTGGATGCGTTGATGCGTTCGCTGCACACACAGACCCGGTTTGTTTTCAATTCTGCAACGCTGTTGCGTTTTGACTTGAACCAAGCCATCAGCACGGGCGGCAAAAAGCACCAGGGGCGGACCGACCTGCAATCGCTCACCGGCCGGATGGATTCGCAAAATGGCCTTGAGGGGACCCGCATCACGGTGACCGACATGAAAGCCCAAACGGCAAAAGTGACAGTCACCGGCAAGGCCACGGTCTACCATGGACACGTTGAGGCGAGCGGCAATCTGGACCTGTTGGGGGGCGCCATCGGTGTGCCGTTCAGCCTGAGTGGGCCGATGGACACGCCAAAAGTCTCGGTACCGCCGGGATTCCTCGCCGGGGCAGCCCTTGGCACCGCCGTGTTGCCTGGCATTGGAACCGTGATCGGCGCGCGCATCGGTGGCGCCCTTGACAAGATCTTCCACCAAGGCGCGAAACCCGATGTTCCGACCAAGAAGAGTGGAATTCACCACTAGGCAATAAACAGGGCATTCCGAAGTGGACAAAGAAAAGGGGCCGCGAAGCCCCTTTTTTTCTGTGTCCTGTGAACGCTTAACGCATCACACCTGCGACTTGAAATAGTTGAAAGAATGGACAAAAGCGTCGCGCACCTTTTCCATTTCGGTCACCATGGCATCCCATGTGTCTTCGCTGGCGACCTTCATGTCGTCAAGTTTGCCCTTTGCCACTTCGGACTGGTGGCGAAGCTTGGCCATTCTTCCCCTTGTACAAGGCGCGTGCGTCGTCCTTGGCCTCTTCGGCTTTGGCTTCCAGCTTGTTCATATTGGCATTGAGCTCATCGAGCTGCGTCTTCATTTTTCGATATAAACAGATTTTCTTGTCCATGGGATTAGTTCCTTCAAGGTGGAGGCAAGCGGTAGCACTGGCCTTGCGGTTGCAAGGCCTTGTTGGCGCAATTACGGCCACTGGATGAAGCTTACCCAGGACGCGGTAACGGGTCTGTGCGCAAGCGCACCGACGCCGTACCATTTCTCTAGTTATTGAGCAACATCTGCAAAATAATGCCGGTGGTGATGGCGACCAGGAGGTAGTCGCTGCCAGATTGCACCCAGTGGTATCCACGAGGTGGCGCGCTCAGGCGGTGACCGCGCCAGTCTTCGACCACATATTGCCGGGTGCGGTACTCATAGGGCAAACGGGCACCGCGGTGGAAGTTGCGGTTGGGACCGGCGCCACGTTCGTAGCGCTGGTCGTTCCCATAACCGCGAATCTGGTTTTGACGGTAGCCCTGGCGTGCGTCGTTGCGGTCACGACGGCCTTGCTGGTCGTACCGTTGCGACTGCTCATACCTTTGTGATGGGTCATAACGCTGGGTTTGGTCGTAACGCTGCCGTTGTTCGTTGCGAGGTTGGCTGGGCAGATTGAGGTCTCCCTGAGCCAGGGCGAATTGCCCGGTGAACAAGGCTGAATTTCGGTAACTTTTTGTCAGCAGTGCCGACCAGCAGGTTCTGGGCATCCGCAAGCAGGTGTCAGGTCGGGCCGAACGCCGGATTGGGGACATCAGGGAGTTGATTGGTCAGGCCGATGCGCTGGCGATCCGGGCCCGTAACAACCCCATGGGGCCTGTCGGACTGGTC
Organism: Candidatus Aalborgicola danicus; assembly: GCA_016703945.1. Classification (GTDB taxonomy): domain Bacteria; phylum Pseudomonadota; class Gammaproteobacteria; order Burkholderiales; family Burkholderiaceae_C; genus Allorhodoferax; species Allorhodoferax danicus. Next base: position 13,331 of record JADJBC010000031.1, read on the forward strand.
AAGTAGCACGCGGCTGCCCACCCGCCGTGGGCGCTGTCAACGGTTTTGCCGGTGTGACGTTGAGTAAGCCTACCAAGGTCCAACGAGGATGCATATGCGAACCATTCCCAAGTCAGTCGGCACTGCGCTGTTGATCGCCACACTGAGCCTGAGCGCCCTTGCGGACAATGGACGTGGCCGTCACCCTTACAACCACCGACCCCACGCGGTTCGGTCACATGGCGGCGATTGGGTCGCACCGCTGTTGTTTCTGGGGTTGGCAGGCGCTGTGCTGAGTGCCAGTGCAAACCAATCCAGTCCGCCCGCACCGGTCACTTACGTGTCGCCCCCTCCGGTCTATGTTCCCGCGCCTATCACCTACTCGGCACCCGTAGAGGTGGTTCCTGCACCGCCGCCGGCACCGGCCAACACCTGGTACTTCTGCCAGTCGGTCGGAAAATACTATCCTTACGCACAGCACTGCCCCGAAGGCTGGCAGCCCGTGGCCAGCCAACGTTAGTCCTGCCCACAGTCCGGTACAACCCGGCGTTGGTCGGCCGTGTTAATGGGGTGGCAAGGGCCAGCGGGCGTATTTCTTCTCGATGGCCCGTGTGGTGCCGTCACGCACCATACCAAGCAGGGCGGCATTGAGCCGGTCAACCAGTGGCGTTGGCACGTCCGCATGGCAGGCCAAGTACAGATCCACCTTGGAAAGCCAGGACGGGAACCACTTTGCCGGTCCAGTCGTGCTGCGCGACCAGCAGCGCCCCCGAACCACACTGGCGGCCCAAAGG
>JADJBC010000032.1 GCA_016703945.1 Candidatus Aalborgicola danicus
CGCCCCAAATATGGCCGTCGGGGTCTGACATGTCGCGGCTGTACATAAAGCCGTGGTCCTCAGGCGGGTTGATGTCGCATATCCCGCCATTGGCGGCGGCCGCTGCGTTCATGGCGTCGACAGCTTCCCGGCTGTCGCACGACAGGTTGAGCGCCACTTCGCTGGAGGTGGCAGGTGGGATCGGCCGGGTGGTGAAGGTGCGCCACTTGGCGTGGGTGAGCAGCATGACGTTGATGGCCTCACTCCAGACCATGCATGCGGCAGAATCATCCGTGAATGCAGGGTTGTTCACAAACCCCATTGCCGTGTAGAAGGCCCGTGATGCGGCCAGGTCGGTCACCGGCAGGCTGATAAAAATCGATTTCGACATGGTCTCTCCAAGTGGCCAATATTGCGCATGTGGGGCGGTTCGTGGCTCACCTCACATTTCCACAATCGTCTGAAAGCCGCCATAGATCAGGCGCTTGCCGTCATAGGGCATGGGGTTGGCTTGGGATGTCATGCGGGGATCGGCCATGAGTTGCTTCCAGCCCGCGTCGCGCACTTCGCGCGAGGGCCAGACGACCCAGGAGAACACGACGCTTTCGTTCTCTTCTTTCTTGACTGCCATGGGGAAGGAGGTAAGTTTTCCATCCGGCACATCGTCACCCCAACACTCCACCACCTTCAGTGCGCCGAATTCCCGGAAGAGGGGCGCGGCCTGCGAGGCGTGCTGGATGTACTTTTCCTTGTTCTCGGTGGGCACTGCGGCCACGAATCCATCGATGTATTGCATGTTCATCTCCTTGTTTTCTGGGTTGTGTCAGGTTGAAAGTTCGCTGGCCGGCGGCGTGAAGGATTGAAAACCCGCTACGTCCAGTTCCCGCACCGGGCGCACTTCAATGCTGCCGTGTTGCACCGGCGGGATCTTGGTGGCCAGGCGGATGGCATCGTTCAGATCCTTGGCCTCCAGAAGGTAGAAGCCCGCCAGTTGTTCCCTGGTTTCGGCAAAGGGACCATCGGTCATGGACAACTGGCCGTTGCGCACCCGTAGGGTGGTGGCGGTTTCCACCGGGTGCAGGGGTTCCGCGGCCAGCAGATGGCCACTGGCTTGCAGGCCCTTTGCGGCCTCGAAACACACGGCGTCCGGGCAGGCGCTCCACTTCTCTTTGGACAGGTAGACCAGGCAGAGGTATTTCATGGAGGGTTCCCTTTCTATTGTGTGGCCACCGCTTCGACCTGAATGCGCAGGCCTACATCCATGTTGAAGCCATAGTCCTTGCCGGCCGAGAGCCCAAAGGCGTCGCGTTTGAAACTACCACTGGCGTCGGCACCACAGAGCTCGCGTTTGAGCATGGGGTGAGGAATGCACTTGAACAGATGGATGCTCAGGTTGACCGGTTGTGTGTGGCCATTGAGCGTAAGCGCACCGCTCACCTGCGTCGGGCTGCCATCCACAAACTTTTCCAGGGTGCCCTTGTAGGTGGCGCGCGGGGACTTCTTCACATTGAAGAAGTCTTTGCCAGTCGCCCAGGCGTTCATGACCGGCAGGCCGAAGTTGATGGACGCCAGATCAACGGTGATCTCCACCGTGCCGGTTCCGGCGGCCTTGTCCAGCACCACGGTGCCGGAGTTTTTGTTCATCTTGCCCCGCCAGACCGAGATGCCCATGTGGTCGGCCTCAAAACTGGGGTAGGTATGGGCGGGGTCAATGGTGTAGCTGACCGGTGCCGCCAGCACACCGCCGGATACGACCAGGGCCAGTGCGGTCCACAGGGTTTTCAGACGGGAGGTGATCACTTGGATGCCTCCACGTGTTGGGCGAACTTGTTCAAAATGGACTGCCAGCCGAACCGCTGTTGCTCCACCGGGTGTTCGCTTTCTGCCTCGAAGGTAGAACGCACGGTGACGCCATCGGCGCCCTCGATAAATTCCACGGTGCCGGCGCGGTCGCCAAAGGCGTATTCGATGCGTTGGTTCGGCACGACCTTGGTATACGTGCCCGCAAAGTCGAACCCAAAACTGCCGTCCTTGGCCTCCATGCGGGACGAGAAGGCACCGCCCTCGCGCAGGTCGACCGTGGATTTGGTGGTGTGCCAGTCGTCGGACGCTGCGTTCCATTGGACGATGTCGGCCGGTGTGGTGTAGGCGCTCCAGACCTTGGCAACAGGGGCATGGATAAGGGTTTCAACCGTGATTTTCATAGAGGCTCCTTCAGCTTGGTTGCCGACGGGCGGCGGGTTTTAAACAAACTAGTCGATCAGGCCGGGGCCGATTCGACATCCACAGAAACAATATTTTTGATCAGTTTGCAATTTCTGACAGCCGCCGCTCCAGGAAGCGACGCTCGGGTTCCAACTGCACCAGTGCCAAAGCCGCCTCGTAAGAGGCGCTCGCTTCGTCCCAACGCTGCAACCTGCGGCACAGATCGGCACGGGCCGCGTGTGCCAGGTGGTAATCCTGCATGGCAGGGAGCTTGAGGAGTTCATCCACCAGCGCGAGTCCTTGCTCACACCCGCCGTGCATGGCAACGGCTACCGCGCGGTTGAGTGCAACGACGGGAGTGGGCTCCATGCGCAACAACTCGTCGTAGAGGCCGACAATCTGCCCCCAATCGGTCTGGTTGGCCGTTTGGGTCTCGGCATGTACGGCGGAAATGGCGGCCTGCAGGGCGTAGGGGCCTATGCCGGGCATCTGCAGGGCTTTCACCACCATTGCACAGCCCTCGGTTATCAGCTCGGCCTGCCAGATTCTGCGGTCTTGTTCTTCGAGGGGTATCAAGTTGCCAGCACTGTCTGTGCGGGCGGCGCGGCGCGATTCATGCAGCAACATGAGCGCCAGCAAACCATGGACTTCGGCCAAGGCTGGGAGCGGCAGCACGCTGGCAATCAGCCGGGTCAGGCGGATGGCCTCTTGTGACAAATCTTCACGGGTCAGCAGTACACCCGACGACGGTGAGTAGCCCTCATTGAACACCAGATAAAGCACCCGCAACACACTGGGCATGCGCTGCGCCAGTTCATCAGACTCCGGCACTCGGTACGGAATCTTGGCGTCCCGGATTTTGGCCTTGGCGCGGACGATGCGCTGTGCCACGGTGGGTGCAGGTACCAGGTAGGCGCGTGCGATCTCTTCGGTGGTCAGGCCACAGACCTCTCGCAAGGTGAGCGCAACCTGGGCATCGGGCGCGAGTGCGGGGTGGCAGCAGGTGAAGATCAGGCGCAGCGAGTCGTCTTCCAGTTCGGCAGATTCGTTGGCGAGCAGCGTTTCATCGGCAATCGCCTCCACGGGCTCGGCCAGGGTTTCCGTGGACGTGAAACGCGCAAGCCTGCGGATACTGTCAATGGCTTTGAAGCGCCCGGTGGACACCAGCCAAGCGGATGGATTGCCCGGCACACCGTGCTCGGGCCACTGCTCCAGTGCCGCGCGAAAGGCCTCGTGCAGCGCCTCTTCCGCCAGATCGAAATCACCCAGCAGCCGCACCAGCGTGGCAAAGACCCGCCGCGCATCGCGGCGGTACACAAGGTCGATCTCCTGCAAGTTGTGGTCCGTGCTCATCCCACAAGAATATCGCAAGCGACGCGCTTGGGGCGCCCCGTTCGGCCTCAAAGGTCCAAATGAGCCCCACGCTGCCGCAACCATTCTTTGCGCTCGCGGTAGTTTGGCAACACCTTGTCCACTTCGTTCCAGAAAGGATCCGAGTGGTCGCGATGGCGCATATGGCAGAGCTCGTGCACCACGATGTAATCAATTACCGTGAGCGGAGCCATCAAGCACTTCCAATGAAAGTACAAGTCTCCATTGGGCAGACAATTCGCCCACCGAAACCCCAAGTCTTTTACCTGGACATCGCCCGAAGTGACGCCCACACGGGGCGCAAAGTGTCCAACTCTTTGTTGAATGCGTGGCAGACCTTTGTCTCTAAAAAAAGTTTCGAACGCCTTTTGGGCAGACTCTTGACCGCCGTTCACAACGACCGAGCGAAGCAACTGAAATCGCCCGTCTTTGAGCTGAAGTGTTGCGTCTTGCTGTTGCACCAGCAATAGTCGATAACTGCTTCCCAGGTACAAAAAGGATTCGCCATTGACCCATTCGCGCACTACCTTGGTGGCGTTGAGGTCGCGCCATTCAGCAAGGTTGCGGTAAATCCACACGCGATTGGAAAACACTGTCGCGTCCACCTGCTCGGGCGTCATGCGCAGCGGGGGGCGCACGCTGACCATGCCGTCACGCTCGATCACGATGTCGGTGGTTCGTCTTTCGGCACCCGGCAGCGATTGGTACTGAATGTCTTGTACTTGGCGCACTTGCATTTACGTCTCCTTTGCCTTGTCGCCACGCATCAACGCGTCGTGTCGGTTTTTGGCCAGCTTCATCACTTCAACGGTCACACGCTCGCGGTTGACCTTGAGTTCTTCAATGCCTGCCTTGGCAATTTCGATCTTGATCGCACCGCGCACGCGCTTTTGTTGGTCCACATTCATCCAAAAATCCAGGCTACCAATGGTCTCTTGCAAGACCGCGACCAACTTTTCCATCAGAGTCCTGAGCGCGGGCTCATCTGCTTCGGGCACCTTGCCATCCGCAAACCCTACCTGCACAATTTGTTCGAAGAAGGTCGTGGCCTCGTGGCTCATGCCGCTGTTGCCTTGCATGCGTCCTGCGATGGCTTCCGTACGCAACTCAGCGAGCTTTTCAGCCAGCAAATCCCATTGCTCGTGATGCTTTTCTATTAGCGCATCCAACTTGGCGGACAGCCGCCCAGCCGCCCCAAAAGCAAACGGCACCTCTGGGTGCCGTCTGTGCTGAAACTTACAAGCCAAATCAGCCTCTGGCCCTCGTGTTCATTCAACATATAGCTCCCAAATCAGGAGCGACTTGCACAAGTGCCGGTTTATACCGCTGCCTTCACCTTCAACCGCCATGCATGCAACAGCGGCTCTGTATAGCCGCTAGGCTGCGCCAACCCCTTGAACACCAGCTCACACGCCGCCTTGTAGGCCATCGACGTCTCAAAGTTGCCCGCCATGGGCTGGTACAACTTGTCACCGGCATTCTGCTTGTCCACCACGGCGGCCATGCGCTGGAAGGTCTCGGTGATCTGCTCTTTGGTCACCACGCCATGGTGCAACCAGTTGGCCATGTGCTGGCTGCTGATGCGCAGCGTGGCGCGGTCTTCCATCAGGCCGATGTTGTGGATGTCGGGCACCTTGGAGCAGCCCACGCCCTGGTCGACCCAGCGCACCACGTAACCCAGAATGCCCTGGGCGTTGTTGTCCAACTCCTGCTGCTTCTCGGCCGCCGTCCAGTTGGGCGTGGCGGTCACGGGAACCTGCAGCAGGTTGGCCAGAATGCCGTCGCGGGCCTTTTCGTAGTTGGTCTTTTCCAGGTCCTTCTGGATGTCGCTGACCAGCACCTGATGGTAGTGCAGCGCGTGCAGCGTGGCGCCAGTGGGGCTGGGTACCCAAGCGGTGTTGGCACCGGCGCGGGGGTGGCCAATCTTCTGCTCCATCATGGAGCGCATGAGGTCGGGCATGGCCCACATGCCCTTGCCGATCTGCGCCTTGCCGCGCAGGCCGCAGCTCAGGCCCACCAGCACGTTGTTCTTCTCGTAGGCGGCAATCCAGGCGCTGGTCTTCATGTCGCCCTTGCGGATCATGGGGCCGGCTTGCATGGCGGTGTGCATCTCGTCGCCGGTGCGGTCCAGGAAGCCGGTGTTGATGAAGGCGACGCGGCTGCTGGCGGCGGCAATGCAGGCCTTCAGGTTGACGCTGGTGCGGCGCTCTTCGTCCATGATGCCCAGCTTGACGGTGCTGTCCTTCAAGCCCAGCATCTTCTCGACGCGGCTGAACAGCTCGGCGGCAAAGGCCACTTCGGCCGGGCCGTGCATCTTGGGCTTGACGATGTAGACCGAGCCCTTGCGTGAGTTGCGGATGGCGTCTTTCTTGGTGCGGGCCAGGTCGTGCATGGCAATCGTCGTGGTGACCACCGCGTCCATGATGCCTTCAGGAATCTCTTGTGTGCTGCCGTCTTTTGCGGTGTATAGGATGGCCGGGTTGGTCATCAGGTGGCCCACATTGCGCACAAACATCAGCGAGCGGCCGTGCAGCGTGACCTTGCCTTTGCCGTTGGCAGCGGAGTAGACGCGGTCGGCATTCAGGCCACGGGTCAGCGTCTTGCCACCCTTCTCAAAACTTTCCACCAGCGTGCCTTGCAGAATGCCCAGCCAGTTGCTGTAGGCCAGCACCTTGTCGTCGGCATCGACCACGGCCACGGAATCTTCCAGGTCCAGGATGGTGGACAGGGCCGCTTCCACCACCAGGTCGGCCACGCCAGCGGTGTCGGTCTTGCCGATGGGCGTGGCGCGGTTGATGATGACGTCAATGTGCAGACCATTGTGCTGCAGCAGAACGGAAGAGGGCGCTTTTGCCTCGCCCTGAAAGCCGATGAACAGGCTGTTGTCTTGCAGCTTGGAGGTGCCGCCGTCCTTCAGGGCCACGACCAGTTGGCCGTCCTTGTTGACGCGGTAGCCGGTGGAGCCCACGTGCGAGCCCTTCTTCAGCGGGGCGGTGCGGTCCAGCACGTTGCGGGCGTATTCAATGACCTTCTTGCCGCGCTTGGGGTTGTAGCCCACGGTCTTGCCGTTTTTCTGGAGGGTCTTCTCGCAACCTTTTTCTTCAGAGATCACATCCGTGCCGTACAGCGCGTCGTACAACGAGCCCCAGCGGGCGTTGGCCGCGTTCAGTGCGTAGCGGGCGTTGGTGATGGGCACCACCAGTTGCGGGCCGGCTTGCTTGGCCAGTTCGGCGTCGACATTGAAGGTGTTGATCTTGGCCTTCTTGGGGCTCTCGACCAGGTAGCCGATCTTTTCCAGATGGGTGCGGTAGGCCGGCATGTCGGCGATGGGGCCGGGGTGGGCGCTGTGCCAGGCATCCATCTCGGTCTGGATGCGGTCACGCTCGGCCAGCAGGGCGATGTTCTTGGGGGCCAGGTCGGCCACAATCGCATCAAAACCGCTCCAGAAGGCATCAGGCGCAACGCCGGTTCCGGGCAGCACTTTGTCTTCAATGAACTGGTGCAGGACGGTGGCAACTTGCAGGCCTTTGGCCTGGGTGCGGGGAGTGGTGGATGCAGTGGACATGAGGGTGAGCCTTTCCAATAGTCGAAGCAAATAAACGGGTCTCTAAAACGAGTTGCCAACCATGCCCCCATGCGCAGGCGCACCATGGACTTAGGCAGATGGGGTACTGTATTCCATACGTAATAAGAATACTATATGGTTAGTTATCAATTTATTCGTGACAAAAATGAATGTAATGCAAGCTAGCAAGGCTGAAACCAAACCCCTTCCCCTGCAAGGCATCCGTGTCGTCGAATTCACGCACATGGTCATGGGCCCGACCTGCGGCATGGTGCTGGCCGACCTGGGCGCCGAGGTCATCAAGGTCGAGCCGCTGGCCGGGGACAGTACACGCAAGCTGCTGGGCAGTGGGGCAGGGTTCTATCCGCTGTTCAACCGCAACAAGAAGAGCCTGGCCATTGACATGAAGAGCGCCCGGGGCCGCGAGGTGGTTCTCAAGCTGATCGCCACCGCCGACATCGTGAGCGAAAACTTCAAAACCGAGACCATGCAGAAGCTGGGGCTGGACTACGCCACGCTGAAGCAATTGGACGAACGCCTGATCTATGTCAGCCACAAGGGTTTTCTGCCCGGCCCCTACGACCACCGCACGGCGCTGGACGAGGTGGTGCAGATGATGGGTGGCCTGGCCTATATGACGGGCCGGCCCGGCGACCCGCTGCGCGCCGGCTCCAGCGTCAACGACATCATGGGCGGCATGTTTGGCGCCATCGGTGCCATGGCAGCGCTGACGCAACGCGCGCAGACCGGACGGGGCCAGGAGGTGCAGAGCGCGCTGTTCGAGAACAACATCTTTTTGGTGGCCCAGCACATGCTGCAGTTCGCCGTGACCGGCAAGGCCGCCGCGCCCATGCCCGAGCGCATCTCGCCCTGGGGCATCTACGACGTGTTCAGCGTCAAGAACGGCGAGCAGATTTTTCTGGCCGTGGTGGGTGATGGCCAGTGGAAAACCTTTTGTGAAGCCTTTGGCTACGCCGACCTGTTCGCCGACCCGCGTGTGACCACCAACAACGACCGGGTGCTCGCACGCGGCTGGCTCATTCCCGAGCTGCGCCAGCGTCTGGTTCAGTTCAGCCGGGCGGAGCTGTCGCAGCGCATTGAGCAGGTAGGCCTGCCCTTTGCGCCCATCACCGATCCGCAATATTTGTTTGACGACCCCCATCTGCTGCAAACCGGTGGCCTGGCGCCACTGACCCTGCCAGATGGTCGTGACACCCAGGTGCCGCTGCTGCCCATCACCCTGGACGGTGAGCGCCTGGGCGTGCGCCTGGACCCGCCCAAGCTGGGCGAGCACACGGATGCGCTGCTGCAGGCACTGGGCTACGACGCAGCGCATATCGGCCAGCTGCGGGCGGATGGCGTTGTGCTATGAAAATCATAGCTCGATGCGCATGTTTCACGAGGGCTAGGAGTCTGAGTGGCAGAGCGGTCTGCGCAGGTAAAGGAGGAGCCCGCGCAGCGGGCGGGGGACACGGAGCAGAGCGCTCTGCCACTCAGACTCCGGAAGGGTGAAGTGGACAAGCTCAAGCAGTTGGAATCGTTCGTGTCCGTAGTTACGCGCGGCAGCCTGACCGCCGCCGCCCGCGCCGAGGGCGTGGCGCCCGCCATCATGGGGCGCCGACTGGATGGCCTGGAGGAACGCCTGGGCGTCAAGCTGCTGCTGCGCACCACCCGGCGCATCACGCTGACCCACGAAGGCAGCGCCTTTCTGGAAGATTGTCAGCGCCTGCTGGCGGACCTGGCCAATGCCGAAGCCAGCGTCAGCGCCGGTGGCGTCAAGGCCAGTGGGCACTTGCGCATTACCGCGCCGGCCGGTTTTGGCCGCCGCCACGTGGCGCCGCTGGTGCCGCGCTTTCGGGAGCTGCACCCCGAGGTCACGATTTCGCTGAACCTGAGCGACCGGGTGGTGGACATTGCTGGCGAGGCCTACGACTGCGCGGTGCGGGTGGGCGACATGCCGGACTCATCCCTGGTCAGCCTGCGCCTGGCGGACAACCGGCGCCTGTGCGTGGCCACACCGGCCTATCTGGCGCAGCATGGCAAACCCCAGAGCCCGCAGGATCTGGCGCGGTTTGACTGCCTGACGCTGTCCAGCGATGCGTCGCAGACGCGGGGCTGGGCGTTCAGCGTGGACAAAGGCCAGACCCGCGAAGTCATCCACTTCAAACCGGTCGGCCCACTGGACTGCTCGGACGGCCAGGTGCTGCACGACTGGTGTTTGGCCGGGTATGGTATTGCCTGGCGCAGCACCTGGGAGGTGGAGGCCGAAATCAGCGCCGGACAGTTGGTAGCCGTGTTGGAAGATTTTGCCGCTCCACCCAATGGCATTTTCGTCGTGTTTCCACAGCGCAAGCACCTGCCGCTGCGCGTGCGGCTATGGATCGATTTCATCAAGCTCAACTTCAGCACTCCGGGCTTTTGGCGAACGCTATCAAAATAGCAGCGCGTTGGGTTTATCTCACGGGGCTGGTGGTCTATTTCGCTTAAGCCTCACCGAATTCCGCACCCATTTCCTGCGCGCGGCGGTGGGCCGCACGCATCGCTCTGGCAAACAGGTCCTTGACATGGCCTTCATCCATGGAGACGATGGCCGCGTGCGTCGTGCCACCTTTGGACGTCACGCGCTGGCGCAGAAGTTCGGGCGGTTCGTGGCTGGACTGCGCGAGTTCACCCGCGCCGATGAAGGTGGCTACGGCCAATTGGTAGGCTTGCTCGCGTGTCAGTCCCATCTCGGCTCCGGCTGACGTCATCGCCTCCATGAAATAGAACATATAGGCTGGCCCGGAGCCGGAAATGGCAGTGACGGCATCCAGCAGATCCTCGGCGCCGAGCCACAAAAACTGCCCCATTCCCGACACCACGCGTTCGGCATGTTGGCGGTCGGCCTCGGTCGCAGCGGGCCGGGCAAACAAGCCGGTGATGCCCTTGCCGATCAGGGCCGGGGTGTTGGGCATGGTCCGGATCACGCGTTCATTGCCCAGCCATTTGGCAATGCTGTCACTGGGGATGCCAGCCGCCACACTAATATGAAGGGCGTCGCGAGTGTAAAAACGGGTCTGCAGCGCAGCTTCCTTAAACGACTGGGGCTTGACCGCCCATATGACGATACTGGCGCTGCCCAAGAACGGGCCGGCCTGGGCTTGAGCGCTTATGCCCAGATGCGACTGCAGCCGCTCTCTAGCCTCTGCAAGGGGCTCCACCACGTCGATCTGGGTGGCGGGAAAGCCCTGCTTCAGCAGTCCGCTGACCAAGGCGGTGGCCATATTGCCGCCGCCGATAAAGGCGATGTGGTGTTGGTGCATGGCATTCTCCTCTGGGGCTGGCGAACCACTGTATAGACAAGGGAATCGTATTGTCGCAGGGGAAAAAACAAAGCCGTGGGGCCCGAGCAACGGACTTTTTGAAGTGGATGCACAAAAAAGTATTGCGGTCGTGAAAATGCTGTGGCATACTAGCGGGCTTCGCTTGTAAAAGCTGAAGGTTCTGCCCAAATGAATGTGGCGCGAGTGGTTCGCGCCAAGTACAGCGGGCCCAAGACTGACTCGTTGTTGGTGTTTGCCGGAGAGCTGGCAAGCGCTGCTCCTGGTGCAAGTTGGGAATATTGAAATGATCCAGACTGAATCTCGATTAGAAGTCGCCGACAACACGGGCGCGAAGTCCGTCCTGTGCATCAAGGTGCTTGGCGGCTCCAAGCGTCGCTACGCCAGCGTCGGTGACATCATCAAAGTGAGCATCAAAGAAGCTGCGCCGCGCGGCCGCGTCAAAAAAGGCGAGGTCTATAGCGCTGTTGTGGTTCGTACTGCCAAGGGCATCCGTCGTAGCGACGGCTCCTTGGTGAAGTTTGATGGCAATGCAGCGGTGTTGCTCAATGCCAAGTTGGAGCCTATTGGCACCCGTATCTTTGGACCCGTTACGCGTGAATTGCGTACCGAGAAGTTCATGAAGATCGTGTCTCTGGCTCCTGAAGTTTTGTAAGGACGCGCCATGAACAAGATTCGCAAGGGCGATCAGGTAATCGTTATCGCAGGACGCGATAAGGGTAAGCGCGGGACAGTGTCCCTGCGCAAAGACGACTCTCATCTGATCGTCGAGGGTATTAACTTGGTGAAAAAACACACCAAGCCAAACCCTATGAAGGGTGCGGTTGGCGGTATTGTTGAAAAAACAATGCCTATTCACCAGTCCAATGTGGCAATTTTTAATGCCGCAACTGGTAAGGCTGACCGTGTGGGTATCAAGTTGCTGGCTGACGGTAAACGCACACGCGTTTTCAAGTCCAGCGGTGAAGAAATCAAGGTGGCATAAACATGGCACGTCTGCAACAACAATTCCGCGAAAAGCTGGCTCCCGAGCTGATGGCCAAGTTTGGCTACACCTCCCCCATGCAAGTCCCGCGTCTGACCAAGATCACCTTGAATATGGGTGTGAGCGAAGCTGTCGCTGATAAGAAAGTCATGGACCATGCTGTGAGTGATCTGACCAAGATCGCCGGGCAAAAGCCTGTTGTCACAATGTCAAAGAAGGCCATTGCCGGTTTCAAGATCCGTGAAAACCAGGCTATTGGCTGCATGGTGACTTTGCGTGGTGTGCAGATGTATGAATTCCTGGACCGTTTTGTAACCGTGGCTTTGCCTCGTGTGCGTGACTTCCGTGGTATCTCCGGCCGCGCTTTTGATGGTCGGGGCAACTACAACATCGGCGTTAAAGAGCAGATCATCTTCCCTGAAATTGAATATGACAAGGTTGATGCCTTGCGCGGCCTCAATATCAGTATCACCACGACGGCCAAGACCGACGAAGAGTGCAAGGCACTGCTCGCTGGCTTCCGTTTCCCGTTCAAGAACTGAGGTGACCCTTGGCTAAAATGGCTTTAATCCAGCGCGAGCTGAAGCGTGATCAATTGGCTGCCAAGTACGCCAAGAAGTACGCAGAATTCAAGGCAATTGCCGGTGACTTCAAACGCACCGATGAAGAGCGTGCTGCTGCCCGTCTGGGTTTGCAGAAGCTCCCGCGCAATTCCAACCCAACCCGCCAGCGTAACCGTTGCGCCATTACTGGTCGCCCACGTGGTACGTTCCAGCACTTTGGCCTGGGTCGCGCCAAGATTCGTGAAATGGCCTTTGCCGGGGAAATTCCTGGCATTGTCAAGGCCAGCTGGTAAGCGACAGGAGAACCAAACATGAGCATGAGTGATCCCATCGCCGACTTGTTGACACGCATTCGCAATGCACAAATGGTGGCCAAAACTACCGTGTCTGTGCCTTCTTCCAAAGTGAAGGTTGCGATTGTCCAGGTGTTGAAAGACGAAGGCTACATCGACAATTTCAAGGTATCGACCACCGACGGCAAGTCCGAGTTGGAAATCGCCCTGAAGTACTACGCAGGCAAGCCTGTTATTGAACGCATTGAACGCGTCAGCCGTCCTGGTTTGCGTGTTTACCGTGGTAGCGATGCTATTCCCCAGGTCCAAAACGGCCTTGGTGTGGCCATCGTAACGACGCCTCAGGGCGTGATGACTGATCGCAAAGCGCGCTCTACCGGTGTCGGTGGCGAAGTTTTGTGCTACGTCGTTTAACCCTACATTGAGGAGAATTACAAAATGTCCCGTGTAGGTAAACTTCCCGTCACCGTCCCCGCAGGTGTGGATGTGTCCATCAAAGATGCGCAGATCAGCGTCAAGGGCGCTGGCGGCACTTTGCATCTTACGCTCAATTCACTGGTATCGGTGGTGAGCGACGCTGGCAAGCTGAGTTTCAAGGCCGCCAATGATTCCCGTGAAGCGGATGCCATGTCCGGCACCATGCGCCAATTGGTGAATAACATGGTGGTCGGTGTGACCAAGGGCTTCGAGAAAAAATTGAACCTGGTTGGCGTGGGTTACAAAGCCCAGGCAACCGGCGCCAAACTGAACCTCGCTGTTGGTTACTCGCATCCGGTCAATATCGACATGCCTGCTGGCATTTCGGTTGCGACACCGACACCAACAGAAATTCTGATCAAAGGTGCTGACCGCCAACGCGTGGGTCAGATTGCCGCTGAAATTCGTGCTGTTCGTCCACCCGAGCCCTACAAGGGCAAGGGCATCCGGTATTCGGATGAGAAGATCACGATCAAAGAAACCAAGAAGAAATAAGGAGCTGCAACATGTTGACCAAAAAGAGCAGCGTCTTCGCAGAGCCCGTCAGACCCGCATTCGCATTGCCACACAAGGCGTTGCACGACTGACGGTAAATCGTACCAACTTGCACATCTACGCCAGCGTAATCTCTGGCGATGGTGGCAAGGTGTTGGCTGCAGCTTCTACGGCCGAACTCGAAGTTCGCAAGGCTTTGGGTGCGGCGGGCAAGGGTGGCAATGTTGCCGCGGCCCAGATCATTGGCAAACGACTGGCTGAAAAAGCCAAGGCTGCTGGTGTCGAAAAAGTCGCATTTGATCGGTCAGGTTTTGCGTACCACGGCCGCGTCAAAGCGCTGGCTGATGCGGCACGTGAAGCTGGCTTGCAGTTCTAAGCAGATCGGAATACAGAATGGCTAAAGTTCAAGCGAAGATGCAGGGTAAGGCTGAAGGGCCTGAAGACGGCCTGCGCGAAAAGATGATCGCGATCAATCGCGTCACCAAAGTGGTTAAGGGCGGCCGTATCCTCGGTTTCGCAGCGCTGACCGTGGTGGGTGATGGCGAAGGTCGCATTGGCATGGGCAAAGGAAAATCCAAGGAAGTTCCCGCTGCCGTGCAAAAGGCAATGGAAGAAGCCCGTCGCAACATGATCAAGGTTTCGCTGAAGAATGGTTCCATTCACCACAAGGTGATGGGTCACCACGGCGCGGCCAATGTCATGATGGCTCCAGCACCCAAGGGTACTGGAATCATTGCTGGTGGTCCTATGCGCGCAGTGTTTGAAGTGGTTGGTATTACAGACATCGTGGCAAAAAGCCATGGTTCCTCCAATCCTTACAACATGGTCCGTGCAACTTTGGATGCATTACCGGTTTCGACAACGCCTTCCGAGGTCGCAGCCAAGCGCGGCAAGACTGTTGAAGAACTCTTCGTCTGAAAGCGGACTTCAAAATGACAACACAACAAACCGTAAAAATCCAGTTGGTGCGCAGCCCGATTGGAACCAAAGAGTCCCATCGCGCCACCGTGCGTGGTCTGGGCTTGCGCAAAATTCGCAGCACCAGCGAGCTGGTGGATACACCCGAAGTGCGCGGCATGATTAACAAGATCAGTTACCTGGTCAAGGTGCTTTAAGAGGTTGATGATGGAACTCAATAGCATTAAGCCAGCTGATGGCGCGAAGCACTACAAGCGTCGCGTCGGTCGTGGCATCGGATCCGGCATCGGCAAGACCGCAGGTCGCGGCCACAAGGGACAGAAGTCCCGCGCAGGCGGCTACCACAAGGTTGGCTTTGAAGGCGGTCAGATGCCTATGCATCGCCGTTTGCCCAAGCGCGGTTTCAAGTCGCACCTGCTGCAATTCAACGCTGAGATCACACTGACTACACTGGAAGTGCTGGGTCTGGCAGAAGTTGACGTGCTGGCACTGAAGCAAGCCAAACTAGTCGGTCAAATGGCCAAAGTGGTCAAAGTGATCAATACCGGTACGCTCACCAAATCGGTGAAGCTCAATGGTATTGGTGCGACTGCGGGTGCCAAGACGGCTATTGAAGCCGCCGGTGGAAGCGTAGCTTGAGTCACAAGCTGAAAGACTAATAAGTGGCAACTAACGCAGCTCAGATGGCAAAGACAGACAAGTTCGGTGACTTACGTCGTCGACTTGTGTTTTTGTTGCTCGCGCTGGTCGTGTACCGCGTTGGAGCTCATATTCCAGTGCCAGGTATTGACCCTTCACAGTTGCAGCAATTGTTCAAGGATCAGCAGGGCGGCATCCTGAGTTTGTTTAACATGTTCTCGGGTGGTGCACTGTCAAGGTTTACTATTTTTGCATTGGGGATCATGCCGTATATTTCGGCATCCATCATCATGCAGTTGTTGACCTATGTGCTGCCAACTTTTGAGCAGTTGAAGAAGGAAGGCGAGGGCGGACGCCGCAAGATTACGCAGTACACGCGTTACGGCACTTTGGGATTGGCTTTGTTCCAGTCGCTCGGTATCGCGCTGGCTTTAGAGTCATCGGCGGGGCTGGTGATTTCTCCGGGTTTTGGTTTTCGCATGACTTCGGTTGTGACGCTGACCGCAGGCACCATGTTTCTGATGTGGTTGGGCGAGCAGATTACTGAGCGTGGTTTGGGTAACGGTATTTCGATATTGATTTTCGGCGGCATCGCTGCTGGCCTGCCTAACGCAATTGGTGGCTTGCTTGAGTTGGTGCGAACAGGTGCGATGAGTATTATTGTTGCATTGTTGGTGGTGGTGTTGGTTGCTGGTGTTACTTGGTTTGTCGTGTTTGTAGAACGTGGGCAACGCAAGATTCTGGTGAATTACGCCAGGCGTCAAGTTGGAAACAAGGTTTATGGTGGTCAGTCGTCGCACCTTCCCTTGAAGTTGAATATGGCTGGTGTTATTCCCCCCATTTTTGCTTCATCCATTATCTTGTTGCCAGCAACGATTGCCAACTGGTTTAGCTCCGGCGATTCGATGCGATGGTTGAAGGATATTTCCAGCACATTAAGTCCCGGGCAGCCGGTATATGTGATGTTGTACGCAGCGGCGATTATTTTCTTCTGCTTCTTTTACACGGCACTTGTTTTTAACAGTCGTGAGACAGCAGATAATTTGAAGAAAAGTGGCGCATTCATTCCTGGCATTCGTCCTGGCGATCAAACGGCGAAATACATTGATAAAATTCTGCTCCGTCTGACGTTAGCAGGAGCAATTTACATCACGTTTGTGTGTTTGTTGCCCGAGTTTTTGATTCTCAAATACAACGTGCCATTCTATTTTGGTGGCACCTCATTGCTGATCATCGTTGTGGTGACCATGGATTTCATGGCGCAGGTACAAAATTACATGATGTCCCAGCAATATGAATCGCTGCTGAAGAAGGCCAATTTCAAATCTTCTTGAGTAGCAGTGGATTGGTATGTCAAAGGATGACGTAATTCAGATGCAGGGAGAGGTGGTAGAAAACCTCCCCAACGCGACATTTCGCGTCAAGCTGGAAAACGGGCATGTAGTGTTGGGACATATTTCCGGGAAGATGCGGATGCACTACATCCGAATCCTGCCAGGCGATAAGGTCACCGTTGAATTGACCCCGTATGACTTGAGTCGTGCGCGGATTGTGTTCAGAGCAAAGTAAATAGCGCATGTTCCGCGCGAATCAAAGTCGGAACGGGGCGAAGGGTTTTAGGAGAGAAATATGAAAGTTTCGGCTTCGGTCAAGAAAATTTGCCGCAACTGCAAAATCATCCGACGCAAAGGCGTTGTGCGCGTGATCTGTACAGATCCACGCCACAAGCAGCGTCAGGGTTAATTGCAAGAGTTTTAGAGGACGAAAATGGCACGTATCGCTGGCATCAATATTCCGCCGCAACAGCATTCTGAAATTGGCCTGACCGCCATTTTTGGTATCGGCCGCACCCGCGCTCGCAAGATCTGCGAAGCCTGTGGCATTGCATATTCCAAGAAGGTCAAAGATTTGACTGACTCTGATCTGGAGAAAATCCGCGATCAGATCGCTCAATTCACCATCGAAGGCGATTTGCGTCGTGAAACCACGATGAACATCAAGCGTTTGATGGACATCGGTTGCTACCGCGGATTCCGCCATCGCCGTGGCTTGCCCATGCGCGGTCAACGTACCCGCACGAACGCCCGTACCCGCAAAGGCCCGCGTAAGGCTGCTGCGTCATTGAAGAAATAACAGGGATTGAGAAACCACCATGGCAAAAGCTCCCGCCAATAACGCAGCCCAGCGTGTTCGCAAAAAAGTCCGCAAGAATGTTGCAGACGGCATCGCACACGTGCACGCTTCGTTCAATAACACCATCATCACGATCACCGATCGCCAAGGCAATGCTTTGTCTTGGGCGTCCTCGGGTGGTCAAGGTTTCAAGGGCTCTCGCAAGTCCACTCCGTTTGCTGCCCAGGTAGCTTCCGAAGTGGCCGGTCGTGCAGCTCTGGACCAAGGCATCAAGAACCTTGATGTTGAAATCAAGGGACCTGGTCCTGGTCGTGAATCCTCCGTTCGCGCGCTGGCGGCACTGGGCATTCGCATCAACATGATTGCTGATGTGACTCCAGTTCCCCACAACGGCTGCCGCCCTCAGAAACGCCGCCGTATTTGATTGCTTTGCAATCAGGTGCCGTCGTATATAGTTTTTAACAAGCCCACCGCCATCAGCAACCGCTGGTGGCTCCCGCGTTTTTTGATGCGGCAGATGACATAAAAGGAAGATCAAGTGGCACGCTACCTCGGCCCCAAGGCCAAACTCTCACGCCGTGAAGGCACCGACCTGTTCCTGAAGAGCGCACGTCGCGCCATCGGAGACAAGGCTAAGTTCGACTCCAAGCCCGGTCAGCACGGCCGCACTTCGGGTGCTCGCACATCCGACTACGGTCTCCAACTGCGCGAAAAGCAGAAGGTCAAGCGTATGTACGGCGTGCTGGAGCGCCAGTTCCGCCGCTACTTCGAAGAAGCAGACCGCCGCAAGGGCAACACCGGTGCCAACCTGTTGTTCTTGTTGGAGTCCCGTCTGGACAACGTTGTTTACCGCATGGGCTTCGGCTCCACACGTGCAGAAGCACGTCAAATGGTCTCGCACAAAGCGATCACCGTGAACGGTAGCTCGGTCAACATCCCCTCCTACATGGTAAAGGCTGGCGACGTCGTTTCTGTGCGCGAAAAGTCCAAGAAGCAGAACCGTGTGGTTGAAGCTTTGCAATTGGCACAACAAGTCGGCATGCCTGCATGGGTTGAAGTCAATATTGAAAAGGCAGAAGGCACTTTCAAGACCGTACCTGACCGTGACCAGTTTGCTGCAGACATCAACGAATCGTTGATCGTTGAGTTGTATTCACGCTAATCGCGTTTGAATTGTTGAAATCGTTCCTTGGCCGTGGGGCACTGCAGTCAAGGTGCTTCACCAGCCTTACCGACGTAACGAGTCGGGGGTATTGAGAGGAAGTCTGCATGCAAAACAGTTTGCTAAAACCCAAATCCATCAGCGTTGAGCAACTTGGTACCAACCGTGCCAAAGTTGCTCTGGAGCCCTTTGAGCGTGGCTACGGTCACACATTGGGTAATGCGCTTCGCCGCGTGTTGTTGTCTTCCATGCCTGGTTTCGCGGCCACTGAAGTGACCATCGCCGGCGTGTTACACGAGTACTCCTCTATCGACGGCGTGCAAGAAGACGTCGTCAACATTCTGTTGAATCTGAAGGGTGTTGTCTTCAAGTTGCACAACCGCGACGAAGTCACACTGAGCCTGCGCAAGGATGTTGAAGGTCTGGTGACTGCTGCCGACATTCAGACACCGCACGATGTGGAGATCATCAACCCTGGTCACGTAATCGCCAACCTGTCGCACGGCGGCAAGCTGGATATGCAGATCAAGGTTGAAAAAGGTCGTGGCTATGTGCCAGGCACCATGCGCCGCCACGCTGACGAACCCAATAAGTCCATCGGCCGTATCGTTTTGGATGCGTCGTTCTCGCCCGTCAAGCGTGTGAGCTACACCGTCGAGAGCGCGCGCGTTGAACAGCGCACGGATCTAGACAAGCTGGTTGTCGAAATCGAAACCAACGGTGCTATTTCTGCTGAAGATGCAGTTCGCGCTTCCGCCAAGATTTTGGTGGAGCAACTGGCGGTGTTCGCACAGCTGGAAGGCAGCGAGCTGGCCGCATTTGATGCGCCCGCACCACGTGGCAATACGCAATTCGATCCTATCCTGCTGCGTCCTGTGGACGAGCTGGAGTTGACGGTTCGTTCCGCCAACTGCCTGAAGGCCGAAAACATTTATTACATCGGTGACCTGATCCAGCGGACCGAGAACGAGTTGCTCAAGACCCCGAATCTGGGTCGTAAGTCGCTCAACGAGATCAAGGAAGTTTTGGCTTCCCGCGGTCTGACACTGGGTATGAAGCTGGAAAGCTGGCCACCCGCAGCGTTGGAAAAGCGTTAATCAAACGCTTTCACCAAAAGCGTCAATTTTTTCGAACCCTCTGGGGTTCCACGCAAAGGGCAGTACCTGATACGGCTGTCCATTTAAAACTCAAAGGAAATCTACCATGCGTCACGGACACGGACTACGTAAACTCAACCGCACCAGCTCACACCGCCTTGCAATGCTGCGCAACATGATGAACTCGCTCATCGAGCACGAAGTCATCAAGACCACAGTACCCAAGGCCAAGGAACTGCGCCGCGTTGTGGAGCCCATGATCACTCTGGCAAAAGAAGCTACTGTCGCCAACCGCCGTCTGGCATTTGACCGCCTGCGCGACCGTGACAGCGTCACCAAGTTGTTCAACGACCTGGGACCCCGTTTCGCTGCCCGTCCGGGTGGCTACACCCGCATTCTGAAAATGGGTTTCCGCGTTGGTGACAATGCGCCCATGGCCTTGGTGGAATTGGTTGACCGTCCTGCTGCTGCTGAAGTAAATCCTGAAGCGGCTGCAGAATAAGCTATAATAGAAATCTATCGCGCGATGGAGCAGTCTGGTAGCTCGTTGGGCTCATAACCCAAAGGTCGGAGGTTCAAATCCTTCTCGCGCAACCAATAGAGACGTGGTATTCCACGACAGCAAAGGCTCACTTCGGCGAGCCTTTTTTGTTCTGTGACGAGGTCTGTGTCGTCACAGAAAGTGAACCGAACTCCTATGACCGTTGGGTATGTGACGGGCTATTGTGTGTAGTCCCAGTTGTCAAACCTGTGCGAATCGTTCGTGTAATGCAACGAGTATTCCACTGCATGTAGAACGGGCAGGATGTCTCGGCCCAATGTCTATGCGGGACTGGAAACGCTCAACGGGACTTGTCCACAGAGAGCTCCACAGAATCTGTGGACTGACTGCCGCAATGGGTTGAATGCAGCACCTCCTTCGGGCCACTTGCGGAAGTTGGTCAGTGACAGCTTTCTGGAAGACAATCGCTCCTACTTGTCGCACCGCGGGATACGCAGCCGCCTAGCTGAAGTTAACCTGAAGCCAACAGAAGCGTCTAAGGCTGGTAAAGCACTTCATAATCAAGATCTGCCCCCCCCCGCTTTTCGAGATGCCTACCTTTCATCATGGATAAATTCTTGCTGCAGCAGCAGGTGCTGCAGCGGCTCGCCGAAGACCTGCTGCAAGCCGAACAGGCAGTGCGTGCGGCCCATGAAACGGCGACTCACGAAGAAAACATTGCCGAAAACAAATACGACACATTGGGACTCGAAGCCTCCTACCTGGCCACGGGCCAGGCTCGGCGCGCCGCAGGCATCCGCCAGGCGATGGTCAATTGGCGCCAATTCCGCCCGCGCCCCTACGACGCCAGCAAAGGTATACAGCTCGGCGCGCTGGTCTGCCTAGTCGATTCCGACGACAAGCAGCAACAGCTCTTTCTCGGGCCGGATGGGGGCAGCATGAAGTTGGTCAGCGGCGCTCAGCTCGTTCAAATCATCAGTAGCGAAGCACCTTTGGGCAGGGCCATGCTTGGTAAATGTGAGGGTGATGAGGTGTGGATACGAGTCGCTCCAATCCGACAGCAATTTGAGGTGCTGCGGGTTTACTAATCCGCAAGCAAGCCCACGCCAAATTGGCTGAGGTCAGCAGACGTGCCTGGAGGCTAGACTTCGGCTGTGGGCCAACAGCGGTCCCTGGCCAACGACCGCTATCAGCCCCCAGGTTGATAAACTCTAGTTTGGCGGAAACAGCAGACTTCGAAAATATCCCGTGAACGGGCGACACCTAATCAGCCTGCATCGGAGCGCAAGATGCCAACACAGTATAGAGAATTCGGTTTGAACCACATAGGAGTCGACGCATGCAAGATTTGGATTCCGCCACCCGCACCAAAAATGGGGGCTTGCGCTGGCACTTGCTGTGGGTAGGCGCCGCGCTGGTCTTTGCTTGGATGAACTTGAGCGAATTTGCAACAACTCACGCACCTCATTCATTAGTACTGGCGACCTCGTGGATGTGCTGGGCCTTCTGGCTGGTACACCCAACCGTTTCGCGTTCGATGGAGCGCGAACGCCTTTGCAGCTGTCGAGAGATTGCCACGCCATCCGCGTGTCAACACGAAGCTATGGAACGCGGTAACCATAGCCGGCATGATCCTCTTACTGATGGGCCTCGGGCTCAAGTTCGCGACAGCGACCTAGCTCATCAACTGCATTGAGCTTCCACGGTCGACCACTAATTCTGGATGCCTGGATTTGTCTGTCGGGTCCGGGCCAGTAGCGGGTGTTCGTCAGTGACCGCTTTGCAGACGGCAATCTGCTTAGCCTTGTCAAGCACTGGCAATGAAGGGTGCACACCCACATTGGGCGGAAGTTGGCATTCCACAAGCTCACCCAATTGGGGGGCAGGCCTTACGCAGACAGTCACACTGCAGCGCAAGTTGCCATTTATGTCGGCGGCCTGAGTGGTTACAGTTAAGCACAAATTATTCGTTAGGCCACTCATGAACGAGCACGAAGAACGTTGGGAGCGTTTCCTCGATCCAGAGGTTGTCAAACCGTCACTCTTCATGGCAACGATGTTCATCACAACCTTTGAGATTCTCAAGAACTCAATAGTTGATCGTATTCGCGACTTCTATTTGATCGGGTGGTCGAAAGAAGGCAATACCGTTTCTCCAGAATACGCGGACAAAGTCCTTTCACGTAACAAGAGTTCTGTCTACGCATCATTGAACTGGCTTCTTGAGAATCAAGCTATCGATGAATCAGACTTGGCCACCTTTGAGTTTCTCAAGAAGACTCGCAACCTCCTTGCACATAGGCTTTTTGAAGTTGTCACAGGCCAAGCGGAATCACCCCATCAACAGCAATTCACCATACTTGTTGAACTCCTTCGAAAAATCGAGGTTTGGTGGGTGGTCAACGTGGAAATCCCAACCAATCCAGATTACGCGGATGAAGAGATCGATGAAGCTGGTATTGTTCCTGGCGCCATCTTGTCACTCCAAATGCTATTGCAGGTCGCTAGCGGTAGCACCGAGCTACTGGACGCATGGCGAAATCAACGTACAAAGAAGCGACCACATACTCATTAGCGCCAAAGTTCTGTGCCCCGACCGGGTGGTTAAGCGGCCGCCACCAAAGGCCATGGCTCCGCTATTTTCATGGCCGTGGGTGCGCTCCGCTTACCCTGGGCATTGGATTACTGCTTCGGAGCGCCGCGAAAGTCAACAAAGCGTCTGATTTTGCCGCACCTTGGGGCCAGCGCTCGTTTGCAGAAACACCCGCATTGGGATATTCGGGGCATGCGTATCAGGTGACAATCCAGCGGCCTACACATCAGAGGGAAGAACAAATGCTACGAATAAAGAATAACCCCATCGAAGGGGCTGCCATTAAGCACAAGGGCCTTTTGGCTGGATCGACTTGGTCGCTTTGTGTCGGAGCAGGTGTCTCAACTGGGCTAGTTCCTGTCTGGCCGGAGCTCACTAGGCGTGTTGTGAATCAAGCTTTTTCTATTTCATACACACCTGCTGAATTCGACATCGCCGTTAAGGATTTGCGATGGAGTCTTGATGCTCTTCTTCAGGGCGCGGCGAATGAATTGAATCAACAAGGAAAGCCCGCAGAAACCTTTGCGGATCTTTTGGAAACCGCTCTGTATGAAGATTTGCTCACCGTCGCAAAATCACGAGGACTAGATGCACCATTGCGGGATTTTTTAAACAATCCAAGATGGCTGCGGAAAGCTGAAGTGCAAAGTCTCATCAATTTGTTTGAAACCGAATACTCAGCCAGCACTCTCGTTCAGCTCGCCCGCTCGCTCGCCCAGGCGAAGGAAGCCAACAAGGGCCCCCATGCGATCATCAACTTCAATGCCGATACACTCCTTTTGCGCTGCTGGACACTTATCTAATCCATGAGCACTCATCCCGCATCGGTCGATGGGAGCATCCCCCTTACTCGTATGTAAAAGCATTGAGGGGAATCGATGGAGTGACTATCGATGCGACGCCAATTTTTCATTGCCACGGGGCCGTAACTCCATCACCAAGCGGTACAACAAAAAAGTCTAGACGACGAGACTCACGGGATCATCTCGTATTCACCGAAGCAGACTATTTGAGTATCGCAGGCAATGTGGCAACTTGGGCCCAGTCCCTGTTCCTGTTTCATGCACAGTGCTCACGATTGCTCATCGTCGGGCACTCACTAGCAGATCCGAACATCAGAAAATGGCTTGCATGGAGCTTGAGTTCTTCGATTGCTGAAATGGGGTCGATTAGTAGTTCGAGTGAAGTCTCGCCTCGCCACATCTGGATTGCAAGAAAGCCAAAAGACCCGACATTGAAGAAGATCCAGGAAATTTCGCTACTGCATCTTGGAGTGCGCGTTTGCTGGATTGAAGAATGGTCGGATGTCGCCAAAGTCATGAATAATCTGTTGGCTCTTTAGTATCAGGCACCGCAGGCAAAACTGGAGCGATGGTCGATGTGGGGAAGTTTGTTGATCCAGTTGGCGGACATTGGCTTTTGGCATGGTGTCATGCACGAATGTCGGCCATTGGGCGACTGCTGCACTTGTCTTGGGCCAGTTGCGGTCGCTCACCTATGAATGCCCCGGAATCGTTCGAATTGGGTTCAAATTGCTGCCCCCTACTCCCTGGTCAAGGGTCAGCGATCGGCCAGCGTGACTCTCCACGGCCGACGCGCAAGACGTCCACGAGTCTTGTATTGCCGGGCACGCGGCCCGAGATTAGGCTAGGTTTGGGATCGACCGCCGCCTTCTTGAAGGCCGAGATCCGCCGGTAGTCGGGGGTTACCAACCAGGTCCTTCCATCCCCCTCGTCAGTGACGATCCGGTAAAGGCCGGCGGGCGGAACGGCCTCGATGTCGAGCACGCGCGTGTAGCGTTGGACGGACCACCCGAGTTCGACACCAAATGACGTAAGTGGTTGATTTATATAGAGTCGGTTAAAAGTTTGCCACTACAGCAGGCTCATTTGGGTGTCTTGGGTTGGTTTTTCGTCTTCAGTGCGGCGAATACTTTGGATTGCAAATCGTTGACCGTTGATATGCCGGCAATCGGTGCCGCGGCGTTGATGCTCACGCTATGACGCTGTATTCGGCGCAATTGAGCCAAGGCTTTTTCTGGTGACAGATCGCTTTTGGCTAGTTGCAAGCGTTGGCGCATCACCCGGTAAACAATCAGCGCAATAAAACACAGCATGGCGTGTGCGCGGATTCTCTGCGGCAGGCGGTGGTGCACCGGCGCAATCTCAATCTCCGACTTCAGAACCCTGAATCCCCGCTCAATATCCGCCAGGGACTTGTAGCGCCTCACGACCTCCTCGGGTGTGTGGTCCGGCACATTGGTCACCAGCAACAGTTTCCCATCCATAAGTTCGGCCTGCACTTGTGCGGCTTCATCGTGAGCGTCCAGTCTTCCCATCTTGACCCGACACCAACGCTCGCGTTACCCCGCCAGTGTCCGGTCCCCAGCAAACGCGATGCACTCGACGAGGTTGAGGGCGGCGAGCAGCAAGTACTTCTCGGCGTCGGTGCGAACGCGCAGCAAGTCATGCTCGCCGAGATAGCCATAGACGAACGCTAGCAAATTGCGTTCGCAATGCTCATCGCAGAATTGCTTGACCAGACGATTGGCAGTTTTTGCCGGCAGTCCCTCATTGAAGCGCATGCGCGCGTTTAGCCGCTGCAGGCATTTTTCCTGCACGTCTTCCTGGACGATGGGCCATGTGTGCCCGCTGCGCTTCATGGCCTGGAACGTTACCAGCAGGATGTGCAGTGGCACCTCCAGCTGCAACATGTTTACGCCGATGTTGGACAACACGAGGATCGAGGCCAGCAGGTTGGGCTGGTGTAAGAAGATTTCGTCAGCCAGCTGGATCTTCTGCGCTGGATTCATGGCGTCGATTTCGCGGTGGGCCTGCACCAGAACCGCCTGCGTGATCAGCTCCATAGACGTATGTCGTTGGCCTCAGGGCTGCCAGCGGTGGGGCAGAAGTTCGTCGATGCGGCTATTGGGCTGCGTTGGCAGACGCTGCAGCACGTCGCGCAGATAGGCCCACGGATCCAGACCGTTGAGTTTGGCCGATTGCACCAGACTCATCACCACGGCCGCGCGCTGGCCGGCCAGTTCGCTGCCGACAAACATCCAGTTCTTGGCACCAAGTTTCCAGGGTTTGATCTGTCGCTCGATGTGGTTGTTGTCAATGGCCACCGCTCCGTCGTCCAGATGCAGCGTCAGCGCCGTCCAGGCACCCAGGCTGTAATCGATGGCCTCGGCGATCTTGCTGCCGTCCAACACACGCCTGCGTTGCAGCTTGAGCCAGACCTCCAGTTCATCCCAAAGCGGCCGGCTCAGTACTTGTCGGGACTGGCGGCGCTGCTCGGCGCTCATCTGCACGAAGCTTCCCTCTGCGTGGTAAATACGTGCCCAGCGCTGCAGTGCCTCAAGGGCCACGGCGCTGGCTCCTGGCCCGCCACGGCTGAGTTCCTCGAAACGCCTGCGGGCATGCGCCGCGCACAGCGCCGATTTGCGCAGCGGGTACACCGAGGCATCGAGTGCCGCGTTGTAGCCTGCGTATTGATCAGTGATCAAGGTGCCAATCCACGGCGGCTCTGGCCGCGGTGGCCCTTTGCTGCCAAGGAATGCCACGGGGTATTGCGATCCACGCCCCAGGCAAAACTCGTAGATCACCCCCGGGTGACGATCATGGTGACTGCGCCCAGGCCCACACATAGGCCTTGCGGGTCTTACCGGCGCCGGGGTCAAGCAGCGGCACCGGTGTTTCGTCGGCATGCAGCACCAGGGCGCTCAGGATGAAGCGCCGCAGTGCTTCGTACAAGGGCTCCAGGGCAGCACCGCCTGCACCCGACCACGTTGCCAGCGTCGAGCGCGGTGTGTGCACGCCCGAGCGGGCATTGATCGGCTCCTGCCGGTAGTAAGGCAGGTGGTCCACGAAACGGCTGATCAGCGTGTGTGCCACCAGTCCGCTGGCAGCAATGCCGCCTTCAATGACATCCGGCTCGGCAGGCTCCTGGCGCAGCGTCTGGCAGCACTTGCAAACCCACTTGCCATAAACGTGACGATGCACAAAGAATTCGGCCGGAACAATATCCAGCTTCTCACTGATGTCCTCGCCAATGCGTTGCATCGGTTGGCCGCAACCCGGTGTGACACAGGTGGTGTTGGCGGGATCATGACGATGTTCCACACGACGCAAGTGCGCGGGCAGGGCCTGACGGCGTGGCCTGCGCGGTGGGGCCTTTGGTGCCTTGGCATCGCCCTGTGGAATATCAGCTTGCAGTGCGGCCAGTTGTGCCTGCAGACTGGCTTCGTCTTCGAACAGGGTGTCCTGGAACAGGGCGCGCTGCTGGGCGTCCATGGCCTCGGTCTTGGCGCCAAACTTCCAGCGCTTCAGGCGCGCCAGTTCGAAATTGACCTTCTCCAGCCTGGCATCGCGCACCGCAATCTCGCGGGCCTGGGCCTCGACCTTATTCCTTAACCGCTCGATCAGCGCCACCACTTCTGGACCGACCTGGGTCAGATCAATGGAATGGACGCAACTGCTGGACATGGACGCCATCATGCCCGAGGCAAAGCGCTCAGACTATTAGCGAATGCGATGTCAACCAAATCACACGCCGCTGCCGTGAGAACGCACCCTCAATCAGGTGCGGCTGATGACGCTCAATTCCTCCAGTCGCTGCCAGGGAAGACCCAGCACCAACGCGTCAAACTGCTGGCGGCTCAGTTGCAGTGCAGGTGCCAATGCACCCTGGCGTTGCACCCAGGCAAACTGGCCGGTGTGCAAGCGTCGGGTGGCGCACCACACACCAAAGCCGTCATGCACCAGCAGCTTGATGCGACTGGCCCGGGCGTTGGCAAACAAGTAGCCGTGATGGGCCTGCGCCTTGCCTACAGTGTTGACCACCACGCTGAGCAAACGGTCGGCGCCGGCACGCATGTCCTGCGATTGCGTGCACAGCCACAGCGCGTCGATACGGATCATGCGCGAGCCACCATCTCGGCCAGTGCGTGCAGTAATGCCGCAGCCGATGGGGCGCTACCACGGGGGCAGTTCAGTTTGATTTGCACGGCCCCCAGATCCAGGTCCAGACGGATATCGTGAGCATTCGCTGCAACACCATGTGCTGTGCCGTCGGCGCTCAGGCCCAGCGGCAGGAATTGCACGGGTGCAACGGGCGATGGGGCCGCTGCCGGCAAGTGCTGACCAGAGCGTTTTCATGCCAATGCCGGCCAGCCACTTGTGCACGACATTGGCGTTGATCCCATGCGCCAGAGCAACGGCGGCAATGGAGGCGCCAGGCTGGCTGCAAGCAGCCAGTACCCGGGCCTTGAATTCTGGAGAGTGGGTGCGACGCAGGGGAGTTTTAGGATGCATAGGTGTCCACCAAATTAGGTGGACGCCATCGTCTGTTCAAAATGCAGGGGAATCAAGATGGGAGGACTGGACGCTCACGCTTCATCAATGGTGTAGCTGAATAGCTCCGTCTTCAGGTCCACCTTGATGATGCGTGCCAAATGAGCATCACTGACCTCGTGGTACAGACGCGCTTTGGCGCCGCTGTCGGATAGCTTTCTGCCCCGGCTGACTTCACCCGCGTCCTGCCCTTCGAGTTTTCCCACCCACTGATTTGCTTTGGCAAGAATTGCGGCGATGCGTTCCCGGCGCAGTTTGGTTTGCTCCTGCGCTTGCTCAGGATTGTGGGCAATCACCAGACGCAGTTCGTTCCAGCGGGTCTCATCGACCACTTCCTCTTTTGCATCAGCAACCCCGCTTTGGAAGTTCTTGAGGATTTGCGCGAACTCGCCATACCGCCGTCCCGGCACCGCCAGAATGAACTCCAGCGCCTGGCCATTGGGCAGCATTACTTTGCGCAACTCATCGACGTTGTCCAACGACAGCAAGCCCCGGTCGGCCACAACGATCAGGCGCTTGATATGGGCAAAGCGCGCCAGTACCTTTTTGAGCGTGGGCAGCAGCGTGGGCGACTCGGCCTGGTTGCCATCAAACACTTCGTGGTAAATCGGCAGGCCTTCTGCGGTCTGCACCACGCCCAGCATGAACTGCCGCTCAATCAGCCCGGACTTGGCCATGCCGTACCTGCGCACGTCGTCGGATTGCTCAGTCAAACCGGACGCCCGGATGGTGGTGAGGTCGTAAAGACGAGCGACAGATCCTGATCAATCAAAGGTCGCAGCAGCCCGGCCACCACATCGTCCACGGCTTCCTGGTGGTCCATGAGCGCGTCCATGCTGCGCAGGAGTTGCTGGTGCGTCAAACTGGCCGTATCCACCTCCGGAACGCTTACCGTTTCCAGCCAGCGCAACACGCCGAGTTTGGATTCCGGATCGCACAGTCGGTTGAAGACCATCACGCGCAATGCGTGTTCAACCGGCGTGGTGTAGCGGGCTTTGCGAAACACGCGGGCAAGGCCATCAAAGCCAAGTTCCTTCCAGAGCTGATCGAGTGCCCACACGTCACCAAGAGCCAGCGCCGATTTAAATTCCACTTGGGGCGTGACCGCCAAATCCGTTGGCTTGCCACGGGCACGCAATAGGCCCTTGAGCAACGAGTCAACGGCACCATCAGTTTCATCGACGCGTCCAATGCTGGCCACCGTACGCTGGCGAGGTTTGCCGTTCTCATCACGGAAGGACTCAACGAGCTGAGCGTAGGTGTGGGAACCCGACCGAGTGAGCTTGATGAACATGACAAGAGTGTAGCAAATTACAAACTAATTGCCAACACAACCAGCCACTGATATTGCCACTACAAAGAATTTTGAAAAAACACGCTAAGTGCTTGATTTCATTGACTGGCAAAGTCAAAAATGGGGCAAATTCTCAATTTGGTGTCGAACTCGGGGGACCACTTTTGGATGCCGCCGCTCAGAGCCTCGGTTCGGAAGCGCGCCCAGAGCGCGGAGGTGTCGGGCGTCGGCCAGTCGCCGGCGTCCGTGTGTGCCGTAATCTCATCTGATTCGAGCCAGGCCCGCATCTCAGCCGGGGTAACAAATACTGGAGCAGCATTTTCGATCGCTGCCATGGCCGCGCGCCGTGACGGCAAGCCAGCGCGGATCAACATAGCCATCATGAATCGCGGGACACCAGTTTCAACCACTGCCGACGCGCCACCAGTCACCGTCTCCGGCAACCAGCCAAGAGACATGCGGCGGGTGCGAATGGCTTCGAGGGCCCACACTAAACGATAAGTGAACGCTTCTTCGACCGCCCGCATGTTCTGCGTGCCGATTTCGGAGACATCCTCGCCGGACACCCATCTGCGCAGAATGGCTTTCCAGTTCGCTGGCAGCGCGTTCGCCTTGTCGGAAATGAAGGGACGGATGAACAGCAGACGTTCGCCAAGACCGCCGAGTGCGTCGACGAGTTCGTCAATGTCGCCGCTCAGTGCCGCCTCGTCTGCCCGGTCGAGAAGTTCGGCCAATTCGTCGGCCATGGCGTCGATGGCGAGGCCCGCTTCGAGCCCGACGCCCATAGCAAAATGCCCGCGCCGGACCCCCGCCGTGGTGGTCTTCCAGATGAGGTCAGCGCGCGCTTCGAATACCTTCTTGTGCAAGGGCGCTACGTCGTCCTCTTCGCGGGCAATCTGGCGGGCCCAAAGTGATCCCTTGAGCGCCTCGTCCAGAAGCCTGGGTAGATCGGCGCGATCGGCGTCCAGTGCTTCGATCAAGCCAAACACGGTCGCATCGAGGCGTTCGACGAGTTGAGACAGCGGCTCCTCGTCGATGGATTCTTCCTCGTCTTCCGTGTCTTCGTCATCGACACTATCATCGGCATCGTATTCCACGGATGCAGCCAGTCGCTCGGCCACCTCTGCTTCCTCGTCGAGCGATCTCCAGGCCTCGCGGGCGTTGGCGAGATATTCCCATGCGTCGTCGCGATCCAGCACGCCCTCGCGCGACAGGCGCTCAAGAATCTCAGCAACGATTTGAATGAGGCCGCTCTTCAGAGTTCGGGCCTTTGCGGAGGCAACTAGATCGCGCCATTCCCCCTTTCGCCATTTGACCCGGTCGAACATGACATGGACGATCAGCCCTTCGACGTCGACGAAAGCGCGCCCGGCGCGGCCAGCGACGTTGGCGAACTCTTCGCCTTTTATCTTCTCGCCCGCGCGATACAGCGCTGGCACCAACAGGACGGCTGCGTTGAGGTTCAAGCCCTGCGAGAGCGTCGGCGACGCCACGATCACCTTCACGACTCCTTCAGATAGAAGGACTTCTAGTTCGCGCAGGAACGGGCTCGGAACCCGGCCATGGTGAATGGCCACGCCCACCTTCAAACTTGCCACGGCGGGATGATCCTCGCCCAGCCATTCCTTGCCGACCTCTAGGGCACGGGCGATCGGTGCCTCGTCATCTAGCAGCGAGTCCAGATAGCCGCGCTTGCAGAGGTCCACGACCTGTTTTCCGTAGCTCTCGACCCAGTTCGCCTGGGTGGAGAAGATCAAGGTGCGCTTGCCCTGGCTTGCGAACTCCCACGCCGCGAACAAAGCGAGGTGCGAGTTCTTGCGTGGATAAGGCTTCTTCTCGCGCCCTAGTGGAGGTCTTTCTATGACGAACTTGTCAAGAAAGGGCCCATCGTCATCGAGGTCAAGTCGCAGCAACGCATCTCTGCGGCGCCAGGTGAGCGCCCCGAAGCGCTGGCGCGTGGGACGCCAGTCGGAACGCACCGGCTCACCCGGCTCGTCGGAACGGATCCAGGCGGTTAGGTCGTCAAGTTCGTCCCCGCTCGGCAGGATCGCGGAAAGACAGACGATCCGGCGTTCGGGTGCGTCCGCGCGCCGAAGCAACCGCTGCACGAGCGTTTCGTATCGGATTTCGCGCTCGCTCGGACCGATCATGTGGCCCTCGTCGAGGACGATCAGGCCAACATCGTCGATCAGCGACGGGTCGCTTCTCAGCGCGAAGTCGAGTTTTTCGGGCGTCGCAATGATGATCTCACGGGTGCGCAGTGCGTCTTCATCACCGGCCGAAAGGCCGCTGGCGCCGTAGAGTGAGGAGACACCAAACCCGAGGGGTGCAAACGTCTTCCTGAAGGACCGTTCGGTTTGAGCCGACAAGGCGCGCAGCGGAGTGACAATCATCACCCGGCGGTCGGTGGACAGGGTCATCAATGCGGCGATCTCTGCCACCCGCGTCTTGCCCGCGCTTGTCGGCAAGGCAACAACTAGGTCATCCGAGACGTCCGTGGAGCGCCGTGCCGCTTCGCGCTGCGACGGCCAAAGTTCCACCTCCGAGGTTTTGCGGGCATACAGCGAGGAGATAAACAGTCGCCGGAGGTCAGGGTACTTTTCCTCTGCACCCTCGGGCGGCTCAGTCGGCAGGTTGTGGTGGAGCGAGTGCTGCCATAGGTCGTCGATCAAGTGGCGGCAGAGGTTCGAAATCCACCACAGAGGGACGTTCTCAGCATTGTCGGCCAGTCTGATGGCGGTGGCGAGCATGTCCCGCGCGGATTCGATCGGATCGCCGTCTCCTGTCTCAAGCGCGAAGTCGAAAAACGCCAGGGCGCGGCAGATCGTGGTGTTAAGGATGGTCGACAGCACATCGTCGATGTCCGCGTCTTGGCCCTGTAACGCTTCGGCAATCTGCTCATCGCCGTGGGTCTCGTCATCCAACCATCCACGAACGAAGCCACGCAACTGCTCCAGGTCGCGCAGTATGAGGTGTCGGATCGCTGTTTCGCCGGGCGAGGTGTTGAGGTCCTCCACCGCCTCGTTAAAAAGCGAATAAGCAACAGCTGAAAAGCCAGCCAGGTGGTAGGCCGCGGAAGCGATGGTGCGGCGGAACCCCCGATCGGGCGCCTCTGGGTCACCATTGCGCACCAAGGCTTCGAAGGCGTTGGCGGCACGCTCGAAGGCCTTGCCCGTCAGGTCCGAAGCTCCAGCCTGAGCACGTAAGGCCATCGCTCCTCGAAGCAGGGCGAAGCCGTGCTCGGCAAGATCGGTTTCAATGGTTGCGCCAAGCGGCGGAGCGGTTGGCGGTAGCACGCCCGCTTCGCGCATCAACGACCAAGCCGCGCCGCGATAGAGAAGGCGCCCAAGGATGCCGTCGACGGTCGCGGTCGTCAGGAACGCGGTCAGTTCGTCAATCGTCTCCAAGGTCTTCTGCCTCCAAGAAAATGCCTGCGATGAAGTCCTGGTGATCTTCGACGTGGATGTTCACGACGTAGTGGTCCCGGTTGATCCCCGTGGCGTCGAGATCCTCTTTTAACGAGGCGTGCGGGCCGTTACCGGAGACGGTGAAGAGCATGTGGTCGATGCGATCGGCGCTCAGCGACTTTAGGCCGACTTCGTCGCGAAGGCTGCGTCCCAATTCGATATCGGCAGGGTCCTTGCTCTCAAGCAGGCGGTTGGCGATAAACAGTAGAGAGTCGGGTGTGCAGCGGCCATTGTCGCGGTCAAGCACCTTGCGAGCGCTCGTGACTGTGGTCTTGCCGAGAACTTTGTTGCTCTTGGCTTCGCCTTTTAAGAGCCAGAGCCTCTCGTCGGCAATAGCGTATCCAGCGCCGATGAAGTCATCACCGCGCATGGCAATGTTGCGGCCGTCCTTGTAGCGAAGCCGGCGCACGGGAACGCGAAGGCCGATTTCTTCCTCGACCAACTCGGTCGCAAGAATCTCGCCGAGGTCACCAGATCGACCCTTGGGCGTTTGAGGCATAGCGGCGCAAAGAATCTCACTAGCGACCTCGAATCCCAGTCGCTTCACATCCTCAGCGATGCGTTCGAGTCAATCGTAGTGCGAGCGAATGGTCTCGACGAGGTCGTCGTTGATTTCGTCGCGGCCACCATCCTTCTCGACATAAGTCCAGTAATGCTTGCGCTTGTTCTTTTTTTGGTGGAGTCGCACCACTTTTTATACAGTCCCAAAGCGTTCCCCAATCAATTCGCGATGATGCTGTCACCTACGGACTGTAAGCGATTGCTAGGCGCGGCTTTCTGGAGGCGTGAAACACGCCAGCGCCCAAGCTTGGCGACAACTCTGACCGTTGGCTGGTTTATAGTGCAGCTGCCGCGCGGCGACTCGCATAGACCCACTCTTATCTCTGCATTGTGGTTGTTGATCGTATTCGTAAGGTCTTGCCGCTCTGAATGTCTGCTATTTGGAAGTGAACTAGGGTCTACGGACGACTGCTTTGGGTCGAAGGCCGCAATTGAGTGCAACGCCGAGATGGCAGCGGGCAACAAAACGCAAAGTGACATTTCCCGCCGCGTGAGACATTTCGCAATGTATAGGCAAGAAGCCCAAATATTCGTTACGCCTTCGGCGTATCTTCGTCTGGAAGGTGCTCCATCAGTTCTTCAACCTTACAGGCGAAAAACTGACACAAGCGGTCAATCGTTTCAGTGCCGGTCCCATAACCCTTTTGATTCAGAATTTTCGACAACGTCATTCTGTTCAGACCAGTCGCGATGGCAACTTCGTTGATTGAAACGCGCCGGCCTTCAGCGAATTGCTTCTTCTCAATCATCTCGCCTAACTTGAACCGAATCATAAAAAAACCAACAAACGATAATTATTTTTATCAAAAGGGTTGCAAAACGCGCAACATGGAGTAATATTGGCATCAGGTGATAAATATTTGTATCACTTGCAACTCAAATTGTATAGGAGTACGCCAATGATTGCCCAGACTTACCTCACCACCGACGAACTGTCGTTGAAGATCAAGTACGACGCTCGCACCATCCGCGAGCGACTGAAAGACAGTGTCCTGCTGGAGGGAATCCACTATGTCCGGCCATTTGGGGGACGCAAGATACTTTTTTTGTGGGAGCAAATTGAGCGCGATATGAAGCTCACGTCACTGACACATCCGATGGGGATGGGCGCAATTCCAATGGCCAATGGTGGAGTACTCCATGGCTAAAGTCACCGTCAGAAAAGAGACCGGGAAGCTGGTCATCGATTTCACCTACCGCAATGTGCGCTGTCGTGAGCAGACGGCCCTGTCCGACACGTTGCCCAACCGCAAACGCGTTCAGGCAATGATCGACAAGATCCAAAGAGCACAGAAGGATGGCGTTTTCAGGTACGCAGATTTCTTTCCGGACAGCGCAATGGTTGCCCGGTTTGAACCAAACGTTTTGATCGCAAAGCCGCAGTCTGCTCATGAGTCGGTCGTGTGCGTCGGCCCCCAATTCAAAGACTTCGCCACCACCTGGTTCGACGAGCGCAGCATCGAATGGCGCCGCAGCCATATCAAGTCCTTGCTGTCGACATTGAACGGTCGCCTGATCCCGCACTTTGGCGGCAAGGTGGTCGGCAGCATCACCAAGTCTGATGTTCTTGAATTCCGCGCCACACTCGCCAAAGTTAAACCGAGATTGTCCATTAGGAATTTGAAGGCTTTGGCGTAAGTCTCACCGGCTCCCCCGCATTGGCCCACAAGCCCTCAAACCACGGTCGTCGTTTGCGGGCCACCGCCAAGCGAAACGTCTGCTTGGTATTCTTCGAGTTGTCATCCCACAGCGCCCCCACCGCTGGCACCTGATGGTGCAGCGTGGACAGTGTGTGGTGCACCTTTTGGCGCATCACCGCATGGCGAAACACACTCATCAGGTTGTAGCTGAGCATGGATACCCCCAGCGCCGCCTCCGTCGCCCAGAACTCCCTGAGCACAAAGCTGTCCAGGCCAAAGTCCGCCTTGAGCTCCTTGATCCGGTTCTCGCAATCAGCGCGCCCACGGTACAGACGCCATACCTCCAGGGCAGGAATACTCAAATCGGTCAGCATCGCCCCATAGCGCCAGCCCTGCAGGTCCGGGTCATCGGCAAACAGCGACAAGGTTTTGCCCGCCACTGCACCATATCTGCGTTTGATGTGCTGGCGCACCACCACCAGGCGTTGCTGTGTATCCCAGCCGTGCGGTTGGTAGCTCAGCTCGGAGACTTCCAAGCCGACCTCGACTTGCTGCCATTTGCACTGATCCACTATGGATTGCTGCAACGCCTGCGTCAGGCGCGCGCTGATGATGTGGCAGATCTTCTTGGCTTTGAGCCAAGCCACGATCACCTTGTCGTAAAAGCCACTGTCCGCTCGAAACAGTCCCACCTTGGTATCGCCCAGGTTTTTCAGGGTGGATTCAAGAAAGCTCTCAATGTTGTTACTGGATGCGGTGTTGCCCGGGCGCAGCCAAAGTTGCCACCAGTCTCCAGTCGGCCACGAACGCCATCAGCGGATGGTGGCTCTGTCGGCCTTTGTTCTTGGGGTTGTAGCCCTTGGCACCACCCTCAATCTGGCTGCCCCAGCGGGCGGTACCGTGGAGTCCACGTCCAGGGTGATGGGGTTGAGTTGGAGCTTGTCAAAAAGCCAGCGGTAACTGCTGCTTTGCACCCGGCTGGCGCTCACTTGGTCAAAGCGTTGGAACAAGCGAACAATGGCTTTGTGGCCTGCGGCTTTGCCCCAGTCAAACAGGCGCACCAAGGTGCTGTCCAGGCGGGTGATGTCGGCGTGCGCAAAACGGGCGGCTCCGCACCAGATACTGACGATCATTTGCTCAATGAGTTGTTCCGGGCGATATCCGCGGTTGGAGCCGGGCTGGGGTAGATCCAGCTTTGCACCGCTTCTTTGAATCCCATGCCGTCGAGCATACGTTTCAAAAGGGCCAGGCCACCCCAGGCGGTGACTTCACGGGAGGTGAACTTCAGGTCGAACGGCGTTTCTGGCGGCATGGCGGCTCCAAATCGCAATCAGGTCGTTGATTTCATTGGAGAATTCCTAATGGTATCCATTAGAAATCCGGACGTACCCGAGGCTCGCCGGACTGGCTCACGATAGCAGTCTTGGGCTAATGGACAATCTCGGATTAATGTCGAGAAGAATGAGGTTGCTGCCATGGTGTCGGCGCCGGACTTTGACCCCAGTGACCATTCCACATACCGCAATCCATACCAGCCTGAGCGCATTCTGAATCGCGCAACCAGCTTGAGTTTTCCAATTGGTGAGTTAGTTGCCCCATTGATGGCTGCCCATCTTTTGGAGTCCGGTCGAATTGAAGCGATGGCAAAGCCGAACCTTGATGCAGGCGCATCCCTGCAAAGCGGTGCAGGTATTCGGACGACTCAACAATCCGAGGATCTGTTGGTCGAAGACTTTCTCAAAAATACCAGCAACAGGTCTTTAACGAAACTTGCCTTGCAGATTCCTATCGGCGAATGGCAAGGTATCAGAGACTCACTGGGCTTGGGTATGCCATTGGAAATTCCAGGGCTGACAAGCGGATCTATGTCTGACTACAGATGGCGTTCAGAGTGGACTCCCGTGATGCATGCCAATCCAGGTCAGGCCATCGACACGAACCTCTTGCAAGTGCTTAAAGCCTACCTGCCCATCGCGACTGCGGGGTATCTTCGAACTCCCACGATGCTGACTGCGCAGCATGGAAATAGGTATGCCAAGCGAGTGCTTACGGCGGAAACAGCGGGGGAGGTACGTCAGGCTCTTCAGCATGCAATCGCGGATCGCGACGCAGAGGTTTTGGCGCTGGCAACTGGTGCCAGCGTATCCGGCAAGAGCGCAACCTTGTCCGGAAATTTCTGGGTAGATCCTGATACTGGGAAGAAGCAAAAGATTTCAGACAAATCGGTATACATTGGCATGATGCCCGCCGAGCATCCTAGATGGCTGGTTGGCGTGATGCTGGAATACGAGCATGGAAAAGCACCCGTTTCCGGGCAATCGACTTTGCGCGTGTTTGCCAAAGTCGCGAAAGATTCGATGCAGTCGGGTGCTGCGAACTGAAGGTGGTCAGCGTGATTCTCTTTTTGGACTTTGATGGTGTGACACATCCAGTGGGGAGCAATTCCGACAGTGGCTTCTCTCAGTTGCCGCTACTGGAGCAATTCCTGCGGGATGACGCTCCAGCATGGCAGGTCGTAATTTCCAGTTCGTGGAGGGAGTACTACACGTGGCCTCAATTGCTTGAAGTGTTTTCGCCTGACATTCGAGCGCGCGTTATCGGGTGCACACCACCCGACGATTCACCTTGTTTGGTTAGAACCTGGGGGGCGATGGCGAACCTGTACCCTCGTGAATTTCAAATTCGACAGTATCTGGCACAGCACTGTCTTGCACAAAGTGACTGGTGTGCGCTGGACGATATGGCCGGTTGGTTTGTACCCCTGTCGACTAATCTCATTCTCTGCAATCCGTGCACTGGTGTCACGGCGCAGGAACTGACTGTATTGAGATCGCGGTTACTTGCTGCACCCCAGACGCGCCAACCACTTTCTGGGATTGTTGACGAGCCTTCTTGCACCGGCGTGAAAAAACCGCTTGCGCCGTAAGCCAATTACTAAAGTTGACAGTGGAAGGCACGACCGCGTGTGATGCCTCTTGCCGCCCACCAATGGGATGAACGCCCCCAACCCGTAACGGCATCTATGTGCCAAAGTGGAAGCGTTAATCAACCACTTAAATTGAGAGCGGCGTCCATCATGGAGACTACAACAGTCTGCATATTTCAGCCCATGGCCAAGCGCATCGGAGGTTAGCGATTCGTGATACCACATAACGCCATCAGCCCGCCACGTGAATGCAAGAGTTGCAGGTGCGTATTCCGCTGATCGTGACCGATGATTCCGGCATCGTGACCGGTCATTCCGGTGATCGTGACCGACGGTATTAGCCGGTCAGACACAGCGCGCTTTGAATTGTAGGTAGTTTGGTTTTTTGGTCTGGTTTTCTCTTTCTTTCAAATGGAATTCAGGGCGCGTCAGCGCCCCCCCCTTTGGCTACTGAATTTCTGACGCAGGGTCCGCAAGTTGATCGGCAGATGGCTTTGTCTTGGAGCGGCGAATGGAGTCGCCCTTGAGGGTGATCCGGTGCGTGCGCTGTTGGCGCCGACCGAAAACTGACCCACTTACAGAGGTTGTGCCGATCCAAAACTGACCCAGGTGTTTTACTTGCCTTGCCTATTTTTTGGGCAGGGAACAAACAAGGTGATCACCATGGAAATGTTGGGAAGAATTCGACGCATGCATCTACGCGACAAGCTGTCGCTGCATGAAATAGCCAAGCGCACAGGACTGTCGCGCAACACGGTTCGCAGTTGGCTGAGGACGCCAGAAGAGGTGCAGATTCCGACCTACAGCCGCACGGCTGGGTTTAGCAAGCTCAGTGGTTTTGTTGCCGAACTGGAGCGATCACTCAAGACCGACGCTCTGCGCCCCAAAAAGGACAGGCGAACAGCACGCGCATTGTTTGCGCAAATCAAGGCCAGTGGCTACGCCGGAGGCTACACCCGCGTCACCGACTACATCCGTGCCTGGCGCGCCAGCGCTGGCAAGGACGTCAAAGCCTTCGTGCCACTGAAGTTCGACCTGGGCGAAGCATTCCAGTTTGACTGGAGCGAAGAAGGCCTGGTGGTGGGTGGTATTTACCACCGCATGCAGGTCTCCCACATGAAGCTGTGCGCCAGCCGAGCCTTCTGGCTGGTGGCCTACCCCAGCCAGGGCCACGAAATGCTGTTCGATGCCCACACCCGTTCCTTCGCGGCCTTGGGTGGCGTTGCCAGGCGTGGCATCTACGACAACATGAAGACGGCCGTGGACAAGGTCAAAAAAGGTAAGGGCCGAACTGTCAACGCCCGCTTTGCCGTCATGTGCGCGCACTACCTGTTTGACGCTGACTTCTGCAACGTCGCCAGCGGCTGGGAGAAGGGTGTTGTCGAGAAGAATGTGCAGGACAGCCGCTGGCGCATCTGGATCGATGCACAGACCCGCAAATGGAGCAGCTTTGAGGAACTCAATGCCTGGCTGGGTGCGCGTTGCCGCGCCCTGTGGAGCGAAATACGTCACCCCGAATACAAGCAATTCAGCGTAATGGAGATGCTGGAACAGGAACGTGCTGAGCTGATGCCCATGCCAACTGAGTTTGACGGCTACATTGAGAAATCAGCCAAGGTGTCGAGCACCTGCCTGGTGGCGGTGGCGCGCAACCGCTACTCGGTTCCGTGTGAATTGGTGGGCCAGCGCGTGAGCACCCGGCTGTATCCCAACCGGGTGGAAATCGCCAGTGAGGAGGCCATTGTGGCCAGCCACCCCCGCGTGGCCTACCGGGGCCACATCTGCTACGACTGGCAGCACTACATTGCGCTGGTACAACGCAAGCCCGGTGCCCTGCGCAACGGCGCCCCCTTTGCCGACATGCCAACGCCATTGCTGCGTTTGCGCCAAGGGCTGATGCGCGTTGAGGGCGGTGACAAGACCATGGCGCAGGTGCTCAATTGCGTATCGAGCCACGGCTTGGAGGAGGTGCTGGTGGCGGTGGAATTGGTCATTGAATCTGGGGCGCTCAGCACCGAGCATGTCCTCAACGTATTGGCGCGTCTGAACGCCAGCGAACTGCCTCAGAGCGTTGAAAGTACCCTGAAACTCAAAGAGGCTCCAGTGGCCAACACAGGGCGCTATGACAGCCTACGTGGCGACGCCATGGTGGAGGTTACCCATGCGTTGTGACATTGGCACCGAACTCAAAGAGTTGCGTCTACACGGCATGGCCGCAGCCTGGG
This sequence comes from Candidatus Aalborgicola danicus, assembly GCA_016703945.1. GTDB lineage: Bacteria > Pseudomonadota > Gammaproteobacteria > Burkholderiales > Burkholderiaceae_C > Allorhodoferax > Allorhodoferax danicus. The sequence goes on from JADJBC010000032.1 coordinate 39,765, forward strand.
ATGAACTGACAACGCACGAGGGCAAACCAAACGATGTTGGCATACAAACCTCGCGTTGGTTGATCGAGCACTTGCTGCAAGCCGAACACGAACAACGCGCGTTTGCCTCGGTGCGCCACCAAATGAAAGCAGCCAAGTTTCCACTGCACCGAGACCTGGCTGGCTTTGACTTTGAGGCCTCCAAGGTGGACAAAAAGTTGGTCGACCAATTGAGCACATTGGACTTCACTGAAACGGCGCAAAACGCCGTGCTCATTGGTGGCCCCGGCACAGGCAAGACGCACCTTGCTACAGCCATTGGGGTGGCTGGCATTGCGGCAAAGGGCAAGCGGGTGCGCTTTTATTCCACGGTCGATTTGGTCAATGAATTGGAGAAAGAAAAGCGCGAAGGCAAAGCTGGGCGCATCGCGCTGGCCCTGATGCGCATGGATCTGGTGATTCTGGACGAGCTGGGGTATTTGCCATTCAGTCAGGCCGGTGGCGCCTTGCTGTTTCACCTGCTGTCCAAGCTGTACGAGCACACCAGCGTGGTGATCACCACCAACCTGAGCTTCTCGGAATGGTCGGCCGTGTTCATTGATGCCAAGATGACGACGGCACTACTGGACCGGCTCACCCACCATTGCCACATCGTGGAGACGGGCAACGAGTCCTACCGGTTCAGGCATAGCACCATGGCTGCGAAGACGCGCATCAAGGCCAGGGAGAGCGAGCGCAAAGGCAGCAAGGTGGTGCCGCCAGCAGAGGTACCCGACGAGCCGTTCTGAGGGCGACGAAGCAGGGGGAAATCCGCTACGGGCTACGCCCTTCGCTCCTTTCCCCCTGCTTGCAAACAAAGACTCGGAGGAACAACAAAAACCAGCAACCCGCCCTGGGTCAATATTGGATCGGCAGGGTGGGTCAATATTCAATCGGCGCCGACAATCCATCGCAAAGTCAATTCAAAGTGGGCAAATCACAGAAGGGGTTTCGGGTTCTCTCATGCTGACAGCGGACAATTCGAGGGCTTAGACCGCAAGGATTCCAGGCTCTGATCCATTGCTTTCAGCAGTGGTGCCAACTTTGGGGAAATCAGTTCACCCAACCATCAGCACAGAATCTCCTGAGTGGACGGTATATCCTCCCCGTGCCGCCGATCACCCGAGCGGTCGAGAGTTCGCCATTCGTCGATATTCTTGAATACCAAGTTACATCCGACGCAGCGATATTGGCCCGAAGGTCGCATGCCACCCGTTTCATCTCTATGAATGATTGGCTTATAACTTGTTGCACCGCAACTGCGGCATCGGTTAGCGGGTCCCATACAGCAAGATTACCTGCAAATTCGATTCCTTGCAGTGGCCGCAGCTTCAACCGACAGAATGAATTCCCCGAGCCTGGCGCCCAATGGCTCGGTAAATCCGCCCGAAAAACAATGGGACTAGTCCCGTGAACTAAAGGGATTGAACACCTTCGCACCAGTTGGCTGAAAGTGCTTCACATTGCGCGTGACGATGGTTAGGTTGTGGCAAAGTCCAGTTGCCGCAATCAGGTTGTCGATCCCCTTGTTTCCCGTTTGGACGCATAAGCGTCCCCACAACTTTGCAATGGCTGGTGTGACTGGCAGTATGAAGCGAGAAAACTCCAACTCCAAGGTCACCAACCATTGTTCAAGTTCAAGAGCAAACTCTGAATTCTCAGTGCGCTGCCTTTCAATACCCGCCTCAATTTCACCGATCGACAAGGCGCTGATAAAAGTAGTGTCTCCCGTCTGACCTTTGAGATATGCCGTCACACCTGCATTGGGTTTCGCCTTTCGCAGTTCAGACAAAACCACGGTATCGAGCAAGATCATGAGAAGTCGATCTCTCTTGGTTCCAGATCAAAGGCAGGTACCACGGAATCGGTTCCCAGGGCGGGCATCTTTGGCATTGCAAGCAAATGCTCGATCAATCCCATTGGCTGGTTGGTGCGATTGGCAGCGTTGCGCTGCAAGGCTGCGAAATCTTCTTCGGACAAGACAACGACAGCTTGCTTGCCGCGTCTGGTGACGTGCTGCGGCACGCCGCGCAGGGCGTTATCGACCAATTCGCTGAACTGGGCTTTTGCGTCCTGAAGTCGCCAGGCCGATGGGATAGCTCGAGGTAGTGGTGCTTGCATAAAACGACTAGTTCATTCAACTAGTCTGATTGTAAGTCATCGTCTCGGGAGATGGCAAGACTGGCACAAACCATTACGTGTTCGCATTGGACCCACACACCGGACAGCGACCTCCGGCCAGTATTTACCCATCTTGATGTCGAAAACACGCCGACCTTCTTTCTGCCGCGGGCAAAGGCAGTACCGGCATTGCAGCCACGTTGTAGTTGTCGGCAATGTGCGTTGGTCGGGACACTCTTTTGGAAGACTTCCTCGTTAGCAACAACGACACCTGCCTCACAAAGAGTCCTACCGCCGTGAACCGATCTTGGAAGGACCCGCACCTTCGAATGTGCTGGCCGTGAAGGGCAGTCGACCTTCTTGCATGTGGCCCTCGACGAAGTCGACAGGAGCCGCGGAGTGTGTCCGGCATGACCAGATTTATTGAGATGACTGGTCAGGAACTGGATCAACTCTGGGAGACTTTGCTGGTTATAGAAGCAAACCGAATATCGCGAGATTCGCTACCCCATTTACTCGAGGCGTCCGCCCAGTTGCAAACCGCGGCCAATTTATTCCCGCGAGCATCGGAATGAAGCGGTGAAAACTGGGCGATTTGTGGAGCATTGTCGAGTCAACCTCAACCACTCCCTCCTTTGTCTTCAATACTTCAGCCGGGGCGCAACCCGAGACAGGGCGATTCGATTCAAGCAAATTTCAGTAGCGCTGAACTGAAATCGAACAGACCTGCCGAGCAAGTGCCCCTACAGCGCATTTGCTCGGCCTAGTCGGGTCGTGGCTTGTTTCAGAATTGAAACTTCAATTTTCAGAGGAACAGGACATGAACCGATTTGCGAAACCAACCGAAGCAGAAGCAGGAATCACCCTTGAACTGTCTCTAGACCACCGGTCTTCGACAGTTACGCACGTAAGTGGTTGATTTAATTGGATTCAGAGGTGAAACGTGCCCCTACAAGAGGCTCATCTGCTGCGTTTGACTGGGTAGTTTGACCTTGAGTGCCTTGAACACCTTGCTGTCTTCTTCCGTGATGGAAGACACGCCAGAGAGGGGTTCTGCGCCGTTGATTGATACCCGGTGGTGCTGGATGCGCTTGAGGGTTTGCAAGGCCCCTCTCCGGCGTGACGCCTGTATTCCCGGCACGCAAGCGCATCCGCATAACCCGGTGCAATATCAGCGCCATAAAGCAAATCGACGCATGGGCTCGAATACGCTCTGGCAGGCGGTGATATACCGGCCCAATTTCTAATTCGGATTTCAGAACCTTGAAGCCGCGTTCAATATCTGCCAGCGATTTGTAGCGCTCGATTATTTTTTGCCGGCACTATATCTTTGACGTTGGTGACCACCAGCAGTTTGCCGTCCATCATCTCTGCAAGCTTGAGGGCGCCTTCATCAATGGCATAGCTGAACAACTCGTCCTTGAGGTTCACTTTGATGATGTTGCCCAAACGGCACTCACGCACCTCGTGATAGAAGCGCGCCTTGGCTCCACTGTCTGAGAGCTTGCGTCCACGCTTCTTGCTTCCCTGGTCCTGCTCGTCGAGTTTGCCCACCCAGGCGTTGGCCTGCGTCTGTAACTCATTCATCTTTGACTGGCGTTTTTGCCGCTGCTCCAGTGCCGTGGCAGGATCATGGGCCAGCACCAGGCGCAGGTCATTCCAGGCCACCTCCGCAGTGATTTCGGCACTGGCTTCGATGCACTGCTGCTGCAGTGGATTCAATAATTCCACGAACTCGCTGTAGCGCCTGCCCGGCACCGCCAGGATGAACTCCAGTGCTTGCCCACTGGGCAGCGTTAACTTGCGCAACTCATCGAGGTTGTCCAGACTGAGCAAGCCTCTGTCGGCCACCAGAATCAGGCGGCGCAGATTAGGGAAGCGCTCCATCACTTTCTTGAGAATCGGCAACAAGGTCTTTGCCTCAGCCGTGTTGCCATCAAAGACTTCGTGATAGATCGGCAGACCGTCGGCTGTTTGCACAACACCCAGCATGAATTGTTTGGCAATCAAGCCTTCCTTGGCCATGCCGAATTTGCGTACATCGCCCTCTACGGTTGAGAGTCCCTCGGCACGGATGGTGGTCATGTCGTAGAAGGCCAGCGACAGATCGCGATCCACCAACGGTCGCAGCAATCCGGCCACCACGCCGTCCACTGCATCCTGGTTGTCCATCAGCGCATCCATGCTGCGAAGCAATTGCTGATGCGTAACTGCTTGACTTCAATATCGGGAAGTGCCACCGTTTGCAGCCAGCGCAGCACGCCGAGTTGGAGTCCGGATCACACAGGCGGTTGAGCACCATGATGCGGATAAGCGCTTCCACATCGATGGTGTGACGGGTGCGCCGAAAGACGCGACGCAAATCGGAGAAGCCCAATTCCTTCCAGATTTCGGTCAGAGTCCAGACATTACCCAAGGCGCGGGCGGATTCAAAGGCAAGGGAGGAAGCCGAAATCTTCGGAGCCGATTTGGCAGGTTCACGGCCAGCGACCTTGAGCAGGCCATCAATAACCGAATCAAGTTCACCGCTGAGTTGATCGGCACGCCCGAGGGTGGCGACGGTGCGCTTCTTGACGCGCCCGTCATCGTCGCGAAAAGACTCGATGAGCTGGACGTAGCGGCGTGGGCCTGAGGTGGTTACCTTGACATACATGCCACCACTCTATCAGAAACTATTACTTATGAAAATGCCAATCAATAATACTTAAACATGCCCCCACAACAAAACATGAAAATCGCCGCTAAGTGGTTGATTTCATTGAAGTCGACCTAACGAAAGTGGCGTGAAGTGTCGAACTCGGGAGACCAGCTGACCGCTTTTCCCAAGGAAAGATCCCCAAAAAACACTTTCGAATTCGATCGAAATGATAGAACCCGGTAAAACAGGTGGTATTGAACGCCCTGGTTCAAAAAGGGATCAACACGGAAACGCACCCGAACGCGCAAAACCTGCTGATTTCAAGAGCAGATAAGACGATCGTGGTTTGGCAGGGATCAAAAGTGGCGGCAAAACTGAAGGAAAGGTGCGTAGGCTTCCGGGTTGGGCTGCGATTGAAAGACTGTGCCACGAAGCAAGAATATTACGTTGGCCGGTTATTCGGGCGCCGCTATTTACATAAGCTTCAGGTCGCCAAAGCGTGGTGCTGTGTGCCAATCAAGCTGCGGTTGAGCTCACAACCATGTTGCTTTTTTTTCCTTACGCAAATGAGGCTGAAACTAAGTCTTGCCAAACTTGAACCTCCGATTTGAGGCAGTTTTTTCGGTCAATTTCACTAAATGTAATGTACATGCAGCCAATAAAAAGAATTTTCAAAAATCCTGCAAGAAAACGAGAGTTTTAATGCAAAAAGGCAGCAGTTAGGTTGAGACACTCGGTGATCGCCAACAAATTAGGAGTTCAGATGAGTGAAAAAGAACAGTACCAGACAATCAGAATTAGTCTGGAGAAATCGATAACAATTTCGACCCAATCAGTTGAAGGGATGGCCTTTATAAGGGGCGGCCTAAGCAGCATTCATTGGACAGAGTTTCAGTCGGTCGTGCAGGCCATCATAAATTTGGTCTGCAAACAGCTCAAAGTTACTCCCGAAAGAATCTCGGTTATTGAAGCTGTACCATATGCCGCTGGACCGGTAGAACCAGAAATTCACATCCAGCCTCTAACTTCAATGGACACAGAACAAATCGAAGAATTGAGTTGTGGAAGGCAGGCACTTTTCAAATTATTCAAAAATCCAGCTGCTGAGTTTGACGAGGATTTGGTCTCCAGAATTTTTCCAGCTGCTGCGCAACATGCCAGGGAAGAGGCTGAACAGGTAGTGGCAATTGCTGGTGGCAAGCGGTTGCCTTGTGCACTCAAACTGAGAGGAACCGGACTAAATGGAACCCTGAGATTTGATGGACAAATTTGCAAAGGTGAAGAAAAGGAAAGTGAGAGCGAGCCATTCATCATGCTGGGAGAGCCAGATGGATTCAGCGTCACCAAACATTATATGTACTTCAAAGTGAATAAGACTGAGGGCCAAGGGGGTCAAGGTCTTGAAAAAATCTATTTTGAAGAGAATGTGTGGGGTAAGCAGATATTTAATATCGACTACTCAAATATTTGCGAAATTGAAATAGTCGTTATTAGAAAAGAAAAGGGACGCAAAGAATGGCTCAAACTAGCAGGGATGAATTCGTAGGCTTTGGATTGGATTTCAATAAACGGTAAGGCGCTGCTTTACCCATATTGCAGTCGGCTCAATCCGTGGCTTCGTTGGGTGCAGAACCGGACGCCCAGCAAACCCACAGCAATATCAACTCGTAATTGTTTTCAACGGCTCCGCCATCCTTGACGATGGCTGCAACCCGATCCACAAACTTCACTCTCTGCCCATGAACCTCGCCGGGAAGAATGGGTGCAGTGACAAGATTCACTTGCCGTTCTTTTGAATTTCGTGGAAATGAAGATTCGAGGTAGCCTCGAAGAGGTCCAGACCTCGCGTCTCTGGCGAAATCCGGCGCCAATATGGAAGGGGAGATGATGCGTAGGTCGGCCTTCGAAAAATCTAGGTCAGTCACAAAATCCTCGAAAGTTCTCAGGTGCGTCGACCGAAACAAAACAAGCTGGCGTGACCTTCCGACGACCTCTGTGCCAGCTCGGTCAACTGCACCGGTGAGAAGAATGTCTCTGCCGCTCTTGGACTTTGCACGCGAACGTAATATGCCCCATCGATTTCTTCCAATTCGCTTGCAAAAGTCCATTGCCGTCAATAAGGGCGGATCGTCCGGATGACTTGACTCCAACAGCTTTGCAGCCGCGCCAAGGTATTCTTCCAGATGCTTGGCATCCCCAAGAGGTAGGTCGACGGTGAAGGCCGCTCGATCAATGTCATATCCGAAAGTGCGCAGGCGCAAGTAATTGACCTTGGAATCCAGGGTGATAGAACGCTGAACGGGTTGATCTTCAGATGTCGAATCGATGCCCGTCGGCTCGAGGTAGCCATCGACTGGCGCAACCAAGTCCAAATTCAAGATTCTCGGATCGATCAGTGCATCCTCTTCCAACGGCTCGTCGTGTTGAAAAACGCATGTGAACTGCCCATGAAAATATGCCTTCAGCAGTGTCGCGGGCGACGAATGCCCCAGCAATCGACATACAGCCCAGAGCGCACGTCGGTCCAGATTGGTTCGCCCCAGCAGGAGTCGCCGCACAGCTTCGCAACTTGCTGAGCTCACTTCAGTGTCGGAACCGAGCAGGAATGAACTGCCTGCAACGGTGGCCATCATTCGGCAGGCAAAGCTATGCCGCAAATGATGGATCGTGGTGCTGGGATTTTTTGTTGCTTCCTTAAGTAGCCTCAATAGCCGAACGCTCATGGCCATGCGGAACGTTTTGAAGTTCTCTTTTGTCAGCGCTGCAAGAATTGGGGTTGTCGTTGTGGTTCCAGCACGCGCGTCACAGCGGCGTAAGACCTCTTGGACCAAAGACTTTTCCAGCGGTGTAAACGGCTCCACTTTTGGAATTTGGCGCTTGGACTGAAGTGTCTTCAGGCCGCGCAGTTCATTGGGTCTCACCAGCACCACAATTGCTCCGTTCACGTCGATCCAGTCGCGGCGGAAAGTGCCCATCGCCTCCCGGGATCGAAGGCCGAATCGATACCCAAGAAGCAGTACAAATGCATCGCCAATTGCCGTAGCGGTACTATTCGGGTTGGCGACGGCTCCCAACAGTTTTCGAAGAGCCCATAGGTACTCGCTCTTTCGAATGTAACCAGGTCTGCCCACCGGCATGGAAGTAAAACCATCGAGCTCGGACCAGTCGGGATCGTCCAATCCATAGGTGATTTTGGCCCACTGATGAAAATCCACTAGATGTTCGTGCACCTCACTGCCAGGGCCATGGTGGGCAATACTCGGTGAATCGTCTTCGTCCCAGTTGTCGACCTCGGTTTGAGTCGACTCATCTTGCTCGTTGATGTTGGTTGATCGCACTTCCAGCAATTTGCCGTAGAGTCCCACAAGTTCGTCTTCGTCCAGGTCACCCAATGAGTCGGCATATCCGACTGCCGCGACCCGGCTTGCAATCGAACTCGAATACACCACAACGGAACTGTCAGTCAGTTTTCCGGTTTTTGTTCGGGACGGTCTTGTCAATAGGTAACTGGTCCAGGCTGCAACCGCAAATGGAAGATCGCTATTCTTGAAACCTGATTGGGCGATGGCTTCTTGAATATCATCTTGCTTCTTTGACTTTGATCCAATGCTGGTCAGCGCTTTTCGGACTGATTTAAACAGTCGTCGGCACGCAAGCGCACGCTCTGCGCCCTCCGGGGCTTCTGCGGACCGGGGCAAAAAAGCATCAGCGCCCACTCTTGAGCCTTCTTCCTGCGACGGCAAGCCATCCTCGGTTGCGGCAGCAATACCCTTTACCGCACGCACGAGGTCAAAGTGAGGAAGGGCACTGATATGGATCCTGCCGTCCATCACTGCAGCATGAAGGCCTGACAGGTAGACATTGTTGTGTTGCCCTACAGAACCTGCCAGTTTGCTCAGTACGGTCCCAATATCGGCGTCCGCTGGTAAGTTCAAGAGGTCTGCCACGGGCCGTAGTTTGTCTGGGCATTTAGGAAGTGTTTTTATTGCCTTCTTTTCACGGAGTGCGATCTGGATCCACTTACAGCATCTTGAGCTGATCTCAAAACGGCGCCGCGGCATTTCATCTGTCCAACGATCCCCTTCGTAGTGTTCTATGTAAGAGCGGCCATCAAAGTGGATCAATTTCAGATGGCTATGGGTTGCAATGGCCAGCAGCACTTTAGGATCGGCAACGTGAGCTATCAGGCAGGCGTCCATTGCGGCCAGCGCTGCTGCCAGTTGGGGCCTAACTACTTGATCACTGATCGCTTGGCATAACTCGGCAAACTTCTCTTTGGCCATTTCAATCACTCGTGGTGCAGAAATCACCTTTTCATTCAGTATGGGCGGGCTCGATCGGCTCAGTAAGTAACGTTTCTTCAGCTGCGGTCGGATGCCGTCCTTCTCCCATAGCGTGCGCAAGTATTTTTCGAATGCGTCATAACGAAGTGTGCCCATAGAGTGAGGCATGCCGTCTGGGCGCAAAATCATCGCCAGCGCAATTTCATCCCAGTCACTGTTGGTCAGAATCTGTGGCTTTCGATTACCAAGCGCGGCGTGGATGTCCTGAATGGCACGTTCATACGCAAGACCATGTCCCAGTTTGCGAGCGACAGCGCGGGCTCTGACTCCGAACTTTCGCGTCACACCAAAAAGCGTGGATTCGTTGAGCTGCTTGAGAGCGGAAATGTTGACTTCCGCTGTTTGGGGAATTTTCCAACTCAGACTGGCCATCATCTCTTCGACCAATGGTCGCGCGACTTCGAGATCCTGATTGAGCGTGCGAAGCGAATAGGCCCCGTGGGTCTCACTGTCGGCCTCGGCGTGACCAAGGAGTGCGTCGATGATCTCAGGGTCGAGTCCCCTTCTACGCAGTCCAGTGGACAACCTGTGTCGAAAGAAGTTGAAAGGCAGAGGCCAGTCAGTTTCGCCGCACAACACGCTGAGCCCTTGCTCCGACACCTCAATCCATTCAAATTTGGGGTCGTTCGAGAGGAAGAAGAACAAGGGGAGGGGTGCGCCAGTTGCGTGGTTGAGGGCTGCATCGATCCCTTCAGCAAACTTGGCTGACGATTGGCGGGTTCGATTTGCTAGTTCTCGAAGGTACGGAAGGTAGGTTTCTTCCATCAAATGTTTGCTGACGCCGGTAAGGAGACAGAGGCGCGCACTTCCATTTGGGCCTCCAAACTTGTCATCGACAAACACCAGACCGCGCTTCAGGTCAAACCAGCGCAGGCTTTCAAACGGTGATCGCGCTGGACGCGCCCCTGTGGTGGCGAAAAGCGCGAGGATGACATAGGTTACTAATAAGTTGTGATAGTCGATCCAGTTGCCGGGGGACTTGGCGGCCGCATCAATTCGCAATTTCAGGTTCGAAATCTGCGTGACCAGATGCGATTCCAGTACGTCGAGTTGGCTGCCGGCCCAGTTGCTGTCAAGAAGCGGTGTGTCGGTCAACGAGCCGATTGACGCAGGTAAGCCCGAGAATCCCGCCTTGACGGACCTCCCGTCATAGCCGGCGTAAGCACATGGCGCCGGCAGTGCTGTGCTGCTGAATGCGGTTAGGAGCCTTGCAAACGTTGCATCGCCAGTTTCAGTAAAGACATCTTGGCGCAAGATGGCGCCTAGTATTGGAGATGAGAGCCGGGACAGTACCGGAGCCACAGAAAGCTCACTATTGATCCACTGCTCAAAAGTCGTGGTTCCAATGACAGAGGACCAGAGTTCTCCAAGTGTTTTACAAGTCGGTGCTGAGGCGAGTGCCTTCTTAAGCGCTGACACATGGACAGTGGCAAGATCAATTCGCCACTCGTTGACGACAGGTTTTAGCCAGTCATGAAACTTGCCGACGTCAATTTCTGACGTACTTGGGGTCCAGCCGTTCGGCCGCCGGGGAGGAAGGCGTGCCAATTGAAAGGACTGCGGGTCTAGCGACCAGTTCGCATTGGTCGTTTCTCGGATCTCGACGCTGGCGACTAACCCGCCGCTGCAGCCTGAAATAGTGGAGATGGCAATTAGACTGGCCCCAAGTCTGGACACGATGTCCTTTTGTTGCGCCAGTTTTTCGGTCAATTCGAGAAGTTCTCTGCGCTCAACTTCAGAGGTTCTGTGCCAACTCCAAGGTAGCATCTGACTGTCTTCTCTGCTCAAGAGTGAGACGTGGGATGCCTCAATTTCTTGCTCCGCAGGGGTTTGACTTTCGTCAACTCCTGCAACCGCAATTACGGTCTTTATTCCAGTGCTAGAGGTGAACTCAGCAGTGTCGATCTCATCGTTAAAGCTCTGCGGGATCGGCCGAAGGTTTGAAATCGGTGCTTGATTGACTGCGGTAAAGCGCGATGTATCGTTCAGCCGAAGGGGTGCGGTGTCCCTTTCGCCTTTAGCATCCGCCCATTTCCTTTCAAAAAGCTTCAGAAGGTCAGTCGAAATTCCGATCTCATACTTGGAGTTTGCAGGAGACGGGTTCGCTAAAAGGATGCTGCACTTGGCTTTCAATGTCTGCTCGAAACCGTCGGCGGTAGCCGGGATTGGTTCGAATGCCAACCGGGCAAAGGATCTAACTTTGTCCGTGTCTTTGTCAATCAAACATGATCGGACTTCCCGGCAGACTTGAAGAAGGCTCTGCTCGTCGGGGAACCCATCTTGATTTGCATCAATTGCCACCCGGAGCAACCAGAGTCGCAACGCTTCGAGCCATGCCGATAGCACATGGTCGCGCCCAACTAAACGCGGTGCGGCAAGTGTGGTAGGGAGGTAGTGCTTGGTGAAATCTCCCCGAAAAAGGGTCCGAAGCGCAACCGAGTAATCGATTGACTGGACCTCTTTGCGCACTTCAGGGCTAAGCCAAAGTGCCTCCGACAAGGCTGCCAAATCAAGAAAAACTGGGTCGCATGCCCCCCATGTTCTGCACTGCTCAATAATTTCTGAGCTGGAAAGGAAGCCAGCGAATGCACTAACAAAGGCTGGCTTCTGCGCATCAATTGAGAGCTCAAGAAGCTGGCGCGAGATCCAACCACACTTGAAATCTGCAGCCAGTTTTAGAAAAGTCAGGGTTCTTTTTGGGAACCTAAAGGGTCTTAACCCAGGGTCAAGAAGGTGTGTAGACGGCGGTTCCAATTGACAAAACGCGGCGGTAATCGTTGATCAGTATGCAAATAACATGGCTTCAAAAGCCGCATGGATAAACGATTGTACGCGTTTAAGCACATTTTGAGATTATTTAAATCTTGTAACTGGAGTCTCCTCATGAAAAGCGTTCCCGTCGGTCTTCGTCATCCACTGGCTTGGCTCTGAACGGCATGTCGATGGCGGTCTGGGGCGTCTATGTGTCACGCAAGTAGACTCTGTCAGACCGGGCGACGGCAAAAGCAAAATCATCACTGAATGCATCCCATGTTCAAGACCATCAAAACACTATCACTGCAGCGCTGGCCCTGGCTCGTACTCTCCATTTGTGCGGTTCTACTTGAATGCGTTGCCCTGTACATGCAACATGTAAAGGGTGTTGAGCCTTGCAACGAATGCATCTACATCCGCCTGGGAGTAGTCGCCATCGCGGCAGCCGGACTGATCGGCGCCATAGCACCTGGAGTGCCTATTCTGCGATGGAGTGCGCTGGCGGTGTGGTTCTCAGCGCTGGGCTGGAGTTTGTACCGCGCCAATATCTTGTTGGATCTGGAGCAAAAGGTACGTGACGGCGCGGAGGCGGGGTGTGCACGCTTCAAGGGCTTTCCCGAGTGGATGCCCTTGGAGCGTTGGGTACCGGATGTGTTTGAGCCGCGCGCCATGTGCGGAACGGTCAGTTGGACGTTTCTGAACCAGTCGGTCACGTTTTGGATTTGGTCTGCGCTCTGGGGTATCAGCGTGACGGCATTGATGACGCTTGTCGCGCAAACACGAACCACTGACTGACGCGGTCAGACAGCTGGGTTAACCGGGCAGCGTGGTCAAGAAATAAAATCTCCCAATGGGACTATCCTGCCTACGCGTTTTTGTTGATAACGACGGAATTATTCACCGAGTTTCAAATGTCAAATTCGAGCGAATGATGCGTGATCCAGAGCGTGAGCTGGTTCCGCAGTTCGCGGGGCAACGCATACGCTCCGCTGAGTTCGTCATAGAACTCTTTGACCGCACGCCGTACAGTGTGTGCCGAGAGACATTTACCATCTTCCAGTTTGACAGCAAAGGTTGTGCGGATGTGGGTCGATATGACAAGCAACAAGTTGCTTTGGCCAACGCCATGCTGGAGCGCGTGCTTGGCGGCGAGAAAACTCCAAAAAACGTATTGGATGCGACGCAGAGATTTGTCGCACACGGTGGATCGTGGGTGCCGACAGATGTAATCAAAGCTCAACTAGAGCAGGCAGCTTTGGGTCTGCTGCATTGTCCCCAGATCTAATTGACTCAAAATCCGACTCAACACTCGGCATGGGTGCAGAGGCTGGTTCGAAGGGTGAGTTGACGACAACTGATTTGCGCGGCGGTCGAGACCTTTGATACGGACCGTGTCGCCCTCAAACCAAGTACCGGAACCGGATACTGTCGTTCAATTGATGGTAGCTACGCCAACGCAACTGCGTTCAAGGTTTGATCGCAATTTTCAGCACACCTTCACGCTGGTTGGCAAACAGGTCGTAGGCGGCCACGATATCTTCCAGCTTGTGCTCGTGCGTCACCATGACGCCCAAGTCCACCCGGCCGGAAGCCACCACGTTCATTAACCGGCGCATGCGCTCCTTGCCACCGGGACAAAGGGCTGTATTGATCTTGTGATCGCCCAAACCAGCGGCAAAAGCCGACATCGGAATGGTCAGATCCTTGGAATATACGCCAAGACTCGACAGGGTGCCCCCCGGCTTGAGTACGCGCAGTGCCGACTCAAACGTGGCCTGCGTACCCAGCGCTTCAATCGACGAATCTGCGCCACGCCCGCCGGTGAGCCGCATGATCTCGGCGACCACATCGCAGTTGGTGAAGTTGAGCGTGATATCGGCCCCCAATTTTTGTGAAATGCCCAGCCGGTGGTCATTGCCGTCAACGGTGATGATGGTGCTGGCACCCAGCAGACGCGCACCGGCCGTAGCACACAGGCCAATCGGGCCTTGGGCAAATACCACCACCGTGTCACCAATCCTGATGTTGGCGTTTTCCGCGCCCTTGAAGCCGGTGGACATGATGTCCGGGCACATCAGCACCTGCTCATCCGTCTGGCCGTCAGGGATGGGTGCCAGGTTGGCCTGGGCATCGGGCACCAGCACGTACTCGGCCTGTGTGCCGTCGATCAAATTGCCGAAGCGCCAGCCTGCTGTGGCCTTTAAACCATGGTAACCACACAAGCCCAGCGGGATGAGGTAACTGCCGTCCTGCGACGGCGCCCCGTCCTGGGCGGCGTAGGAATTGAAGTTGGGGCAAATCGCGCCAGCAATTACGCGCTGGCCTTACTTGTAGCCCTGCACGGCGCTGCCCAATTTTTCGACCACGCCGACCGGCTCATGGCCAATGGTCAAGCCCTTGGCCACCGGATACTCACCCTTGAGGATGTGGACATCGGTGCCACAGATCGTGGTGGTGGTGATGCGCATCAGGGCATCATTGGGTCCCACATCCGGAATGCGCTTGTCAACAATTTCAATACGACCGGGCTCAACAAACACTGCTGCTTTCATCATGGAAGACATAGGTACACCTTAAATTTCGACATAGACGAGCACAAGCCCGCAAAGTCAGCTTAGGCGTCTAGAAGTGGCTTGACGGTGTGTTTACCAACACAAAGGCTAAAGGCAGTGAAATCGATGCATTTTTCATCCAGAGGCATTTTTTGTTGTAATTTCAAAATGAACAGCATCGCGGGGAATGATAAATGTGGGTCTTGCGCACTTTATGTAACACCTAAGTCTGCCGACAAAAGCGAACGCCAAGATCGGTCGGCTGAGACTAGCCGCGCGCGCCATGTCCATCCATATGAACCAATGGGGGCCGATCTGCGGCTATGTCTCGGCGATCCGTTTCGGGGTGCTCTCACTTCTCTTCCAGCACTTTCGTCGGAGCTCCTGGGGCATTCGCCTTGACCGAGGCGATACCGCCTTCCATGGCCTTGCTGGAAGAATGCATTTCACTTTTGCCGAGGGTCTGTCCGTTGGCGGCCAACAGCACAAAGTACGGTGCATTGTCCTTGGACACCTTGCGCTGGAAGCGTTCGTCAATTACAGCGTTTTCCTTGACGGATGCAATGCCGTTTTCAGCACTCACCTTGGTCGCATACCGCTCGCTTGTCAGACTTACCTCATGGTTGCCGGCCTTCAGGTTGAACATGAATTGGGCTCCTGCCGCAGACTTGAGCTCGAAGTATCCTGACATGTTGTATTCATTTCAAATTGGAGTGTCAAGCGCCAGAAAGTTGGCACATGTTCTATCCATTCACTTTAGACGGCAGCTACTCACCAATCAGCAAAAACTGCAGACTGAAGGGTGGCGAAAACAGCACCGTCCTCTGCCACCCCGGTACGGTCGCTAAACGTCAAGTCTGATTGACTACCCCAATGGGGTGATGGGTCGATTGCTTGCGTTTTTCCCCAGTGATCAAGCGGATTGCAAACCAGGCCAAGCACAAGACGCCCACGGTAAAGACGATGTCACCCGGTACACGCAGCCAGACCATGGTTTCCATGAAGGGCGAATGCACCACTTCGGGTGAACGGGCGAACCACATGCCCTTGGTCACACTGGCCCAGGCCTGGTAGATGCCGGCCGGCACCAGCGACATGAACACCATCATGCCCAGACCAATATTGAGCGACCAGAACATGGGCGCCAGCAAGCGGTCCGACCAGGCCAGCCGATTTGACAGTCCGCGCAAGCAGAACAGCAGCAGCCCGATGCCCAGCATGCCGTAGACACCAAACAGTGCGGCATGGCCGTGGGCCGCGGTCATGTTCAGGCCTTGCATGTAGTACAGGGCAATCGGTGTGTTGATGGAGAAGCCCAGGAGGCCTGCACCGACCACATTCCAGAACCCGACGGCGATGAAGCACAGGATGGACCATTTGTAGGCCTGCACCCAGGGTGCAGCCTGGGTGCGCTGGTAGTTGCGATAAGCCTCGACACCGATCATGGCCAAGGGCACCACTTCCAGCGCCGAGAACATGGCGCCAATCGCAATCACAAAGGTCGGCGTGCCGGTGAAATACAGGTGGTGCAAGGTGCCCAGAATGCCGCCAAACAGAAACACGATGGTCTCCAGGATGATCGCGCTGTTGGCCGTGCTGGCACGGATCAGGCCCAGCCGGGTGAACAGCAGCGCAATCACGGCGGTGGCGAACACTTCAAAGAAGCCTTCCACCCACAGGTGGACCAACCACCAGCGCCAGTATTCGATCATCGAGTAATGGGTGTGCTTGCCCCAGGTCAGGGACGTGGCGTAGAAGCCGCCGATGCACAGGGCCGCCAGGAACACCATGGCAATCAGGCCACGGCTTTCAGACGGTGTCTTCAGCGCGGGCATCAGTCCACGGCCCAGCAGCGTGACCCAGAACAGCAGGCCGATGAACAACAGGATCTGCCAGATGCGGCCCATGCTGGTGAATTCCAGGCCCTGGTTGCCGATCCAGAACGAGAAGTCATTGCCCAGGTGTTGCAAGGTTCCCAGCCATCCCATGGCGGTGGAGCCAACGACGATAAAAAGCAGTGCGTAAAACAGCACATCGACGCCCAGCTTCTGGTACTTGGGCTCGTGGCCGGAGATCGCCGGCGCGATGTACAGGCCGGTGGCCAGCCAGGCGGTGGCGATCCACAGCACCGCAAACTGGGTGTGGATGGTGCGGCTGACCGTGAACGGCAGAATTTGCGCCAGCGGGAAGCCGAAGAAGCTCTGGCCTTCGACCGCGTAATGGGCGGTGATGACCCCCATGCCCACCTGGGCCAGGATCAGGCCGATCACCACATAGAAGTACTTGCGGGTGGCCTTCATCGACGGCGTGGGCTTCAGGTCAAACAGCGGGTCGGCCTTGGGTGGCTTGGGATCGCCTTCTTCCGCGTGCGTCGAGTGGTAAAAGATCATGCCCGCGATGGCTGCGATCATGAAGATGATGCTGGCAATCGACCAGATTCCCGCGCCCGCGGTGGGCGTGTTGGCCACCAACGGTTCGTGGGGCCAGTTGCTGGTGTAGCTGAGATCGGTCTCACCCGGCCGGTCGGTGGCCGCGGACCAGGCCGACCAGAAGATGAACGCGGGCAACGCGTTCAGGTCAGCGGGGTCTGTCAGGCTTCCCGCGCTCATGGCATATTGCTCGCGCAACGCGTCCAGAGAGGGGTCTGCGCCAAACAGTGCGGTGTAGTGCTGTACCACGCGCTGGACGGCTTCGGCGCGGTCCGGCGACAGAGTGATGGTTTCGGTGGCGGCGTCGTAGGTGTTGCGGCGCATCTCCGTCTTCAGGCGGCTATTGAGCGCCGCCTGCTGCTCCGCGTTAAGCGTGTCAAAGGCGGCTCCAAAATCGCGTTGGGCCCAGACCTCACGCAGCGCCAGCGCTTCGCGGTGCAGCCAGTCGGCCGACCAGTCCGGCGCGACATAGCTGCCATGCCCCCAGACCGACCCCAACTGCTGGCCGCCGGCCGACAGCCAGGCCTCCTGGCCGCGCTGCACCTGCCCTGGGGAAAACAATACCGTCCCTTTGGAACTGACAACGTGTTTGGGAATGGGTGGTGCGGTCAGATAAATCTCTGTCCCGACCCATCCCAGAACGGCAAAGGACAGCGCGCAGATAACTGCGAGCCAGGTCCAGAGTTTGCGCGTGGCGTGCATGGCAAGGTTTCCTTTTAGGTAGTGTGGAAGTGGCGAAAAGTGACCAAGGAATGGGCTGTGTTTCAAGCCAATAACATTCATATTAAATGAATCATATAAAAGATGCAAGTAATTTGCATCAATAAACTACACTACGGTCATGTGCTGCTGTGCAGCCGTGTTCGCACCCATTTCATATCGGAGTTTTCATGCGGCTCACCGACTACACCGACTACACACTGCGTGTGCTGATGTATTGCGCCGAACACACGGATCGCCCCATTTCGATCGCGGAGATTGCTGATGGACACGGCATATCCAAAAACAACCTAATGAAGATCGTCAACGATCTGGCGCGCCAAGGAGTCCTGCAAACCAAACGCGGGCGTGGCGGTGGGCTGCGGCTTCTAAAACCTGCGTCGGATATCCGAATCGGTGAAGTGATACGCAACACCGAGACCGACTTCTATATGGTCGAGTGTTTTGACAATGCCCGCAACTCCTGCACCTTGACAGCACACTGCAAGCTCAAAAGAGTGATCGAAAACGCGACAGATGCTTACCTGGCCGAACTCGACAAGGTAATGTTGGCCGACATCACGCCCAATTCGAAGGACGTCGGCCTAAACGCGGGTCAGTCTGTCACCATGGTTTCGGCGGACGCGATCATACGTGGTGTGACCAAGTTTGCAAATGCAAACTCAAGTTGCAGCGAAAAGAGAAAGCCGAGTGGATGTTGAACTGAAGCCCAGTTCTGGCCTGTACGCCACAAACAATGAAAAATTGACTTCCAGTAAGAGGTCATCTTCGATGAAACGTCATAAGACCTTGGCCGTCGGTTGTCGAGTTGCTTTCGGGCCAACTGGGGGAATCCGTGAGTGGCCGGTAACTCGAAGCCAAATTGGCTGTTATTACCGGCTCGGCTTGAGCATCAAATCTCAGTCTGTTCATGAAGCTCCAAGGCTTCCTCCACTTCTATGCCAATGTATCGCACCGCGCTTTCGCGCCTATGCCCTGAAGTTCATAGGCTGGAATCTCCGTCTTGATTCTTTCTATTGCATCGTCTGCAAAACTGTGTCGATGTTCGGAATCTGCCAACGCGGACAGGGCTTGGCTAGGCATAGGCGGATTGACTCATTTCGCTGCGCGCTTCGAGAACAGCGCCTTCACCCACAGGTAGAACAGCGGCACGAAGAAGATGCCCAGAACGGTTGCGCTGATCATGCCACCCAGCACGCCGAAGCCAATGGCCCGCTGGGAGCCCGAGCCGGCGCCGTTGGCCAGGGCCAGTGGCAGCACCCCCATGCCGAAAGCCAGCGAGGTCATCAGGATGGGACGCACACGCTGCCGGCAGGCCTTCAGCGTCGCGTCTAGTACGCCCATGCCCAGGGAACGCAGCGTTTCGGCGAACTCGACGATCAGGATCGCGTTCTTGGCGCTAAGCCCCACGGTGGTGAGCAGGCCGACCTGGAAAAACACGTCGTTGCTCTGGCCACCCAGGTGGCTGCCTGCCAGCGCCCCAAAAATGCCCAGCGGCACCACCAGCATCACGCTAAAGGGCACTGACCAGCTCTCATACAGAGCCGCCAGGCAGAGAAAGATGAACAGCACCGAGACGGCATAGAGCAGCGGGGCCTGGTCGCCCGACAGCCGCTCCTGGTAGCTGCGTCCCGACCATTCGTAGCCGATGCCAGGCGGCATCGCGCGCAGCAGCCCCACCATCGCCACCATCGCGGCACCCGAGCTGACGCCTGGTGCGATGTCGGTCTGGATCTCGTAGGCCGGGCTACCGTTGTAGCGCACCAGCTGGCGCGGGCCGTTGACCCAAGCGCTGCTGGCGAAGGCGTTGAACGACACCATCTGGCCGCCACTGTTGCGCACGTACCAGTGGCGCAGGCTGTCGGGTTCGGCGCGGTAGGCGGCTTCGCCCTGCACCAGCACACGCTTGACGCGCCCGCGGTCGATGAAGTCGTTGACATAAGCGCCGCCCATCGCAATGGACAACGTGTCATTGATTGTCGTCGTGGCCACGCCCAGCGTGCCGGCCTTGTGGTCGTCGATGCGGATGGCGAGCTGTGGCGTTTCGGTGAGGCTGTTCGTGCGCGGCCGTCTGAATTCGGGTCGGGCTGCCGCGGCGTCGATGAGCTGGTCGCGCGCGGCGGCCAGCGCCTCGGCGCCTAAGCCGCCTAGGTCCTGCAGAAACAGCTGCACGCCGGCGCTGCCGCCCAGGCCACGCACCGTGGGAGGCTGCACGACGAAGACGTTGGCGTCGCGCACGCGCAAACCGAGCTCGCGGCTGAAACGCTCGGACAATGCCGCCGCACCCTGGTTGGCCGCCTTGCGCTCGGACCAGTCCTTCAGCCGGATGAAACCCTGCCCCGAGCCCTGGTCGCCGCCGGCACCGCGCACGAGGTTGTAGAACATCACCTCGGGTTGCTCAGTCAGATAGGCTTCCACGCTCTGCATCACGTTCTCCAGGCGCTCGGCAGTGGCGCCCGGCGCCATGCGCACCTGGATCTGCAGGCCGCCCTGGTCTTCGTCGGGCAGGAAGCTGGTGGGCAGCGTCTTGTACAGCACTGCAGTGCCTGCAATAAACAGCACAAACACCGCGAAGCTGCGCCAGTTGCGCGCCGACAGCCAGCCCACTTGGACGACATAACGCCCGGTGAAACGGTCGAAGCCGCGGTTGAAGCCACCAAAGAATCGGTCCAGCAAAGGCCCCAGCGGACCGCCGTGCGCCGCATGTTCACCCTTGTGCACCGGCTTGAGCAGCGTGGCGCACAGCGCTGGCGACAGGCTCATGGCCACCAGCACCGACAGCACCATGGCGCTGACCACGGTGATGCTGAACTGGCGGTAGATGACGCCGGTGGAGCCGCCAAAGAAGGCCATCGGGATGAACACCGCCGACAACACAACGGCAATGCCCACCAGCGCGCCGCTGATTTCGCCCATGCTGCGCCGGGTGGCCTCGCGCGGCGACAGGCCTTCTTCTCGCATCAGGCGTTCGACGTTTTCGACCACAACGATGGCGTCGTCCACCAGCAAGCCGATGGCGAGCACCAGCCCGAACATGGTCAGCGTGTTGATCGAGAAACCGGCAACCGCGAGCACGCCCATGGTGCCCAGCAGCACCACCGGCACGGCAATCGCTGGCACCAGTGTGGCGCGCAGGTTCTGCATGAAGAGGTACATGATGGCGACCACCAGCACCATGGCTTCGATCAGCGTCACCACAACCCCCTTGATGGACACGCTGATGAAGGGCGTGGTGTCAAAGGTGACCGTGGTCTTCATGCCCGGCGGCAGGAAAGGTGCCAGCTCTTCGAGCTTGGCTTTCACGGCATTGGCGGTGACCAGGGCATTGGCGCCGCTGGCCGGAAACAGGGCCATACCGGCCGCAGTGCGGCCGCTGCTGCGGATATTGGTGGTGTAGCTGTCGCGGCCCAGCTCCACCCGCGCCACATCGGCCAGGCGCAGCGCGGACCCGTCTGGCTGGACACGCAGCACCACCTTGCGGAACTCCTCGGCCGTCTGCAGCTTGGCCCGTGCGGTGACGATGGCTGTGAGCCGCTGGCCCTCGGGCGACGGCAAGGCGCCGATCTGGCCCGCCGAGACCTCGGTGTTCTGCGCCAGCAACGCGGCACGGATGTCGCCTGGCACCAGCGCATAACGCTGCAGCTTCTGGGGGTCGAGCCAGATCCGCATCGCGTAGCCCGACCCGAAAACGTTGACATCGCCCACACCCTCGATACGGCTGATGATGTCGACCAGTGTGCTCTGCAGGTAGTCGCCCATGTCGGCCGAGGTGACAGCCGGGTCGTCGCTGTTCAGTGTCACGACCATCAACAGGTCGGTGCCGGCCTTGGTCACACGCACACCCTGTGCCTGCACCGCCTGCGGCAGCCGGGAGACCGCTTGCTGAACCTTGTTCTGTACCTGCAGCTGCGCCGTGTCGGGATTGGTACCGGCCACAAAGCTGAGCTGGCTGCTGGCATTGCCCGCCGCGTTGCTGGACGACTCGATGGACAGCAGCCCGTCGATGCCCTTGAGGTTCTGCTCGATGATCTGCGTGACCGAGTCCTCGATGGTCTGGGCCGACGCGCCGGGATAGCTGGTGTTGATGGAAATGCGAGTCGGCGCGATGTCCGGGTAGCGCTCCAGCGGCAGCGTCAGTGTCGCGGCAGCACCGGCCAGCATGATGACGATGGCCAGCACCCAGGCAAAGATGGGGCGGTCGATAAAAAACGAGGCCATGGCTTGAGGCTTCCCGGCGCGGCTCAGCGGGCTGCTGAAGCGCCAGACGCCGCTTGTCGCACCTTCGGCGCCGATGCGGCGGCCCCTGCAGCCACCGGCGTCACCGTCTGGCCGGCACGGGCACGCTGCAGCCCCTCAACGATGAGGCGGTCACCCGCCTTGAGTCCGCTCGTCACCAGCCACTGATTGCCGACCGCGCGCGCCAGTTGCAGCCGGCGGCGTTCAACCTTGTTCCCCTCACCGATAACCAGCGCCGTGGCGTCACCGGTGGGCGACCGGGTCACGCCCTGTTGCGGCACCAGCAGCACGCCGCGGTCGATGCCGGCCAGTAACCTGGCTTGCACCACCATGCCCGGCAGCAGCTTGCCTTGCGGGTTGGGAACGACGGCCCGCAGTGTCACGGTACCGGTGCCACGGTCGACGGTGACGCCGCTGAACTGCAGTGTTGCCGGTTGAGGGTGCAAGGAACCGTCCTCGAGCACCAGCTGAACCTGGCGGCTGGCGGTGGGACCTTCCAGCTGGCTGCGCAGCGCCAGCAGTTCGGTGCTGCTTTGCACGATGTCGACATGCATCGGGTCTAGCTGCTGGATGGTGGTGAGTGCCTGCGTCTGGTTGGCGGTGACGAGCGCGCCAGCGTTCACGGCGGAGACCTCAATGCGCCCGGCGATGGGCGCCACAATGCGGGCGCGGCGCAATTGCACCTGTGCGGCGTCTAACGCGGCTCGGGCCACGGCTACGTCGGCTTCGCTCTGGCGCAATGTGGTGGTGCTGTCGTCTGCCGCCGACCGGCTGATGAAGTTGGCGCGCAGCAGTTCGGCGTCACGCGCTACCTTGGCCCGTGCTGCGGCGACTTGGGCTTCGGCCTTCTGCAGCGCGGCCGCGGTGCGCGCACGTTCGGCCTCCAGGCTGGCGGCGTCAAGCTCGTACAGCGGCTGCCCCACAGTCACCAGGGTGCCTTCGGTGTACAGGCGCTTGAGAACAAGACCGCCGACCTGCGGTCGGATCTCGGCTACCTGGCTGGCACTCAGGCGTCCGGGCAGCTCAAGTTGCAAGGGTGCGTCCTGGGCACTCACGGTGACCACACCGACTTCCACAGTGGCGGTTCGCGCGGATGGGGCTACTGCGGGCCTGTCCTGGCAGGCAGTGAGCAAACTTGCGCCCAGCAGCAGCGCGCTTGGGGTCAATAAATGAAGGCGGATCGATAGAGTAATGGGCACGCGCCACATGTTAACCGCACAATGTGGATCGACTGGCAGTGTCATCGTGCCAACGCTCCATGGCAGATTCTTTGCGTCAGCTTACATAGACGATGGCTGTGGCTGACACTCTGGTCGGCATGCCGTTTGTCACCAAAGTTTTTTCCGAGAGGAGTCCCGCGAAGTTGCTGGTTGCAAGGCAGCGAACTTTCTAGCTGATGCAAGAGAAGTAGGGCATCCGCCAGGCCCATTTCACCATCGAGAAAATTTTGCAAGATACGCTTGCATCCAGAGGGCCATTATTGTTTGGCACAAGCATTGCTACTACCCTAGAAACAGCAGTTCACTACCCGCAATAGCTGTCTGATCAAGCCCGGGCGCGGGTTTGCGCAGATTTGGCACACTCACCCAATGGGTGAACACAAACGCAGGCCAATGGGAGCCCTTGCCAAGCTCAAAGATGGAGCCGATCAGCCTCAGGTGGTGGACACGCTAGGCGGGCGTATGCACATACGCTGGGATGAAGGTGCGGCGGCAACGCCGCACGGCCAGTTGGTCTTTTTCGCGGAGTTTCTGGCGACCACCGGAGTGTTTGAGCGCTGGGTGTCGTCATGTCCTTTGGAATACCGCAGTGGCAATGCACCGGACAAACGCGACGTACTGGGCACCTTGATGCTGGGCCTGTTGGCCGGACATCGGCGTTATGCCCATATCACCGCGTTGCGAGGCGATGCGGTGGCAGCGCAGGCGCTGGGCATGAACAAAGTAGTCAGCGAGGACGCGCTACGGCGCGCTCTGGAGCGCATCGATGAAGCAGCCAGCACGGCGTGGATGCGCCCGGCGCTCATGCAGTCAGTACGCCAAGCGCTGGACAAACCCTGGGTGCTGGACATCGATGCCACCATCAAGCCGTTGTATGGGCGCCAAGAGGGCGCTGACTGGGCTACAACCCGGCCAAGCCTGGACGGCCCAGTCATGTGTTGCACACCTTCTGGGTGGAGCAATCTGCGTCTGGTGCTGGACGTGCAGGTAAGCTCGGGCAAGCAGCACGCCAGCGTGCACGCCAAGGCCGCACTGGGTCGGCTGCTTGACGAGTTGGGTGACAAACGCCCGGCGCTGGTCAGGGGCGACTCGGGCTACGGCAATGAAGGCATTTGCTGGAGTTGGAAAGCCGAGAACAACCCTACCGCCTGCGCTTGCGCCAGACGATAATACTTAGCGCCTGGTGGCCCCGCAGTTCGCACGCCAGGACTGGAGCCGCGCCGATAACCAGGGCTGCCAGATGGCTGAAGACTGGCTGCAACTGCATGGCTGAGTAAGAAGCGCCGTGTGGGTCATCGTGCGCCAACGCCTGCGGGGCGGCATCGCACGCGAGAGGCAGAGTTGATGGCAAGCAGTTGCAGCTGGACTTGGCTGGGCCCAGTGTGCTTGAGGGGTAGAGCGGCTAGGAGTACGCGGTGATGGTCACTTTCGATGGAAGCACCTTGGAGCCATTGGGCAGCGCCCTACCGTGACAGGCTTGACTGTGGGGAGAATGGATTTGACGAGTTAGAAAAACCAGTGGGGCTTGAGTGGCTTCACCACGCAGGACATCAACCGCTGCCAGACCACGGCGTGCCTGTGCGCTGGTTCACAACTGAGCGGAGCTGTCCAGGACAGCCAACCCTGGCGCACGCATGGAGGCCATCACAAGCCGTCCACTGCTGCTGGCGGCGGTAGGCACAGTGGCTAACCCACGCCGGGCAGACCACGCTTTACCTACCCCGCTGCATGGAAAGGCCAGCATGCTCGACCGTTGATCGGCAATATCCGTGCGGCTTTGCAGCATGTTAAGGACACTGCCGGGCAGTTCAAGGTGATAGACCGTTGGGCCGTGCTACTGCGCTATGTGAGCGAAAAGATCGCACCCACACTGGGTACCTAGGCCCCCGGATGCGTTACCCGGCGACGGGGTAACTGCCGGTTTTAGGATTGC
>JADJBC010000033.1 GCA_016703945.1 Candidatus Aalborgicola danicus
CAACAATAAGTGGAATTTGGCAAATGCAAATATCCTGACGAAATTACTTTCTTCAAGCAGCGAAAACAACCAGCAGCTAGCACTTCAAGATTTCCTTGATGTCGCTACAAACCTCAAAATGAGGTAAAGCGGTATTTCTGTTTCAAGAATTGTTCAGAAAATCAAGTCGCTTATTCCAGTTGATTGGCTATTCGGATCTGTACAACCTGCCACTGGAACTGCGCTAGGAATTATTGATGCCAACAATATCAGGATAGGCGGTTCTGGATTGTCGGTATATAAGAGCGACGATTCGAAATCGTTGTCGTTCAGTCTTTCTCAGGATTCTTTGCTGCTGCAATGGGAATGTCGGGGCCGGATGACCCGGGGTAGTGGGCTTGCAACTGAAACGGGAAAGGCTCTAGATAAAGTGGGCGGAGCGTCCCTTAATACCATCGCAGCCTTTTTGGCGAATAGCAAGTATGAGTCTGGCAATGGCGCGAAGTTGACGGAAACTACGATATGGAAGTGGGGAAAAGTTGTGGCTTTAACAACGGAGAAGTCGCGGGCGCGGATATTTGCGAAGTACCCACAGTTGAATATCGCTAACCCGGCAAGTATTTGGGCGGCCTTCACTCCGAAGGAACAAGCGAATGCGTTTCTTGGATTTACTGGAGCGGGGAATAGCCCGAATAACGATGATGGTTGGAATTACCGAGGTCGTGGGCTGATTCATATCACGGGGAAAAGTAATTACACTGCTTTTAATAGTTGGCTTAAGAAAACCTACCCGGACAGGCAGTTTGACGTCATAACAAACCCTGATAGTGTCGCCTCTGATCCATTCCTCGCTGCGAATAGCGGTGTGTGGTTTGCTTTCGTCAACGCGAAAGGGTTCCTCAAAGCGGCTGAGGCCGGCAATTTTAGCAACA
Organism: Candidatus Aalborgicola danicus; assembly: GCA_016703945.1. Lineage (GTDB taxonomy): Bacteria > Pseudomonadota > Gammaproteobacteria > Burkholderiales > Burkholderiaceae_C > Allorhodoferax > Allorhodoferax danicus. The sequence continues at coordinate 912 of JADJBC010000033.1, forward strand.
CAGTGAAGATCGTAAGCAATAGCCTAGATACTGTCGATAACAGAAGGGTCAATTACGACAAGATTCTGAAATTGCTCAATGAGGGTGGCAATCCATACGACAACATTCGATCTGTACTTGGAAAGGTAGGCATAAAGACACTGAACAGCGGACCATATCAACATGCATTCCAAATTCCGATTCTTCGACCTACGACCGTACCTATCGCGATCGCATCGAGTAATTCACACCAAGATGTATCGAGTGAAGGCGAAGGACAAAAGTAGCACCGCTTACGCAGAAGACATCAAGCTGGTTAGCACCATAGCGCAGCAATATTGGGAAAGTGCGGGGGTTCCTTCCGGCGCTTTTGTCAACACGTCGATCAGCATTGCCGATCTCGCCGACAATGTGGCAGGCATAACAGAAGGGAACCAAATTCTGCTCTCAGCCACCGCAGCTGGATGGGGCTGGTTTGCTGACTCAACTCCAGCTTCGCAGGAGGAGTTCTTGCCGACTAGCGCATCAAACGATTTTCAGGCGCGTGCTGGTGGACTGGCGGATGGGAGATTGGATTTGTTGACTGTGGTTATCCATGAATTCGGTCATGTGCTTGGTCTTGGTGATACGCCGGACAATGCCAAAGTAATGGCGCAGTATTTGACTCCTGGCGTTCGGCGTTTGCCAAGTGACGCGGACATTGCGGCACTCCAGGCCAAATTGGCAAGTATTGGTGATGGCGTAACTGAGTTTGCCGACAATGAGGATCGTACTTCTTTAGTGATCGTTGTTCCGCCTGCGACGACAACGGCACAGGGCAATACCACTGGTGGCTTGCGCTATCAAACCATTATCAATCCGGCACTCACCAACAGTAACTTCAGTACGGGCAGTGGCTGGGCCACCGCCGGAAACGTCGCTTTTAACAATGGCGCTGCCACGCTCACCGAAACCGTCACCACCCAGACCCGCCTCAACCAGGTCTTCATCGTCGGCGAGAACGACCGCTTCCTGTCCTTCACCGTTGCCGATACGGCGCTGGACGATGCCGACCAGGCCCCGGACGACGCCTTCGAGGTCGCCCTGCTCGATGCCAACACCGGGGCATCGCTCCTCGGCGGCACGGGGCTCACCCGCAACGACGCCTTCCTCAACCTGCAAGCCGACGGCACGGAGCGCAAATCCCAAGCCGTCACCAGCATCCGCAATGCCGACGGCAGCCGCACCTACCTCGTCGATCTGGCCGGCATCCCGGCCGGCACCGCCGTCAATCTCGCCTTCGACCTGATCGGCTTCGGCAAGGGCGCGGCAGCAGTCAGCAGCCATCTCACCATCCGCGACCTGCGCATCGGCGTGCCGCAAACCAAGGACGACAGCATCACCCTAGCCGAAGACACCCCGACGACCATCGCCGCGCTCGCCAACGACCTCAATGCCCGCCAGCCGGGCTTCGCCCCGGTCATTGTCGAAGGCCCGACCCACGGCCAAGTGACGATCAACCTCGACGGCACCTTCAACTTCGCGCCCGACAAGGATTGGCACGGCGAAGACCGCTTCAGCTACAAGCTCAGCGACGGCCATGTCGATTCCAACCTTGCCATCGTCAGCCTGACCGTCACGCCGGTGAACGATGCCCCCGTTGCAACCGACGATGCTGCCAGCGTAGCGGAGGACGGCACGACCACCGCCAGCGGCAGCCTGCTGGCCAATGACAGCGACGTCGACGGCGACGCGCTCGGCATCGACGAACCGGGAACCTACACGGGCATCTACGGCACGCTGACCCTGTCGCAAGACGGCAGCTACAGCTACGCGCTGGCCAGTGATTCGAGCATCGTCCAGGCGCTGCGCGCAGGCGAGATCGTTTCGGACGTGTTCGCCTATGCCGCCAGCGACGGCCTCACTACCACTCCGGCCACGCTCACCGTCACCATTACCGGAACCAACGACGCCCCGGTCACCGCCGACGATACCGCCAGCGTTGCGGAAGATGGCACGACCACCGCCACGGGCAACCTGCTGACCAACGACAGCGATGTCGACACCGGCGCCGTGCTCAACGTCGCTACACCAGGCGACTATGTCGGCGCCTACGGCACCCTGACCCTGTCGCAAGACGGCAGCTACAGCTATGCCCTGGCCAACGAATCCGCCATCGTCCAGGCGCTGCGCGCAGGCGAGATCGTTTCAGACGTGTTCGCGTACGCCGCGACCGACGGCATCTCCAGCACTCCAGCCACGGTCACCGTCACCATCACCGGAACCAATGACGGCCCGGTCACGGTGGAACGACACAGCGAGTGTCGGCGAAGACGGCACGCTTGCCGCCAGCGGCAACCTGCTGGCCAACGACAGCGATGTTGATACCAACACCGTCCTCACCATTTCTGCACCGGGTGACTACGTTGGAACCTACGGCACCCTGACCCTGACGCAAGGCGGCAGCTACAGCTATGCCTTGGCCAATGATTCCGCCATTGTCCAGGCGCTGCGCGAAGGCGAGATCGTTTCGGATGTCTTCGCCTACGCGGCGACCGACGGCATCACCAGCACCCCGGCACAACTCACCGTCACCATCACGGGAACCAACGATGGCCCGATCACGACGGACGATGCAGCGAGCGTCGGTGAAGACGCCACGCTGGCCACCAGCGGCAACCTGCTGGGCAACGACAGCGATGTCGATACAGGCACCGTGCTCACCGTCGTTACACCCGGCAACTATGCCGGAACCTACGGCACGCTGACCCTGGCGCAAGACGGCAGCTACAGCTACACGCTGGTCAATGATTCGAGCATCGCGCAGGCACTGCGCGAAGGCGAGGTTGTCCGCGACGTGTTTGCGTATGCCGCGACCGACGGCATAACCAGCACACCGGCACAACTCACCGTCACCATCACCGGCCAGAACGACGCCCCGATTACGATCGACGATACCGCCGGAGTAGCGGAAGACGGCACGCTCGTCGCTACCGGCAACCTGCTCGCCAACGACAGCGATGTCGACGCCCCGAAGGAAGTCCCCTTGGGGGATACCGGCACCGTGCTCACCGTCGCCGCCCCCGGCGACTATGCCGGCACCTACGGCACGCTGACCCTGGCGCAGGATGGCAGCTACACCTACACCTTGGCCAACGACTCCGCCATCGTGCAGGCTCTGCGCGCAGGCGAGATCGTTTCGGATGTCTTCGCCTACTCGGCAAAAGACGGCCTCACCACCACCCCGGCCACGCTCACCGTCACCATCACGGGACAGAACGACGCCCCCGTCACCGCCGACGACACCGCCAGCGTCTCCGAAGACGGCACCCTCGTCGCCACCGGCAATCTGCTCGCCAACGACAGCGATGTCGATACCGGCACCGTGCTAACCGTCGCCGAGCCCGGCGACTACTTCGGCACCTACGGCACCCTGACTCTGGCGCAGGACGGCAGCTATAGCTACGCGCTGGCCAAAGACTCCAGCATCGTGCAAGCGTTGCGCGAAGGCGAGATCGTTTCGGACGTGTTCGCCTACGCCGCGACCGACGGCATCGCCAGCACCCCGGCCACGCTCACCGTCACCATCACCGGAACCAACGATTGCCCGATCACGACTGCCGATGCAACGAATGTCGGCGAAGACGGAACGCTGACCGCCAGCGGCAACCTGTTGGCCAACGACAGCGATGTCGATACCGACACCGTCCTCACCGTTTCTGCACCGGGCGCCTACGTCGGCACCTACGGCACGCTGACCCTGACGCAAGACGGCAGCTCAGCTACGCGCTGACCAACGACTCCAGCATCGTGCAAGCGTTGCGCGCAGGCGAGATCGTTTCGGATGTTTTCGCCTATGCCGCGAGCGACGGTATCACCAGTACTCCGGCACAACTCACCGTCACCATCACCGGAACCAACGATGCCCCGGTCACGACCGCCGACGCGGCAAGCGTCGGCGAAGACGGCACGCTGGCCACGAGCGGCAACCTGCTTGCCAATGACAGCGATGTTGACACCGCCACCGTGCTCACCGTCGCCGCACCGGGTGGCTATGTCGGCACCTACGGCACGCTGACCCTGACGCAAGACGGCAACTACAACTACGCCCTGGCCAATGATTCCGCCATCGTCCAGGCGCTCCGTGAAGGTGAAATCGTTTCGGACGTGTTCGCCTATGCCGCGAGCGACGGCATCACCAGCACTCTGGCCACGCTCACCGTCACCATCACGGGCCGCAACGACGGGCCGGTCACGACCGCCGATGCAGCGAATGTCGGCGAAGACGGAACGCTTACCGCCAGCGGCAACCTGCTGGCCAACGACAGCGATGTTGATACCGACACCGTGCTCACCGTCGCCGCACCCGGCGGCTATGTCGGCACCTACGGTACCCTGGCTATGGCGCAGGACGGCAGCTACAGCTACGCCCTGGCCAACGATTCCGCCACCGTCCAGGCGTTGCGCGCGGGCGAGATCGTTTCCGACGTGTTCGCCTATGCCGCGAGCGACGGCATCACCAGCACTCCGGCACAACTCACCGTCACCATCACCGGCCAGAACGACGCCCCGGTTACGGCGGCTGATGCGGCGAGCGTCGCCGAAGACGGCACGCTAGCCGCCAGCGGCAATCTGCTCGCCAACGACAGCGATGTCGATACCGGCACCGTGCTCACCGTCGCCGCCCCAAGCACCTACACCGGCGCCTACGGCACCCTGACGGTCAATAACGACGGCTGGTATAGCTACACCCTCGCCAACGATTCGCCTGCCGTGCAAGGGCTGCGCGCCGGACAGGTGGTGGCCGATGTCTTCGTTTATGCGGCCACGGACGGCATCGCCGCCACCCCGGCGACGCTGACCATCCAGATCACCGGCGCCAACGATGGCCCGCAGGCGCAAGGCGATGCCGGCCAGGCGCGGGAAGACGGCGGGCCGGTGGCATTTGCAGCCGACGCGCTGCTGGCCAACGACAGCGATGTTGATATCGGCGACAGCAAGACGCTGGTCGCGGTCACCGATTCCGCCGCCGGCGCCCAGGTGCGCCTGATCGACGGCCAGGTGGTGTATGACGTGGCCAGCCTGTTCCAGAACCTCAAGGAAGGCGAAACCACTACGGACAGCTTCACCTACACGATGGTCGATGGCCAAGGCGCGACCAGCACCGCCACCGTCACCATGACCATCGTCGGCGCCAACGACGCGCCTGTTGCTCAGGACAATGTCGCCACGCTGCTCGAAGACGGCCGCATCACCCTGGCTTTGATGGGCAAGGCCAGCGATGTTGACGGCGACACTCTGACGCTCGGGATCGTCGATCAGCCCGCCCACGGCATGCTTACCCTGAATGCCGACAACACCGTCAGCTATGCACCGGCCGGGAACTGGAGCGGCGAAGACGTCTTCACCTATCGCGTCAATGACGGCCTGGCGGATTCCAACATCGCCACCGTGCGCCTCATCGTGAACGCCGTGGCCGATGCGCCAACATTGGTGTTGAGCGAACGGCCGGGCGCGACTCGCGAAGTCTTCCGCGGTTCGTGGGAGACAGCGACCGCCCATGATGAGCACTCCGGCGAGCACTCCGACGACGGTCGGCCGCCGCTGGTCAAGCGCAACACTCTGGAAAGCTGGACGCTGCTCGACGGCAAGGATCATGGACACGATGGGGACGACCATCCCGACGGACACTGCGACGATGGGCGCAGCGAAGGCCCCGAAGGCTTCGAACTATGGACCAGCGGCGACAAGATGAAGAACGCCGCGAACAAGTCCCGCGTAGTCACCGCCGCCGCCGGCAACGGCACGCACTGGCTGGAACTAGCCGACGCCAAGGGCGAAGGACACCAGACCACGGGCATCGAGCGAAAGGTTGACGCGGTGGCCGGCGCCACTTACACCCTGAGCCTCGATCTCGCCGGCCATCTGGGCTACAGCGCCGAGTACACGCGCATCGGCATCTATGTCGATGGCGTCCGCATCGGCGGCGCGGAGAACACCAGCCCGAACGACGCCCTGGCCTGGATCACGCGCGACTTCAGCTTCATGGGCACCGGTGGCGCACAGACGATCCGCATCGTCGCCGAACCGACCCGGCGCGAATCGAACGGCCGCGGCATGATGATCGACGACATCGCGCTGACCGAAACCCTGCCAACCAACACCGGTCGCGAGGACGGTACGGTGCCGTTGTCGGCGCTTGGCGTTGCGCTGACCGACATGGACGACTCGGAAATCCTCACGCTGAGCATCGCCGCATTGCCGGTCGGCGCGACGCTGAGGGACGGAACGCACAGCTTCACCGCCAGCGAAGGTGCGACCACGGCGGACGTCACCGGCTGGATCCTGGGCAATTTGGTTCTGACACCGCCAAAGGACTTCAACGGCAGCCTGAGCTTGCAGGTGATTGCCACCGCGACCGAACAGGCGAACGGCGACGTGGCGATCACGCTGGCCGATCTGAACGTGACGGTGTTGTCGGTAGAACGATGCGCCGCTCGCCGCGAATGCGAGCTATGCGGTGGAGCAGGGCGGTAGTGTCAGGATCGACTTCGCCAGCCTGGTCAGCGATGTGGATGGCAACATCCTGACCCTGAGCCTGGGCAAGCCCAAGCACGGCAGCCTGCTGAAGAATGCGGACGGCAGCTATACCTACACCCCGAAGCGCGGCCACAGCGGGACCGAGAGCTTCAGCTACACCGTCTCCGACGGCACGTTGAGCACCACGGCGAGCATCACGGTGGTGGTGAGCGGCAAGCGGGAGGAGGACGACGATGAGGACGATCACCACGGCGGACACTGTGCCCGATTGGTGGTGCAGTCAGGCTATGGCGCGGATCGCGACGATGGCAAGGCGAAAAACAATGTCGTGATGAACATTGCAAGCCCGGTGGCAAACCCGTCGCTCTCCGCCATCAAAGTCGATTGGCAGGGCAGCGCGCCGAGCTGCAACAAGGCAGTGGATGACGGTTGGGCGAAGGACTACTTCGTCAAGCCGACGGAACAGAAGACCCTGGCGGAACTAACGGGACTAACGGTGAGGTTGGTGAAGTGAGGAGACGGCTTATGACATTGAGGCAAATCTCATGTAGGTGTGTCGCCGCTTCAAGGAAGGCGTTTAACCGATAGGTATCGTGTTCGCGAAGACGAAGGTCCTCAGCCTGTTTGAAATGCCCGGAGTCAGTGGTAACGGCACCGTGACTCGGATGTTATGTGTGGCTTTGGAGTATCAGTGACATATGAGAGGCAATTGTGGAGGGGGTGAAATGGGTTGGATGTCGAATCAATCAATGGGAAAACTTAGGATATTTGTCTTAGCAGGGTTAGTTTTCTGGGTAGGCGTTGCCGAGGCCAAACGGCTTATTGATAAACCGTTGACATATCTAATCAAAAATTCGGACAATAGTGTAGCCACATTTTCCTTTCCGTTTATTCAGGGAGAAGATGATCTGGTGGCAAAACGAATTAATGTATTCTTGCATGTAGCTGAACTTCAGATGGCGCCACCCGAGCTCTTCAGGTCAGAGCCACTTCAAGCTGCCACCGATTCAGCTAGAAACAATTCTGAAATGGAATCAGGTGGAATTAGAACGCTGAACGAAGGTCGAGTTTTAAGTGTTGGTGTTATATATGTTAATCGTGGCTATGCGGGCAAAAGATCGTATGAATTTGACGCCAGAAACGGCCGTCTACTCCTGAAGGATGAACTTCTAACTCCCGCAGGATACAAATTGCTCGCCAAACAGCTAGTCCAACTACGTAAATCTAGAATCCGCAGTCAATTATCGCGACTAACGAAGTTACTTGGTTCTCACACCAAGAAATCCCCTACCGATACTCCAGAACTGATTCGAGAAGAAATCGACATTTACAAACGGTGCCTTGAAGATCGGTTCGAAGGTAGTGGTCTTAAGTCTCAACTCGACGATCCAGGTATATTGAATGTCGAAGAACATTCATTGATATTTACTAAGGGGCCATGCTCAAATCAGAGCATCGATGAACTGGGGGACTTTACTAACAAGCTCAGTGCTGAGGAAGTGAAGCCGTACTTGAGTAGTTATGGGAAATATATTCTGTTTGCTGAGGGCGACGGAGCAATTTCAGCCATAAATCCCTATAGCCAAGTCTTCTGGGGAAAAATCAATGGGAAGATTCCAGTTACTCTCTATCTTGGTTCGAACTATCCGCTGATCAGAGAGGCCCAGCTAAAGCGTGCGAAATACTACTACGACAAATACCGGTCTGTGATCGATTTGTCAGTCGAAAAAAGAGGAGATTTGTTCGAGCTTACGGAAACAGACAGTAAAGAGATCCCAAAGCCAGTTTTGAGTTTCAAAATCTATGAAGGCAAGTTGACCGGGCAATGGCGAGGGGGAGGAAAGTCGTATTCTTTTGAGGCGGCTCCGTAACGCTTGCCAAGCGTGCGAACAATAAGCGTCGTATCACGAATACTTCACCCAGATCGCTGATGACGCCTGGCGCAACGTCGGGCCTTCCTGACGAGTCGGCGCTGGCGGCACGGCGCCTTAAGCATCGACCACCGGCCAGCCTCCGCAACAGTCATATTCTTGCCAACTTTATGCGTTCTCGATTACGTAATGCTTGTTCTATTGCCAGGGAGAAGTTCATCCCGTGGGTCGTGCAGCCGAAGCGTCGGGAATTCCGTTGTGCATTTGTCGGACTGATATACGGCGCGGCAGGCTTGGGGGCATGTCATGCTCAATCGCTTTCGTCGCTGCTGGAACTGGCGCGTCGCAGTGAGCCAACCTATTTGAGCGCCAGGACCAACGTGCAGGCGGCCAGCGCGCGCACCGACCAGATGGTCGGCGCGATGCTGCCCCAGGTGACCGCTTCCGCCGACACCAACACCAATATTCGCGACTATGAAACCCTGAGCGCGACTTCGACCACGGAACATGGGCGCTACAACAGCAATTCGGCACAAGTGAATTTCACGCAACCGCTCTGGCGTTACGCGAACGTGGTCGGCTGGCAGCAGGCCCAGGCAGTGGCGGACCAGGCGCAACACCAATTGGCCGGTGCCGAATTGGAACTGGCTACCAAGCTGGTGACGGCATGGCTTGACGTACTGGCCGCCCGCGACGGAGTGCTGTTTACCGGGCAGCAGGCAACGGCAGCCCAACGCCAATGGGAGATCATCCGGCGCGGCGCCGTTGGGTGCCAGTAGCCAGCCGCAGGTGGAAGAGACCAGGGCCAAGTATGACCAGGCATTGGCGGATGCGGAACTGGCGCGGACGGAAGGCGAAATCAAGCAGGCAGCCCTGGAGCAGCTTGTCGGCCCGCTGCGTCAATTGACGCCTCCGTTCATGCGTGAGCGTGCCGTATTGGCGGATGTCGGCAAGGAAAAAATGGAAACATGGCTGAGTGCGGCGGAGACGGGCAACCCATCCATTCTTGCCGCGACCAAGGCCTACGAAGCGGCGGATGCGGAAGTGCGCAAGCAATCGGCCGGGCATCAACCCACGCTTGATCTTGTCCTGAATTACAGCCGGAACCGGCAGGCGGTCGGTGGATTCCCGGGGCAGGCGGGCTACGACGTTGCGCAAAATGCCGTCGGGCTGCAACTCAACGTGCCGATCTTCTCCGGTGGGACGCAGTCGGCCAAGGTGGATGAAGCGGTGGCGCAGAAGGAGAAGGCCCGCCTTGACATCGAAGCGGCAAGGCGCGCCGCAGTGTTTGCCGTCAAGCAGGCCTGGTTCGGCTGGCATGGCGCCTATGCCCGTGCCCGCGCCGCGGCACAGGCGATCCAGGCGGCGCAGACGGTCTGGCCGTGGCACGTCGCGGCCGCGCCAACGGACTGAAGACGGAACTCGATGTGCTGCAAGCGGAGCAACAAATGCATGCTCAGCGCGACTTCCGGAAAGGCCGATACGATCAGGTGGTCGCTCATGTCAAGCTCAAAGCCGTGGCAGGAGCGCTGAGCACGGAAGACGTGATGCTGCTGGATGCTCTGTTTACTCACTCGCCCGACGAGCCGGAAACGATGGTTCGGAGTTCCCCATCCGTAGTGGCGGCCCGCCAATGATCGATCGTCAGGCGCTGGTAGCCGAGGTAGAAGATCCGACGCCGCCGGCGCTTCTGGGTTGGGAGGAATTCGTTTCGGCCAAAACTGCCGATGCGCGCTGCCGCGCCTGGCTGAGCCTGGTGTGTGGTCGGATCCCCGGCGCCCGTGCCGCGGCCGTGCTGGTCGAAAGTCTGGAGGCGCATACCTATGTGCCGATGGCGGTATGGCCGAATGCGATGCTGAGTCTTGGCCAACTGGCCGAGGTGGCCGAGTTGGCCTTGCGTGAGAAGCGCGGCATCATCAGGCCGGCGCCACCGCTTGAAGGCTCCGACACCCTAGGTACTTTCAGCCTCGGGCCAAGCAACCCACTTGGCCTATCCGCTGATGCTCGATCAGCGCGAAGCCGGGGTCGTGGCGCTGGAAGTGGTCTGTGCCGACAGCGACGTGGCATCGGCGATGCGCGAGATCCACTGGGGCAGTGCCTGGCTGACCAACCTGCTGGCGGGTCGCGAACTGGACGAGGCTATCCGCAGCCGGGATCGCATCGGATCGGTGCTGGAGGTGATTGCCGTGGCTTTGCGCCATGGCAAGTTGCAGCAGGCCCTGTTCGAGATGGTGAATGACCTGCGGCAGCAGTTCAATTGCGCGCGAGTCGCGGTGGGCCTGGTCGACCGCGCGCGCGTCAAGCTGGTGGCATTGTCGGAAGCCGCGACCATCGAGAAGAACACGTCGCTGGCCAAGTCGTATGTGCGCGCCATGGAAGAAGCCTACGATCACGGCAAGATCGTGGTGAGCGACACATTGCCCGAATCCGCGGAGTTTCCGTGCATCGGGAACTGATGGCGGTATCGGGCGCGACGCGGGCGCTTTCGTTGCCGTTGCTGCTGGGTGCACGTTGCGTCGGCGTGATAACCCTGGAGCGCGATGGTCTGGCGTTCGAGGCCGGGGACCTGGCGTGGATGGATGCCTTCGCCGGTCTGGCGGCGCCGATTGTCGAGCAGCGGCGCATCGCGGAGCGCCGGGTCATTCCGCGGCTGTATGACGAAGGCAAAGAGGTTCTGGCAAAACTGTTCGGCCCTCGCCATCTGGTATGGAAGGCGGCGACCAGCCTAGTGGTGCTGATTGTCGCGTTGCTGGTGCTGGTCCCGATCAATTACCGCGTCGGCGCCAAGACGGTGATCGAAGGCGAGGTGCAGCGCGTGGTCGCTGCGCCCTTCGAGGGTTTCATCAGCGCCGGCTATGTGCGGGCGGGCGATATAGTCGAACAGGGCCAGCAAGTGGCTCAACTGGATGATCGCGAATTGAAGATCGAGCAGGAACGCTGGGCGAGCGAACGCGACCAGTACGACAGTCGTTTGCGCGAGGCGATGGCCAACCATGACTTGACAGCAGTGCAAGTACAGGGCGCGCAGTTGCGGCAGGCCGAGGCGCAAATTGCACTGGTGACCGAGAAGATCCAGCGTGCGCGGCTGGTGGCTCCCACCCGCGGCATCGTGGTGTCCGGCGATCTCAGTCAACAGATCGGTGCGCCTGCAGAGGCAGGCAAGAAGTTGTTCGAGATTGCCCCGCTGAACAGTTACCGGGTGATCCTGCAGGTGGATGAGCGTGAAATCCGTCATGTGCAGGCCGGGCAGAGCGGGCATCTGGTGATCACTGGTATTGCCGAGGCGCCGCTGCCGCTCAAGGTGCAGAAGCTAACCCCGGTGGCGACCGCGCAGGATGGCAAGAATTTCTTTCGCGTCGAGGCCAGCCTCGCCGATGCGCCGGAGCGCTTGCGGCCCGGTATGGAAGGCGTCAGCAAGATCGAGGTGGGCAGCCATTCGCTGTGGTGGGTGATGACGCACAGCTTTACCGACTGGCTGATTCTTACCGTGTGGACCTGGCTGCCCTAGTGCTTGCCTTGATCCTTACCTGAGCTGGCGAGCGATCGATGGCGCGTAGCGTTTTCAGTCAATCCTGGCATAGCGTAGCTGACATGAAGCCGCGCCTGATACCCCAGGCGCGCATTCATCGCCATGTGTATCGGGAACAGGTGTGGTACGTGGTGCAGGACCAGACCGGCGGCCGTTATCACCGGTTTTCCGCGGCGGCCTATGCGCTGGTGCTAGGCATGAACGGTACGCAGACCGTGCAGGCGCTGTGGGAGCAGGCCAACGCCTCGGGCGTGGGCGATGCCTGTACGCAAAACGACGTGGTCGAGCTATTGGTGCAGATGCATGCGGCCGACTTGTTGCAGGCGGATTCCAGTCCGGATCCGGCAACGCTGTTCAAACGTCACCGACAGAAAAGGCGGGCGACCTTGAAGCAATGGCTGTTGAATCCGATGAGTTTAAAGATTCCGCTGGTCGATCCCGACAGCTTTCTGACGCGTTGGGCGCCGTGGCTGGCCTGGTGTTTCGGTTGGCGGGGTGGCTTGCTCTGGTTGGCGGTGGTACTGCCGGCGCTTCTTTTGGCGGGGGAGCACTGGAATGAACTGACCAACAACCTATCCGACCGCGTGCTGTCGTCAAGCAACCTGGCGGTGATGTTCGTCATTTTTCCGGTGGTCAAGTTGCTGCATGAATTGGGGCATGCATTCGCCAGCAAGGCGTGGGGCGGGGCGGTGCATGAGATGGGCTTGATGTTTCTGGTCTTTGCGCCGGTGCCTTATGTGGAAGCATCTGCGTCATCTTCTTTCCCGTCCAAGTACCGGCGCGCACTGGTCGCCGCCGCGGGGATGCTGGTGGAACTGTTCCTCGCCGCGCTGGCACTCTATGTCTGGATGCTGACGGAACCGGGGATTGTTCGTGCCATGGCGTTCAACGTCATGGTAGTGGCGGGCGTATCGACGCTGGTGGTCAATGGCAATCCATTGCTGCGCTACGACGGCTACTACATCTTGACCGACTTGATCGAGATGCCCAATCTGGCGCAGCGCGGGCAGAAGTATCTGACCTTCCTGTGGGATCGTTATATCTTCCGGGTGCATGATCTCGACGCACCGCATGAGTCAATCAGCGAGCGGCGCTGGCTGCTGTGGTATACGCCTCTGGCGTGATGCTATCGGACCTTTGTCACGGTATCGATAATTCTCTTTATTGCTGGAGAATTCTTCATTTTCGGGACACTGCTGGCGCTTTGGGGCGCCTTTACGCTGATCGGCATGCCGCTCTGGAAGGCGTACAAACATGTCACCAGCGCTCCGGGCCTGCAAAGGCAGCGCGTCCTCGCCGTGCGACTCTCGGTCGGGCTTATCGCATGCACGCTGCTGATTGCTTTTGTCCTGCCGCTGCCCTTGCGCACGCGTGCCGAGGGCGTGGTGTGGTTGCCGGATCAGGCCATCGTGCGCGCCGGCGGCAACGGATTCTTCCAACGCTGGCTGGTCGCACCCGGTGCCAAGGTGCAAAAGGGCGCGCCGCTGTTTGTACTGGAAGATGCGCTGCTGGCCACCGAACTGGATGTGGCCCGTGCCAAAGTCAGCGAGGCGGAGGCCAAGCATCGCGCCGAGCAGTTTTCCAGTCCGGTCAAGGCGACAGTGTCCTTTCGGCAACTGGAGCAGGAACAGGAGGTCTTGGCGCGAACCGAAGAGCGCGCCGCGAAGCTGGTCGGCTATGCCGAAACGGACGGCGTGCTCACGGCGTCGCTGCCCCAGGACATGCCGGGCAGGTACTACAAGAAGGGGGAATTGATCGGCTATGTGCTCGAGCGCAATGCCTTGATCGCCCGCATCGTGGTGCCGCAAGACGATATTGATCTGGTACGCAATCGCTTTCTGTCGGCGGATCTGCGCTTGGCCGACTGGATAGTGCGTAGTTTTCCGGCGGTTCTGGTGCGCCAGGCCGCCGGTGGCGTGGAGGAATTGCCGACCGCGGCGCTTGGGCTTCCCGGCGGCGGAGCGATTCCGACGCTGCCGAATGATCCCGATGGAGTGAAGACCATTGGACGGGTTTTCATGCTGGATCTGGGGCTGCCGGCGGAGATATCGCCAGCGGCCTTTGGCGAACGGGTTCATGTGCGCTTTGACCATGGTTTCGAGCCGATCGCCTGGCAGGGCTTGCGTCGATTGCGGCAGCTATTCCTGGGGCGTTTCGGTGTCTGACGTTCGCGCGCTGCTGGTCGGTCGTGACATTGTGGTCGGCGATGGTTGCTACGCCGAGCGTGCCGAGCAGCCGGTCATGGAGATCGAGGAGTGGCTGCGGGCGCTGACGGCGCACCTGGCCTTCAGCAGCAAAAGGCAGTCTGATCGCTTCCTGCAACGGGTCAATGTGCGTCAACCGGAGATGCAGCAGCAGGATTCCGATGCGCTTCGGCAGGGTTTGCGTACCGTTGCCCAGCAGATGCAAAAGCGCGGCTTTTGCGATGAGCTGATTGCCGAGGCGTTCGCGCTCGTGCGCGAGGCCGGGAGCCGCACGCTGGGCAAGCGCCACTACGATGTGCAACTGCTGGCCGGACGGGCCCTGCTGCGCGGCAGGATCGCCGAAATGGCTACCGGAGAAGGCAAACCTTGGCCGCTACGCTAGCGGTTTGTACCGCCGCGGCGACCGGAGTGGCGGTGCATGTGGTGACGGTTAACGACTATCTGGCGGCGCGCGATGCCGAAGACAACCTGCCGCTCTATGAGTTTTTCGGCTTCTCTGTCGGGGTCGTGGTACAGGACATGCCGGTTGAAGAACGGCGCGAGCAGTACGGGCGACAGATTGTCTATGTCTCGAACAAGGAACTGACGTTCGACTATCTGAAGGATCGCATCTCTCTGGGCGGTACCTTGGACAGCCACGTCAAGCTGCGACGCCTGCAAAATTTCAGGCAAGTGCCCGGTTCAATCTTGCGCGGCTTGCACCTCGCCGTGGTGGATGAGGCCGATAGCGTGCTGATCGACGAGGCGCGTACGCCGTTGATCATTTCAGAAACCTTGCCGGACGATCTGGGCGAGGCCGTATGGCAACGCCATGGTGATCGCGGGCAGTTGCAGAACGGCACGGACTATCGGCTGAGCAAGGATCGTGATGTCTGGCTAACCACGGCGGGAGACCGTACTGTGCAGTCCAAGGTCGCCGAATTGCAGGGAGTCTGGACGTCGGCGCTGTGGCGCAAGGAACTGATGCAGAAGGCACTGTCCGCACTTCATCTGTTCCAGCGCGACCAGCACTACATCGTCGCCGACAACAAGGTGCAGATCGTCGACGAGTTCACCGGGCGAGTCATGCCGGACCGAACGTGGGAGCGTGGTTTGCACCAGATGATCGAAGCCAAGGAGAACTGCGAGATCAGCGGCCAGCGTCGTACCTTGTCCCAAATCACCTATCAGCGGTTTTTTGGACGCTACCTACTGCTGGCGGGTATGACGGGCACGGCCAAGGAAGTGGAACCGGAAATCAAGCGGGTCTATGACCTGCCTGTCACGAAAATTCCAACACACAAGCCAAGCCGCCGTCTGCGTATGCCTGACCGGGTTTTTCTGACCTCGGACGAACGCTGGCAGGAAGTGGCGCGGCGCGCCCGCGTCGTTGCGGCCGAGGGGGCGTTCTGTTCTGGTCGGCACGCGTTCGGTCGAGGCGTCCGAGTTGTTGGGACGGCTGCTGGAACAGCAGGGCGTGGCCCACACGGTACTCAATGCGCGGCAGGACCAGGCCGAAGCCGAGGCGGTCAGCCAGGCGGGACAAGTGGGCCGGATCACGGTGGCGACCAACATGGCAGGCCGCGGCACCGACATCAAGCTGGCTGCCGAAGTGGCGGAGAAGGGTGGCTTGCACGTGATCCTTACTGAGTTTCACGAAAGTGCCCGTGTCGATCGGCAATTGTTCGGTCGCTCCGCCCGTCAGGGAGATCCAGGTTCGGCAGAGGCCATCGTCTGCCTCAAGGATGAACTATTCCAGCGCTACGTGCCGCTCTTGAGCCAAGCGGGGACTTCAATCTGGTTAACTTCAGGAATTTGGCAGGCGATCCTGTTCCGCTGGTTCGTGACCTATGCCCAATCGAAGGCAGAAAGGCAGGCCCGCAAAATTCGTTTGGACACGATCCGACGAGACCGGAAGTGGCTGCAGGCGCTGGGCTTTGTCGGGAGCGCCAAGAAATGATTCGGGTATCGAAGGCAGTTCAGAGGTACTGACGCCGATGGCAATAGGGATCTTGCTGCTGTGCCCAGATCTCCAATTCAGTTACGCGACTTGGCCATGCCTGCCAAGTAGTCATTGCGAATATACTTGACCGCTGTTGAAATCCTCCAATAGCCGCTAGTGCTCAAACACTATGTATGCCATTCGTCGTCATCGAGCCGCAATCAAAGCCTGGTGCTGGCGAGTCAACTTCAGACGACGCGGGAAATTCTATTCCAAGACCTTTTACGACTTGACCTGCGGGGGTAGCAAGTCAGCCAAGGCACAGGCAATCGCTTGGCGCGACGAGCAGTTGGCGGCAATCAAGGCACTTTCGCTGCTCGAGTTCCACCAACAGAAGCGTTCCAATAATTTGAGCGGAGTACCAGGGGTACATTTTCACAAGACGCCCACCCAGCCTGTGGGTTTTTGGCAGGCAAACATCAAGTGTAGCGATGGCAAGCGCGTGGCCAAGTCCTTTTCGGTGCGAAAGTATGGGGAACGGGAAGCCTTCCGCCTTGCAGTTGCCGCCCGCTCCGACCTGCTGGCCCAGATCAAGGACCGACCGTACCTGTATCACGCCATGGCGAAACGGCTTTCCAGATAGAAATACAAGCGCCGAGTCCGATGAGCCGCGGTCAGTACTGTGCCTTTGGCCTTGATCCATGGAGTTGTGTCAGCAACCATAGTTGTGAATGGCGCAGCGTAGTCGCATTTCTGATGGCATAAACGGTGGATGCCAATTCCATGCAATTTTCTGATATTGCAATCCCGCATCGCAACAGCGCTTCCTCGCATGGCTGACGCATCAACTGTCCAATCGATGATGCGTCGCAATATGCATAGTGCTTTGGCTATAGGGTGGTTTTGATTGGGGAAAATCATATGTTGCGCTGGAATTATTCTTAGGCATACATTACGTCAAAATCTACATTTCACGGCTGTCCTCGGCGACGGCAAAGTATCGCTGCCTTCCGCGGATAGGTGGTCGATGGTGAATTTCGTCAAGCCGGTGACGCCGAGAATGGTGAAGGCATTTTCCGTTTCTGTGGCGAGATTAGAGGCAGTAATGTCAAATGAACTAACGATCGCCCTCTTACGTTGATCGACAACCAAAGAGGAGATCGAAATTGAAAGAGTGGAGTGGCAAGCTAAATGATCTCGTGCGCCAATTCTCACGATACTGCTCTTGGCTCTCTATGTATTCTTGGTCTGACGCGTAGTACTGCTGTCTTAGGCTATCAAGGAACTTCTTAGTTAGAGGAGGTGGTATGAGTTTTGTCGCCCCGAATCCTAGAGCTTTTCTCGGACAGATTGTCGGAGACGGCCAATGTGTCGCATATGTTAAAGCGGCAGCTGGTTGCCCACAAACATCAAAATGGACTAGTGGTGCAATTGTGAAAGGAAGCAATGTTCCCGCTGGCACAGCAATTGCGACATTTCAAGATGGCGATTATGGAAATCACACGGATGGACGCTCCCATGCCGCCATATTTCTATCCCAAGACAGTAAAGGATTGGTTGTTCTTGACCAGTGGAATGGTCAAGTCGTGCACCAGCGAACTATCCGATTCAAAGGGGGTAACGGAGAGCCACGAAATGATGGAGATGCATTCTCGGTGATCGAAGATCGAATTGTTATGAATAAAATTCAGAAAGCCTCGGCGAAGGCATCTAAGGTTTCTAAGCGAAGGTAATTTTATTGAGTCCTGTATAAGTAGATGACACCAGAACACCAGTTCAGCTTGTTTCCAAAAAGCGGCAATCAACCTTCGTCGGTGCTTCATGGACTTCAAGAGGTTGCGCGCGAAACGGGTGAGCTCATCGATTGAAAACCTAGCTTCAATTGCATTCAATGCTTCTTCGAATGCGATCTCGGTCAGGTGATTTTGGCTAATTCAACAGCCTGCTATTGAGCCGGCCACTATGTTCTTGAATGCAACCCTCGATTCCATGCGGCACCAAGAGGTTAACGTTTCAAGTTCGTTGAAGCCGACTCAATAACAAGTAACTGGGGAAACCTTAGGGCAATATTGTTGGGGAGGGGCTATGTTCATTCAGTTAGGGATGGTTGCCGCGGCGCACAGAGCCCGTTTGATGAGCTGGCTTGCGCGATCAGCGACCGTGCTGGCCGCAATGTTGACGACCGGATGTGTTGCCACCTTTTCGGGGCATCCTGCAGGCACCATCACTTTCGCGGACACGGTTAGTGACTTCGATGTCGTGCCGCCCGGCTGGATTACTCCCGACGGAAACCCCCGGCACGCCAACACGGTCGGGAACGACGGCAAGGCGTTGGCCTTCGTCTTTCCATCTTTGCTGCTTGATCAGAAGGCAACTGAGGTCTCAAAAGTCAGCATCCCCGATTTCCTCGGCGGCGATAGCGGATTCAGAGGCGGTACCTTCCATTACGCGCCGGCCGCGGAGGCGCAAAGTGCACTCGAGATCGCAACGGCGCGGTCGGGCAGCACTATCGTGATCGACATCGACGGCTCCTCGATGTCGCGAATTCTCCGACTCCCTTTGGATCGATTCCGTAGGCTCCAGGCGGCTTATGCGGCCTGGTTGTTCCGCCAATGCAGCTATTCGGCCCACTGTTTCTCGCTTACTGCTGGCGAGAAACTGCGCCGGTTCTGGAAGAACGAAGTGCTGCGCGAGGCGAGCTTCAGGCAATTCGCCGCCCGAAATCTCAATCCGCCCGCGCCGATGATGCTGAGCGCATTCGACACCGAAATGTTCGCGACCCGGATCACGTCGCGCCAGCAGCTTTCCGTCACCTGGGGGAAACAACAATTTCTATCCCGACACCAGCGATAACGGAGCGGCGGAGGCTGAGCTTGCCTGGAGCTACAGCCGCACCACGTCGGGCGGCAACACGCTGCTGCAGATCCTCGACGATGCCGGAAGAATGCGCCTTTATCCGGCACCCGGTTGCGGCATCGCGGACATCCCGCGCAAGAAACCCGACCCGACACCTAACGCGACGCTTCCCTATTCTAACAACCTGCGGAAGCTGTTTACGAAATGGGTCATGCCTGTCTACAACCTATTCGACCTGCACAATCCTTATCTCCTGACCGCGCCGGAACGCACCGGCCTGGAGCCGACCACCTGCCTCGACCGCGCCCGGCTGGCGCCACCCTATCTTTTCCTGCTGACCCCCAGCGTCTATGTCAAGCCGGACAACTGGTATTTGATCAGACAATTCGAGACCGAGGGCGGGCTCGGCAGCAACGTCGATGAGAAAGACGAGTACAAGATCCTCACGAGGCAATTTGTCATCTTGGCATGTGACAGCTCTCCGATCCGGATGTCGTCACCGACGAATGGAAACGCCTGCTCACTGCCGCACGTGGCAACGATGGCCCGCACGGCCGCTGTGGCCCGTATCTGCACGGGGTGTTCGCGGCAAAAACTTTCGTTGAGCTGAGAAACCGCTTCAGCTATGACGGGCGCGTGGTCGAAGACAGCGTCATGCACTTCACTGGTATCGGCCAAGCAGTCGGTCCGTCGCTCGGCTCGCGCCTGAATTTTGAGGCCGCGCCCGGCTCGAAGCCTCTGCTGGATCTGTTGCGCACAGTACCGACCGGCAGCTTCGATCGGCCGCGCGTGCTGCTGCGCTTTTATACCACCATGAGCGAAGTTCTGGATCAAGTCGCCGTGCTCGAGGGAGACGATATACATGGCATCTCTGTACCAGAAATATTACGCTAACCACGGCATCGTCGCCTACGCGGGGAGCAGCAATCCCAAGGACCACCTGTTTGTTTTTGCAGGTCCGGCAGACGCGCCGGCGAGCTACCCTTCGCTCGCCCCCCTGCTCGCGGCCTGGAACAGCGCCGGCAACAAATCCAAGCAGCGCACGCTGCTATTCTGCCAAGACTTCGACCCGACCAACCTTCATGGGCTGCTTGACCAACTGGCGACCGCAGGGACCTTCGGCCTGTTCTGGGACAGGTTGGTCTATTAGCGAGACAAGACCTTCACCGGCTGCTCCTTCACGGCGCTGTTTCCGATGGCACGGACGAAAGGGTCCTCGCACAAGTGGGCGACCTCAGGCTGCGGCTCGAAAGCGGCTCCATTCCGAAATCTCTGAGCGACTTCACCGTCGATCCCTCGACGAATGGGAAAAATCTCATCCTGAAACTCGCGGATGGCGGCGCCGAGTGGAATGTCGACGGAGTGGCAGGCTCGGACGCATTGCTCACCTTAGCGCTCGACGCCGGCACTGGCTACGCGGCCGGATCGATCGGCCTCGCTATTCCTTGGAATACCACCAATAACGCCGGAGCGCATCCGCTCTCTCGCACCCAGATCGCCTATGTGGCGCCGCCTGACGCCTTACCGCAACCCGGCCACCAACGAAAGCGATGCCAAGTGTGGCGATCGCGGGTCGTCCACAAGGTCTTGCCGTCGACCGGCAGTGGCACGTCGTGCTTAGTCCATATCGATCCGCGCGACGACGTCAATGCACAGCGCTGGCTCGCAGATCAGAAGCTGAACTCCAGGATCCTGTTCGGCGACGCCGATATTCACTCGACCTTCTTCTCGGTGACCGGCGACCGTTTTCTGCTGACCGCGGTCGGGGACGCCGCCGCCCGCGTCAGTTTTCTCAACGATCGTATCGGTGCCGACCAGACGGTGACCTCAAGCGGCAACCTGGTGTTTCATCCGGAAGGGCTGTTCGCGATCAGGAGCGCAGCTCCCGCGCTCGCGGCCACCGAGCTCAATATCTCGCGTCGCGATTTTGTCGCCGGATCAGCCACCACTGAGTTTTTCGAGCTCGGCGACGCCCCCGACGTCACCCATATCGAGTTCGTGGCGCGCCGGCCGGGCTTCCTGCGGCGAGACGAGTCCGGCTCGCCGATCGACCGCGATCTATTGGGCGATGGGAAAGGCGCGGTTCTCACCTCGCATGTCCGCTTTGCCAAAGCCGGCACGCCGACGGATGTGAAATTTCACTCCCAGTCCTCCGAGGCACCGCTGTTCGTGGCACCGCCGGTTAAGGATCCCGACCACTTGCGGCGACGGCGAAAGGAGTACGGTATCGCGCAAAAGCCGCTACCGGTTTTTCCTCATGCTGGCTACATCGACGGCGCCGATCCGTATGAGGACTTCACGCGCTTCGAGCTAAGCCATCTGGCGCAGTACCGGCGAAAGCATTCGCCTCCGAACGCGGGGCCGCTGCATCTTGCCGCCGCTGCAGCCAAAGAACTCGCCGTCACCCCGCAGGGCATCCTGGCGGAGGTCGCGGCCGACGGCACCTCTTATGCGCGGCTGTATTTCGGCAACCCCGACAGCGCCGACAACACGAAGATCGACTTTGCCCTGACGATCAACGACACCGAGGCCCGCATCTTCCGCGACTTTCAGCAGGCGCTGCAGTCGCACCAACTCTTCATCGTGCTGCGCAAGCCGAGCGCCGCGGCGCTTAAAGTGGTGACGCCTTCGGCGACCCTTTATGCGCGCGCACCGTTCGCGTTCAAGATTTTGGCGACCGATGCCGGCCCGTTCCTGGACACCAGCATGCTTGCCGACGCAATCCTGTTCAAATATTACAAGGGCAAAGAGCATCGCCACCCTGCTGGCGGATCAAGCCACTTGGGCCTGCCAGCCCGACCTCGCGCCCCAAAGGAACAGCGACCTCGACACCTGGTCGCTCTTCCCCCAAAGGCAAGCCGGTTCGGATCATCTCAAGCAGCTCAAAGGCTGTCTGGGACGACGAGAACTGGCAGGGCGTGCTGGTCCTCAATTTTCCGCTGAGCGATCAGCCTTCGCTGATTGAGGCCCTCAAGCCGGGACTGGCGACCAAAGATCCTCATGGAGAGCCCGGGCTCAGAGCGCCCTATTTCGGGCTCAACGCGCTTCCCGCGACCAAGGCCGATCTGAGCTCGGACCCCGCCTCACCTCGTCGGCCGGGCTCTGCGTTCGGCATGATTAGCTACGATCAAAAGGAGATCGGAAAGGAGCCGAAGGAGCCGACCACCGATGACGTCGAACCGGGCACGAGTGGCCAAGGCGGACGCCAATACCGCTTCGTGGTCGACTCGCTCCAGATCACCTTCGAGAACAGCCAGATCGCCGACTTTAGCGCGAAATTATTCATCCACTTCAGTCATTTGTTCTGGGACAGCATGTCGTCGCCCGGCGCTCTGCAAGAGCTTGAGCTCGACGGCTACTACGAACGGCGCGGCAGCGAGGACATTTTCAGTCTGGTCACCCCGAGCCCGCTCGTCGTCACCTTCCACCAAGACTCCTATCTCAAGCAACTCACCATCACACGCGCGCAGCTCGGGGTCGTCGCAAGCGACGACAGGCAGCTCACCGCCTTCATTGGCATCGACGGAACGCTCCAACTCAGCGAAAAAATCCCCCAGATCCCGCTGTTCAGCGTCAAGCAAATCCGCCTCTCCTCGTTCGGATTCGAGTACAGCTTCGCGCGCCCCGAGCTTTCCGGATTCAAATTTAGGTTCAAGCCGAGCGGCATATCGGCCGACATCGACTTCGGACAGAATGGCGCACCCTCGTTGCTCTCGCTGCTGCCGGTAAAGCTCAAGGGCATGAGCATCGCGCTCGGCCAGTTGCTCGACATTGAGGATTTGCATTTCAGCCCGATCAACTTCGGTGGCCTCGGCACCAAATTTCAGTTTGGTTTCCTGATGGAGCTCGATTTCGGTTCGCTCGGCCAACTCGCGGGCGACCTGCGCGGCATGAAACTTCCCATGCTGGTCGGCTGGAGCGGTGGCAGCAGCAAGGGTCTCGCCTTCGGCATCCAGTTCCCGACACGCGAAGGCAAGGGAATCGATATCGGCATCCAGCAATTCATTCGCCTGCGGGCGAGGGAGCTCAATCTCAAGGTCTGCAAGGACGCCCAGGGGAACACCCAGATGCTGGCTCTCCAGGCAGTCAACGCCCGGATCGTCATGCTGGGCAAGGAATGGCCCGAAGCCGACACCTCGTTCGCGATCTTCATTCCGGTCGACTCGGGCCGCAAGCCGAGCTGGGCCTTCGGCCTCAAGAAGGGGAGCTGGTATGTCGGCGGCGGCTATCGGCTCAAGCTGCCAAGCGCGAGCGCCAAAGACATAAAAGGGGTCGTCAGCGCCTTCGAAGGGACGCTGTCCGATGTCGGCGGCGGCCAGGATGTCTGCTCGCTTGTGTCGCAGGCTGCGTCTGCGAACGACAACTGGAGTGTGGTCGGCCGCTACGCGGGCGAGCTGAAGGTCGCTGTGGCGATCTCCGATCCGACGGTTTACGGTATCGCGGTCGAGATCGCGCCATTCGGCGAGCTCGACGTGATGTATCGGCGCGTCAACAGCCAGCTCGGGATCTTCTCGATCGAATACACCTTGCCGGGCGCGCTGCGTACCATGCAGATCGGCGTCGCGAGCGTGCGGCTGCCGGTATTCCGCCTCGAGATTCATACCGACGGCGGATTCCTGGCTGACTTTGGCTTCCCGTGGAACAACGACTTCTCGCGGAGTTGCCAAGTCGAGATCGCGATTTTTCTCGGCTCCGGCGGCTTCTATTACGGCAAGACGTCGGCCGAGGCCGCCGATCTCCTCGCCTTCGAGGGCGGCTACGGCTATTCAGCCCCCGACAGCATCAAGCTCAACGAGCTTTCCACCCTTCGCCTGGGATTCGCCGCGCGGGTCGGGATCGGCCGCAGCTTCACCATCGGGATTCTCTACGCTGACGCCTCGCTCACGGTGTTCGGCGGCCTGGAAGGCGCGATTGCCTATCGGCCGGGCGCGGACCTTTTCAGCCCGACTCTCTACGCCGTGAAGGGCTATGTCGGCCTGATGCTCGACATCCGGGCGACCGTCGATTTCGCGATCATCCGCGCCTCGGCGCACATCCTCGCCTATGTGGAGGTCGGTCTCGAGATCCGCCGCGTGCTTGGGAAGGACGCCACGGGCAAACACCATATTCTCACGCTGCCGACCGTCATCTTCGCCGAGATCGCACTCAACGTCGGTGTCGACGTCCAGATCCATGTAGGCTGCGTCGACATCACCATTCATCTGTCGTTCAGCGCGACCTGGCACTACGAGGAAGCCCTAACTAGTTTCAAGGACGAAGGAGCATACGATGGGGCGGGCCACCTAACGACCGCCACCCCACTGCTGCTCGCGGCCCCGCTGACCTCGACCTTCAATTGGAACACGGCCTATCGTTACTGGTCGGCGGTGCGTGACATCAACTTGCACGTGACCGTGCTGCCCTGCATGGCGAGCGCGGCCGATGTCGGCGAGAGCGGCGGCATCAAGACCTGCGCGATCGGCACCATGCTCCTGCAGGTCGATGCGCCCGACAACGCATTTGCCGATCTCGCCCGCTTCTTGGTCGGCTGGGCTGCTGCCGCCCGGCACCAGCCCCGCGGCGATTGATTCCACCGTACTGACGCTCGGTGCCGTGGACGGCATCCGCGAGGAGTTGCGCAACACCGAAACCGGCTTCTGGAACGGATTTGCTTCCGCGCTGCTGGCGATCGTTCCGCTGCAATTCGTTGCCCGGCTCAAGACGCTCTGCGAGCGGACAGACCGACATTTCGCCACCTTACCGCTATGGCCGGGCGTGAGCTTCCGCTACGCGCCGATCGGCGGCGTCCCGGTAACCGCCGGCACGTCAGCGCTTGTCACCGACCATCAGGATCACCAGGCAATGGCGGCAACCGATGCGGCATTTGCCGAATACTGTCGACATTTGATCGCCGCCACAATTCCGGAGATTGGCCAGCTGATTGAGGACAAAGGCTACGTGCGGAACATCGACGAAACCGTGATCCCGAACGCATCGTTGCCGCGGCTGGACCCGCGCAAGTCCATGACTTGGGCCGAGGTCTGGCAGCAAATGTTTGCATCACTCTGATGGCCGTAAAGCTGAGAGGGAAACACAATGGCTGATAGTCCCAAAACCCGCTTGGATCGAATTGGCCGCGATCTATCCCGCACCTTACTGCATGGTAGTCGCGTGACCGATAATTTCGGTCACGTCCGGCCGGCCACGATCGCGACAGCCCAGCAGATCAGAGTCGACCTACCGCCGTCCGGCCCAATGAGTTTCGAGTTCTCGGTCGGCGGTGCGACGACGCCCGTCCTAATCAGTCGGCCGGACGCGATCAACAGCCAAGCCTTCATGACCGATGCGTTTGGGAAGGATCGCGCGAAGTATCTAACCCTCGCTGCGGATGACACGCTCCCAACCTGGGTGTTCGGCCAGCGCTCCTACACAATCGCTAATCCGATCCCCAAAGAGGATCAGATCGAAGTCGCGGTGCCCGATCCAGCTGCACCGGGCTCGAGACGCGAGTTCGTTATCGCCAAACTGCCGGCCTCTGCACTTGCGGAGGTCTCGCCGACAACCGACAGCTTCGTATCGCTCACCCGCTTCGACAGCACCAGCAACTGCATGGTGGTCCTGCCGCGCTCGAGTTGGCAGCCCGCAGTCATGCTGCGCTTAAAGCTCAAGGCTGTTCCCGGTCTTCCGGCTGGCGCCCAGATCTTTGAGCTCGAAGGCACGCCGCAAGGAGATCGCTATTTCCTCGACCGACTCGGATTGCTCGACACCTTTCTGTCGGCGACCTCCGACCCCAATCCGCCCGAGATCGATGCGGTCGTGCTCGGCGTTCAGAAGACCGCCACAGGCACGCTGAACAGGATTGACGACTGGACGATCATCCGCACCAATCTGACTCGGGAGGCTCGCTCGGGCGAGAAAGCCTTGACGTTCGCAGCCGCGTCGGCACCGGCGGCGCTGCCCTTTGTGGCGATCTCGGGCGGCGATGCGAATCAGGATAAGGACGCTATCCGCCTACTGCAGATGATCAGCATTACCAATTCGGGCGGATATTTTCTGCGCACCGCAACTGCGCCGGCCGATGCCGATACCCTGGTACTGAGCATCGTGCTTAAGGCGAAACCCGATTCCGACACGAACAATGAAGAAAGCATGTGGCTGCCGCGGGCCGCAAATGCGGTGGCGCTCGCGAGCGCGATTGCGCCGGACTCCATCCGCTTTAACGGCCTGGCGCACATCCAGATAGCCCCGGCGGTTCCGCCCGGACACGTGCTGTTCGGCTGGACCCGCTCCGAGACGGCCAGCAAGACAACCGACGAAGACAAGTTCGGTTACGGCACCATCAGCCTAGTGGATTATTCGGCGATCGATGGCGCCGGCCACCCGGTCGGATTGGAGTCAGCCGATACCGTTGTGGCGATCTCCCCGTCGCAGCCGTTGCATGGGAAGTCATTCGAACGCAGGAGCCCGCTTGCCGCGAGCGGTGTGACTGGCGCGCACTATGTTCACACCGGTGACATTGCGGCGATTCGGCTCGGCGGCCGAGCGTCAGCAAGTGCTGCGATCGCAACGGCGGGAGCCACCGCCAGCACCGTCGTCCAGCATTTTCGGGCGACCCTCCAGTGTTTCGACGAGAGAACCGAACAATCGCCTTATTGGCGGCTTTCCGACCAGTCGCGAAGTCAGATCGCCTTCACGCCAGGTTTCCGCGACGTGTTCGGCAACCGTTTCGAAGCCGCATCAGCGCCTGTGGTGCGCCGGCGATTGTTCTACACCGACCCGCTCACGAACCCGGCGGAATGGCCGGGAATCCGGTTCGCCGCCTATCCGGGCCAGCAGAGCGGCAAGCCGTATCTGTATCTCGAGATCCAGTATCGCTATCTCACAAAGGGAGAGGATAAGAAAGCGAGGATCAAGCGACTGAAGGAGATTCGTGCTCAGCTCCTGGGGGCGAATGCCGACGTGGCGACTACGATTTCCGCCGACCCAATTGTTAGGGGCGCGGTCAACCTGAGCACCAACAAGCTCGCTGATCAGATCGGCAAATGGATCGATTTGGAAATTAAAAACCAAGACCAACAGGACGATCCGCTGGTTGAGCCGCTCGCGCCGATCGCCTGCAACGGCCCGGTCAACGCCTTATGGAGATTCGAGCCCACTCTGACGATCACGCGTACCAATCCGGACTACGGTCCGGCGGACGGGGATCTTCCCGCCAATGCCGTTCTGGCCGCGCAAATCAAAGCGCAGATCGGCACGGCGAGCAGTCGGGTGTGGCTGCAGGCGGCCTCCGCTGGCGCGACCTCGCTCCCCCAACTTTCTGCGCTCGCCGCCGCACCGCGGCCGAATGACGAATTCCGCGAAATCGCGAAAGCGTTTCAGGAGAAAATCGCGGCTGCGATGAACATGCAGGTCGGCTTCCTGCGCAACCGGCTCAACGAGCACGAGCTATGGCTGGTGCCCAATGGGTTCTTCCCAACCGCGCCGAGTGCTGCGAGCTATGCCGGCTGGTTCTTTGCGACCGCCCGGCCTTTGAGCAACAAGCTCGGAACTGAAAGCTTTACCGTCCCGGACTTCAAAGCGAGCTGTACAACCGGCGGACCGGATTGCTGAGGAAGCATCCAATCGTCGCGCAGACGGTGATCGACCAGGATCTCGACGAACTCGGCCGGGCGGCGTTCCGACTGGTCGAGCAGGAGAGTACCGCGCTCGCGGTGATGACCGACCGCGGCAATGCGACCGCAGCCAGGCAACTTCTTTCCGAGCGCGAACAGATCGCGCTCACGCTC
>JADJBC010000034.1 GCA_016703945.1 Candidatus Aalborgicola danicus
GCGTAGTTGTCGCTGGCGGTGTAGCTGGCCGCCGCGGTCAGGTCGGTGTTGTTATCCGTCGTCTGGTGGCTGCGGGCGTTGAAGGCGTTGGCGTCGCGCGCCTGGTTGCCTCCTCCGGCCGGGTTGTAGCCTGCTGCTGCGCCTGCATCCATGGTTACCTGCTCATAGGCCTGTTTGGCTTCTACCCCTGGATAGACGCCAGCAAAACCTACTACGGCATCGTGGCGCGTTTTGACGCTACCGGTGCAGGTGCGGGGGCTGCGTCCCAGGCGTGCGGGGCGCGGGTGCGCCGGTCGTGGATGACTGGGGTGGCGCTGCATTGACACTGGGGCACAATCCTGCGTTTTGAACCGGAGGACGAATCATGAAACGCTGGATTGCAATGGGTTTTTTAGTGGCTTTAGCTGTAGGTGCACATGCCGCTCCACCGACGCCCAGTCGGTAGAGAGCTACGCTGGTTGCCTCAGGAACGAGGCGCCGCTGAACGGTTGCGCCCCAACTCCACAAAGCACGATGCTGGCCGCTGCCAAGCAGGCGTCCCAAGGCAAGCCAGTCACGCCTGAAGAGCAAAAGGTATTTCTGAAGTTTATGGAAAGCTCCAGCGCGGTTATTGCGGAAGAAACCGCCATGGCCAAGCTCAAGCCGATGTTCATGGAGATTTACACCACGCACTTTTCACAAGAGGAGGTCGACGGCATCACTGCGTTTTACGAATCGCCGGTGGGCCAATCGCTGCTCAGCAAGCAGCCCGCCGTGATCCAGGCGGTGTTGCAAGGCATGCCCCAGCGTCTGGCCGGCATGACCGAAAAACTCAAGAAACTCGACCAGGAAATGCGCGTGGAAATCAAGGCCCTGCGCGACGCGGTCAAACCGGAGGCCCCCGCCGCAGACGGCAAGTCGCTATCAAAATAGAAGCTGCCCCCGCACTATCCATGAGCTCAAATGCCGATTTGGCTTGAAATGCGTTCCCTTCAGCATCACAGGTATCTGAATGCTTCCAGTGCGTGTGGCGTGGCGGTCCTTGGGTTATTCGCTCGCCAGCTTTTTGCCGTTGGCGCTGATGGTGCTTTGGTTGTCGGCCTCCGAGCGGGTGCTGACGGCTGAGCTCGTGTGGAATGACAGCGCGCAGGCGGTATGCATCCAGGCGCAACCCTGTACCTCCGGCGTGGTCGCCGTGCGCGGTGTCAACTCCCAGGTGCCGGTGGATGCCGGCTTGCTGCTGGATGCGGGGCATTTCCTCCCCACCTACGCCTTGCGCACCGACTATGCCCAAAGGCACTTGCAACTGCATGGCGTACTGCAGGCGGACGCGGTAGAGCTACTTTTGCAGATGGCAGTATCCAGCGCCATCCAGTCACCTCACGGGGGTGGCTCGGTATCAGCGCCATGCTGTGGATGCATGTTGCGCTGGGTTACCTGGCATGGTTGTCGGGGTGCTTTCATTGGCTGCGCAGCGGCGCTGAGGGGCTCGGCCTGCTTTTGACGTCGTGCGGTGGCTATGCGGTGGGCATGTTGTTGGGTGGGCTGGAGCTGGACCACGGCTTGGCCTGGCCCATGGGTGCTGCGGGGCTAATCAACCAGCTTGCCCGCTTCGCTATCCAATTGGGCTTTGCATCCTATGTCGGTTTTGTATTGTGTTTGCCCAGGCGCGTGGTGCCACGCCGCGTGGTGCAGGCCTTGCCCGCAACGGCGTTTCTGGTGGTGTGTATTGATGTACTGGGGCTGGCCCCCGCGCCCGCGTGGGGGCACCAGGCGGTGGTGGCGTTGTGGGTGGTTTTGGTGTCGGTGGCGCTCTTTTATCAGTGGCGGCGTACGCACAGCCCGCTGCTGCGCGCGTTGGCGCAGTGGTTTGGCCTGCTGGCTGGTTTGTTGGTGCTGCGCTTTGCCATTATTCAGGCGTGGCCCCAAGACGGCAGCACCACCGAGCGCGAGCTGTTTGTGGCTGGCAGTTTTATGGCATTCAAGGTGTTTTCATTGATGGTCATAGCGGTCAGCCCGGTGCTGGGCAACGCCGACCACGTGTGGCGGCGCATTGTGCTGTGGTTACTGGCCGCCAGCCTGGTGGCCGCGGCCGATGTGGTCCTGGTACTCGCCCTGCGACTGAGCCCGCCCGTAGCCCTGTTGGCAAGCACCTTGCTGGTCGGGGCGTTGTATGTGCCCCTGCGCGCCTGGGCGTTTGAGCGCCTATTGGGCCGCCGTGCCCTGAAGCTTGAAGACCACATTGAAGCCCTCTACACCACGGCGCGTGCGGCCGCCACCTCCAATGCGGGTGCGCAGCGAGCCTGGGCCCAGCTGTTGGAACGCGTTTTTTTGCCCGAGACGCTGGAGCTAAAAGAGTTGCCCGGTGAGTCGGCCCGTGTGCTGGAAAGCGGAGCCGCGCTGTGGGCGCCATTGCCCGTGGTGGGGGCTGGGGTGATGTTGCGCCATGCGCAGGGCGGGCGACGCTTGTTTGGCGTAGAGGAGCGGCGTTTTGTGCAGCATGCCGCCAGCCTGCTGCAACGCCTGGTAGACGGCGACCGCAAAGCCGACCTGGCCCGCCAGGATGAACGCGAGCGTATTGCCGACGACTTGCACGACGACTTGGGTGGACGCCTGCTGCACCTGGTGCGAACCGGCCCGGCCGGCCCCTGGCAGCGCTACGCCCAGGACACTCTGTCGGAAATGCGCTTCATCACCCATGGCATGGCCAAGGGGCCGGTGCCGCTCACTGAATTGTTGGCCGATTTGCGGGGCGAGCTGGTGCCGCGGGTGCGCGGTGCGGGCCTGCACATGGACTGGCAGCCACCGGTGGTGCCCGCCACGCTCACGGTGCGCCCGGACGTGGCGCTGGCCATTGCACGCATCTTGTCGGAGGCACTGCGCAATGTGCTCAATCACGGCCAGGCCACGCGTGTGGGCGTGCACATTGGGCTGGAGGGCGATGGCCTGCACCTGGCAGTGCGCAATGACGGCGCACTGGTAAACCCGACGAACTGGACGCGTGGCTTGGGTCTGCAGTCAATTGAACGGCGTGCCCAGCGGCTGGGCGGTCAGGCCCGCTGGGAGGCGCTGTCCGACGGGGGGGTGCTGCTTACGGTTTCCTGGCCCCTGGATGCCAAAGGCAGCGCGCCATGAGCGAGCCCGCCATGCAAATATTGCTGGTCGAAGACCAAAGTGATGCGGTGGACTTGCTCCAGGAGCTGGTGCGCACGGTGTTTCCCACGGCACAGGTCAAAGTCTGCGGTACGGTAGCCCATGCCCTGATGCAGCTGGACTTGCCCTGGCAGCTCGCGCTGGTGGACCTGCGGCTGCTGGATGGCTCCGGCCTGGTGGTGCTGCAGGCGCTCAAAGCCGCGCAACCCGACACCCAGGCCATCGTGACCACGCTCTACCACGACGACGATATTGTTTTTAGTGCCTTGCAAGCCGGAGCCGACGGCTATTTGCTCAAGAGCGACCCCTTGCCGAGTTTGGTGTCATCTTTGCGCCGCATGGCCGATGGTGAACCGCCTTTGTCGGCGGCTGTGGCCCGGCGCATATTGAAACATTGCCGCTCGGGGCAGGTACAGCCTGTGGCGGCAACGCCCCTGCAGGCGGCGGTGCTCACCCCGCGTGAGACCCAGGTTTTGGCCGCCATCGGCGAAGGCCTTAGCATCGCGGAAGTGGGGGAGCGCCTGGGCATGGCGTACCACACCACCAACGACCACATCAAGGCGATCTACCGCAAGCTGGGCATCCGCACCCGCGCTCAGGCCGCCACAGAGGCCATGCGCCGCGGCCTGCTGGAGCCACCCCCCCAAATCTAGGGGTAGGCGCTTGGCTTCACGGCAAAGACAATCGATCAATGCCTTGACGCATAGACGGCCTAACTTCCTGGAGATTCCAAAATGATGAAGTCAATCAAGCATGCAACGCTTGCGGTGTGTGCAGCCCCCTTGTTCTGGATAGGTACCAGCGTGGCCGGTACGCTGCAGGCCTCTGCCGATGGCACTGCCACCGACTCTGCCACCGGCCTAACGTGGATGCGCTGCATCGTCGGGCAAACCTGGACCGGCACGGCTTGCCTTGGTGACCCACCCTATTCATCGCTGGACCAGATTCGTGGCATGACCGGAGCAACCTCGTTCGCGGGTCAAAACGACTGGCGACTGCCCACCATCCGTGAACTGATGACGCTGGTGGATTACACGCTGCCCGTGACCGGCGTGGACCGCAAGGTCTTTCTGGACCCGTCGAACATCAACTCCTTCTTTTTATCCAGCACCACAGGCGATGGTAATAATCCCGACTATGGTTTTGCCTGGGTGGGCGTTTCAGGCGGGGGCAACAACAGCGCTATCGTCACCAGTACCGATGTGTCTTATGTGCGTATGGTGCGGGGTACAGCCAATGCATCGATGAATCTGGCACGGCCCACCGCGGACTACACCCCCAGCAGCAACGGCACCGTGTTGCACAAACCCACCCAGTTGACGTGGCAACGTTGCATGGTGGGGCAGACCTGGACCGGCAGTGCCTGCACGGGGTCGGCCAGCACCCTGACCTGGACGCAGGCGCGCGCGCTGACCAGCAATTTTGCGGGCCAATCCGATTGGCGCCTACCCACGGCCCTGGAGCTGGACAGCCTAGTGGACTACACCAAATCCTTCCACACCATCAACACCGACGTGTTTCCGGAAAACGACCCCGGAGTTGTATGTGTGGTCGGGCTCCACCTCAGCCGTTCTTGACAGCGACCCCCGGTACAGCGCTACACCTGGGGTGTAAGTTTCAAATACGGCGGGCTGTCCAGCGTGGACACCTTGGGCAGTTCGACCGATCGGTACGGCGTTCGTCTGGTCCGCTCCGCGCCACCCGTCAACGAGGCCACTGAGCTTTTTCCTGGGCTGAGGCACAGTTTTCCAACCTGTTCCCTTTGCCCGCTGAGAGCGGGGTATTTGCCAACTACACCTACCGCTTTTACCCCGCCTCGGGCTTGGTGCTGGCCGTGCAAAACCGCCAAGTGTATGGCTTTGGTGATACCGCGACGAACCGGCAGATGCTGAACCTGACCGCTGCCGTGTGTGTTGCCAACCCGGCATTGGTCCTGTGCAAGCCTGCCACGCCCTAAGTCCATCCAGAAGCAGTCAATTTGCTATCAAAAGAGAAGCTGCCCCCGCACTATCCATGGGCTCCAATGCCTATTTGGCTTGCAATCAGCAATCTGAGCACACGGTCAGCGCGGTAGAAACCTGGATGCGCGACTGCTCGGTCAGGTAGTCCAAAAACACCTGCGTGCGCCGGGGTAAAAACTTGCGGCTGGGCAGGGCGGCGAAGAGCGTCACCTCCCCCGCGATCCAGGGGCGCACCACCTGCACCAACTCGCCAGCTGCGAGTTGGGTGGCTACCAATTCCACCGAGGTGCTGGTAATGCCCATGCCATCACTGGCAGCGCGCAACAAGGTGTCAACGTGGTTGGCCCACAGCACTGTGCGCACCTCTTGGTCAATTGACTCGTGCGGGTGCTGGGAGTGGACCAAATGCATCAGGCGCGGGCGCATGCCGCGTTGGGTCTGGCGCAGGCAGTCGTGCTCAGCCAAGTCCTGCGGGGTCTGTGGTGTGCCGCGGCGTTTCAGGTAGTCGGGTGAGGCCACCAGAATGATCTGGGTGGACAAGATCTTGCGCGCAATCACATCGCCGTCGTAGCTGGACTCTGCGGGGAAGAGTGTGATGTCGTAGTCCTCTATCGGCGGCTCTTTGAACGACTCTACATTGATGTCCAGCACGATCTTGGGGTAGCGCTGCGCAAAGCCTGCCAAAAACGGGGCCAGCACATGTGTGGCCAGCACGGGCTGGGTCATGATGTGCAACATGCCCGACAAGTCTTGCGTGTGGGCGCTGGCAATGTCATGCGCTTCGTCGATGTCTTGCAAAATGGCGCGCACACGGGCCAGATAGGTCTCCCCCGCGTCGCTGAGCGACAGGCGCCGGGTGGTGCGGTGCAGCAGGCGCGCACCCAAGTGGTCTTCCAGGTCGGCTACCAGGCGCGTCACCACGGCGGGCGACATGTCCAGCGCACGGGCGGCGGCGGCAAAGCCCCCCTCGTCAATCACCCGCTGAAAACGGATAAGCATTTCAACCACATGAGGCCAAGTATCGCCCCCTGAAAGAGCCCTCAACCCACGTAAAAACCCGCACCGCGCCCGCAGTAAGGCCGTGCCTGGCCGATCCACCGCCAAAATGCGCTGTTCACAAGAGGGATTGGCGGTGCACCGGGTATGGCGGGCGCATAGCTACCCGCCAGCAAGTCAAAATCGCCGCTTTGCTCATTCACCAACTGACGCGCTGATCAACCTCAAAGTCCGGTGCCGGTTGTGCCGCAAGATCCCAATCGGGCTCCATGTGCACCCCCTCATCCGTCTGCGCGTCGCAGTCATCCCACAGCGGTGGCCCGCGCGCCGGGGAAATATGCGGAGGTTCTGAGTCGACGCCGATGTGATCAAGGATCTTTCTGATCTGCGTGCCCTCGGTAATGAACGCGATCAGGCGCATTTGCCCACCGCACAGCGGGCACAGCAGCGGGAACACTTCGTAGATGCGCGCTATCAGCACCGCCCACTGGTAGTGCGCCTTCGAGCGCTTGGGTGGCGCGGGTTCGGGCGTGGGTGGGATCGCGTGGCCCAGCGGAACCACTGCGGGTGCGCCCTCACTCATGTTGGCTGGGTCGGCCTGCACGACGACTTGCTTGGCCGGTTGTACCGGTGCAGCCAGAGCCACCGCCGCAGCCCTGAGCGGCGAGTTCGGGGCCAGCACACCAAAATAGCGATGCCGGTGCGTGCGCGGCGGTGGCACCAGGGCGGCAATACGGTCGATCAGCTCCAGTGGCGTAAGGTGCAGTTCGTCAGCCTTGGCGCCACGCTTGTCAGAGCCAGGCTCGCTATGTTGTTTGGCGCAGCGGTACACCAAATCGCATCCCTCTTTGCGCAATCGGTCCATCGCAAAGGGTGGGCGGGCGCAATAGCGCAGCAGCCGTTCCAGCGCTGCGCGGTCGTGTGCTTCGATGCACACACCGGCGTCCACCGAGAAGCCGCTGTGCTGGTAGCCCAGCATCTCTTTGGCGTCACAACTCTCCAGCAGGCCCCGGCCGACGAAGGCGCGCAGGATACGTCGGCGCAAATCAGTCTGCACCTGGGCCACAGCGGCGGCATCGATAGCACTGGCCGGGTGAAAGACGATGCCCGGCGATGAAGATTGGGCATCGACCTCACCCTCCACCGTCACCGCCACTTCCTCAAACACCCCATCGACCGCGCACACATGGAAGTGCACATGCCCGTTCAGGCTGGAGCCGAACCGGTGGATGAAGACCACTGCGCCCATGTGCTGGGCCGCCTTGTCCACCTGCGCCGCCTCAGGGCTGTTGGATTGCAGGCTCTGCGCGATAACCCGCAAGAAAATGCGCAGCACCATGCCCAGCACTGCCCCGTCACGCTGCATGAAGTAGCGCAGCCGCTTTGGCACCGAGAGCACCCACTGGCGCACCGGCAGGCGGGGGAAGACGTGGTCGCAGAGGTGCGCCGCTGTCTCCGCCATGCGCCGGGTGTTGCACGAGGGGCACACGCCACGGCCTTTGCAGGAATAGGCCACAAAGTAGTCGTGCCCGCAATCGTCACACCAGGCCCTGGCAAAGCCGTGCGCAAAGATGCCGCACTCCAGGTATTTGCGAAAGGCCTGGCGGACATAAGGCTTGGGGGTGTGGTGGTCGCCCTGGCCATCGAACTGGCCGGCACTGGCCAGCTCATGCCAAGTCTCGAAGTGTTCTGCAATCGTCTTGTAGAGCAGCGTTCGCTCGGGGTGACGCGGGTTGTAGAGCTTGGGTTTTGCACCCGCTTGCCCACCCGCGTGAGAATGCGCTTGCGTTGGGCGTGCGGTGGCGGGCATGGGGCAGTGCCAGCGTGGGCTGGGTGCTTGATGATACTGGGTTTATATCCAGCTTCGCCGCGCGCAGAGCCAACCACTGGGTGCGCCAGATACTCCTGAATTAATAGCTGCTCACGCACTATCTGCGGTGGTTACAGCCCGATTACCCTGGCTGGACGACTGGAGCAACGTGCAGATGATCTTTCAGGACCTGCAACGCAAGAAGGGGCTGTCGCTGATCTTCATTGCACACGATTTACAGACCACGAGCCGGTCAATGGCGTGGGTTTTGCACGGCCCGGCGTCAGGCAGCCTGCACCACCCGCACGTCCAGGCGCACCTTGAGCCAGTGGCGCAGGACGCTGAAAATGCGCGACAGGCTGTCCATACCCGGCTTACCGTTGCAGGTCAGCATGGCACGCAGGCTGCGGGCCGACCGGTGGGTCAGCACCGCCAGCGCTTCGAAGCCGACGGTGGCCGTAACCAGATCCCGCAGGATCAGGCGTGCCGCCTCGGGCTCACCGCCCAGGAACAATGCCACGGACTGGTCCAGCAGGCCGATGGCAAAGCCGGAATCGAATGTGGCGGATGGATTCAAGATGGGTTCGGTGTGCATGTCGTGTCTCTTGAATCAAGCACGCGATCAGAACTTGAAGTTCAGACCCACGTACACCGAGCGGCCCATGCCCGGCACAGCGGTACCCCACTGCGGGTAGTTGGGCAACGCCGGGTTGCTCATGGTGGTGCCCTGGCCGGTGTAGGCACCGCCCGTGGGCAGGTAGTAGAACTTGTCGAACAGGTTCTCCACGCCCAGGTCCAGACGCACCTGCTTCCAGGCATAGCTAGTGCGCAGGTTGACCAGGCTGTAACCGGGGGTCTTGATCTCGTTGCGCACACCGGACACCGTGTCCTTGGCTTGCACCATCAGTAGCTCCAGACTGTTGTCCCAGCCGCCCTGCTTGTGGGTCAGCGCCAGCTTGGCGTTGAGCGGCATGATGTTGTACAGGCCGTCCCCCGTGTCCTGGTTACTGCCGTGGGTGTAGTTCAGCAGACCCTTGAGTCCGAAGTCACCCATGGCACTCTTGGCCAACGGCATATGGCCCGACAGGTCCAGTCCATAGATGCGCGCCAACTGGTTGACGAATTTGAGAACGCTGAACTTGTCTTTCACCGCCGCGGTGGCGGCCAGATTGGTGGTGGCATTCCACTGCACGGCATCGATGTAGTCGGCCACCTGGGTGTAGTACGGCGTGGCCTTGAAGCCCCAGCTGCCATCGGCGGCGTGCCAGTCAAAGGTGGCAGACAGCTTGTTGGCCTGCTCGGGCTTGAGGGCAAGGTCGCCGAAGTAACCGTTGCCGTCGCCGACAAAGTTGTTCATCAGCGCCGCCATCTGCCAGGTGGACCAGGTGAAGCGCTCGTACACATTGGGTGAGCGGGTCTTGTGGGCAAAGCCGAATTCGATGGCGTAGTTGTCGCTGGCGGTGTAGCTGGCCGCGGCGGTCAGGTCCAGGTTGTTGTCCGTCGTCTTGTGGCTTCGGGCGTTGAAAGCATTGGCGTCGCGCGCCTGGTTGCCTCCTCCGGCCGGGTTGTAGCCTGCTGCTGCGCCCGCATCCATGCTAACTTGCTCGTAGCGCGCTCCCAGCAGGGTCATCCATTGGGCACTCTTGCGGCCCTCCCACTCTGCAAATACGGCACTACGGTCACGCTGGCCGTCCCGGATATTCCAGAACGTGCCGGGGTACATACCGCCGCCCGATGCGGGCCACCAGTCGTTGATGCGGTACTGCTGCATTTCGCCCCCCACGCGCAGCACGTCGTGCTGGCCCAGGGTCACATCGCCCTTGACGCTGACGCCCGAGGTCTTACCTTCAGTCAGCATGGGCATGCCAGCCGCGCAGGTGGAGCTGATAGGCGCGCAGGGTTGACTTGCAACCGACGAGCCCGCCACCAGGGACCCCATGCCGTACCAGTAGCGCTTGTCCGCGCCGAAGTCCATGAAGTGGTCCACCTTCTCCTGGTAGGCACGGGCGTCCAGCGTGCCCCAGTCAAACTGGCCGGCGTAGCGCAGATTCACGCTGCGCTGGGTGTTGTCCAGCATGTCCATGCGCTGGTTGGGGTAGAGCTGGAACGGCATGTCCTGAAAGCCCAGCTTGGCCTGGAACAGGTGGTTGTCGCTCTTGAACGCCACGCCAACGGTCTGGTTGCGCGTGTCATACGCGGTGGAACCCACCTCGTTGCGCGGCAGGTTGTGTCCGGCGCGGCCGGTGAAGTCGTAGGTCTTGAAGTCGGCACCGGCGGTGTAGTTGTCGGCCTTGCTGGTGGAGCCGCTGTAGCTGATGTTGAAGGCATCCGTGGCATGCATGACGGAAACGTTGGCGCCACGCGCTGTGATGTTGCCCCGGTAGAACGCGCCCAGTTCGCCCTTGGTCATGCTCTGCCCGGCTGGCGCGAACTCGGGCGCGCGCGACTCCGCGATGATGGTCCCGCCAATGCTGTCTCCACCG
This sequence comes from Candidatus Aalborgicola danicus, assembly GCA_016703945.1. Classification (GTDB taxonomy): domain Bacteria; phylum Pseudomonadota; class Gammaproteobacteria; order Burkholderiales; family Burkholderiaceae_C; genus Allorhodoferax; species Allorhodoferax danicus. The sequence continues at coordinate 10,383 of JADJBC010000034.1, forward strand.
GCACTGACCGGCGTGATACCGGCGAAGACCTTGAGTACGCCCACGTTGGTCGGGTCCAGGTACGACAGGGCCGGGTTCATGTGGTTGGGGCAGGACGCAATGAGGTCCATGCCGTCTACCTTGATACGTAGCCGGTCGTCCGCCAGGCCGTGGATGGCGGGCAGGCTGGAGACGCCACCGGCGCCATACAGACTCACGCCGGGAATGTCCGACAGCAGGCTGGCGGTGTCACTGGTGGCAGACAGGCGCGGGGCCAGGGCGGCTTTGTCCAGCCGGGTGGCGCCCGGTGCGGTGTTGTCCAGCTTGGAGTCGCTGACGGTCACCGCTGGCAGGGCCAGGGTTTTGACATCGGCGGCCAGGGCGCTGCTGCACAGCAGGCACAGGGTGGGCACGGCGAGCGACATCGCCAGGGGGAGTGTTTTGATTTTGAAATGCGACATGATCAGGACCTCTTCTTCACTATAAAAAAGCACCTCTAGCCCTCGTGGAATGGGCGTAGTGCGCTATGAATTCAATAGCTCAAAAAAAGTCCGGCGGCCCGCGTGGCGGTGGCGCAAAGGCGTGGGTTGTTGCGTAGAAAAAAGCCTGCCTGACCAGTGGCGCCCACGGCCCGCACTGAACCAGGAAAGAGGTAGGCAGCGGATCGTGGGGTGCTGTGCCACGGTCAGTGGTTTGCAGGCAAAACGGGCAATGCGCGGGCGCTGTGGCGGACCCGGGCAAAGAAGTGGAATCGTCTGCCGAAGCGGCAGCATCAGCGACCACCCGGCGGGGGCCTTCGCTGGTACAAATTTCAACCCCCTGCGACACCTGCCCCGTGGCAAGCATCAGTGCGTGGGTGAGCGTAGGCGCAAGAGCCCCCAGCACCACCACGAGCACGGCCAGCCACACCGCCCAGGGGCGGCGCAGCGGCGTGCGGTGCAGGGTGAGGGTCATCGGGACGTGCGCGCTTACATCTTGTGCTTGCTATGGTCCATGGCGGGCATGTCCGCCGGCTTGCCGCCCGGTGCGGCCATGGCCACGGGCACGGTGAGCTCCGTCCTGGTTTCCACGCCCTTGGCATCCTTGAACACCAGGGTCACCGCAATGCTGGTGTCCTTCTGCAGCGGCGCCTTCAGGTCCATCAGCATGACGTGGTAGCCACCGGGCTTGAGTTCAACGGCCTTGCCCGCAGGCAAATCCAGCCCCCCGGCGACGGCGCGCATCTTCATGACGTCACCGTCCATCTTCATCTCGTGGACTTCGGCCACACCGGCCACCGGGCTGGACACGCTCACCAGCTTGGTACCCTCCTTGGCGGTGATCTTCATAAACGCACCCGTGGCCTTCTGGCCGGGCACGGTGGCGCGGGCCCAGGCCCCTTGCACCTCCACGGTTTGGGCAAACAGCGCACTGCTGGACAGGGCGAGGATGGCGGAAAGTGTCTTGAGTTTCATGGTTCTTCCTTGGTTAGTAATACATTTGCGGGACAGATCTTCAGCTCTGTCCTCAACTGATTGGAGAAGTAATTTAGCCCAGCCAGGCTTTGAGTTGGGCTGCAGTGGGCTGGCCGGTCACCCGCTGCAGTTTGCCGTTGCGAGCGACCAGCACGACATAGGGCGTGATATTGCGCCATGCGGGGTCCACGGCCTGGCGGATGGCGGGCTCAAACCCGTCAAAGGCGTAGATTTTGGAGACCCCCGCGTAGTGGTGGGCGTGGGCCAGGGCGCGCTCGCCCTGCACGTCCATCAGGATCGCCGCCAGGGGCACGGGTTTGCCCGATGCGACCACAGTCTTTTGCAGGGCCTCAAAGGCCTCCGGGCAGGTGGCGCAAAAGCTGTTGGTGAAGACATAGGCCGCCGGGCGCGGGCCAGTGCGCAATAGCTGGGTCCACGTGCTTGCATCGAAATCCGCTACGGTTGTGATAGCACCATGTGCATGCTGTGCGAGGGCTACAGCCACGTTTGGCATATAGAGACTTGGGAACAGCAGGGCCACGGCGAGCAGCGCACGCTTCGGAAAATTAGAAGTTGAGTTCATACACCTGTACCTCCTTGGGGTTGCGCCACACCACGGCCATGCGCGCGCCGTGTTGCACCGGGCGGGCGAAATCATTGTCACCCTGCACCTGCGCGAGTTTGCGCTCGGTGAAGGTCTTGCCGCCGTCGGTGGACAGCCAGACCTTGAGCGTGCTGACCATGCCATCGCTGCTGCGCCACACCACGGCCACACGCTGGCCGTGCGCCATCACGCTGGCGTGCTCGGCACGGTCGTCGGGCAGACGGCGCACGGACTGCGCATCGGGGCTGCCATCGGCCTTCAAGCGTGCATAGCGCACGCCGGACGCAGCGGCGCCATCCTGCTGGCGCACGCCGAACCACACCGTGTGAAAGCCACCATCGGCCGCCGTAGCGAGGCCTGGGCCGTGGTGCGGGCAGGCGTTGATATGCCATTCGTCGAACGTGGCGCGCACCGTCGTGACCGGCGCGGCAATCGAATCCAGCGCCACAAACGCGTGGTCCCGCACGTCGGGCTCATAGACGTGGCGCCACATGGCGTTCAACACGCCGTCGCTGCCTTGCGCCAGTGCAATGCGGCAGCACTCGCAGGAATGATCCGCCACCTTGGTATCGGGGCCAAAGCTGGCGCCACCGTCCACCGAACTGGCACGGTAAATGGCGGCGCCCCGGTAGCTGGATTTGCTGCCCACGCGGGGTGCCGCCTCCAGGTCGCGCTTGTCAATCCAGATGGCGTGCAGCACGCCCTTGGCGTCAAAGCCAATCGACTCGAAGCGGTGGGTGATTTCCTGCCGGTCGGCGTGCACGGTGCTGGGCTTTGAGAAGGTCTTGCCGCCATCGGTGGAGCGCAGCAGCCGCACAAAGCCGGTGTTGGGTTTGGCCAGCGGCTGGGTGTAGGCGATCAGCACCGTGCCATTGGGGCCGAACAGCAGCTTGGGGTGGTTCTCGCCATCGGCGGAAACGGGGTCGCCACCGATGTCGATGACGCGCGGGGCGCTCCACTGCGGTGGTGTAGTTGCCGCCGGTGCGCTCTGGATCACCAACTGGTTGTCGGCATTGAGCCCGACCCACCACAGGGAGCCATCCGGCGCAAAGGCCGTGCCGATGCCGAGCTGGGGCTTGGGTTTGCGCGCGGGCTTGGCTGCGGACGCGGGCACCGCGGCGGCGCCGTGGCCTGCGGCACGGCTTTCGGCTCGCCATGCGCGTGCTGCGCCAGGGCGGTGATGTTGCCCCAGGACAGTGCCAGGGCGGCGAGGACAGGCCAGTTTTTGCAGTTTTAGCATCCTATACCAGTTGCCAGTTGGGGTCGGCACATCGCTGCGTGGTCTGACCGCAAAAGTCAGAGACTCCACCGCAGTTCCGTCTGCACACTGCGCTGGGGCATGGTGTGGGCCTGCCACGAGGGCCGATTGGCCACGTTGTTGATACCAAAGCCCCACTCCCACTGCCGGGCAAACTTCCAGCTGGCCTTCAGGTCGAGCTGGCTGACGCTGGAAGTGCCGCCATAAGTGTCGGGGTTGGTGTCCACGTTCATCTCGGTGTTGTAGCTGCTGCTGGCCCAGCGGTAGGCCGCGCCAAACAGCCACTGCGCGTTGGGCCGGTAGCTGGCCTGCACGGTATAGCGCTGCGTCGGGATGCGCAGCCACTTCTTGCCCACTTGCGCCGGGTTGGCGGCGTTGGCGACGACTGAGGCATCGGTCCAGGTGAAGCTGCCACCCAAATCCAGCCCTTTCACGCCCACGTCGCGCGTGGACCACACCATTTCAAGGCCTTGTGTGAGCACCTTGTCCACATTGCTGACGCGGGTCACGCTGGGGAACACCGTGGAGTCGGTCTGGCGCAGGATGGTGTCCGTCACGTCGTCACGGAACAGGCTGGCGCGCAGCCAGTGGCGACCCCACTCGCGCTCCACCGAAATCTCGGCCGAGTCGGACACCTCGGGGCGCAGATTCGGGTCGCTGGTGGTGATGCTGGTGCCGGTCTGGGTGCCGTTGAAGAGTTCGTCCACGTTGGGGAAGCGCACACCCCGACCCAGGCTGGTCCGCAGCGTCACGTCATCCATGGCCGACCAGGCCAGCGACAGCTTGGGGCTGGTAGCGGTGAGGCTGCGCCCGGCAAAGGCCTTTTGTGCCACGGGCGGGCCGGCAAAGTACTGCGAGCCGTCCGCAGACTCAAAGTTCTCGAAGCGCAGCCCGGTGGTCAGCATCCAGTCCGGGTGCAGCTTCCACGCGTCCTGTGCATACAGCGCGGTGATGGTGGTCTTGCCGTAGTAGTTCTGGTTCAGCGTGGTCTCCGCGCCGCGCCAGTCAGGCGCATTGTTGATCACGTTTTGCAGCGTGTATTGGTTGCGGTGCAGGCCCAACACCAGCGCATGCTGACCGTTGCCAAAGTCGCCCTCCGTGGGGGTGTAGGTGGACTGCACCTCGCAGGTATTCCAGCCCGTGCCGTCGCGCCGGGTCACGGTGCCAGCACCACCCAGATCGGCCAGGGGCTGTGCCAGATTGGCCTGGCGCGCGGCGTCGCTCTGGATCACGTAGTCGGTCGCAACCACGGAGGCGTTCCAGCCCTTGGCATGCCTGGTTTTCCAGGTGGCGCCGAGTTGGCGGTGCGCCTCGTCGCGGGTGCTGGGTGCAAAAGCGTTGCTTGGCACGCTGAACTGGCGTGCGCCGTCTTTCACCAGGCCGCTCCACACCGGGTTGCCCGCCGCGTCACGCAGCCAGGTGGTGTTGGTGACCGTGCTGTCGTCGTGCCACCAGGCCACGCGGGCCTCGATCTCCTGCGTGGCAGACAGCTCGTAGCCCACGCGCAGGTTGACGGTGTCCTGCCTGTTGTGGTCCATGCCGGTGGCGCCAAACAGGGCGCGTTCGCGGTTTTGCGGGTCGCGGTCATAGACGATGCCGGTAACGGACTTGGCCGCGGCCGTGGCCGTGACAAACGCGCCGCTGGTTGCACCGCGCACGGCGTTGGCATAACCCATGGGGTGGCCTTGGCTATCCTGGCGCTGCATGCTGACCGCGTACCACAGACCCGAATCCAGACGCGCAGGCGATACGCCCCGACAACTGCTTGCTGGTGTAGTTTTCGCTGGTGGCGTATTCGTCGAAGCCCTGCTGGTTGAGCTTGATGCTGGCCGACGCTTCAAGGCCCCTGGGCTTGCGCTCGGTCACGATCAGCGTGGTGCCCATGGAGTTGCCGGGGTAGATGGCGGAGAACGGGCCGTACAACGCGTCGATGCGCTCAATGGCCTCCACATTCACCATGTTCCAGCGCGGTGCGTCAAAGCGGCCCAGGAAGTTGGAAATCAGATAGCCATCCAAATACACCAGCGCGCGGCCCGGTTGCAGGGTGCCATAGCTGCGGCCCGCCACATTGGCATTGCGGTCGCCAAAGTAGCGCTTGCGCACCGTGGTGCTGGGCAGGTTGACGGCGATGTCTTCCGGGTTGTAGATGGTTTGCTCGCGCAACTGCTCGGCGGTCTTGCTGGCCGTGCTGCTGGGCAAATTGGGGTCCAGCGGGGCGCGGGCGCTGGCCACCAGAACGGTCTTGAGCTGGGCGTCCAGGGCAATGCCCTGGGCCAGTACGACGAGAGGAAATGCGGCGGCCACGGCCAACGCGATGCGGTGCAATTGCATAGAAAAGGATTCCGACGTACCAATGAAATCAGCCTGTAGCCCCCGTGAAACGGGCACAAGGCGCTATGATTTTGAGAGTGGCGTACCGCAGCCAGAACCCAAGGTCTGACCCGTAAGAACGCTACTCATCAGTTGGAGACAACGCCAGGCTAGGCTGGGTTCAGCCCACCAAGGCGTCAGATGGTCGGAGGCCCGCGCGCCGGCAACGGCGACGCGGTTCGTGCAGCAATGTGTGCACTGGGAATGCTGCGCAAGGCATATGCCAGCGGCTGGGCCGGTTGCGCGCTGGGCTGCACCACCGGCGGTGGTGCACCGAACGATGCACACAGGGGGCAGTCCATGCTGGAACTGGCCAACTCGGTAGCGCTGCCATCGTCGGCCTGAACCACCACTTTCATGGCGCCTGACCCAGTGCACACCAGCAAGATGTCCTGCGGCTTGACGATCGGTGAGGCCACCGCCACACCCAGCGACAACACAAACCACGCCAGTACCAGGCGGGTAAGGGTCGTGAAGTGGCGCAGCGTTGGCATGGGCTGAATTATCATCCATGCGCCAGATCCCGCCTTAACCTGGGTCAACTTCTTGAAGCTGTTGAAGGGGTCTGTGTCACCTCAAACGACAAGGTTCTCCATGATGCAATACACGTTTTTGTCTGCCACCATTTTGCTGGTGCTGATCACGGACCCGATTGGCAACATTCCCATCTTTGCCAACGCACTCAAACATGTGGCACCGGAACGCCGCGCCCGTGTCATCTTGCGCGAAATCCTGATCGCGTTTGCGCTGTTGCTCACCTTCATGTTTGTCGGCGAGAGTTTTCTGCGGGTCATGAACCTGAGCGAGTTGTCCTTGCAGATTGGTGGCGGTGTCATCCTGTTCCTGATCGCCTTGCGCATGGTGTTCCCGCCACCCGCTGGCGCCGTTGACGAGGAACAAATGGTGGAGCCGCTGATCGTGCCGCTGGCCGTGCCCGCCATTGCCGGACCGTCGGCGCTGGCCACCGTGTTGCTGCTGGTGTCGCAACAACCCGAGCGCCGCCTGGAGTGGATCGCCGCTCTGTGCGTGACGATGGCCATCAGCGCCATCGTGCTGGTGTCGGCGGAGCGGATTCAGCGCATCATTGGGTCAAGACTGGTGGTGGCAGTGGAACGCCTGATGGGCCTGGTGCTGGTGTCCGTGGCCATCGAGATGATGTTGCGCGGCTTCAAGACCTTTGCACAGCAGCTCATGCACGGCTAGGTTTTTTTGGCGAAGTGGATATAGTGGTCTGCGGCAGAGGGCTTTGCCGCCAGACTCCCGCCGTCCGTTCTGGCCACACCGGCCAAGTTATCCAACTTGCATCAAAAAGGGGTGATGAACCATGTGTTACGTCTGTGATGAAGAGCGCCGTCCTTCGCGGCGCGGTTTTTTGTCGGTTGCGGCTTCTGGCGCGCTGGCGGGGCTGGCCATGACGTCGTTGCCCGCGTTTGCCGCGGGTGGCGCCACCACCAACCTGACGGCGGATGAAGCCCTGGCCAAGCTCAAGGCCGGCAATGACAAATATGTGAGTGGCCCGGAGCTGTGCGCCGTGCAGCTCAATGCGCAGCGCGAGCACGTGGCCAAGAGCCAGGCGCCCTGGGCCACCATTGTGTCCTGTGCCGACAGCCGCGTTCCACCCGAGTTGTTGTTCGGTGGGCTGGGCGTGGGCGAATTGTTTGTCGCCCGCAACGCCGGCAATATGGTCGACACCGCCACCATGGGTACCATTGAATACGGCTCGGGTGTGCTGGGCGTACCACTCATTATTGTGTTGGGGCACGAGCGCTGTGGTGCCGTGGCCGCAGCCTGCGAAGTGGTGGAAAAAAAGACCAAGTTCCCCGCCTCCATCGCACCCATGGTCAACGCCATCGTTCCGGCAGCGCGGGCTGTCAAAGGCAAGCCGGGTGACTTTGTCGACAACGCCGTGCGCGAAAGCGCCATGCGCACGGCCAAACAGATTGCAACCAAGAGCCCTATCGTTGCCGACCTGATCAAGAAAGGCAAAGTCAAAGTGCTGGCAGGCCGCTACGACCTGGACGAGGGCAAAGTGGAATACTTCGCCTGATCCAAACCAGCCCCACACAGCTATTCCCTCACTGCGGGGCGGGGCCTTGCAGTGCTAACGCTCCGTAACGCACAAACCGAGCGGCCCACTGTGGCATTTGTTTGACCCAAGTCATCGGCCATCCCGGACCTGGGGGCTAAAATTTCTGCGACCACCACAACAAGTGCTGGCACGTTGTTGGAATACCCCATGCGAACGCTTTCAAGCTTTACTTCGAGTTTTTCGATTTATTGCACGGACAGAGCCCACAGGACGCTCTGGACTCGCGCCAGGAAAATTCGCTCGGCCATGCTGGCGTCATTGGCCGAGATTGGAAAGCCGCAAACCGCACGCATTTTCCAAAACGCTGGTGACGATCACCCAAGCGGCGGATGTGGAGTCCCCAATGGGGATGCGCAGTGACCTGCTGCGCCTGATTGCCGATCGCAACGGCGAACTGGCCCGCCGAAAGACGCTGGACGGGATCACCGAGATGTTCCGCGGATTGGTCCCGAACAGTCTGCTGCCCTCACGTCGACGGGTGCCACGCTAACCCAGCATGCCCGGCACTCCATGGCACACCCTCCACACCCCCCCTGAGCGAGCATTTGCGGTGGAATGGCGCGAGGGCTTCTGTATCGGAATAGACCAGTTGGACCGTGAGCACCGCCACCTGTTTTCACTGGTCATGATGCTCGAACCTGGGCACGGTGGAGCGTACCGTAGAGCAGTTGCTGGACTATGTGGTGACGCATTTCTCCAACGAGCAGGAGGCCATGGAGAGGAAGTGGCTACCCGGCCTTTGAGGCGCATCTGAAAACAGCACGAGGCGTTTGCATCACAGATCGCCGACTTCCTGATGAGTGGTGACGGATGGACCGATGAGCGGGTGCAGGACCTGCGCCGCTTCCTGAACAAGTGGCTGATCAGCCACATCGCGACCCACGACATGCGCTTCGGCAAATGGTTTGCCGCGCACACCAGCCAGCGCCCGACACCGACCCCAGCCCCGGGCGCACCGGGCTGGTCGGGCGCCTGTTTGGCTAGGTGTAGGTGTCACCCATCAGGGT
>JADJBC010000035.1 GCA_016703945.1 Candidatus Aalborgicola danicus
TAATAGATGTGGGGAGCTCTAACAAGGGGATAGGCGTATACGTGGTGGGGCACTCGCATGCCGTCAAGCAGGAAGGTGCCCATGGATTCCAAGCCCGCACCGCCAATTTGACCGGCAAGCCCCTCACCCACCAAGATGGGGTGGGCCAGGTCGGCAGTCATTTCGACGAGGCGACTGGCGATGGTAACCGTTCGGCCCATGACCATGTGGGTGCGCCGACTGGCCAGGCCAAAAGAGCCGGCCATGGCGGGGCCGGTTTCAACGCCGATGCCCAGGCTGAGCGGCTCCAGGCCTGCGGGTGCCGGGTCGGGCAACACGTCTTGCACCGCAATTTGCAGGTTGATGGCGGCCTGCAGGGCTTGTTGGGCATGGGTGGCTTTGGGTATGCCGGAGCCGCCGTGTTGTGACTCGGCCTGGGTATGTTCGTTGAGGTCGGCGTTCCAAACGGCGATGACGGCGTCACCCTGAAAGGCTTCGATGACGCCACCCTGCGCTTCTACAACACGGGTAGCGGCCGAGAAGAAGGCATGCAATACGGCAGCAGCCTCTTCGGGTGGGCGGGCTTCGCAGTAGGCTGAAAAGTTGCGAATGTCGGCAAACATGACACTGACCTGCAGGGTACTGGCCTTGATGGCACCCGACGGTGGTTGCAGCGCCAGCGAAGCGGCCACCGGTGCCGGCAAGTAACTGGAGAGATGGGTGTAGAGGCGGTCGCGGTCAATGCGGCTCTTTGCATGGGTCAATATGCTCATGAACATACCGGCCAGTAAAACGAAGAGCACAGGGGCGACCCAGCCGATCCATACGGCAGAGTACATCAGCAGTGCGGCATGTGCGAACCACAATACCAGGCACCAACCCAGCGCCGCGACGGGCAGCAAATGGATGGGGAAACGACGTTCGGCCCGGGGGGCGTTGGCATTGTCGGCCAGTCGCTCTTTGCTCAGGGCGAACAAGAAAGCTATGCCCAGCAAAACCACCAACACTTGCCCAATCGCCGCAACGCGCGGTGTGTAAGGGGGTGCGACCATCGATCAATGCAGCAAGGAGTTGCGCATGGGCCAGCAGGCCGGCATTGGCGCCACCAAACGGGGTGGCAATCGTGTCTTTGATGCCAAACGCGCTGCTGCCGACTAGTACCCACGCACCCGACAAAACGTCTGCAGGCAGGCTGTTGCGGGTGCGCCCGGCCAAAAGGTCGGCGGCAGAGAGGCTGATGAAGCTGTTGGGGTGCAGGCGCCAGGAGACGCGCATGTCGCCACGCTCGTCTAGCGGGATCTTGCCAACGGTCTGACTGCCACCGCTGAGTTGCCATGGAGACTCGAACCAACTGCCGCGCTGCAACGAGAGCGAGTTTTCACCGGCGGCTTGCATCATGGCGGCCAAGCTGAGCGCCGGATAGGATTTGTCGCCCCAGCAAATGATGGCAGGCTGATGGCGCACCACGCCGTCAGTGGCGACACGTGGGGTGATGTGCCCTGTAAACCCGAGTGGCGCGCTGGCGGACGCCGCAAACAGGCTTTGGTTGGCGATATAGCCTTGGGCTTGGGAGAATGGCGCCGGGCATGTGGCCCAGTCAAGTGCCCCAGCGGGTTGGCCGTTCGACGGGGTGCCGCCCTGCTCTAACGCAAATACCTGGGCAAGCACGGGGTGGTGCTTTTGTACCGATTGCAGCAGCACGGAATCGTCGGGACGGGGTTCGGAGAAAACCACGTCGAAAATTTGCTGGCGCACACCGGCCTCGGCAAGCACGTCCATGAGTTTGGCCTGGGTGGCACGGGGCCATGGCCAGGGGCCAATTTCGGAGAGGCTGCGGTCGTCAATGTCGACAACGATGACACGGCGCTCATCGGTTTGTTTGGCGGAGACGCTCCAGAGCCAGTCGCCAGCGCGGTCTTCCATGGCGCGTAGCCAGGGAGCCGACACCGCATCGAGCCCGCCCCAGATCAGGGTGGCCAGCAACAAACTGAGCGCGACAACACCATAGCGAGTGCCTAGAAGCGCGACCAGGCGCGAGCGCAATCCATTCACCAACGACAACTAGCGCCCCCAGAGCGTGATACCGCGAATGTTGCCTACGTTGACTGCTTTCTCAAACGCGTAGCCGGCTTCCCTGCCGTCCAGAGACAGTGCCCCATTAATGGAAGCATTGGAGCTGGTGGTTTGCAATACGCCGTTGGATGCGACGTTGCCGGTGGCGATCAGTGTGTCTGCACCCATGGCCGCGTTGCTAAGGCTGAGCTTGGTAGCGTAAGTGGACCGCACAAAGTCGACGTTGAAGGTGCCTTCATTAACGTTGACGGCCTCAGTGACGCGGCCCGATTCGCGAACCAACTGTGCAGAGGCATGGGCTAAGCGAAATTCAGCGGTGGCGTCTGCTGAGGCGAGCAAGGCACCGGGCTGGGCTGCCGGACGAAACATGGTGTAGCTGCCATTGCCAGGCAGGCGCTCGCCGCCCGCTGCGAGTGCGGCTTCAAAGCTTTGACTGAAGGTGTCGGCGTCCATTTTTTTGATCCAGTCGTAACGCGCCCAACTGAGTTGCGTAACCACCGGGGGAACCGCCGGAACCACCGGTGTTGGTACAACCACAACGACCTCGACAGGAGGCGTAACAACAACCGGCCCCGGCGGCGGAACAACAACCACGGCTGGAGGCGGCTCAATGACAATAGGGTCTGACGGAACAACCGGAGGGGCCACAACGACAGGAGGTGGTTCAACCACGGGGTTTTGCTGAGGGGGAATCGAGGCAACAACGGTCGCCGCGCGACTGTCCGCAACCATGGTGCTGGTGCTTCTGGTCTCGACAGGTGCGTCTTCCAAAGCCAAGGGCTTGTTGACGCGCGCGATCATCTCGCTGTTGACAGTTGGCCGGGCTCCACGGGCAAGAAGGTCGACGGAGGGTACGAGCTGCGGGGTTGTCTGCTGGCGATTGAGCTCAATCATCTGCCCTTTCATGTCTTCGGACAGCAGCTTTTCGTTTCCGTTGATGCATGGGCCAACGCTCTTGATGCATCCGTTTGCCAAGGGCGTCAGAATGATGGCGCCGGTGTAGACGGAGGCCGATGTTTTCTCGCCATCCGACTTGACCACAAAGTCAGTGCCTTTGACGCCAATGGCGGCTACGGGTGTATTCAAGCGAAATTGGTCTCGGGCCGCTTCGCCCCACTTGCCGGTGATGGATCGGACAACGCCTTCATCCAGACGGAATTTGATGGCGCCCAACAGGGGCTGTTGGGTTGAGTGGCTGTAGCTTTCGACTTGCAGAATACTGGCCGGACGAATGCTAAGCCGCCCACCGTCTACAAAACGAAGGTGAACGTGGCCGCCGGCCTGGGTTTCTATGCGGTCGCCAACGCGAATGGCAGTGCCGCGGTCGACGGCGCGGGATGTGCCATCAGCCGCCACCAGCTTGACCAACCCGATGACCATGGTGGTCTCTCCGACAATGGCCGGATCTTGGGCCAATGCGGTGAGTCCCAATGCCAACAACGACATGGCAAATAGGGATTTGGGCGTCTTGCGAGCAAAACGATGGATTTTATAGTTGGATTTCATATGGTGCCCTCGTAAGGAAAGCAAGGCAAGGCGGTCGGGAATGACGCACCTACCCTTACGTCGATTGTGTCACCGGGGCCCGAAATTCCATGTGAGTGAAGTCACAAGAGTTGCGCGATGCTGGGTAGAGCGTACATTTTGCCACGTTTTGGCTTTGCGTGATCTCGTTAAACTCAAGCCCAATGCCCGCTTCAGTTCAACTGCTTTCGCAATTCCCGCTGCTACGCCCGCTGCCAAGCGAAGTCCTGGAGTCGCTTTCGGTACGGATGACGTTGCGGTCGTTTGCCCGGCGCGCGATGGTGATGTCCAAGGATGTGCCAGCGGAAGAGCTGGGTTTTTTGGTGGACGGCCGACTGCAGGGGGTCGATTTCACTGTGGATGGCCGCAGTGTTGGTTTGTATTTTGTTGACCCGGGCGACTATTTTGGCGAGCTTTCTTTGGTGGACGGCAAACCGCCGTCTGAGTTTGTGGTGGCGGCGGTGAAGTCTACCGTGGCGTTTATGGACGCAAAGTTGGCAAAGGAGTTGATTTTGAACAATCCCGGTCTGGCACAGGCGGTGATGTCGCGCCTGGCGAACCGGGTGCGTTTGGTCATGGGGCAACGCACGCTGCTGAGTTTGCCGAATCCTTTCCAGCGTTTGTGTGTGTTGTTGCTTCAGTTGCCGCAACACACCGATGCGGGTGTTACCGAGGTGGATCAGGCGCCAACACACCAGGAGCTTGCCATCATGATCAACGCCAGCCGCGAGACAGTGACTCGCTCCTTTCAGCTGCTGTTTCTGAACAAGGTTTTAGTGCGCGAAGGTAACGCGCTTCGATTGTTGCAGCCTGGTGTTCTGAAGGACATTGCTGAGGGACGCGTAAGCCCCCCCAAGGCCTGACGACTAAAATCACTGGTTGCCGTGTTTGTATACAGATTGACGGCGTAGATCCCTTTTGCCTCAATCTGCTGTTGACGGGTGTTCCATTTTGAACGGTCTTGCTTCTTATTTGCTTCCGTGGCATCACGTCGGTTTGATCCGACAGTTCGCTGGTCGTGAGGTTCATGCACGCTATCGGCAGTCGTGGCTTGGCGCAATTTGGTTGGTGTTAACGCCGCTGGCCATGCTCGGTATCTACACGCTGGTTTTTCGGCATGTGATGCGAGTGCGTTGGCAGGATCTGGACGAGGGTAACCTGAGCTTTGCCCTGCGGATCTATGCCGGGTTGGCCGTTTTCAATTTCTTCGCCGAGTGCGTCAACAGGGCGCCAAATTTGGTGCGTGACCAACCTCACTTGGTTAAGAAAGTCGTCTTTCCGTTGGAAGTGATGGCGTGGGTGAACGTGGCGAGTGCCATGGTCGGTTTGTTGGTGTCGATGGCATTGTTGCTGCTCCTGGGTTTTTGGGACAAAGGGGGGTTGTCGATGTCAGCGGTGGCTTTGCCGTTGGTGTGGCTGCCCCTGATCCCCTTGTGCCTAGGGTTGGGATGGCTGCTGAGCGGCATAGGTACCTATGTGCAGGACGTCGGGCAGCTTTTAGGCATGGTGTTGAGTGCATTGATGTTCTTGAGCCCAATATTTTTTCCGGTCGAGGCGTTGCCCGAGGCAGTTCGTGGCTGGATGTTTCTAAACCCGCTCGCACTGGTGATGACACAAACACGCGAGGTGGTTTTGTTGGGCGTGTGGCCGAACTGGTACGCGCTGGGGCTTGAGCTGGGCTTATGCACCCTGGTGGCATTGTTTGGTGCAGCATTCTTTCGGCTCGCACGCAAGGGGTTTGCGGATGTCGTTTGATTTGGAAACGAGCCCTACTGAGCCCGTCATTGTTGCCCGCAGTCTGGGCAAAAGTTACCGTCTTTTTGAATCCCCCGGAGACCGACTGAAGCAGTTGTTGTGGGGCCGTTGGAAGCAATACAGCCGAGAGTTTCAGGCACTGAAAGATGTGAATTTTGAGATTTATAGGGGTGAGGTTGTTGGCCTGATTGGTCGCAATGGGGCGGGAAAGTCGACCTTGTTGCAGATGGTCTGTGGCACGCTGATGCCGAGCTCCGGTAGTCTTGAGGTTCGAGGCCGGGTGGCGGCACTGCTGGAGTTGGGGGCGGGGTTCAGTCCAGATTTCAGCGGGCTTGAGAATGTCTACATGAATGCCGCCATTTTGGGCTTGAGTCGGTCGGAAGTTGACGCAAAGCTGGATGACATATTGGCGTTTGCAGATATCGGCGATTTCATTCGTCAACCAGTCAAGACTTATTCGAGCGGGATGTTTATGCGTCTGGCGTTTTCGGTTGCGACGAGTGTTGAGCCAGATATTCTGGTGATCGATGAGGCGCTGTCCGTGGGGGATGGCGCGTTTGCGAGAAAATCTTTTGATCGCATCATGGCCTTGAAAGACCGGGGCGCGACCATTCTGTTCTGTTCGCATGCGATGTACCATGTTCAGGCACTGTGCTCGCGGGCGATTTGGATGGAGAACGGCAAAGCAAGGATGATTGATTCTGCTGCGCACGTCACGTCGGCTTATGAAACTTCCTTGGTTATGGAGACCACAGACCATCATCAATCCGTTTCTGCGGCTGTGGTTTCTTCGGGCGAAGTCCCGGATTCATTGGATGTAGCGGTCGACATCGCGGCCCGGATTGTTCCGTCTGGGACAGCGGTGCTTTCCCGAGTTGAAGCTTTTGCGGATGGGGTAAGTGGGCGGGAGTTGGCTATTCACTCGGGCCGGACGTGTCTTATGTTGCGTGTTCATTTCGCGTCGGATCCTGAACTACCCTGTCCGTCGGTGGCCGTTGGTTTCGCTCATGCCAATGGTATGGTGGTCTCAAGCGCAGGCAGTGCCAATGATGGGGTGGTTTTGAAGCGTGACGCGGCGGGGTTTGGATTCGTGGAGTTAACCTTTGAACGACTTCCTTTGCTGAAAGGTGATTACACAGTGTCCGTGATCTTGGGCTGCGAGCGCGGATTGCATGTGTATGAGGTGATGGAGCGCGTGATCCAGCTGCGGGTGGTACAGCAGGATTTGGAACAAGGACTTGTAAAGATGCCGCACCGCTGGACAATCGAATGAGCGATTCTCAATGGTCCGTCATTGATATCGGGGTGGCGCAGATTGGCGAGACCCGGGAGCTGTTCAAGCGTGTTTTTGGTCAGCCGCTTTCAGAGGCGTTGTGGCGTTGGAAATATGACGCAGGCCGCGGTGCTGCAGTTGGTGCGCGCGCGCCGAATGGAGATCTGCTGGCGCACTACGGCGGTACATTGCGGCAGATTTGTTTTCGTGATCACCCAGCGCTAGCGGTACAAATTGGGGACGTCATGGTTGCTCAGGAAGGCCGTGCTGCATTAGCCCACAAGGGACCGTTCGGGATGGTTGTTGAGGCCTTCCTAAATCGTCACGTTGGGGGCGCGAAAGGGGTTGTATTGGGGTTTGGTTTTCCCAACGCCCGCCACATGCGACTGGGGGAAAAGCTCGGGCACTATGTGCAGATCGATACGGTGTCCGAGTTGTCCTGGCACGTGCCACGGCGTTCAGATCTCTCTGAAAAGGTGGCGACTCGCCTTCGTATTGACGTTCTTGATTGGGCGATCCCCTCGACCGCAGGCCGTCTCGATGAACTTTGGCGGAGGATGAAACATGATTTGCGCGATAGTATTGTTCCAACGCGTGACGCTTCTTGGTTGCGCCACCGGTATGCAAACCACCCGGAACACCGGTATGTGTGTTTCTGGGTGAGATCGGTTTGGCTTGGCCGACTGTTAGGGGCAATCGTGTTGCGGTCACACCCACCGAGCGCAGCGCAAGGACCAATGGCAACGACTTGGGAGTTGATTGACTGGGTCGCACCCAAAATGAAGTCTGAAGAGATGCTGTTGGCAGCGATGGAGGTCGTTCGTCAGCGCGGAGGCACTCTGCTCATGGGATGGTTTAGTAGTATGGTGGCAAATTCATTCACTACATCGGCGATTTCGACGAAGGAAGCTTGCACATCGGGCGTAACGGTGCCAGGGCCTGAAGGCAGATTTCAAATCACCAGTAGCTTTAGCCTGAGTGTTTCGGATCTGCGCGGCAGATGGTGGCTAACTGGGGGGGACACAGATTTCCGTTAACCCGATTTCGTCATGTCTGGTAACAAGTCAACCGCCCACCAGAGGCCCGGGTCTTTTGTGATGGCATCGCTAAAGAAGTCGTAAACGTGCTGAATGCTGGCCGGATCGCTGGCAGGGCCGATGCGACAAACTTCGAGTTCGTAGTGACCGCCTCCGCGGTGGTGGCAGAGGTAGCCTCCGATGTCGCTACCCGTGCGTTCTGCGAGTCTGAGCGCACCACCAGCCATCTTTCGGTGGTGCCCAAGAAATTCTACGGTCATGCTGACACCGTTTGGAACAGCAGGCGCGTCGCCAAGTACGATTAGTGTTTCATGGCGTTCCAGCATCCGGTAGAACGGGCGAAGACCGTCTTCCATATTGACGATGGAACCGTCATTAAGGTAGCGCTCTAATCCTCGGTATTTCGAATCGAAGTGGTCTTGGACTGCGGCATCTACACGCGGATCATGGGTGACGGACGAGGACATGAAATTGATAGTCGCTCCTGATCTCGCCAAGAATGCGGCTCCGACAAAGAAACTGTCGAAATGGAGTGTTAGAAGCAAGAGACCTCGACTGTTGTTGAGTCGACATATTTGATCTGCATCAGTCGGTTTGAAAGTGCACTTTAGTTCTTCAACCCTATGAGCGACAACAAGCCTCGCTTCGAATTCCTCACGCGCTTCTGCCGCGAACCTCTCGTTGCTCCACCTCTTGTAAAGTGCGGCAGAACCTCCGGTCGGAAGATGCTTATAACCCTCTAAGCTTTGTCGGCGAATGTGGCGGAAACCGAGCGCTACTGACCGCCAGTCTCTGCCGGTCAACCCATTGATATAGCCCCTGAAAGCTGAAACTGGATACGCAATTATTAAGGGCAGCTTTGCGAGGAGAGGCAGGAAGTGCTTGAAGTCAAATGCGTGCAGTTGCCTGATCACCCACCATGCAATTGTTTGGCCCCGATCTAAAACAACCTCCAGCAGGGTCATCGGGTCGGCAAAGAATCTATGTAGGCAGCAACATCACCAGGTTTCGATATCTGAAAACAACTTGTGGTGATTGGTAGAGCATTTGCCCATTTCTTTTCAAAGACTCTGGCGCTTGTCTTGATTCGCTCGGCGAGCGAAACCGGCTGCGGGCCAGACTGTTGTGTTGCTGACCAGTGTTCACAATATGCATCCACTACTGCAGCTTGGAAGCCTTTTTCCTTTGCCTGCAACACGATATCAGTCGCGTAAAAATCGAACTTCAAGGCTGGATCGAGTTTCAGTCCGGTATCCATTCGCACCGCAAAGAGCATTTCATCCAGACTATCAACTGTAGAAGGCAAGCAACTACGTTCCCCTATAGCTTGGCCACGATCCAACACACAACCGATCGGTCTGGAGGTTTGTCCAAATCCAAGCATGCCGTACACGCCGACGACTGCCAACGTAGGCCAAAGCTCCATTGCGTTTTGCAGTTTTTCTTTAAAGACCGTGTCCCAGTTGGACGGCAGAAAAACATCTTCGTGCACCCAGACTAGCCATTGCTCGGGTCGGCAAGAAGAATTGGCTTCGACTGAAGAATTGAAGGCAAACGCGGCTGATTCAGCATTGAAATACGCCACCAACGGGGTTCGCCGTTCGCTAAAACAAGGCGACGACAGCAGTCTCCGATTTAAAACATCGGTACTGCTGACGCAGGTTACGAAACTCAGTTCAATTTCAAACTTCACAAACCTGTGACTTCAAGGCCAAACTTTTCCTAAGCTCTTGAACACGCCTGTTGTTGTGCGATATCCCATGAAGATTTCAACACCAAAGCCTTGTAAATCAGACTTAGAAATGCCCAAATCTACCGAGATCACTTGTCTCTCCGTCAAGACCGCGATATCTTTGAACTTGAAGCTGTCTGGATTTGGCAAAGTCAACACAGTTTTCCAGTCTGTTTCAGTTCTGAAGAACCACATGTCACTGGGAAAGAAGAATCCTGAGGCTGGAAGTCGGGCTGCTATCCAGACTTTCCCAGGTAAACCTAACTCTGATGACGTTGGAATGAGGTCAATGTCCAGCGTCATGCGTGTTGCGTTACCGCCTTCGACAACCTTTATGGGAGATGTCAACAAAAGTGCAGCAGTGTGGGTTCCACACGAAACTATGAGGTTCAGATTCTCAGTAATGACGGAAGAAGTTAAATCGTTGGAGATGACGTTACCCGCAACTTTGACCTGCGAAGACGGGCCAAACATATTACCCACGGTGCACGTTGGTAAGACTGCATTGGCAGGTTTAGGTGAAATCACAACCGTACCGCTGCTACCCTCCGCCAAACTGCTTGCACTCAGTGCGATTCCGGTCAATGCAACCTCACTTGGCTCAATCGTCATAGAGGCACTAGCCGCACCGCATTGAATTGTGACTGATTGGGTTGTTGTTATGGAGTTCGATCCCCCGGCCAGCGATATCTTCCCACCACTTATACTGACCAAATTTGACACTCCACCGCCATAGACCGGCACACAGGAGGACAGGGATGCATTGCTTGGTGTTGGAGTAATTGTTATTGCGTTTGAACTACCTTTTACCAACGAATTTCCACTCAAAGTGATTCCCGTCAAAGGAGTTCCACCAGAACTTCCCGAACAGGTGTGGGTGACATCTTCCGCCGGATTACCAGACGCATCCCACTGAGCTCCCGCAAACCAAGTCCGATAACAGCTTTCATCTACTGTTACAGAAGTGTTGAGTTCATAGATTCTATTTCCAGGAACTTGTAAAGCATTGATATACACCCACCCGCCAGTGTTGGTAAGTATGGTCTGCGTCAACTCACCTGATCGGGAGGACAACTTGAGAGCCCCCGCCGAAGCAGGTGCGGAAAACGGCAACTCAACGCCACCGCCGTTGGCGGTCAACGTTTGAACAACCCTGGTAATGTCTACCGCAGCTGCATTTTCAGGAGTGACATTCAGGGCCGAGCCAGATGGTGGACTCCCAAATTTCATGAGTACTTTCGTTTCAGGAGGCGATGCAAAGGTATACATTGTCATCTGCAGTGTCTTTGTTCCTGGTGGAATAAAAACTCTCCATTGAAGCTGAAATGCCTCGCCCACAACCGAGGGCAAAATTACCTCACCGTCGGATATCGCCAAAAGCGGGGAGGATGGTTCAAATTTTGTATTGAAACCCGAGGAGCCCCGCTGCACCAGTGGGTTGTAATTTGATGCATGCGCTCCAGTCAATACAACCATCAAGCCCAGGACTCCGACAACAAACGATTTTGACATCGTTGGCATTGAGAATTTCTTGGTCATATTCGAGCCTCTTTCCACAGATTAATGGGCAAACAATTGCTCAAGATAACAAGTTTATCTAAATAGTAAGCAAATGTTTGCCGTCTAGAAACAGAAAAACGCCAAGGAATCCTTGGCGTTTTTTTTAATTACTAAACTAAATTAGTTTAGAAATTGCCAGGTGTGAACGTCTTTGGAGCATAGTTCCAAGCGCCTTGCAGTGTGCTGCCAACAAAGTTCCACTGGATGTAAGTTGCCAAACCTGGCAGACCGACGACGCCCAGATTGTTGTTACCAGTCTTGCTGCGTGTGTCAGACACTTCAGAGAAAGGAGCTGCGTTTACCCAACCCTTTGTGAAGGTTTGTGTGAACAACTGACCCACTGTAGATGTACCTGCACCGGATGTGATCGCGATGATGTTCAACTCGGCTGGCAAAGTGCTGGGGGAATCAACTGGGCAAGGAGAAACGCTGCAACCTGTTGTTGTCAAAGAACGCTCTTCTTCGTCACGAACCGTGTAACCAACAGTTGGCGTGCCTGGGAAAGGCGTGTACTGTGAGCCAGATGCGCTAGGTGCGTAGAAAGCTTCTTTGGTCGGGAAGGTGATAGTTGCAAACGTGTACTGACCAGCTGCATTGTTGTAAGGGATAACATAGTCAGAAGACCAGATAGCATCTTCCACCATTGCCTTGTTGCTTGCAGCAACGTTAGCAAAGAAGCCCGTGTAACGACCAACACTGTGATAAGTGAAGTTGTCGTAGTTTGCCAATGCCGTCATGGGCAAGGCCAACATGTTACCGTTCAGCGGGTTAGCCAGCTTTACGGAACCGGTCAGAACGTTGTCTGTCAGTGCTGTAGTGATGGGCGTACCTGCCAAGCAGGCTGCAGAGTAAGCTGCAACCAAAGAGGCTTTGGAGTAAGGCGTTGGGACTGTTCCACGGATCATACGTGTCTCAAACACGTTCAGGTAACCAGTCGTGAACGGCGCCGCAAAGTTGGCAGTAATGCCTGTGGTACCCGTTCCAGTGGGACAACCAGCAGCATCAGTAACGCGAACAGCGGAATCATCGGTGCTAATGATACCAACCGAACCATCGGCATTTTGCTGAACCGTACCAACCCAGACGTCGCCAGGTGTCAAAAAGATCAAAAAGTCAAGCAACTCAGCACTGTTTGTGGGAGCATGGAACACGACCTTTGCAACAGCAGAGTCAGTTGGGTTCGTGTTGATCACCTTGATCTCAGACGTCCAGCCACCGCCAGCCATAAACATAGGAGCGATCAGGACATCGCCCTTACCGCCTTGGGCCACTTCAACCGCCATCGCGGAACCACCAACAAGCATAGCGCCAATGGCAGCAGCAAGGAATTTTTTCTTCATCACGTGAAATCTCCAAAAAAAGAATAAAACAAAAGAACCTGAGCAAGCCCACGCTTATTGCGTCAGACAGTTTACACCAGAAAGTTCAACAATCACACCCTGTGAACATCAATTTTTTTCAGGACTTCAGACTGTTAATGAATGGTACCCAAAGCGACGCCCATTGGAATGGTTTGCCCACAGTATTTGTGTTCGCCGTCACAAGTTTAGGTATTTCGTTGTCATCTCGCAACACGAATTGCACCCCCTGAAAGCGTCAAGCTACTGAAATGTTCCCGAGAGCATGGGGTCCTGAACAACATGCAGCCAAGCGCTATCGATGACCACCCATTTGTCCCTTTGGTATTGTGGGATTTCGATCTTCTTCTCAGGATCAACAACTGTCAGAACAACATCCACGGTCGCCTCTTTTTCAGTGATTTGAACGCCAGTGATCGCGACAGATTTCAATTGCCAAGCATTCGCATGGTAAGCAACATAGAACTTCTCCTCGAGATCGCGCGGAAATTTTTCTATCGCATACCGTCGCTTCCAGTTTTTGTCAGCATGCGCTTGCCAATACTCAACAAACCGCTCTCCCAACCCAGCGTTGCGCAGTTGGTCGGCCATCAAGGGTGAGCCATACGCGAATGACAATGCTGCATTCGCCGCCGGAATCGTCACGGAGTTGTTGTTGCTTGTCGCACAACCAGTTACAAGGAATACGGCCCCAATCGCAATTGATATCGCACAGACTGATAGGCGGTTTTTCATAGTGATACCCTTTATAGATGACGATATGCCTGACAAAGACATCAAGCAATTTGCTTCAGATTGTGTTTGGCGATCCGCCTACCCGTCTCATTTGATGAAACAGACTCAAAGGTATGTGCGCAGTGTTCTGAACAGATCGCAATGGGTCCGTGGCAAGTTCATTTGCGGACACACGAACAAATGTTCCGTCAAACAGATGGGGCTTGCCAAGATCGACCTCAATGCCCACAGGCGTAAAATTATAGCAACGCAGAGGTAAACGGTCCGGTTTGGAGATGAAGTCAAAGTCGCAAACTACGCGTTCTATGCCTGTCGCAGATCTAACCAAGGTCACAACTTGCTCGATTGCGGAAAACGCCAGAGTTACACCATCTACCAACCTGACATAAAACTCACCACGAACAGCGCTTTGTGCTTGCCCCAAACGTTTTTGTGCCAATCCTTCAATGCGCGTAATGACAACCCTCTTGTCGAGACGGCCAAAATCATGTATTGCGCGCCGAACGGCGGGGCTTTGCTTTTCATTCTCAATGAGGACAAGCTCCCAACCGGAAAATGTCTGATGGACTAGCGAAAAAAATGTCCCGATGAGGGTTAGTGCATTCTCCGATTCAAGTATGAGCGACACAAAGGGAACAGTGGCTGGAGGTTCTACAGTTAGCGAAGGCGTCGCAGAAAACCAGCTTTTCCACTGAAATAACAACGCCAGTGTTCCAATAGGTACCCTGTTTCGCAACCAGCGCCCCATGGTTTGCCGTGCGCTCCGGATCAGCCCCGCCTGCTGTAGATCAGAGGGTACGATTGGTGTACTGTCAAAGTAAAACTGCGCAAGATAGTTGCTGATGTCGATGTTTAGTTGACGAAGTTCGCGGGCTGCAGCGGGCGACTCGACATTCATTTGGTGAAGTTCGTCTGAAACGTCTCGGTATTGCTCCAATAAATATCGAACACTCGCCTTTTCAGACTCGCACCCATCACGCTGAAACGGGTTTAGATGAACCAAGGATTGGGGAATATGCGCTTGCGCGCAGACTTCTGTACCTGACAAGTGCAGTTCTGGTACTCGGGACGAGCGCGTGAAGTAAGGAACAAATGACGCGAGTCCCTCACCGACAATATTAGTACCATCGCCCATCAACGTATGGCATCGGATGGGGTCACTGACCGATTGCGATCCGCGATCAAAATCGAAGCCGATTCGTATGGTGCCCGGCAAGTGGCGGGCAACCGTCACTACCTCCTTCAGCGCATTGGCTGAAAGCGTCGCCCCTTCCGGCAGGCGCATCCAGTACTCACCGCGAGATTCAACACTGCCAACGGGCTCAGACCTTGCGTCCGACCGTCCCGTGGAGAGATGCACGCGTCGATCCAGTCGGCACAATGCATTGGCAGCTTTCTTGACATCGGCCAGGGAATCAGAATCCAGTTCTAGGAGCAACTCCCAGCCACCAAAAACTTGGGCAACCAAGGAAAAAAAAGTGTCCAACAACGGACTAATCGCGATTGGCCGAACAATGATTGTGGCAAACGGTTTCGACATTTCTTCTGTATCGAAGTCGCGCGACGCAGAACCAATCGAGAGAAGATGCAGAGGATCAGCCCAGGCAGCTGCGAATTGCGCCAAGTTGCTTGCACTGGGATAGAACTGAGCAAGGTACTCTGCCTTTTCTTGTGCCGCGAAAAGACCGTCTTGGAGAGTTCGGGACTTTGCGACTAGGATGTCTTTCTCGATCCGCAATTGCGCCATCTCTCGTTCTCGATCAAGGGACGGTGACAAAGAAGAAATCTCTTGGTTCAAACCAACGTGGTGTTTTGGTGGGTTAATTGCGTGTACCGAAACTCCAGCAGCAAGCACCCTCAAAAAATGCACGGGCATCGCATCGAGAGCGGATGTGATCGAAAGGTCTTCTGGTGTCGTTTGCTGCGTAGAGTGACGTTGCAAAGCATCCAGGAGGTCACCGACTGACAAATTTCGAAGAACGTCCGCCGGCTCTTTTCCAATGAAGTCCAGATATACACCGAGAAACCAATGCAGTGCCCACTTTGGGTGTTGAAATGGCTCCACGCCGCTCCACTGAATTTCAAAATCTCGAAACCAATGCAAAAGACCTGTTTCAGTTGCATTGTAGAAATGATGGGGGTAACCATGTTCAGGCTGTAAGAATGCAGTGTCAATTTTTGCAATTCCGCCAGGCTTCAGAACGCGACGTACTTCTCGGACCGCCCACTCTGGGTACTGCAAGTGCTCGAACACAGCTTGACTGATTACTGCGTCAAACGAATTATCCAAAAAGGGCAAACAATCAGCAGACCCAACTACGTCAACTGCGGGGTAGCGAAATATATCGATCTGAACAACATTCTTACGGCGGTCAAATTTTCCACCAGCACCCAAATCGAGAACCCAGCCAGATTCATGGCTCTCGATGATCTCCTCGGCGCGAACACTATAAGGATGGCGGGAGACACGGTCCTTTTCGCTCAGCCCAACAGCGCCTCCATCAAGAACTCCTTCTGGGAGCAAAATAGGCACACCACCTCTAATGGGGTGCAACGCACCACAACTATCGCAGTGCAGTCCCTTGGTCTGCGTTACAAGTATTCCACGACACCGGGGACATGCCAGCATCGGCAAGATCCGCTCAAGCCGCTCCGACTGCGTCTCCTGAGAACCATTGGAATAGTTGATGATCACGGCAGTTCTCTTCGAGGTGGCCAAGCCAGCGAAAAGTCCTCGGCAGTCGCGGTCAAGTTCGGGCTATAACACGGATCAGCATGAGCCAGCAACTCTGGCCAGCGATCCTGCATCTTTTCGATCTCCGTGCGGAAGCGCCGCTGTTTTTCAGGGGTATCTTCATATCCTCGCGTGACCGATTCGTGGTGAATCAGCTCGGCGTAGGGAGTCCAGTGGTTACGGTAGCCAGCCTTGTGTACCCGTAGACAGAAATCAATGTCGTTGAACGCAACTGCAAGACTCTCGTCGAGTCCACCAACCTCTAGGAAGATGCTCTTTTTCACCAACAAACAAGCAGCGGTTACAGCAATCATGTCTTGCGCCAGAACAGCACGCCCCATATAACCGTGCTGCCCGCGAGGCAAGTACTTATGGGCATGCCCAGCGACTCCACACACGAGGATGACACCGCCATGTTGTAACCGCCAGTCCGGATACCAAAGCCTTGCGCCCACACAGCCAACACCCGTCTCCATCGCCGCACCGACCATCTCATCAAGCCACGCAGGACTGATTGCCTCAATGTCGTTGTTGAGTAATAAGACAAACTCGCCCTGAGCGAGGCTTTTCACTGCATGGTTGTTGAGGGAGGAGAAATTGAAAGGCTGCGCGTCTCTCAGCACCTTTACCTGCCCGGCCGCCGAGCGTTCAGCCAATAGAGCAAGCGTGGCGGGATCGTCGCTACCGTTGTCAACAACGATTGTCTCGAAGTTCGGGTATGTGGTGGTTCGGAGGCTATCGAGGCACTGACGCAAAATCGCCTCACCGTTGCGTGTCGGAATGACAATGCTGACTAGCGGAAAGGTTTTGGGAGGAGCCCAATAAATTCGGTACATACCGGATGCCTCTGGCGCTTCTTCAACAACCCCATTCAATTGCCGCCGCGCCAAGTGATCCGTCAAGGCTCGTTGCCCAGCAGCAAACGCATAGGACTTTTCACCATGACCAGCTGCAGTGCTTCCGCTGGCGGCACGCCAATGGTAAAGCACGTAGGGCAAGTGAACCACGTGTTCTGGGCTGATGGAATCGACGGCTCTTAATGCCAAATCGTAATCCTGGGCACCTTCAAAACCTTCACGCAATCCACCCAGTTGGCGCAGGAAATTGGCCTCATACACCGCAAAGTGGCACATGTAGTTGTGTGATCGCAACAGGCCCAAGTTGAAGTCTGGTTTGAAATACGGGTCAAAACGCTTCCCTGACTCGTCAATCTTGTCCTCGTCTGAATAGAAGACTTGAGCCTCAGCCTTCAAAGCAATTGACTGCGCAACCCGCAACAAAGCGTGACGACTCAATTCATCATCATGGTCGAGGAAGGCGATGTATTGCCCTCGTGCCATGTGAATTGCCACATTACTGGCTCTAGATATATGCCCGTTTGTGGTTTGGAAATTCAATCGAATCCGGGTATCGCGACTGGCAAACCCAGCCAGAACCTCCTTCACACGCGGTTCGGTAGACGCGTCATCGCAAATGCAAAGTTCCCAATTTGTATAGAGTTGAGATTGAACTGACTCAATCGCCCTTGCAAGATGGGCCGGTACAGAATTGTAGACAGGCATCACAATAGAAATAAGAGGTTGCTTTGGCAACTCGATCATCATTTGCTGGAGTGCAGTCAATTGCGCAACATCAAAAGGCTCAAAAGTCGCCAGCCACTCTGCATATGTTCGTTCATCCTTTGCTGGTGCAATACCCCCCCCCTCCGTCGCACCCGACAGAACCGCCGGATTGAGCAACCGAGATACTCTGCCTCGGACCCCCTCTAGTCCTTCACGTCTAAAAGTTAGAAATAAACGTCTGGCCATGTAGGCAAACCCCAGCTGCCAAGCGCCAGACGAGACAATGGCGGCTCTCGCGCTCTGGATTCGAAGTACAACTCTTCCAAGATGGCGAACTGGTTGTGTGACCTGCCACGAAGTGCTCGCCATAAGTTCCGCAACAACGTTCTTCTGAGCTTCCAAGTCGCGTTGCCGTGCGATGTCGACAATGTGCAGGGCATCTATTTGGGCGCGCATTTGATCCAGCTCCGCTTGCGCCTGTATTGCACGCGCCTGTAACCGACGCACATGATCCATCTCTTGGTCTGCCAGCACGTTCCGGCGCTGCAGTTCTGCATCCCGCTGTTGTACTTCAACGCGGGACTTTTCCAATTCTCCGGTCATCAACAGCAGCTCTTGGTGGACTCGTTGTGACTCATCGGACGCTCGGACCGCTTCGCCATGCAAACGCAAGGCCTCGTCTCGAAAACGTTGTGCTTCATCTCGTGCGCGCTGCGCCTCGTCCCTAGAAAAATTGCTTGCCCCGCGGGCAAGATCACGGTCACTACAGGCCCGATCGTGCGCCTCTCGAAAATGGTGTGCATCCTGTCGCGCCTCGTCAGCAAGACGCTCTGCAGTCGCTGCGCGTACATGTTGCTGGGAAGCCGCGACTGCGGCCGCCTCCAATTCCGTGCTCACTTTCTGTATTTGAAGCTGAAGATCCGCCACGCGGCTTGACAATTGCCGTCGGGCAAGGGATCGAGCAACCAATTCAAAGAAGACTTTCTCAGATTGAACAGTCTCCCATTTTAAAAACAGTACGGCAGTAGCCTGCCGTGCCTCTTCGAGATCAACCTGTACACCAGACCCACTGCCTGTGTCAATTCGATATGCGGCAGAAACACCAGGAACAAACGCGAAGGCCGTATGAGCCTCAACTTGCATCCAGAAATCCCAGTCTTCATAAAGATCAAACTGGCTGTCAAACCTACATCCCATTGCCAACAAGGATCGGCGAAACATCACGCCATGAATAGGCATGAAATTTCCATACTTGAGCTCCCCCGGAGAGTACGGAAAGTCAAAGACGACTCCCGTCGGGTTCCCTAGAGGATCGACACACGCAACCGCAGTGTGAACTGCCTTGACCGAGGGGTTCAACCCAGAAAAATTGACTAGCTTCGACAAATGGTCCGCAAAGAGCCAATCGTCATCATCAAGAAACAGGCAAAACTCTCCCGACGCCGCTTGTAAACCAAGATTCGCAGCACTGGCCCTGCTGAGACTCTGCGCAGTGGAAGCAATTCGAACTGGGAAAGATATGCCGTTTAGATCCACTTGCGGTAGACCGTTGCCTGCAACGTCGACCAGCACCAGTTCGATGTTCGTGTAGGTCTGGGAAACAAGCGAATCTAGAGCCTCCCTCAAAGTAGGGCGCAACTTTGTGCGGACGATCACTGACACCAGTGGGCAATCTTGCGGCGTTACGGACACACCCCGTGCTATCAAACGGCGGTGCTCAGACTCAAATGGCATCAACGCTGGCCGATTGAGCGACTCGGCCGAGTAGGCCTCGAAAGCCTCCGCTTTTCTGACGGATTTGCCAAGAGTAAGCGCCCGGTATCGATTCAGTGAACCAATAAAGTCAGGGTAGTCCAAATTCTTGTTTTGACTGTCGAAACAAGCCATAGCTTCTGCCTTGTCAGCCCAAACTGTCGAAATATCAACCAGGCGATTCGGACGAAGTGGTGCACTCAACTCATAAAGCAAAAGACTACGGTTTCCACCGAGCCGACGCACCGCCTCAATGGCCGACATGGCCGTGGCGCGATGGTCTGGATGCGACTCCCATAACGAAGGGGCGTAAACGACGTCCGCGTCTGCCGCAACAATCGCGCCCATGATGCGCTCAACCAACAACTCCCCATAGCCTACAGTTCGGTCCGGCAGTTTCCAGCACTCTGGTGCGGCGATACCCAAAATAGCAGCTGCGGCCGCGCTCTCTATCAGCCTGAGATTCGCATATTCCGGATCAGATACTCCATCAGGCTTTCTGTCCCCCGCAGTTAGCAGTACCACATGCACCGTGTGACCAGCTTTGGCATGCAGTGCGAGGGCACCTCCACAACCGAACACCTCGTCATCGGGATGCGGTGCAAAAACAACCACGATCCGAGCGTGGGGGATGCTCGATACGTGGTATGGAACGATTTCCGCCTCTTTGATATTCATTTTCTGTTCTAAATTGGACCTATACAGGTCCCATTGCCAATGGATGGTGGTCTTCGCTTTGCCGCTACTGTTTGGGGAATAACTGCAAAAACGGATTGAAATTGGCAGGAGGCGGCACGTTTTGCGATGGCGGTGCAGCCGCCGCAGCCGCCTGGGCAGCACTGATGGCAGCAGCCAAACTGCCCGGCTGGGCGTTCTTGATTGTATTGTCAGAACCAGCGGAGGGAACTGAGCCAGCCCCAGCTACGGGGGCACCGCCTAACGCTGCGGCACCCGCCGTTCGCGTGGCATTGGACTCGCCAGACTGCTGCGAAGCTGAAGTAGCCGACTGCGCATTCGAAGAAGTCTCGTTACTGGAAGGCGTTAGCGTTGACTGCGTGGGCTGCAGACCCGCAGTTGCAACCCGATCCGTCTTTTTATTGAACATCACATTCTGCTTTCCACCAGGTGCGCCCAAAACAAGGTGGGTCGGATGTATTTCAGCAAGCGTCCACTCGCCCAGTACCTGCCCTTCCGATATCGACACAAAACCACGCCCCTGTGTGTCGAGCTGCGCAAAACGACTTCCGACCTTGATGGTTGCCCTCTTTGTCTGCCCCACAATCACAACACCGTACAGTTGCAAGTCTTTGTCGGTGACCAGAGGTGGCGGGGGCGGTGGTGGAGGTGGACTGGGGGGGGGGCTCCTGTCGGGCCACATTTTTCGTTGCGGGTCAAAAACATTCGAGTTCTCCAACGACGACAGATACGGCGATGGCGTCAAGGGCTTCGGAACTAAGTCAACCGCCGCAGCGGCCACAGAACTCCGGCTTTCGGTGGGGTCCTTCGCTGACACGGACGGCTTTGATATCGACGGGTTAGACGCAATCGAAGGGATAGCGGGCTGCGCATGCGCAACAGTCGCCAAAGATAAGAACACATGCGCCATCACCATGCTGGCGATCTCCGAGAAAGACATGGAAAAGCAAAGTTTCGATTTCATTTGTCGCATACTTTTCCGAACTGTGCGTCCACATTAAATTCAAAATACCAACAATTATCCTGTGACCACGAACTGGCTGCGAGTCCGAGACGACCAAAGACAATGGCCCCTTCGAAATTCGCAAGTGCTTCGTGCGGAAAGTCCACCCGCGATCCGGCACCCAGGCGGCCAATAGACGGGCTCAACAGAGGACTGGGACTGAGCTCGAGCAACCACCCACTTTCCCATTCCTTCGGCACCACCAACCCCTCGCACGGGAAGACACGATACTCTTCCAACAACGGCCGCAACGACGGAAGTGGTGCCATTCGCGCCGATTTCTCTTGCCATCGGTTCGTAGCACCCTGATGTTTGTCAAAATACACAGCGGCGCCGTCGGCCATCAATGCTGCTTTGTGCGGTTGGTTGCGCCAACGATGAACGGCCTCAGCACGCGGCAGCATTTCAAGAAGGTACCCGCTGCGCTTCAGCCGGACGCACAAATCGGAGTCCTCGAAATACATAAAGAATCGTGGATCGAACAATTCATCTGATGGGCCAATGGCACTCCTTCGAATGAGCATGGCCCCGCCAGAAAGGGCCCTCTGAACGAGCGCTTGCGATGCAGTCCAATACCGCGAGGATTCCGCGCGTAGCGCTCGACTCAAGCGCCTAGCATGCACCCTGTCCTTCAGGGCCACCTCAGTCGCCCAAGCACGCATCGCAGTAGGAAACCAGCTTGGTGGCAGAAGCCACTGGCAAGCATCATCCAAGTATTGCCTTGGCGCTACAGCGCCAATTCGGCAATCACGTTGAAGTTCAGCTATCAAACTTGAAATGCACCCGGGCAGAATCTTGACGTCCGGATTGACGAGGAAGACAA